>CAWHWE010000001.1:0-16492 GCA_963832915.1 uncultured Acidobacteriota bacterium
CATTTGTCCAGATTGGAGCCCCCAGTCGAACCCATATCAAGCGCTATCACGATCTCTTGGGAGAGGTCGAGGCAGAAGCAGACCGCATCAACTGGCGGTTTCAGACCGACCAATGGAAGCCCATCCTTTATTTGAAGCGGCACCATAGTCATCAGGAAATCCGGAGGTATTACAAGGCGGCGGACCTGTGCCTCGTAACATCCCTGCACGATGGCATGAATCTTGTAGCCAAGGAGTACGTGGCGGCATGCGAAGACGATCAGGGCGCCCTGATCCTCAGCCGTTTTACCGGCGCCAGCCGCGAATTGCGCGACGCCATCATCGTTAATCCTTACGACATCGAGCAGTTAGCGGACGCTATCCACTTCGCCTTGGTCATGGATCCTACGGAAAGAAGCGCGCGGATGTATCGCATGCGGCAAATCGTGAGGAATTTCAACATCTATCGTTGGGCCGCGGACCTGATCACCGATCTCTGTGAAATCCGGCTCGATACGCACGTGGAGGTGGGATGACGCCCCATCAGGACAGACTTGCGCTGGCCCCTCGCCACCTTTTCGATTCCTGGCCGCGGGTGGTAAGACGACTCCGGGCGACGAACCGTTGGTTGTTGCTCCTGGATTTTGACGGGACTCTGGCGCCTCTAAACGACGACCCTAACGGGGTGAGCCTCGACCCATCCGTGCGGCGGGTCCTTCGCCGCCTGGCGCGACATCCGGGATCGAGTGTCTACATCATGAGCGGTCGACGGTTGGCCGATCTGCGGCAGCGGGCAAAAGTGCCCGGCGTTCGCCTGCTGGGTCTTCACGGCTGGGAAAAGCGTGGGGTCATGCTTCCGCCTGCGCAAAAGCAGCTCTTGCGCCAAGCAAAGCTCTGGCTCTCCCAGTGGCGCCCCGCTCCGTCCGGCATCAAAGTCGAGGACAAGGGTTATGCCCTGGCGGTCCATTACCGTGGGGCCAAGCCACCGGCGCAACGGGTTGCCGAACAGGTCATGCTTGCCGCCCGCGATCATTTCCAGCCTGACCTGCGGTTGCTGAAGGGGAAGAAAATCTGGGAGTTACTTCCCCGTGCCATTGTGGGAAAAGGTCCCGTCACCCAAAGCCTTCTCGCGGGACTTCCTGTTGACACGCTGCCGATCTTCATCGGCGACGATACTTCGGATGAATCCGCCTTCGCGGTCCTTCGGCACGGGTTGGCTGTTCACGTAGGTGGGCAAACCAAAACCAAAGCCAACTTCTGCCTTCGCGACCCGGGAGAAGTCCGGGAATTCCTGGAGCGATTGGAGGCGGTGATCTCATGCAAGGACCCGAGTCCCCATTCCAATTCATGACGGCGTCTTATTTGACGCACAAGTAAGATTTGAAGGCCATCACGCCTGCGGAATTGGACGCGGGACTGGAGATTTGTAGCGGCGACTCCATCTTTTTTCGCAGAATGGTGATGGGCATGCGTCAACTCCCGCCATCACGCTCGCTCCTCCGAGCGCACCGATTGGACGATAGGTCGCGCCATGGAGCGAGGGCTCACCCCAGGTCAGGTCCTGATCCGGTAGCGGTCGAGAGCATCTTCATCGACGTCGAGCCCAATGCCGGCATAGGGCGGCGCTACCAATTGGCCATTCTCGATGGTGAACATCTGCTTGCTTCTAAGAAGCTTCATCCCAGGAGCCCATTGCTCCTCGGGCAGCAGAGGCGGGGTGATCAGGGCCATTTCCTGCCACGGAGCGCCCATGGCGAGCGTCGCCTGGAGCCATCCGGCCAGCATCAGGCTCATCGTCCCATGCAGGATCACCGGGACGTGGAAAGACTCTCCCAGAATGCCGACCTGCCGACAGCGGAAGATCCCGCCAGCGTGGTTGCCGTCCGGTTGCAGAATGTCGTAGGTCCTGTGAAGCAAACACTGGCGGTACGAATCGATCGAGTCGTAGCCCTCGCCGCCGGTAATCAAGATGTCCACCATCGAGGCTAGTTTCGCGGGCGTTTCGTAATCCGGGCGCGCAAAGGGCTCTTCGAGCCAGTAGGCGCCCTCCTTCTGCAAGGCGCGCGCGACCTTTAGGCCGGTCTCGAAGTCCCATACAAGCTGGCCGGACTCGACTACCGGCGCCTCCGCAGTGCGGTCAAACATCAGGTGAAAGTCGGGGCCGGTGGCTTCCTTAATGAGACGGCACACCTCGACGTCATCCATCGGATTCGGCCGCCAAACGCGAATCTTCATGCCTTTGAAACCGGCGCGCTTGATGCGCACAGCCATGTCAACCTGATCATTGAAGGGAACCTGCTGCTGGTCGGCCGGACCGGGCCAGACGCAGGTGAGATAGGCGTTGACGCGGTCTTCACGGCCGCCGAGCAACTTGAACACCGGTTGTCCGGCAATCTTGCCGATGGCGTCCCAAACCGCGTGTTCGATGCCGCCCCACCGCCACAAACCCTCGCGCAATAGGCCGTCGACATTGAACAGGTCCTTGCCTACCAACGCTTGCTTAATAACGGGGCGGGGCGGGCCCGGATAAGGACCAGCAAACGAATATCCGGTGACGCCGGCGTCGGTGACCAGCTTTACCACCGCGTGGCTATGTTGCACGCCAGCCGCGTTTTCGGCCCGGGTCACGGGAACGTCCACCGTGAAAAGGTCGATGTCGGCGATACGCACGGGCTTCACCGCCGCGCGGAGTGTGTCGATTGCGGCCAATCCGACAGGCAAGGCCAGAAAGGTTCGACGCGAAAAGTCGTTATGCATGGACGCGGTACTCCTTTAGGGCATCTTCGTTGATGTCGAGGCCAAGTCCCGGCAGATCAGGCAGCAGGATATAACCTTTCTCAATATTGAACACATCCGGGGTGCGCACCAGCTTGCGGGCGGGCGCCCACTGTTCCTGGGGCAGATTCGGTCCGCCGATAATCTCCTGCCACTCGCAATTGTTCATCGCGCAGCCGGCTTGGATATAGCCCGCCAGCGCCAAAGAGGCGGTCCCGTGCTGGATGCACGGCACGCCGAACGATTCCGCCAGCAGGGCAATCTTGCGCGCCGTCCAGATGCCGCCGCAGATACGAGTATCGGGCTGCACCACATCGTAGGTTTGGTTGACCAGGAATTCCAGGAACTCATACAAGCTCTTGCCCAGCTCCCCGCCGGTGATCAGGATGTCGACTTCGGCGGCCAGACGCGCGGGGCCGTAGATGTCATGGCCGTCGAATGGTTCTTCCAGCCAGTAAGCGTCGTACTTTTCGAGCCCACGGCAGACCTGGAGGGCGGTGGGATAGTCCCAGACCCGGCCGGGCCGCACGGCGGTGCGGTCCAACATGATTTTGAAGTCGGGACCAACGGCCTCGCGGATCACCCTCACCGCCTCGACATCGTCCATGGGTCTCGGCCGCCAGGCGCGAATCTTCATGCCCGTGAAGCCATTCACTTTCAGGCGGACGGCGAACTTGGCCTGCTCGTCGTAGGAAATTTCGGACTCGTCCGTTTCAAGCAGCGGGTGCGTCGCCGCTTTCGCCGCCGAATAGGGAAACACGGTGGTGCGATAGACTCGCAGCTTATCGCGCGCGCCGCCCAAAAGCTTTGCCACGGGGAGGTTCGCGATCTTGCCCACGGCGTCCCACATCGCATGCTCGACTCCAGACCAGATTTGCACGCCCGATTCGCCACGCTGGGCTTGAAGCCGATCCACGTGACGATCGATCGCGAAGAGGTCTTCGCCCACCAGCGCCGGCTTCACCCAGCCTTGCAGGATTTCCTCCGGGCAGGGGAGAAACGCGGTCCCGGTGACGCCCGCATCCGTATGTACGCGGCTGACTCCGTAGCTATAGTCGGCGAGGGAATTGCTTTCGTCCCCGCCGGGTACGCGCACCTGGAAGGATTCAACGTCCGTGATGCGAACCCGTTTCGCCTCCGCGGCGAGCGCGGGGAGCGGATTGAACGGCGACATGGCGAGGGCGACCGCCGCGCCTTGAATGAGGTTCCTTCGATTCAGCATTAGAATTACCTCCGCACGATGGGTCAAGGCGGCGCGCTTGCCACAGGTCAGATTTTGATCCTGTAGAGGTTCAGGACGTCTTCATCAACGTCGAGTGATCATGGCAGTCCGCAGTGCCGTTCCCGGGGCAACTGTGCATTCTAACCCAATTGCCAAGAGGTGGCATACATCACAAAAAAGTTGTGAGAAAATTGTGATACAGACTTCTCACCACAGAAACACTAAGACACAGAGAAGTGAAAGGAAAGGCTAGTGAACTAGTTATGCTGGACGGGCTTCAGGATTCAGTCCGCCGAGGCGGAAGGATTCAGGAGACGGAAGAGCGGCGGCTTGGGGGAGTTGGGAATGGTGAATGGTGATTTGTGAATTACGAAATGATGAATGGTGAATTATGAATTGCCTTCTTACTCCTGGCCGCCTCGGACTGCCTTCTGCTTACTGCCTGCTAGCCTGGATTTCTCACCACGTTAGGCAAGGGCGGAGCTTTAGCTCCGCCGTTTTAGGACATTCTCAAGTATCCTTCCGGCTCGCCGCCCTCGCAGTCCCGCGCCTGCGGGACTGCGAGGGCGGCGAGCCAGGGCACTCCCCAAAATCCCGTCTCTCGGCGGGGCTGAAGCCCCGCCCTTCCTGTGGGCTGATGAAGAAAGTTCGCGTGGTGAGAAATGCGGGCTAGTGTCAGGTGCCTGGTGCCGGGTGTGAGCTTGCCGCTCAGGTCAAAGGCACGGAGTGAATCGGCTGCAACCGGACGGCGGTGATTTTGTATTCCGGGCATTTGGATTCCGGGTCGGTGTAGGCGCTGGTCAGGCGGTTGGTATGTGTTTCGGGATAGTGGAAGGCAAGAAACAGCGTTCCGGGAGTCACGCGCTGCGACAAGGTGACTCGCACCCGTGCGCGGCTGCGCCGGCTTTCCAACTCGACGAAATCACCGGCGGCAAGGCCTTTTGCCGCGGCGTCATCGGGGTGAATCTCCAAGAGGTCCTCTCCCACCAGTTCGCGCTGGGCCGTGCGCCGCGTCATGCTGCCCACGTTGTAATGATCCAGCACACGCCCGGTCACCAAAACAAATGGAAAGTCTTCCGAGCACTGCTCGGGGCTTGCAACGTAGCCGATGGCAACCAGGCGGCCTTTACCGCGAACGAAACCTTCCGTATGGACTCTGGCTGTCCCAATGTGGCCGGGCTCCGGGCAAGGCCATTGGAGCCCGTCCGCCCCGAGGCGGTTATAGCTCACTCCGCCAAACAAATGCGGCGCCACACGCGCGATTTCATCCATGACCTCGGCCGGTTCCAGGTAATGCCAGGATGCGCCCATGGCGACGCCCACGTCGCGTATGACGCTCCAATCCGGCCGGGCGCCTTGAGGAGGCCACACCGCCGGCCGCACCCGCTGAATGCGGCGCTCGCCGTTGGTGAAAGTTCCCTCTTGCTCCAGCGCTCCTGCGGCCGGCAACACCAGGTGCGCGTACCGCGCCGTTTCGGAAAAGAACATTTCCTGCACCATCAGGAAATCCAGATGGGAGAGCGCCTCGATCACATGCGCTTCATTGGGGTCGCTATGCGCAATGTCTTCGCCCTGAATCCAGAGACCGCGCAGGTCGCCCCGCGCCGCGGCGTCGATCATCTCCGGAATCGTCAAGCCCGGCTCCTCAGGTGGAACCTTGCCCCAGACCTGTTGCAGCCGGTGGCGCACTTCCGGATCGCGCAGAGACTGGTATCCCGTCAGTTGGCCCGGCATGCTTCCCATGTCGGCGCTTCCCTGCACATTATTCTGCCCGCGCAGGGGCAACATGCCGGCGCCGGGGCGGCCGATGCTTCCTGTCAGCATGGCGAGGTTGGCCATGGTCATGACCGAAGCAGTACCCTGCGTCAGCTCCGAGAGGCCCAGTCCGGTGACGAAAAGAACCGGCCGCAGGCTTCCCATCAAGCGCGCAGCTTCGTAAATCTTTGCGGAAGGCACGCCCGCCTGCGTGGCCGCGGCTTCGAGTGAGAGCGTCTGGAGAAACTCGAGAAATTCAGGAAATCCTTCGACGCGCTCTTCCAAGTAGGCCAAGTCGATCAACCCTTCATCCACCAGCACCTTCGCCAGGGCATTAAACAAGGGCACGTTCGAGCCCGGCCGAACCTGAAGATGATGGTCAGCATATTCGGCCAACTCCACGCGCCGAGGGTCGATCACGATCAACCGTGCGCCTCTGAGCACGGCTTGTTTGAGGCGCGCCCCTACTACCGGATGAGCTTCGGTGGGATTCGCTCCCGCCAGCACGATGCAACGCGCCGATTCGATATCCGCAAAAGAGACCGATGCGGCGCCGGTGCCGGTGACTTTCTGCAAAGCCAAAGCCGTGGAGGAGTGGCACACGCGTGCGCAGCAGTCCACGTTATTGGTTCCGATTACGGTGCGAAACAGCTTTTGCAGCAAGTAGGAGGCTTCATTGGTGGAGCGGGAGGAAGCCAACCCGCCCAGAGCGTTCGGCCCGTAGCGGTCGCGGATGCCTGATAAACGCTGGGCGGCGAAGGAGAGCGCCTCGTCCCAGGAAATGGGAAGCCAATCGCTGCCCACCCGCTTCAATGGCCGGGTCAGCCGGTCGTCTGAGTGGTGATAGTCGTGAGCGTAGCGGCCCTTGACACAGAGGTGTCCCCTGTTGACGGCAGCGTCAGGCACGCCCCGAATGCGCAGGACGCGCTCGCCTGCCGATTCGATTTCGATGCGGCAGCCTACCCCGCAGTAGCCGCAAACCGACTGGGTCACCCGCTCCGCAGGTTTTGCTTCCCAGCGATCGCGATCGCTGAGGGCGTGGGTTGGACACTGGTCAACGCAGGCGCCGCAGGCCACACAGGCGCTGGCGTCAAAGCGTTCGCTCGGACCAAAGATGAGATGAGTCGCGGGGCCGCGGCCGGCGATTCCGTAAACAAATTGCCCCTGAATCTGCTCGCAAGTATTCAAGCAGCGACGGCAACTGATACAGAGCCGAGGATCGAAACGTAAATACGTGTGGCTTTGATCGATGAACTCGCCGGATTGCGAGGGCCCAGCGTGTAGCGCGGGCGTCTCGCCTCCCGCGCCGGCGGGATGGGCATCCTGCCCGCGCGCGGGAGCGAGACGCTCCTGCCACGGCGGGCGAGACGCCGGCGCTACAGGTTTGGCTTGGAGTCTGTAGCGGGCCAGCAACCTGGTGAATTCGCTCTCCTGCGAATCAGTTCGAAACTCCCGATCCTCATCCGTTTCCAGGTAAAGCGCCAGGATCTCGCGCCGCAGGGATTCCAGCTTCTCCGTGTGCGTCGCAATTTGCATCCCGGGCTGGATGGGGGTGTGGCACGCGCCCACCGGCCGGCTGGCGCGACTAACTTCCACCAGGCAGAGCCGGCATCCTCCCTCGGGGGTGAGCCCGGGAGTGTAGCAAAGCGTGGGGATCTCCACACCGAGCCGCCGGGCTGCCTGGAGAATGGTTTCTCCCTCGCAGATTTCAATCGTCTGGTTGTTGATCCAGGCTTGAGCGCGGTTCAAAGGCGGCCTCCGGATTTGAAAATCGAGTCGCCGAATCTTTCCATCAATTTGCGCATGGGGCGAGGCATGGACTGTCCAAAAGCGCAGAGGCTCCCTGCCTCCATGGCCTCGAACAACCGGCCCAGCCGCGCCCGGCAAGCTGTCCCCTCCTGCTCGTGCAGTACACGCCAAGCGCGCTTGGAGCCGAGCCGGCAAGGTACGCACTTGCCGCACGACTCGTCCATCATGAATTCCAGCCAATGCTCCAGCAGGACTCTAAAGTCGGTCCCCTCGGGGATGGCAACCAGGCCTCCGTGTCCCAGTTGAATGCCCTCTTCGGCCATGCGCACGTAACAAACCGGCACGCTCCATTCATGCGGCAACAACACGCTCCCCATGGGCCCGCCGAGGATCGCCGCCTCGAGGCGTTTGCCCCCCGCGCCCTCACCCGCCTCCTCGATAACCTCCAGCAAGGTGGCCCCGAATTCCACTTCCACCAGGCCGGGGCGGGCGAAACCGTGATTCAAGGAAAACACCTTTGTGCCTTTACTCCGCGCCGTACCCAAAGCTGCGTAAACTTCCGCGCCCCATTCCACAATGAACGGAATGCTGACCAGCGTCTCGACGTTATTCACCACCGTCGGCTTTCCATACAGCCCTTCGATTGCCGGGTAGGGAGGCCGAATGCGCACTTCCCCGCGCCATCCTTCGATGGCATTGAGCATGGCGGTTTCTTCCCCGCACACGTAACTTCCCAAGCCCGTGCATATCGAGACTTCGAGAGCAAACTTGCTGCCCAGCACAGAGGCGCCAAGGATTCCCTGCTCGTAGGCGGCAACAATGGCTTGGCGCATGCGCGCGATCGCTCGCGGATACTCGGAACGGATAAAGATGATTCCCTGGCTTGCGCCCACGGCATAAGCGCAAAGAATCAGACCCTCCAATACGGAGTGGGGGTCGTCTTCCATCAGCACGCGGTCAATGAATGACCCGGGATCACCCTCGTCACCATTCACCACCACGTACTTGGGCTGCGCCGGCGCACGGGCGCAACTGCTCCACTTCGCACCGGTTAGAAAGCCCGCGCCGCCGCGCCCCCGCTGCTCGGAATGCTCCACCACATCGAGAATTTCTTGCGGGCTTCCGCGCAGGGCCTGGGCCAGCGTCTGGTAAATACCTTGGGCGCGTGCCGCGGCAAGGTCGCTGGCGTTTCCCTTGAGCACGTGACGCAAAACGATAGGCTCAGGCGCCAAACATCGCAGGCTGGTTCGATGTTCATGAGCAACCGTCTTCTCCGAGGCCCCGCTCGCCAGTGCCAGCGCTTGGTCCCCTGTAAACACCTCGCCCTCTTCACTCAGCACCGCGGGGGAACGATCGCAATGGCCCAGACAGTAAACATCCTGGCACGCAAAGCGGGACCGAAGCGAAGAGGCCAGGGCCGCTGCGCCGGCCAGTTTGCAGGAAGTCCCCTGGCAAACCCGCATCTGGTCCGACTTGCTTTGGAAATCGGCGTAGAAGGAAAGCACCCCGCGCAGAGTCGCCTCAGGAGCTTGCGCCTCCCTGGCGATTCGACTGATTTCGCCGGGTTGACGAACCGCCTGGGCGACGATCGATTCCTGGAGCTGTCTTAGACTCTGCCTTTTGCCGCCGTGAGTTTCGCGGTAACGTTGTTGGGCTCGCATGGGATTGCACGCCTGCAAAAGAGAACACCTGAAGGTCCTGTTCGGCCCTCGGCATTAGGGATTATACTGCGGTTTGTCTTAAATTGAGGTATGTCGCCACAAATTTTCGTCTCTAACCGGACAAAACGTTCTCATGAACAGGAGTGTCGGACAAAGGAGCGCTGGTCCGCTCCAACCCATCAGCCTGAAGTCGCTTCGACCAAACCTGCGCGAGAATAGAACAGTGCGCTTGACAATTGCCTCACTCCGGGCTGCCGGGCGCCATCAAGCAACCCCTCACCCGTCCCGCTTCCCGATGAAGTGGATCGGGACAGCGGGTGAGGGGTTTTTCCATTCGGTCAAACCAGCAACCTCGCTCAACTTAGGAATTCGGGTTAACTGACCTTGGGGGAAATATCAGAGTTGGATCGGCAGACGGCCATTTATACCGAACGTGCTTGCAATAAGTCCGCGGGTTCGGGAAAATGCCATTGGGGTATTTGAGAAATCTGGTGAGGTTCAGGGAATGAACGGAGAAGAGTCGAACCGGCGATCTGCGCAACCTTCCCTCGTGTCCGAGTGGAATGATGGAAAGGTTCGCAGGTTAAATGACTCTCTGGCAGGGGAAGAGCCCCTGCTCATCCAGGTTGCAGACCAAGCACTCACAGTGACTATGCGAACCCCGGGTGATGACTTTGAATTGACGGCGGGGTTCCTGTTTACGGAGGGGATGGTCAGGTCGCGTGAGGAGATCGTAAGCCTTGACTGGGCAGACGATTCTGAGGCCGAGCACCATGCCGTGCGCGTGGAACTGAAGGCAGGGGCCATCCCTCGAACTCAAGAGACGAAGCGGAATTTTCTCTCCACCTCCAGTTGCGGGCTGTGCGGTAAGACGTCACTCGAAGCCCTCTACGCCCCCGGAATCACGCGGCCAAATCCTGATTTCCGATTTGATCCTCAGGTCCTTTGCAGCCTTCCGGAAACCCTGCGGCCCGCCCAAACGGTTTTTGGGCAAACCGGGGGGCTGCACGCGGCCGCTTTGTTCGACCCTTCCGGGAAGTTGCTCACCTTGAGGGAAGATGTGGGCCGTCATAACGCGGTGGATAAACTCGTGGGGTGGGCGTTGTTGCAGGGCCACCTTCCTCTCTCCAACTACGCGCTGCTGGCGAGTGGCCGGGGGGGATTTGAGATCATCCAGAAATCACTAATGGCGGGAATCCCGCTCTTGGCTTCGGTCTCCGCCGCCTCGAGCCTGGCCGTTCAGATGGCGCGCGAGTTTGGGCTTACTTTGGTCGGATTCCTTCGCAACCGACGGTTTGTGGTTTACTCTGGAGAAGAACGCCTGGGGCTTGGCGTTCCCAGGGACGTGTGATGACCTTCCAAGTTCGATGAAAGACAATCCCACAGGACAGTTCAGGTGTATACTTGCGACTTGCCTGCCCGAGAGTCCTCGCCAAAGGTCCAGACATGAAGGTACAACTGACTCTATTGCTATTTGCCCTGCTTGTCCCCATCGTATTGTTTGTGGTTGGCTTGAAGGATCTTGGCATGAGTGCGGAGCATAAGATCAGGCCTGCCTATGTGGCAGGGGGGTTCTACCCCGCAGACCCGAACGAACTGGGGAAAATGATCGACGGATTTCTGGCGCAGGCGACGCCTGAGAAACTGGAAGGCAACCTGGTGGCGCTGATTTGTCCTCATGCGGGCTACCAATTCTCCGGCGGCGTGGCAGCTTACTCGTATATACAGCTCAAAGGCAGGAAGTACGACCGCGTCGTAGTGATTGCCCCCTCGCATTACGAGTCATTTCCCTTCGCCTCCATTTATGACGGAGAGGCTTACCAAACACCCTTCGGCAACGTCCCCGTGGACAAAGACTTTGCCACCAAGCTCGTCAAATTGAGCTCGACAATCAAGATCTCGGGACGTGGACACGGAGAAGTGGAAGTGCAGGGTGCACGGTATGGTGAACACGCCCTCGAGGACCAACTGCCATTCTTGCAGCGGGTGCTGGGACAGTTCAAGATGGTGCCCATCGTCATGGGCGACCCGAGTTACGACGCTTGCCGCGCGCTGGGAATCGCTCTCGCTAAGGCAGTACAGGGCACGGACACGCTCATATTGGTCAGCTCCGACCTTTCCCATTATCACCCCTACGATGAGGCAGAGCGGATGGACCACCAGATTCTGAAGACGATCGAAGATTGGGATTACCTGACCCTCTCACAAAACATCGAGCGTGACATCTGGAAAGGCCCCTGCGGAGGCGGGCCCATCGTCGCTGCCATGATTGCCGCCGAGCGCCTGGGCGCCCATCACGCGCAGATCCTCATGTACGCAAATTCAGGAGACGTCACGGGCGACAAGAGCCGCGTGGTCGGCTACGGGGCGGTGGCGCTGGTGGCAGAAGAAGAAAACAAAAAGCACGGGCGCAAAAGCGCTGAATTCTCGCTCACTCCCGCCGAGAAGCAGGAGCTTCTGAAGATCGCGCGCCAGTCCGTTGAAACTGCGGTTCGAGATAAGAAGCTCTACTCGCCGCCCGCGGACGAACCTGAAGCCCTCCGGAACGCCCGCGGCGCTTTCGTGACCTTGAAGGAGCATGGAGAATTGCGCGGTTGCATTGGCTATATGTCGCCTATAAAACCGCTCGCCGAAACGGTCCGGGATGTGGCCGCCTACGCCGCACTTCAGGACCGGCGCTTCCGGCCGGTGAGCGAGAGCGAGTTGGGGATTCTGGAATACGAGATTTCGGTGCTTTCCCCGCTGCGCAAAGTTGAGGACATCGATCAGATCCATGTAGGCCAGCACGGACTGCTCATCCGCAAGGGGGATATTGAAGGCGTGCTGCTGCCTCAAGTGCCTAAGGAAGAAGGTTGGAACAGGAACACTTTCCTTGAACAGGTGTGCGTGAAAGCGGGCCTTCCTGAGCAATCCTGGAAGGACGAGGATGTCGACCTGTTCATGTTTTCCGCCCTGGTCTTCGCAGAGCCGACCGCTCCAAAACCCCCTACGTTCGACGAACCCTCGACTCAAAAGCCGCAAGGGCCGCCAGTGCCGCCGGGGCCAGGTTCACCACGGCCATGAGCATGGCGGTTCGCAGGAAACCATAGACCGGGAGCAAGTAGGCGCTGAGCACCACGGCTCCCAGACACGCCCCGAGCAGGTCAAGGGCATAAAGCATCCCGGGGTTGCGCTTGGAATTGTCTGAAGGCGCGAAGTAAATGCGGCTGGCCAGCGGGAACTGGTATCCGCCCGCGAAGCCCGCGATCAGAGCCAGCACCGGGAAGACCAACTGGCTGATGGCGAGAAGCCCTGACAGACTTCTGACGCGCTCGAGCAAAACGAATAATGCGTAGAGGAGAAGAGGGGCCACCGCGGCCAGAAGTTGCAGGAGCGCGAGTCTGAGAAACTCAAACCTCTGGCTGGCGCAGAGCGAAGCTCTGCGGTCTCCAGGGATTAGAAATCGCGGAGCGCAGAGCTTCGCTCTGCGCCAGCCGACGTTGAGGTCAGACGAACTTCCCAGCTTCGTGTTTCTCAAGGCCAGCCACGCCCCTGCCGCCATCCCCACCATGAAAACGGCCACCAGGATAGACAGTTGTTGGTAAACGTATCCGTAAAGGGCCTGGAACCCGAGCAAGAGCAGTACTTCAAGACCCAGCAGCGTGAATCCCATGGCGGCAACGCAAAGGCCCAGCGTGGCGTTGCGGCGGTGTAGCGGCGATCCCGCGTCTGCGGGATCGCCGCTACTTCGATGCCGTGCAGCTTTGATGCGCTCATAGAGCGCCCCAACCAGCGCCAGACCCAACAGGCCGAGGGCCAAGGCGCCCGCTACCGCACCGAATTTAAGACGCGCCAGGGATTCCAGTAACTCGCCCCAGTGGGAGTGAAATCGCGAGCTCCAAAGAACCACATCAAAATAGTAAGCGATGGGGGTGAAATCCCGGTTGATGGGCGTGGCGGGCTGCGGCTCAATTTGCAATTGGAGATCGAGCATGCGGTCCCGAGACATGCGGAAGGGGATGTAGTACTCGCGCACGTACTGGGTGCGGATGCGGCGCTCGCGAAGCCGGGTCATGAGTTCTGCGGAATCGAGAGTGAGCGAGCCGGGCCGATTTGCAGCAAGAAAGTGCACCGTCTCGCCCGGGATGGCGACCACTTGGGGGAATACTACGCGCAGCGTCTTTTCGAGGCATCTCAAGAGGTCAGCCAGTTCCCCGCTGATGTAGTTCTCCGAGGCTGTCACCTGGAAAGACAGGACTCCGCCGGGGTTGAGCTTCTCCGCCGCCTCGGTGAAAAACTCCTGAGTATAAAAGCGGTTCAGTTGCGCCGTGAAGGGGTCTGGCAGGTTAATGATGATGACATCGAAACGCGAGTTGCTGGTTTTGAGGAACAACCGCCCATCCATGGGGTGGATGCGGACGCGCGGGTCGCTGCGCACGCGATTCCAAGCTTGCGCAAATTGGCGCTCTGCGACACCGAGTATGGCCGGGTCCAGTTCGACATAATCGAGGCGCTCCAAGGTGGAGTATTGGAGGGCTTGGGCCAGGCTGCCATTGATGCCACCCCCGATGAGCAGCACGGATCGAGGCGCGGTGTGTTCGAGGAGCGCGAAGTGTACGGACTCCTCTGCGGCCGAAGCGTCAGGCACGGTCAAAACCCTCAACCCGTTCTCGAAAAGGCTGCGGCTTTCGCTCGTCGCCACCAACGCCAGATTGCCGTAAACGGAATTCCGTGACTCCACGAGGCTAAAACCATGCCACAGCAGGGCCAGCGACTTGGCCTCGAGCCAGCGAGCGGCGCGCGGAATCAGGAGCGCAGCCATGAGAAGCAGCGCCAGCAGGACGCGGCGGTAAGAAGTCGTGCGGACCCCCACCCAAGCCGCCGCCAGCAAGTTGAGCAGCGCCACGAAGAGGGCAATTTCGAAGGAGGTGAAATGCCGGATCAAAACAAGGCTTGCCAGTACGCCCCCCAGGCCCGAACCCGCAGCTTCCAACAGGTATACAGAACTAGCTGCGGAGGCAGTGGAGGTACGCGCTTCGTCACCGCACAGCCTGCTGCCGGCCGCAAATAGACCGCCCGAGAGCAGGCAGAAAACGCTAAGCGTGGCGATGGAGGTGAGGAACATCGGAGCCGGGCCAAGCATCTCTCCTGGGACTGACTGAAACAAAGGCCGGCTGGCGCGTACAGCTAGAATGGTCAGCGGGAAAGCCGCAGCAATGAGGGTTTCCAAACAGGCCATGAATTTCCGGGAGTTGCTCAAACGCGCGGAAACCTGACCTGACACGCTCGAGCCAATGGCAGTCCAAAGCAGCCAGCCCGCTAGCATGATGCCGAGCGAAATCTCGTTTCCGTAAAAGACCACGATCAGTTCGCGCATCAGGACAATCTGGGCGATAACGGAGGTGAATCCGATAAGGGACAAAATACCTTGAAGTCCCGCGGAGACCTTGATGGCCGCTGGCTGGCTGGGCTGGAATGTGGTTTGGTCACTCACCATTTTTGCGCTAGGGCAATACTACTGCCAAAGCCGCCACCGGCGCAAAGACGAAGGGTAGGACTTTCGTGCCCTGCAAGGGCACAAGATAGTAGCCGGGGGCAACGCCCCCGGAATGCACGATGTTCGTTCCCCGACCCTGAAGGGGTCGTATTACCCTGCACTGGGGGACGCAAGACCGGCGTGAGGCCACGCGGATTCGACCCTTTCAGGGTCGAACCCCGGCGGGGGGAACGTTTTCCGGGGGCGTTGCCCCCGGCTACTAAATCGATCCCCTCCGGGGATCAAGGATGGACCTTCCTCCGTAGACCGGAGCGAGATTCCTCGCTACGCTCGGAATGACAGCGGGCCCGTGGTGGCCTTCACAGAAACTGCGGGGATTCTTCGCGGGCGGCGCTGACATCACATTTTATGTCGGCGGCCGTTAAGAAGCCAGAACAGGCCACGGATAGGACGCGGTGACAGAGATGTTGCCCGTGCTCGTGGGGCGCATCCATAAAAGGCAATAGGAGGCCCCCCGCAAATTATGGAGCCGCTTCGACGGTGAGTCTGAGCCCGATTGCCTTGGTGACGGCAACCAAGGTGGACAGGCGAGGGTTGCCGTGGACTGACAATGCCCGGTAAAGACTCTCGCGCTCGATGCCGGCGGACTTGGCAACTTTGGCGATGCCCTGAGCTTGGGCGAGGTGGCGCAGGGCAATCAGCAGAACGCGGGGTTCGTCCTCATCTTCCAATGCCGCTTTGAGGTACTCGGCGGCAAAATCCGAATCCTTGCGGAGCCGCCGAACGATGGCCTCGTCGTGGGAGACGCTGGCTTTACGTTTCATGAGGTTTCGGTCCTTTCCTTATAATCCTTGAGGTACTCGAGCGCCCGGTCAAAGTCGGATGACTGTTTTCGTTTGTCGCCGCCGCAGAGAAGCAAAACGCACACCTTCCCCACCATCGCGTAATAGACCCGGTACCCTGGTCCCCAATCTATCCGCAGCTCGCACACACCGTGTCGCAGCGGCATGCAGTCACCAAAGTTCCCGGTGGCGAGCCGGTTAATTCACGTCGCAATTTTCGCTTGTGCGCGGGCGTCCGCCAGTTCCGACAGCCAATCGTCAAAGACATCTTTTCCGCCGCGGCTGACGTAGTGGCGAATCTCGATCGCGTTTTTATTGTAACTTATAAATCACGCGCTGCCAAATCAATGTAGTCCTACCTGCAAGGAATGAGCGAAGGGGAACGGGTGTGCCTTGGTCGAGAAGAATGCTCATCAGCGGGTGGCGCCGACATTGCATTTTATGTCGGCGCCCCCTGGCTCGCCCAAAAGGCCGATGCGGTATCGAGGGCGCAGCATTGTCAATCGAGCCCTGCAGGTCGCAGTCATTCCCGCGAAAGCGGGAATCCACTCCCCAAACCTTCGGAATCGCGCTGTTGACGGGCTGGATTCCCGCTTTCGCGGGAATGACCGGCATTTCTAATGCGATCCCAGCCCAAATGACACCAGGACCGGGCCCTTAGGGCGTTTGACTTCACTGGGGCGGTCAGTTAACCTGAAATTGTCAGGGATAATCCATCCAGCGCACTATGGGTTGCCGGACAGAGGTTTGTTCCTGCAAACAAACTGCAGGGATTCTTCGGCCCCCAAAGAACGGGGCCTCAGAATGACATCGGGTCGGGGTAAAGCAGCAACAGTGAGAAGAGTCTATCTGGACAACAACGCGACGACGCCGCTGGCGCCGGAAGTGTTTGAGGCGATGAAGCCTTACCTGCTGGAGGACTTCGGCAACGCCTCTTCGATCCATTGGTACGGCCAGCGGGCCAAGAACGCGGTGGAGAAGGCTCGCCAGCAGGTTGCCAAGCTTCTCAATGCCCGGCCCAGCGAGGTGATCT
>CAWHWE010000002.1:0-25730 GCA_963832915.1 uncultured Acidobacteriota bacterium
CAAGGCGGATTCTACGCCAGCCAGGACGCTGACTACAGCTTGGAAGATGATGGCGATTACTTCACCTGGACTTTGGAGGAGACCAAGGCGGTTCTCGACCCGCTCGAGGCGCACGTGATATCACTTAATTACCACGTCGAGCCTCAGGGTGAGATGCAGCACAATCCGGCCAAGAACGTCCTGTTCGTTGACCAACCCCTCGACGCCATTGCGGCCCGTGTGGGATTGAAGTCCGAGGAGGTCAGCCAGGTTCTGGCCAGGGCCAAGGCCAAGCTGCTGGAAGCGCGTGCCAAGCGGCCGACGCCTTTTGTGGACAAGACGATCTACGCCAGTTGGAACGGGATGATGGTTTCCGCTCTCCTCGAGGCGTTTAAGGTCCTGGGCTTGGCGGGGGCGCGCGATAGGGCCCTCGCAACTCTCGACCTCCTTCTCGCCAAGGCCTACGATCCCGAAAGAGGGATGTACCACAGTCTCGTGAACGGACAGCCTCGCGTCGATGGGTTGCTGGACGACCAGGTGTTCATGGTCGCAGCGCTCTTGGACGCTTATGAAGTTTCCGGCGCTCGCATGTACTTTGACCGTGCCCTGGAGCTGATGCAAATTACCTTGCGCCGCTTTTGGGACGACAACACCGGCGGTTTCCTGGATACCGCGCGCGACCTGAATGACCGGCTGGGTAACCTGACGATGGCGCGAAAGCCATTCCAGGATTCACCGACCCCGGCGGGCAATTCTGTGGCTGTCATCGATCTCGACCGCCTCGCCAGCCTCGCAGCCCGTCCGGATTTCCGGGCCAAGGCGGAAGAAACCCTGGCGCTGTCGGCGTCGAAAGCCGTCGAATACGGCATCTTTGCATCTACCTTTGGGCTGGCCCTGCTTAACCACCTCGAGCCTCCCGTGGAAGTGGTGGTCATTGGCGAGGCCCAGGACGGGCGGACTTCCGAACTGTTAACCACCGCCTATCGCGTGCCGCGGGCGGGCAAGCGAGTGCTGGCGTTTCCCCCCGAAGTGATAAAGAACGGCGACCTTCCTCCAGGACTCGCCGCTACGTTGCCCAATTTGCCGCTTGCTGACGTGCCTTTGGCGCTGGTTTGCATCGGGTCTGCGTGCCAAGCTCCTGTGCATACGCCGCAAGAGCTTAAGGAAGTCCTTGCGGAAAACGTAGGGCCGGGGCTCGCCCTGGCCTAGGCCGCCGCAAGGGGTGGCCCCCCATTGTGGCAAAGTCGCCTCAAAGTCGTCGAAGGGCATGACCGTAGGAGTTGCCCCGAAGGGGCAAACGATGAGTAGCCGTGGGTGGAACCCACGGGAAACGGGCGAAAAACGTAGACCGGCCCTGAAGGGGCCGGTCTATGGGTCAACCCCGTTGGGGTTGGCGCAATTCTGATGGGCATTCTCTTTCCGCAGGTTGAAACCTGCGGCTACTCAAGGTAGGCCCCTCCGGGGCCATTCCGTCCGTCTCGACTTTGACGGAACCCGGTACATTGAGGTTCGCAGCTTGCGGCGTGTCGAGGCAGGGACTAAACTAACAAGGTAGGAGAAGAAGCTTATGTTGCCTCCAATTCGGAGTGATTGGGTTAAGAAGCGCACCGGGCCTGTGGTGACGCAGATGTACTATGCGCGCCAGGGGATCGTGACGGAAGAGATGGAGTATGTGGCGAAGCGCGAAAATCTTTCTGCGGAGACCATCCGGTCCGAGGTGGCGCGCGGACGCATGATCATTCCAGCCAACCTTCGCCACGTCGAGCTCGAACCCATGGCCATTGGCATTGCGGCGAAATGCAAAATCAACGCCAACATCGGCAACTCTGCTACAACTTCCAACATTGACCAGGAGTTGGAGAAACTTCACACCTCCGTGCATTTCGGCGCCGATACGGCGATGGACCTCTCCACGGGCGGCGACATTCACGAGATCCGTGAAGCGATTCTGCGTCACAGCCCCGTGCCGATCGGGACGGTGCCCATCTATGAAGGCCTTTCACGTGTGTCACGCGTGCGCGAACTGACTCCCCAGATCATGCTCGAGGTGATAGAGGAGCAGGCGGCGCAGGGTGTGGATTACATGACCATCCATGCCGGCGTGCTGCGCGAATATATCCCCATGACTCGCCAGCGTATTACGGGCATTGTCAGCCGCGGCGGGGCGATCTTGGCCCAGTGGTGCGTGGAGAATAACCAACAGAATTTCCTCTATACGCACTTCGAGGAAATCTGCAAAATCTTCCAGAAATACGACGTTTCCTTTTCCTTGGGTGACGGCTTGCGCCCTGGCTGCCTGGCGGACGCCAGCGACGACGCGCAGTTCGCCGAACTCAAGACGCTGGGCGAACTCACCAAGAAAGCCTGGGAGTACGATGTCCAGGTGATGATTGAGGGGCCGGGGCACATCCCCCTGGACCAGATCAAGCTGCAAGTGGACAAGGAAATAGAGATGTGCCAGGAAGCGCCGTTTTACACGCTGGGTCCGCTGGTCACGGATATCGCGCCGGGTTACGATCACATCACTTCAGCCATCGGCGCGGCGATGATCGGCTGGCACGGGGCCTCGATGCTTTGTTACGTCACGCCCAAGGAACACCTCGGGCTCCCGAATAAGAACGACGTCCGGCAAGGTATCATCGCCTACAAGATTGCCGCCCACGCTGCCGATGTCGCCCGGCATCGCCCCGGAGCTCGTGACCGCGACGACGCGCTCTCCTACGCGCGCTTCCTCTTCGACTGGAACAAGCAGTTTGAGCTTTCCCTCGACCCCGAAATGGCCCGCTCCATGCACGATGAAACCTTGGCCAACGAAACCTACAAAGACGCTGCTTTCTGTTCCATGTGCGGCCCGAAATTCTGCTCCATGAACACCACCCAGGTCATGGAGAAACAATTGGGCTTAAACCAGGGCGAGCGCGAGCAGAAGTTCGTGGAACTCCTGACGAAAGTGCAGGGCTAAGCCCACGCTGAAACAGAGGGGGACTTATGAGCTGCGAATAGAGGAGGCTCCTGGACAGTGAAGCCCAGTTCCCTGCAACTTGCCGTTGCCAGCGCAGGTCATCATAGGTTGGCCTCATGAGGTTCAGTGAGGAGGTACGTCTGCTGGAGAGCGATGGATTCAGGCTGGTGAAGGAGAAGGGTTCCATTCGCTATTATTCAAAGCCCGGCATTGAACGCTTAATTCGGATTGACTACCATGGTT
The DNA here is from genome assembly GCA_963832915.1 of uncultured Acidobacteriota bacterium. GTDB lineage: Bacteria > Acidobacteriota > Terriglobia > UBA7540 > UBA7540 > CAVROP01. Next base: position 3,185 of record CAWHWE010000002.1, read on the forward strand.
CGAAAGAGGTGCCAACCGGGACCTGTCAGGCTATGCTCAAGGCAGCAGGTATCAGAACGCTGATGATCGATATGAAATACTCACTTGTTATTGAAGCCACCGAAGATCCCAATTTCTTCGGGTTCTATTCACCCGACCTGGAAGGCTTCACTGGCGTCGGCAACTCCATCGAGGATTGTCTTTACAAAGCGAAGTGGAGAATGGAGGAACACGTCGCCTTGCTTCGCGAACATGGTTTAACCGTCCCGTCCCCTGCGAGTGATCCAAGAGTTACGATTCAAAACGCCAAACCCATTCCAGCTTAGACGCAGGCCGACGATTGCCCTATTGAGATCACACACCTTTGATTCCGCGAGGAAGAGTTCAGGCTTATCCATTTCACATGACCGATAAACTGGTGGAACACCAACTTCGCGAAGAATTCAACCGCTGGGCTGAGACGGGCCGCGGCGACGAGATGGAACGAACGCATCTTCCGATTGTCGAGCCGATGCTGGCGCTCATCGAATTCAAGCCCCAGGACAAAGTTCTCGATGTGGGCTGCGGAACGGGCTGGCTGGTCCGCAGGACTGCACCGCTTGTTTCCGCCGGTCTGGCGGCGGGGATGGATGTCTCCGATGCCATGGTCCGGCGGGCAGAGGCGTTGAGCGCCCGACTGCCTAATGTCGCCTTTGCGCGCGGGGGAGCTGAGGCGATTCCCTGGGACAGCGGCTTCTTTACCACGGCCCTCTCCGTCGAGTCCGCCTATTACTGGCCAGACCCCGCGAAGGGACTCAGAGAAATCTTCCGCGTGCTCTTGCCCGGCGGCTCGGCCTGGATTCTCATCAACTACTACGGCGACAATCCGCATTCCCACCAATGGGGCGCCATGCTAACCATCCCAACTCACCTGCTCTCCGCCGAGGAGTGGGCAGAGTTCCTCCGCCAAGCTGGATTCCACAATGCAGCATGGCAGCGCATCCCCGACCCCACACCGACACCGGATGTCTACACTGGGCGCTGGTTCCGCGACGCAGAGCAAATGCGGAATTTCAAACAAGAAGGCGCGTTGTTGCTTCACGGGGCCAAACCCCTGCCTCGCTGATTCTCTTCGTCCGTAGAGGCCGGCTTTAGCCGGGCACCTGTTGCGCTATCGTGCGCCGTGCCGCGCTGAAACGCGCCTCTACGAAAAACCGATAAGTCACTCGCTGTTTGGTGGGCGAAGCTATAATGCCCTGTGGACTGGATGATTCCGCCGGTTCCCACCGGATGTAATTCCATCGCGGTTTGCAGGAGACGGGCAAAACGGTAAATGCGAGGGCTGTTCTTGTTTGACGCATGGAATAGTTTTCTGGAGAAGCATCGCGGGCTGTACGCTGCGCTCTTATTTCTTTTCACATTCACCGTATTCCGCACGACGCTGACAAACGGGTTTGTCTTCGACGATTCACCCCTCATCGTCGAGAACCCCTTCATCCTGAACCCGCACTTCTGGAAGCATATCTTCACCGGTGACGCTTGGGCGTCTCAAGGGGGCCACTCGAGCTTCTTCTACCGCCCTCTGCAGTTCGCGATTTACTGGTTGATCTACCGACTGGCAGGCTCTGACCCAACTCCCTTCCACCTGGTTAACCTCACACTCTACGCTGCCACGGGCTGCCTGGTCTATCGTTTGGGACGGAAACTTCTGCGGAGCGATATTGCGGCTTTAATTGGCGCCTTCCTCTGGCTCGTGCACCCGCTGCATGTTGAAGCCGTCGCATGGATTTCCGCTCTACCGGACTTGGGAGCCGGATTCTTCTATCTTCTCGCCTTCCTGCTCTTCTTCAATGCCGAAACGGCTGCTCGAGGAAAGCTCGCAAAGCATGCACTCGCCGCGCTCGTTTTTCTCCCCGCTCTCTTCTTCAAGGAGATGGCGCTCAGTTTTCCCCTGATGGTGGTGGCCTACTGGTTTTTCTTCCCCGAGTCAGGAAAAAGCGGAAGATGGACAGAGAAAGTGGCGTATTGGTCCCCTTACTTAGCTGTAGCATTTGCTTACTTATTGATCCGGCACGCGGTCCTCGGACGCGTGGCAGCCACTTCGCATCTCTGGAAGATCTCACCCAGGCTGCTCGGCGCCGGCGTAGCTCTCTTGGGTCAGCACGCCAAGCTCTTCTTCCTGCCGATTCATATCGATGTCTTCCGGGGCTTCGATCTCACGACCGCTCTCCATTCGCCGTGGGCTTGGCTCACCTTGGCGGGGCTCATGGGAGCAGCCATTCTTCGGAGGCGCGACCCCAGAACAGGTTTTCTCCTCATTTGGTGGGGTGTGGCGTTGCTGCCGGTCCTTGACATTCGCCAACTCAGCTTCCCGCAAGTCGCTGACCGTTTTTCCTATCTCCCTTCTGTCGGGTGGTGCCTGGCCATTTCGTACTTGTGCGTCCAAAAGCTCGCGCCGTTGGCGCAGGGAGTTTGGCCAAGGCGCCTTTTGCTTGCTCCGCTCGCATTCCTGTTCTGCTTCTGGATGGTCAAAACCATTCAAGTTGTCCCCAACTGGCGTAACAACGAAGCTTGGACGCGCCGCACCAGCGAGCAATCTCCCAATTCGGTTGTGTTGCACCTCCAGTTGGCAGAAAACCTGATGTTCAGAGAAGGCAAAGATGAAGCGGCGTTGCGTGAATACGAGGAGGCGAAGCGCCTGAACCAGGCAAGCTCCTGGCCGATGGCCGGGTTCGGATACGCTTACAACCTCGGCCTGGGCAGGATTGCGCTCCGGGGGGGACGAACGGAGGAAGCGATTGTGCTTTTCCAGAGGGCGGTTCAGATCGCGCCCCAGTTCAGCGAGGCTTACGACCTCCTGGGCTCGACTTATTTTGCGCAACGGGACTTTGCGCAGGGCGCTGAATACTTCCAGCGCGCCGTCAGCGCGGACCCTTACGACTTGAATGCTCACTTTCAATTGGGGACTTGCTTGATGAAACTGGGCAACTTTCGCCAAGCGGCGGAGCAGTTTCATTCCGCCCGGTTTGTGGACCCCACGTACACTCAGGCGATCTCCGCCGAGGCCAGGGCTCTTGAAGCCGCCGGAGATGCGGCGGCCGCGGCGAAGGTCCGAAGCCTGCTCGAACCTGCCAAGTGAAGAATCAAGAAGATTGAACCTTACTGGACCGGCGGCTCGCCGGGGTGAAGTGGGATGGGCGGGGGCGGCACGCTAGGCCCTGGCAGTGGCTTGGCACGCATGCCTCTTGGCTCTTCTCCCACGGACCCGCCCTCATATCGGTTTTCCAGAATGAAGAATACTTTCTTCTGTTGTTCAGGGGAAAGAACAGCCTTGGCCGCGAGGATCGCCTCCACGTTGTGTTTCATCATTTCACCGCGAAGGTCCGAGATTTCCTGCGCCTTTTTCAGAATTTCATCGCGCTCGGGTTTGACGGCGCGGAGGGCTTCCCTTAGTTCGATCCCCCGCACCTCTATCTCAGCCCTGGTTTTAACGTTAGCCTTCTGCGTCTCAAGCACAATGTGGCGCAGGCGCTCAACCTGCGGATCCTCCAGGCGCAAGTAAGTTCTGATTCGGTCGCTATCGAGCAAAGCCAACAGCCTATCAACCCCAAGGCGATCTTGGGGGACGCGCGATCTGTCCCCCGACATTCCCGGGTTGCTGCCCCAGGCGGTGCTCCCCAAGCTGAGGAATAAAAGGACCAGTAGGCTCGAAGCCAGGATGCCTTTCCTCTCGCCCATATTCCCTCACCACAACTCTATTTGGCTACTTTTAGGGCTGCATCAACTGCCGTGTAATAGGCATCAGCAGACGGGTATCCCACCAGCATCCGCCCATTGATAAAGCACGTTGGTGTACTCTGGATCCCAAGTCGCTTTCCCTCGCTAGCGCCCGCATCGACAAGTGAGAGCGAAGCCTTGGAATCCAGGCACGCTGCCAGCGTGACGCGGTCCACCCCCACTTGGTCCGCGTAACTCAAAAGGTTATCGCGGAGGTTGGCGGTGTTCGTGGTGACTTGGTTCTGGAAAATCAACGAGCGGAAAGGCGCGAAGGCCTCCGGCTTTATCTGATAGACGCATTCGTTGGCAATCGCGGCCGCCGGCGACCAGTCATGAATTTGTACAAGAGGAAACTCCTTGAATATCACTCGAACCTTGTCCCCGTATTTCGGAAGAAGCTGCTTCTCCAGGAATTCGTGGAGCCGCGCGCACATAGGGCACTCAAGGTCCGCGTATTCCACGATGGTGACCGGAGCATGCGCCGGACCCAGCGTTGGTTGGTTCGTGGTTACGATGGTTCGCAATGCTTCCCGCTTGAGATCCAGGCCCAAGTTGTGGACGCTCCCCAACACCAGGGTACGATTGTCCTTGGTCACGTAAAAATCCTGATTAGACTTCTGCTTCCCGTTGTCGGCGGTCACGGTCGTTGCCAGCAAATTGGGAAAACTGGAGCTATGGAAAGGCCCGACGCTGAGGCTGACAGCTTCAGGGACTTTAAATTGTTCACGGACGTGTTGAACAATTTCGGCTTGCGGATTAGCGCTGAGCGCATAAAGGAACCCCACAATGAGGTAGTGGCGGTCATTGGTGAGGAATACGTTACTCTTATTCAATCCTTTACCATCATCGGTAGTAATCGTGGTGGTCAGAAAGCCGGGGAAACTCGACGGCTGGCATGGGGTCGTCGTCACTTTCACCGTGTCGGGAATGCCAAACCTTTGGCGAACGTACGAGATGACCTTCTCGTCCAGGGCGGCATCGTCAGTGGCATTCGCTTTGGGCTTTGCCACCCCGCCGGCAATTAACACACCCGCCACAAGCAGTAAAACCCCACCTAATACTCCAAAATAAGCCCGGCTTTTCCGCATCAATTGATGGACCTCCTACCTCTATTCGAGAAACACCAGCCTTGATACTCGATTCTATAGACCCCGCGCAGGAAAATCAATTCGAGGGCGCCAGGTGTCCCATTTTGAGCGTAGCGCCGCCCGCGCCGGCGCGGGGCCGGCGCTACAAGTCAAAATAGGACTACACCGCGCCAGGGAAAACCAGCGGCCGGGTGTTGGGGAGCGGGGTGCCAGGAAACTGCCTTCAGCGCCCCGCTAAACTTGCAGGACGTCACCCTCGCGGGCAACCAACTTATACAGCACTGGACTCACAATGCGCCCGAGAAACAGTCGGGAAACCAACCCGGCGACAATGACTATGGCAAAAGGCTTCTGCGAGTCTGAACCGATCCCTGTCGAGAGAGCCGCGGGAAGTAGACCGAGGCAGGCAACCAGAGCTGTCATCATAATGGGCCGGAGGCGGACCAGGGAGGCCTCGAAGGTCGCCTTGCGGATTTCATTCCCCTGCAACCGCAGCTTATTGATGTAGGAAGTGTCGATTACAGCCGTCTCAACCGAAACGCCCATCAGGACCAGCAGTCCGAGAGCGGAAGAGACACTGAAGGGAGTGTGAGTCAGCTTGAGGGCCAGCAGCGCCCCAACCGGCTCCGTCAGGACAACGCTGAGCACGACGATGACGGGAAACTTAAAATTGCCATAGAGGGCAAAAAGGATGAGAAAGATGAGCAGCACCGTAACCGGCCCAATGACGTTGAGCTGAGACTTGGCGGCGAGGAACTCGCTATACTCCCCGCCCCATTCCAGACGGTAGCCGGGGGGCAAATGAAAGGCTTTTCGCACTGCCCTTTGACCATCCTCCACGGCCCGCTCCAAGTCGCGGCCAACAATGCTGTACTGGATGCCGATGTAGCGCGAGTTGTTTTCACGATAAATGAAGGACGCGCCGTTGCCTTGCGTGATGTTCGCCAGTTGCTTCAAGGGAATCTGTTGACCCGCCGGAGTGCCCACCGGAAGATTGCCTATTTCCTGCGCGCTCTCGCGAAACTGTGGACTCATGCGGACGACGAGGTCAAAGAGTTTTTCGCCCTGGATGACCTGTGTAGCGGCCTGCCCACCCACGGCCGCTTGGATCACGGCCTCGACATCGGACACATTGATTCCGTAACGCGCAATTTTCGCCCGGTCTACGTCGATGAGAAGGCTTGGCTGGCCAAGTTCGCGCACCACCGTTAGTTCCGCAAAGCCGGGGATTTTGGCGAGCGTGTCTTTGATTCGCAGCGCCGAATCCTGCAGGATATTCAAGTCCGAGCCATAAACCTTTACCGCCAGCGCGCTCTTCAGGCCGGTCAACGCCTCGTCCACTGCGTCCTCGGCGGGCTGGGTAAAATTGAAGATAATGCCCGGGAAAGCTTTTAACCGGTCACGAAGCGAGTCCGTCAATTGCGCCTTAGTGGGGATGGAACCTGCCCAGTCTTTGTCCTTGTAAGGTTTAAGGCCCACATAGAATTCGACGTTGAAAAAGCCCGTTGGATCAGTCCCATCGTCGGGGCGCCCAAGCTCCGAGCCCACTTCTGTAACTTGGGGGTAAGACATCAAGATTTGGCGAATTTGGGGCGCAATCTTACTGGCTTCCTCGAATGAGATTGTGTAAGGCATGGTGGCCCGGACCCACAAAGCGCCCTCATCCAGGTGAGGCATGAATTCGCCGCCTATATAGGGGACAAGCAGCAAAGTGGCGGCGAAGATAGCAGTTGCGATCAGCATCGTCAGTTTGGCGTGGTCCAAACACCAATTCAACTCCGCAGCATATTCCTGCTTGAACCATTCATAGGCGCGATTGGTTTTCTCTTTTACCCCTGCTTTGAACAAATAAGCAGCCATGACGGGAACCAATGTCAGGGCCAGGATCAAGGACCCAATCAGGGCAAAAGACATGGTATCTGCCATGGGGTGGAAGAGCATACCGGCAGGCCCGTGCAGCACATAGATGGGAAGATAGCCGGCAATGATGACGGCCACAGAATAAAAAATCGGACGGTCCACGTCACGGGCTGCGGCAACGATGACTTCGTGCAAATCATACTTCGTGCCGTGCCTCAAACCCAGCTCACGGTAAATGTTTTCAACCATGACCACGGTTCCATCGATGATGATGCCGAAGTCGATGGCGCCGATGGAGAGCAGGTTCGCCGAGATGTCATGCGCATGAAGAATGATGAAAGAAAAAAGCAGGGCCAGCGGAATGGTGAGCGCCGTGATAAGGGCAGCTCTGAAACTCACCAGGAAGAAAACCAGAACGATCAGCACCAGCACCATGCCCCGAAGCAGGTTGTCTTCCACAGTATCGATGGTCAGCTTAACCAGGTCGCTTCGGTCGTAGTAAGCGTGAACCTTCACGTCTTGCGGCAGGACCTGCTCGTTCAACTCCTTCGTCTTCTTTTCAACACCCTTGAGAACGTTCTGAGTCTGTTCCCCGCGGCGCATCAGGATGACGCCCTCGACGACATCATCATTGTTCTGAAAGCCGAACTCCCCCAGCCGGGGCGCATGATCGATGGTTACTTCGCCGATGTCACTGATCCGAACCGGAGCCCCATTGACGCTGGCAACTACAACTTCGCCGATGTCTTTGGTGTCACGCACCAGACCCAGCCCCCGAACGTAATAGAACTGCCCTCCCTGCGAATAGAACCCGCCTCCTGTGTTGGCATTGTTGGCGGCGAGAGCTTGTACCACCTGGGGGACGGTGATGTGATATCCGTAGATGCGGGCGGGGTCCAGCAGCACCTGGTATTGCATCACCGTGCCGCCAAACCCGGAGTCATCCGCCACGCCCGGGACCGACCTGTAGGCGCGCTCCAACACCCAATCCTCGATAGTCTTGAGCTCCTGAGGAGAGCGATCCGGACTTTCGATTATGTAACGATAAACAAGCCCGCTGGGTGAGAACAGGGGAGCCAGCGTGGGCGTCACGCCATTGGGCACGTTGGCCTCGCCCATCCGCTCCAACACAACTTGGCGGGCAAAATAGTTGTCCGTTTCTTCCTCGAAAGTCAGAATGACGTCGGAGAGCCCATAAAGCGAGATGGAGCGCATAAACACAAGGCGTGGAATACCGTTCATTTCAAGTTCGATGGGCAGGGTCACCAATCTCTCCACCTCTTCCGAGGCATGCCCCGGCCACTGGGTGATGAGCTCAACCATGGGGGGAGAGAGATCCGGGTAGGCGTCTACGGGCATACGCCGGAATGCGATGATTCCTGCCCCGACCACGAACACAGTAACCATCAAGACCAAGAATCGCTGGCGCAAGGCAGCTTGGACGATGCGGTGGATCATTTTGTTAACCGGTCAACGTTGATAAGAATTGGCGAACTGCAAAAACAGGCTGCCGTCGGCGACCACTCGCTCGCCGGCGCGGAGTCCACTCAGGATCTGCGTCTTGCCCTCCTGGCTGTCTCCAATGGTGACTAACCTCTGGGCGAACTGTCCTGGTTGCCCGGAGCTTTCAGCTACGTAAACAAAAGGTTGATTCTCATCGTTTCGAAGCATGGCTGCATCCGGCACCGTAAGCGCACCCTCCGTCACTCCGGCATGGACAATGGCCGTCACGTACATGTCCTTCTTCAGCTTTTTCCCGGGATTGCTGGTTTCGATGCGCACCTGTAGAGTTCTGGAAGTGGGATCCAGGGCCGCTGCAATGTAAGAAATTCCACCGTTAAACGGGGTGGGGTAAGCGTCAGTCTGAATCACCACGGGGTCTCCAAGGTGCACGAATCCCAGGTCGTGCTCATAAACATTGGCCAGCACCCAAACAGTGCTCATGTCAGAGATTGTGAAACACTGCGTGGCCCCGGCCTGGATGACCTGTCCGGGGGCAACGAGCCTTTCCACCACCTCCCCGACAAGGGGCGCCAGAACGGGAATTTCCGGTGAAACTGGGCCCTTGAGCAAATGCTCGAGCTCGCTGATGCCCAAGACCTTCAGCGATTGCTCGGCCGTTTGCAGATCCGCCAGCGCCTGGTTGCGCGTGGAGTCGGCTTGCTGCAGGTCGGCCTCCGCGATCGCATGATGCGCATAAAGGTCATTGGCACGGTTGAAGCTCTTCTCCGCCAATCCAAAGGCGTCGCGAGCCTTCATAAACGTGGACCGCGCTTGCGCGTAGTCCGGGCTGCTTACATAGAGCATGGGTTGACCCGTGCGGACCACCTCGCCCGGTGAAACCAGAATCTGTGAGACCGGCCCACTCACCTGCGTAATAACAGGCGTGGTCTTAAAACTGTTATAAGCAACCGACCCCGTCAGGCGAAGCACGCGAGGCCAGCGCGTCACCTCCACCGATGTTACCTGGAGGTGCGCCATCTGCTCCGGAGGGATTGTGAACATCTGCGCTTTGGACTTGTCGCCCGGCGACGAGCCATAGGAGACCGCAGAGGCGCCGGCGTCCGCAACGCGCTGCCCGCACGCCGCCAGGAAGAGCAATCCCGCGACGAGCAGTGGAAACACAACGCGGCCTGATAGCCACAACCAAAACGAGCTCGAGGATACAATAACCTTAGGCAACGAGCCTGAAAGAGAGTGCAGCGCTCTGGAGTGCGGCGCTTTCCATCTGAGGGTTTTGCTTCCTGGTTTCATTGCAGTTTCCTTGTCCCTACAACTTCTCGCAACTGTTCGAAGGCGAGCATGTAAGTGGATAAGGCCTGGCGATAGGCCAATTGGGTGGCGCGGTAGCTTCGCTCGGCATCCAGGAAATCCAACAGGCTGGCGGCTCCGCGCTTGTAGGCGTACTCACTGATGTCACGCGAATCCTGCGCCTGCTTCAGATAGCCGGAGAGGTAAAGCTGCACCACTTCGTCACCGATCTTGAATGCCTGATAAGCGTTAGCCACGTCCGTCATCACAGTTTCTTCGGTCGCCGTTTTGGTTTCCTGGGCCTGGGCAATGGCGTAATTGGTGCGCGCTATCTCACCCTGATTTCGGTTAAAGATCGGAACTTCAATGTTGAAGGTCAAGCCGGCCGTATTCAGTTCTGAAACGTGCGTATAGTCGAATGTGGTGGTCAGGTCGCGCTTGCCGTTGGCTTTTGCCAACGAGTACTGGCTCTGTGCGGCGGTAACACCCTGTTGCGCGGCGATGAAGTCCGGCCGCATCTGGAGCGCCTTGAGTTTCAGGTCGTCTTGATTAAGCTTCAGGGGCACGTAAGCCAGTTCGCCGAGCACGTCGTAATCCGCCGGGAGCGCGTCGTAGCCCAACAGTCCCCGCAGACTCGCGAAAGCTTGGAGCAAGCCCAACCGCGCTTGCGAGACGTCCATCTGAAATTGCAGCAATTGAAGCTTGATTTTCAGTAGGTCGCCTTCGCTGATCGCTCCTGCCTTGTACTGCTCCTCGCCAAGGTTTACTGTCTGTTGGTAACTGGCCAAGTCCTGTGTCGCGAGCTGAAGATTCGATTTGGCCAGGAGGATGCCGATATACTGCTGCGCCACGTTAAATGTCAATCCACGTTCGGTGTCGCTCACTTGCGAGCGTGTCACGCTAGTCTGATCTCGGGCGGCGTAGATGCGAGCCTGCCGCTTGTGTCCCCGTTCGAACGTGTAACTCAACCCGACGTCAAACTCCGTGACGTTGTTGAAGGTCTCCCCGTTTATATGACCAGGGCTGAAAATGGGAACGTACAAGTCATCGTAAGTAAAGACCGGGTTCGGCCGGATCGCCGCGGTAATCTCCTCTGCCTGGCTCTGTTGGATCTGGGTCCGAGCAGCCTTCAGGGCATGGTTATGGACGATCGCAATTTGGATCGCTTGTTCGAGGTCGATCCGCACGCTGGGTGCGGACTGCTGTGCAGCGAGTATTGGGCATCCCAGGAGTAGAGGAATGAGAAGCGCATTGGCTGCAAGCCGAAATCGAGACCGTGCCCATTTTTGAGTTATTTGCATGTCAGGCATCCTGGCAAAAACATCTAGAAAGATTTGATTTGGCCTTGAGGAGGAATCAAGACGTCAATTCCAGACTCGTCGGAGGCAAACAACGGCTAGGCAAGCAGGCTAGGAAAGAGGCGGCGCGCGCCCGAACGCAACGATCGACGGGAAGGAGTGATAGTCACCCGGACAGAAAGGAAACAGGAGGGATACTGAAACCGCAGCGTGCAGCGCCGGAGATCCGGCCACCGTCAGACCCAGACTCTGGCGAACGATCTGACAGACGGTGCAGGTTAACTCTGTAGCAACCGGCGGCCGTGGTTGCGAACTGCCTTGACTGACGGCAGGTGAAGCACTCCCGGCGAACGCCGTTAAAGGGTGTTGATGAGACATCGCTACCCAAAGCAGGTGGCACTGGAGCACCATAAGGCAGCAAGTGATAGCCGCCCTGAGAGACCGTCGTCTGAGGTAAGTGCTCACCGCCAAGGATTTTATCAGAGTCAGAATCGTGACATAGGGGAAAATCTTCCGCATGCAGCAGGCAGTTATGATCGGATCATCGACAAGATGCCCTGCAAAAGAAATCCTGTAAGGAAGCCCCACATCAGGTTAGTAGTCAGGAGCGAAACCACCCCCACGCACGCGGCGATGACGAGGAGCGGCGGGCGCCGAAGGATGTCGCGCAAATAAGCCGCATGTTGGATTCCGACGTAAACCAGCAACACTCCAAGTACAGCGGCGGGGATTAGTTTCAGAACGCCCACGCCAGCGCGGCCAAACAGCGCCAGAAGAATGCAAATCACACCGATAACGTAACTGGACCTGGGATTGCGCGCGCCAAATTGGTAATGCGCGGTGACCCCTCCCGAACCGTGGCAGAGTGGGGGAGCCTGAATGATCCCACTGATCAGATTAATAAGGCCTATGCTGACGCACAATCCACGCACCGTTACGCGGCGCGCTTGGGTCCCATAGAGGATGTGGGCCGTGTTCTCGGTAGCCACAATGGAGTTTCCAAAGGTCAAGGCGAATTGTGGAACCACCAGCAATGTCAAAATGCGCCGAAGTTCGGCAAGGCTCGGGTGGAGAAGAGGGAGAGGCAGAGGTCCCCAGCCGAGCGCGGGAAGCTTGGCCCCTTGGCTCAGGAGACCAAGCGTGATCCCTGCCGTCAATAGGACCAAAGCAGCCGGGACCCGGCGTGAGCCTTGAAACGCCAGCAGAAGAAAGGCTCCACCGAGCCCGATCACCCAAGGGGCGAGCGTTCGGCCCGCCGCCAAAACCACCGTAGAACGCGGGCTCAACATCAACCGCAAGCCTTCACGTGCCAGCAAGAGGCCGAGACCCAATTGAATGCCCCTGACAATGGGCAGGGTGAACAGTTTGGCCAGCCACGTGGCGAGGTTGGTGACTCCGACGAACACCAGCAACGCGCCCATGAGGAGTCCGGCGCTGGCGATCGACGAGGGGGGAAGCGCCATGGCCAGGGCAATCGCCGCTACCGCCTTGAAGGGCTGAACGGCCATGGGAATTTGGAAATAGCGGCCAGCCAAAACATAAGTGACGCCGGCAGCGAGAAACACCGCTGTCGGATTCACGTGATTCAAGGAAATGAGGGCAATCGCGATGGGAAACAGCACCCCGATGTCGCCAAACGCGCCAGCCACATCCCACCGCGTCAAGGGCCACCGGATACCCCGTGACTCCACATTAGCTGCCACGCCCAAAGCTCAGGGCCTCCTCTGGAGGGGCCGGATGATCATCACTTCGGTGGCCTTGATGAGCGCCGCCGCCGTCTCGCCCACCTTCAGGTCAAGGTCGCGGGAGGCGTCGCTGGTAATGATGGAGGTGATGGATTGCCCTCCCACATCCAGCACTACCTTGGTCAGCAGGCCAACCGTTTGGAGCTTGACGATGCGCCCTACCAACTGATTTCGCCCGCTGATCACGTGCTCGAGCCCTGCCCCCGTTCCTGAAATCGGCGCGGAGGGCGCAGGCTGAACCGCAGAAGTGGCCTTTCCGACCGGCCCTCGCTCGCCTCTTTGAAAAAGCAGGCGGTCAACTTCCGAGCGTGGCACGCGATGATGGCCCCCTGGCGTCGTCACGGTCCTGATCTTGCGCTTGTAGATCCATTGTTTCAAAGTCGGATAGCTCACGCCCAACTCTCGCGCAGCTTCCGGGACGTGAAGGAGTTCCATGCACACCCTCTCATCAACTACGGCTTAATTGATGTATTGTATACGAATCAATACGAGTTCCCAACCCCATTACATGGCCCTAGGCAGTTCTTACCCCGAGCCGGGGAGCCAGGCAGATACACTCACCCCGCCTCATCTTGAAGACAACCCTGGATTGTGGGGAACCGGGTCCCGCAGGAGAGAGCGAAGCTGAAAAACTAACTCAGCTCGGGAGAGGCGCTTTTAGATTGGACTTATTGAGCACCCGGACGAGTTGGCCTTCGACGTTCTCTTTCGAAGTCCCGCGCGCCACCGCAATTTCATCAACCAGGAGTTGCCAGGCGCGATCCATCATCTTCTTCTCCCGGAACGAAAGTGGCTTGGCCTGGTTCAGGATAATGAGAGTCTTCAGGACTTCCGCAACCTGTTGAAGCGACCCGCTTCGCATCTTCTCGGAATTCTCCTTGAACCGCCCCTTCCAATCCAGCGCAGATTTACTCTGCCCCTTCTGTAGGTAATCGACGATGGTGCTTATTTCGCTGGTTCTTGTCACCCGGCGCAGACCGACGTTGAGCACGCTGTTGATAGGCACAATGATCCGCATGCTGCCCGAGGTGAGCCGAAGCAGATAGAACATTTCCGGCTGACCAGTTAAGTTTCGAGTGGAAATCTGTTCGACGATACCTACACCTTGATTGGGATAGACAACTTTATCGCCTATCTGAAAAGACATAAGTTTCCTCGATTATGATAAGGAATGAGTGCAACACTTTAAGGCTTTAGGATACTGCTGCCGCAGCCCAAAGTCAATGGCATGTTCAGTTTGGGTGTTCGGTTTGGTAGTGGGTAGGTTTGGTTTTGTCGCGCCGGGCTTTAGAGTCTGTGTGAAAACTCGTGGATTCCCGCTTTCACGGGAATGACAGGTCGGAATACAGCCCCCAAATCCAGCGCTGTCACCCCCGCAGAAGCGGGGGTCCAGCCTGGCCAATGCCAGACACGAGTTTTCACACAAATTCTTTAGCCCGGCACTGGAGTATTTACATTTTTGCCGGGATTTTCTGGCCTGGCGCAACCTGCCCTCTCGCCTTTGAGGGAGAGGACCGCCGCCTGCGAACAACGCCCTACGAAGCAGAAAGCATTGTATACTGGGGATGAAGGGCTGCCGGACTGAGTCCATATGTCGCAAAGGTTTCTCGTCGTTAGCGCCGTGGTGTTGATTTTAGTTGCCAGCCAGATTTTCTGGGTTCGGCAAATTCGGACGTGGGGGGCATCCCTAATCCCAAGCGCCACTTGGCGCTGTCGTGTCGGCATCGCGGGCTTGGTGTGTTATCTTCTGTTGCTCGCCTTTAACTTCCTCGGTGGCCGGCCAAGCCCTGTACCCACACATCTCACCTTACGCGTGCTCGCCTTTCACCTCTTTGGTGGCCGGTCGAGCCTCGAACCCACGCATCTCACCTTGCGCGCCGCTCTCGTCCAGGCGCCTTTCTGGTGGTGGATTGTTTGTTCCCTGGCAGGTTTTCTTATTGCGATCCCTTTGGGGGTAGCGGACCGGATTGCCCGCGCCGCCCGTTGGGTTTATCGGAGGGTCGCACAAACCGGCCGCGCCGCGCCGCTGCCAAATCCTGTTTCGCTCGCGCGTCGTCGTTTCCTCGAGAGAACGGCCCTGGCAATAACCACGGCCCCGTTTGTTGCGGGAACTTACGGGTTGTTCTATGAGCGACTCAATCTCGAAATTTCTTATCGGCGGATCAAGATTCCCCAGCTCCCCAGGGCCTTCGAGGGTTTCCGGATAGCCCAGCTTTCGGATATCCACATCGGCCCGTTCATGACCGCGGACGAGATTCGACGCTACGTCGGCGTCGCCAACGGGCTGAAGCCGGACCTGGTTGTGCTCACGGGCGACTTTGTCACCTGGGACCCCTCCACTCAACCTGCGGTGGTTGATGCGCTGGCGGGGATCAAGGCGCCCTACGGGGTCTACGGCTGTCTCGGCAATCACGAGATGTGGGCGAAGGTGGAGGATTCCATTACTCGCCTTTTCACGCGCCAGGGCATTCGCATCCTGCGAGGCGAGCGGGCTTTAATAGGGTCCGGGGGTGAATTCATCAACCTGCTCGGAGTGGACTACCAGTCGCGCTCCCCAATGGGACCACTTGGCCAGCGCTTGGTGCACGAGTACCTTCAGGGTGTGGACCGCCTGTTGGTGCCCGGCACGGCTAACATTCTGCTCAGCCACAACCCCAACACTTTCGACCGCGCGGCCGAGTTGGGAATTGACCTCAGCCTTGCCGGACACACCCACGGTGGCCAGGTGACGCTCGAGTTTATCCATCCGGACCTCTCCCCCAGCCGCCTCATTACTCCTTACGTCAGAGGATGGTTTGAGAAACCGGGCGGCCAGCTCTACGTCAATCGAGGCATCGGAACCATCTTTGTGCCTATCCGATTTGGGTCTCCACCCGAAATCACAATTTTCGAATTGGCACGCTCCTAAGTTACAGAGTCCGGGTTCGCGGCGGCTACTGCGCTCAAGCCGAGTAGCTGGAGTGGGATCATCTCGACTCCCAGTCAGTTTTCTGGCCCAGATTTGAACTCCATAGCCTCGCCTCCAGTTCTCAGTACGCGTTTGGAAGGGCGGGGGTTTAGCCCCGCCGTTACGTTGCTTTCCTGATTATTCCCATCTCCCGCGCCCCACGCCGTCCCGCGCCTGCGGGGACGGCGTGGGGCGCGCGACCAAAAGAGGCCGGGATCCGCGACTTCGGCGGGGCTGAACCCCCGCCCTTCCGGCAGCACCCTAAGCATGTCCAGCCGTGGTGAGAAATGAGGATTGAAACGTTTTCGACAACGTGACACCGGAGTGCTTTGACGGGATCGCAACAAGAACGAGAGGCATACGCGCCTGGGGGGAGATGTGCTAGGATGTGCCCTCGGTTCCACGCTAGGCTGCTTTTTGCTCGTTGAAGGTGTGCGGAGGACTCATAGTCGGAAAATGGATTGTGAGAAGACTCTCCACGGTTGACGAACCGCCACTGATCTCTCAGGGTCTTCAAGCTTGGAGGGTATTGTGGGCACGAAAAGGGGGATATATGGTGAATCGGCGTGAGTTTCTGGTTGCCGCCGTGGCAACATCCGGCGTGTCCAAGCTGGCGGAGTCTGAGCAGGCAACCGATGGCGAGGCGAGGCACGAGGGGACAATCTCTTATTCGGCGCTGCCCACGCACCTGCCCCCGGGCTGTGTAAAGGTTGGAGGGGAACTGGGGCGGCGCATAGACGTCACGATAAACAAGAACCTCCTCATCCTGGACGTCAACCAGGACTTCCTCAAACCGCTCCAGGAACGCACGAGGAAGTCAGGTTACATCGGACTGGGCAAGCTCATTGACGCCTCCGCCCGCCTTGCCCGCTACACTGGGGACGAACGTGTCCTGACTCTCAAGCGGCACATCGTCGCCGAGACGCTGAAAACCCAGGAGAAAGACGGCTACATTGGTTATCTCCTGCCGGAAAACCGTGTGTGGGACCTATGGGACATCTCCGAGATGGGCTATATCGTTTATGGCCTCACCATTGACCATCGCCTGTATGGTGAGACAACGTCACTGGAAGGAGCAAGGAAGCTTGCTGATTACATCATCGCGCGGTGGAGCGCCGAACCCGACCACGTGATCGGGGGCAACATCGTCCCCGTCCGAATGGCCGCCGTCGGCCTCGAGAATGCGATGTTGGCCCTCCACGAGGAGACGAAGGATACGAAGTACCTCGCCTTTGTCCGTGACTTCCGTAAGATAGCAGACTGGGACGGCCGGATCGTCCTGGGCCGCTGGGGCAAGATCGATGGCCATGCCTACACCTACCTCGCCCAGTGTATAGCCCAGCTTCGCCTCGATCGGATCGAGCCTGACCCGCGCCTCCTGGGACCCACGCATGGCGTTTTGGATTTTCTGTTGAACCGCGACGGCATGACGATAACCGGCGCGTGTGGCGACCAGGAATGTTGGCACAACACGCAAGAGGGGACGATCAATCTAGGAGAGACATGCGCCACCGCCTACGCGATCTTCTGGCTCGACGAGTTGATGAGGCGCGAAAGCAACTCGCTGTATGGCGACCTGATGGAGCGCTTGATATTCAATACTCTATTCGGAGCCCAGTCCCCCGACGGCCGCCGGCTCCGCTACTACACCGCGCTTGACGGTCCCCGGCACTACTTCGAGACGGACACTTACTGCTGCCCCAACAACTACCGCCGCGCCATAGCCGCGCTTCCGGACCTCGTCTATTACCGTGTCGAGGGCGGGCTAGCCGTGAATCTCTACACGGCTTCCAGCACCGAGGTCGGACTGGACGGCGGCGTCACACTCAAACTGCGGCAGGAAACAGAGTATCCGAGCGGGAGCCAAGTGGCCCTTCGCGTGGATCCTTCCCGTGCCGCGCGCTTCCCACTATGGTTGCGGATTCCCGCCTGGTGCCCCAATCCGAAGGTTACGATCAACGGGCAGCCGAGCGAACCTCCGGCGACCTCAGGCCGATTCCTCGCTCTCTACCGCGAATGGAAAGGAGGCGACCAAGTGAAGTTAGACCTCCCCATGACGCAGCGGTGGGTGAAGGGCCGCCAAGCGCAGGCGGGGCGCGTGGCCTTGATGCGGGGGCCACAGCTCTTCTGTCTCAACCGCGCGCGCCACCCGGAGTTAAAGGGGATCGACCTGCGGCTCCTGGTGTTCGACCCCGCGTCGCTCGAAGGTCCGATTTCCGACGACTCGGTGCGGCTTGGCGGCACGGCGTTCCGGGCCAAGGCATGGAAGCCGGGGGCATGGTACCCGCTGGAGAAACCCGATTTCACTTTGACGCTCACCGAGTTCCCCGACCCGGACGGCGAGGCTACATACCTCAAGGTGCCTAATCCGGAGGACAGCCGTCTGGTAGCCGACGAGCTGCTGACGCCTGCGGCGAAATCGTGAGGCTCCAGACATACCTCAGATTCACGACCCTGCCCGATAAGAGGAAGGTTGAAATGAAGCGAATTCTGCAATGCTTAATGCCCGCCCTCGCCGTCATTTTCTTATTCCTGGTCCCCAACACTGCATGGCCACAAGCCAAGCCGGCTTTCGCCCCCAACGAGATGGACAGCATCCTCTACGGCGCTTCGTACTACACGGAGTACATGCCTTACGAGCGGCTCGAGCAGGATGCCCAACTGATGCAACAGGCTGGCCTCACGGTGGTCCGCATGGGCGAGTCCAGTTGGGGTTTGTGGGAACCGGAAGACGGCCGCTTTGAATTCGCTTGGATGGACCGCGTGGTGGAGCGCATGCACAAGGCCGGGATCAAGGTCATCATGGGGACGCCGACCTACTCCATTCCGGCGTGGCTCTACAAGAAACATCCTGAAATCGTCGTCACCCGGCTGGACGGCAAGACCGTCACGTATGGCTTGCGTCAGAATACCGACCTGTCGAATCCCACCTATCGCTACTACTGCGAGCGCGTGATCCGCAAAATCGCCCAGCACTACAAGGACAACCCTGCGGTGATCGGCTTTCAAGTCGACAACGAAACCGGATCGGCGGGCGTGGCGAACCTCGATGTGCAAGTGGGCTTTGTCAATTACCTTCGCGCCAAGATCCAAAGCGTGGATAAACTGGACGAAATCTGGGGGCTGAATTATTGGGGCCAGAGGCTTTACGACTGGACCGAAGTGCCGCCCCGCGACGGAATCATCAATCCCGGCTGGAAGCTGGAGTGGGAGCGATACCAGCAGTCGCTGACCACCGACTTCCTGAACTGGCAGGCTGCCTTGGTGAACGAGTACAAGCGGCCCGACCAGTTCGTCACCCACGACCTGGCAGGTCCGCCGCGCCCCGACGTGAATGAAGAGGATATCTCCCGCTCCCTCGATATCCTGGCGGCCAATCCCTATCACGAAACGCAGGACCGCTACGACGGGGAATCCCCGAGCATGGCCGGAGATTACACCCGCTCGCTCAAGCAGACCAACTATTTGGTGACGGAGACCAACGCGCAGACGATTGGGTGGGACTCCAAGGGTCAATATCCTCCCTACGACGGCCAGCTTCGCCTGGACGTTTATACCCATGTCTCATCCGGCGCGAACATGGTGGAGTACTGGCATTGGCACTCCCTCCATTACGGTCAGGAAACGTATTGGAAAGGCGTCCTCTCGCACGACCTCGAGCCCAATCGCGCCTATGCGGAGGTCAGCCGCACGGCGCATGAGCTCGAGCGCGTGGGGCCGGAAATTGTGGACGTCAAGCGCCCCAACAAGGTCGCCATTCTATACAGCGATGATTCATATTACGGCATCCAGTTCATGCCCTTCAGCGACCACGCGGACTACCGCTCAGTCCTATCCGGAATGTACCGTGGCCTGTACAAGCTGAATGTCGGGGTCGATTTCATCTTCCCTGACAGCACGAACCTTTCAAACTACAAGGTGATTGTCGTCCCTCCGCTTTACATTGCGAGCGACGACTTGCTGAACAAACTGGCCGACTACGTCCACCAGGGCGGCCACGTGGTCATGGCGTTCAAGAGCGGCTTCTGCAATGAGTACTCGACGGTGCGCTGGTCGATGGCGCCTGGACCTTTGCGGAAAGCAGCAGGCTTCCGCTACCAGGAGTTCTCGAACTTGCGGCAGCCTGTAGCGCTTAAGGGTGACCCGTTCCAGGCCGGTGCTGACGACCGGGTCTCCGATTGGGCCGAAATGCTGATCCTGGAAGGCGCGCAGCCCCTGGCCTATTACGACCATCCTTTTTTCGGAGAGTATCCGGCCATCGCGCGTAACCATTTCGGCGCAGGCACGCTGACCTACGAAGGCAGCCTCCTCTCGCCGAAACTTCAGGAAAAAGTACTGCTGGGCGTGCTGAAACTCGCCGGATTGAGCGGCCCGGACCAGCAGCTACCCCAGCCGGTACGCGTCAAACATGGCGTAAACCGCAAAGGCAAAACGATCCACTACTACCTGAACTACTCGAGTGAAACCCAGACCTTTACATATCCCTACGGTGCTGGTCGGGATTTGCTGGGTCAGGCTGCGGTGGCCCCGTCACAGTCGATTACGCTTAAACCCTGGGACCTGGCGATTGTGGAAGAAAAGTGACCAGAGGAGTGCACTTCTTGCCTACGTCCTGCGCTCCCGCAACCTCCTCGGCACAGCGCGTCCTTGATCCCCGCAGGGGATCAATACAGTAGCGGGGGCAACGCCCCCGGAAAATGCGCCCCCCGAAGGTCCGACCCTGAAAGGGTCGAATCCGGCTGACGGCACCGTGGACTTACGGCCCAAGAAAATACGACCCTTTCAGGGTCGGGCAACGAACGTCGCACATTCCGGGGGCGTTGCCCCCGGCTACTATCTTCTGCCCTTGCAGGGCACGAAAAACCTACCCTGTGGTCTTCCGTGTGTCGCCCGTTTCTGCCATCACGGAGAGCCGTTTTCGGCTACGCATGCTCAGGATGACAGGCGACCGCCAAGTGTCACGGACAAAGGGCGATTGCCTTAGGCGTAGACTTCAGGGTTGACAGCGTTAGGCGGGCGGCGGCCTTCGAGGGCGGCGAGGAGATTTTCCGCTGCCAGCATGGCCATGGCCAGGCGAGTCTCAGTAGTGGCACTCCCCACGTGCGGCGTCAGGACGACGTTGGGGAGGGCAAGGAGCTCCGGGTGGATATGCGGCTCCTGCTCGAACACGTCCAAGCCGGCGCCTGCGATCTGTCTTGACTTGAGCGCCTCAACCAGCGCGAATTCGTCTACCACTTTACCGCGCGCTGCGTTGATGAGAAAGGCCGCGGGCTTCATCATGGCGAGCTCGCGGGCGTTGATGAGGTGATGAGTCTCAGGTGTAAGGGGAACGTGCAGGCTCAGGAAATCCGCTTCGCGCAGCAGTGTCTCGCGATCCACAAATTGCGCGCCGAGCTCCTGCTCTTGGGTTGGTGTGGCGCGGACGAGATCATGGTAAAGGACGCGCATGGAAAATCCGCGGGCGCGGCGCGCCACGGCTTTGCCGATGCGTCCCAAACCGTACACGCCCAACGTCTTGCCATAGACGTCGGCGCCCCACAAGCACGCCCACTGCCAGTAGTGCCAGTGGCCCTCCCGGGCGTACCGGTCGCCTTCCACAAGGCGACGCGCAACGGCCATGAGCAGCGCGAAGGCCAAGTCAGCCGTTGTCTCCGTGAGCACATCGGGGGTGTTTGTGACGACGATGCGGCGGCGCGTGCAGGCGGCCACATCGATGTTGTCGTATCCGACCCCTACGTTAGCGATCACGCGCAAGCGCGGTGCCTGCTCCAGCAATTCTTCGCCGACCCGCACGCCGGAGGCCACCAAGCCCTCGACCTCGCGGCAAGCTTCCGCCAGTCGAATGGGCTCTAGCGCCAGATCTTCCGGATTCATGTTCCAATCGCATCGCGTCGCGATACGCTCGACTGCCTGAGGCGGCAGCGGCCGGGTAATGAAGACCTTGGGAAGGCTCAATTGTTTCACCTTGGTAGTGCCGACCCCGCAAGGCGGAGCCGGCATCTCTCGTGCTGACCCCGCCTTGCGGGGTCAGCGCTACGTTCAAGTCAGCGCCGCGAGTATAGGACGCTCCCGCCACAACGGGCGAGACGCCCACGCTTCGCTGCTAGTTAATCCAGCGGCCGGTCTCGTCCTTCTTTTCCTGCTTTCGCATGTAGACTTCAAATTTACTGCGTAACCGGGCGCGCCGCCAGTCATGATACCGCAGTTGCAGGGTGTAAGGCAGGTTCCAGCCGCGGAGGTAAAGAAAGCCGAAGAGCATTCCTCCCAAGTGCGCAACGTGGCTGATGCCCGATCCGGGGGAGCTGAAGGAACTGACCAGCTCGATCACTCCCATAATCACCACGAACCACTTCGCCTTGATCGGGATGAATAAATAGAGGTAAATTGGCCGATCAGGGAAAAGCATGCCATAGGCCAACAAAAGACCATAAATAGCCCCGGATGCGCCGACCGTGGCCGTGCCCGTGCTGCCAGGCAAAACTGCGCTCAGCAACACATCAAAGATCCCAGCCCCAATCCCAGTTAGGAAGTAATAAAAAAGGAACTTTTGGCGGCCCCACATGCTCTCGAGGTCTGACCCGAACATCCAGAGCGCAAACATGTTGAATAGGATGTGAAAAAAGCCCCAGTGGAGAAACATGTAGCTGGCGAGTTCCCAGATATAAAAGCGGTGGAGGACATCGTTGGGTTGGAGCGCAAACCAGGCATAGGGCGCGCTCCAACCGAGAATCTGCTGGGGAATGTAAGTGACCGCAAAGGCCGCCGTCGTAATAATGATCAACTGCTTGACCACCGGCGTGAGCGGTGGACCGAACGAGTAAGCGACTTGCCGATAACGGGGCATCATTAAAAGCGTACCACAATTTTAGGTGTCAGGCGCTGAAGTGCAGGTGTCAGGTGCCAGGTGTCAGGTGTCAGCGGCAAGGGATTAAGGGTAAAGGTTAAAGGCTAAAGGGTAAAAGCTAAAAACTTAAGGGTGGAAGATAAAGGCTAAAGGGTAAAGGCTATAGGATAAAAAAGGCCCAGGAGTATCCCTTACCCTTTACCCTTTATCTTTCACCCTTTATTCCAGTTTCTTCCGGCCCACGGCGAACAACGCCCCGGCCATCGCCAGGAAAATTA
>CAWHWE010000003.1:0-25699 GCA_963832915.1 uncultured Acidobacteriota bacterium
GCTGTCAGCAATATGGTTTCCTTGACAAATCACATTCACTTTATATAGCCTTAAAGAGGGTTTGAACTATCGTTCCTTGTGGTGAAGCAGTAGTGAGCCGGAAGGAACAATGGGGCTTTGGAACCTAACAACAATTTAATGTGACCGCTTGCCGGGCGAATGGCAGCTCGAGTAGCCGCCTATAGCTGGAGAGTTGCTCCGGCGAGTTTAGGTGCGCCCGAGTGCAGGTGCATAGAGCGGGCGTGCCCTGAATAAGCAAGAGGTGCTGATCTGCGCCGATTGCCTGATGCAGGAGATCAGTGTTGACGCAATATGAAAACATACAAGGGAGTGCAATTGGATAGTATCTCAAAAATTAAATCTGCCAAGGGTTACGGGGGTCTTGATGGCCGGCAAGATCTGGTGACCTATGCGTTCAGCATCCTGGCCCTTTTCCTGCTATTTGCGCTTTTCACGCCTTGTTCCGCCTATGGATCAGATGAGGTGGATTCTTATATAAAGAGTGTTTTTCAATTGGTCGAATTGCACCGGGAGGCGCTGCCGCGACTGATTGCGCCGGCCAATGCGACGGCGGACGCCGTGACTCATGGTGGCGCATTCTATCTGGCGGGCGATAAGGGCTGGATTGCCGAGGGTGACGGACGTGCGGGCGGACTTATGATGGCTCGTCCACTTTCAGCGTCGAAGCCCCCGGCCAAAGGCGATGTTGTCTGGCTAGCGTACTCGCCCGAAAGTTATGGAGAGGATGCGCAAAAGGTCAAGGAACTCGAGGGCCAGGGTTGCCTTGTCGTCGCTTTCGGGCCGAAGCTTGCGAACGGTGCTCCTCAGTTCACCCACTGGATTGACAGCTTAACACCCCCAACCGCCGCCGATGATTTTACGCGCATGGGAAATATCATTTCCCTTTGGACCCTGACGGCGGAAGTTGCGGCTTCTGTATCCCGTCAAGGCAAAACGCCGGCGTTCTTTCAAAGCGACTCCATTGAAGGCGCCAGGGAACGTAACATTCTATATAGAGGCTTGGCCTTTCACGACGGAGTTCCGCAGATGGCGCCAATCCAGACGGGGGATCTATCGCATGCGTATGTCGCTTTCCTTCAAGAAATGCTCAAGGGCATTCAGGAATCGGAGCTTCCAAAGATCATGAAGGTGGGGCAAGAGATGTCCCGGCGCGCCGCAGCAGGCCACCCGGCGCTACTCATGCTGATCGGGCATATGATGCCTTCCACTGTTGACCACAATAGCAGGCTCTTCCGCTACCTGGACATCCGCATGGAACGCGGTGACGTGCAGACCCAGTTGTCCCAAGGCGGGTATTTTGTTTTCCTCGGATACGTTGGAGTCTATCTCGATCTTTGGCGGTATGTGCGGCGCGCGGGAGCGACTGCCGCCTGGATCGTCTCTCCGCTCCCCACCGGGGTTGGTTTCGAGCACTGGGGAGATGTCGTCATTGACCAACACTGGCGTATAGGCGATTGCGCGGTCGAGGCGCCGGGATACGATATACGGATTTTACCTCCGTCCGGGATTGCACAGATTTTCATTTACGAAACACTGCTCCGTGCAGCCGGAGCTCATTAGGGGTTGTAGTTGCAGGATCAAGTGTAAACACTCGCGAGGGCAGAATTAATTAAGGGAAGGGGCCTGTGTTGCCCGGATTCGCCCCATTCAACCTTTTGGAGGGCGAGGGCATCGCACATAATGTCCCCCGACATATAGTCCGTTTGCGATGATACAAATGCGACGGTACAAAAAAGAAGATATATCCGAAAAACGGTATACGGATTTCAATAATATTGCCTGCTCTAAGATCCGTCCATCGGAAAACTGGTATGAATTTCAAGGACTTACAGTTGGGAATAGTTTGGAGGCTGACTTGCCCCGAGAGAAAGCGACGATGACATTTAGTCAGTCAGAAGACGGGAAGTGTTCAAGGTGAAAAGGCGCAAGCGCGGCAGCTCTGATCTCGCACGGGTAGCTAGCAACGGCAGTGTGTCAACGGGCGACTCGAATCCAAGTTCCGCTCGCGACTATTTTTCCTTGTATTGCTACCCCTGGGATGTGCTCGACGAAGGACCTGCTTCATTTGCCCGGTTGGCTCGGGAGCTTGGGGTCACGAATATATCAATGGCCTCGTCCTATCACGGAGGCAAGGCGCTTCTGCCGCACAATGCCAGGCACCACGTCTATTTTATCGAGGAAGGAGCCGTGTACTTCCAGCCCTCTGGCCGGTTCTTCGGGGCTACAAAGATGAAGCCTCGGGTCAGCCGGTTAGCCGCCGACCGGGACATTTTCCGAGACATCATCGAAGCTTGCGGCAAGCAAGGGGTAGCGACAACAGCTTGGACCGTCGCCATTCATAACACGCACCTGGGAACAGAGTATCCCGAATTGACGACGCAAAATGTATTTGGCGATCGCTACTTTCATTCGCTGTGCCCGTCTCAGCCGGACGTGATGGCTTACATGCGGGCACTGGCTGCAAACCTCGCTACCTACCCGCTCGATGCAGTGGAACTTGAGACGTTTGAATTCATCCCGTTCCGCCATTACGCATTTGTTGAAAAGGAGGGGATTGGGGTAACTCCCATGGCGGGCCTCTTACTTTCACTCTGTTTTTGCCCCGCTTGCTTATTGGTTGCGAAGCGGTTCCGCATCAATGCGAGGGCCGTGGGCAAAGCTGTCAAGCTCTGGCTGAATGAATACTTCGAGGGCAAGAACCGATCTTTAAGACCGATCGAATCCGGAGTTTCCTTGATTCCTGGCCTGGCGGAATATCTGGACATGCGGTTCAGCGTCTTGGCTGATGGGCTCAAGGATGTTGCAGATCTGTTGCATGCTGAAAAGAAGAAGGTCGTCTCTATTGTCATTGGTCAGGAGCGCCGCTTTGATTACCCGACGGGGGTTGATCTGCGACGCCTCGCGAGGATCTCAGACGCCATCGAGACCCTCTTCTACAATCGGCATCCTCGGGAAGCTGCTGGCATGGTTCGGGCAATCCATGAGGCTGCCGACAGAGATGTAAACATTTACTTCGCAGTGCGACCGGGCCACCCCGATGCCGAAAACGCCAACCGCGTCGTGGAGTTGACGAATAGCATACTTAGGGGCGGAGGCAAGGGCATTTCATATTACAACTTCGGCCTATTAGAGAAATTCCACTTGGACTGGATCCGTCGGGCTATCGCTCAGAGCAGCCACGGAAGGCGGACGCGTTCTCGCCTAAGCGCCAAGGGGAATAGGCATCTGAAATTAGATTCGAGGGGTGATTTTGTAACCCCAAATGTCCTTCGCCTCGATGCTTAGAATACTGGGGGAAGGGGTCTCCCGCGCCTCGGGGGCCCACGCGGGCTGACACAGGCGTCGGTGCTACCGGTCGTTAGAAGAACCTAATTCAAGGGAGGGAACCATGCAAAGAATTAGAGTGTTTGGATTGCTCACGTGCCTACTTTTCGTGGCTATCCCAGGTATGGCGCAACTGGCAACAACTACATCACTGCTCGGGACGGTGACTGATTCAAGCGGCGCCGTAATTCCCAATGTAAACATCGTAGCCGTTGAGGTCTCGACGCAAGATACCTACCGCGCAGTTTCAACTGACGACGGCGACTACGCCTTCCCCTACGTTCACATCGGGACGTACACGGTTACGGCAACTGCGAAGGGATTTCAGACGGACACCCACACGGATATCCTTGTCGAAACCAATCACACTGTGCGCGTTGACTTTACGCTTCAGGTGGGCATGGTTACACAATCCGTGACCGTGGCTGGCACTCCGCCCATCCAAACGGAGGATGCAACCATAAGGCAGACCGTCAGCCTGACTCAGGTCGCTGACCTTCCACTCAATGGCCGCAATTCGTTGATGCTCGCCACCACCACACCCGGTGTCATTTTGGGATTTAAGGCAAGCGCGGCTGCTGATCCCGGGCAGGACTTCATTGGCGCCGGAGTTCGGGAAGTCGAGAACGACATCTCGATGGACGGCGTCAGCATCATGAACAACCTTATCTCGAAAGGCCAATTTGCCCCCTCGGTCGATGCCGTTCAGGAGGTTCAGGTCCAGACCGGCACCTACCCGGCTCAGTACGGGGGCTATATGGGCGCTCACATTAACCTGGTTTCGAAGAGCGGAACCAACCAGGTGCATGGCTCCGCCTTTGAATTCGTCCGCAACGATGATCTGGACGCCCGGCAGTTTTTTGAAAGCCCTACGGCGCCCAAGATTCCCTTCCACCGAAACCAATTTGGAGGGGAGATGGGTGGCCCCGTGGTGATTCCGGCGCTCTACAACGGGAGAAACAAGACCTTCTTTATGATGTCCTACGAAGGGATGCGCCAAATAGAGAGCACTGCGTCGGTCACTACCGTGATGGACAATTTGATGCGGACGGGAAATTTCTCTGAGCTCACAACCCCCATCCACGATCCTCTGCTTCCCGGCAACCCCACCTTTAATCAAAACATAATTCCGGCAGCGGATCAGTCGCCGCAGGCCATGGCGTTGCTGCCGTTCATACCTACGCCAAACCTCTCGGGGACCAAAAACAATTTTGCGGCCACCACCGCGGCAAATGACTCTTGGAATCAGACCGTGGACCGCGTCGATGAAAACGTAGGCGACAAGACACGCTTCTTCTTCCGTTACGGATGGCTCGGCGATAGCCCTTTGTATGGCTCCCAAAATCCGTTCGGAGTGCAACCAGCCCCGAACCACGACTCCAATTGGGTGATTGGTTATACACAGAGCCTTTCGAATAGCATGGTGAACGACTTCCGGTTCGGCCGTCAAATTGCGATTGTAAGTTCGACCAACTATTTCTTCGGCAATTCGGCGCTCGAGGCGCAGGCCGCAGCAGTTGGTATTCCGGGCTTCGGGAACACGGTTAGTACTACAAACCCCGGAATCGCATCAATCGGCATCAGCGGCTACCTGGGGACGGGGAGTGCCACCCCCGCGACCACCAACGATGAAACCTTGGAGTTGAACGATACATTCAATTACATACACGGCGCCCACAGCATCGTGGCGGGTTTTGACTTGGATCGATTCCATATGACCCGCTCGGCGGTGAACTTGGCCCTGGGCTCGTTTTCGTTCACCGGGGCGATTTCGGGGGTCGCTCCTGCGGATTTCCTGCTGGGCCTCCCATTAAGCGATTCGACGCCCCAGCCGCCCTAGGCGACTTCACCCAGTGGCGCGACGGGTTCTTCGTTCTGGATAAGTGGAACGTCACGCATAAGCTGACGGTCAACTACGGCTTGCGTTACGACTTACCCACTGCACTTACCACCGCCAATGGGATCGCGACCATTTTGAGTGGCACTTGTCCCACAGCATCGTGTCCCGGTTACGGACCGGCAGATGTGAACCTGCTCCCGGCCAACCCGCCCGTGCCCGGCTATACCCTGGTTGTCCCGGACCGTACGAACTTCGGTCCACGCCTCGGCTTTGCTTACCGGATTACGGATAAGTGGGTGGCACGGGGGGGCGCTGGAATCTACTACAATCCGAACCACTTTAATGACTTCACACTCTTGGAACTCAACCCACCCTTCTCGCCGGCGTTCAATTACCAAAATACGAACTTACTGGCCCCAAACGTCACGTTGAGCGATCCCACCCCCTCCTCAGCGTCATCACCAAAGCCGCCGACCAACGTGATTACGATTTATCCTCAAAGGGGTCAGCCGACTTCCCGCATGAACCAATGGAGCTTTAGCGTGGAGCGGGCGCTATGGTAAAATGCAGGCCTGGACATTCAGTACATAGGCAGCCACTCCGACCACCTTGACACTTCCTGGTACAATAACACCCCGCTGCCGGGCCCCGGGCCCATTCAGGCGCGGCGTCCCAACCAACTCTGGGGCACCATCCGCACCATCGCCAACATTGCCTACAGTAACTATGACGGGCTGAATGTGGTGCTGACACAACGTATGAGCCATGGTGCGACGCTGCTTGTTTCCTACACCTGGTCCCATGACATGGATTTGGTCTCCGACTCGAATAACGGGGCCGTCATGAACCCCTATAACATTTTCGCAGACTACGGAAATTCCAACTGGGACGTCCGCCATCGCTTCGTGGTGGATTACAACTATAAGCTGCCCTTCTTTATGAGCTCGCCGAACGCTCTCGTTCGGCAAGGTTTGGGGGGCTGGCAGATTAATGGGATTACAACCGTTCAGACTGGATATCCGTTCTCTGTCGCCATTGCGAGCGACATAGCCAACAATGGGGAGCCGGGGACCGAAAGGGCTGATATTGTGGGCCCCTCGTCTGCCAATTGTGGCGGTGGGCGCCTCACGAACTGTATTTCGGGGAATTTCTCGAACCCGGCGCCGTACACCTTTGGCAACATAGGCCGGAACACTTTGTTCGGCCCCCATTTGGTTGATTTCGACTTTTCGCTGTTCAAAAACATCAAGCTCGGCGAGAAGGCGACCTTCCAATTCCGTGGCGAATTCTTCAATTTCTTCAACCAGCCGAGTTTCGGTGCTCCCAACGCTACCTTCGGGACGTCAACCTTCGGCGATGTAACCTCAACATCCAACAACAATCGCCAGGTTCAACTCGCGCTGAAGCTCATTTTTTAGGGGATAGGTGTTTACAAGTCAAAGAAGATCAGGCCGTGCCCTCGCAAGGGGCGTTATGAGCTGCGAGTGCAGGTGTGCAGAGCTTGCGCCATGCTGGCCACTCCGGCCAGCATGGCGCAGCAAGCTGAAGGACCGCATACGCATTGCATGTGGTCCGAATTCGCATGGTTCTCCGCAAGTAAAATTAGGACGCTCAGAATAGCGTTCCCAGTCCCGACTCATAGGGCGGAGATTGTCCCACGATAGGCCGGAACCCCAGGTAGTGATGGCTGTTTATTAACTGCCGCCAGCGCGCTCGCTCCTCGCAGCGTCCAGGACGCGCGATGACGCCAGCGACGAGCGGAGAACGGCTGGCGGCTTCGCGCCCGGCGGAAGGTTATCACTTACCCGCGACAGAACGAAAACCCAAGCAACGCAGAGGCGCCGCCAGAAGGAAATCCGGAAAGAAATGGAGATCCCCGATGCACATAATCAATACGCGGATGAACCGCCGCCAAGCTATGGCCACAGGCATTGGACTAGCCGCAGCTCCGTTTGCCAAGCCGCAGTCGCAACCGCCTAAGAAAACTGTAGCTGGGATCGCAAATGCATACGGCAAGGGCTCTTCCCCGGGAAGCGGCGTTTCCCACGCCAACCTGATCTTCGGCAAAATGCTTAAAGGCTACTGGCCGGATGGAGTATTCACCGAGCCGCGCACGCGTCTGGTTTCCATGTACACGGAGCAAGTACCGTTTGATGATCTTAGCCGAGTTAACACGCCGAACTTCGGTTACAAAATCTATACCACAATTAAAGACGCGCTGACGCTGGGCGGTGATGACTTGGCCGTCGATGCTGTCTGCTATGTCGGCGAACACGGCGTGTATCCTTGGAATGAACGGGGGCAGCGGCTCTATCCGCGATACGAGATAATGGAACGGATCGTCGAGGTCTTCCGCCGTACAGGGAAGTCAGTTCCGGTATTTTCTGACAAGCACTTTTCGTATTCCTGGTCGAAGGCCAAACAGATTTACGGCTGGTCGCGCGAGCTGGATTTTCCCTTTATGGCGGGCTCATCCATTCCAGTTAGCGTTCGCACACCTTTTCTGGAAATCTCCTATGAGGCGGAAGTCGAGAGCGCGGTGGCGATTGGTTATGGCGACCTCGAAGCCTACGGCTTCCATACACTCGAGGCGCTCCAATGCATGGTGGAGCGGCGCAAGGGAGGAGAAACCGGGATCCGATCTGTGGAGTGGCTCGAAGGCGAAGATGTTTGGAAATGGCGCGACGGGGCCGGCCGCTGGAGCGTACCGCTACTTGATGCGGCGCTTGCGTGCGATCCGCACACGAAACCGGGCCGCGCAGAGGACAACGTTAAAAAGCCGGTTCTTTTCCTGCTCGAATACCGGGACGGACTGCGCGCGGCGGCGTACATGTTGGAAGGCCACGCGAGTTGGTGGACGTTTGCGGGCAAACTGAAAGGCTCAGCCGAACCGGTAGCTACGTGTTTCGAGGCCGTCGGCGCCAAGGAGACCCGGGAATTTCCGCACTTCGACGGCTTGGAGCATTGTATCGAAGAGCTGTTCGTGACAGGGAAGCCGCCATATCCAGTTGAACGGACGTTTCTAACGACGTGTGCACTTTCAATTCTCTTTGAGTCCCGCGTTTGGAAGAAGCGTATTGAGACGTTGGAGCTGGCGATCAGCTATCGGGCGCCACGGGAGATTTATGTGCAGCGAGCCTGAGTTTTCGCCCTGCTTTACAACTCCTTTCGATCAAGATTCATAGCCCGCGACGGCCACGCCGCGTATCATGCCACAGACAGCCATCTCTGGACATGGGTCCAATGCGATGCTCGATTTCGTAATGAGGAGGGCGCAGCCGTGAACAAGAATGGAGCACTCAAAGCCGGCCGGTATTGGTTTGTTTCGTTTGTGGGAGTGCTTGCGCTATTACTCCTCCTGCCTGGTTCTCAGACGGCTCGCTCGAAAGAACCCCACAGCCAATATCTTGTTTACGTTGGCACGCGGGGGGAGCATGACGTAGGGATCTACGGCTACCGCTTCAACGAGGACACCGAAAAGTTAACCCCACTAGGATTTGAGGCGGAGACTCCGGATCCTTTCTCTCTGGTTGCCAGCCGGGACGGTCGCAGTCTTTACGCGGCCAACATTATCAGTAATTTTAAGGATCAGGGGACCGGTTCAGTCAGCGCCTTTGCCGTCGATAAGCAAACAGGCAAGCTCACTTTGGTGGACCAGGTTTCGTCAGGTGGCGCAGGTCCCGCCTACGTTTCAATGGACAGGACAGGACGCTTCTTGTTGGTCGCAAATTATATGGGAGGCAGCGTGGCGGTGCTCCCGGTGCGCGAAGATGGCTCCCCGGGAAAGGTCACAGGTTTTGTCCAACACTCGGGCTCCAGTGAGGACCCGAAGCGGCAGGAGAGCCCCCATCCACACGCGTTCAATGTATCGCCAGACAATCGCTTCGCCCTGGCAGCGGACCTCGGGCTTGATAAGCTACTTGTCTATCAGTTCAATTCGACAACAGGAGCACTTTCTCCAGCCGAGCCCCCGTATGCCACCATAAAGCCTGGCTCCGGGCCTCGACACTTTGTTTTTTCTCCAAACGGCAAGTTTGTGTATGTCGTCAATGAAATGGGATCGACGATCTCAGTGTTTTCATACGATGCACGGTCCGCCACCCTGCACGACCTACAGATGATCTCAACCCTTCCGGAAGGATTCGCCGGGAAGAACACGGGAGCAGAGGTCGCGGTGTCTCGTTCCGGCAAGTTTCTTTACTCCTCGAACCGTGGCAACGATACCATCGCGGTGTTTGCAATAAGCCCGCGTAAGGGCACGCTCACACCCATCGAGTACGCACCCGTGCAGGGGAAGATACCGGGGATGTTTGCATTTGATCCCAGCGGCGACTATTTATTCGTGGCCAACCAGGGTTCCGACAATGTCGTTGTCCTCCGAGTCAATCAAAAAACCGGACGGCTGACTCCAACCGGCCAGGCAGTCAATCTACCTGGTCCCGTTTCCCTCGCGTTTGTCGCGGTTCAATGATCGGCGCGTGGGAGCGCTTTGCCGGCTACGGGCGCTGCTGCTGGGCGGCGGCCGGTTGGAACAACCATGGGTTGCTGATCAACCCGCAACTCCACCCGAATGTCAGCGACGAGCTCAGCCGCCAAGTGACGGCCTGCGAGCTTCGGACCATGTCAAAGGCGGCCGGTGCCGGGTTCAGGGCATCGCGAAATCCTCATGTCGATTCAAGCGCGTTTGGGCTCGAAGAAGGAATCGTCCGTCAGATATAGGCCCAAGGCCATGTCGATAATGGCGTTCGTCCAGCCGGTTTCCAGGCAATAGGCGTTCCAACCCTGGTCGGCGTTGGAACCGTAGTATTCCCACAGCGAGTAGTCAAACCCCCGCATCCAGCCACCGTCAATCATCGCATCGGGGCTTTCCACCTGGATGCGTACCAGGTAGTCGGCAGTGCGGACAAAATCCTCGCGATAGGCGCGCTCACCGGTGGCTTTGTAGGCGATCCAGTAATTCATGGCCGCGAAGCTGGTGCAGTAAAGCTGATCGCTGACCTTCTCGTCGGCATTATAGGTCAAGCCCAAATCTCCGCCCTCCACGCTATGGCCGATATTGCTACCCTCTTCCTGGATCGCCCCGCAGCCGTCGGTGCGCGAGCGCAGGTAGTCTGCCTGGTCCCGCAGAGCCTTTTTGAAGAGGGGATCAGGCGAATAGGCGCAAGCCAGTGCCAGCGGGAGCAGGAACCGGGCGGACTCGCAGGTCTTGCTGATGATATAGCGCGGAATCTTGGAGAATCCCTCCACCATCTTCCGCAGCATGGGCAGGGCCAGTTCCAGATAGGATCGGTCGCCGGTTATGCCATAAGCGTAAAGCCATGCCGACAACACGCAGCCACCCGAGTGCGGGTGTTCGTCGGCCTGCTGCGTAAGCGAAATTGGCTGCTGGACCTTTGCGTACGCCGGCGCCCGCAGCCCGTCGTCCGGCCCGAAGGCCCGAGACTGTGCCCGTGCCGAAAGCAACCCGCGCTCCAGGAACATGTTGTTCTTCGTGTACCGGTAAGCCGCCAAGGCGCAGATGGTGGCCCAGGAAGTGTCGTCCTGAAACGCCGGCCCTCCCCGGCCTCGTGTGTTCCATAGGCCGTATCCGGGGTCGCCCCGCTCCAGCCGCTGGAAATCCATGATCCGCACCAGCATGTTTTCCGCGATGCGGCGGTGTGGCGCGCTCAGGGCCAGCTTGCCGTAAATCCAGAACGCCAGCGCTGACTCGAACACGCAATCCGCGCGTTCAGGCGACTGCTGCTGCTCCGCCCCATAGGCGATGCGAACACCCTCGATGTCCGGCCCAGATACCCACTCGGAAACGCCCCGCGTGCCGTCCGGCTTGAGAAGCGCGCCGGAGCGTTCGTACCAGCGGATATTCCGTTCCAGCGCATGCGAGTAGGCAGTTCTGCGGTCCGCCACTCGGAGCGGGAACTCCACCCTGCGTTTCCGACCGGCGCGGGAAACCTCCACGGCGAGGTCCAGCAACCCGGGGCCTGCGATCTTTTGCTCGACCTCATAACGCCCGCCCCCGGAATCCGTCAGGTCCACCCTCGCTGGACGCGCGAGCTCGACGCGAACCTTGGGCGCCGTTTCCACCACCACCCTGACGATTGCTCCCGGCAGCGCCCAAACCCTAGGCTCCGTATAAGCCCGCACTGGGATGTAGCGCTCGAGCATTTGCCGGCGTTGTAGCTCGGGGAGCAACGCTATCACCAATTCCCGCAGAAACTTGCTCCAGTGTGCCAAGGGCGCGTATTGCCTGCGCCGGAATTCGGAAAGGCTCGTGGTGGCCAGGGCGTAACGGCCGCCGGCCCTCTCTCCCCACAGCAGTCCGGTCCACGTGTCCTTGGGCTGAAAATCCGGGACGATCCTCTCGACCCCCGCCACCCGGCCGAATGCCAGCACTCGCTTTGAGCCCTTCGGTTCCTCGACCAGCGGCAAACACACGGAGTCTTGTTCGTCCAGGATGACTCCGGCTGCGAGTGAGTCCGGCAAGTCCAGAGGGTGCGCCACGAACAGCCGGGAAATCCCCGTCTTCTGCGGCGAGTCTCCGGCCCGAACCCCCGGAAAGTTAGAAACGTATTCCGCGAAGACACCCTTCCCCGCTTCCAGAAACTCTTCCAGTTTCTTTGTGAGCTTCTTCCGGCAGCGCCCTGAGCGCAGGATAGGAGCTCGAGGCAATCCACAAGGCAGCAAAGCGATCTGTCTCAATCCGGCTCGCCACGTCCGGGCTCGTTAATTCGTATTCCAAACCAAGCTCCTGAAATATCCCGCCGATGTCCCATCGCCGATGCGCGTCGCCGGCCACCAGGCACACACGCACCTCCTCGGTGGGCGACCCCTGTCCCCACGCTTTTGCCGCTGGCGCCAGGACCAGCCCTGCGCCCAGGCTTTCGGCCAGAAACTGCCTTCGGTTGCGTTTTACCATGGATACCACCGTAGGTCCACTTGAACCGTACCAGCCCCCGGCTGCGAAGATGCGAAAAAATCAGCGATCTCTCGCAAAGACGCCAAGACGCAAAGACTCGCAAAGAAGAACCGCCTTGTTTTCTTTGCGCCTTTGCGTGAAGTGTTTTCCCTTTCGCCAATTATTTCACGTCTTCTGAGCTAATCGCGGGCTTTCACTTTCCTGCCCCTTGCTTGAGACGGAACAACCAAACCGAGGGAGGCGTGAAGTCTTCTACAGAAAGCGTCGCCGTCGTTCCATTCAATCCTTCCGACTTCACCATCTCCAGGTTGCGGCTCTCGTCCAACAAATATGTCTCGCAGGTGAACTTCTCGCTCCAAGGCAGGTTCTTTAGCGCGAGGGCGTAGTGACGTGGCCCGTGGGCAAAATTGGTGATCAGTACTGTCGCCTGCGACTTGTCCGGCGATAATCCCGCAATCACCGTAAAACCCTCGCGGTCAGATCCGGCGGTGAAGACGCGCTGGGGGGTTCCTAGCAGATCCGAAAAGGCCTTGAAGGAGTAGAAAGGTTTTGCCGGTACCCCATATTCATCGAAGAGTCCCCAGAAAATTATCGTCGTTCCTGTATAAAAGGTCGCAATATCTACGGTGCTGTCCTGAAGATATGTCAAGACGGCGGAATCGTAAGCGGCTCCGGCAATGCCTTTGTTCTGTTTGCCAATTCCTTCCCCGTACCGGGCGTCCTTCTGCAATCGGCCCCAGTCCCCCGGCATGTAG
Source organism: uncultured Acidobacteriota bacterium (assembly GCA_963832915.1). Lineage (GTDB taxonomy): Bacteria > Acidobacteriota > Terriglobia > UBA7540 > UBA7540 > CAVROP01. The sequence continues at coordinate 12,854 of CAWHWE010000003.1, forward strand.
TTCCATTCGTCCAGAATACTTTCGGCCTTCCCAAAACCGTATTGGGTCATCATTCCCCGCACCTTCTCCGACATCTCCAGCACGCTGTAGGGCTCAGCGGAATATCGATGCCAGGAAACGAAATCTACAGGAACGCGATGCTCCTGGCAGTACTTCAGGAACCCTTCCAGAAATTCCACGCTATAGGCCAGCGTGGGCCCCCCCACCTTCAGACTCGGATCATAATTCTTAATCACCCTCGCCGTAGTCTCGTAGAGCTTGTAATACTCCTGCGGCGTTCCAGTCCAGAATTGTGAGCCGTCCGGCTCGTTCCAGATTTCCCAGTATTTGATCCGGTGGTGAAAACCGTTGTCCCAGCCGCCGTTGTAGTGCTTCACGATATTCAGGCAGACATGAGCCCATTTCTCAAAATCCTTGGGCGGAGCATTGTGCACGCGGGGCAGCATGTCTTCCTCGGCGCTATATCCGAGCCGGTAGATGATTTCCACACCGAGAGCTTTGAGCGGTTTTAGAAACCAATCAGTCCCCGCAAAATCGTAATTCCTGGCTTCGTCGGCGTCCGCGTCAAAGTGGGGAAACACGTAATTAATGTCCTGCACGTCATCGAAATCCCATGGGACGTCATGAAGCCTTACGTGCTCGACGCCCAATTCCTTGAAATAGGGGCTCAGCTCGATCCACCCCCTCTTCGACAGCGTTCCGCCCTCCAGGTCATTAAGATGCCTGATCGTACCCACGCTCCGGGAGAAATCCACTTCCACTTGTCCCGCGTGGGTTTGGGAGAGTCCCGGCCGCGCCCAAAGAAAAGCCGTGACCATGGCGCAACAAACGGCAGTCGTTTTGCTATTTCTCATTTCCACCTCCTCGGGGGGAACCTCCTGCCATGAAAATAGCACCCCTCCTCGGCTGAGGAGGGGTCAGGGGATTTGTGGGTGCGGGAGTCCGTCAGCCGACAGGCCAACCCCCCCCTTGCCCCCTCCTTAACCAAGGAGGGGAATTTCCGGCCTTTCACGCCGTTCTGATTCCAAGGATCGAACAGAGCGCCTCCAGCACTTGGCGGTTATCTCCATAGGAAATGATATAATGCTGTGACATAACCTTCTGTATAAATCCTTCCACAGGAACGTCGAAGGCGATTTCGAGACTGGGCAGTTGAGGCGCCGGCGGCGCCCACCCTGCTTCTTCCCATTTTGCCGGCGCCCGGGCTGTTCCGGTGGTGATGTGCATGGCGTATGCATCGCCGCAGTATCCCAGACGGCAAATCGTGACCTTTCCTGTTTTCAGCTTCGACACATTCAGGAGTCCTTCGCCAAAATCTCCGAATGCGTTCGGCATCACAGTCACCTTGCCATCCACGATCTCAGAAGGAACGTAATCCGGTACGCCCATCAATGCGCCATCTTTGGTGAATTCATAGAACTCCAGGTACGCGCCGACCTGGCCGGTAAGGTTCTTTACCATAAGCTGCGTTACGGCGCCCATGCTGTCGTTTTCCGGGATGGAACAGATATCCATTTCGTCGTGCAGCAGCGTCAGACTTCCCGCGGGAGCAAATTTCATCAGCTTCTTGATGCCGTCAACATCGTTGTAGGAGAATCCCTGATAACCACGGTCCTGGATTTTGGCTTTGAGCGCCAGGAAGAGGCGCACGGAGTTCTCCACCGTTCCGGGACGAGGTTCTCGAACAAACATCCAGCGTTGTTTCAGCGCAGAAGCGGTGCGGTTGATTTCTTGGCCGTCGGTTTGTTCCATAAGTTGGGCGATCTCCAGCAGCTCAAAATGCTCGATCTCCGGGCCGATTTTGGCTTTCAGGGAAACGCCGTCATAAAGCGTGCCGTACAAGCGCATATCTCGGTAACCCGCCATGCCGATTCGGGCGACTTTGAGCTGGGACACCGCACGGGCTGCTTCCGCATACGCGACAATCTCGTCTGTCTTGGGTTTTTGCCCGCGATATGTGACCACGTATCTGAACTTATAACCCATGTCTTCCATGGGCTTGCGCAAAGCCGTAGTTCCGGCTTGGTCGGCAGTGGTTACGAACCGGTCGCCGTCCTGCCAGCCACTGAGGCCCCACAAAACCATCGGTTTGTGCTTGAACGGTTCGATGACGCTGAACACCGCCCAGGACGGAATCCAGCCGGCAACGCACACAATCAGCAAGTCAAAGTCATTTTTCGCAAGATCAGCCCTGGCGCGGGCGGCTTCGTTTCCCTGAGGATCATCGCAGACTGGAGCGGTTACAGACAGCTCCAACCCTTCCTGCTCCAGCATTTTCGCTGCAGCGGCACAGCGGTTGAAAATGAGTTCTTTCGGAGTATTGACTTCTCCGAATCCGACGAAACCAACTCTGGCTTTTCTCACCTTCGTCACCAACCATTTCCCCCTGTGTGCGAGATTTACGCGACCCTTAGGCGGAGAAGTTTCTCCGATTCAATTCTCGATACTTTCGGAACGCCGAGTCATAAACTTCCTGGTTATGAATATCAGGCGAAACTGTTGCCGCCGGATGAACCATGGCGGCGATCGCCGCCTCGATGTTTGCGAAACCTCCGGTCCCGGCGGCAGCAAGCACAGCCGTGCCCAGACTGGTCGTTTCCTGGCATTGTATTGTGTTTATTTTTCGCTGTAGCACGTCGGCTTTGATTTGCAGCCAGAGCTTGCTGCGGGCGCCTCCGCCCAGGGAAGTGATCTCCCGGCAATCGATGCCCGATTGCACTAACAGTTCCAGATTATCGCGGAGCGCAAACGCCACCGCTTCGAGAATGGCGCGGATGAAATGAGCTTTCCGGTGCGCCGTCGAGATTCCCCAAAAAACCCCCTTGGCTTCGGGATTCACGTCAGGGGAATTCATGCCGCTGAAGTGCGGCAGCACTATAAGCCCATCGCTGCCGGGAGAAACCGTCGCGGCCTGCTCGTCCAAAGCGGAATAGTCCATCCCAGCACCGAATTCATCCCGAAACCACCGCAAGATCATTCCTGCCGTCGGAATCCAGGGCAGCAGAACGAACAGGCCGGGCGCCGCATGCCGGTAGAGCGCCACACGCATTTGCGGGTCGTAGGCGGGGCGCTCGACCGTCGCGCAGACCGCCAGCGCGCCACCGGTAGTTTCAGTAATCACACCCGGGGCAAAGTTCCCCGCACCGACCGCGGCCGCCACTTGGTCGATGGGCGCAACAGTAACTACAGTCTGAATGCTCAAGCCGATCTTTGCAGTGACCTTACCGGCTGACGCTCCGGAATTCAGCAGAACCGGAAGCTGGGCCTGGGAAACCCCTAGAAAACTCAACATGCTTTCCCACCAGCATGCATTACGCAAATCATAATAAAGCGTGGAAGGATTCAGGGCGTGATCGGTGACGAAGTTTCCGGTCAAGCGGTAGATCAGGTAGTCTTCCAACATCAGGAACTTGTCTGCGGCATTAAATTCTTCCGGCTCATGGCTGCGCAGCCAGAGGATTTTTGCCGCCGGCCAGGCGGGAACAATATCCTGTTGTCCGGTCACCTGATAAACCAGCTCACGCCCGAATTCATTCTTGATTGTTTCCGCCTCAGCTTTGGCCCGGTTGTCCAGCCAGACGATTGCCTTGCGGAGCGGTCTGCCTTGCTTATCAAGCACAATCAGGGTCTCTCCCTGACTGGTCACGCCCAGAGCGGTGATCGCCGCCGGCGGAACCGATGTTTCCTTCAGAAGTCTTGCAATCACCGCCTTGGCGGCAGACCAGTAGACCTCCGGGTCAAGCTCAACAATGTCCGGAGCCGGATTATCCAAATGATACTCATGAACGCACACGCCCAGCATATTGCCCGAGAGGTCGAACAGCGCTCCCTTCAGCGAAGTCGTGCCCGCGTCCAATGCCAGAATGAAACTCATTTCGCCATCAACTCCAAAGTTCCGCAATCGTCTTCACAGTCGTGTCGACCAGTAACTTGCCACCCTCAGACCCCACTTGCCCGTTGATGATCAAACCCCCGTATCCACCGTGCTGCTCGGCGCGGGCGCTGGGTAGGTAGCCACCGGTCCCGCCGCAAAGTTCGACAATGAAAGTCTGTTCCGCAGCGCTTCTGGCCTTGATTCGGTGCCCATAATCCAAAAACAGCTCAAATGGATTAGTGACGAATACTACATTGCCGAGTCGAATGGCGTGGAGCTCCATCTCGAACGAAGGACGAATGTCCTGATCGTGAAATCTTGCCACCACAGCCTTGTTATTCTGGATCAGCACAAAATGGTGCAGCTTGCTGTCATAAGGTCCGGGACGGGCGGGAATCTTTTCGTTGCGCTCGACTTCCTGGCAGAAGTCGCGAAAAGCTTCCTCCTCCGACATCACCGCTTGGAGTTGGTCCAGTTGCCTCTTCGCTTGGAAATACTCCTGGTAGGCCGCGCGGCGCCTCGGCAAAGAGATAATTTCTCCATGGCGCCGCATCACGGGTGAATCATCGATATTAGCGGCGGCATGCGGGAAAGCGCTTTCCACGGCTGCCAAGAGTCTACGCCCTATCTCTGTCACGCCGTCCGCATGCCAGAAGTCAGGTTCTCCCCGGTAGTTTCTGGCCAAATCGCGCGGGGACTGGCAACCTGCGGCGCTGATCTGCCCCAGCGTCCGGAAGGATTCCCCGAAACGCTGCTTGAGCAGTCGCCGGATTTCGCCCATGAAGTCGGACGAGATAAGGTAGGTGGACTCCATCACTTGCGACGGACAGGCCAGATTGATGATTACGCCGGTGGGCTTACGGCCTTCATCAAAAGAAAACAGCAGATCGACACCTGAATCTTCACCGCTCTCCATGCCGACAAAGTCTTCACGGTTGGTTAAGCCGTACATTTCCGCCCTACCACCTGCATAAACTGCGCGACGACAATGCCCCACCCGGGCCGAACTCAGCGCGCTTGCAATACCGCCCGGTTTGCGGTTCTGCCAGGCTTCGATCACGGCCGACGCGATCCTTTCGAGCAGGAATTTGCGGTATTCTGACGCCGGCATTACATCCGGTAGTTCCGCCAACCAGCCGATTCCCTCGATGGGGTCTACCGCGGACGCGCAATGGGTATGAATAGCGTTAAGAATAACTTTGGAAACATCCAAATCCGGCAATGCGGTGCGAAGCATTGACCGGATCTCCTCCTGAAAAGCGGACTCGAAGCCGACCACATCCAGTGAAACCATGACGGCCTGTTCCTTGTCAGCAGATTCGAGCGCCAGGACCGTCGCCGATAGCCTGGAATGAATACCGTTGGAAACGCGGTGATAATACTGTCCGCAAAGATCGATTTTTTCATCCGGGGTCGTATCGATTTCCGCCCATCCAATCAACAATCCTGACATTGGCTCATGTCCTCCACTCTTTAATATGAAATCGCCCGTACGGTTCTTCTCGCTATTACGTGCAGAAACTGCCGGCCGCAATTTCTCACCACGAATCGGGAAGGGCGGGAACCCCGCCCCTCGAGTTTCTACCTTCTCTCCTCACCCAAAAAGGGGGCAGGGGGAAGGTAATTTGAATTAACTCCCCTCTCCCCCTTGGGGGAGAGGGTGGACCGCAACCGGCGCTTTCTCCAGCCGGGGCGGGCCGGGTGAGGGGGTTAGCCCAGAACAAATTGCGAATTAATTTCCCGAAGCCCATTAAGTAAACACTTTCGGGGCCAGCGCGGCCCGACCAGGCGACTAACCAGCAGAACTGTGGCGCGAGCCACCGGCGGCGCTGAGCATGTTTTTCAGCAATCCAGTATAAGCGAATTCTTTTACAGACACTCCTTCCAGCGCCATCGGGACTGCCCAGATGCTCAAGTTTGAATAATAGTCATCGCCCCACACCGGCAACCCTGTTTCACCGCTCAACAAACAGCGTTGGTTCCAGGGGGAGCGAGTTTTGATAGCCATGGTGTGATAGAGACGGCGGGCCACCTCGAGTCCAACATCTTTTCTTCCATGATACATAAAGGTCATGGCGGCACAGAGGTTTTCACCCACGAAAATGTTGAGGCCGAAGTCAGCGTCGGGGTGAACTTTGGTGTCAAACGGCTTGCCGTCCGGGCTGACGCCATTGATCAGTCCGTAAGATGTCGCCGTCATGTTCAGCCTTTCAACGGCGCCCAAGGCTTTTGCTACCCGATCCGCCGGCAACGCATCTTCGAGGCCCAGCACGCGACTGCACCAAACTCCCATCAATTGATTGGCCAGTGAAACTTCACTGCTGGTTCCCGCTTCCTTGTTGCTCCACAAACGGTAGTAGGAACCATTCCAGAGCCTCTGCTCGAAGCTTCGTTGACCTTTGACGAGTTTCTCCCCGCACTCTGTGGCGAATTCCCGGTCACCGGTTATTTCGGCAAGTTGTTTTCCGGTTTGGAGCGTCGCCAGCCAGGTCCCCGCAACGTAGTTGGAAACGCCCTCCCAAGGCCAGCAATCATAAAACTGATTGGCCGGCCAGGATTCACCGGGGCGGGTATGCGGCTGGTCATTCACCAGCCCGCTGTTATCGTCATCCAGGGAGTATTGGTAACGGATGGCGCGCTTGGCGGAATCGTAAAAGCGCAGGAGCTGATCTCGATTGCCGGTCCTGAGAAAGAGGCGATAAACCATCTGCGCATATTGGCCCGAGTTCAAAGGGTGCTGGCATTGCAGTCGAGGGTCGCGCATGCTGGTGGGCGTGCCGAAGCAGAATGGAACCTCTCCATCGGAGATTTGATAGTGACGGAAGGCCTCGAGCGTGGTGCTTTCCAGTTCCGGAAAGAAGTAAAGCAGCGGGAAATGGCCGTGCATGCGGCAGACCATGGTCTCCACGATGGGGCAGCCCGTGTGGCTTTCGCTGTGGGTGAACCATCCCTCTTCCCCCCACCAGTCGTCATGTCGCTTGCGGGCGATCCACACGGAATTCTTGGCGTGACTATATAACCCTTGCACCAGCGCGTCCTGGAGCCATCCAGGATAGGCGGAGCGATAGACCTCTTCCTGCCAGGCGAGAACACGCTGGAGAAGCACCGCGTGGTTTCGATGGCCGAAGTCAGCCACTTCCTCAGCGCTTCGGAAACGTTGCGAGTAACGGTTATGGCGAAGCTCACTCCCACTATCGCGCCACGACGGAGCATGCCAGCCAACGGCAAATGCCACGCGCCTTTGTGCTTGACTGGGGATACTGACTTCGACTGCATAGCGGCCTTTCCCGGTGGCCTGGGAGATTCCGTCTCCTCGAACTGCCAGACCAGCCCCCTCAGGAGCAACTGGGAATCTCAAATGCAGCTTAAGAGACAAGGGCTGATTCGATGTGTTGCGAAGCTCAACCTCGAACAACGCCACCGGGGTATTGGACACCGCGGAATCCCCCACTACATAAGGGGAAAATGCTCGGACCCCGATTTCAACCGGCAGTTCAGCCAGAGCGGCCTGAAGGTCCGCGACAGGGAAATGCCCTAGGTACCAGACTTGCGCGGCGGATAAAGGCACACACTTCGTGCCGCTTTCCACCATCAGCCAATCGCTGAAAACTTTTGCGGGAGGGACCAGATCGTTAAAGATCGAGCAGAAACCCAGCTTTCCTTGCCCCTCCAAAGTAAGATAGCCTGTGCCCAATCCGCCTAACGGCAGGCCTCCACCGAGCTGCGCGCCCTCGTAAACGCAGGCGGGAATGGGAGCGGAGAACCCTTCGACCCGCACCGTGGTCCAATCATTGATGACTTCCGGAAGCACAAAGGGCCATGTGCCTTTCACTCCGGGCGAAAAACCCATTGCAGGTTGGGATGGGGTTGGGGCCGAAGCGCCACGAGAAGTTAAACTCAACACAGAAGCGCCGCTCAAGGCGGTTAGTAATTCCCTTCGTTTCAAGGGCTAGCCTCCTGGCTAAGCTGATTCCTCCGGGATTTCAATTCCGAAATCGCATCGTACCCGAGAGTGTACACCCCATAGCCGCGTTCGGGAACGTAGTAAAGGCCAGAAACGCAGTAGGCAGTAAGCAGAAGGCGGAAAGCAGAAAGCAGAAAGCAGATGCTCTTCACTCTGACTTCTGACTCTCCGATCGCTGGAGTCCGATGGTCCGATCCGCATCGGACCTGAAATCGGACCTGAATCCCGGCTTGGCCCCTGCCACCTGGAACCCACGCTTCCGTCCCCAGCCCCCAACCTCTGGCGCCTGACACCCGGCGCCTGAAACCTGCTCTTCCCCACCTACCTCCTTTCCTTTCAATAACATTCCCGCTTTCAAGATGTAACTATCTTTGTTTTCTATAACATTCCCGCTTCACGCCGGCTCGCTGAGAGTCGGTCCTTTGTTTTCAACGACATTCGCGGGTCGCTCCTTCACTTTTTGAAATTACTAGAGTCTTTTCTTTCACTGACCTGGACGACATGTTGTCACTTGCAGCCGTCTGTGTGGCGAGCCCCGCCAGCTCGAATCCCGCTCAAATTCAGTAGGCAGTCGGCAGTAAGCAGAGGGCGGTGGCCGAAAGTGAACTTGCAAGTGGTGTGGTGCTGCGTCCAGCATACGTCACAACAGTAGGCTACAGTCTTTCCAGGCGCGCGTCAAGGGCTAAAATTCAGGAGACAGAACCAGGCGTAGCGCATGTCCCGTCCCGCAGAGCGGGAGACCCGCGGCTCTTCAAAGGCAGCCGGCAGAAGGCAGGAGGCAATAGAAGTTTACAGTCGACAGCTAACATTCGAGGCGTTCTCGATTCTTACTGTGAACTGTAAACTGTGGACTGTGAACTCCTGGCCATGCGGCACATCGTGACGTCCAGGGTCGAACATTCCTCCGTGCTGAATGACTGCATGGCGCTGGAGAAAGAAAGCTACCGGATTCCCCTTCTGGATCAGGAGGGGTGCAGTGCTGGTCGCCCGAAGGAGGATGGCTATCGCGTCACCTACCCGCCCGTTGACCGTGACAGACTTCCGGCTTTTGAATTCGATTGCTCGCCACGAGTCGCGTGTCACTCGTCACTGATTTTGGTGGCACTACGCAATTAACAGCGCAACGGTATCAATCTCATCCCGTCCGGCTCCGGCCCGGCTTTGGAGTGCGGCGGCTTGCCGCCGCACTCCAAAGCCACTATGCTACACCGCATATCACCCGATGGCCACCCTGATCCTAAACCGCGTCTCACGCCCGGCCATGCGGCGTTCCAGGCAGTTCATTCTGATCCTGCCCTGCGGGATGAAACCTCGCTGTCTGCCCACGATGCGCGCCTTCCTCGCCCCGCAGCTTTTGAAAATGGTGTCGGGAAATGATTGAGCCCTGACCGCCGACAAGATTGGCGATTTTCACCCATCTTCTAATTCTGTTAAAGTAGGCGCGCGTGTCGTGTGTCATCTTGGTCAAATTTATCTGTGTTGGAGCGTGGAAAATGAATCGCAGGAAATTCCTCGGAGCAAGCACCGTCTTATCCCTGGGCGCGTTGACCACCTCGGGCCTACCTGAGAAAGGGGAATCTGCTCCGCTCCCTTCTCCTCCGCCGCTTCCCTTTCAGAGCGAAAAAAGCAAACTGAAGATCACAAATATCAGGATGGTCCGCCCGAGACCGAAAAAGGCGCTGCCCGCATATGAGCCTTCACCAGGATCGTGGTCGAATGGGGGCTCGGAAGTGGCCAACCCGATGTCGATCTATCCCAAGTACAAGGCCAGGCGGGATCTATTCATGGCGGGTGATCTCGGACTAGACGTAGTGGAAATTACCACCGACAAGGGAATTAAAGGAATTGGCTATGGGGGGCCGGGAGGTGGCTTTGTGATTGAGAAGCACCTGCCCAAGTTGCTCATCGGAGAGGATCCTTTTGATGTCGAAAGGCTGTGGGACATCATGTGGCGATCCACCATGTATTACGGGCGCAAGGGTATTGTGGTGCACGCCATCAGCGCCATCGATCTAGCCCTGTGGGATATCATCGGCAACGCTTTGGGGATGCCGGTCTATAAGTTGTTGGGCGGGGAAACGAAAACGAGAATCCCTGCTTACTGCACGGGAAATGATGTCGAACAACACCTCGAATTTGGCTACAAGCGGGTGAAGCTGGCTGTTCCCTACGGACCGGCGGATGGGCGCGAAGGCCTGAAGAAAAACGTGGAACTCGTCAAGCGAACGCGTCAACTGCTGGGACCCGATGGCGACATCATGCTCGACTGCTGGATGGCCCTCACGGAACAATACACCATTGAATTTGCCGAGATGGTGGCGCCTTATCGAGTTTATTGGATGGAAGAGTGTCTTCCGCCCGATGATTATGCGGGATTCGGGAAATTAAGCGCGGCGATCAAATCCACTCTAATGGCCACCGGTGAACACGAGTATACGCGTTATGGCTTCAAACTGCTTTTGGACTACAAAGGCGCCGCCATCTGGCAGCCCGATATGAGCTGGTGTGGGGGACTCAGCGAGATACGACACATCGGCGCGCTGGCCGCCGTCTACAACATCCCCGTCATTCCACACGGCGGTTGGAGTCGCGGCGCCCCGCATTATATTCTCGCCACCACTAATTGCCCCTGGTGCGAAATGTTTATGCCTCCGCCGGGCGGCCCGCCGGAAGTCTACCAGGCGTTCGAGGAGGAAAATAATATTACGCGGGGACCCGAGGGCATCTACATGAGGCCTTCGGATCGGCCGGGGTTTGGATGGGAATTGATTGTCGATTAATCATCGGCTTCCTGCGGGGTCGCAACGCGCGGTACGGTGGTGTTGCAACGCGGAACGCCCCCACCAGCCCAACAGGCCTGAATCCCCAGTCCTTTCTGCGGCAGCTCGAAGCCATGGGTGAGGCCGCGCGTCACGTCAACCGGGAGCGGTACTCGAAACAAAACCATTAATTGGGGGGAACATGAACTGTATTCGATGGATTTCTACGCTGCTTTTCGTGGTGTTTACTCTGCTTCCGGCAGCCCGCGGCCAGACAACCGCTCAGGTGAAGCCGGTCTCGCCCCGCGATTTTGTGATCATGGCGTGGGGGACCTCGCCGACAGACCCGGAGCAACTTCGAGGCATGAAAGAGGCGGGACTGAACGTCTCCGGCTTTTGCCGCCCGGAAGAGCTCGATCGAGTAAAAGCAGCGGGGCTGACCTGCTTTGTGACCGATCCGCGTGTGAATGATTACGATTGGGAAAAGATGCCGGCGGACGCCGAGCTCAGGCAGCGCGTCACCGCGGCGACGCTCGGAATCAAGGACCATCCGGCCGCACTCGGGATGTTCCTGCGCGACGAGCCCAGCGCGGCCATGATGCCGGGCCTGGGCCGCGTAGCCGCTCTGGTAAAGGAGGCGCTGCCGAACCGCTTGCCCTACGTGAACCTTTTTCCGACTTACGCCAACGAGCAGCAACTTGCAACCGCCGACTACGAGACGTACGTGCGGAGGTTTCTCCGCGACTTCCACCCCGCCTTCCTGAGTTGGGACAACTACTCGCTTATCAACGGCGAGATGCTCGACCGCTTCTACACCAACATGGAGATCATCCGGCGATTGGCGCTTGAGGCAGGGATTCCTTTCTGGAATTGCATCCTTGGCAACACCACCTTTTTTCTCATGGAACCGTCGGATGCAACGCTCCACCTCCAGGTGTATAGCACGCTGGCCTACGGCGGCCGGGGCATCCAGTACTTCACTTACGTAACACCCGACGTCGGAAACTACCGGCTCGGGGCGCTCGATCCCTTTGGCAACCGCACACCAACCTGGGGCATGTTGCGCCGCGTAAACCTGGAGATTCAGGCGCTGACGCCGTGGCTGGACCGGTTGACGAGCACCGGCGTCTACCAGTCGGATCCGGTGCCTGAAGGGTCGCAACCGATGAGCGGAAGCCGCTGGGTGGAACAGGTGCTCGTTACAACAGCGGATAAGCCGGTGGCGGCGCGTTACCTTCTGGGCGAATTCAAGGGCGAGGATGGCAGCCCGTACCTGATGCTTGTCAACCGCGATCTCTCCCATTCGATAAGCTTCTCCATCAAGCTGAAACAGCCGCAGATGCACATAAAACGGATTTCCCCTTACACGAGCCAGGAGGAAGACTTTGGCGGAGAAATGGATTGGCTGGCCCCCGGCGCGGGGGTTCTGTTGAAGCTGCGGTGAGCCTCGCGGCAGGCGGTAGCGCGGACCTCCGCTTTTGAGGTCCGCGGTTCTCGTTTAGGGATCGCGTAGGTGTAGCGGCGACCTTACGTCGCCATGGGTTGGCGATGTAAAATCGCCGCTACAGAGCTGCGGACCTCGAAAGCGGAGGTCCGCGCTGCTCTCGCTCGTGATAGACTCGAATAGCGGGCAAACAACTTCTGCAAGCCTCGGGAGAATCACCCAATGGGCGTGACAAGCGACAGCCTCTTTCCACACTTGATGACGGAGCAAGTCTCCTCACGGACGACTGGAATCCTGCCCGCTCAGACCATTCGGGAGTTAATCTCCGGCGGGCGGATCGAGGCCCTGGAGGCGATCACGGAAGAGCAGATTCAACCCGCCAGCATTGACCTGCGGCTGGGTGAGGTTGCGTATCGAGTCCGCGCCAGCTTCCTGCCTGGCCCAAACAGCACTGTCCAAGATAAGGTCTCCGCTCTGCTTATCACCAAGGTTGATTTGACGGATGGGGTGGTGTTCGAGCCCGGTTGTGTTTATATAGCGCCGCTGATGGAGGAGTTGCGTCTGCCGAAAAACGTCGAGGCGAGGGCCAATCCCAAAAGCACGACGGGGAGGCTCGACATTTTCACCCGGCTGATAACCGATTACGGGACCGAGTTTGAACGTGTCCGCCCCGGTTATCGTGGAAAGCTCTTTGCGGAAATCGTTTCACGCACATTTACCATCAAGCTGCGTACAGGAATGAAACTGAATCAACTGCGCTTCATCCGAGGTAACCCGCCTTCCCACGACGGCCCCTTGGCTGCGC
>CAWHWE010000004.1:0-9500 GCA_963832915.1 uncultured Acidobacteriota bacterium
AGTAGTAGGCAGCGGGCAGTAGGCAGCGGGCAGTTGGCAGTGGGCAGTGAAGAGGGTGGAATTCAACCCGAATTTGTAGGTTGAACGACGTTCCGGACCCCCTTGAGCCGAAAAATCCCTCACCCGTCCCGACCAGATCGGGACACCCTCTCCCCACGGGAGAGGGCTCTCACTTGTGGGGCGCGTTGAAGTTTTGACTCTTGACCCTCGACTTTTGACTTCTTAGCCAGCACTGAGAATTTCAGATATGTTTTGGTAGATTTCAGGCGCTTAATGGGAGTATCATCACAGCGTTTATACGGGCCCCGATGATTGATCAACAGGTCAGTAGGCGGCCCAGGAGAATTTACTTTAGCAGCTTGCCGGAAAGACGCACTGGTTGGCCATTCTGAGAGAAGTGATCCGTTGTCCCGCCGCTGCGGGCGCATGGTCCCGCCATGGCGGGTTGCGAACCCGCAGCCCGCTTTCTGCTGGCGACTGAAACCTGACACCGGGAGCCCGCGCCTAGGTCCCGCCCCAGCGGACGGCTCCTCCGTATGCACCATCGACGGTTTATTTCAGCGAGCTGTAAGGAGTCTTCACATGAGGCACTTGTCTGCATGGTTCGTTGTGCTGCTTTTTGTGACCGCCCAAGCGTTCGCACAAGCCGCAGCGGAAAAACCCTGGGTCTCGCTCTTCGACGGCACGGACTTGAGCGGCTGGAAAACAAACGGTGCTGAGAAGTGGGTGGTGGATGACGGCGCGATTCTTGGTGAAAGCACGGTGGGAAAATACGGCTACCTGACGACCGAAAAGATCTATCGCGACTTCAATCTTCGCTTGCGATTTAAGTGTGAAACGAACGGGAACAGCGGAGTCTTTACCCGCTCGCGCATTACAGGTGACTCACCTAAGACCGGGCCGGACATCGTAGGCATGCAAGTGGAAGTCGACCCGACGCGGCACACGGGTGGAATCTATGAGAGCGGCGGACGCGGCTGGGTTGCGTTGCCAACGCCTGAGGGGGAGCGAGCTATCAAGCCCCGCGACTGGAACGACCTGGAGATTCTGGCGCAGGGAAACCACTTCACCACTCGGCTCAATGGCGTTCAAATTGTGGACTTCACCGATCCGGCGCTGAAATATACGGAGGGAGTAATCGGGCTGCAACTGCACACCGGAGGCGGAGTCAAGATCCGCTTCAAGGACATTTATATTCAGGAGCTCGGGAATTAAATTAGCCATCAGCTATCAGCCGTCAGCTATCAGCGGGAACATCGCAAGGTGGTTAGTGAAGGCTGACTGAGGGCTGAAAGCTGAGAGCTTCGAGGGTGCGATGCAATCATCGACCTTATAAAAACCACGGGAGGAATATTCATGATGGATGGCTTAATGGAAAAGATCAGTCGGAGAAAGTTTCTCGGCGCTGCGGCTGCGACAGCAGCGGGCGCGATGTTCGTAAGACCCGGCGCGGTCCGAGGTGCGGATGCGAATTCGACCTTGCGCATGGGAATTCTGGGCTGCGGAGGACGCGGCACGGCGGTAGGAACAGGGTTCGTAAACAACACCAACACGCGTGTGGTGGCCCTTGCGGACCTTTTCGCAGATCAACTCGAAAACGGCCACAAACACTTCGATGATCTCAACCAAGCGAAGGGTTTCGCGGCCATCGATTCCTCGCAACTCTTCCGAGGCCCCAAAGCTTACCAGCAGATCGCGGCATCGAAGGAACTGGATTTTATCCTTATCACGACCCCTCCTTACTTCCACCCCCTCCACCTGGAAACGGTGGTGGCGGCAGGACGGCACGTGTATTGCGAGAAACCCGTCGCCATCGATGTGCCAGGCGCCAGGCACGTCATCCGCATAGGCGAGAAGGCCCAAGGGAAGCTCAGCCTGGAAGTGGGGTTCCAGATCCGCAAAGCGCCGCCCCACGTCGAGTTGGTGAAGCGCATCCAGGGAGGCTCCATAGGCAAAATCGGTTGCGGCTTGGGCTACTACTACTGCGGCCACATCGACCGTCCAGAGTGGGCGGGTGCTTCTCCGGAAGAGAAGAGACTTCGAAACTGGGTATGGGACCGCAAACTCTCGGGAGACATCATCGTCGAGCAGAACATCCACATTATTGATATGTTGAACTGGACTCTACAAGGGCATCCTGAGCAAGCCGTGGGCGGGGGCGGACGCAAGCTGCGCACTGACGCGGGGGACTGCTCGGACAATTTCAGTTTGGTCTTCACTTATCCGGGTCATGTGCAGGTCAGTTTTGGATCCACACAGTTTGACAGCCCGACCTTTGACGCTTCAACACGGTTTTTCGGCGACAAGGGCAACTCGGAGGCGCACTACGACCATCGGGTCAGCATCGCTGGAGCCGAGCCGTGGGACGCGGGCCTTGGCCCTGCCGAGGGAACCGGCCAGTTCTCGGTTGCGGGTACGTTCAAAGGTTCCCTGGACCAAGCCGAATCGGAAAAGCAAAAGTTTTTTGTGGAGAGCATTACCAGCGGGCAATTCCATAACCAGGCAGCACAGGGCGCAGAGTCCGCGCTAAGCGCCATACTGGGACGCACGGCCGCATACACGGGCAAGTTGGTTACGTGGGATGAATTGATGAAATCCAAAGAGGTATTCGATCCGAAAATCGATATCTCCAAATTTGCCTAAAGTTAATCCGCGCTCGGCAGGAAGCTGAAAAAGCCATTCTCGTATCATCCGCGAGCGGCAGGTGGTAGACCGAGGGCCGGCAAAGAACTCCAGGCACCAGCGCCATTTCTTTACCGGCCACTGACTACTGACCCGCCGTGGCGGGGCAACTTTTCATTGGATGACCTCGTCAAGACCTTTTTCAGCCACCTGCCGGGGGATTCTGCCAAAGGTCTGGTGCTCGAGGAGAGGGAGGTTGAAATGGAAAGTGGAAGATCTCGACGAGATTTCTTAAAGGCTTCGGTTGCCGCTGGCGTGGCACCGTGGGCTGCGCTGAGCCACGGGCCGGGGGCTGCTTCGGCGTCTCCGTCCCCAGGGTCCAATCGCATCCGAAAGGCCCTCCAGATCAGCATGCTGCCGAAACAATTGAGCTACGCCGATCGATTCAAGCTGGTGCGGGAAGTGGGTTTCGAGGCTGTCGAGGGCCAGACGGTAAGCGACGAGCACGTAGCCCAGGAAATCAAGCAGGCGGCGGACGACGCCAAGGTCAAAATCCATTCCGTGATGAGCATGGCCCATTGGGAGTATCCGCTCTCCTCGAGCGATCCCGCGGTGGTGGAGAAGAGCCTTGAGGGGATGCGAACTTCGCTCCGCAACGCCAAGCTCTGGGGGGCGGAGGCGGTTTTGCTGGTCCCGGCCGTCGTCAACCCGCAGACAACCTACCGCGAGGCATGGACGCGCTCCCAGAAGCAGATCCGAAAGTTGATCCCGCTGGCCGAGGAGCTGAAGGTCATCATCGCCGTCGAGGAGGTCTGGAACAAATTCCTCCTTAGCCCGATCGAGTTCCCAAGGTACGTGGATGAATTCCAGAGCCCTTGGGTCAAAGCGTATTTCGACGTGGGCAACGTGGTGCTTTACGGGTATCCGCAGGATTGGATTCGCAATCTGGGTAAACGAATCGCCAAAGTCCACCTCAAAGACTTCAAACGACTCGATGATGGCTACCGCTGGGTCAACCTGGGAGAAGGCGATATCGACTGGCCCGCGGTCCGCAAGGCCTTCGCGGACGTTGGCTACACCGGCTATGCCACAACCGAGCTCGCGGCCGGCGATGAAGCCTATTTGCGAGACGTAGGCCAGCGAGTCGACCGGCTAGTCCTGGGGATGTAGTGTCCTGAGTCCGGACCCCTTCGAGCTTGATTCGACGGTTCGACCAAATCCTATCTGTTTATCTCATTAAGGAACGCTTGCAACTGCTCAAACGCATCGCGCTGAACAACAGCCCAGGCCTCTGGGTCGGATGGCTGGAAGAATTCGGCGACCGAGACGGGGCCTAATGAATCGAAACGCTCGAAGTATCGGCGGATATTGGCTAAGGCCTCACCTACCAGCTTGTTCCCCAGGAGGGGTCTTAAACTCCCTGCCATACTGGGAGGGCCGCTCTTGAAATACTTCACGAGCATGTAGAGGTCGTAAAAGTCCTTGGGCTTGGTCCGCTCGCCGATCGTGATGCCTTTCATCACGAAGACCGCAACTTCGTTGGCAATCTTCAGTCGAACCGTTACTCTCGCCCGATTAGGTAGTTGTCCGGATATCTCGTGGGTATAGTTCTGTTCGCGAGCGATATCAGAGCCGCGAGCCTTGTGGGCGAGCAGGTCCTGCACTTTTTGGTGACGATGGGACTGAGCCGTTCCGCCATACTCGCCTGCCAGGAGATCGACACGCATCGGGAAGGTGCCTCCACCCAATAACGGCACAACCCTTTCGAAGCTTGCTGGGATGACTTTCCCTTGCCGGTCTCTGCGCTGAGAGTATCCCTCCCGCCCAAGAATCTCGAAAATAGTTTCATAGGCAGTCTCGGGTATCGAGCGGAAATCCAGAAACAAATCGGCGTCCAGACTCCCGATGTGTGGTTCGAACTTCCGCGCAGAGTCCTCAATCAAAAAGTAAGGCGCCCAGCCACCAATCAGGATGATGTGGTCCTTGTAGGCTTTGAGATGCTCCACCAACTCCAGGAGGAGTTGTAGCGCCCTGGCCGTATCCTGTTTGGAATAATCATGAAGGCTTGGCGTCATGTCAGTACTTGAGTTCCAGGTCGCGAATGGCCTGAGCTGCTTCCTCACCGCGGCCTTTGTCCGTGATTAGGTCGAGATAGAGCTGTACCGGGTTGACAACGTAGGCCGCTCGGACTTGGCGCAAGCAAAAGTAGACTCCATCATCGTGCGGGACGAGGATATTGAGATTTGCACCCGAGGGGACTTCCTTCGCGCTGTATTCCCTCTTGATCTCCTCAATCGCTCCGGAAAAGAAGGCGGTCACGGAAACATAGCGAACGAAAGGCGCCACGTAGCTGGCGCCGGAGAACGACGTTAAGACGCAAGGAAAATCGCGCCCCGTTTTGGGGTCGAACCCCACTGCGCTTAGCTTCGACTCGTTTATAATACCCTTAGCGAACTCTCTCTTCGCGTGTTCCCTCGCCAGTTCGCCTTCAACCACGGACAGAACCTGGTTCGGGCTGTACAGACCTGTCCGGTGGTGTATGCTCGGATCGTAATTCCTGGCCCACTCGTCCAGCAACTCTCCGGGCTTGGTCAAAACTATGCGCCGGTCTTCTTCCCTTACGTATTCAAAATCAAGAAGTTTCCGTTTGACTGCGGATGCCCAGCCAAGGCTCACGTCCGACAGCCCGGCAAGTCCCTCCACGGTCCATCTGCGGTCCTCCGGCGGCCGCCGCAATATCTCCGGCCATGTTCCCACACCAGGCTTAAGGAGGCTACCGTGGACAAGCGCAGGCGTTAGCAAGAACCGCAGCAGCCTCGAGGCGCGCGGCTGGAAAAGTGATTTCAGTTCTCGGGTGATGGGATCGGGATTGGAATTGCCCTGCGACCGGATGAACACGCCATCGAAGTCGAGCAAGCAGTTACCGGCCAAATCAAAGAAACCTACACCCTCGTTCTGCATTATTCTGGCTGACTGGCCGAGAATATACGGAGCAACGATTACTGCGTAGCTATTCGGAATGGCACTGGCGTAGGCCTTGACCCGCGCAACTGCCTCCCGGGTATACCTGGGTTGCCCGATTGACTTGAATTCAATGACAAGGTTCTTCCGCTTGCCCCTGATCTCGGTCTCCATCACTAGGTCGGGACGCATCTTTGCCGCCGGGTTGTTTATCCTCCGGCGGATTGAGCCCTTGACCTCAACTAGGAACCGTGAAAAGGCAGGCTCGAATCGATTTCTAAGCTCACTCTCGGTCACGAGTTTCACTTAAACATTAAGTTTCAGCGTACGCTGAAACTATACATCTGAGTGAAACTCATGTCAAGACCATGGCTAGCGTTCCGGCTTGAAAATGGCGATGCCGAGTGGCGGCAAGGTCGTCTCGATATAACAAGGTTGATTCTGCCAGGGCGCCGGCGTCGCCTGCCGGCCGGGCGCGTTGGTAATGCCGCTGCCGCCATATTTCGCATCGTCTGTATTGAGGACCTCCCGATAAAAGCACGCTTGCGGCACGCCGATGCGGTAGCCAGTGTGGGAAAGGGGGGTGAAGTTGCAGACCACAACCAGGTGATTGTCTGGGTCAGGAGCACAGCGCAGGAAAGCGACCACCGAGTTGTCGGCATCGTGGAAATCGATCCATTTAAAACCCTGCCATTCAAAATCGACTTCGTGCAGCGACGGTTCAGCCTTGTAAAGGCGGTTCAAGTCCGCAACCAGTTGCTTTACCCGGCGATGGGGTTCGTAATCGAGCAGGTTCCAGTCAAGGGCCTGGGCTGGATTCCACTCGATCCACTGGCCGAACTCCCCGCCCATGAAGAGCATCTTCTTGCCGGGGTGAGTGAGTTGGAAGGCATAAAGCAAGCGCAAGTTCGCAAACTGTTGCCACACATCGCCAGGCATTTTCGAAAGCAGCGAGCGTTTGCCGTGGGTCACTTCGTCATGGGAAAGCACCAGCACAAAATTCTCAGTGAAAGCGTACAGGAGCGAAAAGGTGAGGTTGTGGTGGTGGTACTTGCGGTGGATGGGGTCCTTGGAAAAGTAAAGGAGCATATCGTGCATCCAGCCCATGTTCCACTTCAGGCTGAACCCCAGGCCCCCCAGATGCGTGGGGCGTGAAACCGCCGGCCAGGCGGTGGACTCTTCTGCGATGGTCAGCACGCCGGGCCGGTCCTGGTGAGCGAGTTCGTTGAACCGCTTGATGAAATCAACGGCGTCCAGGTTCTCGTTGCCGCCGTAGCGGTTGGGGATCCATTCTCCGGACTTGCGCGAATAATCCAGGTAGAGCATTGACGCCACGGCGTCCACCCGCAACCCGTCGGCGTGATATTTTTCCAGCCAGAAAAGCGCGCTCGCCCAGAGGAAGTTCCGGACTTCCGAGCGGCCGTAATTGAAAATCCGCGTGCCCCAGTCAGGATGCTCGCGCAAGCGCGGGTCTGCATGCTCGTAAAGGTACGTGCCGTCGAAATACGCCAGTCCATGGGCATCAGCGGGAAAGTGGGCCGGCACCCAATCCAGGATCACGCCGATGCCGTGCTGGTGACAGTAATCGACAAAATACATGAAGTCCTGAGGCGTGCCGTGGCGGCTGGTGGGCGCGAAGTAACCGACGGTTTGATACCCCCAGGATTCATCCAGAGGGTGCTCCATGACGGGCAGCAACTCGAGGTGCGTGAAGCCCATCTCGCAGACGTAGTCCACCAGTTGTTCGGCGAGCTCGCGGTAGCTCAGCAGACGGTTGCCTTCGCCGCGTCGCCAGGAACCGAGGTGGACTTCGTAGATGGCAAGAGGCGCCTTGAGGAGCTGCCGTTGCGCGCGCGCTTCCATCCATGCTTGGTCGTGCCACGCATAACTATTGATGTCATAAACGATGGAGGCATTGTTAGGCCGGAGCTCCGCATAGAAGGCGAACGGGTCCGTCTTCAAGCCCAGATAATCGTTGTGGCGCTTGATCTCATACTTGTAGGTCTCGCCTTCCCTGAGGCCCGGAACGAACAGTTCCCAGACACCGCTGCTTCCGCGCACGCGCATGAGATGACGGTGGCCGTCCCAGTTATTGAAATTCCCCACCACGCTCACCCGCTGCGCATTCGGAGCCCACACTGCAAAGGCCACGCCGCGAACTCCTTCAACGTCCATCACGTGAGCGCCGAGTTTCTCGTAAGACTTGTAGTGTTTGCCCTCGCCTAGAAGGTAGAGATCAAAGTCGGAGAGGGTCGGGGGAAAGCGGTAAGGGTCTTCAAACTCGGGCTCGTTACCCTCTCCGTAATGGGCGCGAAGCCGATAGCGGAAAACCTGCGTCTCGTTGGGGAACACGGCCTCAAAGAATCCGTCCGCATGGATGCGTTGCGCAGGAAAGACGCCCGAGTCGCGCCACACCCAAACCTGCTCGGCGCCCGGCAGGTAGCAGCGGATGGCAACGGCTGGCTTACCTTCCCACTCCACGGCATGCGCACCGAGAATGTGGAACGGGTCCGAGTGTTCGGCCTCCAGAATGGATTCAATCTCTTCGAGTGGCGCAGTTGTGGCAGCCTGCAAATCGTTTTGTCGCAGCATATGCAGACTATTCTATACGAGGACGGCTTTGAAAAACGACTGAATCGGGGGGCAGGTTCGAGGTGCCAGGTTTCAGGTGTCGGGTGCCAGGTGCCGGGCGCGAGGCGCCTTGACACCTGAAACCTGGCACCTGACACCTGCTTTCACCGCCTGCCGTGCGAACCTCCGCCACCGCCACCGCCGTGGGAAGAAGAGGGTGCGCTATGGCTACTGCCGGCGGACGGAGCAGAATACGCACGGCCACCACCTCCGGAGGAGCGCGGAGCCGTGGACCGCTCAACTACAATAGGCTTACGCATGTTCAACGAGGGGCGACTACCGTACCCGCCATAGGATTGCCCCCCTGGGCTGGACGAGAATCGGCCCCAGCTCGGGGCTGAGGACTGCGAGCGCGGGGCGGGAGCATTCCATCCCCCGCTCCTGGGCGCCGGCTGGCTTTGCCGAGAGAGTCCCTGCCAGCCGCCTTGGTTACTTCCCGGCTGCGGAGATGAATAACGCGGCTGGTAGTTCCCGCCAGGCGCTGTTGACCTCCCGTTCGTGTATCCGGGCCGGTTCACGTTTCCAAAGCCTCCGCTGGCCCCACCTCCCGCGTTGCCATACCTTCCAGTGGAATTCGCGCCCTGCCGTGCGCCAAAGTTCGAGGCCGCGGCGGGGTTGTGCTGGACCATCTGCCGAATCTGCGCAGCCCGCTGATTAAAGGACTCAGTGCGAGCGGGAACAGGACTCTTACTGTAGAAACGTGTATTATTGACGGCCCGCGACGGAATTGCGGACGGGCTGGCCAATCGATTACCCGGCATCAAGCTGGCGCGCGTGGGAACGACGGGCAGAGTTCCCCGCACCATCTGGCCCTGCCGCAGCGTGGCCCCATCCACACTGTGCCCGACTCCTCTAACCATGCCCTTCCCAAACTGATCCGCGGGCATGGTGGTGATGGCGCGCCGGATATTGGGGTTGTTAAGCGCCGCCTGGAGATTGGAAGAGTAACGCTGAGGCACATTCCCAAACGAGCGGGGCCCACGATTGAAATTGCTCATGTTATTTATATTGGCAATACCAACAGCATTGTAACCATTGCGATGTCCCCACCACCCATAAGCTCTATCAAAGGGCCCCAGCGGGCACCAGCCAATCGAACCGAAACCAAAGCCCAATCCGAAGCCGCCGCGGAAGCCGAATCCCAGGAAGGAGACGTAAGCCGGCGCCCAAACGGGCCGCGGACCCCAATACCCGGACCCCGGCCACCAGCACCAACGGCTCCCCCACCAGCACCAACGGCCGTAGTAGAGAATACCAACCGAGGTTACGAAGTACACGTAAAAACA
>CAWHWE010000005.1:0-12092 GCA_963832915.1 uncultured Acidobacteriota bacterium
AGCAATTCCGCATCCGGTCCCACAAGTGGCCGAGAGACGGTTGTTTTCGTCTGTTTCGGGCTGACGAGCAGATTCGCGTCTGGTCGCAGCCGGTGCTGGGGACCTGGGGAGGCAGTGAGGGAGGCCGCGGGCTGCAAAATGACGACACCATAGCCTGATCGCTTGGCGGCGATGGCAGGTCGGTGGGGAGACGTAATCAAACACTCCGGGGCGATGCGTGCGATTCGCGGTTCAGGGGCCTCGCGGCAAGACTCCCGGGTCGCCATAAAGTTCTGCCGCCATGCGCCGCGCCCAGAAGACCTGGGTCTTGCCGCGTTGCAGGGAAGGCTTGAGGTTGCGCGTTAACCAGCCATGGAAGAGGTTGTAAGCCAGAAAGATGGTGAGCAGAAAAGCTTCGATGGCGTGCGGCTCATGCCTATAGACGTGATCGGCGTACCAGCCGTTGACCAGTTCGTTGAAGCCCTGGTTTTCGATATCCCATCGCGCGTGCCCCCAATGCACCACCAAGGCGGTAGGCACGACCGCTGCCGGCAAGGTGGTCGCCCAGATCCAATCGCTAGTTGGGGTCTCCCTTTCTCCATCATCCTGGCGGTGCACGACCTCGGTTTCTTGTGAGCGGACCACCCGCAAGGAGGCCTGAACCTGAGGCCAGGAGCGGAGGTCCGTCACATCCCACCAGCGACAGTCGCGGCGGCGATAGCGACCGTTTTGGGGCGGGGTCAGCGCGAAGAGGCCTTGCGCATCGCGGTAGAGGTCACGCCGCTCGTCCTTCAGAACCACGATGGCGTGTTTCCCATGGGCGAGCAAGAAATTCAGGAAGGGAGCCTGAGCGTAGAGACTGTCGGCCAACACGATCTGGAAGGCGCGCGGATAGGCGGCCAGCACGCGCTCCAGCAAGCGCAAGGCCGTCGTCACTTCATCCTCGCCAGGACGCTGGGGCTCCAAGTCCACCAGCAGGTGGAACTTTTCGCTCACCAGCATGAGAGTGACCTGCCGATGGTAGAACTGCACCCGGTCCCCGCTCTCCAGGTGCACCGTTCGCCGCAGGCATCCCGAACAGTGACGGCGGTAGCTGGCATGGCTTTCATGTCCGTCCAACACCGCCACGTCCCAGCCACGCATCCCCGGCAGAGCCTTGTTGCGTTTCAAGCGCGTATAGACGCGATGCAGTCCCTCTCTCAATTCCGCCACCCTGAGGCCGACGTAGACACGTCCGAGGGTATCGACGCTACTCATCTCCCGCCCCAGCCACTGTTTCCAAAAGCGCGCCTTCTTCACCGTCTCCAGGGCGTGCAAGCTGCCCAGGCGAGTCCAGAAGAGAATCAAGGCCGATTGCACCAGTACCGGGGTGCGAATCCGGGGTTGGAGGCGGCCGTCGGTGAGGGGAGACAAAATCTTCCCCGACAGCTCAAATACCTTTTCCGAGTATCGGATGAGGCGTCGGAGAACCGCCCTACTCCTTTCTCTCTCGCAAGCGCTGCCACTCGCGCTCGGAGAGTTCTTCGATCAGCGTCTGCATCTGCTGGTGGCTCTGAACCGCCTGGCGGATGCGTTCTTCCCAAGCCTTGGGGACACAAATCTGGCGGAGTTTTCCCTGGTGGCTCTGGACCAGATATAAGGACGTGTGCAACTCCCCACGGGCGCAATGGCAATTGGGCTTGCCGCAGCGGCCGTGACGAGTAGAGAGGGTGCCGCGCAAGAAGCGCTGGGTATGAGCTATTTGAGCCAAGCGGGAGCGGCGCCGGCGTTCGGAATCGGAAAAGCTGGAACGGGTCAAAGGGCACCTCCTGTCTTATATGATACTAATATATAAGACAGAAGGGCTTGTCAAGAGGAAAATACGAATGCGAATCTGCTTGGGGACCACCAGAGTAAGGGAAAGCGAGCTACAGAAAGAGGTTGCTCAATTCAAAAGCTGGGGATGCGGAATTGCTGGGGTGGCCGTCCATAAGCGTAGGTCAAATAGTAGGGAGTTGGGCCTTTGCCCTCTGAAGGCGAGAGCTGAGAAAATCGATTACATTAACCACAGAGGCACGGAGGCACAGAGAAAGACCCTTTGTTTTCAGCTCTCTGTGCCTCGGTGCCTCTGTGATGAGAAGTCTGTATCATAATTTCTTCACAGCCGATCATGAGCTAGCGCTCGCAACTGGAATGAAAATGGGCGATTCTGCGCTCAGTAGTCGCATTAAGGCTTGTGTTTTCAGAGAGCTGCAAGCGGTGGAACGAGTAGGTCCATTTTCGAGAGAGCTTCTCTCCCTTGGGGAGAGGGTGTCCCCTTAACGGCGCTTTCACCAGCCGGAGCCCCACACCGTCCGGTGCAGGGCGGAGCGCGACGGGCGAGGGGTCGTTTGCGCGTTGAAGTGGGATGCGCGGTGTATACTCGGTTTTCGACCTAGTGACTATCGGAGGGTTCGTATGCGTTCCTTGGAAAGGGTCCGCGGCTTACTCGCGGGGAAGCCGGTTGATCATTTGCCAGTGCAACCTGTGATTATGATGTTCGCCGCTAAACATGCACGGATACCTTACATCGAATACACCAAGGATGGAAGGAAGATGGCCCAAGCGCAGATCAAGGTCGTGCGGGATTTTGGCATCGACTGTTTACTGACTTGCTCCGATCCCGCGCGCGAAGTGTTCGACATTGCCGGAGAAGGAAGCATTAACTGGTACGAAGATCAAGGACCCGCAATATGCGAAGAAAGGGCCGCGCTGCTCGATAAGTCTCGTCTGAGGACCTTCAAACTCCCGGAACCGCTCGGTGGGGGACGGATGCACGATAGGATCAGGGCGATCGAAATCATGCACGAGGAGTTCGGAGGCGAGGTTTCGATTGTCGGATGGGTCGAAGGGCCTCTGGCGCTGGCGGGCGAGTTGCGTGGCTTAACACACGTTATGACGGATTTCCTCGACGATCCAGTCTTTGTAAACGATCTGCTGGATTTCAATGCAGAAGTTGCGATGCTTTATGCGGAAGCACAGATCCAGTCTGGCGCGGATACGATTGGCATGAGCGACGCGGCTGCCTGCATGATAGGGCCTCGTTACTACGGGGAGTTTCTGCTCCCCAGGCAAATGCGCGTAGTGGAATCAATCCGCAAGGCGCACCCGGACGTCATCGTACGCCTTCACATGTGCGGGAGCACCGATCCTCTGATTTCGCAGATGCGGCAGTTGCCGGTTCAAATCTTCGAACTGGATTCGCCGACCAACCTGGCGGCGGCGCGCGCCAGCTTGGGCCCTGAGCGGGTGATTCTGGGCAACGTTTCGACGATTACGGAAATGCTGGAAGGAACGGCGGAGGAGGTTTACGAAGCCTCGAGACGTTGCCATAGAACCTGCGGGCGGTTCCACATTGTGGGCACTGGTTGTGAGATGCCGCCTGCGACGCGGGATGAAAACCTCCGCGCCATGGTTCGGTATGCAAGGGAGCACCAGCCGGAGGAATTCAGCGTGCAAGCGCAACCGACCCCTCACCCGTCCCGCGTCCCGATGTAGTGCATCGGGATCGCGGGCCACCCTCTCCCTTCGGGAGAGGGCGAGGGTCCACTCTATCGCTGGCTCGCGGGAAACGTGCAGAAGCGAAACCTGGCACATGAGATCTGAAGCCTGATAGGCAGAGCGAGATTCCTCGCTCCACTCGGAATGACACCTTGCACTTCCGAAACCCGGCGCCTGACAAACCTGGCGCTTGAGACCTGACACCTGGCGCCTGCCACCTGTATAATGGCCGGTAGGGGAAAACTTGCGTTGCGAGAGGGAAAATGCCTGTTGACACTGAGGTGCGTACCCAATATGAAGCTGTAATCGGTCTGGAGGTGCACGTCCAGCTTCTGACCAAATCCAAGATCTTTTGCTCCTGTTCGACGCATTTCGGCGACCCACCCAATAGCAACGTTTGTCCGGTGTGTCTGGGCTTGCCGGGGGCGCTGCCGGTGTTGAATCGTGAGGCGGTGACCATGGCCATGAAAGCTGCTATGGCGTTGAACTGCGCCATCAATGAGCGTTCGCGATTTGCCCGCAAAAACTATTTCTATCCCGATCTGCCCAAAGGGTATCAAATATCGCAGTACGATGAACCCCTTTCTCAGGACGGCTGGATTGATATTGAGGTAAACGGGGTGCGAAAGCGCGTCGGAATCACTCGCGCGCACTTGGAGGAAGACGCCGGGAAATCGTTGCATGAGGGGTTTCCCGACTCGGACCGGAATTCTTATATCGACCTGAACCGTTCGGGGGTTCCCCTGGTCGAGATTGTGGGCGAGCCCGATCTGCGCACTCCCGAGGAGGCTTATGACTACCTCACGCGCCTCAAGACGCTATTGCTCTATCTCGAGGTCTCAAATTGCAACATGGAAGAGGGCAGCCTGCGTTGCGATGCGAACGTCAGCGTGCGGCGTGCCGGGGCTTCGCTATTCGGCACGAAGACAGAAGTGAAGAATTTGAATTCCTTCCGGTTTCTTCAGAAGGCGCTGGAGTACGAGATCGAACGGCAGATTGAAATTGTGGAGGGGGGTGGAAAGATTCCGCAAGAAACCCGCCTCTGGGATAGCCGCGAGCAACGGACCTACGGAATGCGCTCCAAGGAGTTTGCGCACGACTACCGATATTTCCCTGAGCCCGACCTGCTGCCCGTGGTGATTACCGCAGAGTGGAAAGAAGAGGCTCGGCGCTCCCTGCCTGAACTGCCGGAAGCCCGCCGGCAACGCTTTCTGCATGACTACACTCTGACGGATTACGATGCCACGCAGCTTACTTCGTCAAAGGCTTTGGCGGAGTATTACGAGGCAGTCGCAAAGGCTTGTGGAGAGCCGAAACTGGCTGCAAATTGGGTGCTCAGCGAGCTCCTTTACCTGCTGAAACAGGGCAACAAGGAGATCGCCGAATCGCCCATTTCGGCAGCGGATCTGGCTGAATTGCTCAGCGCAATCAGCAAGGGAACTATCAGCGGCAAGATGGGGAAGGATATTCTGCTCGAGATGTTCACTACGGGCAAAACTGCGAGCCAAATCATCTCCGTACAGAATCTGGAACAGATTCAGGACACTTCTAAGATCGCGGCCGTGGCGCGTGAGATCATTGCCGCCAATCCAAAGCAGACGGAGCAATATCGAAAGGGCAAGACCGCCACCTTCGGCTGGTTCGTTGGGCAGGTGATGAAGGCCACGCGCGGCCAGGCGAACCCGCAGTTGGTGCAGGAAGTCCTGAAGAAGGAGCTGGGGTAGCGAGAGGGCTCCGAAGAAGTGACGAGTGGCAAGTGACAAGTGACGAGCCGAAAAGCAGGTTTCAGGTGTCAGGTTCCAGGTTGTCAGGAGACAACGGGGCGAGGGAGCGCAACCACGACCACGCACAACGGACAACTAACTACTGACAAATGCGCCCAATGGCCGCACAATCAAAAGAGTTGAGTTTGTGAATCCATTCAAGGTGGAGTTATTCGGAAAGGAGTAGTCTATGCTAATCGTTGGCGCCAAGGCGCCGGATTTTTCTCTGCCCTCAGATTCGGGTGCAAACGTGAGCCTGAGAGATTTCAAGGGTCACACCTTGGTTCTCTTTTTCTTTCCCAAAGCCGACACCCCGGGTTGCACCAGCGAGGCGAACCAGTTCAGTGACGCCAAGAATGAACTGGAAAAGCTGGGAGCAAGAGTTCTGGGGATGAGCGCCGACACCGCCGAGGCGCTTCAGAAGTTCAAGGTCAAGTACGAGCTGAATTTCCCCTTGGCCGGCGACACGACCCACAAAACCCTGGAGGCTTATGATGTGTGGCAGGAGAAGAATCTATATGGAAAGAAGTCGATGGGTATCGTTCGGACGACGTACATCATCGATGGCAATGGCACAATCACGCACGCTTTTCCAAAGGTAAGAGTCGATGGGCACATCCGCGAAATCCTGGCCGCGTTGAAGGGATGAGAAATGGAGGGAGGCGGCGCAAGCTCAGACCCCTAAAGCTAGCTGTAACCTCAGTTCGGGGGTTGAGCCAGGGGGTCCGAAGATCAGGTTGTCAATGAAGCGCACAGTACCGAGCCTTGCCGCCACTAGCGCCACCGAACCCGGCATCACCTGTGCGACAGGTTCGAGGGTAGTTGGATTCACGATGGCGGCGTAGTCGAGCTGGGCGCGCGGCTCCGCATCAAACGTTTTGCGCATCTCCTCCAGAAGCTTTTCTGTACCACTTTCACCCGCCTGAGCCATTTCCTCGGCCCGCTTCAGAGTGCGGGGGAGGACGAGCGCCGCTTTACGGTCCTCCGCATTCAAGTAAACATTTCGTGAACTCTTCGCCAAGCCGTCCGCTTCCCGGACAATCGGACACAGGGCGATCCGCACCGGCAAGTTCAGGTCTTCAACGAGCCGACGTAAGACAACCGCCTGCTGAAAGTCTTTCTGGCCGAAGAAGGCCATGTCGGGTGACACGATATTGAAGAGTTTCAAAACCACCGTGGCCACGCCTCGGAAGTGCCCCGGCCGTAAGGCGCCTTCGAAAACAGTGGCGATATGGCCGGGATCGACAAAGGTAGTGCAATCGGGCGGATAAATCTCCCTGCTACAGGGGGCAAAGACCGCCTCTACGTCTAAGGATTCGAGGAGCTCGAGGTCGTTTTCCGGGCTGCGAGGATAACGAGCCAAATCTTCCGTGGGGCCAAATTGGGTGGGGTTCACAAAAATCGAAACTACGGCCACGTTGCATTCCTGCTTGGCTCGGCGAACGAGGCTAAGGTGTCCTTCGTGGAGGGCACCCATGGTGGGGACAAGCGCCATGGACTTTGCCTGGGAGCGCACGTCAGCCGTGAACCGCATCATTTCAAACAGAGTCGTAAGCCGACGTGTGCTCATGGATTCCGGACGCGGCGCGCACAAGGCGCGCAAAAGAGGTTCATTCGTGCAATCTCAGGCCAGGTTTTCTCTTGCCGTATGGCGCGGCAAAATTTACCCGGTGCGGGGCGTGGCGTTTCGTTCAAACTCTTCCCGCAAGGTGGCTGACCAGTGATAAGACTCGCTCTCGTCAGGGTAGCCGCCGTCCAGGATATCTTCGCGAAAGTGTGCAACAGCCTTACGCCAGGTTGAGGCAGTGTCCGCGTAAGGCCGCACGAATTTTGCGCGCGGAAGGAAACTCAACCCGACTAGATCGTGAAAGACCAGAATCTGCCCGTCGCAGTCGGGGCCGGCGCCAATGCCGATCGTGGATATCCGCAATCGCCGGGTGACGATGGCCGCCAATTCGCGAGGTACACCTTCGAGGACTATAGCGAATGCCCCTGCGTCTTCAATGGCCTCAGCATCCGCCAGGAGTTCGTTGGACGACTCCAGCGTCTTGCCTTGCACCCTGTATCCTCCCATGGCGTGAACGGACTGGGGCGTCAGTCCGATGTGAGCCATGACGGGGATTTCCGCCTCGACCATACGCCTGATGAGGGGCGCGCGCATCCTGCCTCCTTCGATCTTAACTGCCTCGGCGCTCCCCTCTTTCAGGAACCGTATCGCAACTTCCAGCGCCTTCTCTTCACTCACGTGATAAGCGCCATAGGGCAAGTCAGCGATCAGCAGCGCGCGCCGGGTGGCGCGGCGCACCGCTCGCAGGTGGTGGAGCATCTCCTCCACGGTCACTGGTAGGGTGGAGTCGTAGCCCAGGACAACCTGGGCCAGGGAATCGCCCACGAGAATCAAGTCAATCCCGGCTTCATCCACCAAACGCGCCGTCGGATAGTCGTAGGCCGTTAAGCAGGCGATCCTCTCCCCACGGAGCTTACGTTCGAGTATCCAGGGTACGGTGACTTTGCTCACGGCCTCAGTGTTGTGGTCCATTGCGTGGCTCTCCGATTCAGAAGTTGAAAGTTCAAACGAGCGATCTCAAATTCCAAATTCAAAATTCAAAACGCAAATCGAGATTCCAAAATCCAAAATCTAAAATCCAAAATGGAATCCCCAGCCAACTACCCGGCGTCTTGGGTCCCAAAAAAAAGAAGACCCTCTCTGTCGCAGGACTGGAGTTCCGGCGCCCGTTAAAGGGCGTCCGCGGACCCGTGAGGGCCTCCGCTTGCCTGGACAAAGAGGGTCAAACTCGATCGAGTAAGCGATTTTAGCGTGAAACCCGGCGGCTCCCTTCACACCCGGATTTCCCGTTACCAGTCACTTACGACCGTCTCAGTCCGCGGGGGCGGATCCAAGCGGCAGAAAATACTGCGTGCCCTTGACCGGCTGGCTCAGACGCTGGAGGACTTCCTGCAAATGCTCGCTCCGGTCGACAAAGTCGATCTCGGACGTATCAATCACCAGCAGGTCACTCGACTTATAATGAAAGAAGAAGTGCTCGTAAGCGTTCACCACCGCCGCAAGGTACTCGTCGGAGATCCGGTCTTCGAACGGCACTCCCTTCTTCTCAATCCGCTTCCTCAGCGTCTCCAGCTTCGCCTGTAAGTATATCACCAAATCCGGAATGGGGGCCTGTTCGGCTAGAATTTTGTAATATTGGTCATAGACTTGGAGTTCGGTATCGTTCAGGTTGAGGTAGGCGAAGATCTTGTCTTTTTCGAAGATGTAATCGCTCACCACCACACGCTTTGGGTTGGGGGCCAAGTCCAAGTCGCGAAGCTGCGTGTAGCGCTTCATAAGAAAATATAACTGGGCCTGAAAGCCGGCGCCGGGCCTCTCCTGATAAAATGCCTCCAGGAAGGGATTATCCTCGGCATCGTGAACCCGGACGGCGTGGAGGCGCTCGGCAAGAATATTCGCCAAGGTTGTCTTGCCCACACGAATCGGACCTTCGACCGCTATGAAGTGCGGCAAGTCGTAAGCAGAAGGGGTGTCCACTTTTTCGTTCCTCAGCTTTCCCGGTAGCGCAGGCGTCTCGCCTGCTGTGGCACGCGCATCCTGCCCGCGAATCCTGCGGGAGCGAGACGCCCCCGCGACAGCCGGCGAGACGCCCGCGCTACGTACCCAATCGCACCACCTGACCTGTGCCGCCGGCTTCCGCCAGCATTTCAGAGATGGTCCGCTTGGTAATGGGATGCCGGAAGTTCCCAGCGAGCTCGCGCAGCGGAAGCAAAACGAAGCGTCGTTCAGCCATGCGCTCGTGCGGAATGTTCAACACCGCCGAGCGCACCACCACACTTTCGTAAAGCAGAATATCGATGTCGATCGACCGCGGACGTTTGGCAACGCTGGGGCGACGGCCCAGCAAGCGTTCGACGAGCTTCACCGCCTTGAGAAGTTGCATGGGCATAAGGCGGGTCTGCGCTTCCGCAACGCAGTTCACAAACCAAGCTTGCGGCCGGAAATCAACCGGCTCGGTCTTGTAAAAGGACGAAACCCGCCGGATTTCAACCCCCACTCCGGGCAATCGCTCGAGCGCTTTGTGAATGTTGGCCACCCGGTCCCCGAGGTTCGAGCCAAAGGATAGAAACACCCGCTTGGCTGGAAATGGAACGTTCGGTTTTGGGCTTGAGCTTTGGAGTTCTTCCATGGCGAAACTTAGAAATCAGAAGTCAGAAATCAGAATCCTTCCAAGGTGCCTTATGATTAAAGCTTGCATTCTGTCTCCTCCCTTCTGACGTCTCACTTCTTTTTCTGTCGTCTGACTCTTGTCTTCTGATTTCTGACTTCATCGCCTATTCAAACAGTGACGGCGGGACCCCGGCCGGTGGTTTCAACTTCAGGTGCTTGTAGGCCGGCTCATTGGCCTTGCGCCCGGTTTTGGTGCGGCTGATAAAACCCTGCTGAAGCAGGTAAGGCTCCACCATGTCCACAAGGGTATCCACTTCTTCATTGAGCGTGGCGGAAAGCGCCTCGACCCCGACGGGCCCGCCATTATAAACGCGAATGATAGTGGAGAGGAAGCTGCGGTCGAGGTCATCCAGCCCCGCGTCGTCCACCCCTTCCAGCTTCAGGGCATCACGAGCCACCTGGGGAGTTATGATGCCGGTAGCTTTGACTTCCGCGAAGTCACGCACCCGGCGCAGCAAACGGTTGGCGATGCGCGGAGTTCCTCGAGCCCGGCGCGCCACTTCCGAGGCCCCCGAATCCTCGATCTGCGCTGCCAGGATGCGCGACGAGCGCATAATGATCTGGCGCAGCTCATCCACGGCATAAAACTCCAGGTGATAGAAGAGGCCGAAGCGGTTCCGTAAAGGCGCGGAAAGGCTTCCGGCGCGCGTCGTGGCGCCGATCAGGGTGAACTTCTTCAGGGGAATATTAATGGTCTTGGCGAACATTCCCTTGTCCACCACAAAATCCACTTTGAAGTCTTCCATGGCGGGGTAAAGGAATTCTTCGATGTTCACCGGCAGGCGATGGATTTCGTCGATAAACAGGATGTCGCCCTCAGCCAAGTTGGTGAGAATGCCCATGAGGTCGCCGGTGCGTTCGAGCGCCGGGCCAGACGTGGTGGTGATCTTCGAGCCCATATGGTTGGCGATGATATAGGCAAGCGTGGTTTTGCCAAGCCCTGGCGGCCCGTAAAACAGGGCATGCTCGAGAGGTTCGTGGCGCTGCCCGGCGGCTTGCAAGGCGATGGAGAGTTTTTCCACCACCTTCCGCTGGCCCACATACTCCTCGAGCGTGGGCGGACGAAGGCTGCGGTTAAAGCCCTCCTCTTCTTTCGAAATCAGGTCCGGCGAGACCAGGCGTTCTCTAGGCATAGCAACAGGTGTCAGGGGCCGGGTTCTGGAGTGCGGCAGCTTGCTGCCGCTTTCGTGCGGCGAGCTCGCTCGCGGCGCTCTCGCTTCAATAGACGGCCAGCAAACTGCCGCACTCCAGAAAGCGCTCAGCTCTTCTCCCCAGGATGCAATTGTTCAAACACGCGGCGCAAGAAATCTTCGGTGGTCTTCAGGTTCTTGTGCCTGGAAAAAATATCGTCAACCATCCGCTGCGCTTCCGACCGTGAGTATTCCAACTGCTCAAGGACCTGGAGCGCCTCCTGCTTGAGTTCGGCGCCGGACTCCTGCTCCACGGAAAGCGGTTCTTCAGTGCGAGCCAGGGCGAACTTTGCCATTTTACCGCGCAACTCGGTCACGATGCGTTCTGCGGTTTTGGCGCCGATAAAGGGCAGGCCCTTCAGGAAATTGGTGTCGCCACGCTCCACGGCTAGGGCGATTTCGTTCAGCGGCCGCACCAGGCACTTCAGCGCCCGCATGAATCCTACTCCGGGAACAGTGGTGAATACTTCAAAGAACTCCCGGTCGAGCGGGTCGAGAAAGCCGATGAGCTTCGGAGTCAGGTGACCACCGCCCAGGCCGCCGTCGATGTAATAGATGGTGTAAAAGGTCAGGGGATTGTGGCGGTCGGATGGCGGCGCAGTTCGCAGGCGCGAGGCAATCCCGGAAGGTACGAAAACTTCGTAGCAGAGCGAATTGACGCGGACCAATAGCGACTGTCGCTCGATGCGGTCGTAGAGAACTTCACCGGTGATTTCGGAGATCAAGGGTCTTGCTCCTTTTCACGTAGCACAGTGCCACTGCCAGCGCGTCGGCCACGTCCGGCGGGTGCGGCGTGCGTTCGAGAGAGAAATAGTTCTGTACCGCGCGCTGCACCTGGAGTTTGGAGGCATTGCCGTTGCCGGTCACCGACTGCTTCACTCGCTTGGCTGAAAAACTCCGCACCGGAATCCCTGCCAGTCGCGCCGCCAGGCAAATGACCCCACGCGCATGGCCCATCAGAATAGCCGTCCGAGGGTAATCTGCATGACTATAGACTTCCTCAAGGCACATTGCTTGCGGGTTGAACTCCTCGATCACCTGCCGCAACTCGACGAATAGCGACTCAAGCCGCTCCGCTAGATTTTCATCATGGCTGCGCGGCATTCGGATGACGCCAGCTTCCAAGAGTTCTACCTCGTTCGCGCGGCAAACGATAATGCCGTAACCAGTGACGTTTAACCCCGGATCAATACCAATGACCCGAGTAGCGGACTTGGGGGCGTCTGCCATTCAAATAAAGGGTAAAGGATAAAGGATAAAGGATAAAGGATAAAAGTATGCTTCCAGGCTTTTACCCTTTATCCTTTACCCTTTTGAATTTTGCCTTTCGCTATTTGAACTTTGACCTGCTCTTCCGCCGGGCCAGGGGTTAGCGCGGCGTGGCATCGGGCAAACCGCCATCCA
>CAWHWE010000006.1:0-13501 GCA_963832915.1 uncultured Acidobacteriota bacterium
TCCGCTATCTCGCGACTCGAGAAGCGCTCATGGATCCCACTAAAGCGCCAAGAGAGCGCATCCTCAAGAATAGAATTAACCACCAAGACATCAAGGCGCCAAGAGAGCCCGGACCCATGGAAGCTGACGAATCCTCGTCTCGGTCTACGAGTGCACTTGAGTAGCGCACTCATAGAGCAAGGGATACAACGATTGAGCGGATGATCGCTTGGTGTTTTGGTGTCTTGGTGGTGAAAGGCAGGATTTCAGCGATTGACCCATTGATCCATTGAATCAAGGCTCACCATGGACATTTCCCTTGGGGTTTACCTTTTGCGTTTTGCACTTTGCGTTTTGCCTTTTGACTTGCTCCTCTGCATCAGGAAGAACAAGGCAAAGCGCAAAACGCAAAAGGCAAAGCCTCCTCACACACCACCTGCCACCCACCACATACGGGTGCAGCCATTCCAAGCCTCTGGACCGCAAGCCCTCCTATCCGGTATAAATGCACGTGAGGAGGTGACGATGAAACGCAATGCCTGGCTAATGTTTTTTCTGTTTGCAGGACTCTTGCCGCCCGCGCCGGTGCGGGGGCAACTGGTGCCGGAATTCAAGCCGCCCGAAGCAGACTGCTGCTTGCAATTCTCCGCGCAGAGCCTCGCCGACCAGTTGCAGGATTGGAATCAGATCGGCCGCTACCATGAAGATGATGTGCGGCTTCAAGCCCTACCGGCGGAGAAGGAGCGGGTAGTTTTCCTGGGTGACTCGATTACGGACGGTTGGAAACTGGCGCAGTATTTTCCTGGAAAGCCCTATGTGAACCGCGGTATCAGCGGACAAACAACTCCGCAGATGTTGGTACGCTTCTATCCTGACGTGCTTAATCTGCATCCTGCGGCTGTAATTATCCTGGCGGGGACCAACGACATTGCGCGCAACACTGGGGCGGAAACTTTGGAAATGATCGAGGACAATCTGCGCGCCATGTGCGAACTGGCGCAGAAGCATGGCATCAAGGTGGTGTTTTGCCTGCTGCTTCCGGTCAGTGACTACACCCAGCACAAGCAGACGGACCACAGGCCACCCCCTGACATTCTCAGACTCAATGCATGGATGCGCCGTTACGCCGCCGAAGTTAAGGCGGAGGTTGCGGATTACTACTCGGTCCTTATGGATAGCAAGGGCATGCTGAAGGAAGGCTATTCGGAGGATGGCTTGCATCCCAACGATCGCGGTTACGCGCTCATGGGTTCTGTGGCGGAGGCAGCTATCGAGCGGGCGCTGAAAAGCGGGCAGTAAAAAAAGGGGACTCGGGACTTGGGGTTGGGGAAAGTCTGAATTATGAAGTGTAAAGTATGAATTATCTCAGCCGGCCACGGACCACTGACCACGGACAACTGACTATGGACGCTGTTTCAGTTGAACTTTGACCGGTCGGGGCATAACATCTGAACTCGTCCATCCGGGAGAGGATTCGCCGACAAACGGATTCGCGGATGAATTATCCGGTCTGGGAACCATTCATGTTAGGCGGGGGAATGGTCATTGGGATCATCGCCATTCTCCATGTCTTCGTTTCGCATTTCGCGGTAGGCGGCGGTCTCTTTCTGCCCCTTACCGAGCGCAAGGCCTATCGCGAGAACAATCCCGCGCTGCTGGAATACGTGAAGTCCCACTCGAAGTTCTTCGTGCTGGTGGTCCTGGTTTTTGGGGCCGTAAGTGGTGTGGGCATCTGGTGGAGCATCGGCTTGGTGAACCCTGAAGCCACGGCGACGCTCATTCACGTATTTGTTTGGGGATGGGCGATCGAATGGGTTTTCTTCATCGTGGAGATTGCCGCCGCCTTCATCTATTACTACGGCTGGGATCGGCTTGACCCCAAGACGCACCTCACGGTGGGCTGGATTTATTTCGGGGCAGCCTGGGCCAGCCTGCTGGTTATCAACGGCATCCTCACGTTCATGTTGACGCCGGGGAGATGGATCGAGAGGCAAACATTCGCGTCAGCCTACTTCAACCCCGGCATGTTGCCTTCGCTGGTGTTGCGCACGGCGGTGTGCATTGCGCTGGCGGGTGTTTATGCCTTGATCACCTCCTCCGGAGTCAGCGATGGGGGCCTGCGCTATGAAGTGGTCCGCTTTGCCGCCCAATGGCTGCTGGTAGGCACGCTGATCATTCCCTTGGCGGGACTCTGGTACATCTCCACGCTTCCCCGCATGGCGCGCGAGATTTCCATGGGCGCGGCGCCGGCGGTTACCATCTTCGTCGGGCTCTCCATCTTTTTTTCCGCGTTGGTCGTGGCGTTCACTTACTTCGGTCCCCACCAGCGCCCGCGCCATTTCAACTTGGTTTTTGCTCTCCTGCTCGCCGTCCTTGCCCTTTCCACAACTGGCGTTACAGAATGGGTGCGGGAGGCAGTTCGGAAGCCCTACATCATTTACGATTACATGTACGCCAACGGCTTGCGCCTGGCGGACATCGGGCGGCTGCGAGAGCAAGGAGTGCTGAAGTCGGCGCTTTGGGTTCGCCGGCATGAGGTGGACCCCCATGCTCTGGAGTACGCCGGTGAAGAGGTTTTCCGGGTGCAATGCGCAAGTTGTCATACCGTGAACGGTTACAACAGCATCCGCTTCGCCGTCAAAGGCTGGAGCTGGGTGATGATTGACTACCAGTTGGGCCACCTGAGCGCGTTGAAAGGCTTCATGCCCCCGTTCCTGGGGATCGACGCGGAGCGTCAGGCTTTGGGCGCCTGGCTGGCAAGTTTGAACCCACTGCCAGCCGGTATCGCAATTGAGCCTGAACCTCCTGCCGCGAACAGCCAGTCCACGGACGGGACTGGAGAAGGAGCGCCGCGACAATGAATCCTGTCATCCCCGGGCCGGTTCCAGTGCCCTTGCCCGCTCCGTCCGGCCTGCTCGAGTTTCTGCTGGTGTTCACATTTATCCTGCACCTGCTGGCCATGGACTTTCTCTTGGGCGGGGTTATTATCCTGACGGTTTCCAGCTTCCTTGGCTGGCGCGATTCCAGGCAGCATGATTTCACGCGCCGCGTCTCCCGCGTCATACCCCCCGTGACGGCCTTCACCATCACGCTCGGCGTGGCTCCACTGCTGTTCTTGCAGCTCGTTTATGGGCAGCTCTTTTATACATCTTCTGATCTCATGGCGTGGTACTGGCTTGCAGTCGTGTTTCTAGTCATGCTCGGTTACTACGGTGTTTATGGGTACCAAATGCAGCACGACGAGCTTGGGCCAAAGGCGGCATGGGTGATCCTGGTGACTGCCGTCCTCTTTATTTGTGTGGCCTTCATCTTTACGCAAAACATGACCGCCATGCTGCACCCACAGGATTTCTACAGCCTGTACGCGAACGGGCGGGTAGGGACAATCCTTGGCCCTGTCACTCTTCCGAACTTTGCACGTCTGGCTCACTTCCTAGTGGCCGCGGTAGCCTTGGCCGGGCTGGGGGTTGCTCTGCTCTCCCGCCACTGGCAGGCGGACTCGCCGGAGTTGGCGGATTGGGGAAGACGTTACGGCGTGACTTGGTTCATGGGGGGGACCTTAGTGCAATTTCTGGTGGGGCTCTGGTTTTTGTTTAGCCTGCCGGTGGAAGTCCGTCAAGCTCTGGTCGGAGATAAACTCGCTGTGGGCATTCTGTTATTGGCGATTGTTCTGGCTTTGCTGGCGCTTTTGAGCGCTCCCAGAAGCCTGTTGATTTCGAGCGTCGCGATGCTGGGCACGGTCAGCGCGATGGCCGTATTGCGCCACTTCGTGCGCATCACCTCGCTGCGCCCTTATTTTGATCCACACTTGCTGCCGGTCCAGGGCCAGTGGGTAGTTTTCTCCATTTTTGCGCTGTTGCTGCTGGTTGGCCTTGCCACCGTGGGCTGGATGCTCTACGTCTTCTATCGCCCTGCCGCCACACGTGGGGCCTCTCTCTAGCATTACTCCGCTAGAAGTTTAGCGAGGCTTGGCCTCAGACCGCAGCCTGCTAATGTCATGTAACGTAAGTTCGTTCATGAAGTCAGACAGACGACGGATCCGCTTTCCAGCCCCGTCAGGGGCGGAAGATTGTAGCCCAGGGCGCAAGCCCTGGGGTGGAGGGCCCTCACCCCGCCTCCGGCACCCCTCTCCCACGCGGGCGGGAGAGGGGACGGGGGTGAGGGAGGGCTCGCCTACCCACGGCTCACGCCGTGGGCTAAGTTCTCCCGCCCCTTTCGGGGCTGTCGTGCCGGTCCAGAGTACGGCATTTGTTCGACGAACTTCAGTTACAGAACACTAACGATCAGAATGCCTCTCGCCAAGGCCTCATCGGACGCTAGATCCTGCGGCTTGAGAAATCCCGCCCGAAGGTCGAAAGATGTAGTTCATAAAAACAGGAAGTCACTATTTTCGGCCGAACCAGGACACTTTCTGGTGGGGTCGGTTCTACGGGAGGCAGGAATGCGGTTGCAGAAAATCGGCTTCGCTCGGGCGTCAGTCGTCCTTGGGCTGTTTTTGACCTCACTCGTGGTTCCGCCTCTTTGGGGACAAGAATCCTATGAGCAGCGCTACTTCGTTAACGCCTACTTGCCCTGGCACCCAGCCGTTTTGGATTCTATGGGACGATTGCTAGCGTGGTACCATCCTGAAAAAAACTTAGGCTATGACGAGTTTCTAAGGCTCGACTGGGATTTCCTGGAGCACAAGGTCCCCTTGGATGTTCGCACGGGCGTCAAATTCTACCTCACCGAGCCCATGATGCGGGATACCAGTTGGCAACACGATCCCCCAAGTTTCTTTGCTCACATGATGGACATGCTGGTGGGCTGGTATCCGTATTCAGGTGACGAAGAAGCCGTGGCTGTGCTGCGAGAAATGTTGGATTACGAACTGGCTCACGGAACCACTCCTGCAGATTGGACGTGGGCCGGCGTGCCGTTCGCCACCTCTTGCGCGGGCGACAAGGAATACGGCCGCTGCTTCCAGGATGTGCCGGCGGAGTTCTACGGAGGGATTGAGTCTGACAAGATCGGTGAACTCGGTTTAGCCTATGTGCTCTTTTACGAATTGACCGGAGAACGCAAGTATCTGAGTGCAGGAATCCAATGCGCGGACCAGTTGGCCAAACATGTTCGTCCTGGCGATGCCACCCGCACTCCGTGGCCATTTCGCCTCGATGCGCATACTGGAAAGGTCATTGACGGAGAGGAATACGGTGGCATGATCGTCGCGCCGATACGCCTGTTTGATGAGCTTTTGCGCCTGGAAGAAGGTGATTCGCCCAGCTACAAAAGGGCACGCGACACAGCTTGGAAATGGCTCCTGGACAATCCTCTGAATAAGGAGAGCGCGGCGTGGGATAACTGGAATGGTTATTACGAAGACGTACCCAAAGATCTTGAGAACCAAAATGATATGACTTCTATAATGACCTGCTACTATATCCTTTCGCAGAGCGACCCTTCGGCCGTGGACCCACAGTGGAGGATCCACGTCGGGCATCTCATAGATCGAAGCCGGGTGCTGCTGGGCCGTGGCCCCTTCTTCGGTGCCTGGGCAATCGACGAGCAGTTGCGACCCGATGGCGGGGTCACTGGTTCGTCTTCGCGAGATACGGCGCTTCTTCCACCCGGGGGCGCTCTCCTCGGCGCGTATAGCCGGGGCTGTTGCTCTGGAGCGGGGCTGAGCTGCCGCACATCTCAATGGGGAGCGATCAACGCGATGTTTTACGAGAAGACCGGCGACGGCTCTGCCCGTGAGAATGCTTTCCGTTCCCTCAACTACGCCACCTATTTTGCCGGGGCAGACGGGAAAATTGCATGTTGCGGCGCCGACTACTGGCATCCGTTTTGGTTCGAGGATGGATACGCGGATGCCGGACGCAGCTTCATGTGGGCGATGGGAGCAGTGCCGGATTTTGCACCAAAAGGGCAGGACCATCTCTTGCATTCTTCGTCAGTGGTTCAGAAGGTAAAGTACGGCAGTTCCAGCCTCGACTATCAAACCTTTGATAAGGCTGGAATAGAAATCCTCCGATTGACCTCCAAACCAGCCAGGGTGGTGGCGGGTGACTCAGTTCTGCCACTACGAGGGGACCTCAAAGACGAAGGGTACACCGTAGAAGCCCTGGCCGGGGGCGATTACGTTGTTCATGTTCGTCATACCCGGTCAAATAAAATAAGTATAGAGGGGCTGTGATGAGAGACCGGTTTCCTCTGTGGCAAGCGTGGTATGGAAGCGGGTTGGTGGACGTCGGCGCGGCGGGTCTTGATCTGGGCAACCCCAAGTTCTCAAGAAACCTTATGGCTTATCCACAAAGCACTTCTGCATAAATCAAAAGAAAGACTCGTATGACACTCTTGGATGAACTTCAACAAGCTACCGGGACGATGGCGAAGTGGAAAGACTTGCGGTTTGTCCAGTCATCTTGCCGGTTGTTCTCCGGTTGCATTCCCGGTAAGATTCCTCTGGAGGGGGAGCGAGGTCAGAGAGTATCAGGGCCGGGAAAGCTTGCGTCCGGCGCTCACCTGTGATAGCAAGCTGAAAGCGGAGGAGGGATGCGAAAACTTCTTATCGGTGTGATCGTTACGTTCGTGTTGAGCTTCCCCGTGGCCCGCACGGCAGCGGGGAGGTACCGGTACCCTGTCAATCTGGAAAGGAAGACGCTCAAGGCGCAACAGAAGCTAGAATGGAAGGGGCTGATGCGCCAGCAGAAATACCAGAGACGCTCCTGGAGGGGCCAGCACCTCTCCAGAGCGGTACGGGCGCAACGGAAGCACCAGATGCAGCATGAAAGGCGGGCTGTGCGCGAGAGACAAAGGAACGATCGCCAGGATTTAAAGGACCGCCAGCGATTGATGAAAGAAACGACGAAGCAGGTCCGTTAGCCGTGGCGCCGCCTCGCAAAGCCGGACCTGCTTTCATCCGGCGATGAAGTTGAGCATTGGGTACGGTCAGCCGAGTGGGGAGTGATCAGGCCTCAGCAGTGCCGCTGGACTTTCGAGTGCGAACGTCAACCTTGCGATGGACTATTCTCTCTCCGGCAAGGTCGAGAGGGTCTTGGGAGGTCGCCATGAAGCGAAGCGTCGGTTTGTTGGTGATAGCATTTCTATTGGTTCCGGTGCTGGGGGCGCAGGAGACCCAAAAGTCAGGAGGAGACCAGGAGCAACAACAGCCCACCCTGGGCCCCCCTGCGCCTGGTTCTGCAGCAGGTCCTCGAACAGCCACCGTGACCGACTATCGAAAGCTCTCGCGAATGCGCAGCATCTACATCGAAAGCATGGACAACGCCCTGAGTGAAAAGCTGATCCTGAGCCTTGGGAAAATGGGCCGTTTCAAGATCGCCGCCACGTCAAAAGAAGCGGATGCCATAATGACCGGCTCATGCTTGGAGTCGCGCCGGCTGAAACGGCTTCACTCCGAGGTGTTCATCGCCGATCGGGCTGGCGGGTCAATTTGGCAGGACAACATCTTCCGGCCTTTCAACCCGCCGTCGCTCGACCGGGCCGTCAACGAAACCGCGCAGGCGGTGGCGGATCACCTGGGCGAGAGTCTCAACGAAGCCGCAACAAGGTAAGCGGACGGGTCACGGCACGGTGTGGCACATGAGGAGAGGGCGGCATTGCTCCGGGAGGAACCTTACACTCATTCAGAACCTTCTTGAGGCACGATTGAATTCTCGAATGGCAGGGATTTCAGAGGGCGAGGCGGAGAGGCAAGACGCATCCTGTCCCGAGCCAAAGGAGTGCCGCTTCTCACCGCGAAGCAGTGGGTCCCGCCTCGCGGGATGCAAGCCCACCCCAGGCTTCGACCCGCAGGGCGGGATCGCCCAACCCCGCAAGGGGTTGTCCGATGCCTGGCCCCCAGCCGCTAGCCCCGGTTTTTGAACTGACAACTGGCATCTGACGACTGACTCCCGAGTCATGTTCTTATGCATTTGCGCGCCTTCCGTTCCGACGATCTCGAAGCACTGTACAAGATCGATCAAGCGTGCTTTGCACCGGGCATTTCTTATCCGCGGGAGGAATTGAGGGGGTTCATAAGCCAGCCTCAAGGCAGGACCTGGGTTGCGGAAGAGGGCAGGGAAATCGTCGGCTTCCTCATTGCCGAGCAACAAGCGCGGAAAGTGGCACACATTGTGACTATCGACGTGGTGCACCGCTGGCGCCGGCAACGAGTCGGGAGCTTACTGATGGACGCTGCCGAGCATTGGGCGCGGGAGCAGAAACTGCTGCTCGTTTCCCTCGAAACCGCAGAGAACAACACAACGGCGCAACGCTTCTATGAGGCTCGAGGTTACAGGAAAGTGAACCGCGTCGAGAGCTATTATTCGGACGGCGCCTCGGCCTGGATCATGGTGAGGTGGTTGAAAGGGAAAGAAGCTGCTGACGTATGAGTGTTCGAAGTCTGAGGAGCCCATGCCCATTAAACTGACATCGTCCGACAGCAAAACCATTGTTGTTGCCATCCTGGTTGCTGCTTTTTCGCTCAGCATCGGTGTCAAGTACTTCTCTCATGCATTTCCGGAGGCGGCGATTCAGTTCCGCGTGAATCGGGACAACTCGGCTCCCCTGGCGCAGAAGTTCCTAGCCGAGCGCGGCTTCAAGCTGGACGGTTATCGCCATGCCGCGGCATTCGATTACGATGATCAGGCGAAGGTTTACCTGGAGCGTACTCAAGGTCTGGGACGGATGGACCGGCTGACGCGCGGGCCCGTTCATCTTTGGCATTGGTCCCATCGCTGGTTCAAGCCACAACAGAAGGAGGAATTCCGCGTGGACCTGTCGCCCGCTGGGGAAGTGGTGGGCTTTGACCACGACATCCCCGAAGCGGCGCCGGGCGCGGCCCTGGATCAGGCTTCTGCCCGGACCATCGCGGAGACATTTCTCAATCAGGTGATAGGGCGGAATCTTGCGGACCTCGAGTATGTTGAGACTCAGACAGAGAAGCGTCCGTCGCGCACCGACCATGAATTTACATGGAAGCAGAAGAGCGTGGACCTCGGCGATGGAAGCTTGCGCATCGAGGTGGAGGTGGATGGCGATCAGGTGGCGGATTATCGCGAGTTCGTTAAGGTTCCGGAACAGTGGAGTCGTGACTACGAAAAGCTCCGCTCGCGCAATGACACCGCCCAAATCGTGG
The DNA here is from genome assembly GCA_963832915.1 of uncultured Acidobacteriota bacterium. GTDB lineage: Bacteria > Acidobacteriota > Terriglobia > UBA7540 > UBA7540 > CAVROP01. The sequence continues at coordinate 9,101 of CAWHWE010000006.1, forward strand.
ACGAGGTTTTCTGGATTTTGTTGAGCGTCGCCATGCTCGTGATTTTGATTCGGCGCTTGCGCGACCGCGATGTGCCGGTTGGGATGTCCCTGGCTTTCGGCGGGGTAGCTGCCATCCTGTTCCTGCTTGGCCAGCTCAACGCCTTTTCCCTGGCTCAATTCGGCTACCAAACCACGGATTCTTACTCGAGCTTTGTCACCAATTATGTGTGGGGCAACCTTCTTTCGGCACTCGGCATAGGAGCAGCTATTTTCTTGCTGGTGGCTGCCTCGGAGCCGATGTACCGTGAAGGTCTTCCGAACCAAATTTCCCTGCGAAGATATTTCAGTTGGCAGGGCCTGCGAAGCCGCTCATTTTTTATCGCCAATGTGGTGGGAATTACCCTCACCTTCTTCTTCTTTGCTTATCAGACTGTCTTCTACCTTGCCGCTGACAAATTTGGGGCATGGGCTCCCGCTGACATTCCCTTTACCGACCTGCTGAACACACGATTCCCCTGGGTCACGGTGCTTTTCATCGGCTTCTTCCCGGCGGTTTCCGAGGAGTTGCAGTTCCGTGCTTTCTCCATTCCATTCCTAAGGAAACTGCTGCGCTCCGGACCTGTCGCGGTGGTGCTCTCGGCTTTCATCTGGGGATTCCTCCACGCGGCATACCCGAACCAGCCATTCTTCATCCGCGGCCTTGAGGTGGGACTGGGTGGCATTGTGATGGGCCTGATCATGCTGCGGTTCGGCATTATGGCTACCTTGATCTGGCACTATTCTGTGGATGCGCTTTACACAGCGTTCCTTCTGATCCGCTCTCCCAATCATTATCTGATGGTGTCGGGCGCCGTTTCCGCGGGCCTCATGCTGATCCCGCTGCTGATCGCGTTAATCGCCTATTGGCGCACTGGAACTTTCAGCGAAGATGAATCGCTTACCAACGCGCGCGAGGGCATTTGCAGGCCGGTTCGGAAAGAGGTCACGGAACCGGAAGCCCCGCTTGCCTACCAACCCTTGTCACAAAAGCGCCTGATTCTGGCCGGGGTCCTCACGCTCCTCTTCATTTTGCTCGCCGAGATTCCTGTTTATCGTTTCGGGGAGGGCTTCTCGTTGCAGACCACCCGCGCTCAGGCCGTGAGCACGGCTGATGCCTACCTCCGGCAGCAGCATGTGGACCCAAGACGTTACCACCATGTGGCGTGGCTGCGCGACAACGTCAACCCTTTGGCCGTCCGCTATTTGCTGGAGCACAAATCCGTTAAAGAGGCTGACCAAATTTACCGGCAGGCGACCCGCCTTGCGGTCTTCGAGGTGCGTTACTTCCGGCCTTTGGAAAAGGAGGAGCACCACGTCTTCCTGGATCCGAGCAGCGGCCAGGTGTTCGGCTATCGGACGTTGTTGGACGACAATGCGCCCGGCGCTTCGCTCTCGCCTGAACAGGCGCAGGCCCTGGCGGCAAAATATGTTGAGGAGCAAGGCTACCGTCTTTCGGATTTCGATCTTCAGAACTCGGAAGCGGAGAAGCGGAAGGCTCGCGAAGATTATGCGCTGGTGTGGCAGGCGAAAGCCGGCGATCCACGCAATGTGGCAGACGCGCATTATCGCCTGGAGGTTGAAGTGGCCGGCGACCAGGTGGTGGGATTTGGGCGCTCGTTTAAGCTCCCGGAAGCGTGGGAACGTGCACGCGGCTCCTCGAGTTTGGTCAACTTCGTGCTTTCCATTCCGGGTATTCTCGTGGGTTTGGCGCTGTTCGGAGCGGGCGTGGTCTTGTTGGTCCTGAGGATCAGGTCTGGCCAGATGCCTTGGCGTCCCGCAGCGAAGGTGGGGGCTTTGATCCTGGGGTTGATGATTCTTTCCGAACTCAACCAATGGTCTGCTTTGGAGCGCCTGTATGTGACTTCCATCACTCTCTCAACCTGGCGGTTGCAATTGGTGGTCAGCCTGGTCGTTGTTCCGTTGCTGGCCGGCTTGCTTTGCTGGTTACTGGCGGGCCTCGCCGCGAGCCTTTATCCGGAGGCTTGGCAACTCTTGAAGGCCGGCGCCCGGCGCCTGTGGCGGCGAGATGCGGCAGTGTGCGTGGTGTTGCTCCTGGCTGCCGCGGCTGGACTCAACAAGCTGGGCGACCTTTTCGCCAGCCGTTTTCACGCCTTTGCCCCCGTGGACACCGAAATATTTTCGGGAATGTTCAATGCTGCCTCCCCGGGCGCCGGCTTTTTCTTGCGGGCACTGGGAGGGAGCATCGCCTACTTACTTGGGTTGGGAGTGGCAATCTATGTCATTCGCCTGGGATGGACAAAGCGGGCTTGGTGGCTGTGGGCTGGAATTCTGCTGGGACTGGTTGGACTGGGGCCGGCGAGTGCACATTCGCTGCCCGAGTACTGGGCAGGTTGGGTGACGAGCTTTGTGCCGCTTGCCCTCGCGGTGGCGATTCTGATCGTATTCTTCCGCAATAACCTGTTGGGCTATTTGGCCGCAGTTTTCTGCCTGCAAGTGGCGCAGCCGTTGGTTTCACTGCTCTCCACACGAGTTGCTTTCTACCGCTCGAACGGGCTGCTGCTCGCCGTGCTGGTATTCTTATTCCTGGGCTGGTTGCTTTTTGCGGGCAGGGGAGGCGAGGTGCGGAGCGAGCCATGACCAAGCTTAATGAAGTTGAAGTGAGAGTCCTCGGCGCCCTTGCGGAAAAGGAAATCACTACGCCGGATTACTATCCGCTCTCCTTGAACGCCCTCATCAACGCCTGTAACCAGAAATCCAACCGCAGTCCGGTTATGGCGCTGGACGAAAGTGCGGTGAGGCAGGCGCTGGACAGCCTGAATGAAAAAAGTCTGGCGGGCCAGACGACTAGCGCGGACAGTCGGGTTCCGAAATTTGCTCACCGTTTGCAGGAAGTCTTCAACTTTGATCGAAGAGAAATGGCTGTGCTCTGTGTGCTTCTGCTGCGCGGCCCGCAGACTCCGGGCGAATTACGCGGACGTACAGAAAGGATGTACCAATTCGACGACCCCGGAGTGGTGGAGTCCGCCCTTCACCGCCTGATGGAGAGAGAGCCTCCGCTCGTGAGGAAGCTGGCGCGCCAGCCCGGAACGAAGGAGTCGCGTTACGCGCACTTGCTGGCCGGAGATGTGGAAGGGTGGAGCGCGCCCGCAGAGCCCTACACCGAATGGTCCAGGGCAGAGGGCCAGCCTGTGGCGGCAACGGGCGGCCAAGATGAGCAGCAGATCTCACGCCTGGAAACTGAAGTCCAGAGCCTCCGGAAGGAAGTCGCGGACCTCCGACAACAACTGGAAGACTTCCGGAAACAATTTGAATGAGCCGGTGGGGCAAAGAGAGGGTGGAGGAATAGATGGGAAAGCAGAACAAGGGGCGCCGGAAAATCTCCAGGCGGGACTTCGCCTTCGGCACGATGCTCAGTGCGATCGGAGGATCCGCGGCTAGTTCCTCATCGTTGACCCAAGCGGAACAATCGGGCCGGAGTTCTCACGAGGCGGCTCAAGAGGTTGGATCTGCGGCTCGGCCCTTGGTCCCGTGGATGCGTCTCAACCCACCTTTGGAACACTGGCTGGCGAATTACCAAAACATTTTCGATGCCTGGGCGGACGGCGGGGTGCGTGGAATTGTGGTTGGCCGCCTTTTCTTCTATCCGCAGGTGCCTGCGGATATTGCATCGTACCATGGAGCAACCCTTCCCGCCTATGCGGCTGATCCTAAAGTCTATAAGTCCTTTGGCGTCTCACCACCCGCGGACGTGCCGAGAGATCCGGCGAAGTCGAAACAGCTCCAGGCCATGCTAGACAACGCCGCCTCACGGGGTTGGGAAATTCTGCTTTTTGGATTGGACTTATGGCATGGAGGAAGTCGCCCTGTGGAAGAGGATCCTTTTGACACGGTAGGCTTCGCGGCCTGCGTACAGGATACCTTGAACGCTTTCCCTCAGGCTCAGGGCGTGGTCATGGATGGGTGCGGGCGGGAACAGAGCTACGAATTGACATTCCACCACGGAGGGGAGCTCTTCGAGATCAGAGACGAGGAGAAGCGCCGTCTTGCCATCCTGGGCAGAGATGTGGGGCGAATGGAGCGCGGGATGACGCACCTTCGTGACCGATTTCATCACCTCGATCCGTCGATGGTTCGATACTATTCCCCAGGCGGAATGCTGGGTGGGTTGGCACTGTTCGACCTCGACGAGGATGGTCTTTACTGGCTACGGACGCGTCAAGAAACAATGCTGCAGTTCTTGGAGGCGAATCGCCGCCAGATCGAAAGGCTCAACCGCAAGATAAAGTTGGGTGGCATCCCCCGCTCCGCAGCTTTCTCTCTTACCACGACTGCGGACTATCACAAGATAGGCCCGTACTTTGACTACATCTTTCCCAAGCATTATTTCTGGAACCGGGGCTTCGATGGGATGTACGGGACC
>CAWHWE010000007.1:0-6252 GCA_963832915.1 uncultured Acidobacteriota bacterium
CACCTGCCGTCCGATTTGTTTGACCGGCGAGGGGAGGGCCTGAGGTAAAGGGTAATGGAATTGCTCAAGAAAAGCGGGTTGTACTGGCTGCAGTTGATGGCCAAGGCCAACACTGTCCGCTCTGAGCGCGCAGGGCCTTTAAAGAGAGGTGGCAAAGAAATATGCGATGTGATAACGGCCGTCATTGCCAAGAGCGAGCAGGATGGCGGGCAAAGGGTGACGGCTATAGCCTTTGCCCTTCAGCCTTTACTTTTACTTTTTAGATGGGGAACGAGATGGCATTCTCACTAGCCATACTAACGTTTTTGATCGTGATTGTTGTCGTCCTGGCGATCATGTCCATAGTCGGGCCGAAGGCCCGCCTGGATGCAATCAAGCTCAAGCGCGTCGAGGCTATTCTAAAGGCCGAGAGGCGCGGGCAAGCGAGTCTTGAACTGCGGCTGATCCGCGACGAACTGCTCAGCACTGTACCATTGCTGAATCGTCTCCTGCTGCGCTGGGCCTGGCCGACGCGGCTACGTCAGTTTGTTGCCCAGGCCGGATGGAAGATCAAACCGTTTAAGCTGGTCCTTATAAGCGCGGTGGCAGGTCTGGGCGCCTATGAGGTGGCCGGGCTGTTCAACGACAATCCGCTCATAGATTTAGTCGTTGGTGGTGGGGTAGGATTTGTTCCCTTCGCCGCGCTGCTGTTCACACGCTCCAGGCGCCTGAGAGCATTTGAAAAGAGCTTTCCCGAGGCGATCGATTTGCTGGCTCGCGCGGTGCGCGCCGGGCATGCTTTTACCACTGGTCTCGAGATGATCGCCCAGGAATTGCCGGAGCCCGTGGCGGGAGAATTCCGCATCACCTTCGAGGAGCAGAACTTCGGACTGCCGATCAAGGACGCGCTGATGAATTTCACGGAGCGCATACCCCTGGTAGATGTCCGCTTTTTTGTTACTGCGCTTATGGTGCAGAAGGAAACCGGCGGCAACCTGACGGAAGCTCCTGGACAAGCTGACGTACGTGATCCGGGAACGCTTCCGCATTTTGGGTGAAGTCCGGATCAAGACTGCCCAGGGGCGAATGACGGCCGCGATCCTGATTGCTTTGCCCCCGGTCCTGGCGCTGGTCCTGAAAGAAATCAATCCGGAGTACATGCGGCCGCTCTTCGACGACCCTTGGGGTCCCTGGATACTCGGGGCGGCTGCGCTCATGCAGTTGATTGGGGGACTGATTCTTTGGAAGATCGTAAGTATTGAGGTGTGAGAGAGGTGGAAAGTAGACGGTAGACGGCATACTGGAAAGAGATGCCCGCTTTAGCCCGTCTACACTCTACCGTCTGCTGTCGATGGTTTTTGGAGTTAATATGGCATGGGCAATAACCAGTATTACGTTTGCGGGGACGGTGTTTGTCATCATGGCCCTGGTCTACGCCTTTACGGCTGGTAACCTGCCCATTGTTGAGCGCCTGACCCGGCTCTGGCACCCTCCTGCTCCGAAGGAAGAAAGAGTCAGCTTCAGAGAAAAGCAGAAGGAGCGAGCGGGAAAGGCTCTCGCCGAGGTGGGCAAGCTGCTGCCAACTTCACCCAAGGACATGTCCAGAACCCAGCGCATGTTGGTCCGGGCGGGTTATCGCAAGCCTGGGGCAGTCATGGTGCTGCAGGGCGTCAAGATTGTTCTTCCCCTGGGGCTGCTCAGCCTGGTCTATTTCACCGGCTTCTACAATCAGAATCCCATTTTCATCCTGGCCTTTGCTGCTGTGGCCGGATACCTGCTGCCCGACTTCTGGCTGACCTCGAGGATTCGCAAGCAGCAGCGCATCATTCGCTTGGCGCTGCCGGATGCTTTGGACCTGCTGGTGGTCTGCGTGGAAGCCGGCTTGGCGCTTGACCAGGCCCTGCTGCGGGTTTCCCAGGAATTGAGGATCGCCCATCCGGCGCTGTGCGACGAGCTGGAAATTGTCAACGGTGAGATGCGAGTAGGGAAGCCGCGAGTCGAGGCCCTGCGTGATTTGGCGGCGCGGACCGGGGTGGACGATTTGAAGTCATTGGTGGCGATGCTGATCCAGACCGACCGCTTCGGCACCAGCGTGGCGCAGTCGTTGCGCGTGCACGCGGACCAGCTTCGCATCCTGCGCCGCCAGCGGGTGGAGGAACTGGCGGCCAAAACCACGGTGAAGATGGTGCCGGCCCTGGTGTTCTTCATCTTTCCGGCATTATTCGTGGTGATCCTAGGGCCGGCCGTGATTGCAATAGCGCGCTACTTCCACACGTAGTGTGCAAGATCCACCGAACGCCGAGATAGCAAGCAGGAACAGATACTGAGGAACTGAGGAGAACAATCTATGGCCATGCCACTGTTACCATTGGTGATCACCGCGTTGGAAATTCGCGTCGTTTCCGGCATTCTGGCGGTGGTCGTGCTGATCATCATCGTCGTGCGCCGGAAGAACCAGGCTTCTGAGTAAGGCACGATACGTCCGACATCGTCAATGTCTGCCGCAGCCAGCGCTAGAGCGCCAGGGGTGTCGCCCGCGCTCCGAAGTCGGGAAGGAAAGGGTTGTGTGCGCGAATTGAATGCTGCCAGTCGAAAAGGGGGAAGCGTGTCGGCGAGAAATCACAAAGACGGACGAGTGTTCATCTACAACAAAACCCGGGAAACATTTGTAGCCACGGAAGCCGAAGTGGCGGACGGCTACGTCTCCCGGCTGGTTGGCTTGTTGGGAAAGACGCCGCGCTGGGCGCGCCCCGGTCAGGGCCTGTGGATTGTGCCGTCGCACGGCGTGCACACGATCGGCATGCTGTTCCCGCTCGACGTGGTGTTTCTGGACAATCGGAACGTAGTGGTTCACGTCGAAGAGCATCTCCGCCCTTTCCGCATCTCGGCAGTCAGTCTGAAGGCTTCTAGCGTCCTGGAACTGCCGCCTCACACTATTTTTCGCACCGGTACTCGAGTAGGTGACCAGTTGGAGATAGGACCCATGGGTGCACAGGCGCAAGGCCCGCCGCCTGAGCGTGGCGCCGGCGTCGTGAAGTCGGTTGGAGCGAACTAGATCGAGAAATTGACGATGGTCGATTGAGAGACTGGCCGAAAGGCTGGGAGCTAATCCGCAATCGTCGAGTGTTGTCAATCGTCAACGCCACGATGAATACCGTAACGACTGCAGTACCCCAAACCGCTGAAGACCTGGGCATCCCGCGAAGCTTGCTGGAAGACCTCGCGCTAAAGATTCTCTGCTTACGTGGTGAGATGTCGCTCCTGGAGTTGGCTGACGGGATGTGCCTTAGTTATGCCATCGTGGAAGAGCTCTTTCGCCGCCTGCGCAAGGAACAACTCTGCGAGGTCAAGGGTTTTGCGGACCGGGTCTACCACATCGCCATCACCTCCCAGGGAAGAGCGCGGGCGCTCGAACTGCTGTCCCTAAACAGCTACGTCGGACCCGCGCCTGTGTCCTTCACGGACTATGTGACTCGGGTTCGAGCCCAGAGCGTGAGGGAGGTTGAGGTTCGCCCCGCAGATGTCGAGCGGGCGCTGAGGCACCTGGTGCTGACCAAGGAAACCTTGACCCAACTGGGGACGGCGGTGACTTCGGGCAGGACGCTCTTTCTCTATGGGCCCACGGGTACCGGAAAGACCTCCATCGGCCAAGCCATCCCCAAGATTTATCAGGATTTCGTCTGGATACCCCACGCCGTCGAAGTCGACGGCCAGATCATTGCCATCTACGACTCACGCGTCCACGAGAGAACCGAAGAGGCAGTTCCCGGCAGGTCGGACGCGCGCTGGGTTCGCTGCCGCCGGCCGTGCGTCGTAGGGGGGAGAGCTGACACTCGAAATGTTCGACCTGCAGTTCAACCCCACCAGCAAGTTCTACAGCGCTCCTTTGCAGATGAAGGCGAATAACGGCATCCTGATCATCGACGACTTTGGCCGCCAGAGGGTACGCCCGCAAGAGTTGCTCAACCGCTGGATCGTGCCACTGGATCGCGGAATTGACTTTCTCACCCTGGTAGGCGGTATGAAATTCGAGGTCCCGTTTGACCTGTTTGTGGCCTTCGCCACCAATCTCGAGCCCACCTCGCTGGCCGACGAGGCCTTCATGCGCCGGATCACGAGCAAGATCAAAGTCGATAATTTCACCCCAGAGCAGTTCCACGAGATCTTCCGACGTGTTTGCGAGGAACACAAGCTGACCTACGACGCCGCCATCGTGGATGAGCTGGTGGACTTACTGGGCGGATTGAAGCAGCCGCTGCGGCCCTGCTATCCCCTGGACATCGTTCGGCAGATCTGCTGGGCGGCGCGCTATGAGGGGAAACAACCGCATTTCGACCTGACGGCGGTCACCCAGGCCCACCGCAACTATTTTCTTTAGGCCTAGACCCAGGCCTGGTGCCATGTCGCTGGGGGTCTTCAAGCTCAGGAGGTATGATCACGTCTGCATCACTCAAGACTTTGCGACTCACTCGCGAGAATTATCTGGATCGCCGGGAGCCCGCTGGAGCCTAAGAAGCTGGAGAGTATTATGCGAGTTCGACCATGCCCGTCGAGGCCCTTCAAACTGAAAAGGGCGGGTGTCGTCGTTTTGTCCCTCTTCGCGGCCGCCCTATTTTCACCCTCGAGGCAAGAAGGCGCCCAAATCGGCAGCCCGGCAGAACACTCACACCAACCCAGAGCAACTCGCGCCAACAGCAGCACCTCTCACGCCGAGCAGGCACGTGTCCTCAGCGCATACGGCAACCTGCCCCTCGGTTTTGAAGCCAATCGAGGACAGACTGATAGCCGGGTACGCTTCCTCTCCCGTGGTGGAGGTTATACGCTCTTTCTGACACCCAACGAGGCAGTGCTCGCCCTGCAATCGGGGCAGACTCGGAAGCCGGAAGGCAAAGCCAATGGCACGAAACCCGCAACCCAAAGTCGGAAATTCGCGGCGCCGGCCGTGCTGCGCATGCAGTTGATGGGCAGCAACGTGGCGGCCGGCTTGATAGGTATGGACGAGTTGCCGGGCAAGAGCAACTATTTTATCAGCAACGATCCTGCGAACTGGCGCACTAACGTTCCGAGCTACCGTAAAGTGGCGGAGCACGGAGTTTATCCCGGAATCGACCTTGTTTATTACGGCACGCAGCGCCGGCTCGAATATGATTTCGTCGTTGCGCCTGGGGCTGACCCGCACGCCATCCGTCTAGTATTTCAGGGCGCGGGCCACTTGAGAATCGACTCGCAAGGCAACTTGATCGCGAGCGTCGGAGGCGGTGAAGTCTCGTGGCAGAGACCGATCGCCTACCAGGAGACGCTCGATGGCGCCAAACAGCCCGTTGCCGCCCGCTACTTGATAAAGGGCAGGCAGAATGTGGCGTTTCAGGTAGGTAAGCACGATCCGGGTCGGCCGCTCATTATTGACCCGACCCTGTCGTACTCCACCTACCTCGGCGGAAGCAGTATTGACGGTGCGAACGGTATTGCCGTAGCGCCGGATGGCTCGGCGTTTATCACCGGGGGGACTTTCTCTAGTGACTTTCCCCTGGCTAATGCTTTGCAGCCCTACTTCGTGGCTTATGAGGATGCGTTCGTGTCCAAGATCAGCCCCGACGGCTCCACGCTTCTTTACTCGACGTACTTGGGGGGGTCGTACACGACCATAGGTTACGGTATTGCCGTGGATTCCTCGGGGGAGGCCTACGTAGCGGGCACAACGGATTTTCCGGGTTTCCCAGTAACACCGAACGTTTTTAATACCTTGTGCGGCGGCGACGGGAAATGCGGCGCCTCTTGGAATACGCAAGGCGACATTGTCTACAACGGTTTCATCACCAAGTTAAATGTCGAGGGAACCGCACTGATTTACTCCGGCATCCTCGGGTACTACGAAAATGTCGAATGCCTTGCCATCGCCGTGGACGGGGCTGAGAACGCTTATGTGACTGGCGAGGTCGGCCCGAACTTGATGGAAAATTTACTTACGCCACCCCCCATTCCTCCCCCGTTCTTCCGCATCGTTGGCGGTTTCGAAACTACGCTCGGTAACAACGGCAGTCCGTATGGTGGCACCGCCACGGATGCTTTTATCGCCAAGATCGACGCCTCGGGCTCCGAAATCCTCTATTCTAGCTACCTCGGCGGTAGCGACGAAGACGTCGGATATGGCGTTGCGGTTGATAGCAACGCGAATGCCTACGTTACGGGCCTCACCTATTCAACCGACTTTCCCGGTTCCACGACCTCGACCATCACTCCGCTGATCACTCCGCTGCAATCCACCTATGCAGG
>CAWHWE010000008.1:0-37788 GCA_963832915.1 uncultured Acidobacteriota bacterium
CGGAACCTGTGCTGGCCATGCGCCAGAAGATGGCGATGCTGCGCAGGCATTTCCTGGCCCGTGTTTTGGAGTTCGGTGCGGCGGATTTGGCCTCGCGGGGAATCAAGCTTCTGGATTCTGAAGCGCTGGTCAGCGGTTGCCACTCGGTGCTTTTCCAGCGCCTTGCAGATTGCGGCGTCGGTCCTCGAAACGAAAAACCTCTCGGAGCGGAAACTTCCTTGGCCCTTTGCGGTGCTGGCGCTCGGACGGCTGGCATTGAACGAGTTTGACCTCGCCTCGGATGCCGACTTGATCTTCGTTACGGGCCCCGAAGTGGACGAGACGAGCTGGATTTCTGGAAACGGCTGGCGGCGAAGATGATCAACGTCCTCTCCAGCTACACTCGCGAAGGCACGGTGTTTGCCGTCGATACACGGCTTCGACCTGGGGCCAGGAGGGCGAACTGGTGGTGGCGCAGGAGGAATTGCTCAGCTATGCGCTGGAACACGCCCAGGTGTGGGAGGGATTAACCTACCTCAAAGCGTGCCACGTGGCAGGCAATGCCGAACTGGGACGAGGGACTGTTTCCCGTCTCGTAACCGCTGTCTTCCACCGCTTCGCCGCTTATCCATCGCTGGCGGCGGAACTTCGCCAAATGCGGCGCCGGCTGGAAAGAGAAGTGCCTGTTCCACCCACCAACACCAAAACCGCTGCGGGAGGGTATTACGACATCGATTTCGCCGTCTCTCTCCTCCGCTTGCGGGGGCACATAGCCGCTCCACCAGGCGCAAACATGGCTGAGCAGATCGCCGCCTTACGTTTTGCTGGGTTAATGAATAACGAGGACAGCAAAATCTTGTCCGAGGGGGCGAACTTCCTTCGCTCGGTGGACCACGCAATTCGGTTAGTGACAGGAAAAGCTGCGGATGGGTTACCAGACCGGGCCGGTCATGCCGAAGAGGTCGAAAACCTGGCTCGCCGCTGGGGTTTGATCGTGGGCTCGGAAAGCCTGGCACAGCGTCTGCAACAAACGCGGCAGGGTGTGCGTGAGGTATACCGTCGGCTGGTCGAGGCCGACTGAGCGTTTTGGAGTGCGGAAGCTTGCTGCCGCTATTGCGTCTCGAGCTTGCTCGAGACGGCGCTGTAGCGCTGACCCCGCAAGGCGGGATCAGCACAATGTGAAGGCAAGAGAATGCCGACCCCGCCTTGCGGGGTCGGCGCTACAAAGCCGCGGCCCGCTGCGGCGTGCCGCACTCCAAAACGAGTCTGGAAGCTGGTGCGGAAGAAAATGGAAAACAGGTCCAAGAGTAAAGAATCCGACGGCCGGGAGCCGGGAGTCAAAAGTCCACAGTCAGAACCCCGAAAACCGCTTGCTGAGGGCGCACCGAACCCTCAAACGCGGGGTGCTGGGCTGCCGAAAGGCCCTGGCGCGGCTGCGTGGGAGATTCCCGGTTTATGAAGGCCTGCCGCAGGCGGCCCGTGGATGCGACGCCGGTTTGGCTGATGCGCCAAGCGGGCCGGTACATGAAGGAATACCGGGAAATCCGCGCCTGGGTGCCGTTCCTGGAGCTCTGCAAGAATCCGCGCTTGGTCTCTGAGGTTACGGTGACCGCAGCAAGGAAGCTGGGCGTGGACGCGGCCATCATCTTTGCCGACCTGCTGCTGATTGTCGAGCCGCTGGGATTCGGCCTCGCCTATGACCAGGGCGGGGGGCCGATCATCAAGCCCGCCTTGCGCTTGCCTGCTGAGGTGGACCGGCTTCGGGAAGTGGAGCCACAGCAATCGCTGGCTTATCTTTACGACGCTATACGTCAGACCCGCACTGACCTCGACGCCCAATTGCCGCTCCTCGGCTTCGCTGCATGTCCTTTCACGCTGGCTTCCTATCTGATCGAAGGCGGCGGATCGAGAAACTACCGGCACACCAAGAGCCTGATGTATCGGGACCCAGGAGCCTGGCGCGCCTTAATGGAGAATTTGGCGCGCAACCTGGCCAGATACATCAATGGCCAGATCGCCGCCGGTGTTCAGGCTGTCCAGCTTTTTGACACCTGGGTCGGCTGCCTTGGCCCCGCTGACTATCGCGAGTTTGTGCTTCCCTACACGCGGATGATGATTGAGCGAATTACTCCCGGCACCCCTATTATCCATTTTGGAACTGGCACCGGCATGTTCCTCGAGGACATGCGGGACGCCGGCGGCGACATCATGGGCCTTGATTCCCACGTGGAACTGGACGCGGCGTGGGCACGCTTGGGCGCCTCCGTGGGAGTCCAGGGCAATCTCGATCCCATCGTTCTGTATGCAGACCCGGCTTACATCCGCTCGCGCGTCCAGAGGATTCTGAATCAGGCCGCCGGCAGGCCAGGGCACATCTTCAACCTGGGACACGGCCTGCTCCCTGACACGCCGTACGATAACGTTGTGGCGTTGGTGGACATGGTCCACGAGCTGAGCGGCAGGTAGCGCAAAGTCTCGTTCCCCAGAGACTCTGCGGCTTTTGATCGCTCGGCAAAAGTCAGGAGGTGAGCAGAGAGCCGGCAGCGCAGAGTTTCGCATTTTGAAACTCTGCGGCTCTTCATCAGATTCGCCTCCGCTCCAACTTCGTCGAGGTTCTACGGCAATTTCGGCAGGAGGCGGGTTTTCTGCTCATTGGCTGGGTTTTGATGCCTGAGCACTTTCACTTGTTGATCAATCCCGAACCGGTCGAGAGCACCAGCCGCCTCATGCAAGAGGTCAAGAAACGGACCGCGCAACGGATTGTCTCGCTCTTGACTGAGAATCAAACGCATTCCTGGTGCCGCAAGATGCTGACCAGCCTGCGCCTGCCCCCCACCGTGCACAGTGACTCGCGCTATCGCGTCTGGCAGCGCCGCTTCTATCCCTATGGCGTTTTTAGCGAGAAGAAACGCCTGGAGAAGCTGAACTACATACACAACAATCCCGTGAAAAGAGGCTTGGTGCATTCGCCGCAGGAATGGCCCTGGTCGAGCTTCAGGTTCTACTATCTTAATGATTCGTCCCTCTTGAGCATGGACGGGCTGGCTTGAATTCAGGGCAGTCCGCTAAACGCAGAGCTTCGCTCTGCGCCAGCCGGCGGCTAACCTCCGTCGCCCTACGGGCTCCTCCGGTTAGCCGCCAAAGAACGAAAAGCGGACATTTCTATATTGCTGGGATTAGGACATTTCTATTTTGCCTTGACAGACAAAAAAGGTCGGGGCAGCCTCAATGGCTACTCAGCCGCCAGACGGATGGGGCCATTTCCCTCGCGTCCGGGCAGCCCCGTAGGCTCGTCAAGCAATCGAGGTTAAAGGAATATGCCGCGGCTCGCTGCTCGGTCGTGGCGGCTGCGGTCATGGTTACAAGCGTCTTCCAATGGTTAAGTACCGGTGAAAACGGCCACGGGAAACGGCCCTCGCGGGACTCAGTAATGTGGACGACGCGGAGACCGCCTGCTGTCGTAATCATGCCCGCCGAACGAAAGCAAACGCGATCATCTTTTAGGTGGAGGCTGGCGTTGAACGCGGTCCGCGGTGCAAATAGGACCCAGTGCAGCCACCGGTTCTCAAAGACAAATTCTACCTGACGATAGGGATACCCACAGGGCGTGACGTCGCTTTCACTTGGTGCAAGAGACCGGGATCGCCACCAATGTCCGTGATAGATCGCTATAAGCGGGGCGACTTGATCGAACGCGGACTCCCCAACATTGAGCCGCTCCAGTTCAGTCAGGAACTCCTCTGCCTGCTTCCGCATGTTGTATGTCTCGTACGCTGCTAAGATCGCGAGCGCTCCCCAGACAGCAATTACCATAAGGAAACCCTTCGTCAAATTTAAGATCAGCGCACGGCTTGTGGCCATAGCAGTATCTCCCCTCTCCTTAGTGGCATGACGTGCCGTTTATCACTGGGTTGCCGGGCGACAGGTTGATATTGTTCTGGCCGGCAGGCTGGATGCGGCCCGGCCCTAAAATAGGAATAAGATGTCCACCGGGCACACCAGACGCGTTAGGTTGCTGAAGGGAAACTCCGAACTGCTGTGTACCAGATCCCGAGACGGTGTATGAGGTAACAAAATCGGTGAACTTGTTGTTAGCTTGATAGGTTGTCCCAGGGAACGGGCCTCCTTTGGCCAGACTTTGAAGGCTGCTGCTCAGCACCTCGTACACGTAAAATTCTGGAGATGTGACAGGGTTCCCGCTCGTGTCATATAGCTGGTACTGGACGGTGCGACCCGACCAATCGCACGTATCTTGGGTCCACGTGAGCACCAGTTTGAAGTAGTTAACCGTTGTCCCTCCGCCGCCGCGGCCGCCGCCCAAAACCGTGAACCAGTTTGTATCGATGAACGCGAAACTGGTATAGAACACTGGTTCTATAGTTCCCCAGTTGCCCAATTCTATGAGGCCGCCCAGGCCCCAGCCCGTAATGCCGACACCGCGATAAATGCTGCCACCCAGCCCGGTTAGATTCGACTGGGCGGCCTGCTGTGGGTTGCAAGTCGAGTAGATCGTCTGGCCCTGTCCGTTGGTCCCGGCTGGGTTCGCGTTGGGACAGGTGCCCAGCCCCATCGGGTCGATGAGGCTCGTCGGATCATTGAGTACGTACGCATAGCGGTTCAGGGTCTGGGGATTGGTGATGTCGCCGCCCAGCGGGTCGGGGCTGTGCCAGCGGCCGAGGTTTGGCGAAAAGAGGCGGTACGTGGTGAGGTCGGTAGTCGTGTTCGGGTCGCGGTATGGCAGGTCGGCGAACTCCAGGCCACCGCCGCCCCACGACTGCCACAGGTCTCCCCAAGGGTAGAACGTCATATCCTGCGTCGGCGTGCCGAAGTGGTTCGTCATGAAGGTCCGCGAGTCAATGTTGTTGACGTGGTGGAACCAGGTTTCAGCGCTGTTGTACACCACCAAGGGCCGGCCGCCCTGCATAATTATACTGTAACTGCCGGCAACGCCCAGCCAGTTCCCTGCCGGGTCAAACAGGTGGTCGTAGGTCACGCCACCGGACACCCACGCCACCCGATCGCCGACGGCATCGTAGGTGAAAGTCCACGTCGTACCGCTATCCACCTTCGAGACCCGCCCTTCCGCGTCCCATTGATAGGTATGAGTGGTCGAGTTGCTCGCGTCCGCGGTCAGGTCGCCCGCCGCATCGTAGGTGTAATTCGCCGATGTGATCTGATTCGTGTTGGCGCTGAAAGTCAAGCTCGCGGGCATATTCGCGCAACCGCTGGTGCAAGTCATGTTGCCATACTGGCCAGTCGTACCATCCGCCGTGTAACCGTAGGATTGATTATACGTCGAATTGCCCGTGGCCACGGCGCCAGTCAGCCGGTTCACGTTGTCAAAGTTGTAGCTCGCCGTGTGGCTGAATCCGGTTTGAAAATTGTCCTGGTACCAGTAGGCCAGCACATTTCCATTGTTCTTCGTCCCCTGCGCAGGCGCCGCGCAGCTTGTGGGATTGGGCTTGTCCGCGTAATAGTTGTAGGCGTAGCAGTAATCCGAGTACAGGTTGCCGCCGTTCAGGCCAAGCTCGACTATGATGGGCTGGAGCCGCTTGTTGTACGTGTAGGTCTCCTGAGTGTTGCTGCACCCACTGCCCGCACAGCCGTTCTCGAGCGTGCTGACCGCGCCCCAGGCAGTGTAGGTGATCAGCGCCAGATTTTGCGGGTGGTACCCGTCTATTTTGGAGCTTTGCACCGCCGTAATCTGCTGCGCCGCATTCACCGTATTGGTCAAGGTGGCGCTGTAGGTCGTATCAGGGTTCACCCAACTGTTGACGTCGCCCGCCCAATCATAAGCATACGGCGTATTCCAAATGGTCGAGGCGCCGCAGTTCGAGGGATTGCACTGCCAGAAGTTGTTCGTCCGCCCCACCTGGTCATAGCTGTAAGCCGTGGCCGTGGCTGGGCCGGTGCAGGTTCCGGACAACGTGTTCGTACAGGTAAGGACCAGCCTTCCCTTCGGGTTCGTAAAGCTCACGCCGGTCCAAAGCGGCATGGTGCTGGGCGCCTGGTCGTAGAAGAAATTGGCTGTGGGTGTCGTGCCGTCGGAATAGGACTTGGTGGTGAGCCGGTTGAGCTGATCATTATAGGTATAAGCGGGTAGCAGAGTTGGGCGCAGTTTGCCTTACTCTGCGGTCCTTAACTTGATAACCTCAACATTGACATCAAAGGTCGAAAGGCCGCGGAGTAATCCCGCTCGAAGCGGGATAACTCCGCGCCCGCTTTCCAGAGCTGCCGCTCTGCGCAAGCCAGCGAGTCCGGGGCATGTCATCCCCACTCAACGGCCTTGTCGGTCTCCTCGACGGATACATCCAGTTCCTTCACTGTGACGGTCATTTCAAGTGGCACGCCCGTTGTGATCCTGATCTGCTTCGTCTCTGGATCATAGGTGAGCTCGTTGAAGTCGTAAAACCTAACTTTCTGGGTGTCGACCACCGAGTAGCTGTCCACGTGACCGATTCGAATCAAGCGTTCAAAGCACCGCCCACGCGCGCGACTGAAGAAGACGCTCCATCTGATCCTTGAGCCCTCATGAGACCGTTCGCAGCGGAACGGAATCGTCAAAGCAGAGTCCCCCGCGTCGAACTGAATACGGTCTAGGTCAAACCAACAGTCGTGAATGATACCCACGATTCGTGGGAGGTCTGACGGGTCCTTTACAACGGTGCGCTTAGGCATGGATTAAGGCCCCCATGGCAAAGGTATCCGGAACACGCCGCCGCTGCCGGGCACACCTGCCCTCCACCAGTTGAGCTGAATGTGCGAAAGCTCACCGAGGGCATCAAAGGAATGATGGGCGTCATGCAGCGCGATCTTCAACTGGACTGGGTTCTCTGAAAGAGCCTCTTCACCAATAACGGCGGCGAGCACGGATCCGGCCACAGCGCCAGCGTAATAAGTGCCGCTGCTTCTGTTAACTACCGAGTTCGTCCCCATTGCTCGCTGGACCCAGTAGGTCCCGCTTAAGGTGAGAACATCGGCTGCACCGGACGAGAAATTGCCCGCCCTTTGCAGGAGCGACAGGAAGCTGCTGCCGTTATAAATCGCTTGAACGTCTGTGAGCAACCAGTACCCCGGTGTGTACTGTCCTAGGCCAGTCACACCGTTCACTGTACTGGTCACCTCTGAAGGCTGCACATACTCGTAAGTCACGTTGTAATACTTCGGCGTGGTAGCCATTTCGAGTAGAACGAACTCGTTGGGGTTCGCAATTCCAAGACCGCTGCTATAAATGCTCCCCCCCAGTCCGCTTAGGTTCGACTGGGCGTTCTGCTGTGGGTTGCAAGTCGTGTAGATCGTCTGGCCTTGTCCGTTGGTCCCGGCTGGGTTCGCGTTGGGACAGATGCCCAGCCCCATTGGGTCGGTAAGGCTCGTCGGATTATTGAGCACATACGCATAGCGATTCAGTGACTGGGGATTGGTGATGCTGCCGGCCAGCGGGTCGGGGCTATGCCAGCGGCTCAGGTTCGGTGAAAACAGGCGGTTCTCGGTAAGGTCGGTGTTGGTCGTTGTGTCGCGGTAGGGCAGGTCGGCGAACTCAAGGCCGCCACCGCCCCACGACTGCCAGAGCCCCCCCCAAGGGTAGAACACCATGTCTTGAGTCGGCGTCCCATAGTGGTTCGTCATGAAGGTCCGCGAGCCGATGTTGTTGACGTGGTGGAACCAGGTTTCGGCGCTGTTGTACACCACCAAGGGCCGGCCGCCCTGCATAATTATACTGTAACTGCCGGCAACGCCCAGCCAGTTCCCTGCCGGGTCAAACAGGTGGTCGTAGGTCACGCCGCCACCGTGGCCTTCTCCAAGGCAAGGTTGTTGTAGCTCGACCACCGCCAATCCTCCGGCCTTTTGACCAACCCTCGACGGACCGGATTCATGTTCTTTCCCGGGTCGCATACATCCCGACAAGGAGAAGCTGTGAAAAATCCCTGGAAGAGCAAAAGCATTTCACGCAAAGGCGCAAAGTCGAAGAAGGCGCAAAGAAAAGAAAGCAGTTGTTCTTTGCGAGTCTTTGCGCCTTGGCGTCTTTGCGTGAGATTGTTTATTTTTTCACAGCTTCGGAACGTCGGGACGTATGGGCCACCTGCGAGCCAATGAATCAATGGCTCAACTTCCCACCTATTGGGCTAGATATGTCAGCCGACTGCGGACACCTGGCCTCTTGACAGCACTCCGACAAAAGAGTAGCCTAGTTATGTGAGAACCGGAATTCCGGAGGAAGTCCTTTCCTCGGTAACCTGACACGCCACCTCAGGAGGAACTATGTCCTTACACAAATCACCCCGGCTTACCCCCGCGCTCCTCGCCGCCGCACGCAAGAATGCGCAGCATTCCACCGGACCGCGCACCCCGGCAGGAAAGCAAAACTCGAGATTGAATGCCGTGAAGCACGGGCGATACGCCATGCTCGAAAATCACCGCTCCGCAGATCTCCGCCTTTGCAAGATAGCCCTGGGCGAAGACCCGCACTTGGAGAACACCGACAAGACCCTAAGGACCGACATTCCGTCCGGGAACCCGGCCATGGAGCAAGCGTAGTAACTTTAAAAGTGAACGAACGACGCGGGAATATCATTGAAAACAAAGAACCGGCGCTGAAAACTCAGCCACGAAGCCAGAATGTGTATGAAAACACAGCGCTTAGCTTTTCATAACGGGAATGTCATTGAAAAGACAAAGGGTTAAGCTCGCTACCAGAAGATCGGGATAGTGCACAGGGACAAGTTGTCAACGTCGCCGCATAGTGTTCCCAATTCCCCAGAGAATCAGCCGGGTTGCGGCTGGCGGTAATTCCAGATTGCAGATTTCAGATTTGAGATCAATTGCCACCCGAGACTAGGGGATTACAAATTCGAGAAGATTTTGGCGGTATCTCAGTTAGGCGTGGCGCCCCGATATATCGGGGCATTTTGGGGCTGTGCCGGTCCCGCCGCGCGGGACCGGCGCTACAAAACCAAAACGAGTCACTGCCAAGATTTTCCTTTTGTCACGGCGGGGAATTGAGTTATCCTGCCGCGACGGGCCGGGGCTGGGTTGAACAGCATGAACAATCGAAACGCCGTGACTCGAGGCGCGGAAAGTTCGGTGAGCACTGAAACGGCGGTCTCGAATGCCCGGCGTTGGGGCATCGTCGCGCTGCTCTTTGCCGCCGCGCTGGTTAATTACCTGGACCGCGCCACCATCGCGGTGGCCCTTCCGCTCATTTCTGTAAGCCTGCACCTCAGCCCCACCACCAAGGGCCTGCTGCTTTCCGCCTTTTTCTGCTCCTACGCACTGATGCAGGTGCCGGTCGGCTGGTGCGTCGATCGCTACAATCTGCGCTGGATTTACGCGGGCCTCTTTGCCTTATGGTCGTTAGCCTGCGGCCTCACAGGGTTTGCGGGAAGCTTGGGCGTCCTGATAATTTTCCGCGTCCTTCTGGGGATTGGCGAGTCAGTCTACCTTCCGGGAGGGACAAAGATCGTCAGTATTCTGTTTGAGCCCCGGGAGCGGGGTCTCCCTTGTGGAATCTTTGACAGCGGCACGCGCGCCGGGCTTGCGCTTGGGGCGCCGGTCATCGCCTGGCTCATCGTCCTTTTCGGCTGGCGGAAGATGTTCTTCCTGGTAGGCTTTTCAGCACTCGTCTGGCTCATTCCGTGGTGGATGGTCTTCCCCGCGCGGCTCCCCCGGACGAGGCGAGGGCCGGCGGCCGTGCGATCGCCGGAAGCCTTTTGGGATGTTTTCAAGCATCTTCGCAGCCGCAACCTGATTGGTATTTGTCTGGGTTTTTTCTGTTTTGATTATTACTGGTACCTGCTTCTCACCTGGCTTCCCGACTACCTTGTAACAGTCCGGCATTTGACGATTTTGAAGGCGGGTCTGTACTCTTCCCTTCCTTACTTGGTGTGGGGAATCAGCCAGCCTGTAGGGGGGTGGATTGCGGACCGCCTGATCCGGCGGGGATGGGACGAAACGCGCAGCCGCAAAGGTGTGATCACGGCCGCCTTCATGGCCGGCCTGCTCCTGATTCCTGCGGCGCGCGTTCAGAATGCCCATGCCGCGATCATCCTGGTTATGGGCGCTTCGCTGGTCGGGCTGGCGACAGGAAACCTGTTCGGGGTCGTTCAATCATGCGCCCCGCCGGAAGAGGTGGGAGTCTGGACGGGATTTGAGAACTTCGCGGGAAACATTGCCGGAGTCATTGCTCCCGCGTTAACCGGGCTTCTCATCGCTCGGACAGGCTCGTATTCGCCTGGTTTCGCGATTGCCGCCTTGATTCTCGTCACCGGGCTGCTGGCATACTGGTTCATTGTGGGAAAATTGCAACCTCAGAACGTGTAAAGAAATTCGAATCCGTCATGCTGAGCGCAGCGAAGCATCTCGCTTCTTGTTCAACGGCAGAGAGAGCCTAGATCCTTCGCTCCGCTCAGGATGACGAGGGCAAGGAGGATCATCGTTGTCCACTTGGATTCAGCCGCTTAATCCTCTCGATTGTCTTCCCCTCTCCGCACTCGCCGCCGCAGGTCCGCTCGCCATCCTATTGCTCCTGATGGGAGGCCTGCGAAAGAGTGGTGCGTTTTCCGCAGCCTGGGGACTCGCAAGCGCCACCCTTCTCGCCATCTCAGTATGGCACTTCCCATTGCGATTAGCCCTCCTGAGCATAGGCTTCGGCTTCCTTTACGCGCTCTGGCCGATTATGTGGATTGTTTTTGCCTCATTGTGGCTTTACAACCTCGCGGTCGCCAACGGGAGCTTCGAGCAACTGCGGCGATGGATGGCGGACCACGCTTCCGGCAACCCGCACATACAGGCCATCCTGGTTGCATTCTGCTTCGGGGCGCTGCTGGAAGGTACGGCAGGGTTCGGGACGCCAGTTGCCGTCTCCGCCTTCCTTCTGCTTGGCCTCGGGTTCAGCGCGCGAAAGGCCGTGACCGTATCGCTCATTGCCAACACGGCCCCGGTAGCTTTTGGAGGCCTGGGCCTACCGATCGTGGCGCTCGCCGCTGTGACGGGTCTCGATCAGATGAAGCTCTCGGCCATGGTGGGCCGGCAACTTCCCTTTTTGTCTTTAGTATTGCCAGCCTATCTCGTATGGATGATTGGGGGACGCAAGGGGCTAAGAGAAACCTGGCCCGCGGCCCTGGTCGGCGGCGCCAGCTTTGCCCTGGCGCAGTTCTTATCATCGAACTACTGGGGACCGTACGCGACGGATATTGTGGCAGCCTCGTTCTCCAGCGTGTGTCTCGTGCTCTGGCTGAGAGTCTGGAAACCGCGTGGCAGCGAGCGCCGCGATCCTTCAAGCGAAACTCAGAAGGGCGTGCAGGAGCTTGCGGAGCAGGACCTCCCCATTCAAGCAGGCGCGGAAGGACGCAATTCCCAGCCGGCCGCCAAGCCGCTGGTCGCTTGGGCGCCCTGGCTCATACTCGCGGGAGTGATGGTTGCATGGTCCTACTTCAAGGTATTTCAAATTGCTCAACTCAGTATCCCCATACCCCAGCTTCACAATGTGGTTTTTATTGCCCTGTACCACAAACTCTATGCGGCGGTGTATCAATTTCAGCCCTTGGCAGCAGGCACCGCCGCCCTGACGGCCACTGCCCTCACGGCCCTGGTTTTTTGGAATAGGCCTGTCGTTATCCTCAGCGCTGGACTCAAGACTTTGAAGCAACTTCGAATGCCCGCGCTTACGGTGGTTTTGATTGTCGCGCTGGCCTACCTTTACAACTTCTCGGGGATGGCTTTTACCCTGGGCGCCGCCCTGGCGGGGCTCGGGACGATTTTCCCCCTGGTAAGCGGGTATCTGGGTTGGATGGCATGCTTTCTGAGCGGGAGCGACACGGCGAGCAATTTGCTTTTCGGCAATCTGCAAGTGGCCGTCGGCCATCAGATTGGTGTAAGTCCCATACTGCTTGCCGCGGCCAATTCTTCCGGAGCTGTCATTGGAAAGATGATATCACCTCAGAATATTGCGGTGGGCGTCACGACCGTTGGTTTAATCGGCCAGGAGGGTGAAATCCTCCGCACCACATTTTGGCATAGTGTGCTGATGCCGCTCGGGCTGAGTGCCTTGGTCTTCGCCCAAGCCTACTGGTTGAAAGGGATGGTGCCGTAGCCCTTGGGATCGTCACGGGCGACGGGGCGTGGGCGTACGGTTTCAATGTAAGGGCCCAATTGTTCAACCCCAGCCGGTTGATGCGAGGAAAAATCCCGAAGATCAGCCACGAGCTGCAATCTGGCCGCCTCCGTGAGCGCATAGAAGGAAATGGCAGGAGGCGCGAGCAAAGCCCGGTTAGTAAACTTCCACCGTCCCGCCAGTGCCCAATGGCGAGGGGTGCCACCGTATAGCCCCAACCAGTTATCATCCCCAATGGCAACGAAGGATTTTTTTGATCTGGCTAGATCATCCATGAATTGCGGATCAAAGCGTTTTTGAAATATGGCCCGCGCCACGTCCAGATCCGCCAAGCCATGAAAATCCGTACAATGGATGTCTGCCATGAAGTTGGCCATACCAATATCATTCACGGCCAAGGCGCTTTCCTGATAATACCGCCGTATAAATGGCCCCATATGGTAATGGCATTTATAAATGTCGTTGGTGGCCCCCGCAGTGACCTGGAGCGATCTCCAGCCGGCGCTCCAGAGGAGGTTTGTCGTGAGGACGGTGAGCGCCAGGGCCGCCACGCCCGCCCATTCTCCGGCGGGGAGGCGGAAAGTCCGGGGAAAGCACCGCACGAATTCAAACAGGGGCGCCGCCACCGCGATAAGCCCCATCGCCACAAGGTAGGCCTCATAACGATAGAGCCACCCGGCGCTCGCAAGCAAGAAGTGGAGAATGCTCGTCGCCACAAAAATGCCCATGAGCAACTGGAGGGGATCGTCCTTTCCCTTGCCTTTAGTGAAACGGTAAAGCATCAGCAGGAGGGAAACCGCCATGAGCCTTGCGACTCGCAGACCCGATAAGATAAAGTTTGCGAGGGCGTGAAAAGCAAAGCTGGTGACTTGGTACCCGGGAACGAGGGGTAAATTGCCTTTGAGCACAACGGAATTCGGTAACCAGAACCAGCCGTGCCGCACTGAAATCAACCCGATCACAAACAAGGGGAGGGCCGACCAGAACGAAAGGTGGAAAGCAAGCCACCATCGCCGTCGAAGGCAGAGAAGGAAGGCCACGACACCAACGGCGAATAATCCTTCATAGCGGGCAGTCGACGTCAGGAGGCCAAGAAGAACAAGCGTCGCCCCGGAGAGGCGGGAATTCGCAGCCCGGCCAGCCAGCAACCAGCTTGCATAACAGACGAAGGCGAGTGTTACGACGGTTTGGAGAACGTGCTCCAAACCGGTAAAAATCAGGCTTGGAATCGGGGCAAAGAAAAGAACCGAGAGAACGATGCCCAGAATATATGGACGTGGAAGCGCTTTCGCGAAGAACTCAAAGATCCACCCCAGGGTGACCACCAGCAGGGTGGCGAAGAGAATGTTTAAAACCAGCGGAGCAACATTGCTGACCCCAAAAACGAAGTAGGTTGCCGAAAGGAGGAAGGTCCAGAGCGGGGAGGAAGAAGCCGATGTGAACTGATAGGGCGTCACGCCCCACACGCCGTGTAGCGCGAAGTTCTTCGCTATCGCCATATGGATGTAGGGGTCATCCAGCGCATAAATGAGGTGCCCCTGGTTTAATTTGAGGGATTGAAGGAGGAGAGTGGCAATAGCGCCCCAAAGCATCAAGGTTGCCGCCAGAATGGGCCAGAATCGTTTGAGCCAGCTTCGCATCGTGGTTGCACATTATCACACGTTCTACTACCCACGGATCACTTCCTTCTTCACGAAATGAAGGGTTTGATAATTCCTCGATGATAAGTTAGCCTAATCGCGGCAGAGTTCGACACTCCCGAGGTGCGACCCGCCGGCGCGTGTTCTGACGGAGATAAGGAATGGAGCCTCTGGTGACGGTTCCTCATCCACAGCCCCCAACCCCTACACGGACCTTCGCTTTGAGCGGACTCATCACGAGCCTTCGTCCCCAGCAGTGGGTGAAGAACGGCTTCGTTTTTGCCGCTTTGATTTTTTCCCGCAGCATTACTGACTGGCATCGCAACGCGCGCGTCGCGGCAGGCGCGTTCCTGTTCTGCCTGATCTCCAGCGCCGTTTACCTTTTGAACGACATCCTTGACGCGCCGGAAGACCGGAAACATCCCCTGAAGAGACTGCGGCCGTTGGCTTCGGGGAGGCTGGGCGTGGGGACCGCCTTCACCGCGGCGGTCATACTCGCTGTCCTGTCCTTGGGTGGCGCCTGGGTTCTCGACCACACGTTTTTCATCATCGTGGCGGCATATGGCTTCATCAACGTGTTGTATTCGTGTGCGCTGAAGCGTGTCGTCTTACTCGACGTTTTTGTAATCAGCGCCGGCTTCGTCTTACGGGTGATAAGTGGGGGAGTGATTATCCACGTGGAGATATCTCCCTGGCTAGTGGTGTGCGCCACGCTGCTCGCTCTGTTCCTGGCTCTCAGCAAGCGCCGCCATGAGTTAGTGGTCTTGGGAAGGGGGGCGGGCCACCACCGCTCGATCCTGGCTCACTATTCGCCGTACTTCCTGGACCAGCTTATAGGGATTGTTACCGCTTCCACCGTTATGTCTTACGCTCTCTACACACTTTCACATGACGTCCAGGCAAAGTTCCCGGGGAAGCGGCTCGAACTCACGATTCCATTTGTCCTTTTCGGGATTTTCCGCTATCTCTATCTCGTGCACCAGAATGAAGAGGGAGGAAACCCGACCCGTTTGCTTTTCACAGATCCAGTCTTGCTTTTGGTCGTGCTGTTCTGGGCGGCCAGTGTTATTTTCATCATTTACCTGTAGCGTCGTGTCTTAGAGGTTTGGCAATAAAATCAGCCCCGACTTGTCGGGGCTGGCTATGTGGTCGCGGGATGAATTGATCTAATCAATGAACCTCTGAGATGCGACACTGGTGTCATGTAACGTAAGTTCATTCATGAAGTCTGCCCGGCGAGGGATTCGCTTCCCAGCCCCGTCAGGGGCGGAAGATTGTAGCCCAGGGCGCAAGCCCTGGGAAAGACGACCCGCTCCCCGCCTTCGGCACCCCTCTCCCGCGCGGGCGGGAGAGGGGAAGGGGGTGAGGGAGGGATCGCCTACTCCAGACCCACGGCTCACGCCGTGGGCTAAGTTCTACCGCCCCTACCGGGGCTGTAGAGCCGTTCTCACAGTACGGCATTTATGCAACGAACTTACGTTACAGGACGCTAGCGGGCAACGTAAACACTATGGCAGAGGGTTTCTTAACTCAAGCACTCTCGGGCTGGGGCCGATTCCCGGTCGAGAATTGTAATGTCTATCGCCCCGAAAGCCAGCGCCAACTGGCTGCCATCTTGGAGTCCGGCGCCCAGCCATCCTTAATTTCGTTCGGGCTGGGGCGTAGCTACGGCGATGCGCCCCTGAACAGCCAAGGCGGCGTCATCTGCCACACACGGCTTAACCGGTTTCTCGCTTTCGACGCGCAGGCCGGCGTGCTGGAGTGTGAAGCGGGTGTCAGCCTCGCCGAAATCCTCCAGTATTTTCTGCCCCGTGGTTTCTTCCTGCCGGTGACGCCGGGGACGAAATTTGTCACCGTGGGAGGAGCGATCGCCGCCGACGTGCATGGCAAGAACCACCATCAAGATGGCGCCTTCGGGAATTTTGTTCTGGATTTCAAGCTGCTCACACCAAGCGGCGAGACACTCTCCTGTTCACCGAATAACAACTCCGAAGTCTTCTCGGCAACGCTTGGGGGCATGGGACTGACGGGCGTGATTCTCAGCGCCAGGATCAAGCTGCGTCCCATCGAATCAGCGTGCGTGCTGGTGGATTTCCAGAAAGCCACAACCCTTGAAGACGCATTGGGGAGGATGACTGAATCCGACGTCCGTTACCAGTACTCTGTAGCCTGGATTGACTGTCTGGCGACGGGCCGGCATATGGGAAGAGCCGTTTTGATGCGAGGAAACCACGCGGCGGCGAATGAGCTGTCGGCGAGTGTTCGGCATCCCCTAGCCGGGCCGTCCCGCCGTAGTTGGACGCTTCCCTTCGATTTTCCATCACTGGCGTTAAACAGTCTTACGGTGCACGCATTTAACGCTCTCTTTTACGCTGTCCATCGCAATGCCGTGCGTCAAGTCGTTGACCTGGAAAAGTTCTTTTATCCCCTCGACGCGATTCAGCATTGGAACCGCTTGTACGGGCGCAGGGGCTTCGTCCAATACCAGGTGGCCCTGCCTCTGGAGGGAGGACTCGAAGGGCTCAAAGAAGTCCTCACGCGACTAGCCCGATCGCGCCGCGCATCCTTCCTTGCGGTGCTGAAGCGTTTTGGGAAGCCGGGCCCCGGCCTGCTGTCTTTTCCGATTCAAGGTTACACCTTGGCCCTGGACCTTCCCGTCGCCCGTGGGTTGATTTCTCTCCTGCACGAATTAGACCGGGTGGTTCTGAATTACGGCGGCAGAATCTACCTGGCAAAGGACGCGGTGTTGACTTCACAAAGTTTTGCCGCGATGTACCCGAAACTTGAGCAGTTCAGAGCTATCAAGGGCAGGCTGGACCCGCGTGGTCTGCTTTCTTCATCCCTGGCGCGGAGGCTTGCCATTGTCGAAAAGTGATGCAGCGCGGCACCGCCACCAAACGCACCTTGTAGGGCCGAACGGCGTCCTCCCCCGGGCGAGCGGCGCTCGCCCCTACAGGCGATCGTCAATTGAGGAGGCATAAGCGTGCCGAGTGTACTGATTTTGGGCGCGACTTCGGCAATTGCCTCCGCCCTGGCGAGAGAGTTTGCTACTCATAAATTTGACCTCGTTCTGGGGGGCCGCGACCGGGAAGAATTGAGCGCGCTGGCCTCCGATCTTAGTCTTCGCTACGGGATTCGAGCCGGGGTCCTTCCCTTGGATGCCCTTGACACTCAGACTCATGCTTCAACCCTGCGATCTTTCCTTGATGAAGCAGGCAGCGATCTGGAGGGAGTCGTGGTTTGCATGGGGTACCTGGGTGACCAGGCAAAGGGCCAATGCGATGGGGAGGAAGCTCGACGTATTCTCGAGACCAACTTCACCGGTTGCGTTTCTGCCCTCAATATTCTCGCCAACCACTTCGAGCCCAGGCGGGCAGGTTTTATTTGCGCCCTTTCCTCGGTGGCCGGAGACCGCGGCCGGCAAAGCAACTATCTCTATGGGGCCGCGAAGGCGGGCCTGAGCGCCTATCTTCAAGGCTTGCGCAATCGGTTATTCCATGCCCACGTCAAAGTCCTTACCGTTAAACTAGGTTTTGTTGACACCCACATGACCTACGGACGTTCCGGGCTGTTTCTGGTGGCATCGCCAGAGAGTGTGGCCAAGGGCATTTTCAGAGCTATCGTCAAGGGGAAAGACGTCGTTTACTTGCCCTGGTTTTGGCGTCCCATCATGCTCGTTGTCCGGTCAATTCCGGAAGGGATTTTCAAGAGGTTGCGTACGTAGGCAGCCGCGTATGGCGCACGGCCCGGCTTCGCACTTGCCAGTCGTCAGTTGTCAGTCGTCCCGCCGCGGCGGGTCAGTTGCCATGTCATCCCGGGCGGCGGCGCAGGGTCTCGCAACTCCCGGGTCTGCAACAACTGGCAACGGACTACTGACCAGCGGCAATGGCCTCGTTGACATCGCATTAGCCAGTGATTAACCTAGCTGAAGAGGGGCTATGGATATTTTCGCCGAAATTGCCAAGCTCAGGAAGGAAGGGCGCAAAGCAGCGCTGGCCACCATTATCCAAGTGCAGGGCTCGATTCCAAGTTACGAGAGCTCGAAGATTCTGATCCGGGATGACGGCTCGATTGTGGGTACGGTGGGCGGCGGGTGCGTGGAAGCGGAAGTGTGGTCCGTGGCGCAGGACGTGATGCGCGAAGAGAAACCGCACCGGCTGCACTTCAACTTGAACGCCAATCCGGAATACGACAACGGGCTGGTGTGCGGCGGGTCACTCGATATTTTCGTTGAACCCATCCTGGCCACTCCCACGGCGTATCTCTTCGGGGGCGGGCACGTTTCGCTTTACGTTTCGAAGATAGCAGGGCTGGCGGGATTCGATGTGGTGGTTTCAGACGACCGGCCGGCGTTTGCAAACCCGGACCGTTTCCCGGAAGCCGTCGAAACCCACGCCGGACCCTGGGAAGAGATTTTCTCGAAGCTCAAAATCAACGAATTGTCGTACCTGGTGCTGGTCACCCGCGGGCACAAGGGTGACCTGGATTGCCTGCGCTGGGCGCTCAACACACCGGCACGTTACATCGGCATGATTGGCAGCAAGCGGAAGCTCATCGAAATCTCGAAGGTACTGGAGCGCGAAGGCGTGCCCACGGAAAAGCTGGAGCGCGTTCATTCCCCCATTGGTCTCGATATCGGAGCGCTGACTCCGGAAGAGATTGCGGTCTCCATCGTGGCGGAAATGATCGCGGTGCGCCGCCATGCCGCGCCCTCCCATCCCTCTCTTGCTTACCAACTCAAAGCCACCGAAACCGCATGATTGCAGGCTTAATCCTCGCTGCGGGTGAATCTTCCCGCATGGGAATCGACAAGGCGGCGCTCACCTACCGTGGCCGGACATTTCTCGAGCTGATGGTGCAGACACTGCGGGAGATTAACCTCGAGCGCATCGTTGTTGTGCTCGGGCATCACGCGCAGGAAATTCAACAGCAGATCAAGCTTGAGGCGGCACAGGTCGTTGTCAATCCTGATTACAGATCCGGCCAGACAACATCATTGCAGGCGGGCCTGCGCTCGCTGCTCGCGGTTGACCTGGAAGCAATCATCCTCTGCTTGGTGGATCATCCTGCCGTCTGCGCAGAAACGGTGAGAAGAATTGTGGCAACTTCCCGCCAGTGCGGTGCTCCGGTCGTGATCCCCACCTATCAGGGTCGCCGGGGACACCCGGTGCTCATCGGACGGCAAGTCTTCCGTGAGCTTTTGGATTTGCCCGCCGGCATGGGCGCCAATTCTGTGCTCAGGGGATTCCTCCCAGTGACGCAATTTGTGGAGGTCGATGACGAGGGAGTAGTCATCGATGTGGACGACCCCGAAAGCTACCAGCGGCTGATTTGCAAGGGTTAATGTCAATCGGCGGTCGGGTTGGTTCTTGTCAAGGGTGTTTTTTCCCTTTGTTTGCCACGGGCCACAATTAGGGACTTTGCGTCTTTTCACTCCCCGGTCGCTTTGCCAACCGTCATTTTCCCCACTTCCCAATCTCATGATTTGTGGGCCCATTCAAGCTTTTGTCCGATTCAAGAATTGCTAACTTGTTTTATTCCTTCGGCTTAAACCCAGGCTTCTGAGGCTCGTTGGTCCTCTTGAGTTTGGCAAGAGGCGTGCCCTTCCGTAAAGCGCGAGGGACTTCGGGTCCTAGAACCCGCCGATTGACGGGCTGGGGGTCGGGGGTTCCGGAATACGGACGAACCGGAATCTCTAACCCCCGTTAAATTACAGGATCTAAGACTAGCCGCCGATTGTTCTCTTCGCGACCAGGGCTAACCCAACAAAGGCAGATAATGGTGAACGTCTCAAATTTCTATTGTCCGTACAACCCCGTTGGGCGACGAAATACGTGCCTCTGTTTTGGCGGAGGGATGGTCGAGCATTCCAGCCCGGAGGTCGCAATCGCACCGCTCGCTGCCATTCTCCAGAAGCGAACGGCGATATGGAAAAAGACGTGCTCTTGAAAAAGCTGGCTGCGTCAAACAGCCACTGGTAAGATTCGAGTCGTGCAATGTTAATGAACAATGTAGACTACAAACCGCGGCTCGTTTTTTGGGAGGTGACCAAGGGATGCAATTTGCGTTGCATTCACTGTCGTGCCACCGCTACAGAACTCTCATCAACAAATGACCTACCTACAACCAAAGCCCTGAACTTAATAAAGCAAGTCTCTCAGTCATTCCTACCAATCCTGGTTCTGAGCGGTGGCGAACCTCTCTTTCGCCAAGACATCTTTGACCTTGCCAGTTATGCCACATCTCTGGGGATTCGTGTGGCGCTGGCTACGAACGGCACGTTGGTTACCAAGCAGATGGCGCGCAAGATTGTAGATTCCGGAGTGCGGCGCGTATCCATCAGTTTGGACGGCGTCGACGCTTCCACGCATGACGCGTTTCGCGGCACGCCCGGGGCCTTCGACGCTGCCCTGCGCGGCTTCCGAAACCTGCGCGAGTTGGGAATGTCACTCCAGATAAACATGACGATTGCCCGGCATAATTCTCAGCAGCTCCCAGCGGTCCTGGAGTTGGCTAAGGAGATCGGGGCGGACGCGCTGCACACCTTCCTCCTGGTTCCGGTGGGATGCGGCGTCGACATCGCCAGCGAGCAAATGGTGGCGGCTGAGGAATACGAAAAGATTTTGAATTGGTTCTACGATCGTTCGTTGGAAGACGGGATCGAGTTGAAAGCCACCTGCGCCCCGCATTATTTCCGGGTGATGCGGCAACGTCGCGCCGCGGAGCGGAGGGCGGCCGCGAGCATTTCCGGGGAGGCTGGCGTGCCGGTCATGAACGCAAGGGGAGATTCGATCGGCCCCACGGAGATGACGATGCCCGGCTCGACGGGTATCGCACTTCATCCGCACGCCGCCGGGCCCGGCCCCACCCACCCCCAGGGCATGAACGCGATGACCAAAGGGTGCCTGGCCGGTACGGGCGTCTGCTTCATTTCACACCGAGGTGAGGTTTATCCTTGCGGATATCTGCCGGTTCTGGCCGGAGACCTGAACAACCAATCCTTCGCAGAGATTTGGGAGAACGCCCACGTTTTTCAGCAACTGCGCAACACCGATAATTTGAAAGGGAAATGCGGCTACTGCGAGTTTCGCAATATCTGCATGGGGTGCCGCGCGCGGGCCTTCGCGGCGAGCGGCGATTACCTCGACGAAGAACCGTTCTGCGTTTACCAGCCCCGGCGGAAGAACTCCGAGGCGAACCTGCGCGAGGAAATGTGTCATGTTTCAGTTCACTGATCGTGTGCGTGGCGGTGAAATGGTCCGCGAAGTAAAGCAAAAGTTCCCCGAGACCGAAGCGGTGTTTGAGAAATTCGGCCTTCGTCCCTCCTGCGATGACTGCTCGATTGAGATGGCCGCGCGCAAAGTCGGCGCATCGTTCGATGATTTGATGGTTGAGGTAAACAAGGCGATCTACAAGAGTCGCGGCGTTACAGCCTGAAAGACTCTGCCTTCTTCTGCAATGTCCAGCCCAACTTCTACTTTTCATACCCAGGTGGCGGCGCGCCTGCGTTCATTTGTTTGGCCCAGGGAACACGGAGCCTGGGGAATGCTGCTGGTTCCCTTGGCCACCGGCGCCGTGGTGGGCAGACCTGCTGGCGATAGGCTCGTTTCCGTTTTATTGCTGGCCGTGGCAGCGCTTGGCCTTTTTTGCGCGCGCACACCGATCGAGGCATGGCTTGGTATTTCACCATGGCGCGCGCAGAACCCGAGAGAGCAGAGGCTCATTCTTCATTCCATTTATATTTATTCCTCCATCTCTCTCGGGGCGCTGGCCGTCTTGCTCTGCCAAATCCAATCCTACGGCCTGTTCTTGGTAGGCGCGGCAGCGGCCACTGCATTCTTGGGACAGGCAATCTTGAAGAGTCGAGGGCGGCAAACCAGGATGGCCTCACAGTTAGTGGGGTCGATTGGCCTTACGGCCACCGCTGCGGCAGCTTACTACGTGGCTTCCGGAAGGTTGGACACCACCGCTCTTGTGATCTGGACTGCGAACTGGATTTTTGCCGCCAACCAGATCCAATATGTCCAGACCCGTATCCGCTCCGCGCATGCCACCACCGTTGATGAAAAGCTCGCCCAGGCGAGGTGGTTCATCCTGGGCGAAATCGGCATGGTTATCGCCCTGGCGCTTGCCTGGCGAAACGGTTGGCTGCCAGGCCTGGCCTTGCTGGCGTTTGCGCCAGTGCTTGGGCGCGGACTCGCGTGGCTTTTCTCGAGCCCAAGCCGCCTTCAAATCCGCCGGCTGGGAGTCGGCGAGATCATCCACGCCGTGACCTTCGCAGCATTGTTAATCGTGAGTTTCCACCTCCACATCTGAATTTTGGATAGTTGGTCAATATACTGTCTCCTGCCAAATTGCAAATGGCGTGATTGTCGGCAATAATACTGGCGCATCCGTGGCCTGTTTTGCGACTGTGATGACCGTTCACGGACTTGGAGACGCTCACAATACCCGGGAATGATTGAATCCACTTTCAGACTTAGCACGCGCAGACGATGTCCCGAACTTTATAAGCAGGCAGTGCTGGGCGGGCGTACGGTCCAATGGAAGCCGGACCTGCCTGCGAAAGGGACAACGGTATGAAGAGATCCATCGGAAAGACGATTGTCGTGGGTTTCGGCATGGCCTTTTTAGTGCTGCTCGCGGTCGGCCTGCTACAGTATGAAACCACCAAACAGTTGGTTGGGGCTAGCCAATGGGTGGCTCACACGGATGCGGTCCTGGCAGGAATCCAAACCGTGCTTGCAGATGTGAAGGGCGCGGAAAGCTGGATGCGCGGCTACGCAGCCACTGGCGACGACAAGTTCCTTGCACCCTGTCGGGCTGCAATCAATAACACCCCGAACCATCTTCGCCGACTCCGGCAAATGACCTTGGACAATCCACGCCAACAGCTCCGGCTGGATACCCTGGAGCCTCTCATCGCGCGCCGGTTCCAACACATAGAGAGGGTGATCGAACTTCGAAGAGATGGGGGACTTCGGGCTGCAAGCGATTTCATGCTCCAGGGCGAAGGAGTAAGCTTGACGAACGACATCGAGCGAATCGCCGCCGACATGGAAAATGAGGAGCGCGACCTGCTGGCTCAGCGGACCGCCGCAGTCGGCGCCAGCCGACGAAGAACCGACACTGCCACTTTGGTTGGGAGCCTTCTTGCCATCGGCTTGCTCCTCGTCTCGGCGTCGATCGTTTACCATCAATTGCGACAGCGCATGCGAACCAACGAGGCCCTTCGGGATAACGAAGAGCGTTACCGCGCCTTAGTGGCGGCTACCTCCCAGATAGTATGGACGACCAATGCACAAGGTGAGGTGTCGGGTGATTTGCCGTTATGGCGAAAATTCACCGGCCAGAGCGAGGAGGAGATTAAAGGTTGGGGATGGGCGAACGCACTTCACGCGGATGACCGGCAACGGACGATGGATGTCTGGTCAAACGCGGTGGGAAAACGTTCTCTCTACGAAACAGAATATCGGCTGTGCAGGCACGATGGAGAGTACCGGTATGTCTCCGTCCGAGGCGTGCCGGTGCTGAATCCGGACGGCAGCGTCCGCGAGTGGGTGGGAACCTGTGCTGACATCACTGAACGCCTTTTGGCGGCCGAGACCGTGCGCCGGGCGGGGGACTACAATCGTAGCTTGCTCGAAGCCAGTCTCGATCCGCTGGTGACCGTCAATCCGCAAGGAAACATCACCGATGTCAACAACGCCACTGAGAAGGTGACCGGGTATTCGCGGAACGAACTCATTGGGACGGATTTTTCAAGCTACTTCACGGAACCGGAGAGAGCGCGCGCGGGGTACCAGCAGGTTTTTCGGGAAGGTTGGGTCCAGGACTACGAACTGGAGATCCGTGGGCGTGACGGGCACACCACGCCGGTGGTGTACAACGCCTCCGTCTACAAGGATGAGAACGGGAGCGTGATCGGCGTGTTTGCGGCAGCCCGTGATATTACCGAGCGCAAGCGGGCGGAGGCGGAACTGCGCCGGGTCAACCGTGCCCTCCAGGCCCTCACTGAGTGCAACGAAGCTATGGTCCGGGCATCGGAAGAGTCGGACCTCCTGGAGAAGGTTTGCCGGCTCTTGGTTGAAGTGGGCGGGTTTCGCCTTGTCTGGGTCGGTTACGCTGAACAGGATGAGGCCAAAAGCGTTCGAGCCGTCGCCCACGCAGGCTTTGAGGAGGGTTACCTGGCCACCCTCAACCTCACATGGGCCGACGAAGAGAGGGGACGTGGACCTACGGGCGCAGCGATCCGCACTGGCCAACCGTGTCAGGCCCGAAACCTCCTGGAAGATCCGAAGGTTGTCCCCTGGCGCGCTGAAGCCACTCGCCGCGGGTACGCTTCTTCCATTGCGCTTCCGCTGATCGCCGAGGGGCAGGCCCTCGGCGCCTTGACGCTTTATTCCCAGGCCGTGGACGCGTTTGACGGCAAGGAAGTAAGCCTGCTGGAGAACTTGGCAACAGACCTCGCTTTTGGAATCCGCACACTGCGAGCAAGAACAGAGCGCGAGCAGGCGGAGGAGGAAATCCGCAGGTTGAACGAAAACCTCGAACGGCGAGTCGTCGAGCGAACGGCTGAGCTGGAAGCGATGAACAAGGAACTGGAAGCTTTCACTTACTCGGTTTCACACGACCTGCGGGCGCCCCTCCGCCACATCGATGGTTTCTCGAGGCTTCTCCAGGAAGAGTATTCCTCCAAGCTGGACGACGGAGCTCAGCACTATCTGGACCGCATTCGAACGGGAACCTTCAACATGGGCCGCCTCATCGATGACCTGTTGAGTCTTTCCCGAATCGGGCGCTGCGAAGCGACTCCCAAACTGACGGGCCTGCGTTCGTTGGTGAAGGAAGTAATGAACGGACTCAAGCCTGAGACCATAGGGCGTAGAATTGAATGGAAGGCCGGTGAACTGCCTTTTGTGGAATGCGATCCTTCACTGATGAAGCTGGTTTTCCAAAACCTGCTCTCGAACGCTCTCAAATTCACACGCCCCAGGGCGGTAGCCGTCATCGAGGTGGGACAGACGGTAGTGAACGGCCAGCCGGCTATCTTCGTTCGTGATAACGGCGTCGGTTTCAGCATGAAACATGTAGACAAGCTCTTTGGAGTATTCCAACGGCTCCATCGCGAGGCAGATTTTGAGGGGACGGGTGTGGGCTTGGCGACGGTCCTGCGCATCATCCATAAGCACAGTGGTCGAACCTGGGCCGAAGGCGAAGTCAACAAAGGAGCTACTTTCTTCTTTAGCCTGCCGGGCTTGGAGAATCAAGAAGAGAGTGGAAAAGTCGCATAGAAAGAGGTGAAGAGTGAGTACGAATGAAGTCGAAATTCTGCTGGTGGAAGATAATGAGGCGGACGAAGAGCTGGCCGTACACGCTCTTCGCACCAATAACCTGGCAAATCGCATCCACGTCGCACATGATGGCGAGGAAGCGCTGGACTTCCTCTTTTGCCGCGGTGAACACAACGGCCGAGACATTAGACAACCACCACGGTTGGTTTTGCTGGACCTGAAACTACCCAAGGTTGATGGCTTGGAAGTACTTCGCCAGATTAAGAACGACTCGCGGACAAAAGCCATTCCCATCGTGATCTTGACGGCCTCCCGGGAAGAACGCGACCTGGTCGAGGGATATCAACTGGGGGTCAACAGTTACATTCAGAAGCCCGTCGATTTCGTCCAGTTTCGGCAAATCGTCCAGCAACTGGGTTTTTACTGGCTGGTTGTCAACCTGGCTCCTCCGCGTGACGCGTTTAATTCCAACCTGGAGTAGTTAATTTGAATTTGTTACCCTCCCTCCCTTGAGGGCATAGGCGCTAGGATAAGCGCACTGGGCAATGTCTGAGCCACGGCAGTGGCGATCCCGCAGGGCGGGATGGCCCACGGCGAGCCAGCCGTGGGAAACAACGTAGCAGAACGATGGCTGAGCCCTGCAAGGGACGACATCCGGCCCTGGTTCGTACAAGGCCCGCTGCGGCGCCATCGCCATGTTTTTTGCCTGAAGATCTCCGGATGCCACCCCTACCGGGGCTGACGAATCGCGTGTGCCGTTTGCATCCCACGGCTGGCTAGCCGTGGGCTACGATATGTCGCCCGCCAAGGCGGGCTTTCGGGTACCCTTTGTAATTATCCTAGCGCCTATCCCCCCTTGGGAGTCTGTGTGATAACTCGATTTTTCGCCCTTTTCCACAATGCAAGTGACTGATTCTCCGTTGGCGAAAACGCGAAATCAGAGGTTGTCACACAGACTCCTTGGGGGAGAGGGTGGCGCGAAGCGCCAAGTGAAGGGGGGGCACCCCGAAACGAATGGGGAAGGAATCTCCTGAACGCCCCTTATGTGAATAGTATTGGGTTACGCCTCAATGATTTCATTACGGATCGCGAAGCGCACAAGATCGCTGACCGAAGACAGCCCTAGCTTATGCATCATGTTGGCACGGTGAGCTTCTACCGTCTTGGTACTTATTTCCAAGCTCACGGCAATTTCCTTGTTGCTCCTACCCTCTGCCACCAACTGGACGATCTCGCGTTCGCGTGGTGTCAAGGTGGGCTGGGTTGTGGGTTCCCCGGGGGTCTTTAAGAACCGATCCAGAACCGCCCCGGAGGCGCTGGACGACAGAAACGGTTTGTGCTCGATCAAGGCATGGACAGCCGAGATCAAGTCCCGGCTGGCGTCGGACTTCAGTGCGTACCCGCGAGCCCCTGCCTCCAGCGCCCCCCGAATTAACTGTTCGGAGCCGTGCATGGTAAGGATCAAGACCTCCGTCCGAGGAACCTCTTTGAGGATTTGCCGCGCTGCCTCAGTTCCATTCAATTCCGGCATACTATAATCGAGCACCACGATATCGGGTTTTAGTCGTTTCGCTTTGTCGACGGCTTCCCTGCCGGTTGCTGCCTCTCCACAAATTTCCCAACCCGGCTGGGCTTCCAGCAATCTTCGCAGTCCATAGCGCACAACTTCGTGATCGTCAGCCACAAGGATACGCACAGTCTTCATCGAACAGCCTCCCGGAGCGGCAAGTCTACTCGGATTGTACTGCCATGGCTGTCGGACTTTATTTCGAGATGCCCTCCTAGAAGCCGCATTCTTTCCTTCATTCCCAGCAGGCCCAAGCCAATCCGGGAAGCTGTCTGTCCCATTTCCTGAGCCGCCGTGGGAAGCCCCCGGCCATCATCTGCCACTTCCAGAAAAAGCGCCTCCGGTTCTTGCCCAATTCGGATTCTCGCGACCAAACTCCCCGAGTGGCGCTGAACGTTGGTAAGGCACTCCTGCACAACACGGAACAGGGCAGTCTCCACATCTTTCGGTAAGCGGCGGAGACCGTCTGGCAGATCGAGATCCACCTTGATTCCGCTGCGCCGGGCAAAACCCTCCGCGTACCACTGGAGAGCAGAAGCCAGGCCGTACTCGTCCAGCGTGGGGGGGTGCAGGAGATAGGAAAAGTCGCGAATTTCTTGCATACATCGATTGGCGAGCTGGATGCTTTCCGAAAGGACTTCGCGAGTTTGTGGCTCCAGCGAGCCGGCCTCCAGGTTCATCCGCGCCAGGTTCATGGCCAGAGCGGCCAGGTTCTGCGCCGTGCTGTCGTGGAGTTCCTGGGCGATCCGTCGCCGCTCGTCATCCTGCGCGCGAAGCAATTGCGCGGAGAGTTGACGATGGGAATCTTCGGCTCGTTGCCGGTCGGTGATGTCACGCAAGACCTCGACGCATCCGCGCATCTTCCCGGAAGAGTCACGGAGCGGCGAAGTAATACCATCAAAAATCTTGCCGTGCCTTGCGTCCACAATATCCGCCCGATGCTCTTTCCCCGTCGCCAGCGTGCGCTCGTAGGGACAGTCAGGGTGAGGTTCGGACAAACCATGCACCATTTCATGACAGGACTTGTCGACCAACTGCGCGGCTTCGAGTCCCACAAGCCTTGCCGCGGCCCGGTTGGCATACCTGATGTGGAACTGCTCATCCAGAAGCAAAATAGGGTCTGGGACCGCGTTGAAGGTTAACTCCCATTCCTCCTTGGCGCGACGGATTTGCTCCTGCTGTCGAGCCACTTCGTCCCCGTAAGCCTTGCGGCGCACGGCCCGATCGACCGCTACCGGCAGACGCTCCAGCCGATCCTTCAGAACGTAGTCGGCTGCGCCTTGCCGAACGCATTCCACGGCCGCCTCGTCGCCCAACGCCCCGGTCACGACCACCAGGGGAGTATCTTTCCCGGACTGCCGCAGGATTTCCAGCGCATCGAGCGCACTCCAACCCCCCAGGTTGTAGTCGGCGAGAATGATATCGAAATCAACTTCCTTCAGCCGTTGTCGGAGAAGCGCGGCAGACTCCAAAACTTCAAACTTCAGGTCCGGAGCTGCCCGCCGCAGGCTCGCGACTACGAGTTCCGCGTCCCA
This sequence comes from uncultured Acidobacteriota bacterium, assembly GCA_963832915.1. Classification (GTDB taxonomy): domain Bacteria; phylum Acidobacteriota; class Terriglobia; order UBA7540; family UBA7540; genus CAVROP01. The sequence continues at coordinate 28,125 of CAWHWE010000008.1, forward strand.
GGGGTCATCCTCAAGAATCAGCGCCCTCAAGGGCCGACCAAGGAGGATCTCCACTTGTCCTTTGTCTTGCACAGTCACTCCCCTTTAAGCTCCTGCCAAGGAAATCCGGAACCTTCCGCCTGGCACTGTTCACGCTGGAACTTCTCATCTCTGGAGTAAATGCGACGAGCGAATCCAGGCTGGCTTCGATCAAGCTGCATTTACAGGCGCCCGCCACAGCGCTTCCACTGCACGTTGGTGCGCAGTGCTGTGCTCTCTAGCGCCAGTACAGCCGGCCCTGCAACCTTCTGCGTCGCAGAGTGGCGTCCTGAAAGTACGCCCCCATTGAGGACGAGTGGGAAGACCACCGTCAGTTCGGGAACGCGGCGTGACATGATCCTGACAGTGGTTAAACTGCCAAGACAAGTCTAATCTCTCAAGGCGCTTATAGACCTAATCCCTGGGTTTTGCAAGCGGAATTATGTGCGGAATTTTGTGCGGGCACGTCTTGCCGCAAGGACCAGCCCTTTAGGAGGAACCCCTAGGAACCCTTACGTGTTCGAAGGTTCCAGTTCCGGGGTTTCACCCGATTGCAGAGCCCCCCCTGAAAAGGGACACTGCAACTACTATGCTGGCACAGAAACCAGGTGACGCTAGGGACCCCAGGACCTCGGAAACATCCTGGAACAAAAGTGCCGGCGTTCTCGAGCAAGGTGAATCAGGCAGGGCGGAAGGTATCGAGCGGCCGGAAGGCGAAACATTCGAGCGCATCTACCATCTGTATAGCCGGCGGGTGTACTCGTTGTGCCTGCGTATGACTGGAAACTTTGCGGAAGCGGAAGACCTCACCCAGCAGGCTTTCCTCCAGGTATACAAAAAGCTCGATACCTTTCGTGGGGAATCCTCCTTTTACACCTGGTTGCATCGGCTAGCCCTCAACCTGGTTTTTATGCGCCTGCGCAAAAGGCGTGTGCTAAAGGAAGACTCCCTCGAAGAACTTACGGACCCCAACAAGCGGTCGAGCGTCTGGCATGGAAGAGATGTTCGTTTGTCAGCGGCGGCGCCGTTGCTTGCGATCGAGCGCATGGATACGGAGAGGGCGCTCAACCAGTTGCCCATGGGGTTCCGAACCATTCTCATTTTGCATGACATCGAAGGTTACCGACACGTTGAGATTTCCGCCCTTTTAGGTTGCTCGATTGGCACATCGAAGTCACAACTGAGCAGAGCCCGGCTGCGCATACGCCAACTGATGCGCAGCGCCACGTGCCAGACGTGTGCAGCGCAGTAATATTTTACAGGCAACTCGCTGGACAGGAGGATTTTACATGGAGCTCTATATTTTGGCTTGCATTATCGTTATGACGTTTGCCGCCATCGTGGTTACGCAAGAGCCGAAAGAGAATACTAAATTTCCAAAAGCCGCATCTAAAAAGAGAGTCGGCGGCTATGTTTCACGTCAACCTGGAGGGTCCTTGTCAGCGACAGCCGGTTTTTCGCACAGGTGACCCATCGGTTTCGTAGGTGAATTGGGGACGCGAATCGCCTTGAATCAAGAGGTGAAACATGCAGGGTGAAGAGGTGTTCTACAACGCCGCAATGGAAGTTGAGAATGCCAGCCGAGGGAAGTTCCTGCTCATTGACGATGATGCCGGGGCTCTCGAGGCTTGCTCTTCGTCCCTTCGACGGGAAGGGCATGAAGTCCGTGCCTTCGTCTCTTTCCCTGAAGGATTATCCTGCCTTGAATCCGAGCACTTTGACCTGGTCGTGGTAAAACTCGGGGAAACCCCAAGTCTAGGGGATGGGCGATTCTGGGGTGTGAAATCGGGATCCACCGCCGGGGGCCCGTCTTGCCTCTGGCACGCGGTGTCGACAGGACTTGTTACGTGGATGTGGCGGACTTGGGAGGTCTGGGCTAATTAGCCTGGCTACTGAATCCGAGTTACATCTCCTCCTATCGGGACGCCCTTTCAACCCGGAAGTTGTCGGGCGTCAGCTCTCACCTATGAGTATGTAAGGTTAACCCCAAGCGCGAACAATCGTAGCCCCGGCGAGTTAATGATTAGCAGCGGTTTGAGCTTTTCATTTGCGGTCCACTATTTGTTATTCCGGGCTCCCCGTTCTAGCAATTTGCAATCTCAAATTTGCGATGCCTCAAGGCCGCCTCGGCCCCCTTCGTATCGGGGCTCACTCTCGACAGGTGTTATCATTATCTTCCGCAACCTATGCCAACATTTGCGGAATGATTATGATGAAATCGCTTGTCTGGCAGGAGTCTGATAAAGGGGTGGTAGAAAATGGAATCCTCCAACAAGGTTGGAAGTAGTTCGGCGGAGAGAGGCCTGGCGGGCCGAGTAGCTTTAGTGACGGGTGGCTCGCGAGGCATTGGACGCGCGACGTGCCTGGCTTTGGCGGCCAAAGGCGCATCCGTAGCAGTGCTTTGCCGAAGCCGCATCAAAGAAGCTAATGAAGTGGTGGAGCAGATCCAGTCAACCGCTGCGCAGGGTCTGGCAATCGAAGCCAATGTGCTTGACCCAGGAGCGATTAAGCGCTCGGTCGAACAAGCCGCCGCGAAACTGGGGAAAATTGATATCCTGGTGAACAATGCCGGCGAGATGACTGATGTTTCTGTTGTCGATATGAAAGATGAAGATTGGGAACAGGCTCTGGCTATTAACCTGACCTCATCTTTCCGGTACGCGCGGGAGTGTATTCCGTCGATGAAGGAACGCCGCTGGGGACGGATTATCAATGTCTCTTCACAGGTGGCTTACACCGGGTCGAATAATCATGCCCACTACTCCGCGGCAAAATCGGGACTTCTGGGATTCACCTTTTCTTTGACCAAGGAGCTGGGGCCTTACGGAATCACGGCGAACGTGGTGGCCCCGGGGCGAATCCTCACGGATCTGCTCGTGGAGCGTATGCCAGGCCGCGAGCAGGAGTGGATGAGTCAGACTCCTATGCGGCGTATCGGGCGGCCGGAAGAAGTGGCTGCAACCATAGCATTCCTGGCTTCGGAAGAAGCCAGTTACATTAGCGGTGCGGTCATCAATGTGAATGGCGGATTGGTGATGGGGTGAGGGAATTGAGTGATTGATTCACTGAGTCATTGATTCATTGAAAAGGGGCGCCCAAGGCGGAGCAATTATGAATAGTGAATAGTAAATTGTGAATTGAGGAAACGTAGCAGTTATAGGCCTTGGGTGCAGCGCTCAAAGCAAACTACCCTCCGCAATCCACAATTTACTATTCATAGCGAATTGTGCATTTGCCCTCTCCAGTGGGGAGAGGGTGTCCCGCTGCCGGCGTTTTCACCAGCCGGAGCGGGACGGGTGAGGGGTTACTTCCGCTAGCCGAGTCTTCATCTCCCGGGAACTCGGCCACGCGCGCGCAGTAGCTGCCCACACTTCCGACAGTGGCTCCGCCGCCGGGCATTCAGCGTCCGGCAGACTGGACAAACAATGTACATGGCGCGAGCGAACAGGTTTGTAAGCGCCCAAGCGCCACCCAGGATAGCTGCGGCAAGTGCGAAATTGAGCAGCGCCGACCTCATGTCGTGCTATTGGCCGAGCCTTGCCCTTGCAGAGCGGACAGCTTCGATGAACTTTCGGGCAGTGGCAACCACCACATCCAGTTTGCCTTCTTTCAGAACTTTCAAGTTCACTAGTTCTCCGCCCACCGCCACCGCCGCTGCCCCAGCCTTTATGAACTCCGGTGTGGTTTCAAGATTGACTCCGCCCGTGGGGACAAAGTCGATCTGCGGGAATGGGCCTTTTAGCGCCTTGATGTAACTGGGCCCGCCTACGGGACCACAAGGGAATATTTTCACCATGTCCGCACCTGCCTGCCATGCCGCTACGACTTCGGTGGGTGTGAGGGCGCCGGGGAAACACGCCTTGCTATACCGGCGCGCCACCTCGATGACCTGCGGATTGAGGGAGGGTGTAACGATGAACTCCGCGCCTGCCAGCAGAGCCGCCCGGCAGGTTTCAGGATCGAGGATCGTTCCCGCGCCGAGCAGCACCTTATCCCCGAACTTATCCGCCACCCGTTCCATGACGTGAAGGGCGTTGGGAACTGTCATGGTGATCTCGGCAATCCCTATCCCTCCTTCGATAATGGCTTCCGCGGCACGCAGGGCGTCGTCGGGTGAGGGCGCGCGAACGATGGGAACAAGACCAATTTCACGAATAAGTGCCAGAGCCTTTTCTTTTGTCCAGGACATTGCTTTCTCCTTCCACGGTAAACGAGGTGGACAAGTGACGAGAAGCGTGCCGGAAGTCAACACTCACTCACAGGCAACTTTGTGGTTTGCTGAAAGCTGACTGCTGATAGCTGGCGGCTTGTCCGGCTCGTCACTCGTCACTTGTCACTGCTCTCACCTAGCTACTCTAAGGCTGGCGCCTTTGAGCAGATTTTCCACTTCCTGAAGCGTTGCCCAATTGAAGTCGCCGGGCACCGAATGCTTCAAGGCGCTGAACGCATTTCCGTAACGGACGGCGTCCGCATAAGACTTCTTGGTTAAATAGCCGTAGATGAACCCGGCGCTGAAGGCATCGCCTCCGCCTAGGCGGTCTACGATCTCAAGCTCGTACTTTACATCGTCAAAATACTTGCCCTCGGCGTAGGCAATCGCGGTCCAAGTGTTGCGCCAAACCAGCGGGTTCTCTCGCAAGGTGATGGCAACGGCCTGGAATTTGAACTTCTCCTGAAGCTGGCGCGCCACCTGCTTGTAAGTCTCGGCAGATACTTCCGCAAAACCTTTTTCATCGGTTTTGCCCGAGGCTTTGATCTTGAAGACAACCTTCGTGTCCTCCTCAGTGGTGATCAGGACGTCCACAAACTCCATCATGGGTTCCTGAACTGCCTGCGCTTTATCAGGCGACCAGAGCTTGCCGCGGTAATTCAGATCGAAACTCACGGTAACCCCAGCCTGCTTTGCAGCCTTCAAGGCCTCGAGGGTGACGGCAGCCGCCGAATCGCTGAGCGCCGGCGTGATGCCGCTGGTGTGGAACCACTTCGCGCCCTGGAACACTTTCTGCCAATCGATCTCGCCGGGTTTCACGGCGCTGATGGCCGACTGCGCCCGATCGTAGAGCACTGCGCTGGGTCGGGGCGCGGCGCCGAACTCGAGGAAGTAGAGGCCCACCCTGCCATCCTCGCTCCAAACCAGGTTGGAGTTGTCCACCCCAGCCTGGCGGACCCTGTTTTCCATTAGCCTTCCCAGCGCGTTCTTGGGGAGCCGCGAGACCCATGTACTGCGCAGGCCCAAACGGCTCACACCGACGGCGACGTTCAATTCGCCGCCCCCAATGCGCAAGTCCAACGAGTTGGCTTGCTCGAGTCTTTCGAAATGCGGCGGCGAGAGGCGAATCATGGCCTCGCCAAAGGTCACAACATCGAACATCGTTTACCTCCATAAAAAGTGGCAATAAAGGACGACTGCCTAATATAGGCTTTCCCGCCCAAAAAATCAGCCCCTTTGTTTGCGGGGTAGTGGGTCAGTTTGATGTGGAGGCGATTTTACATCGCCATTAGGCCGAGTAAACTGGCCGCTCAAGTTGAGCTGCAACAATGCTGAGATGCAGCATTCCATGCGGAGGCGGTTAGGTGTATATTAGACATCATCCGGGGCAGCAAAATGGAAATTGGGGATTTGCCGCAAGGCGAGGACATATCCGAAAACGCATTCAGGGTGCGCCAAGCAGCCTTTATCAGGTTAATGGGTAGGTCAGGTTATGAAACCCAAATGCTTTCTTAGAATCTCATCAATTTGGAAACGGAACCCATGGGGAGCCAGCGCCATATTTCTTGCGGCCATGTTCATGGCCGGCGCAATTCTGAAGGCCGAAAAACCCAAGCCAACGCCGGCCGCGAGCGCAGGGCGAGTTGCAGCGCCGGCCCACAGGATCGATTTCAAACGCGATATCGCGCCCATCTTCCAGGCCTCTTGCGTCGCCTGTCACGGAGCCGAGAAGCCGCAGGGGCAACTCCGGCTTGATTCTGAAACGGCAGTGCAGCGCGGCGGCGCTTCGGGCAAGGTGATACTTGCCGGAAACAGCGGCGAGAGCCTGCTGGTGAAGCGGCTGCTCGGCCAGGGCGGGGCGCCGCGAATGCCCCTGGGCGCGGACCCGCTGCCTAAGGCCAAGCTTGACTTGGTCCGGGCGTGGATCGATCAAGGAACGATTGCCGCTGAGGCTTCCAGCGTGTCTCGAGCTGTGCAAGATTCTTCCCCGTCCACATCCGGGACGCCTACGGCGCAAGCGGAGTCCGGATTATTTATCACCAGCATTCGGCCCCTTCTTGCTGCGCGCTGCTACCAGTGTCACGGACCCGAGATCCAACAAAACGGGCTGCGCGTTGACTCGCTGGCTGCCCTGCTCAAGGGGAGCGCCACGGGGGAAGTGATTGTTCCGGGGAGTAGCGAGAAAAGCCGCCTGGTGCGGCGGGTGCTCGGTCTTGACAAGCCGATGATGCCGTATGGCGGCCCTCCTCTTTCGCAGGAAGAGATTCAACTGGTCCGCGATTGGATCAACCGCGGCGCGCCGGGTCCGGACTCGGCGGGACCCGTCGTAGCCGCCGGCAAGCCCCTCAAGCACTGGGCTTACGTGAAGCCCGTCCGCCCGGAAGCTCCGGAGGTTAAGAACCCGGCGTGGTGCCGGAATCCCATCGACAATTTTGTTCTTGCCCGGCTCGAAAAAGAAGGTCTCGCGCCGTCGCACGAGACCGATAGGGAAAGCCTGATCCGCCGAGTGAGTCTCGACCTTATCGGCCTGCCGCCGACCCTCCAGGAAGTGGATTCCTTCCTGGCGGACAAGAGCCCGGAGGCTTATGAGAAGGTGGTAGACCGTCTGCTGGCCTCACCGCATTACGGCGAGCGGTGGGCGCGCCCCTGGCTTGATCTGGCGCGCTACGCCGACACCAACGGCTATGAAAAAGACAATCGCCGAACGGCGTGGAAATACCGCGATTGGGTGATCAACGCGCTCAATCAGGATATGTCGTTCCGTGAGTTTACGGTCGAGCAGCTTGCCGGCGACATGTTGCCCAACCCCACCACCGATCAGCTCATTGCCACAGGCTTCCATCGCAACACCATGCTCAACCAGGAGGGCGGCATCGATCACATGGAGTATTACTGGTACTCGCTCGTAGACCGGGCGAACACATCCGCTTCCGTGTGGCTGGGGTCCACGCTCGCCTGCGCTCAATGCCACAACCACAAGTTCGATCCCTTCACCCAGAAAGACTACTACCGGATGCTGGCCTTCTTTGACAACGCGGCTTACCAGGACTTGAACCCCGGCCAAGGCGAAGGATGGGTGGAAGAGCCTTCCATCGAGTTGCCGACGCCGGAACAGGAAGCCAAGGCGAAAAACCTCAGAGCCGGGATCGCCAAGCTTCAACAGGTGCTCGACAACTCGACGCCCGAACTCGAGGCCGCGCAAGCGAACTGGGAGCGGCAGATGAAAGCGGCGCCGACAAACTGGGCAGTGTTGCACCCAGCCACTGCGGTCTCGCAGGGCGGCGCCACACTCAAAGTTCTGGACGACCAGTCGGTGCTCGCCACCAGCAAGAACCCGCAGGCGGATACCTACACGATCGAGACCCGAACGGACCTGCCTCAGATTGCCGGCGTGCGCCTTGAAGTTTTCCGCGACCCCAGCCTTCCTCTGGGCGGGCCAGGACGCGATCCGGAAGGAAACTTCTTCCTGAGCGCATTTGAAGTGGAAGCGTCACCCGCTGGCCAGCGCGCCGCCTCCGCCAAGATAGCCTTCAGTGAGGCTTACGCCGACGAAGCTCAAGCGGGTTACGGCATAAAAAACCTCCTGCCTTCCGACACACCCGGACCCAGGGGCTGGGCGATCGAGACCACGTCTGAGAACCCGCCGCAGGTGCGGCAGGCTGTTCTGATTCCCGACAAGCCTTTCGGCTTCGGACCGGGCACTCGCCTGACCATCCGGTTGAAGCACGAGATGTTTCATGCCTCGCGCAACCTCGGGCGCTTCCGCCTCTCGGTAACCTCGAACCCGGATCCGAAATTCATCACCAGCATCCCGGCAAAGCTGCGTCCCGTGATGGATATTCCTGTCGAAAAGAGGACCGCAGACCAGAAGAAGGGCTTGGCTGCCGAATATCGTTCGCTTGCACCGGCGCTCCAACCCACCCGCGAGAAGATGGCGGACCTGCAGAAGTCGCTCCATGACCTCGGCATCGTGACCACCTTGATCGTGCGCGAGCGCCCGAGCTACGACCGGCCATTCACCTATTTGCGTGTTCGCGGCAGCTTCACGAGCAAAGGCGATATCGTTTATGCGGGTTTCCCGGCGATCTTCGGTCCCGCGCCGGAATCATTGATGCCCAACCGGTTGGGGCTGGCAGAATGGCTGGTCAGCGAAGACAACCCGCTCACGGCGCGGGTGACGGTGAACCGCTTCTGGGAGGCGCTCTTCGGCCGCGGCATCGTGGAGACCAGCGAAGACTTTGGAACGCAGGGCGAGCGGCCTACGAATCCGGATCTTTTGGACTGGCTGGCCACCGAATTCATGCGCCAGGGCTGGAGTATGAAAAAGATCCTGCGGCTCATGGTGACCTCGGCGACCTACCGGCAGTCGTCGCGAGTGACACCGGAACTGCAAGAGCTCGATCCCTACAACAAACTGCTGGCGCGCGGGCCGCGCTTTCGGGTCGACGCGGAGATCGTGCGCGACATTGCTTTGTCGGCGAGCGGCTTGCTCAGCCAGAGGATTGGCGGCCCCAGCGTTTTCCCCTACCAGCCGGAGGGCGTCTGGGACCGGCCTTACAACGACGATAGGTGGGTGATCAGCGAAGGCGAGGACCGCCACCGTCGTGCCCTCTACACCTTCATCCGCCGTACTTCGCCTTATCCGCCTCTCATCACCTTCGACGCGCCCACCCGCGAGTTCTGCACGGTGCGGCGCGTCCGCACCAACACACCTCTTCAGGCGCTGACCACGCTTAACGATCCGGCGTTCTTTGAGGCTGCACAGGCGCTGGCGCGAATCATGGTGAGTGAAGGTGGACCCGACCCCGGCGCCAAGCTCAGCTATGGTTTCCGCCGCGTCACCTCGCGCATGCCGTTTCCAATCATTAACTTTCTCCCCGATTTTGAAGGGTACACTGGGGGAAGTTGGGGTAACCAGAACATCATATTTCGAAAAGGCCGTCGAATTCCCGGCGGATGAGGGTGCGTACCTTCTGAGCTTTCAAATAGTAAGCGTCATAATAACCGGCGGAAAGGGCATAAGTGCCCAGCATGATGCGTCTTTTGACCTCAGGTCCGAACCCGAACTGCCGGGTCTTTTCCATGTTGTCCCACATTTTCCCGTCTCGTTATAGGAAAAACCGTACTTCACGCCGTCATAACGGGCCAGGTTAGCCGAAGCTTCCGAAGGGGCGATGATGTAATAGACTGCCAGAGCGTATGGAGTGCTGGGCAACGAGACATTCCAGTCCACCAGGGCTCCCAAATCAGCCATCTTATTAATCGCCGCTTCTATGCTAGCTTTGACTTCAGGCTGCATACCCTCTACCAGATATTCCTTCGGGATGCCGATACGCAGGCCCTTAATGTCCTCAACCAGGCTTTTAGTATAGTCCGGGACATCCTGCGCTATTTTATACACTATATGCAATAAAAGCAAGGGCAAAACCAAACAAA
>CAWHWE010000009.1:0-17028 GCA_963832915.1 uncultured Acidobacteriota bacterium
AAAATCTCATCCCGTATATGAGCAGCGTAGTAGCGACCCACTCCTCAGCGAATCGTTGGTTGGTGGCGGTGGCTGTCATGTCCAGCGCGGTAATGGAGGTGCTGGACACTTCGGTGGTCAACGTCAGCCTGCCACACATTGCGGGCAGCCTTTCGGGAACCGTCGATGAATCCACCTGGGTTCTCACCTCTTACCTGGTCGCCAACGCCATCGTCCTGCCCATTACCGGCTGGCTGGCGAACTACTTTGGCCGCAAGCGATTGCTGCTGACCGTAGTGACGGGGTTCACGGTCTCCAGCCTTTTGTGTGGGATTGCGCCTAGTCTGCCGGCGCTGATTTTCTTTCGCGTGCTCCAAGGCACCACCGGTGGAGGACTCCAGCCGCTTTCGCAGGCTGTGCTGCTCGAAGAATTCCCCGGCGAGGAGCGTGGCAAGGCCATGGCGTTTTGGGGGCTGGGCATTGTCGCCGCCCCCATACTTGGCCCCACGCTCGGCGGGTGGATTACGGACACCTATTCCTGGCGCTGGGTCTTCTATATCAACCTCCCCATCGGCATCACCAGCCTCATCATGATCGGCCTCTTTGTTTCCGATCCGCCTTACCTTAACCGCGGCAAGTTGCGCGCCGACTTCTGGGGTTTTGGCATGCTGGCGGTGGGCATGGGGGCACTGCAAATCCTGTTGGACAAAGGCCAGGAAGACGACTGGTTCGGGAGCCGCTTCATCATCACCCTGGCCGTGCTGGCAGCCGGATTGCTCGCGGCTTTCGTCATCCGGGAGCTCACCATCGAGCAGCCCATCGTGCACTTCCGGCTGTTGATGTATCCAAGCTTTGGGGCGGGCATCGTGTTGGTCACGCTGCTCGGGTTCGTGCTTTACGGCAGCCTGGTGACGTTACCTTTGTTCATGCAGACCCTGCTCGGTTGGACGTCGGCGACCGCCGGGCTTTGGACCAGTCCGCGCGGCGTCGCCACAGCCCTCTGCATGCCGCTGGTGGGATACCTGTTGGGCAGAGGCTGGGATGGGCGTTGGATGCTGGTGTTCGGGTTCGCCGTCGCCAGCCTCGCTTTCTTCGGCTACTCCCACATGGATCTTGACTCCGGTACCTGGGACATCCTCACGCACCTGTTCAACCAGGGCGCCGGCCTGGCCTTCGTCTTCGTTCCCCTCACGGTTCTGACCATGAATCCGATTCCGAAGCATGAGACCGGCTATGCCACGAGCCTTTACAGCGTCATGCGAAACATCGGCTCGAGCATGGGCGTTTCCTTCGTCACTACCTGGATTGCCCGGCGCTCCCAGTTCAACCAAACCCTGCTGGCCGCGCATGTGACGGACAACAACCCCTTTACCCGGCAAGCACTGGAACAAGCTCGAGCAATGTTTTTGCGGGGCGGTTCAGACCCCACCACCGCGAGTCGCCGCGCCCTGGCGATGCTCTATGGCGCGGTGCAGCAGCAGGCGGCGTTGTTGAGCTTTCTGAGTGTATTCCGGCTGATGGGCATCCTGTTTCTGCTCATCATCCCACTGGTCTTTATCATCCGAAAGCCAAAAGGAAGAAGACCCGTTGGTTCATAACATCGCTTCGATGTGGCCCCCGCGACACAAAAGACTTGTATTTTTTCACGCGATTCAGAATACTTTAGACAAGGTGAAGGGCTTGAGCATCATGCGTAGCGGTCTGATCTTCCTGGCGTCAGTTCTGTTACTTGTTTCTCTCCCGGCGGTCTTGCCGGCGCAGGGGAGGATTCAAGGGGAGGTTTCCAACGGCACGTCTGGCCAGCCAGTCGCAAACCAGGCCGTGCAGTTGCTGCTTCCGCGAGGTGGGATGCAGCGCGTGGCGACAGCTATTACCGACGCCAGCGGCCGGTTTGTTTTTTCCTCCGCCAATGTCGATCCATCGTCCTTTTACTTAGTCCAAGCGGTTTATCAAGGAGTGGATTACAACGCGCCGGCACAATTCGATCCGGAGGGAACGGCTTCCGTCGCCATCGCGGTGTACGAGGCCAGTTCGTCTGCGCCGCTGCTCCGCATCCAGTCGGCGCGGGTGGTGGTTCACGCCCAAGGCAACAAGGCGCACGTGCAGGAGATGTTTGCGGTCAGGAATCCGAGTGACCCTCCACGCAGCTATGCCAACCCGGACGGCACATTCCATTTCCTGCTGTCCGGCGCAGCTCAGCCCAACGCCGCGGTGGCAGGGCTGATGAACATGCCGTTGCCACAGCCCGTGAACCCGGGGAAGGGCCCCGGAGAATACTTCTTGCAGTGTCCTCTCAAGCCCGGGCGGACCGTGGTGATGGTTGCCTACGATGCGGATTACAGCTCGAACCATCTCGCCTTGGGCGATTCGTTTCCTTATCCCATCGATAGCGCGGAACTCCTGGTCTCGCCTCCAGGCCTCACGGTGGATTCTCCCCTCTTCAAACCCGCAGGAACCGACGCCGATACAGGCAGTCAGAGGTATGCTGCGGCCGGCTTGAAGACCGGAACGAAACTCGAAGCTCGTTTGAGCGGTGAAGCGGTGGATGCCGAAGCAGTTGAGCCGGGACAGGGAGAAGCGCAAGTCAAGGTTCTTCCCAGCCCCGTCACCCGTCTTGACGTTCCCTTGCTGGCCTGTTTCCTGCTGCTGCTCATGTGGGCGCTTGGCGTGCGCCTGGCCAAGGAATTACCGCGATTCAAGGAGCAGCGCAGGACGAGTTCGGTACAAAAGGAGCTTGAATCCACGGTCAACGGGTTGTTTAACTCCCTCGCGGACCTCGATGAGCTCTTCGCTGCCGGCAAGGTAGCAGAAAAGCAGTATTGGAAAGAGCGACTGGACCTGAAAGCGCGATTGATGGCGACCCTGAGGAGAGCTTCGCCCTCACTGCTCGAGTCTTATGCCACCCGACACAACTCCGCGCGCTAACATCGGCCTCGAACTCCGAAACGTTTCCAAGTATTTCGGCGACCTCGCGGCGCTTGCGGGCGCTCAATTGCGCGTTGAACCGGGAGAAGCCATTCTGCTTTACGGCCCCAACGGCGCCGGCAAAACTACCCTGCTCCGGCTTCTGGCGACGCTCGCTCGGCCGAGCGAGGGCGAGGTGCTGTTCGGCGGCGAGAACGTCCGCCGCCACGCGGCGAGGGCAAAGGCCGCAATCGGATTTGTATCTCACTCGACTTTCCTTTACGGCGACCTGACGGTGCAGGAGAACCTGAGGTTTTTCGGCACGTTGTACGCTCTTCCCCGGCTGGAGAAGCAGATCGATGCCGCGCTGGAGTCGTTCGCGTTGCATGACCGGGCGCGCACCCCGGTCCGCAAACTCTCCCGAGGATTGCAACAGCGCGTCTCGCTGGCTCGCGCGTTCCTTCACGACCCGCAGTTCTTGTTGTTGGACGAACCTTTCACCGGCCTCGACGCCGCCACGGTAAGTACCCTGGAGGACCTGATGCGTCAACTTCCGGCGGAGGGGAAAGCTTTGGTATTTTCCACTCACGATTTCGAGCGCGGCGCCGCGCTGGCGCGAAGACTCGTAGCCTTGGAAGCTGGGAGAATTCGGTACGACGGCCCGTTGGACCTTGTGCCCCGGAACTTATTGCGACCGGCCTCGGAGAAGGCGGAGAGCAGTGGGCAGGAGGCCGAAGGCAGAAATTAGAAAGCAGAAGGCAGAAGGTAGAAAGCAGAAGGCAGATAGCAGAAGACAGGCGGCAGAAGGTCGGCGGCAGAAAATTTTGTGTTTGCCCTCTCCCTCGGAGTCTGTGTGATAACTCGATTTTTCGCCCTTTTCCACAATGCAAGTGACTGATTCTCCGTTGGCGAAAACGCGAAATCAGAGGTTGTCACACAGACTCCCTCGGGGAGAGGGTGTCCCGCGGTCCCGATGCACTTCATCGGGAAGCGGGGCGGGTGAGGGGTCGGTTCCACGCCGAGGAGGGATCAGAGGAACGAACATAACGAAGTAACCCCTCACTTGGCTCCTGAATCCTGACTCCTGGTCTCGATGCAAAGCCTCAAAATCATCTCGGCCATTTTCGTGAAGGACATGCGGGTGGAGTGGCGCAATCGGGAGGCGCTGGCTTCGATGTGCGTCTTTGGCATTCTGGTAGTCTTCCTGTTTAATTTTGCCTTCGAGCCGGGACGGGAAGAATCGCTGCGACTGCTTCCCGGCCTATTGTGGGTTTCCTTTGCATTTGCCGGGGTGCTCTGCTTCAACCGGTCGTTTGCGCTGGAACGTGAGAATGCCGGCCTGGAAGGGATGGCTCTTTCGCCGGTCGATCCCGGATTGATTTATCTGGGGAAGATGCTTGCCAATTTGGTTTTCCTGAGCATCGCTGAATGCGTCATCGTTTTCGCCGTCAGCCTCTGGTATAACTTCTCCTTTGTGCCTTCGCTCCGATGGTTCGCGCTGGTCACGTTCCTGGGCACAGCGGGCTACGTTGCGGTGGGCACAACGTTCGGAGCCATCGCCGCCAACACCCACATGCGCGAGGTCATGTTGCCGGTGTTGCAGTTTCCCGTTGCCGTACCGGTCTTTATCGCCGGTATCGAAGCCACCACGGGAGCGCTTAAGGGCGATCCGTCCTCGAGCTACGTGGGCTGGGTCAGGCTCGCGGCAGGCTTTGCCGTGATTTTCACCGTGCTGTCGTATCTGTTGTTTGAATATGTTGTGGAGGAATAGTACGTGGCCAGTTGGCCGTTGCTAGTGTTAGGTCACGTTGGCCGCCGGGAACCGGTGACTAACTACTGACCACTGACAACGGACAACTGACCACTGGCAACTGACAAATGATAACTGACCACTGACTTTTTATGAGCAAAATTCTTTCTCCCACAGTCCATCTTCTCCTGACGCTAGCGTGTTTGATTGTTGCGATTTATATGGTGTTTCTTTACGCGCCGCAGGAAGCCACCATGGGCGAAGTGCAGCGGATTTTCTACATCCATGTTTCATCGGCCTGGACGGCTTTCCTCGCCTATTTTCTGGTCTTTCTAGGCAGCGTCGGCTATCTGTGGAAATACTCCCCTCGGGCCGACGATCTCGCGCAGGCGGCGGGCGAAGTTGGGTTTGTCTTCTGCTCAGCGGTGCTGGTGACGGGCCCTTTGTGGGCAAAGCCAGTTTGGGGTATCTGGTGGACGTGGGATGCCCGGCTGACTTTGACCTTTGTGCTTTGGCTGCTCTTTGTCGCCTACCTGATGTTGCGCAGCTATGTGTCGAGTCCGGGGCGCGCTGCAACACTGGCGGCCATTGTGGGTATTATCGGATTTGTCGATGTCCCTATCGATTATTTGGCGATCCGCTGGTGGAGGACTCAGCACCCGCAGCCCGTCATAGCGGGTGGGGAGGGTTCGGGCATCGACCCGCGCATGTGGATTACCTTGCTGGTCACCTGGATCGCATTTTTGTGCCTTTTCTCCTACTTGTTGCGGCAGCGTTTGTGGCTGGCCGAGGCGCGGCGTGAATTGAGCGCCATACGGCGAGCGCTGGCAATTCGGCCTTCTGAGGATTAACTTGGTCAACACATACCTGTTCCTGGCTTTCTCTGCGCTGTGGGTAATTTTCTTTCTTTACTCTTGGAGTCTCTCCCGGCGGGTGGCTCACCTGCGGAAAGAGATCGAGGAAGTGAAGAAAAAGGCGGGGAGTGGTCGCCCTTCCGATTCGCGACCCTCTTGACCGACCGCTTCGTGCTACCCGTCATTCGTGCAGGCTTGATGGGAATGGCTCCCCAACTTACTCTCGAACCGAGCGCCAGCCCCTCCTCGAGACTATCGAAGACCCGGAGGGCCAGTTGAGCTGCATCGTGATGAAACTGGTCGCAGGCCGGAAATAAAAATCTCTCTACAGGAGAAATCCGTATGCTTCACCGACGATTAAACCCCTGGCATATTTGCGCCAACGCTCCCCTCGCCTTCCTAGCCATCACGCTATCTCTGCTGGCCTCCTCGGTGGCACGACCGGCCCCCGGCGATCCATCCGTCCGGTTCGTGCCTGCCTCGAAGATCTGGATCCTGGAGACCGACCACACCTCGTACGTTTTCGGCATCAACGAGCAGAACGCGCTCCAGAGCCTTTACTGGGGCAAGAAAATCACTCGCGACCAGGACTTTGCCCCCGCCCATACTCTTGAGGCCTATGCTTTCGAGAGCCCCGAGGGCATGACCAATGAGGAATACCCTGGCTGGGGCGGCATGCGCTACGCCGAACCGTGCCTGAAGGTGACTTTGGCCGACGGGGTGCGCGACTTGGTGTTGAAGTACGTGTCGCACCAAGTGAAGGGCGACACGCTCGAGGTGCGGACGAAGGACGTCAACTACGATCTGTTAGTGACCCTGACTTACCGGGTGTTTCCCCGCTACGACATCATCCGCAAGAGCACGCTTATTGAAAACCAAACGAACCAGGCAGTGACGATAGAGAGCGCGCAGTCAGGAGTGTGGTACGTCCCGCCGGGGGTTGGCTACCGCCTGACCTACCTGCCGGGTCGCTGGGCGGCGGAGAACCAAGTCACGCAAGAGGTGATTCACCAGGGAAAGAAGGTTCTGGAGAGCCGGCGAATGGTGACCAGTCATCAGACGAATCCCTATTTCGCCATTGACTACAAGGGGGAGGCCAACGAGGAGAGCGGCCGGGTGTGGTTTGGGGCGCTGGGCTGGAGTGGCAACTGGAAGATTGTAGTGGAACAGACCCCCAACCAGCAGGTGCGGGTGGTGGGTGGTTATAACGACTTTGACTTTGCTTACCCGTTGAAACCGGGGCAGAGTCTCTCGACGCCGAACTTCTATGGAGGCTACACGGAGCAAGGTTTTGGCGAAGCATCACGGCATTTGCATCACCTTGAGTTGAACGAGATTCTGCCGCGCCAACCGGCGCCCCGCCTGCGTCCGGTGGTTTTCAACTCCTGGTGCGTGACGGAGTTCGCCGTCAGCGAGGCGAACCAGAAGCAGTTCGCAGCGATTGCCGCCAGGCTGGGCGTCGAACAATTCGTGATGGACGACGGCTGGTTCGGGGCGCGCAAGACCGATCGGGCGGGCCTCGGGGACTGGTACCCGGACCCGGACAAATTCCCGCACGGCCTGAAACCTCTGATTGACTATGTCCACAGCCTGGGAATGGAATTCGGGTTGTGGTGGGAACCCGAGATGGTGAACCCTGACAGCAACCTCTATCGTGCGCACCCCGACTGGGCCATCAACTTTCCCGGGCGGCCGCGCAGTGAGGGAAGGAACCAGTTGATGCTCAACCTGGCCCGCGAGGATGTGAAGGAATATCTGTTCGACGTTTTTGACAAGCTGCTTCGAGAGAACGATATCAAAATCGTGAAATGGGACATGAACCGTCACATCTCGGAGCCGGGCTGGCCGGAGGTTCCGGTGGCGGACCAGAAGCAGATCTGGGTCAAGTACGTGGCCAACCTGTACGAATTGATCGATCGACTGCGGGCGAAGCACCCCAGCGTCGAGTTCGAGACCAGTGAGGGCGGCGGAGGGCGTGTCGATCTCGAGTTCTTGAAGCGCATGGAGCAGATCAATACGTCTGACAATGGCGACCCTTTCGACGGTCTCCGAATCTGGGAAGGTTACACCTATGCCTACGCGCCTAAACTGATCAATGGAGGGGTCGGTGACAATCCCGGCTCAAACGACCGTAGCACACCTTTGAAGTTCCGTATGCTGACAGGGATCAAGATGGGAGGAGCGTTCGGTCTTTGCTGTGATGTTCGGAAATGGTCCCAGGCAGA
Source organism: uncultured Acidobacteriota bacterium (assembly GCA_963832915.1). Lineage (GTDB taxonomy): Bacteria > Acidobacteriota > Terriglobia > UBA7540 > UBA7540 > CAVROP01. The sequence goes on from CAWHWE010000009.1 coordinate 7,713, forward strand.
CCTGGGCTTGGCGAAGACCATGATTGAATACTACAAAACCATCCGGCGAACTCTCCAAGAGGGCGACCTCTATCGTTTGGCCTCACTGCGGGAAGGGAACCTTGCCGCAGCAGAGTATGTGGCGCCGGATGGAAAGCAAGCCGTGCTGTTCGCCTTTCTGCATTCCCAACAATTCCTCCAACAAGCGCCGACCATCTACCTCCGCGGGCTCGATGAGCGCGCCCTCTACCGCCTCACGCCCATCGATGACAAGCTGGCGGAGAAGCAGCGAGTTCTGAGCGGGTCGTATTTGACGAACCACGGTTTGGACTTCAATCTTGTGGGGGATTTCGACAGCACCTCAGTTCTGCTGGAGAGGGTGGAGTAGTCCTTGTTTCCAGCCGCGGGGTGGGTTCGGGAAAAAAATCGACGGCCTAGCGCGGCGCGTGCTACCATTTAATGGTTCGGTGAGTCTGATCGGGAAGGAACCCGAGCATCGAACTTGTCAGACTTCGGGCTCTGTGCGACGGATGTTCGCGAACCCCGCCAGGTCCGGAAGGAAGCAACGGTAACGAGCCTCTCCGAGTGCCGCAGATCAACCCGAAGTCTGACCCAACCTGTTTTGGATTTTAGATTTTGGATTTTCGATTAAGGCTCAGGCAGGACTCAACCATCATGCTCCAATCCAAAATCTAAAATCCAAAATCTAAAATCGTCCCGTCCCATGTCCTACCAAGTCATAGCCCGCAAGTATCGGCCCCAGGTCTTTGAGGACGTAGTGGGCCAGCGTCTGATCACCGACACCCTGAAAAACGCCATCCTCACCGAGCGCGTCGCCCACGGCTATATTTTCTCGGGGGCGCGAGGCGTAGGCAAAACCACCACCGCCCGCATTCTTGCCAAGGCCCTCAACTGCGTCCAAGGCCCCACGATGACACCCTGCGGGGAGTGTCCCTCCTGCCAGGAAATCGTGGCGGGCAATTCCATTGACGTCCTGGAAATCGACGCGGCCTCCAACCGCGGAATCGATGAAATCCGCGAACTGCGCGAAAACGTGCGCTACCTTCCGGCGCGCGACCGCTACAAGATTTTCATCATCGACGAAGCGCACATGTTGACCACGGAAGCGTTCAATGCGCTGCTGAAAACTCTGGAGGAGCCTCCGCCCCGTTCACTCTTCATCCTCGCCACCACAGAACCACACAAACTCCCTTCCACCATCCAGTCCCGCTGCCAGCATTTCTCCTTTCGGCTGCTCGACTACCAGGAGATCTTCTCGCGCTTGAAATGGGTCTGTGAGCAGGAAGACATCAAGGCGGACGAAGGCGCCCTCAGCGCCGTCACCCAGGCAGCCGAAGGAAGTATGCGCGACGGCCTTTCTTTGCTCGATCAGGTTATTGCCTCCTGCGGAAACCAGCTCGAGGAAACGCGCGTCCGCCAGGTGCTGGGCGTGGTTCCCACTCAGTTGTTGAATAGCGTGCTGGAGGCCATCCACGCGGGGGACGCGCGGCGGGTTCTCGATCTGTTGGGGCAACTCGCTGCCGAAGGTTATGAACTCGCGCATTTCTGTGCAGAACTCACCCGCACCGTGCGCAACTTGATGGTGGCCAAGAGTTGCGGCGCGGAAAGCCCCCTGGTGCAGGTGGCGAGCGAGGAGCGGGCGCGGCTGGCGGAGCTGGCCAAGCTTTTCGGCGAGGAAGATCTGGCGCGCTTCTTCAATCTTCTACTGCGCACCGAAAGCGAAATGCGCTACTCGCTCCAGCCGCGCTTTCACCTGGAGCTCGGCTTGATGAAGCTGGTGCACGCCCGGCGCCTGGCCTCGCTGGAGGTGTTGCTGACGCAGCTTGGGCAGCCCGGCCCGGTCGAGAAGTCGATGGAAGCAGCGCCCGAGAACCCGGGCCCAGGTCCCATTCGCTCCGCCCCGCCCAAGACCCCGGCGGCAGCTCCGCCCCATGAAAGCGTTAAGCCGCCGGTGGCTCCTGCGCCGCCGAGCGCTCCGGTTGCCTTGCCTTCAACCGCAGTGGAAACGGTTCACGCCCCCGCTACCGTTTCGACGCCGGTAGAAGATGCGCGGCTCTCCTCCATCAAAACCGTTCTGTTCGACCAATCCAAGCGGTTTCTGAGTAGTTGTCTGGATCATCTGGTCGGCTTCCGCTTCGAGAACGGCGAAATCCATTTCACCTTCAAGCACAAAGACTCCTTGTACGCCGATCTTTTGAAAGCCCGCGAACAACAGGAGACGTTACGGGCGGTGTGCGCCCAGGTGCTCGGCCAGCCCGTCAGGATTTATGTTACACTCGAAGAGCAGGGGACCGAGGCTCAGGTCCCCCGCCGTAGCGCACGTGAGCGCGCAGAGCGGGACCCAGGGGTTGAGGCTTTCAAGAAGAAGTTTGATGGCGCCTTGTTGGACGTCCAGGACCTCAGCCAGGAGTGAGGGATGAAAAACCTGCAACAGATGCAGCAAATGCTGAAGCAAGTCCAGCAGTTTCAGGAGCAGCTCCAGAGGCAATTGGACGAGCTGGAAGTGGAAGGCTCGGCGGGCGGTGGTATGGTGGCCGTGAAAATGAATGGCCAGAAGCAACTCAGCGAAGTCCACATCGAAGCGGAACTTTTTGCATCCCACGACCTCGAAATGTTGCAGGACCTCATCCTGGTCGCCGTGAATGACGCGACCCGGAAAGTAGATGAACAACTCGCCAGCCAGATGGGAAACCTGGCGGGCGGGCTCAACATCCCCGGCTTGACCTGACAGATGAGAGATTACGCCGAGCCTCTGGCTCGCTTGATTGATGAGTTGAAACGGCTTCCCGCCATCGGGCCGAAGTCGGCGCAGCGCATTGCGTTCCACTTGGAGCGCGTGTCGCGCCAGGAAGCCGAGCGCCTGGCGGGCGCCATACTCAACGTCAAAGACAAGATCAAGCTCTGTAGCGTTTGTAATAACCTTACTGAAGCCGATCCCTGCGAGTATTGCTCTGATTCCCGCCGCGATCCCGAAGTCATTTGCGTGGTCGAGACCCCTTACAACGTGCTTTCGGTCGAAAAAACGCGGGAATTCCACGGACAGTACCACGTCCTGCATGGCGTGCTCTCCCCATTGCAGGGCGTCGGTCCCGAGCAGTTGAAGCTCAAGAGCCTGATCGAGCGGCTGAAATCCGGCAAGGTCAAGGAGCTCATCATCGCCACCAGCCCTACGGTGGAAGGCGAAGCCACTGCCGTTTACCTTTCAAAACTCCTCAAACCCCTGGGCGTGAAGGTGACTCGAATCGGCATGGGCATTCCCGTGGGCTCCGAACTCGAATTCGCCGACGAGATCACCATGCTCAAGGCCCTCGAAGGCCGCCGCGAAATCTAGCCCAACATTTTTCGGCCCCGTAGCGCTGTGAGAGAAATATGGAACAAATTTCTCACCACAGAGAGACAGAGGCACGGAGAACCTAATAGAAAGGGGTTTTTCTCTGTGCCTCTGTGTCTCTGTGGTGAATGTAATCAATGAACGCGGGTCAGGCGCACATCGCCTTGCTGCTGAATGTTCTCTATGATGCCCGTCGAATTCCTTGTCGGGAAGGTTTAGCTTATGCGAAAAATGACGCGAAGAAATATGTTGGACCAATCCGCACGGTTTGCAGGCGCGTTTGGGATCGGATTGCCGCTGGTCAGCCTGAATGCGGAGGGTAAGGCTGCGGCAGCAGATCACAAACTCAAGGTGGTGGTGGCAGGAGGACACCCTGACGATCCGGAATCGGGTTGCGGTGGAACTATTGCCAGATATTCCGACTTGAGTCACGAGGTTGTCGTCCTCTGCCTGACCCGAGGTGAGGCAGGGATCGAAGGGAAGCCGGCTCCGGAAGCGGCCGCCATCCGCACCGCCGAATGCCGGAAGGCCTGTGACATTCTAAAGGCCAAGCCGGTCTTCGCCGGACAGATTGATGGCTCAACGGAAGTCAATGCCGCCAGGTACGATGAATTTCGAAGCATCCTGGATGCCGAACAACCCGACGTGGTCTTTACTCACTGGCCGATCGACAGTCATCGCGACCACCGGGCCGTTTCCTACCTCGTTTACGATGCCTGGTTGCGAAGCGGCAGGAAGTTCGAGCTCTATTATTTCGAAGTCGATCAGGGTGGACAGACCCAGAACTTTCACCCCACCCACTACGTCGATATCACCCGAACGGAGAGCCGCAAGCGGGCTGCCTGCTACGCGCATGCCAGCCAGAATCCCGTGAATGGCTTTTACGGAACCTACCACGAAAAGATGAATCGCTTCCGCGGCCTGGAGTCTGGATGTGAACTCGCCGAAGGATTTGTCCGTCACTGTCAGAGTCCCATGGCGGCCATTCCCGGACTGTGATCGACGCGCCGGGAGGCTACTCTTTGCACCGCCAACAGGGCAGACTTGTGCTTTAGCAGGCTGATGAAAAAGTCCGTTTGTTTGTCATTATGAGCGCCAGCGAAGAATCTTGGTCGTTCAGAACGAGGCGATTAAAAAGATCTTCGGTCGCCTGCGCCCGTGCCGTCCGGTACGGGGCTTGGAGTTTCCGCATTTGTGTTGAGCTTCCTCTCCCCCTTGGGCGCGCAAGCCTCCGGTCATGGCGCCCCGCATTGCCGCTCCCAGGGCGCCAGTGCATTCCAACCCGATTGCCAAGAGGCCGCATACATCACAAAACGACGTATGCGCCACCCGCGGAAAGGGTAGCGCCGGCATCCTGCCGGCTGTGCCGCCGAGACGGCGGCGCTACGCTTGTCTTCTTGTTCGGCGTCGGGGGAAGTGATCTCGTGATCCGGGCGGTCGAGTCCTGCGGACGACTTTGATGGGATGGGTCATGCGGCGAGCGCGGCAAATTTCCGCCAATCGAAGCGCTGCACCAACGCATTGGTAAACAGGTGAACGTTTTCGTCGTACTCCACGGGCGGTTCGAAAATGGTATCGATGATCGCTCCGAAGATTCCCTCCAAGGCCGCAGGGCCGCACTTCGTGAACTCAAGGATCTTCAACCCTACGATGTCCTTCGAGGGAAGGGTCTTTTCAACGTAGACATTATGCAGGGGCTGTTCCGCCGCCGTTGCGGACAACGCAACGGCCCCACCCTTCGATAATAGCCCTTCGTTACCTCGTTCGTCCTCGGCTGGTAGCCATCCATGCCGACCTCGAACTGCTTGCGCCTGACGTTGCCATTCGTTACTTCCCTCTTCCTAGGCTGGTATCCATCAAGCTTCCGAATCTTCGCGTCGCCGCTCATACTTTCACCTCATCCAACTCGAAGAATTGAATTCGCTCCAAATCTTCCATCATCAACGAGCGCTCTTGCCGAATCTTGATTATTTCTTGTGTTCAGAAGAAGCAGGAATCTGCTGATCCACGGATTGGGGCGTGACAGCGGCGGTTCCGAGATTTGTCGGAATTTTGAGATTGTTCATGTCAATCGTTCCACGGACCCGGTACCCTTTGTAGACTTCATCAGCGCGCGGCTGGTAGCCTTCTTGCAAGTGACGGATATTGGTGTCTTTGCTCATATCTCGATTCCTTCGATTTCAAAGAACTCAATTGGACGGTATTTTTCAGGGCCGAAGGTTCGTAATGATGAATGACTTAAATGGATCAAAGCATCTCTGCTTCAGGTCAAGGAAGTCCGCGCTGGAATACTGCGTCATCTCGTACCTGGCGTCTTGCGAAGCATCTTTGAGCGAACGGTACCAATTAAATGGTTGGGGAGATTGCCGGAACAACGGTATCTGCTGAAGGGCCAGCTTTTCGCTGTCGTTCCCCAAATACCTCTTGATATGAAATCCCTCCTGAGCTGCCAACGCCCGCATCCAGTGCAATGCGCTGTAAAACAAGATAGTGATAGCCCATCCCGCGAATTTCCCTTCCGCCAGTTTGTGAACGCCGAGCAACTCTTCGTTATGGAGTGCTTTGAAACGGTGTTCTGAAGAAGTGGCCATCGTTAACGCCTATAGAGGCAGACCTTCTCGCCCTCATCGAACTGCTCGTGTCCGGCGGGGACCAGAGCCGTATTGAAGTCAAAGCCCACTTCAGGATACAGGTTGAGCAGTTGCCATTCGGCTTCGTAAACCAGCGAGCGGTCGTTTCTGTCGGCTGAATCGATGTATGTCCAGACCGTGATTCCCGAGGGATCTTCATTAGCGTATACTGCCCACACCTTCGGGTTATCTTTCACGAGCTCAACAAACTCATCCATTATTGTCTCGAGCGACGCCGCAGCCATGCTCTCGTCAGGCCAGCGAGACCAGGAGGCGCCAGTCACCTTGCGAATTTGCATTGAGTCATCCTCCGGGGCCGCAAGGGGTTTGCTGCTCTCCGATTCGGGAGGGTGGCCCCACTTGGTTTCGCCCGGAGTGTAGATTGCGGTACTCATCGCGACCTATTCAGCTTGGAAAACAACGAGCGGAGTTGACGCCAAAGAAAGCGACCGTGGCATCGGATAATCAATTTCCTGCATTAAATCAAGCTGGTATCGTCCGGGGACATGGAAAATACTCGCGCTGAGGCCCCAGATCGCTTGCCAGACTGAAGGACCCTGGGGAGTTATAGAATCGCGCCAGTTCCCCGTGATTTCGCCCCCCGAAGGGTCAAGTACCCTGAGCGCAATTCTGCACGGCTGGTCAGCAACAATCTTGTAGAAAACGTAGAAGCCCTCGGCAATCCTACGAGACCTGAATGGGCTGAGATGTCGAGTCGTCGATGATTGGGGAATGACAATGCCGTCGAACAGGGCATGGAGGGTCACTCTCCCCTGCTGATCTACTGTCGTCTTGTCGCAAAGCAAGAACGCAAGCACCTTACAGTCCGCCATGGCACAACAATACCAGAAGCGGAGCGCGGCTTCAAATCAACAGTGACGGCTGATACTTGCTAAACACGGTAGGCAAAGCGGGGTAGCCACGTCAATCTGCCTTTGATTGACCGTGGGTTCGTCTCGCACAGAAGAGCCCACGCAGGAAAGCACCGTCCGTGGACGGCTAGCGCCGTTTTTCGATGGCCTTTCGCTCTTCGATCGTGATCCCGTACAGCTCGTAAACCAGATCATCGATTTCGGCGTCGGTGGTGGCGATTTCCCATTCGACAAGTTAGGGTCCAGCTGGGGGGACACTTGCTGCCTTCATTTTACCCAAAATATCAGAAATGAGGACTCTGTCGCTTTCATCAAAGATCGGCTTCTTTAAGCGCTGCCGCGCTTGCCACCAAGTGCGTAACCCGTGGGCTAGGGCGACTTCTGGAATCAACTCTTCGAGATGCTTTATGAAAAGAGGTTGTAGCGTAGGTTCTACGACCCGCCTCCAAAACTCTGAGCCGGCTTGGTCAGAGGCGGCCAAGCCTCGCAGATGGGCGAGGAATGGGGCAATCAAAGGCTGGCTCCGCAGCCTGAACGCCCGGATTGGGTCCACAAGAGCGAGGGCCGAGACGGCCTCCTCGTACCTTTCAACTAAGTTTGGTGACGAAGGCATGAATGCCAGAAGGAAGTTCTGTAATTGTAGCTGACCCTGGGCAGGAATCAGAAATTGTTTCTCAAGCTCCTTCTTAACGGCTTCAAGTGTCACAAGTTGATGCCGAATTTCAAAGAGGTCTGAGAGTATAGGACCGGCCGCGCGGCGGTCTTCGCGTCGGAGCCGAAAGGACGCACTCACTTCGTTGAGAGCCCATCCAACTGCAAGGGCAAACACCGCGGGAATTGAACTTCCTATGTCCATAGACGTTCACGCTTCCTCAATGATCGCTCGCTCTTCGTCGGTGATTGTGTACAAATCGTAAACCAAGTCATCAATTTCGGCGTCGGTGGCGGCGATTTCGCGGTCGACGCGTTCAACTTGCGAGGGCGCGAACCTGCCGGAATGCTTTTGCTTGTTCAATTCCAGCATCCGGTCAACGAGTTTCACCATCTTGTCGTGCCGGGCCTTGTCGGCAGGGTCGGAGAAGTTGATGGGGCGGATGGGGAGCTGCTGAATGAACTGGGTAAAGTATCGAAAGAACCCGCCTCGAAGTGTGGTGCTGATGCTCTTCAAGTAGAAATCGAGTAGCGTTGCTATTGAGTAAGGCGAGAACATATTTCACCGATTCCGTGACATCGGACTTCAAGGTTATGCCGTAGCCACTTGTGAAGGCGTATTCTCCCGTCTCGTCCAATGCGAAGGATGCCCGGTCGGCAATGTCTGGAACAAGTATCTTTTGTTCTTTCATTACTTCGATGTTCTTCGGGTAAACATAGCCATACCATCCCGCCCCCCGCATCCTTCCCCTCTCGCGGTTTTGCAGGTACGACTTGTTCTCGAGTAGATAGCTGAATGTTCTGGGGCATCCGCTCTCCAGTGTCCGCGCCGGTGAGAAAGAGCAGCAGTTCTGCCGGTTTGATGAGCAGCAGGCGGCTTGATTTTTGAGGGCTGGGCACACGAAGGCGGAAGCAGCGAATCGTGCGCGCTGTAGGGAGGCCGGGCTGGTCTCAAGCGACGCGGTTCAGGCCAAGGGATTCTCTCCTGCGCCATCAGCGGGAACGGGAGCTGTGGAGGACCGGGCGTGCTTGGTGTCGGGTCGGACCGATTCGATCACCGGTAGAATTTATCGGCGCTATTGACTTTGCCCGCCACGCAATAGGCCTGGCCAGGCACGAGGTGGTGGGCTTTGGTGAAGTCATGCAATCGATAAACACGCTGGGTGTCGCGGTCGAGCAAGAGCAACACCGCACACGACCGGTACTCCTTCCGCGAAAGCAAGAACAGATGATTGGCGCTGAAGTTGAACATGGTGGCAAAGATGGAACGGGGGTGGATGGCACCCCCGCCCCATGGGCAGCGCCGTTGAGGGGTTCACCCGCCGGACTCCTCCGGTGATGGGCTATCGCACAGAGCGGCGCCTGAGAAGGGCCCGCGTTCAGGAAGCGGCAGGCGGCGGGCTCTTCTGAGCTTTACGCAGGCTTTCTCCCCCCAACAGAAAAATCTCGGAGTTTTCCACCAAGCGGTCAGCGATGGCCGCCGCGATGGTGGTGTTGTAGAGGATGTTCCCCCAGTCGGAAAACGCGGTGTTGGTCGTAATAATCGTGCTGCGCTTGTGACCGTGGCGGGTGGAGATAACCTGGTAAAAGAGGTTAGAAGTCTGCTGGTCGAGGGCCAAGTAGCCCAGTTCGTCCACGATCAAGGCGGCGGGCTCGGTGTAGACCTTGAGTTTGCGGACCAGGGAGTGATCGACTTGCGAAGCGAGCAACTGGTTGAGCATCTCCATGGCGGTGGTGAAGAGCACGCGCACGTTGGCTTGGCAGGCGCGCCAGCCGAGGATCTGCGCCAAGAAGGTTCTCCCCACGCCGGGATTGCCAATGATGACCACATT
>CAWHWE010000010.1:0-276271 GCA_963832915.1 uncultured Acidobacteriota bacterium
CCAGAAACTAAGCAAGAGCGATTGGTTGCAGTTCGGGAGGTAATCACATGAGGGACGTGGTTTCCAAGCACTGCCATTTTAGGCTCTTGCTTCTCTGGGGTGTTGCGCACCTTTCGGTGGTCACGTTCGCTACGCCGCTCGTGCAAGTCCGCGGGCCTCTCGCCACGGCGCCCGCCACCCAGACAAGCGAACCAGCGTTCAAACTGCGAGTACAAAAGAACGTGGTGATCGTTCGCGTGGTGGTCCGCGACAAGAAGGGCCGGGCGATTGGTGGATTGCGGAAGGAGGACTTCAGGATTTCCGATAACCGCCAGCCGCAGGTGATCAGCAGCCTCTCGGTGGAAACTTCAGAGGCTGCGGCCGCGCCGGCACGACCCTCGGCCGCCATTACGGGGGCACGGGCGGGGCAAGGATCGGTTGGCACTCCGGTGGCGCCGCTCAGTTACCTGGCCTTCTACTTTGACGATCTGTATTCTGCCAACGACAGCATTTACCGCTCGCGCGAAGCCGCAGAGAAATTCATCGCCGGCCTGCCCTCAACCGAGCGGGTGGCGATCTTCACGTCATCTGGAACCCGATCTCTCGACTTCACGGGCGACCGGCAGAAACTCCACGAAGGCCTAGAGAAACTGCGCGCTAATAAGCGCTTCAATCGCTGGGGGAACTGTCCGGAGATCAGCGATTATCTCGCCAGCCAAATTGTTAACGTGGATGATGGTGTGGCCCTTGGTATCTTAGGTGATCAAGTGATCAACGATTGCCACATGCCCCGTCACATGGTGACCCCTGAAAGTCTCCGCATGCAGGCGCGGGTGGCTTACGACGCTTATGTGATGCAGGCGCGCGCCGTTATCACGAATCTCGATGGCGTCATCGAGCGCATCGCCGTGATGCCGGGGGAGCGGCAGGTGATGCTCGTCTCAGACGGATTCATGCCTCTGGAAATGCAGGACCGTCTGGAGAGTGTAGTCGACCACGCCTTGCGCGCGCGCGTCACGATCAGCGCGCTCGACGGTGCAGGACTGACCCTGCACTGGCGCGAGGTAGACGCGAGCCAGCACTACGCGCCCACCGGCAATCAGGCCGCTCTCTCTAACGCTTACGAGGGTACTCGCGGAACCGCCGCTAGTGGGACCCTGGCGGAAATCGCCAACGGCACGGGCGGGCAGTTCTTCTACAACAATAACGATCTCCTGAGCGGCCTGCGCAAAATACTCCTGCCGCCGGAAGTCAGCTATGTGCTGACTTTTTCACCCGAGGAGCTCAAATACGATGGAGCATTCCACACCGTGAAGGTTGCCTTGCTCAACGGTCACAGCCTCAAGGTTCAGTTTCGAAAAGGCTATTTCGCGCCCAAGCAGCAGATCAGTCCTGAGGAGCTTGCCAAGGATCAGATCCGCGAGGCTGTCTTCAGTCCGGACCCGATTCAGAATCTACCCCTGACCGTGCAGACAGAAGTCCGCAAAGCCGAGGGACAGAACGCGGAGATCGCGGTACAGGCGCAACTGGACGTCCGCAACCTGCCGTTTCAGAAGCGGGGCGATCGCAACAGCGACAATCTCACGTTCGCCGTGGCCCTGTTCGACCATAACGGCAAGTACGTTTCGGGCAGCCAGCAGAATTTTGCCCTGGCTCTGAAGGATGCCACGCTGGCAGACCTCCAGAAGACCGGGCTCAGCTATAAGACACACGTTTTGGTGAAAGCTGGAGCCTATACTGTGCGGGTGGTGGTGCGTGACTCGCAAGGCGAGCAGATGGCAGCGTCGAGCAAGGCCGTGGAGGCTCCACTATAAGCGGGTAGTTTGATGCACGGGCGTTGATCTCGTACGCTCAGCGCATCGGATCCAAAATGGAATCGCGCAAGGTGAATGGGGAGAATCGAGAGCCTTTATGAGAATCAAGCGAAACCTCTGGGTATTAGCAGCATTCGTTTTTACCAGCGCTCTATACGCGCAGACGATAGTACCAAACCAAATGGGGACGGGACCGACCAAGCCGGGAACACTCCTAAACGAGTTGCAGCAGGTTGAGGTCATCGGAAAGAACCCGGAAAAGGATAAAGGCCAGACGCAGGTGTCAGTCCCGATGACCGAGAAGGAAGTGATAAAGGAAGTCAAGAGTGCCTCCGCGGAAACACTAATCAACGATGTGAAGAAGCGCGGAGTGGATTTTGATCTGACTCCGATCATCGAGAAAAGGCTCCGCAAGGCAAAGGCTAGCGGCGAGATGATCGAGGCGGTCCGGCAGACGGGGCCGAAAGTCCGCGCGCAAATGGCGAAACTGATCCTGGGACCAGGCGAGGCCGGGATTCAGCTAATCCCGAAAGAGCAAGCCCAGGAATTCGACGCCATCAAGAGCGAGCTCGGCCCTGACAAGGCTATCGGGCTTGTCGATGACTTCGCCAGAAAGCATCCCAGCAGCATCTTGCTCAGCTATGTTTATTTTTTCGGAGCAAATGCTCTTCAACAAAAGGGCGAAGTGGAGAAAGTGGTCGAGTACACTGACAAGAGCTTGAAGTTGAAACCGGATAACCTCATGAGTTTGATTCTGAGCGTTGAGATGTTGCCGCTGCCGCAATACATCAACAAACACCCGGCCGACTGCGACAAGATTCTCGATCAAGCACAGAGGGAGGCCGATCGTGCGCTGCACCTTATCCCGCAGATTCCCAGGCAATCCAATGAGTCTGATGCGGATTATCAGAAGCGCTTGGCAGGCATTGCCAGTGAAGTTCACGGAGCTCTGGGCATGATCCACCTTGAACTGGCGGGCGAAACCCTGACCGGCCGCCCGGATAAGGCTGAGCTGGAGAAGGCTGAGCAGGAATTGACGACCGCTGTGAGCACGACCGCCCATCCTGATCCACGTGATTACTATCGTATCGGCGAGGCTTATGGGGTGGACGGCAAATTGGACGATGCCATTCAAGCTTTCACAAAGGCCGGCGAGTTTGGGAAGGGTACAGTGATCAAGGCTTACGCTGATGAAGAGATCGCGCAATTGAAACAAAAGAAGGCCCAGGGTTCGGACACCTCAAATCCCAGGTAGGTTGCTGGAGTCTCCAGGAACCCTGAATGGCCCGTGGGATTCGGTGGGCCGGCGAGCCGGCGGGGAGATCAAGGACTCGCCCATTCCCACACGATCATTTGGCGCCTTGAAGGAATGACCGCGGGCTTCTCCTACGTTTACGAATCCACCGACCACCCCCTACCCCCTCCTGAACCAGGAGGGGAGTTGATACCCCTCCCCCCTCCTGATGTCTGATCTTTACCCGTACCTCTTGCTGGACACCGGGGGTGGTGCATTCAGCCCCAACGGGGCGGCCCAGCAAAGCCCAGGCCAACGGCCTGGGTCAGAAAGTCCACCCTATTTCCGGTTATCAAGCCCTGAAAGGGCATGATAAAGACCCTCCCGCCTCGACGGCTGTCCGCGTGGATCCCAGAACGCTATTTCGCCCTTTCAGGGCTTGCGGCTAGGCAGGAATGGGATCTCGAACCCAGGTCGTTTGGCCTGGGCTGAGGTAGTTCGCCCCTTCGGGGCTCGATTTGGCATCACCACCGCAGACACCCCTGACGACCAGCAAAAGATATGAGACACGATCAGCTCGCGAGCCAGGGCCACCCCCAACCGCCTCGCTGGAACGGAAGGGGAGCGGTGCATATGACCCTTCGCGCCTTACCTGGACCGGTCCGGCATGGGAAAGAAAATAGCTCCTGGCAATTTGGACTTGACACCTCCACTCCATCGGCTACACTCGTAGCGTATGGCTGGAAGCTGGAGTTGCTCAATTGTGAATTATGAAGGGGGAATAGGGAACCGTGAATTGTGAATTGCTACGCTCTCCATGGGTCTCCGGCTGCCTTCTGCTTGCTGCCGGCTGCCCGCGGCGTCTCGAAAGGGAGCCCATTCCAAATGACTCCACCACCCCCAGCCCACGACGACATGTCATCGTTGCATGGAAGGAAATAACATTAGTAACTTCAAAAAGTGAAGGATCGACGCGGGAATGTCTATGAAAACAAAGGATCACCTCGGAGAACGCGAGGGCGGAACGGGAATGTTTATGAAAACAAAGCTAGTTATGGGTGTAAAGCGGGAATGTATTTGGAAACAAGGAAGTTAATGTTGGGCTGAGACCTGCGGCTCCGGAAATATAAGACAAAAAGGCGTCTGGGCGGCCGAGCTAATTATTACCTCATCTTGCGCGCGATGCCGCAACCCCTCGAGCGGAGGACGTGATGAATAGGAGACAGTTTGTGAGCGGTTCGCTGGTCACGAGTCTGGGTGGAATTGCAAGTGGGGGTCTACTCGTTGACCGACGCCACCCGGGCGCCGAGAACTCAAAAGTCCCCGCGTCGCCAAACGAGGCTGCGACCAAGCATCGTGTTTATGCGCATCTTCTCGATCCCCGCGAGCACCCTGACTACACCCGCCGGCATGTTCGGCCGCCGAGTTGGGACACTTTCGAGGGGCGCACGCAGCTTACCACGTTGCGAGGTCTCAAGATTGAGGATGGGAGGATCGTCCACTACGTCGAAGAGATTGAAAAGTACACGCAGAAGTTCGAGTTGGGGAACGTGCTGTGGATCATGTACCCCATCCTCTTTGCAGAAAATCTGGGCGACCTTGCGGACGAGGTCAAGCGGCGAAAGCTCTTCCTGTTCGATTTCTGGGGGTATGTTCCCGGTTCGGGTCCAGGCGGCGTTTGGCAGCAGTTCCGACCCCCCGCGGGCGTATTCGAGTTACTCGAGTCGAAATTGGGGGAGCGCTGGCTGGGCATGGACAATGGGGAACAGGATGGCCGGTACATCGGTGGTTACGCCTCGCAATTCTATCCCGCGTCGTCGGACCGGCTGGAGCAGTACCTGAACTTTCAGCGGCACTTTGAACGGCTCACCTTCGAGCTTGGCAACAAGATGTCCACGCTGGTTTCGCTGAACTTTGACCACTATTTCTTGAAGGAGGGCCTTTACACCCTGATTGGGGCGGAGACAGCCCAGGCTCTACCCAACGGACAGGTCTTTTACGTGTTTATTCGTGGGGCAGGGAAGCAGTACGGCGTGCCCTGGTTCGGGAATGCCTCGGTCTGGAATCGCTGGGGCTGGAAGGTATATGGTCCGGAGGTGCACGAGGGTGCTGTCACGGGTGGCCCAAGCAAGGGGACCAGCCTGAGCCTCTTAAAACGGTTGATGTATAGCCACATCCTGTACAACAGCATGCTGGTTGGATTCGAGAGCTCGTGGTTTTATGCCCAACCGGATGCAGAGGCTGCGGCGGGGCCGCAGGCGGAAGAAGCCAAGCTTACGCCGATTGGCCTCATGCAGCGAGCGGCGGGGAGATGGATGGGTGAAGTTGGCCAGCCGGGGGCTATGGTTACCCCGATTGCGCTGATGTTGGATTTCTTCGCCGGATGGGTATTTCCCAGGCACCTTTACACGGCCGATGTATATCGAGTATGGGGCAACCTGCCGTATGAGCCCGGCGATTACCTGACGGATGGCGTGCTGGACATGCTTTATCCCGGCTACCAGAATTCTTCCTACTTTCATGATGAATCCGGGTTTTTGACGCCTACGCCCTACGGGGATGCGGCGGATTGCATTCTAAGCGACGCGCCCGAATGGCTGCTGGAACGCTACCCGCTGCTCATGGTGGCGGGCGAACTGGAGGGCGGGGCCGAAGTCCGCGATCACCTTGAGGCCTACGTGAAGCGTGGTGGGCGCTTGCTCATCACTGCCGGCAACCTGGCAAAGCTTCCTGGCGGGCTTGCCGGGATACAAGTAGAGGGAAGCTTGAAGCATTTCGAAATGGGGGCAAGCGTTCAATTGGGCGAAACGAGGCTGGCTGAAGAGACCCCCTTTGATGTTTATCGGCTGGCTTTTCCAAAAGCCGCACAAGTGCGGGCGGAAAGTTCCGGGGTTCCCGTCGCCGTGGAAATGCCGTACGGGGAAGGCCGCATCACGGTTTTGGCCACCCCTTTTGGCGTGGGTGCGAAGGAAGCCAAGGGAGTGGGCATGGCTCTGGCGGAGGAAGTTGTGAACGGAGTGGACAAGCCGTTGGCAAAGCCCTATCCTCTGCTCAAGCACGTGCGTCGTATCCTGGATGAAGATTTTCGCCGCCCCATGCTTTTCGAAGTGAGCGAAGGGCTCAGCTTGATTACCTGTCGCAAGGGCGCGGGCGAGTATACGTTGGGCGTTTCGAATCATGCCTGGCGCCAGCAGCCGCTCAAGATCGTGTCCCACTGTGGCCGCATCGAGTCGCTGCGGGAGTCGGCGCTGGACCAATCGGAGAAAGCGGCGGTGGGCTACCTGCCGGAGGGGTTGGAGAAGACCCCGCTTGGGGTGAGTGATGAGGGGCACATTGCGGGAGGCGACATTCGCATCTTTGCGGTGCGGGTTAAGGAAGAGAATGTGGAAGAGATTGCCCAGGTGGCGCCTCCTCTGCGTCCGCGGGGGCGGGCCTTACCGTTGCGTAGGGCGCGCTCCATCAAGGAAGAGGTGCTGGCACGGCCCAGTTTCTTCCAGCACTTCGACAGTGTGGTGGTGGACTGGCGATACTTGCAAGGGCGCGAGAAAGAGATTCTCGAACGGGAGAGTGGCTGGATCGGCTTGCAGGGGTTGAAGCTGCTCATCGACCTGAGTTCGGGGATCGACCTTTATCCTGACCTGCGTTTGGTGGACAATCGCAGAGAAGATTATTTGGCCAGCCAGGCTGCTATCGAAGAGGTGATGGGAAAGATGGAGATCCTCTCGGCCCACGATCTTATTCTTTCCCTGCATCGATATCCGGAGAATAATTTTACCGAAGAACAGACTTGGCAGTCGTTCGCGACAACGCTTCGCCAGTTATGCGAGCGAGCCGGGAGGCGGGAGGTGACAGTCCATCTCCGTCTGAGTGTGGGCAAGCCCCCTGAGGACCTGAAGAAAGCGGTTGAGTTTGTGGGGCGAGTGGGTGCAGGGAACCTACGTCTGGCGCCCAGTACGTCGTTTCTGCTGGCCAAGAAAGTGGAGCTTAAAGAAGCCAGCACGCTGCTCAAAGGCCACGTGGGGCTGTGGTTGGTGAACGCGCCCCAAATAGACATTGCGGGACAGGTTTGGAACGGAAACGGTCCGATTGGGGGATACCAGGACGGCCGGAGCTTGGCAAAGATTCTGGCCATTGCCCCGGAAGCGCCGCTGGTGTTCGATGTGCTGTACAAAAGCCACGATGAGGAGTACCTCGACGCCAAATCACTCCAGGAAATACTCGCGCAACCCAGCGTATAGAATATGTGAAATAATCTATAAAGATCATATGTATATTGAGATTAATTAATATAACATATAATGTATAGCCGGCCTGCGCCGAGGCGCCTGGCGCCGGCTTTGTCACGCGGGACGCGAAACCATTCCGTCGGAGGAATCGTTCTCTCGGCCCCTTCTGGAATTTAAAATCTGAAATTTGAGTTGCGGCCGCAGGCCGTGCTGTGCCTCTGCGGTGAGAGTCGTTGATGGTTTCACGGCAAAGAGCGGGGGCGGGTGTGGCCTAGCCTTCCTGCTGCCGGCGGTGCTCGGCCACAATAGTGACCTGGATATCGTGCGCCAAGCGGACAACCCGTTCCACCAAACCGCGGCCAAAGAGGATCGGCCATCTCTTCTGTCGGGGGCGGGCAAGGAAGATCTGTGTGATCTTGTGGAGGCGGGCAAAGTTGACCAGAGTTCGGGCCACATCTTCGCCCTCTAACACGCTGGGCTCGATATGCAGGTTGCGGGCGAATTTCATGTGCTTTTCTACGGCCTCGCCCTGGCCGGCCGGGACATTACGCAAGCTGCCGTCGCGGTGGACACACACCGCGAAACAATCCGCCTTCAGGTAATCGGCCACCCGCTTGCCGCGCCGGATGAGCGCCGCTGAAGATGGGTCCTCTGTAACCAGAATGAGGATTCGGTCGGAGGTCCGCGGCCTCTTAGGTGAAAGCGAGTCAAGGCCTTCGCCTCCAATCCCCACCGCCTCCGTGTCGTCCTGGACCGACTGCCGAACGTCAACTTCATGCGCGGTCTGACGTATCGCCAACTCGCGCAGGGCGACAAGAGTCGACTCCTTAAAGAAATTCTCCATCGCCAAGCGCGCCTTTTCGGGTGCATAGACGACGCCGCGCATCAGCCGGTTGAGCAGGGCCTGAGGAGGCAAGTCGACCATGACCACCTCGTCGGCTTGCTTGACGACCCAATCCGGGATGGTTTCACGCACGCGGATGCCCGTGAACTGCCAGACCTGGTCGTTAAGGCTCTCCAGATGTTGCACGTTCAGGGTGGTCAACACGTCGATGCCGGCGTCCAGCAGGACTTTCACGTCTTGCCAGCGCTTTTCTCGCTCCGACCCCGGGATATTCGTGTGCGCAAACTCGTCGACAACGCAGACTTGCGGATGCCGGCGCAGTATAGCATCGACGTCCGTTTCCCCAAACGCGGCTCCCCGGTATGTGATCTTGCGACGGGGTAAGATTTCCAGGCCCTCGGCTTTAGTAATGGTGTCCATGCGCCCGTGGGGCTCGAAATAGCCAAGCACGACGTCAACACCCTCATTCTTCAGCTTGTGGGCTTCGTCTAACATTTGATAAGTCTTGCCGACGCCCGCGGCGTAACCCAGGAAGATTTTAAGTGTGCCTCGAGGGGAGTATTCGGACATGTGCGGCATCCTAAACCGGGAAAACTCTAACGTCGATATTCTCCGCTGCGCGGATGAGGTGTTCTACAGGCCTGCCAAAGATGCGATCCCACAAGTTGTTGGTCTTTCTGTTCGCCAAGAAGATCTGAGTAATGCCGTGGGATCGCGCAAACTGCATGATAGTGTAGGCTGGCTCCTCGCCATCCAGTGCTTCGATTCGCGCCCCGGCAGCCCGGGCATGCGATAAGTTTTTCTCCAGGAGAGCTTTTTCTTCCATCGTGATGTCTGGCCGACTATTGTACGCCACAAACAATTCCCCGTGGAAGCGCTCGGCGTTGCGCCTTCCGCTGGCGATCATCTCGGCAGCGTCAGCGTAAGGGGAAACACAGACGAGAATGCGCTCGTGGGCGCCCCAAAGCTGCTCGATGCCATGACGCGCCAGGTAAGCCTCAAGCTGATGGTCAACCACATCCGCAGCCAGCAGGAGCGCAACCTCTCGTAGTTCAGAAAGCTGTTGCGGTTGGAGGGTCGCAGCGCTAGTGTCACCCGCTGCCTGGGGGCTGAGGTCGCGCTGTAGACAAAAATCGGGCGGTGCGTCCACAATTTCGATTTCGTCCGCATTGCGCAAGAAGCTTTCCGGAACGGTCTCTGTCACATGCTTGCCCGTGATCCTCTCCACCTCCTCCTGCCGTTCCTCGATGTGTTGAAGGTTGACCGTGGCGCCAACCGAGATGCCCACCGAAAGGAGGTGCTCTACGTCCTGCCAGCGCTTGGGGTGTTGGCTGCCCGGCGGGTTGTCATAAGCAAGACCATCAACCAGGCAGACCTGGGGGTGGCGGCGCAGGATGGCCCCCACGTCCATCGTGGGCACGCCACCGATGGTACGAAGCGGGATGACTTGCATTTTTTGCAGCAGGGCTTCGACCACGGCTGAGACCTTGGGTTGGATTGCACCCACTACCACATCCTCTCCTCGTTTTCGCCGGCGCCGCGCCTCATCAAGCATGCGGAACGATTTTCCGACACCTCCCGCGTATCCGAGAAAAATCTTGAGTCGTCCGCGCATGGAGTACTGCTCCTCGGCCTGGACTCGGCGCAACAGTTGCTCAGGATCTGGACGGCGGTTGGTCAACATAGTTTTCAGAGAGGCGGTGAGTCATTCAGCTTCCAAGTTCTATTATCGGCGAGAAAGGCACAAAACGGAAGCCCTCCCGCGCTCTTCAGCTCTGACCTCGTCGGATGATAGATCCCCATGCCTTGAGAATCCGAGCCCGAAGCATAGAACCCCAACACCGCCAGCTTCTGGTAACATATTGCCGCCCAAGAATGACCCTGCCTGGAACCGTCGAAGCTGTTCAGGTTCCACAGAGAGTTATGGGGTGCGCGCGATGAATCTTCCGACTGCCGAGAAACTTCAGGAGCTCTTGTCCCAAGGACGTTCGGAGCAAGCCGTCGTGTTGCTACAACGTCTCGATCTCGATGTAGCTGCAGACTTGATGATGAGCATCCCCTACGAAGAGCAGCAGATCCTGTTTCGTGCCTTGCCCGTTGATTTTGCGGCGAGAATAGTTGGCCATTTTCCTTACTACCACTCTTATGTCCTGCTCCACTCCCGCCCGGCAGAAGAACTGCGCGCCATCATCGCCAAGACCAAGCCTGAAGAGCGTCATCAATTCTTTGACGAGCTACCGGAGGAGGCCTGGCAGCATTTGATGGACGAACTCTCGGGAGAACAACCTGCCGAGACGCACGAGGGTGGCGCTTTGGCGGCCATTGAATTGGGGGCAGAAATTGCCAGGCCCCCCTCCGTGGTCAAACCCATTATCTCGGCCCTGCAAATTGAGAAGAGTTTTCTTCAGCCGGACGGCAGACAGATTCAGGTGATTGGTCCTATCGATCTGTCTGTGGAGCCCGACTCGATTGTGGCCCTTCTCGGCCCTTCCGGGTGTGGCAAGTCCACGCTTTTGCGAATCCTCACCGGACTCACGCCACCCTCCCGCGGCAAAATTCTCTGGCATGATGAACCGCTGAATGAGTGCCGGCCAAATGTCGCCATAGTGTTCCAAAGCTTCGCCTTGTTTCCCTGGCTCACGGTTCTGGATAACGTTGAGGTTCCGCTCCTCGCACGCGGTATAGCACACTTCGAACGGCATCATCGCGCTCTCCGGACGCTTGACAAAGTGGGCCTAAAGGGTTTTGAGACGGCGTATCCCAAAGAACTCTCCGGAGGCATGAAGCAGCGCGTTGGATTCGCACGCGCTTTGGCGGTGGAGCCCGAAATTCTCTTCATGGACGAGCCCTTTTCGGCTCTTGACGTTCCTGACGGCGGAGAATCTGCGGGGCGAACTGATGGAGTTGTGGCTTGGGAAGAAGATCCCCACCCGAAGTATTTTCCTGGTTACTCACAACATTGAGGAAGCGGTTATGCTCGCGGACCGGATAATCGTACTGGGGCGTAACCCGGCAACAATCCGCGCCGATTTTCGTGTTCCGCTCCCGCAGCCAAGGGAACACACTTCCGCGGAGTTCCTCGTCTACGTGGACTACATCTACAAACTGATGACACAGCCGCAGCTCGAGCCCGCGCTGCCCTCAACCGCGGACCGCCTGGTGAGAACGCCCACCCAGATGCTGCCCCATGCCAGGCCGGGCGGAGTCGCTGGACTCCTCGAAATTCTCGAGGACCGCGGTGGCAAGGAGGACCTGTACCACTTGGCGGAAGAACTGTTGATGGATGTCGGAGACCTGCTGCCCATCGTCGAGGCGGCGACGCTGCTTGCCTTTGCCAGATCAGATAAGGGTGATGTTGAGATTACCCCAGAGGGAAAGGCGTTTGCCGAAGCCGACATTTCCACGCGAAAGCTCCTCTTCCGTGAAGCCGCACTCGCCCATGTTTCGCTGCTTCAGCAGATTAACCATGGTCTAAATAGTAAGTCAGACCACGCCATGCCACTGGAGTTCTTTCGTGACCTCCTGGAGGAACACTTCTCCGAGGATGAGGCCCAAAAGCAGATTGAGACTGCCCTGCATTGGGGTCGTTACGGCGAGATTTTTACGTACGATTCCCAAAGCGACAGGCTCCTGCTGCACCAAAGCACAAGCTCCGGAGATTCTTCCGAAGACGTTTTGCATCACTGATGACGCCACGAACTGAAAAAGCCTCGCCTGCGCCTCCGCCCTGGGGAATCTTCTCCCCCGCTGTCCCATCCTTCCTGAGAGACTTACCCATCATCATTGCGGTGCTGGCAATCTTCTATGGCTTGCTCACGTTTAGCCGCTACGGGATTGGCCCCGTCAACACTCAAGCTGAAATTCAACTCCACCCCGGAGCACTGCCCAAGTATGCCTTGTTCTCGCTCACTCGCATTGCGATGGCCTACGTCCTCAGCCTGGCTTTCACTCTCGTCTACGGATATATTGCCGCCTATAACGCTAAAGCGGAACGCTTCATGATTCCGCTGCTGGATACGTTGCAGTCCATCCCTGTTCTCAGCTTCCTCCCCCCCGTGATGGTCGCGATGGTTGCCTTATTCCCCACTCGGCAATTGGGCGCGGAACTGGGGTGCATCGTGTTGATCCTCACCGGGCAGGTCTGGAACATGACCTTCAGCTTTTACTCATCTCTCAAGAGCATTCCCAATGAGATGCGCGAGGCGGCGAAGGTGTACCGGCTGAGTTGGTGGCAGAGGTTCATGCAAATGGAACTGCCTTACGCAGCCATTGGATTGATTTGGAATTCGATGATGTCGGTGGCTGGCGCCTGGTTCTTTCTGATGGCCTGCGAGATGTTTGTTTTGGGAAATCGCGACCTTCGTCTTCCCGGCCTCGGTTCATACCTCCAAACCGCGGCCAATGCGGGAGATACTCGATCCATCATTTGGGGACTGGCCGCCATGGTGGCGGTTATCGTGCTGGTTGACCAGATCATCTGGCGTCCAACCATCGCTTGGGCGGAGAAGTTCAAGTTTGAGCAGGTCGAAGCTACGGTGACGCCGCGATCGCCCGTTCTCGATCTGCTGCGCCGTTCGAGGATACTTCATCTTGCCGCCCGCATGTCTGTCTTACCTCTACGTGAGGCCTTGAGTCTGCGTTTTGCCAGAGCGCAAGCATCCCCTTCCCGGTCTCATTTGAGGCGCAGTCTGGTGAAATGGATATTGCGTACGCTGCTGGTTGCCGGCCTCCTTGGCGTTGCGTACGCTGTCGTGAAGATGAGTGTCATGCTCGCAGCGCTCTCGCGACCGGAAATGCGGGAAATCCTGTGGGGAGCCGGAGCGACATTCCTTCGAGTCGAGGCGACTATCTTACTGGCGGCATGCTGGACGGTTCCGGTCGGCCTTTATGTAGGGTTAAGGCCGAAGCTCTGCGCTGTCGCCCAACCGATCGCTCAAATTGCAGCCTCCGTACCCGCCACGGCTTTGTTCCCCATCGTTCTGCTTCTGCTGATCCGCCTCGGCGGCGGACTGGGGATTGGCTCGATTATTCTGCTGCTGGGTACACAGTGGTACATCCTGTTCAACGTTATCGCCGGGGCCAGCGCCATTCCGACGGACCTCAAGGAAGTGTGCGGTGTGTTCCGCTTGGGTAACCTCGAACGTTGGCGCAAATTGCTCTTGCCCGGAATCTTTCCCTACTTGATCACCGGTCTGGTGACCGCCTCCGGTGGAGCATGGAACGCCAGCATCGTGGCGGAGTATTTCCATTTCCGAGGGCAAACCTTTTCGACTACGGGACTCGGTGCGGTGATCAGCCGGGCGACGGACGGTGGCAACTTCCGCCTGCTCTTCGCGGCCACAATTTGCCTGGCGGCGATGGTCGTCACCATCAATCGGCTGGTCTGGCGGCGGCTTTACAACTTGGCTTCCACCCGGTTCAAGCTTGATGGATAAGACTTGTGTGCCAGCATTCCCGGCAGGCTCGAGGTTGTAGCGGCGAGTTTACCTCGCCATAGGGCGGCGTCCCGGTAAGATCGGGACAGGTTCCGCCGCCTCCACATTAAACTGACCCACCGCCCTGCGATGAGCTGCCTTGACAGCCTAGAGCGTAAGGCCTATATAATTAACAATGTAGGCCTAGTGTCCTGAGTCAGAAGTTCGTTTAATAAATGGAAGTTCTCGTGCATTGGGTTTATAAGAAGGAGGACACCAATGCGACGAGGACGCCCTACACCGGAATTGATCTTGAGTGCTGAAGAGCGAGAAACCTTGCAGGGCTGGGCGCAGCGGCGCAAAACCGCTCAAGCCCTGGCGTTGCGCGCCCGCATCGTGCTGGCCTGCGCAGAGGGAAAAAACAACACGGCGGTGAGCGCTGCCCTGCACGTGTGTAAACCCACCGTGGGCAAGTGGCGAGGACGATTCGTCGTCCAGCGTCTGGAGGGGTTGCTGGACGAACCACGCCCCGGAGCGCCGCGCCGCATCGGCGATGCGGAGGTGGAACGGGTGTTGACCCTGACCCTGGAATCAATGCCGTGCAATGCGACGCACTGGAGCACGCGACTGCTGGCACGCCGTTGCGGCATGAGCCAGACGGCCATCAGCCGCATCTGGCGGGCGTTCGCCTTGCAGCCGCATCGCAGCGAAACCTTCAAGTTGTCGCGCGACCCACTGTTTATCGAGAAAGTCCGGGACATCGTGGGACTCTACCTGAACCCGCCCGACCAAGCCTTGGTGCTGTGCGTGGATGAAAAGGCCCAGATCCAAGCCTTGGACCGAACCCAACCGCTGCTGCCGATGCGCCCCGGACAAATCGAGCGGCGAACTCACGATTACGAACGTCACGGCACGACGTTGCTGTTTGCAGCTCTGGAGATGGCCAGCGGCAAAGTCATTGGCGAGTGTCATCGTCGGCATCGCGCCCTCGAGTTCCGCCGGTTTCTGGAGACGGTCCATACCGCCACTCCCGCGGACCTGGACGTGCATTTGATTCTGGATAACTACGGCACGCACAAGACTGCGATGATTCAGCGTTGGCTGGTGCGCCATCCTCGCTATCATTTGCACTTCACTCCCACCGGTTCGTCCTGGATCAATCTGGTCGAGCGTTGGTTCGCCACCCTGACGGAGCGCCAACTGCGCCGTAGCGCTCATCGCAGCACCCAAGAACTGGAGGCGGCTCTGCACCATTATGTGGAAACCTATAACCAAGACCCCCGGCCTTTCGTATGGACCAAAACCGCTGACCAAATCCTGGAGGCCGTCGCAAGGTTTTGCAAACGAACTTCTGACTCAGGACACTAGCGGTCGGGTGACGAACTCCCGGCTGGACAAAGCCGGGGCGGCACTACCTTAAACCTTGACCATGCTGATGCGACCTCTTCCCAAGCCGATGCTCGATCCGGGGTTTGGTCACGGGCCTTGCTCAGCGACCCGCTGCTCTTCGATTATTCGCTGGCCCATCCTGACGCTCTGGGCGCTATGGGTTTTATCCTCGGGCTGCCGGGCGTCGGAAGCAAGAACCGGTCCAGCCGCACAACTTCCCCCCACGCTTTCTTTTTGCGATCAAGGCTGTGCGATTGTTGATCTGGACGGTGATGGCCATCCCGACCTGGCCATCGTCATGGCAGAGGGTTGGGGTCCGAGCGGCTTCCGGTACCGAATTGACCTTGATCTTACCAGTCGTGTCGGTCCGAACTCCTTCAGCGTTTCCGCCCAGAGAGGGGGTCTGCGTATTATCCCCTGCGACGTGAATGGTGACTGGGACCTGGATCTCGTCATCACAACCGCCTGGTCGTTTACTCCCGTCGGGGTGTGGATCAACGACGGCCATGGCGGATTCATTCGAGGTGATCCCACTGCCTGCCCACGACCTATGTGGGAAGATGGCCATGGAATTCGTTCGGAAACCCCGCATGGATCGTCTCAGGCAACCGTACCTGAGTTTTCCCGGAGCTGGCCTGATTCCTCAGGGGGGGCCTCTTTCCGCAACGATCTCATCATCATACCCCTGACTCCTCCGTTGACCGCCGCCAAGCCTCCGGGGGCCGTCACACGCCGGCCGCAGACGAGAGGTCCGCCTTTTCCCCTCTGTTAACAACCAGGGTAGTTGGCGAGCACTCGAGCTGGCAAGGGCGGCCGATTCCGGGCTGGTCGTGTCTGCGGACGGGAGATCAACATCTATCGAGCTGCAAACTCTCTCCGAGATCGAGCGCACTCATCACGCAATAGCGCAGGGGCAGGAATCCGCAGATTGCGAATACTACAGAGATTAAAAGGGCACGGAAAATGGAAATTCGAAACCCGGAGCTGGAACCATCAGCGGCCAAGAGCGGCCTTTTCCCTTTTTCAGGTTTCTAATTTCCAGTTTCCGGTCTTTCGAGGTCGACGATGAAATATCGCTCTTATATGATGATCGCCCCAATTCTCCTGCTTTGCTTCGCTTCTTGTGTTTTATCGGGTTGCAAGGGGAGGCAAGTGGACGCAGCGGCAGAGGCCCCGCCGCCGGCGCAGGTGGAGCGCGAACAGGACGACGGCGCCTTCAAGGTGGATCATCCGGAACAATTTGCTCTCGTAACGGCAGGTGAGCACGAGGCTGCGCCCGAACTGAATGTGACCGGTACCGTTAGTCCCGATGTGTCTCGAAGCATCCCGGTGATTTCGATTGCTTCGGGCCGGGTAGTGGACATCCGCGCCCGCCTGGGCGACACCGTAACCAAAGGACAAGTCTTGATGCGCATCCAAAGCGCGGATATTGTGCAGGCCTTCTCCGATTACCGGCAGGCCGTCGCGGACGACACATTGGCGCGCGCGCAACTCGACCGCTCCAAGCTCCTCCATGATAAAGGCGCGATCGCCCAGAAGGACCTGGAGGTTGCGGTGGACGCCGAAGCTAAAGCCAAAGTCACCCTCGAGACCACCATGGATCGCCTCCGGGTACTGGGCGCCGACATCAATCATCCCGCCGCCATCCTCGATATCCACGCCCCCGCCTCCGGCGTGATTACTGACCAACAAGTAACCAACGCGGCGGGCGTGCAAGGCCTCACGGGTCCGAACCCATTCACGATTTCCGATCTCTCGCACGTCTGGGTGCTGTGCGACGTGTATGAAAACGACCTTCCTTTTGTCCGCCTCGATGAATACGCGGACATTCATCTGAATGCATACCCGGACCTGGTTTTGAAGGGGAGGATCGGCAATTTTAGCCCGATCCTCGATCCTAACCTTCGCACTGCGAAGGTCCGGTTGGAAGTTCAGAATTCGGGCCTGTTGCGGCTCGGCATGTTTGTTACCGCAACATTCTACGGAATGAAAAAGGAAGTGCACGCCATCGTTCCGGCGGGCGCGGTCCTGCACTTGCACGATCGCGACTGGGTTTACGTGCCGATCGAGGGCGGCCGTTTCCAACGCCTCGAGGTGACTGCCGGTAAGATGCTTCCGGGCAACGCCGGCGAAAGGCAGGAAATCACCTCGGGCCTCCGGCCAGGTCAGCAGGTTGTGGCCAACGCCCTTGTGCTCCAGGCCACTGTCGAACAGTAGAAGCTGTCCGTAGTCAGTTGTCCGTGGTCCGTTGTCGAAGGCCCAAATTGGAAAATCGAAACGCGAGAATCGAAAATCGCGGCGAGTTTCAAATTTCGAGTTTCGCTTTTCATCTTAACTGATGACTGGCGACTGAGAAGTGACAATTGACAACTGACGACGGACAACGGACGCAGGAGAGGAAATGATCCGCGCGGTTGTTGACTTTGCCTTGAATAAGCGCCTGCTGGTGCTGGCAGGCGCCCTCCTGCTATTCGGCTGGGGCATCATTTCGTTCCACAGGCTCCCCATCGAGGCGTACCCCGATGTGGCGGATAATTACGTTGAGATCATCACGCAGTGGCCGGGCATTTCGGCGGAACAAATCGAGCAACAGGTGACGATTCCGCTTGAAAACGCGATGAACGGCATCCCAGGAATCGTCCATCTGCGCTCGTTCTCGCTCTTCGGGCTTTCCGATCTGAAGCTGATTTTCAGTGATGAATCGGAGAACGCCTGGAACCGGGAAAGGGTCCTCGAGCGACTTTCGCAAGTCACTTTGCCGCCGGGCGTCGTGCCCCAGATGGGCACGGACTGGAGCCCGGTCGGCCAAATCTACTTCTACACGCTTTTCAGCGCCAATCCGCAGTACGACGTTATGGAATTAAAATCGCTCGAAGACTGGGTGGTCGAGAAGAACTTCAAGGCCGTTCCCGACATCGTTGATGTTTCCAGCTTCGGTGGGCCCACGCGTGAGTACCAGGTTCGCGTTGACCCGAATAAGCTGGTCGCCTACGGACTCAACATTGTCCAGGTGGAACAACAACTCGCCAACAACAACGTCAATGCGGGCGGCAGCTTCATTGAAGCGGGTTTGCAGCAGATCAACGTACGGGAGGTCGGCCTCGTCAGCAACGTGCACGATATCGAAAATACGGTGATTACAACGAAGAGTGGCACACCGCTGCGCGTGAGGGATATCTCCGTGGTGGCGCAAGGTCCGAAGATACGGCTCGGCCAATTCGGCCGCGCCATTCACCGTGAGGACGGGAAAATTATCGACAACGAGGATGTAGTTTCCGCCTGGGTGCCCATGCGGAAGGGGGCCGAGGCCGAAGCAACGTTGGAGGGGCTGCACAAAAAAGTGAAGGAGCTGAACGACCGCATTCTGCCTCCCGGCGTAAAGATCGTCCCCTTTATCGACCGCAGTGATCTCGTTCAATTCACCACCCACACCATAATGCACAACCTCACCGAGGGCTTCATTCTTGTCACTATGATTTTGCTCCTATTCTTAGGCAACGTTCGGGGCGCCGTCATCGTGGTGATGACCATTCCGTTTTCGCTGTTGTTTGCCTCCATTTGTCTGGACTTGAGAAAAATTCCGGCCAATCTGCTCTCGCTCGGCGCGTTAGACTTTGGGATGGTTGTGCACGGTGCGGTTGTAATGATCGAGAATATCGTTCGTCACATCGGCCAACGGGAAGAGGTGCATAAGTCAGTCCGGGATCGAATTCGGGCGGCGGCGCACGAAGTGCAAAGGCCCGTCTTCTACGCCATCATCATTATCATCACCGCCTATCTGCCCATCTTCACACTCCAGCGGGTGGAGGGGCGGCTTTTCCGGCCCATGGCCTGGACTGTAGCCTTCGCCCTGCTCGGCGCGGTGATTTTCTCCATGACGATCGCGCCCGTGTTGGCGAGCTTTCTGTTTCGCAAAGAGGTCCGCGAATGGCACAATCCCGTTCTCGTCTGGGTTACGGAACACTATCAACGGGCTCTGCGCTGGTCCATCTATCACCGCTGGGTGATGGTGGGCATTACGCTGGTGGCTCTCACCGGCTGCGGCTACCTGGTGTTGGGCGGTGTGATCGGATCGGAATTCCTGCCCCACCTCGACGAAGGTTCGATTTGGGTGCGTGGCACTCTTGCGCCCAGCACCGGACCCACCGAAGGCGTGCGCGTGGCCAATCAGGCGCGCATCCTTCTGGCATCTTTTCCGGAGGCCACGGTGGTGACCAGCCAAGTCGGTCGGCCGGACAACGGAACCGACACAACGGGTTTCTTCAATACGGAATACTGTGTCGATCTAAAGGCGAAGCAACAATGGCGCCCTGTCTTTCGCAGGGATAAAGAAGAACTCATCGCGGCGATGAATCGAGAGCTGGAGAAGATTCCCGGCGTGCTATGGAACTTTTCTCAACCCATTGCGGACAACATGGAAGAGGCCGTGAGCGGGGTGAAGGGGCAGCTTGCTACCAAGATCTACGGCGACGACTTGAAGACCCTGGAAGCGACGGGCGATCAGATCGTCGAAATCATGCACCGCATTCCGGGAATCGAGGACCTTGGACTTCTTCGGGTCATGGGCCAGCCCAACCTGAACTTCATGGTGGACCGCGCACAGGCCGCCCGCTATCAGATCAACGTAGCTGATGTGCAGGATGCTATTCAGACGGCCGTGGGAGGCAATGCTCTCACCCAAGTCCTCCAGGGCGAACAGCGCTACGACTTGGTGCTGCGCTATCTCCCCCAGTACCGTAACACGAGGGAAGCATTGGAAAACATTCGCTTGCTGTCACCTGCGGGCGAACGTGTTTCGCTCGCTCAGCTCTGCAAGATCGAAGAGCGGGACGGCGCTTCCGAGATTTATCGCGAAGGAAACCAGCGCTATGTCGCTATCAAGTACAGCGTGCGCGGGCGTGACCTGGGAAGCGCCGTCGAGGAAGCGATGAGGAAGGTAAACGCGCAAGTTCAACTGCCCCGCGGGTATCATATGGATTGGGCAGGTGAGTACGAGAGCCAGCAGCGTGCCAACAAGCGGCTCGCGGTTATCGTGCCTATCACCATTGTGTTCATTCTCATTCTGCTTTACATTGCGTTTGGGTCGTTCAAATGGGCGTGCCTGATTCTCATCAATCTGGTGATAGCTCCGATCGGCGGTATCCTCGCGCTGCTCATTACGGGCACGCATTTCAGCGTCTCTTCCGGCATCGGATTTCTGCCCTTGTTCGGAGTTTCGGTTCAAGTCGGCGTGATCATGGTCATGTACATCAATCAATTGCGCTCCAGGGGACTTTCAATTACCGAGGCCACCATTGATGGCGCCGTCCTCCGGCTCCGGCCCATCATGATGACCATGTTGGTGGCAATCCTGGGCTTACTGCCTGCTGCTATGTCCCACGAAATCGGCTCGGATTCGCAGCGACCCTTTGCCATCGTTATTGTGGGTGGGCTCATGGTTGGGCTCGTGCTGAGCATTTTTCTCCTGCCCACCTTGTATGTCTGGTGGGCTCGACCTACCGACCAACTGCCCAGCCCTGACGACGCGAAGAGCGTGTATGAATAGGGAACAGGGAAAAGGTTAAAGGCTAACGACCCTCTCCCCCTTGGGGGAGAGGGTGGCCCGCGTCCGGCGTTTTCACCAGCCGGCGCGGGCCGGGCCTTCGCCCGCCGAAGGGTTATCGGCGCTGAGGGCGCACAGCCCGCTACGGCCCGCAGGCGGGTGAGGGGGGCGTGAGCCTGGCCGCACTTGCTTGTTCACTATTTCGCGTTGACGCGGTGCCACAATTCTTATCACGATTAGCGAATGGCTTGTGTTAACATTCGCCAGCTTAGGGACACTCGACGGATAAGAGCTTGGCTGCGAGCCGGCAAGACCGTAGACCTCCCCATGAATCCTCACGAGCAACCCGCTTGTTTCTCATGGCTTTCGTGATCTACTCTAATCCTCCCGGTCTTCTCTCGGATTGGCAACAATGCTCGCCAGATCAAACGCAGGACTCACGGAATACTCTGCGGAAGGAGTTGGATTGATGAAAAAGGAAGAAGTTCGCGCTCGCCTCGAGGAAATCGGTATCATCCCGGTGGTTCGTGTATCTTCGGCAGAGGAGGCACGTTTTGCCGCCGAGGCGGTGGCCAGTGGCGGAATCCCCATCGTGGAAGTCACGATGACAGTGCCCGGAGCGAATGAAGTGATTTCCCACCTGGTGCGCAGCGCTCCGGAAATAATCGTGGGCGCGGGCTCCGTCTTAGATATCGAAATGGCGCGCCTCTGTGTAGATAAGGGGGCAAAATTCCTGACCAGTGAGGGATTCGATCCGGAGGTCGTGGAATTCGCTGGTAAGGAAGGCGTGGTTGTTTTCCCCGGTGCATTGACCCCAACGGAGGTGATTGCGGCGTGGAAGGCCGCTGCTGACTTCGTCAAAGTGTTTCCTTGCGCACAGCTCGGCGGCGACAGCTACATCCGAGCTCTGAAGGCGGCCTTGCCCCAGGTGCCATTGATAGCAGCAGGAGGCGTGAATCAACTGACGGCTGGCAATTTGATTCTGGCGGGGGCTGCCGCGCTAGGCGTCGGACGAGAGTTGATCCCGAAAGACGCTATCCAACAGCGGAGGGCGGGATGGATTCGTGAATTGGCGCAACGGTTCCTGGGCCTTGTGACGACCGCTCGCAGTCAAACGGCGGCCCTGAAGGGAAGCGTGGTCACCCGGAAGTGACACGGAAGGGCGGAGTTTGAGAGGCACAAGCCCTGTGCTGTTTTACATCCAGAGCCTCAGAGGGTAATGCCATGAGATCCCGGCTGTTCCTACTGCTCGCATTGATCTTGATTCCCTGGCCTTGCCCGGCCTCCGGGTACCGTTATGAAATCCGCAAAGAAGGATTTTGGATCCACAATGGGCCATCCTACTTCAACCGCCCTCTATATGGCACGCACGAACCGACCATGCTTCTCAGCGGAGACCGGCCCGCGTTTGCCTACCTTGCGCCCGCGGACATCGGGAAGATCGGGACGCTCTACATAGGCTTGGTGACCGCGCGTGGAGGCAAATGGCTGGACCGTTTCTCGGAGATCGACAGTGTATACCAGCCTGGATTGACTCGCCACAGCGTGGAGGATCCTGCGCTTATGACAGGAGCGCTGGAGGTAACAGCCGTTCCGTTGTCTTCCGCCGAGGGATTCACCATCGAGCTACGATGGATTAAACCGCCTGCGGAAAAAGTTCGTCTGGTATGGGCTTTTGGGGGCGCGTCGGGATATGGCGGAAACTACGATCTCTTGATCGATAAACTGAAGCTCTCAGGGGATGATGCGGCGCGAAACGTCGTCCACATCTGGGGCAACCGCTTTTCCTTGAATTCACCTACAACGAAGGGCAGGGAGATGTGGGGCGCATGCGACCTGCCGGGTCAATTGGCGTCGAAGGATGCCGGGGAAGTTGTGGCTGGACCTTCAGAGGCTGTGCGCGCTGCTCCTTCCAAGTCGCCGGTTGCGGTTTTTGCGGGAGAGTGGCCACCGGAACAGGGTCCCGTGCATTTGATATTTAC
Organism: uncultured Acidobacteriota bacterium; assembly: GCA_963832915.1. Classification (GTDB taxonomy): domain Bacteria; phylum Acidobacteriota; class Terriglobia; order UBA7540; family UBA7540; genus CAVROP01. The sequence continues at coordinate 22,425 of CAWHWE010000010.1, forward strand.
CATGGGGGGTGCGGTGGCACTGGAAGAAATCGCTGCCCATCCCGCCCAGACATTTGACCAATCCATGCAGTTTTACCGGAGCGTTGCGCGCCGCGTGCAGGTCCGGACTCCCGATGCGTACTTTAACCTGGGTGTGGAAGCGATGGCCATTGCCAACGACGGCATGTGGCAACCGCCCAGTTTCCTTCACGGTGCGATGAGTTGGATGCAGCACTACCTGGGGTGGCGCACCTGGTACGGATCAGAAGCCTACGGTTGGCATGACCGTGTTCTCAGCAGCATCCTTGCCTTCGCAGCCCTACAGATTCAATCCGGCGATAGTCGCGGAGCCATACCTGAAATGCTGGAAGATCCTGGGGCCGTCTTCTACAACATGAACGAAGTTTATCTGGACCACATCCACTCCCACTATCTTTGGACCGGGGATCGAGGTCTGTTAGGCTCGCTGTCCCCCGTCATCCAAGGCATTCTTTCCTGGGAAAAGCGCCGCTTGGACCCGGACGACAACGCGCTCTTCGAAAACTGCTTGAACACCTGGATCAGCGACTCGCATTGGTATAGCGGTGGAGATTGCACGCAGGCATCCGCCTACATGTACCGGGGCTACCAGCTTGCCGCGGAAGCTGCCGAGGCCGCCGGTGAGGATCCCAGACCCTTTGGGCGGGAAGCCGAGCGCATTCGAGCCGCAATGAACAGCAAACTTTGGCTTTCTTCCGAGGGGCACTACGCGGAGTTTGTCGATCGCCAGGGTCTCAAAAGAATTCACCCCGAAGCGGAGTTGCCGACGATTTACCACCCGATTGACTTTGGTGTTACGGACCAGTTCCAGGCTTACCAGATGTTGCGTTTCACGGAGACCAAGCTTCGGAACGAAACAGGAATCCCGAACGGTGGACGGTTGGTGTGGAGTTCGAATTGGGCTCCCAATTACGATCAGCATTATACCCACAGCACCTATGATCTGGTCTTTGCAGAGAATTTGAATCTCGCCATCGCTTATTACCGGACGGGGCAGTTTGACAAAGCCTACGAACTGGTGAAGGGTGTCTATGCCTCGATGTACCAGGGTGGAATTCCCGGAGGTCTTTCCTGCCACGCCTACTCGAACGGTCAACAGCGAGCTAATGAAGAGTTTGGCGACGCCATCAGCATGTTCGCGCGCACAGCCGTGGAGGGGGTGTTCGGAATTCTGCCCGAGATGCAGCATAGGACGATCACGATATCGCCTGGTTTCCCCAGAGATTGGATGGACGCGTCTATTTCGACACCTGACCTGAGCTACCGTTTTCACAAAACGAACTCAGAGATTTCCCTGGAGGTCGAGACCGCTCAACCCCTCCGCATCCACTATCGCATACCGCTTTTCGAGGCAAGCTTGGCAGAAGCGTCGATCGATGGATCACCTGTGGAAGCGCGTACGGAACCGGGCATCGGCGGCTCGTTTGCGGTTGCCACCGGGCCGCTCACCACCAAGAGTCAATTGACCGTGAAGCTCAAGCCGCACCCCATGGCTTTGCGTGCACGGAGCGTGGGCGTGGCTGGAGAGCGCTTGACGATGGGGGTTGAGTACGCTCGCCTGCAAGAGTTCAAAGATCCTCAGGCGATCTTAGAACAGGCGAAGTTAACAGAGCATTCCCTATCGGGGATTGTCAAGGAAAGGTTGGGGCCGCATACGCTGTTTGTGCTGGTGGAGGACGCGAAGGATTCCCGGTGGGAACCGATCAATTTGGAGGTGCGTCCCCCCGTGGAGATCGTGAATCCCCATGTGGATTTCAAGTCCGGGCAATGCAGCTTCACATTGCGAAACAACCGAGCCTTGGAGATGAAGGCCAAGGGGAAGTGCAGTTGGGCAGGGAAAACGACCGAGTTGGACGTTCAAGTGCCTTCCGGAACGGAGGCAAGGTTTACCGCCCAAGGCGACCTTTCAGCTCTCCTGCTGGGAAAGAACCTGCTGGAAGTCTCCGGATTAATGGGCGTGAGTGCGCTGCGAGCCGAGGTGCCCTATTGGCCCCAAACACCGCCAGTCACAGCCGGGAAAATGGAGTGGAAACCTGTGCGGCTGGATCAGTTCTATAACGACAGTCTTTCCACGGTTCTATCTCACCCATTCTGGACCTCGAACACAGATTATCCTTATGCGGTGTGCCGCGACTATATGCTCGCGCACCTGGTGGGCGACCGCAGTGGAAGGCCCAACGACGATCTCTTAAGGTCTCGCGTCAATGCCCAAGGGGTGTTCGTAACGGAAGATGGAATACCGTTTGCGCAGCGTGCTGAGGGCAGAAACCTCGTGGCCTTATCGCGCTGGAGAGATTTTCCCGATCATCTTACGGTTCCCGTAGACGATGCGGCCCGCAAAATTTACCTTCTGATCAGCGGGGTCACCTTTCCCATGCAGAGCCAGATTGCCAATCTGCATGTGGTTGTGAACTACGCTGAGGGCGGCAAAACTGAGGTCGATTTGGTGAATCCGGAAACCTTCGATTCCGGTTGGGCAGGATTCTATGGCGGTAATTATCATTACGCTGCAAATGGCATGGAAGTGATCGGCAGGGGTGAGAAGGATATGATGTCCCATAATATGCCCATCGGCCGCCCCAGGACGATTCTCGGTCAGCAAGGAGTGCCTGAATTGCTTGATTATGCGCAATGGGCGACTGCCACCCACGCCGATATCGTGGACGTGGACTGTGACGCTTCGCGCAGGATTCAGAGCGTCGAGATAACAGTGCTCTCCAACGAAATTATTGCGGCTTTACACGGCATCACGCTATTAAAGTGACGGCGCAGAAAAAGAGGAACGGGACTCTACACGGAAAACTGAAATCAGCGACCTGCAAGGAGCCGGCAATGGAGAAAAAAACGCAACCCTTCACGGTAAGCCGCAGGGCATTTCTTACCACCACTGGGGGCTTACTGGCCGGCGCCTCGGCGGACGGCAGATCAGCTTCGAGTGGGGCCGTGGAAGCGCAACCCGAGCCGGAGGCATTATGGCCTGAACCCATTCGCCAGAAGCGCCCCGCTTGGTGGCGCGACGAAGGCGTCGTAGTGGCGGGTGACAACTGGGAATCCTTGCTTCCCCGCCTTCGGGCCGGAAGCTTCGACAAGTCCCAAGCGTCCATGAGTTACGATGAGAAGATGGCTGTTTGGGGACGCGAGCATAGCGAAGAAATGGCACGACGGCTGAAAGAGATGGGGTTCAATTTCATCATGATCCCGCTTTACAAAGGCGGCGGGCTCAAGGCCGAGCGGACTTCCCTGGAGGATGCCAAACGATTTACAGAAATCTGCCATCGCCTGGGCCTGCGCGTGGGTTGCTACACTACCAGTGGAACAATCCTATACGAGGCCATGCTTGCGGAACACCCCGAAGCCAAAGATTGGTTTGCTATGGACCAGAACGGCCGGTACGTTACCTACGGCCCTCTGTATTTCCGCCGCTACGCTAACCGCAGCCATCCCGGCTTTCGCAAGTTCATGCTTGAATTGGTGCGCTACGCCGTTCGAGAAGTCAATGTAGACCTTCTCCACTTTGACAACTACACGGTTGGGCCAGGCTATGAACCTTATTCGGTCCAGCAGTTCAGGGAATATTTGCGAAACAAGTACTCGCCGGAGGAGCGGGCCCGCCGATTCGGGTTTGCGGAAGTGGAGTGCATCGAGCCTCCGCCCGCTCCGCCCCAGCCCGATGCGTACAATGGAGACCCGCTCTATCGCGACTTTGTCGATTATCGATGTGAAGTGATGGGCGACGTTTTTCGTGAATTGGCCGAGTATGCTCGATCGCTCAACCCCGAAATTGTAATGGAATGCAACCCCGGAGGGTACGAGGGGCAACTGATTTCTTCCTTAGGTATCGGCACGCTCGATCACACCCGCCTGTTGCCATGGGGCGGTGCATTCTGGGACGAAGATGCGCGCAGCCGGTTGGAAAACGGCATCATGATCTCGAGGTTCCGCTCTCTGATGTTGGGCCGCCAGTTCAACAACATGGTCCTCCATTACACTTCGGATCGCATCGCCATGGCCGAATCCTTGGCTTACAACCTCCAGTGTATAGGCTGCCCTGCTTGGGTTAATGGAGACGAGATCGTCCCATCCTACTCGATGTCCATGCCTAACCCACCGCAGTTCGACCCCTATGTTCTGGCTTCGATCCGTTTCTTTCGCCGGGAGCAGCAATACTATCGGGACACGGAGATGATCGCCGATGTTGGCGTGCTCAACACCTATGTCAACACCGCTTATGGTCCCAGCATCACTCGCAACCGGTGGGCCGCTTTTACGCAGGCGCTCTACCAGGGCAAGATTCCGTTCACCTTTGTGCCGGATCGTTATCCGGGGAAACTGCGCCGCTTTCGCGTACTGGTTCTGGCCGATCTGGCCTTGATTTCAGACAAGCTGCTGGAGGCCATCCGCAGTTACGTGCAGCAGGGCGGGGGACTGGTGATGACCGGCCAGGCAACAGAGTTTGATGAGCACAATCATCGTCGAAAGCAGGCGGGACTCGCTGACCTATTCCCTGAACCCCTGGCGGATAAAGCTCTCCGCGCCTATCCGGGTAAAGGGCGGGCGGTCTACCTCCCTCAAATTGTCATCCCGGAAAAATTCCAAATAGGGATGCTGCCTGAGAACGGCGCGGAGTTACTGGAGGCCGTGGGCTGGGCGGCGGGCGGTCCCATGCAGGTTGAAGTGAAAGCGCCGGAAACGGTGACCATGAATCTATGCGCACAACCAAACGGCCGGCGGCTTTTACATTTGGTGAATTATGACCAGGGTCATCCGATTAGCGACATCGAGGTTAGGATGCCGTGCCCATCGGGAAAGGGAATCACCTCCGTCCGGTGGCTTGCACCGGATTCGGATGAGGCTCCAACCCTGGCTGCCGAGCAGGTGGGCGGCGCCTTGCGCTTCACGGTGCCACGCCTGGATGTTTACGGCTTGATTGTTATTGGTTAAGAAATTGAGGAGTATCTCATTCCGTCCGAGGTACAAGAGAACTGAAGACTCCGTGAGCAAAGGGTGTATCGTTTTTGCCGCGCCATCGCTCGCGACGGATGGCCTGGCGGAGATCAGATCGGGCCGTTCAGAATCAGAAAATGAGCGCCCGCAGGAGGAAGCATGAAATCTTGGTGTATGGTGATCGCTTGTTTTTTTCTTAACGCACTTTTGGCGTCGGCCCAAAGTACGCAGTATCAAGTGGGGCCCATTCTGGATAAGCAACTTCAGGCGCCTGATGTAGTGACCTTTCAACTACAGGAATATCTGATGGGCCAACTTCCAAAGCTCCCCGCGCCCAGCGACGCGGCAGCGTGGACAGCCGAGGCCGACCGAATCCGTAAGCATCTCCTTCAGGAACGTCGTGTTCCACGGCTGGCCCGAGGAGTGGGTAAAGGCTCAGCCGAGGTTCGAAGACCTGGGGCCGATACGGGCCGGCAAGGGATACAAGTTGCGGAAATTACGGTATGAGATTGTGCCGGGGTTCTACTCCACCGCAATTCTTTACGAGCCGGAAGCGCTTCACGGCAAGGCGCCTGCCGTGCTGAACGTCATGGGGCATTATGGCCCCGTGGGCAAGGCGGACGAGAGCTACCAAACGCTCTGCATCAATGAAGCCCTGCGGGGCATGATCGCGTTGAACCTCGAGTGGATCGGGATGGGTGAACTCACCGAGAAGGGGAATGAGCACTCGTTTGGCGGGCACCTTGACCTGGTAGGAGCCAATAACGTGGGGCTGTTTTATCTGGCCATGCGGCGAGGAATCGACTTCCTCTGGGACCAACCTAATGTGGATCGGACCCGAATCGCCGTAACGGGATTATCAGGCGGCGGCTGGCAAACCATCGTCTTAAGCTCGCTCGACCCAAGGGTGAACGTATCCATTCCCGTGGCGGGATACACATCACTCCAGGGAAGGCTGGCGCTTGCTCCTATCACAGAGGCAGGAGACCTCGAGCAAAACCCGACAGACTTCCTGGTCGGCCAGGACTACTCTACTCTGACCGCCATTCGCGCACCTCGGCCAACCCTGTTGATTAACAATGCCGAGGACACTTGCTGCTTTCGGGCGCCTTTCGTCAAGCCTTATATCTTCGACGCTATAAGGCCATTTTTCCGCATGTACGGGAGAGAGGACGCATTGCAGTTCTACGAGAACACCGACATCTCGGCTCACAATTATGAGCTTTCCAACCGCCAGCAAGCTTACCGATTTTTTGCCAAATACTTTGATTTAACTACCCCCGAGCGGGAATTTCCGGTGGGCGCCGGCATCAAGACCTATAGCGAACTGGCGGTAGGTGTGCCCAAGGATAATCTGACCATACTTGGCTTGGCCAGGAAATTGGCCGGGGAGATCGCCCGTCCACCCATTCCGACGGATGCCGCTGACAAGGCCGCCTGGGCGAACGTGGAGCGGACCAAGCTCAAAGACGTGGTTCGTTACAATCCCATAACTGTTCAGCAAGCATGGGCAGTTGCGAATACCAAGCACAACGGCGTGGAATCAGTATCGTTCCGCTTTTTGCTCAGCAACGGGCTGAGCGCCACTGGCGTATGGCTCAAAGACGTGCGGACTCCGCCGGGCGCCCCGCTGACTGTCCTGTTGAACGATAAGGGCAAGAAAGGTGCTGGCGCCGAAGTCTGGGACCGTGGCGCCGAAGTTGCCGATCGCATGGATCGAGATGAACAAGTCCTCGTGCTTGACCTGTTGTTCACCGGGGATGCGGCGCCGGAAGGACCTGCATTTCTGTTCCCGGAGATGCTGGGGGCCACAGGCAACCGTGCCGTCGGTATGGAGGCGGAGCAACTTATCGCCCTCACGGATTGGGCCCGTTCGAGGTGGGGCGTGCCCTCGGTTCGACTCGAGAGCACAGGGATCCGAAGCCAAGTGGTTTCGCTTATTACCTCAGCGCTTGAGCCCCGTCTCTTTTCCGAGGTTGCGGTTCAAGGGGGAATGCGCAGCCTGAGTCACCTCTTGGATGAACCTGTGGGTTATTTCGATGCGCCCGATCTGTTTTGTCTCGATCTTTACAAGGAGTTCGATTTGGATCGTCTAATTCTGATTGCCGAACCGACGAAGGTCCAGGAACAGAATTACGTGACAGAATCGGCGCCCTCAGAGCAGACTAGCGTTCACTAAAAGGCACGCTTATAAGCTGTCATTATGAGCGAAGACGTCATGGACCTTTGGCTCGCCACTGTGCATGAAAAGCTGTGGGTGATTCCCCTCCTTGATAAGGAGGGGGCAAGGGTGTGGTTTCGTCGGCACACGGGAGGGAAAATGAGCAGATTCTTCTCAGTCATGACGATGGTTACGTTGGCCGCAGCAACGGTATCGGCACGGCCCGCGAGCCCGGTTTCTGTTTCAGGCAGCGGTTGGACTGTCATGGCTGACGTGGACCAGAGTGTTCTCAGTATTACGCACGACAATCTGGGAACGGTGATTAAGAATGTTCGACTGAATCTTCAGGGAGAGCGCAACCTGCTCCGCTTGAAGAACTGGTCAGTTGAACGGAAGGCCGAGGACCAACTTTCCATAATAACGGCTCAACCTCAGACCGCTTGGCTCTTCGAGTTGGGCCCCAACATGTTGAAAATCTCCAGCACCTCGGCGGACGCAGTTCTAACCGCCGAGGCGCCGGCCTCGAAGGGCCGTGTGGTTGCCCGTCTCCTTGACACACAGGGAGTGCCTGTCACTTGGGTGGGAACCGATGCAGGTGGGAGTTGGGGCGCGAGTGAAACCCGGAACCCGTCTTTCCTTCCAAACCGCAACCCCGAGTGCATGTACTTTGGTCTGGGGCAGGTGTCGAGTTCAAACCTGCACAGCCTCTTTGACCGCCCCAGCGACACGGCCATTAGTTTTTCAGATCGGACCTCCCTGGGGCGCAACCGTCAAGATCCGGATCAGATCGATACAATCATTCCCGTGCCGGGCAATGTCCTCATTCGCATCCTTCCGGACTATTTCACGAAAATTCTTGGGGCGCCTTTTTACGTTCCGTTTGACGATTCGTACTTTCCTACACCCCCGATGGTCTGGGGGAGTTGGAGCAGCTACTACGAAGATGTGACCGAACAGGACATAGTCCGGAATACGGATTGGATCGCGGAGAACTTGAAGCCTTACGGGTTGGATTACATTCTCCTGGACGACGGCTACGACCGCGGGGAAAAAGGAGAGCACAACTGGATTGGAAAGTGGGACCAGGCGAAATTTCCCCATGGGCCGAGGTGGTTGGCCCAATACATCAAGTCAAAGGGCCTGCACGCCGGCTTATGGATCGTCCCCAACGCTTATGCCGGAGCCACGGAGCAGCATCCGGATTGGTATCTGCGGAACAAGCAAGAAAAGTTCATACGCGACTATGAGACTCCCGCCCTCGATTCCACCAACCCCCAGGTCCTCGATTTCCTCAAGAAGCTATTCATCACTTTGGACGACTGGGGCTTCGATTATTACAAGTTCGACGGCGAGTTCTCTCTCCCCAGGTATTCGCCGCTTGTTGATAGGGCCAGACTCTTCGACAAGACCATCGATCCTGTGGTGGCTTATCGAAACCGGCTCAAACTGATTCGTGAGACCATTGGCCCGAAGGTCATGCTCGAAGGATCACCGGAGGGCACTCCTCTGGATGGAATTGGATACTTCACAACTTACTGGAACGGGTATGACGATTACAACGGCTGGCAGGGAATGTGTCATGTGGTGAGTTCCATCAACGACAACGCTTTCTTGAACCACATCGCATTTTATCTGATCGCCGGGGAGGGAATTGATGTTTCACCCTGGATGACGATGGAAGAAGCAAAGAAGAAGAGACCTGCGACCTTTACAAAGTATGCAGAGGAGCGTAAAGACCATGAAGCAGGATTCGGCTTAACTCTTGCTGAAGCGCACACCCTGGTCACCTACATGGCATTGACGGGAGGGGTCTACTCCGTGGCTAGCGTGATGCCCGAACTGCCCGAAGAGAGAAGCAAGCTGCTGAAGCAGACGTTGCCGACCCTTCCCATCCTGCCCATCGACCTGTTCAGCCGCGGGAGCGACATGCATTATGAGAAGTTCCAACATACCACTCCCGACATTTACATCCACAACTACCCAGAGGTCCTGGACCTGAAGGTAAATGCCAAATCCGGGGTCTATGATGTCGTGGGTCTGACCAACTGGCGGACCGGGACGTCTACCAGAACGCTTTCCTTCGCGGACAAGCTGGGACTTGACCCCAGTTCCCGCTACATTGCCTTCGATTTCTGGGGCCAGAAACTGTTCGGTGTCTTCCAAGATAGAATGAAAGTTGACATGGGTTCGCATGACACGCGCGTGTTCCTGATTCACCCTTTGCTCAACAGACCACAGTTGATTGGAACTTCGCGCCACATCAGTGGGGCCTATTCGATTCTGGACGTGCAGTGGGACGGGTCGGGAAATCGGCTATTCGGTTCGTCTGAGACTGTGACCGGTGACGACTACGCACTTTTCATTTACCTTCCCGAGGGAATGACTGTCTCCGGGGTTCGAGCGACAGCGAAGGGACAACATAGCGTGCCTGTCCATCATGAATTGACCGGGAATATGCTGAAGGTCAGCTTTCAAGGACAATCCGAAGCCGTGGACTGGGAAGTGAAGTTCGCCGGATCCGTCGCCAAAGAAGGGCACTCCGGTGCATTACTACAGCTAGCTCGTTAGTAAGGCGTCTGTCATCCTGAGCAAGTGTAGCGCCGATCCCGCAGGGCGGGGTCGGCACCGAACGGCGACTGAGGTTGTGTGACCCGGAGGTAGCCAAGGCCAGTTCGTCATCGGAGGTCGCACGCATCACAAAACGACGTACGCGCCACCCGAGAAATTCCTATTGACCAATTCGCATTTTGCGAATGTAATGAGAGAGAGGCCGAAATTGCGCGTCATCAGTCGCAGGAGACTGCTCGAAGCGGCAGAGACACACGGTGACCTCGGTGAACCTCTGGACGTTCTGGTACCGTGTGGCGAAAAAGGCCGAATGGAAGAACCTGACAGACGTGAGGCGAGTTTTCCCTTCGGCGGACGTGGTGGAAGGATTCACTGTTTTCAACATCAAGGGTAATGCGTACCGGCTGATTACCGAGATTAATTACCAAACAGGAAGAATCTTCCTGCGCCACGTGCTGACGCATGCTGAGTACAGCAAGGGAGGTTGGAGAAGATGAGCACTCTCAGCGTAAGCGCGGAGTACGGTGCCCTGCTCAGAAAAATCCCTCCAAAGGTCATTTGCACTGAGAAGGAAAATGAGGCTTACACGGAAATTCTTTACGAGCTCGACCGGCGTAGCAAAACACTGACGCCAGCCGAGAAGGAACTTGCCCAACTTCTGACGTTGTTGATTGAAGATTTCGAGGAAAGGCAATACCAATTACCGCGCGCAAAGCCGCTGGACGCAGTGCGCTTTCTGATGGACCAGCACGGCCTGAGGCAGAAGGACCTCCTGGACGTCTTCGGCACGCCCAGCATTGTGTCCGAAGTACTGAGCGGCAAGCGCGAATTGAACAAGGACCACATCAAACGCCTGAGTGAGCGTTTCCACGTCTCTCCAGAACTCTTCTTCTAATATATTTGGCGGGCGCCGACAGGCGAGTCGCAAAACAGACAGGACAATAGCTGCGTCTGCGGCGGGGCTGAAGCCCCGCCCTTCCGACCGCTCGATGAAAACAGCTCGGCTGGTGAGAAATGCCGGTTAACTGTCGATCGCTCACTGGTATTCCACCAGCGCCATAGCGATGACCGGAAAAGGCTCCAGCCGGAATTGCACGTACGGCCCTGCCTTCTCAAACCCCATCGCCTTCCGGTCCGGTACGCTCACCACTCCCGTCACGCGCCGTCCCTCCGGTATCCGCACCCGCACTACAGCCCCCACCGGCACAGGCGGCAGGTCCTGCGGCATGTTCAACAAGCCGGCCAGCAACCGTCCCTTCTCCGGTTGGTGAAACAGCGTCATTTCAACCGCCGGGTGCGTCTCCACCTCAAAGTGATACGGTCCCGGGAGCACTCGCTTCAGCAGCCACACTAACAGCCGCGCGTTCACCGCGCTGCTCGCCGACTCAATCGGCGCTGCTGCCCATATCGCCTTGCCGCGCCCATACGTGTGGATCACCAGCCCTGGGTCTGTCCCCGGCTCCTCGGCCGGCGGGTCGCTGATGATCTGGGCAAAGCGACTCCCAATGACGTGGATGGTTTCCGGATCGACATAGGGTAGCGTCACTGTCGCTAACACCTCTGCCCCCGCCAGCGCCTCCACCTGCACCATCCGCCACGGGAAGATCACTTCGCTCTGCGGCCAGATTACCTTCTTCATCCCTTCGTCTTTCGCCGTCAGGTACGTCACCCTGTTCCCCAGTTTACCCTTGTATCGTACCCCCAGCACCTCCTCCAGCAGAAACTGCGGACCCGCAAACCGGTCCAGCGAGGAGGGCCCGCTTGCATACATCACCCCGCCCTGCTCGACAAAGTTCCGAAACACCGCCGCCTGTTCCGCCGTCATCTCCAGCACATTGGGCACGACCACGGCCCGGTAGTCTTTGAGTTGATCCAGGGTGGCGTTCGTCACCACCCCGTACGGGATGTGCGCCTCCCGCAAGATACGCGCCGCCCCCAGAACACCTTCAAAGTGCGGAGCCTTCCCTGCCGCCTTCAATTGATCCACCCGCACCCCTTTTTCATCCGGGTTGTACATCGATTCCTTGTCGTAGTAGATGGCCACGTCACCCAGCAGGCTCCCTCCCAGGAAAGCCTCGTACGGCGCCCGCTCGGCATTGAGCTTGGCGAGGTATTTGTACACCTGATGATTCAGGCTGCCGTCAGGGTTAATCGCGTCGATGCAGAAGGCAGATGCCGAGTGGATGGTCGGCACGAAGGATTCAATCCGCCATTCGTCTATGGGCTTGATGGTTACAAAGTCCTCCAGGTTATTAGTGCGCGAGGTCATGAACTCAAACGGACGAACGTGGTTCAAAGAGTTGAATGCCTTGCAACCCAGCGAGAATTGGGCAGGGCCTCCATAGAAATCGCCGCTCATCGAGTCGCAGGTCTCGGTTCCCATCTGCAATGGAACGCCCGCTCTCCAGTCCGAGAAGATCGTGGAAAACTGATGCTCCACGAGGATGGGGCGAATGTTCTTCACCGCTTTGGTGAACTCGTCCGCAAACTCAAACAGCCAGCGTTCCCTCGCCACTTGAAAGGTCCTCCAGGTGGGGTCGTCCCAGTCCACGATGCGTGGAGGTTCGGCATTGTGTTCCTTCCGAAAGCGCATGGTGCAATACGGGCAATAGCAGACGCCCGGCCAGAGGATCATGTCGTTGAAGATCCCTTCGAAATCGTATTTACTGACCAATTCCCGCGCCAGGCTAAGCGCATATTCGCGGTATGGCGTATTGGGGCACGTATATCCATAGCGCCCCTGCAAATAACCATCTTCTCCCTGCTCAGGCTGGAATCGCCATTCAGGGTGTGTCTCGCAAGCGTGGTTGTCCCAAACCACGTGAAAATAGGCCACCCTGTACAGGCCGTGACGTTTACATTGGTCCATGACCTCGCCGAAATAGTCCCGGCCTCTCATCCCACGGTGCATCGTCCCGATCTTTGTGTGCCATAGACATAATCCTGCGCAGGAGATGGCGTATTGCATTAAACTCTGAAACCCAGCGCCGGCGATGGTGGCAACGTAATCAGCAGGATCGAAACGACTCAGCAGTATGGGGTCCCAATCCGGCACGTGCGTATCCACCAGCAGACGCCGGTAAACCTGGCCAGGCCATGGGCTGGGCGGCTCTGCACCACCCGCCGAGGCGCTCTGCAGCGCCCGACCAAGATTTCTTGGCGCCGCCCCCAGCCCCGCAACGCTAGTCGTCATCAACTTATTAAAAGTCCTTCTGTCCATGGGAAGGCTCCTTACGTTTCGAATAGTCTTTTTACTCGTGCAGGTATGGTTAATCCAGAGGTCTGCCGGAGACAATCTCTCACGCGTGTACGGTGACGTCAAGCTGTTTGTCATGTCTCCCCTCCCCGGCGGAGGAGGGGGCTAGGGGATGGTGGGCACGGGATCACGCACGCTGGTGGACCACCGCGTGCCTCCTCCTTGTCAACTGAACACGGGCCACATCTTTTGCTGGAAAAAGAGGATCGGTGTTCAGAGAATCCCCGAAAGGGGATTCACAAAGTAGCCGGGGGCGACGCCCCCGGAAACGGACGAGCCAAACGGCACGACCCTGTAAGGGTCGAACATTAGTGGTGTCGCGATGCAGGTGGTGCCTAGGGATGACAGGCTGGGATAGACCCCGTCAATCTTTTCTCGACAGTCGCCGGCCCTGGAGGCGGACCTTATCCCCCACAAGCAGGCAGACAGCTTCAGAATAGATGCGGTGTTCTTCCTTCAAGATTCGCGCGGAGAGGGATTCAGGGGTGTCTTCATCCAGAACGGGGACGATGGCCTGGCAGACGATGGGGCCGGAGTCTACGCCTTCATCTACGATGTGGACCGTGCAGCCGGTGAATTTCACGCCATAATCCAGCGCCTGTTTCTGCGCCTCGGTCCCCGGAAAAGCAGGCAGCAAGGCGGGATGAATATTCAGGATGCGACACGGAAACGCGCGCACGAAATAAGGGCTGAGGATGCGCATGAAACCGGCCAGACACACGACGTCCACCTGAAAATCTCTCAGAACCGAAACGACTTCGCGGTCGAAGGCTTCTCGATCTTTCCCTGCCGACGGAATGAAGCGGGTTTGCAGGCCCATCTTTCTGGCCGTGGCAAGTCCGGCAGCTTCCTCGTTGTTGCTGATTACCACGGCGATTTTCGCAGGTATTTTCCCTGCCTGAACGTTGCGGGCGATAGCCTCAAAGTTCGAACCGCGTCCGGAGAGCAGGATGCCAAGGTTTTTCATGAGAGCCGTCCATTGGTGATTGATGATTGGTGATTTGTGATTGGTGATTGCTCATTGTCGATTGGCGATTGCTAATGGGCCGGTGGTTTGCTGTCATCCTGAGCGAAGCGAAGGATCTCCGCAGTTCGTCTGGGGCCATCGAACGCCAAAACAACTGCAGAGATCCTTCGCTTCGCTCAGGATGACAGCGCCAATCACTAATCACCAATCGCCAAAGTTCAGACGTATTTCACGCTCGGCTTGCCGCGCTGGATTTCGCCGATGATCCAGAACTTTTCACGCGCTTGAGCGAGCAGGGTCGTAACGCGAGTGAGCTTTCGCTTCGCCACAATCAGCATCATGCCGATTCCCATATTGAATGTGCGCAGCATATCGGACTCCGGGACCCGGCCACGGCGCGCGATGAATTCGAAAACCGGGAGCACCGGCCAGGCTCCCAAGCGAACCACTGCCTGCGCTCCTGCCGGGAGTATCCGCGGCGTGTTGTCGGTGATTCCGCCCCCCGTGACGTGGACCAATCCCTTAAGCAAGTGCTCAGCCAGCAGGGGCTTGATGACTTTCCAGTAGCACCGGTGTGGCGCGAGCAACTCATCGCCCAAGGTCCGGCCAAGTTCCGGCACCGGTTCGGTGAGCTTGATCCCTTCCTTTTCAAGCAAGACCTTGCGCGCCAGAGAGTACCCATTGGTGTGCAGTCCCACCGAAGGAAGCCCAACGATCACATCTCCAGGGCTGATGCGGCTGCCCTCGATGATCTCGCGCCGCCGCACCCAGCCTACGATGCAGCCTGCCAGATCATATTCATTGGGCGGATAGAATCCCGGCATCTCCGCCGTTTCACCGCCGATCAGAGCGCAGCCCACGGAGCGGCACGCCAGGGCCAACCCGCGCACGACTTCCGTGACGACCTTCGGATGCATTTTCCCTGTGGCCAGGTAGTCGAGGAAAAACAGTGGGGCCGCGCCATGCACCGCGATGTCGTTCACGCAATGGTTGACCAAATCAACTCCGACTGTGGAATGGCGATTCAAGGCGAAGGCGATTTTCAACTTGGTCCCCACGCCGTCGATGCTCGAGATAAGGACGGCGTCGCGGGGAAGGTCCTTGATCGAGAAGAATCCTCCGAAGGCCCCAACATCCTTCAGCACGCGCGCATTGAAGGTCTTGCGCGCCAATTGCTTGATGGACGCTTTGGCTACAGTGGCAACATCAATGTCAACGCCAGCGTCACGATAGAGCATAGGTTTTAGAAGGTTTTCCCGGTCCTCGACCAGCGCGTTTTGGTGAAGAAGTTCCAAAGGATAGAGGCGTCAAACCTGAGTCGCGACGCCAACTCCTCGCTCGTCCAGTCACGACTGGGAGCATCGTAGGACCAATAAACGAAGAGCGGCTCGCCCACCACGTTCTCTTCCGGAACGAATCCCCAGAACCTGCTGTCCAAGGAGTTGTCCCGGTTGTCGCCCATGCAGAACAGATATCCCTGGGGCACGTGCAAACCATCTTCCCGGATGAAATTGGGCATTTCCCGCGACCACAACGAATCCAGCCCCCAGGCGGCGGGCAAGGTATCCAGAACATCTACGGGAGGGGGAAAGTTGTCCCGCAGCGGCAAGGTGGAAACGTACTGGAATTGTGCATAAGGCTCTTTGAGCGGCCGCCCGTTCACCAATACTTTCCTGTCTTCGATCTTGAGCACGTCGCCGCCCACCGCGATCACGCGCTTCACAAACATCACGGACGGATTTCGGGGATACCGAAAGGCGACGATATCCTGCCGGTGCACGCTCCGGAGCGGAGGAAGGCGAAGGGAAGTGTAAGGAAACCGCGGACCATAGAGCAGCTTATTCAGGAACACATGATCGCCAATCAGGATCGTCTGTTCCATGGACCCGGTGGGAATTACGGTGGCTTCCGCAATGAAGGTCCGAATGCAGAACACGCCCACCAGGACGACCAGCAACGAACGGACAGTCTCCCAGACGCTTTCCCGATGTCCCGATTTCGCGCCCCGATTTTCGCTTGGCGGCTCAGGCGCCTCTGAAGCAGGTTGTCCCGTAGTTTCGTTTTCGAGCGGTTCCATATCTCTCAGTCCCGGTTTCTAATTGCAATGAGGGGCTCTTGAATGGCGGTGGGATAGTTTGCAGTGTAGCAGGCCATGCAATATCGTCCCTGCGTATCGCCCACCGCCCGCCGCAGACCCTCGAGCGATTGGTAGCCCAGGGAGTCAGCCCCCAGGAATTGTCGTATTTCTTCGACATTGTGTGTGGATGCGATCAATTCCTTTTTGGTTGGCGTGTCGATACCGTAAAAGCAAGGTGAGGTTGTAGGCGGGCAACTGATGCGCATGTGGATTTCCCTGGCCCCGGCTTCTCTCACGATACGGACGATCATCCGGCTGGTGGTCCCCCGAACAATTGAGTCGTCCACCAAAACGACTCGTTTCCCCTCCAGCAGACTGCGCACAGGATTAAGCTTCAACTTGACGCCGAAATCCCGGATAGCCTGGCTGGGTTCAATAAAGGTGCGACCAACATAATGGTTGCGGATCAAGGCAATCTTCAGCGGGATCCCTGATTCCTCGGCAAAGCCGGTGGCCGCCGGAACGCCGGAATCCGGAACGGGAACCACAAGGTCGGCCTCCGCCGGGTGCTCACGGGCCAGAAAGCGTCCCAGCATCTCGCGGCTGGCCTGCACCGAACGCCCAAACACCACGCTATCGGGCCGGGAAAAATAAACATGCTCGAAGATGCAATGCGCGGGTGGTGCAGGGGGAGCGAAACGCAGCGAGGTTACCCCCCGGTGGTCCAGGATGACCATCTCACCCGGCTCGATGTCGCGAATGAACTTGGCATTGATCAGATCAAAGGCGCAAGATTCCGAGGCTAGGATGTAAGCATCGTCGAGTTGCCCGAGGCTTAAGGGACGGAAGCCGCGCGGATCGCGTATGCCGTAAACGCTGTCCTTAAAGAGCATGACCAGTGAGTATGCCCCCATCACCTTGTCCAGCGCTTCCGCAACGGCCTCCGGAATGCCTGTCTGGCGCGAGCGGGCAAAGAAATGCAGAATCACTTCCGTATCGCTGGTGGTTTGGAAGATGTCACCCCGGCTCTCCAGGTCCCGCCGGATGGAACTGGCGTTTACCAGATTTCCGTTGTGCGCAAGGGCCACTTGGCCCTTATTACAACTCACCTTTAGGGGTTGGGCGTTCTTCAGGTCCGTATCACCGGCGGTGGAGTAGCGTGTGTGCCCGATGGCCAGATATCCGGGCAAGGCTTTGAGGATCTCGGGGGGAAGGACTTCGTCCACGTGGCCCATGCCCCTCTTGCATGTCAGGGACTCACCGTTGGAAACGGCGATGCCGGCGCTTTCCTGCCCTCGGTGTTGGAGGGCATAAAGGCCCAGATATGCCAATTTGGCCGCCTCAGGGTGGCCATAAACCGCGAAGACCCCACAGTGATCATGAAACTTGTCTTCGGGGAGAGAAAATACTGGGAAGAGATGAGACGCTGGCTCCAAAAATTTTCCTCCAAATCGGGAAGGATAAGCCTTGGATTACGTTAGCGGTCCTTAATTTCTTGCGTCGATGCGTTCGATCCGAAACCCCGTCACTACACTCTTTCGGTCTTCGCCACGCCACCCTGAATTTGCTGCCTTCACAATTGGCGTCCTCGGCAAACCGGGCGGCAAACCGGGCCGCCTCCTCCCGATCATGAGGCCATTTCCTATTGTGCGCCTAAACCAGGACAGGAGCAACAGCTTTCTCGAAGACATCTTGCCTCTTGACAGGCGGAACGTGATGGGCTGGAATCATGTGTGGTTGTTGCGCGTGTGGCCATACCCTCCGGAAAGGACTGGTTTCAGGTGTCAGATGCCCCTGGCCGGAAGACCAAGCCGAGCCGGGGCACTTGCAAACGCCCACCTTGAGCTGCTGGCATCATGCTTTCAGAGAATCATGCCCACGCCCCACGCAACGATGGAAGATACACACGAGTTGCAGTAAACTAGTCGGTTCCCGGTAGAAGGTGAATAGCATTGAGCGGGACAATGCGGGGCAATTGACTCCCTGCCCATGGGAGTTCTTGCAGCCTGACCGGAGACATTTCCCGATAATAAATGGAGGTAGTGATGGCACAACCCTGGAAAACAAAGAAATGGTTTGTCAGCCCCTGGTGTTATCTGCCCGAGGTGACGAAGGGCTTCAAATTTCCGCCCAAGATCAAGATCCATGATGTGACTTTGCGCGATGGCGAACAGCAGACTGGTGTGGTTTTCCGCCGCGAAGAAAAAGTGGAAATCGCCAAGCGGCTGGACGCTATGGGTGTTCACCGGATCGAGGCTGGAATGCCCGCGGTCTCAGCGCAGGACAAGGCCGCAATCAGCGAAATTGCCAACCTCGGTTTGAAGGCAGAAATCTTTGCGTTTGCCCGCTGCCTGGTCAGCGACATCGAGGCAGCCAAGGCATGTGGATGCAAGGGTGTAATTGTCGAAATTCCTTCCAGCGAACATATCATCAAGAACGCTTATGGATGGCCCCTCCAGCGCGCAGTGAAATCTTCTATCGAGGCCACGCTGGCCGCTAAAGAGGCTGGCCTTTATACCGTCTTCTTTACTATCGACTCGACACGCACTGAAGTAGAAAAACTGCTGGACCTAGTCCAGCATGTGGCCGAGGAAGGCCACATGGACTCCTTCACGATAGCCGACAGTTTCGGCGGCTGCACACCGGAAGCTATCCATTTCGTAGTCAAGAAAGCGATCAAGCGCCTAAAGAAGCCTATGGAGATTCACTGCCATCAGGACTTCGGGCTGGGAGTGGCCAACACGATTTATGGCCTGGCGGCAGGAGCGTCCGTGGCGCACACCACCATTACCGGTCTGGGCGAGCGGGCCGGCAACGTTCCCATGGAAGATGTGGTGCTCTCTCTGCTGTGCCAGTATGGAATAAAGCTCGGCATTCGCACTGAAAAGATGTGCGAGGTTTCACGGTTTGTGCTGGATCTCGCGAAAGTGAAGATTCCGGGGAACCGTCCCATCGTAGGCGATATGCTCTATCAGGTGGAGTCAGGAATTGTGGCCGGGTTTTTCCGGAAAGCGCGGGAGAAGAGCCCGCTGGAATATGTCCCGTTTGCCGCGGAGCTTGTGGGGCAGGCGCCGGTCACCGTCGTACTCGGCAAGAACAGTGGGCTGCCATCCATTCAGGAATGGTGCGAAAAGCTGAAAGTGACTGCCAGTGAGGAAGAAATGATGGAGATGGTGCGCCTGGTGAAGGAGAAGTCCTTCGAGAAGAAGGACCTGCTCACCGAAGGCGAATTTAAGGTTATCGTAGGCCAAGTATTAGCCGCGGCGACAGCAGCCGCGAGTTAGTTTGACAACACATGGGGGCGCTCGCCCCAGCGGGCGCTCCCCCACTTGGAGACAGGAAAATGATTCGCAGCTTAGAGGAATTGGTTGAGGGGGCGCGAAAGCTCGGTCCTGCGAGGATTGCCGTGATCGAGGCGCACGATCCAGATGTGCTGGAAAGTTTGGCGCAGGCGGAGCCTTTGGGGTTGGCGCAGTCGATTTTAGTTGGAAAACCCGCCAAGATCGAAGAGGCGGCCCGCAAGGTGGGCTATAGGCTGCGCCCCGAGTCTCTGATCCCCACCTCCGGGGAAGATGCGTCCATCCGCCTGGCCATCGACCTGGTAAGGGAAGGCAAGGCCGATCTGCTCATGAAAGGCAAGGTGACGACGGCCAATTTGATCCGAGGCGCTCTGGATAAGGAACGTGGTTTGCGAATTGGAAGACAATTGAGCCAGGTCATTGTTTTCCAAACGCCTCGAATTCCACGGCTGATGGTCATGACCGACGGCGCGATCAACATTGCCCCCACGCTGGAAAACAAGGCGGAAATCTGCCGAAACGCCATCGAGGTGGCGCACGCGCTGGGCATCACAGAGCCAAAGGTGGTTTTGCTGACCGCCTTGGAATTCGTCAATCCCGCCATGCCTGCCACCGTGGACGCTGCGGCGCTGGTGCAGATGAACCGGCGGGGGCAGATCTCCGGTGCTTACCTGGAAGGACCGTTAGCCCTTGATGTGCCGCTCAGCCGCTTTGCCGCGGACCGCAAATCCATCACCAGCCCGGTGGTCGAGGCCACGGATGTGTTCATTGCTCCGGACATCGAGGCGGCCAATATTCTGTATCGGGCGATTACGTATTTTGCCGGGGGCCAGTCCGGCGGCATCATCGTTGGGGCGCGTGTGCCACTGGTCGTGCTTTCCCGGGCTGAACCGCCGGAGACCAAGATTCATTCCATTTCTTTGGCGCTGCTCGTGATGCATCATCAGCGCCAGGCAGCCGAGGCCAGGAAGGCCGCAGGCTAACGTAGCGCCGCCTGCCTAGGCGGGAATTCACGCCATGAAGGGGGAAGGGCGGGGTCTTAACCCCGCCCTTTCAATCACCCGGCTCAAACGAAGGAGAGTCACCTTGAGGATTCTGGTTCCAAACCTCGGCTCCACATCGCTGAAGTATCAACTCCTCGAGACCGAGGGCGAGAAGGTTCTGGCGCGAGGAAAAATCGAGCGCATTGGAAGCGCAGAGTCTCCAGTCACGACGTGGGATGCCGGCAGCGAGAGGGAAGTGAAAGAAGTGCTCGAGGTCCCTGATCATCGGGCTGCCGTCAAAATCCTGATTAATAAGCTCGCTCACCTCAGCACGCAAGCAGATGATAAGGACGCGATTTCGGCCGTGGGTTTCAAAGCCGTGCATGGTGGCCCGCGCTATTGCGGGAGTTTTCCGGTCGATGATGAATTGCTCGCTGCCATGAAGGAGTTCGTCCCGGTCGCTCCTGTTCACAACCCGGTATATATCCAGGCCATGCAGATCTTTCGGGAGGTGTTACCCGGAGTTCCAATGGTGGCTGTTTTTGAAACGGGCTTCCACGCCAGCCTGCCGGAGAAGGCCTACACCTACGGCGTCCCCTATGAGTGGCAGGCAAAGTACGGCGTCCGCCGCTACGGCTTTCACGGCTCCTCTCACCGCTACGTAGCACAGCACGTTCCCCAGATTCTTCGCCGGCCGGCATCCGAACTGCGTCTTGTCTCGTGCCACCTGGGCGGGAGTTCTTCGATCTGCGCGGTGCGGGAGGGGAATTCCGTGGATTCAAGTTTCGGCTTTTCAGCCCAGTCCGGAATTGAGCACGCCACGCGTTGCGGCGATCTTGACCCCTTCGTGATTCTGGACGTCATGGAGAAGGAGAAACTGACTCTTGCGCAGGCCAGTGAGATCCTATGCAAGAAAGGAGGCCTGCTGGGTATCTCGGGCCTCAGCAGCGACCTACGGGATTTGGAAGAGGCTGCGTCAAAAGGCCATAGCCGGGCTGCGTTGGCTGTGGATATTATGGTATATGAGGTCAAGAAATATATAGGAGCATTCGCGGCCGCTATGGGAGGACTCAACGCGGTGGCTTTTGCCGGGGGCATCGGCGAGAATTCCTGGCGGGTTCGCCAGGAAGTTTGCCGCGACATGGATTTCCTTGGGATATTTCTCGACGATGAGGCTAACCGCCAGCCCGCCCGCGCCGACCGCGTCATTTCGAGTCCGAATTCCGGCGTGGCGGTACTGGTCGTTTACACCAATGAGGAAATCGTGGTGGCGCGCGAAACAATGAGGGTGCTGACTGCCGCGCCGCCGGCTTAAGCGTGCTCCCAACCGGGCGACCGGAAGGGCGGGGTTTTAACCCCACCGTAAAACAGTTCCCGACCTTTGGTTCGTCTCGTGCCCCGCGCTGCTCCCCGAGGCGAGCAGCGCGGGGCAAAAGACGGGGGGAGAGACACAAGCGCTGGTATCGGCGGGGTTAAAACCCCGCCCTTCCCCGGTCGTGGTGAGAATTTCCGGTTAGTTCGCATTGAAAGGGCATAAAGGAGACCTGTTCTGAGATGAAACTGGTAACGTTTAAGAGCGGCGATGAAAACCGTGTGGGCGCTCTGAAGGGCAATTTCGTAGTCGATATTGGACTTGCCATTGACTCGCTTCGCAGCGGCACGCTGGGCTTCGAGCCGCTGCCTGGGTTGCAAGAGGCTGTCAACCTGGTGTTGGCCGGAGGGGCGACCCCTCGCCACATGATTGATTTGCTCGAACGGGGGGAGGAGTGGAGCCGGGGGCTGGGGGAGATTCTCGAAACTGTAACTGCATCTCGGGAACCTTCGACCCTTCCTCAAGGAGTTTTTACGCCGCTCGAGAAAGTGCGGCTGCGCGCGCCCCTTCCGCGGCCTGGGAAAGTCGTTTGCGTGGGACTCAACTATGAATCCCACCGAGCCGAACAGGGCCTCACATCCCCCGCGCGGCCGGTATTTTTTTTGAAGTCCGGCAACACGATCTGCGGTCCTGGCGATTCAATTGCCCTTCCTCCCAACTCGACTGAAGTGGATTACGAAGCGGAATTCGTGGTCGTGATCGGAAAGCGTGCGAAAGGTATACCGGAGGAGAAAGTCCTCCAGCACATCGCTGGTTATACCATTCTTAACGATGTGACTGCGCGCGACATGCAACAGGGCGACCGGCAGTGGTTCCGGGGGAAGAGTTGCGATACCTTCGGGCCTACCGGCCCCTGCATCGTCACCGCCGACGAGATTCCCGACCCTCAGTCCCTGCAAATCTCTCTCACGCTCAATGGGCGGACGATGCAAGAGTCAAACACCCGCGACCTGATCTTCAAGATCCCATTTCTGGTGAGCTACCTCTCCCAATCACTGACCTGGGAAGTCGGCGACCTTCTTTCGACGGGCACGCCGGGGGGTGTGGGCCGTTACCGCAAGCCGCCGGTCTACCTCAAGCCGGGTGACTCGGTCAGCGTCACGGTGGAGGGCATTGGCACGCTGACCAATCCCGTTGTGGGGCCGTGAAGGCGACGCCTTCGCGCCTGTCAGCTTTCAGCGCTCATCAAGAAAAGTCTGGAAATTACCCCCCCTCTTATTTTGAGGCGCCGTTCTTTGGGGCCGAAGAATCCCGGCAGTTTCTTGACTGTTCTGGGATCACCCCACTGCGTCAATCTGAGCGTGCGTAGCCAAAGGTCACTACCTTACTATTTGGCTCACCGTGTCGGCCGCCGCCTCGAGCGGGAAAGACACGTGGACGGTTTCCTCTTCCGAGTCCACGTCGATATACAGTGACTTGCCTTGCTTATGAATTTTCACGTGCTCCCGGTTGCTATCCACTTCGACCAGCGGGCCGTCGGGGCAGCGAGCCAGTTCCTTGCTGGCCGCCCTGATAGTTGGGAGCCATGGCCCGATTTCGCGTGGAGCGTCTTTGAGTTTGTCCTTGGGAATCAGCCGGGCAGCCACGGGGAAGACGGCTGCCGGCACTACCAAGTAGATGTGACTGCCGTCGCGAGTCTTTTCCCGCACGTCCACGCGCACTGCTCCCTCGTTATAAACAAACGCTCCGCCCACAACGACCATCCCAAGAGCTCCTCCGAGGAAAGTCATGCCTACAGTCATACCCACCGCCTTTCTGTGTAGCGTACGGGCACGCCATGGCGTGCCCTTCAATCCGCACTATTGCTCGAGTCAACCCAAATGCGGACGTTATCGTGTTCGTCCTGCACGGTGACCAGGTCGAGGTTCGGGTACTCGCCGAGGGCTCGAACTGCCGCCAGCACATTGAGCTCGTCGTTTTTGCCGGAGAGCAGCGCATCGGCAACTTTAATTGGGACCTTGATTTCCACCGTATTCGTCGCCTTCCGAACCCCGGCGGTCTTCCCGGCTCCCTCGCGGTTCTCGTGAACCTTGATGAGCAGAAACTCCCCGGATTTTGCCACTTCCACATTCTCTTTTTTCGACTCGACGGTGACGAACTGGTTATCCCCTGCCTTGCGGACCGCCTCCAGCATGGCGCGCAAGTCCACCTGGTCGAAAGCGTTCCCCTCTACCTTGACTTTGCCCTCTCTTAAATTGGCAGCCTTGATCGTGGGAAGAACGGCTTCAGCCAAGCTCAGGGGAATGTTGATGCGTACCCGTTCTCCATCCGGACCAGACTCTGTTACCCGAACGTGTACCCAACGGTCAGCCGGCATCGCCAGCGCCGCAAACACGAACATGAGAACCATCACACCAAGTGTCTTCTTCATCATTGGGAACTACCTCCTCACTCTAAGCCTATAAACGTAGCGAGAGTTCCGAAAGTTCCCACGATTTTTCAATTAACGTAGTAAGGCCGGTGGCGCCCGACCTCCGCTTGAAGAGCGCCGTGCTGTCATCGCGTGCCGCCTCTACATCAAATTGACCCACTGCCCCCCGTTTTATTTAGTAGACAATCTACTACCGCGCGTGGTAGATTACCTGCCACTATGGCCAAGCAACCATCCGGAGACCGAATCGAACTTGTTTATGGCTCGCTCGACATGCTGGTTCTGCGCGCCTTGCGCTGGGGACCCACGCACGGACATGGCATCGCCAAGTCCATTGAGCGCCTGTCGGAAGAAACGCTCAAGGTGGAACACGGGTCGCTCTACCCCGCGCTCCAGCGCTTGCAACAGGAAGGCTGGATTACCGCCGATTGGGGCGTTTCCAAAAACAATCAGCGGGCCAAGTACTACCGTCTTACCGCGGCGGGACGACGGCAATTGGTGGCCGAGACTTCGCGTTGGGAGCGCTTTGTGCGGGCCATCACCGGCGTTCTGCGGCCCGCCGAATCCGAGGAGGGGCGTTGAGTAGCGCCGGCTTCCAGCCGGCCCAGTGCCGCCAAGATGGCGGCGCTACAATCCGCTGTAGCGTTGATCTCCGATCGACGATTCGGCGGTCAGAGACCGCCGCTACAGAGAGCTGAGGACTTAAGATGACCTGGCGGCGACAACTTTCCAAATTCGGCGCTCTGTTTCGCCGGCGGAAGCCGGCGGACGATCTCGCGGAAGAGATTCGAGCTCATCTCGCGATGGAGGAGCAGGAGAACCTGGAATCCGGCATGCCGCCCGAGGAAGCTCACTATGCGGCATTGCGCCGGTTCGGGAACGTGCCCTTGGCACAAGAGAGGAGCAGGGAGATGTGGGGATGGAATTCCGTCGAGACGCTCTGGCAGGATCTTCGCTACGGCCTACGCCAACTCCGACGCAGTCCCGGCTTCACCGCGGTGGCGGTGTTAACGCTCGCGCTGGCCATCGGTGTGAACACGGCCATCTTTAGTCTTATTGACGCGGTCATGCTGAGGATGCTGCCCGTGGAAAAGCCGGGCGAGCTGTTTCAACTGCAAATCGGCAATGCGGATGACGTTTTCACCACTCCGATGTGGGAGCAACTGCGCGACCACCAAGACGTTTTCTCCCGCACCTTCGCTTGGTTCCCCGATAGCTTCTATCTGGCTGAAGGGGGCACGACTCCTACTGTCGATGGATTGTGGGTCAGCGGTGGGTTTTTCAGCGTCCTGGGGCTGCGCCCCGCGGCGGGACGCTTGATTGCCGATGCGGACGACCGGCGCGGCTGCCCGGCAGTAGCCGTGCTCAGCTATGGTTTCTGGCAGAATCACTACGCCGGGGCGCAGAGCGCGGTGGGCAGCACGCTGTCGCTTGGCAACCATCCCTTCGAAGTGATCGGCGTCGCGCCGCCTGGCTTTTTCGGCTTGTCAGTGGGTGGGAAGTTCGACGTGGCGGCGCCCATCTGTGCTACGGCGATCTTCGACGGAAAGCAGCCACGCCTGGACAGAAACGACATGTTTTGGCTGATCGTAGAGGGACGCATCAATCCGAAGCTAAGCAGGGCGCAACAAACCGCGCAACTCCGTATCCTTGCGCCCAGGCTCTTCGTGCCACCGAACGCGTCACCCGAGGAACGTGAAGCTTTGATGAAATTAACCCTGCGGATCGTTCCCGCGGGGATGGGTATTTCCGGTCTACGCGGCCGATTCAGCCATGCCCTCGAGATCCTGATGGCGGTGGTCGGAATGGTACTGCTCATCGCCTGTGCCAACCTCGCGAGCCTGACGCTGGCGCGCGGCGCTGCGCGCCGCAAGGAGATCGCGGTGCGGCAGGCTTTGGGGGGCAGCCGCACGCGCCTGATCCGCCAACTCCTCACCGAATGCGTTCTGCTTTCCTCCGCCGGGGCACTGCTCGGCGTCCTTCTGGCGCGCTGGACGGCCGCCCTGCTGGTGCGCTTCATCTCGACAGCAAAGAACACGGTCTTCCTGGACCTCTCCCCCGACCCTCGCATTCTGGGATTCGTCCTTGCGACCATTGTGCTCACCTCTCTTCTCATGGGCTTGCTACCGGCGCTGCGCTCGACGCGGGCGTCGCTGAGTTCAGCCATGAAGCGTAGCCAGTCTTCTGAAACAGGGCGGGATATGGGCTTTCGAGGTCGCCGCTGGATCGTCGGGTCACAGGTGGCGCTCTCACTCGTTCTCCTGGTGGCTGCGGGCTTATTGCTGCGAACCTTCGTGAAGCTGGTAACGCTCGACATCGGGTTTGACCGCAACAACGTCCTGCTGGTGGTCCCCGACCTAAAGGAGGCAGATGTGCCGCCGGACCGCTGTTTGACTACTTACGATGAGATCGAAAGCCGCCTGAAGGCTTTGCCCGGTGTGCTCTCGGTAGGTCGTTCGAGGCACCGGCCGATGTGGTGGGCTTGCGCGGAATTCGGCCACGTTGAATCCGATTGGTTCACGCTGCACAATGGTAATTTTGACGATTTTGAGGGCATGGTCTGCGGCGATTTCATCTCGGCCGGCTATCTGCCAACGATGCGAATACGGTTGCTGGCCGGGCGCAATTTCTCGAGCGCCGACATCGAAACTTCCTCCGAGGTGGCTATCATCAATCAGACCTTCGCGCGCCGCTTCTTTCCCCATTTGAATCCTATCGGAAGGACCTTTCGAATGTGGGGCATGCCAGGAGAAAAGACTTTCGATGTTGTGGGATTGATAGAGGATTTCAAATTTCTGTCGTTGCGAGAGAAATATCAGGCCGTCGCGTTCCTGCCCGTTAACCAGGTGCCCACGCCGCTGCTTCAAACTAGCCAGACTCTCGAGCTGCGCACGGCGATACCGCCGTCGGCATTGGTCTCACCGGTTCGGGCTGCGGTCGCCGAAGTGAACAGCGCAATTCCTCTTGAGTTCAGCACGGCGGCCGAACAGGTCAATGATTCCTTGCTGCAGGAGCGATTGATGGCGTTGCTGTCCGGCTTGTTCGGCACGCTGGCTCTGGTGCTGGCGATGATCGGCCTTTACGGAACGTTCAGCTATTTGGTGACGCAGCGGCAAACGGAGTTTGGCATTCGGATGGCGCTGGGCGCGACGCCTGGCTCGATTCTGGGCCTCGTTATGCGTGATCTGGTCGCAGTCCTGGCCGGCGGCTTGGCTGCTGGAATTTTGATTTCGCTGGCCGCAACGCGCGTACTCCAACAAATGCTGTTTGGCCTCGGGCCGCGCGACACGACAACAATGTTCCTGGCCGCGGGCCTTCTCACGGTCGTGGCGCTGATTGCCGGATACCTGCCCGCGCGGCGGGCAACGAAGGTCGATCCCATGGTGGCGTTGCGGTGTGAGTAAGACAGTGGTCAGGGGATAGTGGCAAACATCAGTCCCTGGTTTCGCGTTCGCTCACAAAGATTCAGAGCAGAACTGTTCAGGGGCGGTGCTCATTCAGCAAGGCTTCCACTTCGTAACGAAGGGCGGGGAGGTTCGTTTCGAGAACGCCCCATATAATATCATCCGCAAGGGAATCATAGCCGTGAATTAGCCGGTTCCTGAAGGCGATGATGCGCTGGGTGTGGCTGATACGAGATGCAATTGTGGGTTCGAAGCGCAGCAGTTGGTTGAGAGCCTCGCCGACGATTTCGAATTGCCGCTCAACGGCGGAGCGGAGGAGAGGGTCTGCCGAGTAATCCGCAAAGGACTTGCCTTGCGTGAACTGGAATAGCAAGTCACATGCTTGCTGGATATCAAAAAGGTATTTGCGGACTTCAAGGCGCGGCATAGATCAGCTCTTGGCTTTGCTCAACGGCTTGGCGAAAGTACGGATTGCGGATGGGCCCCGGCTCAACCAGATCCACGGAGCGTCCGAAGAGCCGCTGCAAGTCCTCTTGCAGGCTGAAATAACAATCCGCGTGTTGGGCGGGGCTCAGCTTTGGGAACTGGACAAGAAAGTCGAGATCGCTGGAGGCCGGATCGAAAGAGCCGCGGGCAGCCGACCCGAACAGCGACAATCGCTGCACTTGCCGCCGACGGCAGATTTCTCGAACCTCCAGCGCCTTTTCTTCGAGGATGGGGTTCACAGGCCTTCCTCCTGATTCAGTTCTCCGAACAGTATTGTACGCCAAGGCGCTGCCGTTCTTCACCTTTGATTTTATGATCGCGGAGGAGAGGGGTGCTACCGTCGTGAACTCTTGGGCGGGCATAAAAGCGGGATCGTCTCACGGCCGTTCCGGCGATAGATACGGAAATCTTCCTCGTCCACGGTAATCACGGTGTGCTGGGGAAACAGTTCACTCATCCGGATGAGGCACAGATCAGCCAGGCCGGGTTGGCGGTCTTGGTATCGTTCCGCCAGTTGTGCCAGGCGCTTTTGATGCTTCGGTATCTCGAACGAGACTTGCAACATTCCGTCCTCGATCAGGGACAGAACGTACGATACCGAGCGAAGATGGAAAGCCGCTTCCGCCAAGACCGCTTCGCAGGTCAGCAGCGGTTCCGCAATGTTACTGGCGATTTCGACGGCCCAAGAATGAAAACGGTCGGTGCGGTTGCCAAAGGCCACGATCAGGCCGGTATCGGCAATTGCCTTCATGAGCGCGCAAATCCTTTCCGCGAGGAGAGATCCTGGGGGCCGGTGATTTTTCCCGCGTGGCGAAGGAAGCGCTGGTTTCCAGCTTCGGACCTGGCACGTTCCAGTTGCTGACGGATAATCCGGCTGGCGGGCAAACCCGTCCGCTGGCTCTTCTCCTGGAGCCACTCGGCGAGTTCAGGTGTAAGACGAACGCTTATTGTGTGACTCATACGGCAAAAATGTAGCACAACCGGAAATTACCTTCAACCCCGCCGGGCGACCAATGTCGATTCCATGGGTGCGTTGCGGTACGAATGATGATTTTGAAGCTTGGGCGTCGAAGGGTAGCCAGGGGAGGCCGAACCGCATGACACCACTACCTGGGACCGTCGTGGAACGGGCATCTCCCCCGTGAAAATGCACGGTCGAGACGGGCCTGACAAGACCGACTATCAAGCACAGACATCAACGTGAAGCTGTGAAATAATCGTGTTATGCCGTCGCGTCGTAGGGGTCCCGCAGGCGCGGGATGGTTGCCCTAGGGCGGCCACAAGGGCCGCCCCTACAACTCGATTTTTCACAGCTTCGGAGCGATTCCTGCGCCTCCCGCCTTAGGCGAATGGAATCTGAAGTCCGTCCATGACACCCTTCATGTAGCCGAAGGCCAGTACTTTGCCTAGGATCGCGTACCCGGGGTTTTCATTGGACTCGCCTTCCATGGTGGGAGCGTGGTCCGGGCGCATAGGGCCGTCGAACCCGCTCTCATGGTAGACCTTGAGCATGCGGGCCATATCCGTCGGGCCGTTGTCGTGGAAGGTCTCGACGAAATGTTCGCGAGTTCCATTCACATCGCGGAAGTGGACGAAGAAGATCTTGTTCTGGGCGCACCATTCGCGCGCCAGGGCTTCGATGTCTTCCCCCATCAGCTTGAAGTTGGCCTGGCAGAAGGTGATGCCGTTGACGGGGCTAGGGACGAGGTTGAGCACCCGGCGGTAGTTCGCCGCACTGGTCAGGATTCGCCCAATTCCACGCAGCGGGGAAACGGGAGGATCATCCGGATGCAGCGCCATCTTTACTTTGGCCTTCTCCGCTACCGGAATTACGGCTTTCAGAAAGTACTCGAGGTTCTGCCAGATCTTCTCCTCGCTGACCACACCCCAATCGGTCGGCCCTTGTTTCTCGGCATCCCGCAGGTCGAATTCAGTGGCCAGCGCCCCACCCCGTGCCGGGACGGCAACGTTGGTGCGATACCATCCCAGGCCCGCCATGAAGTTGTAGCAGACCATGGGGATGCCGAGCTCTCCTAGGGCCTCGAGGGCTGCGCAGTAGTTCTGGATTTCCTCATCGCGGCCGGGCAGGCCAAGCTTGATCTTTTCTGCGGCCACGGGATAACTTTCCACACCGGCTATGGTCAAGCCCGCCGCTGTGAAATCGGCCTGGATTCTTACCAGTGTTTCCAGATATTGCTCTCGCCGGACTTTGGTCAACTCGCTCGCGACAGTTACGATCGCGTGATTAACACCCATTTGGCGGGCGAGTTTGAATCTCGAGTTCGGATGCGGGTCCTGGATGAGAGCCAGTTTTATCCCGGCAGGTTTGTTCGATAAAGGCCGGCGGAGGCCTATTGATACCTGGCTGGCCGGGCGCGCCAGGGTTCCTGCGGCTAGCGCCGCCAGCGCCCCTTGAAGGGCATTGCGCCGATTGACTTTCGTCATGAGTTCAATTCCTTCTCTGCCAGGAAAGAGCGGAGGGCTGTCGCAATGCTCTTTCCTTTCGTCAGAAGTTGTTGGGCTTCGTCGCGGTTGATTCCCTTATGGAGCATCAGGACTGCCACGGGCAAACTTCCCCCGGCGGCCGTCAAGGCTCGGGCGGCTCGGGTAGGGCTTGCGCCGGTGACCCGGGTCAAAATTCGTTGGCCGCGCTCGCGCAACTTCTGATTGGTTAACTGAACATTGATCATCCAATTGGAGAACACTCGTCCCAAGCGCGCCATGGTGGTTGTGGAGAGCATATTGAGCACGAGTTTTTGGGCCGTCCCGGCCTTCATTCGACTGGACCCGGTAAGCACCTCCGGTCCGACCACAGGCGCGATGAAAGCGTCCGCGAGCGCCTTCATGGGGGCAGCAGGATTGACTGTGATACCCACCGTCTTGGCGCCGACCCGCCGTGCATAGCGCATCCCACCGAGCACGTAAGGCGTACGCCCGCTGGCAGCAATTCCCACCAGAACGTCCTTGGCGCTGAGCTTGATACGGCGCAGGTCGCGCTCGGCCTCGAGCGGATTGTCCTCCACGCCTTCCTTGGACTTAAACATGGCCCCACGGCCACCCGCAATGATCGCCAGCACGCGGTCGCTCCCGAAGGTCGGGGGGCACTCGGAAGCGTCCAGGACCCCGAGCCTCCCACTGGTACCGGCGCCCAGGTAAATCACTCGCCCGCCCTGGAGGATGGCTCGAACGGCCATGTCCACTGCGCGCGCTATCTTCGGTATGGTCTTCGCCACGGCAGGAGCGACACGATGATCCTCTTGGTTGATGATGCGAAGGATCTCTGTTGTGGGTTTTGTGTCCAGCGCAACGGAGGCGGGGTTCTCCCGTTCTGTGATTCGCATCTGTTAACTCAGCGACAAGTCATAAGGGCAGTGACGAGTGACAAGTGGCGAGCAGGAAATGCAGCGACAAGACATAAGGGCAGTGACAAGTGACGAGTGACAAGCCACTGTCTTTTTGGCTTGGCACCCTCAATTTTCCACCTGCACCTGAAACCTGGCACCTGACACCTGCTCTCCGGCTCCTCACCCTCAACTTTCCACCAGTTCTTCCCTGGCACCTGAAACCTGGCACCCGGCACCTTCTCTTCGTCTCGTTCCTACTTTGAAAGTGTTTCCCATCCGCGTTTTGAGAAGTCCCAGTAGATGGCGTAACCGGAGGCAGCCGAGAGAGCCAGGAAGAGGATTCCCAGACCTTTCGAGGCCAGCAGCAGGTTACCAACCCCAAACAACGCCATGTATACCATCAGGCATCCGAGCAGCCAGTCCATGAGATTGTACCAGCCATCACGGGTGGCAGGGACTTCGGGCGCCAGGGAAGCAATTCGCTTCCAGCCGGCCACTCCGGGTCTGACGCGCCGGTAGAACTGAACAAGTTTGGATTCGGGTTCCGGGGGCGTGAGAAAAGTAACCGCGAGCCACACCACGGATGTGATCAGAACTGTAAGGAGGATAGACTTCGCAAAAACAGTTGCCTCATTGCCTTGGATGTGAATCACTGTGTGAAGGAGTACTGTTGTAACCGCGGCGGCAGTCATCGCGGAGACTTCCGACCAGGCGTTTATGCGCCACCAGTACCAGCGCAGCAGGTAAACCGCTCCCGTGCCTGCACCAACCCCGAGCAAGAGTTGCCATGCTCCGGCAACACTGGTCATGACCAGTGAAACAGCGGCTCCCAGGATGGCCAGAAACGCGGTTACGAATTTGGCCGTGAGCACGTAGTGCCGCTCACTCCTTCCTCGCACCGCGAAGCGCCGGTAGAAGTCGTTAACAATGTACGAGGAACCCCAATTGAGCTGGGTGGCAATGGTGGACATGAAGGCAGCAGCAAAGGCGGCAAGCATGAAGCCACGGAACGCCCCCGGCAGATGATCCACCCAAACCTTGATAAAGCCGATCTCGGGGTCTTTGAGCTTCGGGTATAGAACTACGGATGCCAGGGCGGTCAGCACCCAGGGCCACGTACGTACCGCGTAGTGCGCGATGTTGAACCACATGGTGGCCCATAGAGAGTTCTTTTCATCCTTGGCGGAGAAGATAGTCTGGGCCACGTAGCTGCCACCACCCGGTTCCGCGCCCGGATACCAGTTGGCCCACCAATTCATGCCCAGGTATACACAGAAGGTCAGTAGCGGCATCCAGGCCGAATTCAGACTGGGGACGAAGGAGAGAATGGAACCAGTGCCGCCCGTGGCGGCGTGGCGTTCAATGTCCAGGAAGGCCAGTTTCTGCTTTAACAATGCCATTCCACCTACAGCTTTGATGCCGTAATAGGCGAGTACAATCACCATCGTCATCTTGAGAACAAACTGGACAGCATTCGTCCAAAGCACGCCCCACAGCCCCGATATTGAGGTGTAGAAGCCGGTAAACGCGATGATAACGAAGATGATGAGAATCGCCAGGCTCTTGGGAATGCCCAAGGCGGTCTGGAGGATCTTCTCCATGGCCAGATTGACCCAGCCGACGATCATGCAGTTCATGAGGATGCCGAAGTATAACGCCCGGAAGCCACGCAGAAAAGCGGCCGGCTTGCCTGCATAACGCAATTCGACGAACTCGGCATCGGTAATGATTTCCGCGCGCCGCCACAAGCGGGCAAAGAAAAAGACGGTCATCATGCCGCTGAGAAGGAAGCTCCACCAGAACCAGTTGCCGGCAATTCCTTGTCGCGCCACAAAGCCAGTGACCGCCAGGGGAGTGTCGGCGGCAAAAGTCGCCGCCACCATGGACGTGCCCGCCAGCAACCAGCCGACCTTCCGGCCGGAAACAAAAAAGTCGCCCGTGCTGGCGCTCGCCTTCTTGCGATAGTAGAGCCCAATCATCAGATTGAGCGCGAAATACGCGGCTACAACCAACCAGTCAATAGGAGTGATTTTCATAGTTAACCGGATCCTTAGAGATTCTCCCAACTGCTTGTTGACACAAGGAGGGAAGGAGTATATATCAAAGGACTCTTCAATGGGAAGATAGCCACACAGGGGGTAAGAAACGGTGAATGGTTTGCGGATAATGGGCATCTTTCTGGCGGCCTGTGTGTTTGCGGCAACGTTCGGCACTCGAGCTTTCCTGGCGCAAGCGACGGCGAGGTCGGAGGTGGGTTTAACCAAAGAGAGACTGGCAGCGATCGCTTCTGTTGTTGAGGAAGCAATTCGCACCGGCAAATGTCCTGGCGCCGTGGTGGTCATCGGACACCAAGGGAGGGTCATCTATCGCAAGGCCTTCGGGCATCGCGCTTTGGTCCCGGAAGAACTGCCGATGACGGTTGACACGATCTTCGATTTGGCCTCGCTGACCAAGGTTGTGGCCACTACCACGGCCGTCATGCAGCTTGTGGAGCAAGGGAAGATAATCTTGAGTGCGCCTGTTTCCGACTATTGGCCGGAGTTCAAGGACAATGGGAAACAAGCGATCAGCGTGCGGGAGCTCATGACCCATTATTCCGGGCTGCCTCCTGACCTCGATCTGAAGCCGGATTGGTCGGGGTATGAGACTGCCATGAAGATGATCGTGGATGCGAAGCCGATTGTCCCGCCCGGAACCCGCTTCCTCTACAGCGATATTAACTTCGAGACGCTGGGCGAGTTGGTGCGCCGCGTCTCCGGCGAGCCTCTGGATGTCTATTGCGTTGAGCACATGTTTAAGCCGCTGGGTATGAAGGAAACACGTTTCAAGCCTCCCGCCACCTGGCGCCACCGCATCGCGCCCACCCAATACCAGTACGGTGACAAGGGGAAAATGCTGTGGGGGGAGGTGCATGATCCCACTTCGTACAATATGGGTGGCGTGGCTGGTCATGCGGGACTTTTCTCCACCGCGGATGACCTTACGATCTTCGTCCAGATGCTTCTCAATGGGGGCAGTTATAAAGGCGTCCGCATCCTGAGCCCGTTGACCGTGGAGAAGATGACCACGCCCCAGACTCCACCAGATAAGATGGTTGTGCGTGGGCTGGGTTGGGACCTGGACTCACCTTTCGCTTCGAACCGGGGCGAACTGTTCGAGGTGGGGTCTTTTGGGCATACCGGATTTACCGGCACGGATATCTGGATCGACCCGGTCAGCAAAACCTACCTCATCCTTCTGGCAAACGGCGTGCATCCTGACGGAAAAGGCAACCTCGTGCCGGTGCGCACGAAGATTGCAACGCTGGTGGCCGCGGCCCTGGGACCTGTTTCCGCTCAGCAAGTCCTGGCCAGCCGGCAATCGCTCACCGGTTATTTCGAATTGATGCGAAGCTATCGGATGCAAGGCCTTCGAAATGGCAAGGCGCAGACGGGTGTCAACGTCCTGGAAGCAGAAAACTTTGCGTCCTTGAAAGGGCGGCGGGTGGGTTTAATCACTAATTCAACAGGTGTGGACGCGGCCGGCCGGCGGACCATCGATCTCCTTTACCACGCACCGGGGATGAAACTCCTCTGCTTGTTCAGCCCGGAGCATGGGATCGAGGGCCGGGCAGACGCCCGAGTCGCCTCAACCACAGACGCCGCCACCGGCTTGCCGGTGTACAGCCTTTATGGAGACGTAGAACGGCCCACTGACCGGATGCTGGAGGGGCTGGATGCGTTGGTATTTGACATCCAGGATGCCGGAGTCCGATTCTACACCTACCTTACCACCCTGGGGTATTGCCTGGAGGCTGCTGCCCAGAAGGGAATCGAGTTTTACGTGTTGGACCGCCCCAATCCCATCAACGGGCACGAAGTGGAAGGACCTGTTCTTGAGGCCGGCTTACGCAGCTTCGTGGCTTATTATCCTCTGCCCATTCGCCACGGTATGACGGTGGGAGAGCTGGCCGAGATGTTCAACAGCGAAAACCACCTTGGCGCCAAGCTGCACGTCGTCAAAATGCGGGGTTGGCGGCGTACGGACTGGTACGACGAGACGGGTCTCGCTTGGGTAAACCCTTCACCCAACCTGCGCAATCCCACCGAGGAGGTTCTATATCCCGGCGTCGCCATGGTAGAAGGGGCAAACGTCAGCGTGGGCCGCGGCACTGATACCCCGTTCGAATTGCTCGGCGCGCCGTGGATCGACTCTCGAAACCTCTCGGTCTACTTGAATGCGCGGGATATCCAAGGTGTGCGCTTCGTGCCCGTGGAATTCAAACCTTTGACGAATCCCTTTGCCGACCGCGCTTGTCACGGCGTCCAGATCGTTTTGATTGACCGTCAGGCCCTTGATCCCGCTGAACTCGGGATCGAAATCGCTGCCGCCCTCCGGAATTTGTATCCGGACGTCTTCAACCTTGAAAAAACCCTCCCTCTCATCGGCGCGCGCGGGGTCATGCAGGACATTGGGGCAGGGAAGGACCCGCACCTCATCGTTGATGAGTGGCAAGGCGCGCTGGAACAATTCCGAACCCTGCGCTCGAAATACTTGCTCTACCCATAGCTGGGACCTATTGTGTTCGTGTAAAGAGCAGAGTAGTATTCCCACTGCAATACGGCGAATAAGATCTTTGAGACTCAACTCCGCGTTCTTGGGATAGAGGAGCAGTAGTACGGGGGGAACATGCGAACTGGCCGATCATCATTTTTCTTGCTTGCCGCAATTTGCGCTCTTCTATCGACCGTGGGCCTTCCGCTTCTGCACTTTGCCAAAGAAAAAAACCCGCCCGTCCGTGCGGACGACTTAACTCTGCGCCTTTTCCAGCTTCTCGATACTTCTTACGCCGGCAAGCTGTCGGAGTTTTACGTCCTCGCCGATGTTTACACGGACCCAAAGACTCCCGATAAGGAACTCCAGCACATTCTCAAAGCAGAATACGATAAAGAAAGAGTCTTTGGGAGGTTCAGGCTCTACGTGCGCAACCTTGACAAGCTCACGGCGACCCAATTGAAGGATTACAACCTCAAGCAAATTTACGAATTTGGCGCAGAAGATGTGGAGAAATTTACCAAGACTGACCCCGGATCCTTCGGTAGGGCTGGGGACCTTTACTCTCATTCCTCGGCGAACCGCCCCCTCCTCACAGCCCCAATCACCGACGAGGCTCGGAAAGAATACGAAACCTACATTACACAGTGGATCTTACCCGCGCTTGAAAAGAAGTGATCGCAGGCGATTCCTCCCCAGGGCAGGCTGCATAACCACTCCGAACTCGAATGACCCAATCAATGCATGCCAGATTTGACTCCCGTCTGTTCTTGATGTACTGTTTGAATGTGTACATGATTGTCGAGGAGTCGCTGCCATGCCAAGAATAGCGGTTGAAGACAACTGCCGGATGTCCCTGCGGATTCGGGCCGAGGAAAAAGCGCTACTTTTGCGTGCCGTGGCGCTGAACCACACCGACCTGACGGATTTTGTCATTCGTCACGCTTTGAGTGCCGCCAAGGTTGTCATCGAGCAGGCGGATCATGTGCAGCTCTCCGGGAGGGATAGTTTGCGGGTTCTGGCCCTGCTGGAGAATCCGCCTGCGCCGAACGCAAAACTGCTGGCAGCCGCTCGGGCATTGCCAAAACGGCGGTCATAATCGTGACGGCATGGCACGAAGAGCCGATCAACAAGAAGCACGACCGGGAAGCGTTCGACTGCGGGGAAGAACCACTGAATGAATTCTTGCGCCGTTACGCCCGCAAGAGCCACGAGCTGGGCGGTGCAAAAACTTTCCTTGCGATTGACGATGCCGACAACAAAACCATTCTCGGCTTCTATAGCCTGAGCCCCGCATCGGTTGACTATGCTCGGACGCCGGATGTCATACGGCGCGGGCTGGCACGCTATGACGTGCCGGGCTTCCGCTTGGCACGCCTGGCCGTAGATCGCAGAATGCAAGGGCAGGGAATCGGCGGACAACTTCTGCTCGCGGCGGGCAGACGCTGCCTGCTGGCTTCGGCGGAGGTTGGCGGCGTGGTGCTTGTCATCGACGCCAAGAATGAAAGGGTGGCAGGATGGTATGCCAGCTATGGCGCTGTGCCTCTGCTGGACGCGCCATTATCTCTGCTGCTGCCGCTCGCAACAATCGAGGCCGCGCTTAAAAAAGCCGGGAAATAGGGATATCCCCCCCGCCCGACATCGGGCGTTGCAAGCGATTAGTCAGTCTTCTTGCCGAGGAGCCCGAATAACTCTTGGTTGGTCAAGCCTGCCTGGCGGACGATGCTCTTGACGACATGCTTTGAATATCCTCGCCATCCTTCAACAGGGCCCGGAGGTGGCATCGGATCGCATCCTCCGCCATCTCGCGCGCCTCCTCAAGCGTCCGGCCATAGGTCACGATGCCGGGCAAGGCGGGAACGATCACTTGGTAGCCGCCTTCCAAGAGCTGCTCATAGATGACTTTATAGCCGTACTCGGCTGAGACGTGTTGCTTCCGAATTGTTGATTGCCGACGAGCCATTGAGGTCTTGGTTCCTCCCAGGTAATAGTAACAGAGTGGAGCCTGCCGTGCATCCGGCCGACTCCCGTTTTTGAGAGCGAGGTGTAGGGTGTACAATTGCATCCAGATGGGATGCCAAAATGAGAATGCGGGAGTGCAGTCGGGACGGCGGGCGGGCGAGGTGAGTTCGTGAGGGTTCTGCTGATCTCTGCCAACACCGAAACGATGACCATGCCTACTCTGCCCTTGGGACTTGCCTGTGTGGCGGCAGCAACCCGAAATGCCGGCAACGAAGTGGCCTTGCTGAACCTGATGTTCGAAGGAGACCCGAAGTCAGGCATCAGGAGGTCCATCGTGGACTTCCGCCCCAACCTCATTGGCATTTCTGTACGGAACATCGATGACCAAAACATGCCGCACCCCCGGTTCCTCCTTGCTCCGGTCAGGGAGGTCATTGCGAGTTGCCGGAGCTTGTCCGATGTTCCAATTATTCTGGGTGGCGCCGGTTACAGTATTTTCCCCGAAAGCGCGCTGCGGTACCTGGGCGCAGACATGGGAATTGGAGGCGAAGGAGAGGTTGTTTTCCCTCTCCTTGTGGAGCGAATAGGCAAGGGTGCGCAAGTTTCGGACATTCCAGGGATTTCCCTCCCAGGTCAGCCCGCTCGCGTAGCCGATGTAGGGGCGGTTCGCGAACCGCCCCTACGTTACTTTGAAAAGAACCTGGATGATCTGCCTCTCCCGGAGCCCAGCACTTGGATTCCTCCCCTCGCTGTCAAGCGCGACCTCTGGGTGCCGGTGCAGAGCAGGCGAGGTTGTCCTTTGGACTGCACCTTTTGTTCGACCGGCGCGATCGAGGGGAAATCGGTTCGAAGACGTTCGCCTGACCGAATCGTGAAGTGGCTGGCGGAACTGAGGGAGACTGGATGCCGAAACTTCAACTTCGTCGATAACACGTTCAACCTTCCGCCCACTTATGCAAAGGACCTTTGCCGCCAAGTGGTTCAGGCGGAACTCGACCTCAATCTCTGGTGCATTATTTACCCAAAATGGATCGATACAGACCTTGTGGAGCTCATGAGACAGGCCGGATGCCGCCAGATCAGTTTTGGTTTCGAGAGCGGCTCTGACAGGATGCTGCGCAGCCTCGACAAGCGATTCAACAAAAAAGAGGTGCGCGCAGCCTCAAAGATGTTCGCGCAGGCGGGAATAGAGCGGATGGGATTCTTACTGTTGGGAGGGCCCGGGGAGACGAAACACAGCGTCGAGGAGAGCCTTTCGTTTGCCGATTCCCTGAATCTCGAGGCCTTGAAGATTACCGTCGGCCTGCGCATCTATCCGCAGACTCCTCTAGCAACAACTGCTCTTAGTGAAGGAGTCATAAGGACTGACGAGGATCTGCTGTTGCCGCGGTTTTACTTGACGTCCGAGTTGAGGGATTGGCTCCCGGAACGGGTAGCTACCTACAAAGCCTCACGCCCTTGGGTGAATTAGAGAAGCTGTCAGCCTTCAGCTATCAGCTATCAGCGAACGGCCCGCAACGACCATGCGCAATTGTAGGGGTACGGCTTGCCCTACCCCCGTTGCGCGACGCATTCGCGGCGATGAATGGGGGACGGCAAGCCGTCCCCCTACTGCTCGCTGAATGCTGATGGCTGAGAGCTGAGAACTAGGTTTCTCTGGCCGTGCCGCTGGCGGCGTCCCAAACCATCTTCTTCCCGCTACGAACGGAGAGGTTCACCATGTGGCCGGTGGCTGCCGAGCGGTGCCCCATCTCGGCGTCTTCCAAAGGTTCGCGCCGGCTTCGAACGGAATCGAAGAATTCGCTCAGATGGAAGACGGTTGCATCCGGGCCACTCGCCTTGAAGTCTAAGGACCCTTCTGTCCGCACGTAGGGCTTCGACTCCTCGCGATGTTTGCCCTCGCTCCAGAATTGCTCTTGCAGCTTCAAAGGCCAGGGCTCGATTTGGGATTGGTAGCCTTCGCTTGGAGTCTCGGTGGTCAAGGTCATGTCCGCGCCAAGAGTAACCATCAGCGTGCCCTCGCTGCCGAGATACTGGATGCCCTGCTGGCTGGCGCTGGAATTGTTCATGGTCGAGCCCATATTCACGTGGAAGCCCGGGTAATCAAACAGCGCGTCGAGTGTGTCCGGCACTTCGCGGCCATCGTGCCGGATCAGGATGCAACCGATTGCCGCGACGGTGTCCGGCATCTTGGCATCCATTACGAAGTGAATCGTATTAATCAGGTGGACGAAGAGGTCGGTGGAAATGCCGCCGGAGTAATCCCAGTACTTGCGGTACTGGAACACGCGCGCCGGGTCGAAGGGGCGCTTGGGGGCGGACCCCAGCCATTCCTCCCAATTGAAGTTCTCGCCATTTTTCAAGTCTGGAGGAATCGGATAATTCCACGCTCCGGTCGAGCTATTGCGGTTGTAGGAGGCAATGACCTTCGTCACCTTGCCAATTCTTCCGGATTGCACAAGTTCCTTTGCTTTCCTGTGCATGGGGGAGGACACCCACTGGCTTCCTACCTGGACAATCCGATTATTGCGCTTCGCCGCCGCAATGACTCTTGGCCCCTCCTCGATGCGGTAGGTCATCGGCTTCTCGATGTAAACGTCTTTTCCGGCGGACAAAGCGTCCACCACAATAGGCGTATGCCAATGGTCTGGGGTGGCGACAATTACGGCATTCAGGTCTTTTCTTTCGAGCAGCTTCTTGTACTGCGCAAAATAGGTTTCGATCTTGCCGTCGGTGCGTTCTTTGGCGCGGTCGAGATGCCCCTGGTAGCAGTCGGCTACGGCAATCAGATTAGCTTGCTCGGTTTGCTTCACGCATTCCATTAGGAAGCAGCCGCGAATACCATAGCCGATGAATCCTACATTGACCCGATCGTTCGGACTCGCCGGCCTAGGCAACGGCGCAGCCTCCAAATGGACTTGTTTCCCGTTCAGAAACAATCCCAAGCTGCCTGCCCCGGCAGCGCTCTGCCGGATGAATTCACGTCGCGTGACAACAGACATTTTGCCCTCCACCACTGATCTTTAGATTAGGCCTTGTGGACCTGCTGACTTACGAAATCGCCTGTTGGGCGAAAAATAAGGAGCGACTTTCCGCACACTACTCCCCCCGCCCTGCTGCTCAATCCCATGCTGGGAGCAATCGAGTGACCAGCACTCAATTTGGCAACCTAAAGTCACCTCCGTTTGGTATTCTTTCTGGTGTTGCGGACCTTTTTGGAGGGGGAAGTGGCATGGCGAATCGGAAGCATGAGACCGGGAAGATGCCTCTGGTGGCATACCAGAACCACCGATTCCTGGAAAGCGGTGATGCCCGCACGTTGCGTATCCTCAGCGAATACCTGGAACCGCAGGCAAGGCTGCGACGCGCCGGCATCCACCATAGCGTCGTATTTTTCGGTTCGGCGCGAATCCGGCCGCGGGACGAAGCGCTCAAGAAACTACAGGAACTGGAAAGCAGGGGGAAAGACGGCGGCACGGGCGCCCTCGAAACGGTGCTGAAGAGAGCGCGCATGGACCTGCACATGTCCCAGTACTATGAGGACGCGCGCGAGCTTTCGCGCCTTGTGACCCAATGGGCTCTTTCCCTGCAGAACGATTCCCGCTTCCTCGTGGTTTGTTCAGGTGGGGGGCCGGGGATTATGGAAGCCGCCAACCGCGGCGCTTCCCAGGCCGGCGGCAAGTCCATCGGGCTGAACATCAAGCTGCCCGCCGAACAACAACCCAACCCTTACATCTCGCCGGAACTGGGTTTCCTATTCCGATATTTCTTCATGCGCAAGCTCTGGTTTGCCCAACCCGCCCGAGCCCTCATTTCCTTCCCGGGAGGGTTTGGTACTATGGACGAACTCTTCGAAATGCTCACTCTGCTTCAGACCCATAAGATGGGCCACCGCGTATCGATTGTGCTCTATGGTTCGAATTTCTGGAAGCGCGCCATCAACTTCGACTATTTCCTCGAGGCGGGAACCGTTTCAGAAGAAGACATGAAGCTCATCCGCTTTGCCGATACTCCCCAGGAGGCGTTCGATATTCTGAAGGACTACCTGACGCGCATCTTGAAAGTGAGGCCGGCCATCAAGTATCCCTTTATTTAGTTTGGCCAAATCGTCTTTATCCTTTGACCTGTGGCTCTGCTTTCCCCGGCCCCCAGCCCCTAGTCCCCAGCACCTTTCGCAATTCAGCGCTATAATTCGCCATGGAGGCTTCAATGCAATTTTTCAAAGAGAGCATGCTGGAACTGATTATTCAGACTTCCACGAACCTGCCGCCCGACGTGCGTCAGGCCATGGGTGAGGCGCTCAAGACCGAGCACCCGCAGACGCAGGCGGGCCAGGCGCTGGCCATCATCGGCCAGAATATTGACATGGCGTACGAAGATGAAGGAGCCATTTGCCAGGACACGGGCATGCTCACTTTCGAAATTAAGACTCCTGTGGGCGTGAACCAGATTGTGATGAAGAAGCAGATCCAGGAGGCTGTCGTCGAAGTTACCAAGCGCGGCAAGCTGCGGCCCAATTCTGTGGACTCGATCAGCGGTAAGAACAGCGGGAACAACCTCGGCCCCGGCACTCCCGTCATCCACTTCGAGCAGTGGGAAGAGCCGGATGTCGAAGTCCGCCTGATCCTCAAGGGCGGCGGCTGCGAGAACATGAACATCCAGTATTCGGTGCCCTGCACACTCGAACATTTGGGCCGCGCTGATCGCGACCTCGAAGGTGTGAAGAAATGCCTCCTGCACGCCGTGTGGCAGGCGCAGGGACAGGGCTGCGCGCCCGGCGCCATTGGCGTCTGCATCGGCAGCGACCGCGCGATGGGCTACCACCTGGCGAAGCTGCAACTCTTCCGCCCGCTCGACGACATGAACCCCGACCCCACACTGGCTGGGCTCGAGCAGGAAATCACGGACGAGGCCAATAAAATTGGGGTGGGCACCATGGGTTTTGGCGGCAAAGTCTCCTTGATTGGCTGCAAGATCACTGCTGCCAACCGGCTGCCCGCGAGTTATTTCATATCTGTCGCCTACGATTGCTGGGCCTTCCGGCGGCTTGGCGTCCTGCTTGAAACCGAGTCCGGCGCCGTCAAGCACTGGCTCTACCGCGACCCTAAGCGACCCGTGGAGCGGCTAGTGGAGGGCGCCGGGTTCCAGGTGTCAGGCAGAGAAATTCGGCTGGAGGCTCCACTGAGCGAAGAGAAAGTTCGCGCTCTGAAACTTGGTGACGTGGTCTTGATCAATGGGCCGATGGTTACCGGGCGCGACGCCGCTCACCAATACCTGATGCACCACGACGCCCCCTGCGACCTGAACGGCGCCATCCTCTACCACTGCGGCCCGGTCATGATGAAAGAGGGAACATCGCCGAATACGCGCTGGCGCACCAATGCCGCCGGCCCCACCACCAGCATACGCGAAGAACCTTACCAGGCCGACATTATTAAACGCTTCGGCATCCGCGCCGTGATGGGCAAGGGCGGTATGGGCAAGAAGACCCTGGCAAGTCTCAAAGAATTCGGAGCCGTCTATCTCCACGCCATCGGCGGCGCCGCACAATTTTACGCTCGCTGCCTGCCCAAGGTCCACGGCGTCTACCTCCTCGATGAGCTCGGCGTCCCGGAAGCTATGTGGGTCTTCGAAGCCAAGGATTTCCCGGCCATCGTCACCATGGATTCGCACGGGAACTC
The DNA here is from genome assembly GCA_963832915.1 of uncultured Acidobacteriota bacterium. GTDB lineage: Bacteria > Acidobacteriota > Terriglobia > UBA7540 > UBA7540 > CAVROP01. Next base: position 65,851 of record CAWHWE010000010.1, read on the forward strand.
ACTGCACGAGGTGGTGTCAGCCACGACAGGGGCGGAGTTGGAAAAGGTGGGGTCCAAGGGCTAGGGGCTGGGGAAGATTTTGAAGGAGCGTCGCTGTGAGCTATTTTGACTATGAGGGAGTCGCCCGCGAGGCCCGTATTCCCGCTGAGAAGCTTGAGGAACTCCGCCATTTAATCAGAGAGGAGTTTCCCCGTGATGAAATGATGTACGAACTCCATCTTTTGCGCGCCTGCATGGCAATCAGGAACGGTGTCGTCACGCTAGCAGGCCCTCAGTCCCCGATAGTGGATCACTGGGCCAGTAAGAAGACCACGATGCGCCTTGCGGCTGTTCAATACATTGTGGTCTGCAAAGGTCGGTAGTGTCTCGGTTTGAAAGAAATTCAAAATGAGATACTACCCAAAGGTCGGCGCGCCTGAATTATCGCACACCTTCGGAGTCTCGCCCTGCCTGGGCAAATCCTGTCCTTATCTCCTCCGATCACTCCAGCGGAGACCGGCAGTGGGTCAGTTTGATGCAGAGGCGATTTCATCCGTCATTTGACGGACCGTATGGTCCGTCACGTGTCGGATAAACTGGCCGCTAAAGGGCCAAACTGACTCACTACTCAGACACCCTGTCTCTTGACAACGGGAAGAAGATAGGCTAGGGTTGTGAGTTGTGGCCATGCTGAAGGCCACGGCCTCCTGGGCACACTTGGCTGCCATGCTATCCCGATCCTCCAATCCGCTCCCGAAAATCTCCGAAGCGAGGCCAAAAGCCCGGAAATTCCCCTCGCTTAAGGCGGAAAATAAGTCCCTTCTCGAAGGGGAAAAAGAGAGAGAATTATTTGAAAATGAGAGAACGACGCGGGAATGTCTATGAAAACAAAGGGTCGGATTTCCATAGCCCGAAACGAAGCTGGAATATTATAGAAAAAAAGGTAGTTACGCGTTGTAGACGGGAATGTTGATGAAAAGAAAGCAGGTTAGCTGTGATTCCCGAGCGGTCTTTCGCCCACGTCGCGGAGGTTAGCCAGCGATGCGCCGCCCGACCCGTTCCGAGCTTCTGCGGCTTCTGGTGTGCCTCGACGAATACCGGAGCTTCAAGTTGAGGCAGCACGGCTCGAGGTAGGAGCGGCGTCTGAAGAGGTGAAATAATTCCGCCCTCCTGCATTGATGGTCTGCATTCTGCTACAATGCCCAGCAAGCCATTGAGCCGTAGGGCGAGGCGGCGGATGGGATCGACCCCCGTCGTTCTCGGGAAATGGCTAAGGTGAGCCGGAGTGGAACAGGATCAGGAAATACTGGACCGATGCCTCACCGGAGAAGACTCCGCTTGGGAAGCCCTGTTAAGGAGCTACACCCGAAAGATCTATAATCTCTGTTACCGCTTCACAGGCCGGGTGGAAGAAGCCGAGGACTTAACCCAGGAAGTTTTCATCAAAGTCTTCCAGACCCTCAAGAGTTATGATGCCGCTCAGGGCAGCTTTTCAACCTGGCTGCACCGCGTGGCGCGCAACCATTTGGTGGACCACTACCGGCGCACCCGGAAAGACCGTGTGACCTCCTCGCTGGAAGACGAGTTGCCCGCCGCGGAGGAGAAGCTAAGCCCACATATAGAGCCTACTGGCCAGGTGGAATCGCGGGAGCGCAGAGAGAGCCTGCAATTGGCCCTGGACAAGCTCTCGCCGGATCTGCGGGAAGCAGTGGTCCTGCGAGACCTGCACGACCTCGATTACGAGGAGATTGCCCTGGTCTTGAAGGTTCCCCAGGGCACCGTGAAATCGAGAATTAACCGCGGAAGATTGGAACTGGGACGGGTCCTTAAACGTATGGAAGGAATGAGAGGCCCCGCCAAGGCGGGAAGCGAGCCATGACGCACCTGGAACTGGAAAACCTGACGAGCGATTACCTGGAAGGGCTGCTCGAGCCGGCTCTGAAGAGGGAAGTCAACGCCCATCTGAGCGTTTGCTCCTCCTGCCTCGAACTGGTGGGAGACGTGCGCCGGGCCATGGAACTTTGCCATTCCGCCCCGGAGCTCGATCCCGCTCCCGGGCTGATCCGGAAGATCATGCTGGCCACGGTGGGGGAACGCAAACCCACCTTGGCGGAGCGCCTGGTGGCCTTCTTCCGGCCTGCCCTTCAACCCCGATTCGCTTATGGTGTAGCGATGGCTGTGTTTTCGTTCTCCATCATTGTCAACGCAGCGGGGGTCAATCTGCGGCACATGACTATCGAGGACTTGAACCCTCGTACCTGGTTCTTCAGGGCGAATCGCGCCGGGCACCTGTTCGTCGCTCGGGCGGAAAAGTTTTACTACGACCTCACGGTGGTCATCGAGATTGAGTCTCGACTCCGGCAACTCCGCTCGCACCCGGAGGAAGAACAGCAAGAAGCGCCCAAGCAAGAACCGCCCGCGGGAGGGTCCACGAACAGCACGCCGCTTACTCTGCCCGCGCTGGCATCAAATCAGGCCTGGGTTGTGGATGTGGCAGACCGCACCGCGATTCTGCAGAATGAAATCGTACCGAACCCCCTGACCATCGAGGCTGAAAGGAGCCAAACCCCATGAAATGCGCCAACCATCCCGACGTTGATTCCGTTGCCTATTGCGGCCTTTGCGGACGTGCCCTGTGCAGTGAATGCAAGCGCGACGTGCACGGAATGCTCTATTGCGAGACATGTCTGGCGAGCCGCCTGCAAACTCCTACGTTCGGTCCGCAAACCGGCCCCAACCCCGGCATGGCGCTGGCCCTGGGATTTATCCCGGGCGTGGGCGCCATCTATAACGGCCAGGTTATTAAGGCCATGGTTCAGGTGTTGATTTTCGGCTCTCTCATCGCTTTGAGTGATCGCGTGGGAAGCCCCATGGGCACCATTTTCGGCCTGGGCGCGTCGGCGTTTTACTTTTACATGGTGATTGATTCCTATCAGACGGCCAAAGCCAAGCAGCTTGGCCAACCGACGCCGGAGTGGTTTGGGCTTGGCGACATGAAGATGAATGCTCCCGTCGGCGCCGCCCTGCTCATCGGCCTGGGAGCGTTGTTCCTGCTTGATAACCTTGGCATCCCTGTTTTTCGGCATATCGGCAGGTACTGGCCGGTGTTACTCATCGTGATCGGAGTGTTGTTGCTGCAACGTCGCTTGGGTGGGGGGCATCCCCCCTCGCCTTCTTCCACAGACGCCCGCAGCCTGGCCAAAGGCGGACCCGGCGGCGCGTCGGGACCACGAGAACTATAGTAGGGCCGCCCCTTGAGGCGGGTGGCACAGCCACTCATGGCTGTGCCACAGGCAAGGGCGCCTGTGGCGCTCGACACTGCGCACGACAAACCAATCGTCCGGAGGTTCAGTATGGAAGGCATCCTTCACAACCCCTTTATCGTCCCGCTCGGATTGTTCTTGATGGTCATCTTGATCGTGGGTATCACCTCAATGAGAAAGATGAGAGAGCGTGAGCTCCAGGCCCACCAGGAGTTGCGAGTTCGGGAGATGGAGCACGAACGGAAATTGAAAGAAATGGACATCGAGAAGGCCAAGCTGGAATTGGAAAAGGCCAAGGCGAGCAAGAGCGCATGAGAACGCATTCAATTGTTGCCGCACAATCAGGCCATTAAGGCGGAGGAAGGTCGAGTATGTTTCCATTCTTTTTTTTGCCGCACATAGGCGCCCTGGTAATGGTCGTGGCCATCGTGGGCATCGTTTTTTGGTTCAAGGGGCATGAGAAGGACTTGCAATTCCACCAGGACATGCGCATCCGTGAAATGGAACATCAGCGCAAGATGAAGGAATTGGAGTTGGAGCTGGAGAAGGAAAAGAACCGCCGCGCTGCAGATAAGGCGGCCTGAGCCTCGACGAAGGTGTTCCGAGGCAATAGGAGACGTGACTCGAGAAGGCCAAGGCCAGACCCAGGGCTACGAGCGGCCTGCCTGGTTATGAGTATTCCTCGAGAGCCTACGGAGGTAAAAGGACCATGGATTCGCCGTTGATCATCCCCCTGGCAGGCTTCGCGGTGGTAGTCGTGATCGTCGCCATGACGCACCTGGCGAAGATTCGCGACATGGAGATGGAGGCCCACCAGCGGTTGCGGATCGAAGAGATGGAGCACCAGCGCAAGATGCGCGAATTGGAACTGGAGTTGGAACAAGTGAAGTAAGGCCGAAAAGCGGATCAGCCAAGGGAATGGCTGGTGAACCGCCCACGCGAAGGGAGCAGCACAAAGGCCATGGGTTACCCACCAAGCACGCCGTATTCGCGCCGAATCAGTTTGACGGGTCCGGTCATTCTCATCACGATTGGAGTCATCTTCCTGATGGAAGAGTTCGTTCCGGGGTGGGGGATTAGCAGGACTTGGCCTGTTTTGTTGATCGTCATCGGGGTTCTGAAACTCATCGATTCCGCGCTGCTGCCGCGGCCCCCCGAAGGGCCAAGGCTTTAGCGGCGCAGGGCGCGGAAGGCAGCAAGTGTAGCGCCCCGAACTGTCGGGGAGGCTCTTCATAAGTAAACGGCAGAAAGCAGAAGGCAAAATACAGCCGTTAGCAGATCGTACCCGGTAAGAAGGTAGGAGACCATGAGCATCTACGGTTATCGTCGGGGATCAATCTTCTGGGCGCTTACACTGATTGGTGTGGGCGTCATCTTCCTCTGGCAGAACTTCAACCCTTCGATTCATCCTTGGCAGGTCATCGCCAAGTTCTGGCCGATCCTCATCATCTTTTGGGGCCTTTCGAAGCTCGTCGATTTCATTCGGGCCCATGCCCATCCTGAAACCGTCCCGCCGCCGCTCTTCACGGCCAGCGAAGTTGTGTTGCTGGTCATGATACTGATTCTGGGAACCGTGATCTCAAAGATCGTTTTGAGGCCGTGGCAGCAGTGGCCGGCCTCAATGGGGATCGATATGGACAACGAGGGCTTCGCGGGCCTGTTTATGAACAACTACACCTACACGCAGAGTTTCTCTCACGAAGCCCATCCCCAGCCTCACATCCTGGTCGTGGACCGTCGTGGTGATGTGGAGGTGCGTGGCGCCGGCCAGGCCACGATTGACGCGGTGGTGAAGAAGACCGTCTGGGCTCCCAATGAAGATGAAGCCCGGAAGCTCTCGGACCAGGTCAAAATTGAAATTGTCGAAGAAGCAGGCCGATATCTGATTCAGACTAATCTGGATTCGCTGCCTGGCAGCGGGCAAAACGTGCGCCTGGACTACACCCTGCGCGTTCCCTACGCCACAGGCACGGAAGTTACGGCGGAGCATGGTGACGTAACGCTGGACGGATTAAAGGCCGAGCAAGCCGTCACCGCCCGTCACGGGGAAGCTCACGTTACCAATGTGGAAGGGCTCGTGCGATTGACCAGGGGCAGCGGGGCGACGGAAGTGCGAGATCTGAAAGGAAGCGTGGAAGTCGAGGGGCGGGGAAGTGACGTCGATATCTCCGGCATCACCGGGACGGTCAGCATAAACGGGGAGTTTAGCGGCGACATGGATTTCCGCGCTATCAGCCAGACCCTGCAGTTTAAATCCTCGCGCACCGACATCACAGCTCAAAAGCTCAGCGGCCGGCTGAATATGGAAGTTGGTTCGCTCGAACTGAACGGTATCGACGGCCCATTTGAAATCTCGACTCGTCAAAAGGACATCACCCTCTCTGACTTCAAGCATAGCGTGAAAATTACGGATACCAATGGGGACGTAAACCTTCGGACCTCCACCTCTCCGACCCATCCCATCGAGGTCAACCTGAAAAAGGGTGGGATCGAACTGAGCCTCCCCTCCTCCAGCGGTTTCCAGATCGACGCGGCCTCTCATCATGGTGAAGTGGAAAGCGATTTTTCCGGGCCGGGTCTGAAAGTCGTGAAGGAAGGCGACAACCCGACCATAAGCGGGACTGTGGGCAAAGGCGGGCCTCCGATCCGGCTCGATACGCAATACGGGACCATCCGCTTGCTGCGAATGGGAACCCGCCCATCAACGCCCCCAAACCCGCCCCATCCCCCCACCGGGGACGAGAAGCGTGCATCGAGCGCGCCTTCACATCATCGCCCCTTGCCCGGTGCAACGGGCCGTACTGTGAGTTGTGTCCCGTGGGCGCGACTGGTTGAGCGGGTCAGGTGCCTCTAGAGGACGAGGACCTCACTCACTCCGCCACCCTCGCCAGCTCATCAAAGAAACCGGGGAAGGAAATATCAACGCAATCGCACTTCTTGATGGCCGTGTTGCCTTGCGCGACTAGTCCCGCCACAGCAAATGCCATGGCAATTCGATGGTCGTCATGGGGATCAATCTCGGCGCCACGCAGGATTTGTCGCCCGGCAACACGCAGGCCGTCCGGGAATTCCTCCACTTCAGCGCCCATGCGCCTCAGATTGTCCGCCACCGCTGCAAGGCGATCACTTTCCTTCACGCGCAACTCCGCCGCCCCTCGGAAAGTCAATCCTTGTTCCGTCTGTGTCCCCAGGACCGCCAGGACAGGCAATTCATCAATGAGGGCGGGAACCGCACTCTCCGGGATTTCACCACCTCGCAACTGGCTGGCCTCTACGTGCAGGTCGCCGATCAGTTCGCCGTTCATCATCTCCAGATTAACTACCTTTATGCGCCCGCCCATGGGTATAAGGACATCGAGAATGCCCGTGCGTGTCGGGTTCAGGCCCACGTTATGTAGCATCAGGTTGGAGTGCGGCGTGACCAGTCCCGCCACGATGAAAAAAGCCGCCGAAGAAAAATCACCCGGCACGTAGAGCTTCTTGCCTTCCAGGTGCGCTCTGCCTCGTACGGCAATGGTCCGCTGATGCCGTCCGATGTCGGCCCCCATTTGTTCCAGCGCGATCTCCGTATGGTCCCGTGTCCGGACCTTTTCGATTACTTCGGTCTCACCCACTGCGAACAGTCCCGCCAGGAGAACGGCCGACTTCACTTGCGCGCTGGCCACCGGCATTTCGTAACGAATGGGCTGGAGCGCGCCGCCTTCGATTTCCAGGGGCGGCAGCCCACCTTGCTGGGACTTGATCCGCGCTCCCATCTGCGAGAGCGGGTCGGCGACGCGCTTCATGGGCCGCCGGGAGAGGGAAGCATCGCCCACCATCACGGAACGAAAGGGTTGTCCGGCCAGAATGCCTGCCAGCATCCGCATCGTCGAACCTGAGTTACCCGCGTCCAGAGGCTCGGGGGCGGGCCGCAATCCGCCCAGACCGGGGCCCTCGATCGTCACCACATTGTCCTTGCGCTCGATCTTCACCCCAAGCTGCTTCAGACAGGAAAGCGTGGATTGACAATCGGCGCTCGTGGAGAAGAAGTGGATCTCGCTCCGTCCCTCTGCAATCGCCCCGAGCATGGCATAGCGGTGGGAGATGGACTTGTCCCCGGGAAACTGAATAGTGCCTGTAAGGCTCTTAGCAGGCTTGATCTTCTTCGTTCTTGAACTAAACAACTCCATTCCCGGCATTCCTTAATCTACTGTCAGTAGAATTTTTCCAACTGTCTCGCGCCCTTCCATTCTGCGGTGGGCTTCGGCCGCTTGCGCGAGAGGCAAGCGCAACCCAATCACCATTCTCAGCTTGCCATCTTTAATCCAATTCATCACCCGCTGAATTCCTGCGCGCGCCGCTTCCTGGCGCTGGTCAACGGTGTATAGATAAAAGGCACTCACCTTGAGGGATCTTTGGAGGAGAGTTCCAATCACGTTGACAGGTGCGGGAGGGCCGCTGGAAACTCCGTAAAGGATGACGTGGCCGAAAGGCGCCAGGGATTTCAAGCTTCCCGCAAAGGTCGCTCGCCCGACGGAATCAAGCACCAGGTCCACGTCCCGGCCCTGGGTCAGCTCTTTGATCCGCTCTGCAAAATCCGCCTTGTTGTAAAGGATGACTTCGTCTGCGCCCATTTTTCAACGCTGGAAACGAACCCCGCGACGGTCAACACAACATGGCTATCATCCGGGACCCGGCTTTCATCGAAATGCGCTGAGAACACTGCCACAGAACTAGACCGTCGAAACCTACTGAGCCACAAGGCCCTTGCGGGAGCATTTATGTACTTGGCGCGCCCGACCCACAAACGGAACCCTTTTCATCGGTAAAGAAGAATTTCTGCTTGCGGCCATCCTGCATCGTCAAAAGCAAGCCGTTTTCTCCGAAGAAGCAAACAGGCTCGACCACCCCTAGAATTGTTTTCAAGCCGGGGATCGTTGCATGTGGGTCATCATGCGTCCCGCAAGGAATCTCCTCTTGATAAACATGCAGTTCATACCGAACTGCTGTCGTCTGTCCGCTGTTCGCCTTAACAGTTCCGTCGCCTCTCATGCTTTCAACGTGTTTCATGTGCTCCTGTTTAACGCCTTTCGATGGCCTTTGTGCATGGGTGAGTCAGGTATATTAATGCCCTCGCGACGTGCTCAATCCGAGTGTAGGGTCAACTCACGCCGCACCCCCACAGTTACACCTAAGCCTATCACCGCAGTCTGTGTTAGACAAGTATATAGCTGCCCTGTTCGGAGTTAGCACGCGAACCATCGGGCGAGTGGTCGGACGCCTCAAGGCGATTGATGACGCCACGGCTTCCTAGAACGCCCTGTCAAGGTTGGGTCTGTCAGTGTGGGTCTGGTAGTGTCCTAATTTGCCTCTTTCCAAACGCCCCACCCGCCTAACTCCTACCCACTTTGAAAGCTGGATTGCTCGCCTGTTGCATGTTATTGTTGGACATAGCTAAGCTAGCCGATGTGGTTACATGTCGGCGGTACAAGTAACTATACGGCTATATAATCCGCGGAGTTTCCATCGGGAGGCGATCATGAAGTGCGGTCAGTGTGGCATGGAGAACGACACGGACGCCCGGTTCTGCAAGAAATGTGGCTTCGATTTAGCCGGGAAGACTGCCCAATCCAACTCAAGTTGACAGGCCAGCCGGGGCGGGTTTTACCGCTTCTGCCTGGCGGCCGCCGCGATCTGGACCTCTTTCCTGCTTGGGTCATTCCTAGCCACGGGCATGAGTATGGTGAGTCGCGGAGTGACCAATCCAGCAGTCTTCGGGCTGGTGTATGGGATGGGTTTCGTCCTCTTCGTTGGGCTTTGGTTTATCGGCACTGTCGTCTTGCTTCTCCTGGCGCTGGCCACCAGGCCGAGCCCGCCTGTCCAGTGGCCACGTGCAAGTAAGGTGGCAACGGCTTGCCTTGCCATCTGTGCTTTTATCTGGCCCATGGTCGGAGCCAGCAGGCCACCTTCTCCGTCCACCCCCGTCACCTCCCCTAGCAGCCCTCCTGCCGTGGCTGGAAATGAGGCCGCCACCGCAGGCCAATGGCAGATCAAGGAAGATAGTTCACCCATGGATGGGTCGAAAAGGATCGTAATCTCTCGCGACGCTGAAAACGACATTGCGGGTTGGCTGCAATCGAAGCGCCCAAGTCTTATCGTGCGATGCCAGGAAGGGAAGACGGAAGCCTACATAGCGACAGGCATGGCGGCGAGCGTGGAATATGATACCGACACGCACACCGTCCGGCTTCGCTTCGATGACGGGAAGCCCACGACGCAGCACTGGGACGAGTCCACGGACCACGAGGCGCTATTTGCGCCCAATGCAATACAATTTGCGAAGGAGTTGGTCGGCTCAAAAACGCTTACGTTCCAGTTCACGCCCTTTGATGCCAGCCCCGCAGTTGCCCGTTTCAACCTTGAAGGATTAGCCCCCTATCTGCAAAAGGCGGCAAGCGCGTGCGGCTGGCAAATCGCTAAAGAAACAAAAACAGAAGCGGCGCGCCAAGCTCCGAGAGAAGGCGAGGCTGCGGTCATCTCTTGGCCCCAGGGGGCATATGTTGGAGTTGACGGCGGGGTTGGGGTTGACGGCCTAACACCTCTCAGCGTCTCCCTAGCACCCGGCACCCACCGGATCTGAATTGTAAAGGCCGGATACCAGCCTCAGGAGGTGCAGGTCCTAATTAAACCCGGTGAAACTGCGGACGTTGAAGTGACGTTAGTAAAGGAACCGCAGTGACGGCTTTCTACCGAGGCAGGGTGTGGCGCTTACTTGGCGCTGCTGATACCCCTCGAGCTAGGACTGTTCGCGAATGGCGGGGCAGGCTGGTTGCATCGGGTTTGGGGAGGGAAAGGAAACCCCGCTGGCTACCGCGTTATGGAGCATGAATCGCACATTTTGGCAGACTTAATCGTCGCGGTGCGCTCTGACAGGAAGACGTTCCAAAACGGAGATTTCAACGGGGAGGCGCCGGAGGTGGAAGATGAAAAGGAAGATAACAATTTGCTTGGCGGTATTGATATTGATGTGTAGCCCTGCTGTGCCGTGCGCAGGGAAACAGAAGTCGAGCGGGCGTGCGTTAAGGGACTGTCTTTGCTCTATTCACGAGGTGACCTTGCCGGAATATTACAACAATCCTCAACGCAACCACCCACAAGACGCGGGGCCCACGATACAGCTAGTTGAGAGTCTGACCTGGCTCAAGGTTGTGCCGCACAGGGACAATGGAATAGCCCAGTTTTCGTTTGGTACTTGGGAGTCATCGACTCGTGCTGAAAGCGACGCGCTAGGCGCGAGCGTGGGGAACTCTATTGAGTTCAGCCTGCACCTGGTCGATGCAAGCAAGGGGGTAAACTGGCTTGCGTCCACGCGTGATTTTGAGGGCACCCGTGCTGTGCCTGGTCCCAACGATAGTGTGCGCACGGTAGATGTGTCAGCGGATGATCTGGCGGCGGAAATCCGGCTGTTGCGCAAGCTGAATAAGGCCGCGCACGGCTGCAAGTGAAAGTCCCAGGTGAGGAAGTGCGACGTGACGGCCAAATGCAAGGACTGGGGGGAACGGTTCGCGAGAAGTGCCCGAAGTGCGGTTCCGCACCCTTGGCGAAAGTCATTTGAGGCATCTTTCTAGGGTGGCGAGCCGGAAGGCGTAGGCCATTGGATTAGGTAGGGACCGGATAGCCCTCGAACGCCGTGCCAACTGTGACGAAAGGGGCTAGCAAACCTCTATGTTCTGTGTCAAATGCGGGAAACCCATGGACTCGGCTGATTGCTTTTGCCGGGACTGCGGCGTGTCGGCGGGCCACGCCACAAACCCTGTACAGGCAAATCCTGCCCCTTCCACAGCCCCCATAAAGACCAAGGCAACGGACCAGATGAAGCTTGGGGCGGTGATGTTTGTGGCTTGCCTTTTCGGAGCTTGCCCAGCAGCTTTCGTCAGCGACAACGATTCGATTAGGGCTTTATTGGTCGGAGGCATGATCGTGGGCATGATCGTGGGAGCCGTCATGTACTTCGCCGGGTCATAACAGCATGGCCCCTAACCCGGCCTCGTGATCCAGGTCAAGCCTTAGCCCGCTTCTCCATCTTGCGTTTCTTCCTCCATTCCGCCCCTTTCCGCTGTAGTTCCTCGCGTGGAACTGGAAGCACCCTTCCGACAAATACGTCGAACTTCTGAAACTCTGTCGGTGCTGGCTTCATTTGGACTCCTGCGGCTTGAGTCTTCCATTTGGATAATCTAGTAATATACTTTCGTAGTCATATATGCGTCTAAAATGTTCAATCATTAATATACGACTGAATCGAAGCATGGCTTTGAAAGGATAATCCTCTCCTCTAGCCTCTTTATTTTCGATCCATGCCAGGAGGTCGGCAGCTTGGATTGCGTACTTGGTCGAATCGACTGCAATGATATTCCTGATTTGGGAAAAGAGATTGCCGCGCCTTTTCTTGTGTCGCACCCACACACGGTTAACCTTATGCATGAATCGCTCATTCCGGTCAAAGTACAACAGAACGGGCTTACTTTCCTCCTGGCACTCTATGGGCAAATGAAGGCCCCCAACGCAGAAATTCACGCACATTGATTCCGGCGAGACCAATGAGGGCAGATTCCTCTTTGCACGAGACCAATCGTCCATGACTACACTACACGAATAAGCAACCAAATGCTGCATTCGAAACGAACCAATCACATTCCATAATTCGCCTAGAAATTGATTTCGGCGGCGCTGGTTCCAGCCATTTTCAACTTTGAAATCTCCACGGAAGTGCATCAGCTTGCTCATGTGTAAAGCTGCCACAGAATAGCTCTTGAGCACGTCTCCCCAAATCGGTTCAAAGCTTTCCCAGATCACGTCGCTGGCTGCTATACCAGTGAGAGTCACGAACCCCCTTCCGCGATCAGTACTGCTGTCGTAATAAGCGGCAAGTGGCATATGTAGGCTGGCTGAGGCAGACACCTGTTCTTTGGGATCGGCGATTTCCTGAAGCGACTAGTGCGAGCTCTGACCGCTTACCTCAGTTGGCTTGTAGAACGGCACACTCCCGGAGAGTTTACCCGCGCCAAAGCCCTTTCGGAAGAGAGTCCAGATCGCAGACGTTAAGAAGCGACCGTCTGCGCTAGCCCGCCGGGCCTTGAATTTCAACCCTGGACCCTCGACTTTCGACTATATTTACCGCGAGCAAGCCTGTAAGCCGAATTCTGTTTCCCGCTAAGGCGGGACGGCGATCATTCCTCTAGCCCCGCCATTACTGGCGGGGTCAAGCGACCTACCCGGGAGTTGTAACGGAGCGGGCAGCTCCTCCTCCCCTATTTGGTCTTGCTCCGTGTGGGGTTTACCATGCCTCCGGTATCACTACCGGAGCGGTGCGCTCTTACTTTAATTCCCGGTTCATCGGGACCGCACCTTTTCACCCTTACCCCGTTCAAAGCCTGCCAAGGCAGGCAGGAACGAGGCGGTATATTTTCTGTGGCACTTTCCGTATCGGAGGCGTACGCCCCGATTAATCGGGGATCCACCTCCAACCCTCGCCGTTAACGAGCACACTGCCCTGTGGAGTTCGGACTTTCCTCTCCCCCGCCCCTGCTTGGCCGCCGAAGCAGCCGCTAAGGCGGGGCAGCGATCACCCGGCTTGCTCGCGCAGATTTCATGATAGTCTGCTGTATGATGCGGGTCAAACTGTTCTGATTGCAGGTGCTGTCCTGATTTCAGACGTAGCGCCGGCTTCCAGCCGGCATTGAGCCGCCAAGATGGCGGCGCTACTTTCAAATTGGGACAGCACCTGAATGTATGTTCTGGAATGTTTGGGAAGAAGTCAGGAGTCAGAAGTCATAACAAAGCCCTTCAGATATGAGGCGAAAGGCATCAATAGGGGAGCGAGTTGGGGACGCGAGGCCCTCTGCGGAGGGGACAGTGGAGGCTTCGTTCTGCGTGCTGCATGTTTCTACTTCCGATTTCTGACTCCTGACTCCGGCTCGTCACTCGTCAAAGGTCGTGAACCGTGAGAATCTTTCGTGCCCATCAAAGACTATGGCTTAGCCTGGTGGCAGTTTTCCTCTTGCTGCTTCCGCTGCTCCACATTTCTGCCGCGCCGCAATCCGCCTCTCAGGACCTGCTCGGGCAGGCCGACGAAGTTCTTCACCAGATGAGTGAGCTTACGGGCCTCCCGATCAAGTCATCGCTGAAGAAGCAGATCATCAGCCGAGCGGACGTGGAGCAGTACCTTGCGGAGAATCTTCACGTGGAAATGACGCCGCAGGAGATCCACATCCAGGAAGCAACGCTCCGGGCTTTCGGCCTTGTTTCGCCGGACTTCAATCTTGAGAAGTTTCTGATCCGCTTCTATACCGAACAGGCGGCAGGGTTTTACGATCCGCACCGTAAGACCATGTGTATCGCCGACTGGGTCGAGCCGGATATGCAGCGCCTCGTATTGGCTCACGAGCTGACCCACGCCCTTCAGGACCAGAACTTTGATCTCGAGAAATTCCTTAAGGCCGTCCGCTCGGATGATGATGCTTCCGGCGCCCGTCAGGCCGTTGTGGAAGGTCACGCCACCGCAGCCATGATGGAGCAACTGATGGCGCCGATGAAACTGGAGGAAATGCCCGCGCTCGAACCGCTGATGGCGCAGGTCATCCACCAGCAATTCGAAGAGTTCCCCGCCTTCAACCAAGCGCCTTTCTTCTTTCGCCTCCAGGCCCTCTTTCCATATATCGAGGGCATGGGCTTCATGCAACGGGGGCTCCAGGAGGGCGGTTGGAAAAGGCTGAACTCGTTGTTCAACGATCCGCCCACGACCACTAAGGAAATTTTCGAGCCTCAGGCATACTTTCAAAAGCAATCATTGCCGAAAATCTCCCTACCCCATCCGGCGCCTCTTGCAGGAATATCTGGGCTGAATTTTCTGGCGGAAAACATCATGGGTGAGCTGGGCTACTATGCGGTGCTCGGCCAACTGATTTCCGAGGACGAGGCGAAGTTGGTGGCCAGAGGTTGGCTCGCAGACTGCTACTTACTCTACGAAAGAGCCACCGCCGGGCCGAGTCCAGGACTCACACAAGAAGGCAAGGAGTACACTCTGGTCTCGCAAACTCGCTGGTCGAGTTCTGAGGCGGCTCTCGCCTTCTTCCGCGATTACCACTCCATCCTCGCTCGCAAGTACCCCGAACTCGCGCCCGACAAGCGCTCTACAACGGACCTCTTCATCGGCAAGGCAGCCAACGGGCAGGTCATCCTTCTCCGCAAAGACGATGAGTGCCTCTGGGCGGAAGGTATATCCACGGCGCAATCCGACGCCATCTTAACTTGGCTGAACTCACGCTAGTGTCCTGTCACACTCTATTGCTGACAATGGTCCCATTTCACCGGTTGTAGGGCCGGGGATTGCCCCTGCGGATTCGTTGATTAACAAAAGGGGGGAGCAAGTTATGCGCCCCCGCAGCCTGGACGGGACACCGGTGGCCGAGCCAGGCCGGAAGACGAGTGTTACTGTCCCCTGCGGATGGAGAGCATTGTGATATCGTCGGATTGGGGGGCGCCGGCGGTAAACGTCAACAGTTCGCGGGTGAGGCGATCGATCATCTCCCGGCAACCGAGAGAAATGCTGTCGCGGAGGCTGGCGGCGAGGCGCTCGTCCGTGAATTGTTCGAACGCGGCATTGTCGGCTTCCGGCACGCCATCCGTATAAAGGAAGAGAGCGTCGCCGGGCTCTAGCTGCCCGCAACTGCCCGTGTACGCCATGTTGCCGAAGAGACCGAGGGGAACGCCCCCGGTCTCGGAAATAAGTTCCACGGCGCCGGAGGCGCGGAGCAGGTAGGGCGGATTATGGCCGGCGCTACAGTAGCAGAGCTCGCCGGTGTGGGTGTTCAAGATGCCGTAGAAGCAGGTGGAGAACAGGTCGCCGACCTTCTCGCGAACCAGGACACGATTCACTTCCTGCAGGCATTCCTCCGGGCGCATGCCCTGAAGAGCGGTGGTCTTGATCTGGGTGCGTGTTACCGCCATGTAGAGAGCTGCCGGGATGCCTTTGCCCGAAACGTCGCCAATCACCATGCCCAGGCGGTCCTCCCCCAGTAGGAAAAAGTCGAAGAAGTCGCCGCCCACGGCCCTGGCCGAGGTCATTTGCGCGTGGATATCGAAGTCCCGGCGATCGGGGAAGGGCGGGAAGGTGCGGGGAACCAGCAAGTGCTGGATGGTGCGCGCGGTGTCGAGCTCTTTCTGAAGGGAAGCGAGCTGCGCGCGGTCGCGAGCCGCCACCACCATTTCCGAGCAAAGGAGCGAGTTCTCGATCGCCGCGGCGGTTTGCAGAGCGATGGTGTTGAGCAGCTTGAGATCAGCCGTGGTGTAAGGGGTTCCGAGGGTATTGGCCAGAGCGATGACGCCCACGGTGCGCTGCTTGGCGCGGAGCGGAGCGCAGATCAGCGAGCGCAGGGAGCGTTCCGAGTCCAGGGCGCGGGGGTCGGCGGCGCAGTCATTGACAATCTCGGCGATGCCGCGCTCCACGATGGAAGCGGCGAACCGGGAGGCGGGAGTGAGCGGGGCAGCCTGGCCGTCGCCGGAAGCCCCAAAGGAGGCTACAGAACGGAGGGGACCGCCGGGCTCCTCCCTCACCAGGATGCCGCCGTGCGAGGCGGCGATGAGCCGCCGGGCCTGATCCAGGGCCGACTGCCCCACGGCGGAGAGGTCCAGCAATGCGGTGAGTTGTTCGGAGAGGTGCTCAATCAGGTGCACCTCCCGGTACAGGTGGAGGACTTCCCCGGCCAGGGCGCGGCGCTCGGACTCCTTGCACGCGAGGTGGGTCAGCAGATAGGCAGCGGCCGCAGCCAGGGCGGGTGGACCGGTCACCCAACCCAGGGTGGCGTCTTCCAGGGTAACCGGCACGCGGGAAGGTCCGGCGGAGTGCACGCCCACCAGCAGTTGGCCCGACGCGTCTTCTATGCACAGCGTATCGCCCAGTGCCCCGACAAGGATCGCGACCGCGCAGGAAGCCTCGGCTTTGGGGTTCAGTAGCGACTTGAGGGTCAGGGCGGCCATGGCGTTCAGAGTCCCAACACGGAGCGAGCCTTTTCCAGCAGTGCGTCCGGATCAAAAGGTTTGGTCATGTAGAGGTCGGCGCCGACCTCCTGGCCGCGCTGGCGGTCGAATTCCTGGCCCTTGGCGGTGAGCAGGATGATGTAGATGTGGCCAAGGCCGAGTTCCTTTTTCACGGCGTAACAGACGTCGAAGCCGTTCTTCTTGGGCATCATCACGTCCAGGAAGACCAGGTTGGGCTGTTGTTCGCGGATGGTTTCGAGCGCGTCTTCTCCGTTCGCAGCGGTAAAAAGTTCCACACCGTCGTCCTCGAGTTCCTCGAGGGTCTGCTGAATCAGGGTGCGCAAATGCGGTTCATCGTCAACAATGAGGATCTTCATATTATTCATCACTGATAAATAAGGAATAGAACGTTCTCCAGGCCTTTCTCGAACCGGAGAGAGCGGACCCCCTGGTCGCTGGAAAGCAGGGAGTTCAGAATGATGATGTCCGGTTTGCAGGATACGGCTTTGGACACAAGTTCCGAGCCGTTGGATTCCACTACCTGGTAGCCGCGAGCTTCGAGAACCTCGGTGAGGGTGCGCAGGGTGGGTGCGTCCTCATCAACCACCATAACTTTCTTCCGGGACTTCCCCTGGTCGAGCAGGGCGCCCACTTCCCGGAAGAGCGAAGCCGTGTCAATGGGTTTGGTGAGGTAACGGTCCACCCCCAGGTGGAAGCCGCGTTCCTTATCCTCCACGATGGACAGGATGATGATGGGGATGTCCATGGTGGCGGGGTCGTTCTTGAGCACGGCCGCGACGTCGAAGCCATTCATCTCCGGCATCATCACGTCGAGGATGATCAGTCCGGGAGTCTCCTCGCGGACCAGGGCGAGGGCTTGGCGGCCGTTTTCGGCGAGGCGAACAGTATAACCGGCTTCGGTCAACTCCTGCTGGAGAAGTGAGCGGATGTTGGGGTCGTCATCCACCACCAGGATAGACTTGGCCTGCGGCTGCTGGCTGGCGACCTTTTCACGCAACTGGCGGACCAGCGATTCGATGTCGAGGGAGCGCGGAACAGGCGCCACTCCGGCCTGCACGGGAAGCGTAAAGGAGAACGTGCTGCCCTTGCCGGGTTCGCTTTCCACCCAGATCCGGCCCCCGTGGTACTCGACGATTTCCTTGCAGATGGGCAGGCCGAGGCCCGTGCCTTTGGGCCGATCGGTGAGGGTATCGCCCACCTGCTTGAACTTCTCAAAGACTTTGGCCTGGTCGGCAGGCGCAATGCCAATGCCCGAATCCGTGACGCTGATCACGATCTCGCCGTTGCGGAGTCCCGCCGCGCAGGTGATGGAGCCGGCGTCGGTGAATTTGACGGCGTTCGAGATGAGGTTGATGACCACTTGAATGAGGCGGTCGCGATCGCCCGTGACCGTGGGCAGGCCGGATTCGACGTTCTGAACCAAGGTCAGTTTCTTGGCCCCAAATAGCGACGCGGTGGCCGCGACGGCCCGTTCAATCACCTCGGCGGCGGCGACCGTTGCCATGTTCCAAGTGAATTTTCCGGCTTCGATCTTGGCCAGGTCGAGCACATCGTCAATAAGCTTGGTGAGGCGCTCACCCTCGCTCACCACGACGTTGAGGTTGTCCATCACCTGCCGCTTGGTTTGTTGGATTTTGCGGTCTTCCTCCGGGACCAGGGGAAAGATGCGTTCTTCCAGGCGGCGCCGGATGATCTTGGCGAAGCCGAGCACGGAAGTAAGCGGCGTGCGCAGCTCATGGCTGACGGTGGAAAGGAAGGAACTTTTGGCGGCGTCGGCTTGTTCGGCGGCGGCGCGGGCTTGGCGGGCGTCTTCGAACAGGCGGGCATTGTGGATGGCCACTCCCACCGCGGCCGCCACCGTGGACAAGAGGCGTTGATCGGCTTCGGTGAAGCGGCCTTCCTGCTCGGTGGTCTGGACGCTGATGACACCGATGGTTTCACCCCCCGCCGGAATCGGAACGCCCAGGTAAGAGGCGGCCCGGCGTCCAAGGCGCTGGACTCCCATCCGGGCGCTGCTGCCGTCCACGTCTTCGTTGATGAGCAGTGGCTGGCCGGTGCGGACGATTTGCGAGGTCAGTCCTTCGCCGAAAGGCACCGACTCGGAGTCTTCCCCGAAGGTGTACGGGAAATGGAGCATCATGGTGGAACGATCGAGCAGGGAGACGTAGGCGATGGGAGCATGAAAAAGGTCGCGGACCTGATCGCCCACCAGTTGGATCAGGCGGTCCATATCGAGCTGGGTGGAGAGCGCCTGGGTGATGCGGTTGATGGTGGCCAGTTCGGCCGCCTGGTTGCGAATTTCGTGCTCGCGTTCGTTGATCACGCGGTAGGCACCGGCATTGTCGAGCGCGATGGTGGTGTAGGCGGCGAGGTTTTGCAGCAGGTTGAGGTGCTGCTCGGTGTAAGCATTCTTCTTGAAGCTCTGCACACTCAGCACGCCCAGCACGCGGTCCTGCGCGATCAGGGGAAGGTAGATCATCGAGGCGGGCGGCTGCGCGGTGCTGCCATCTTCTAGCAGGCGATCCCCGTGCTTGTAGGACGGAATGTATTTCTGATATTCCGTCGCGACGTCATTGATGAGAATCGGCTGGCGGTGGTCGAGACACCAGACGGCGAGCTGATTCTTGTCGCGCGTGTCGCGGCTGTAAGGCGCGTAGCGCTTGCCGTTCTCAATGGCCAAAGTATAGTCGATGACGTTTTGTTGCGGGCGGTAGAGGCCCACGCCGAAGATGTTGGCATCCAGGATCTGGTTGACGCGCTCGTAGAGCTTGAACAGGACGGTGTCGAGGTCGAGGGAAGCGGTAATTTCCTTGCCGATCTCGCTGAGCAGCTCGACGTTCTTCTTGCGGTCGTTCTCCGCCTGCAGAGCCTTGGCTTGTGCGGCCGCCGTTTCGGCGCGCAATTCCGCCTCCCGGAACCGGGATCTCTCGCGCTCCCGCCGAATCAGCCGGTGGCGCTGGAACCGGTTGACACTGTACCCGACGGCGAGCAGAACCAGTAAATACAGCGCGTACGCCCACCACGTCCGGTACCAGGGCGGGAGGATGGTGAAGCTGTAGACGCCTTCCTGGCCGGTGACGCCGTCCACGTTACGCGCGCGCACGTGGAATTGATAGGAACCGGGGCCGAGGCTGCGGTAGTCGGCCTCCTTCTGCTTGCCCCAGGCAGACCAGTCCTTGTCGGCGCCTTCCAGCCGGTATTGATAGCTGGTTTCGCTTTCGTCGCCATACGTGGGGGCGGCAAATTCGAAGCGCAGCGAGTTGCGGTTGTAAGGGAGACGGACGGGGGAGCCTCCGCCAACGGGGATTCCCCCGAAGACGATATCCTGATCCTGGGAGCCGGAACTGACGCGGGGCACCAAGGTGGAGAAAGACTGGTCTCCCGAGGGTTTCACTCGACGGTCAAAGCGGATCAAACCATCGTTGCCCGCAAACCAAAGAATGCCATCGGGCTCCGCCAGGATTGCGCTGGTGTCGAAACGGGACAAGCGGCGGAAGGACTCCTCGTCGAGCTTATAGGTTCCGTCGGGTTGGCGGTAAAACATGCCCTGGCGCTGCACGCTGGGGGATTCATTTACCGACCAGACGTCGCCGTTGGGGAGCTGAATAAAGGTGGCAATCGCGTCGGAAGCGGGCACGGGGAGCCAAAAGCGATTGTCGGGGACGAATCGGCGGGCAGCGTTATCCCAGCGAAGGATGTTCTGGGCAGGAACGGGAATGAGGAATACCTGTCCGGCGGCGTAGGCGACCGAATTCCCGATTTTCCCCAGCCCGTCCTTCTCGGTAAAGCGCTGCAATACTTTTGCATCCCGCATGCCGGTGGAGGGGACTTCGACGTGCAGAATGTTGCCATTTTGGCTGCCGGCCCAAAGCGTGCCGTCGGACTGTTCGGCCAGGGACGAAGCCCCTTCATTGAAATTGGGAAGCCTGCCCTCGTCGATCCATTTGCCGCCTTCCCAGCGCATCGAGGACAGGTAGTAATTGCCCCCGACAAACACCCGGTTGGGAGATTTCAGGGACTGCGCCAGATAGTAAGTTCCCCGGGTGGGACCTTCGAGCCCGGGAACCGCCGGGGAGGCGGTATCGCCGTCGATTCTCATGACGCCAATGGCGGTCGCGGCCAGCAGTTGGGTCTTGCCGGCGGGGTCGTGGAAGGAAAACAGGAAAAAGTCTTGTGTTGCAGAACAGTGGATCGGCTGCAGCGAGGATATGCCGGTGTTGCCTTTGGGAACCAGGCGGAAGAGCGCCGTGCCTCCGGCAGCGTCTGCAATATAAAGGGTTCCTTTATGGCGGGCAACTCCACTCGCGGTTTTCCGCGAGAATATGGAGATGGGGGAGTTAACTTCGACGCGGGTCAGGCCTCTGCCGAGTCCCAGCCAAAGCGCTCCGTCGCGATCGGGGTAGGCGGTAAACGCCCCGGCATTCTGGAGTCCGGCATCCTGGTTGATAATGCGGCGGAGGCGGCCGTCGTGTTCAAGGATTACGACGCCGCCTCGCAGGGTGTTGATGCAGAGGGCGCCGTCGGGAAGCAGGTTGGACGTATAGAGATGGTTCTTCTTGAGGTAGTCGTCCGCGGCGGTCTCAAATGGGGTTACCTTCTTCCCGTCATAAAGAGTGAGCGTTTCGCCCCACGCCGAGACCACCATGCGCTGCTCATCGTAAGGGTACAGAAATAGCTTACTGGAATTCTTGTAGGCCTCGCCGCCGGGAACAGGCCGCAATTCATCGCCCACCACTTCCTCGAGGCCTACCCCGAGCTGGGATGTATAGATGCGGCCGCGCACTTCCGAAAGCGCCTGGAAGCGAGTCGGGGTTGCCCAAGCGTGCATGTGCCGGCCATCCCAGCGGAAGAGCCGCTCGTAGGATCGAAAGAAGTTCCCTTGCGGGGTAATCAGAGTCTGCCAAACATCGTTGAAGTTGCGCTGCTCGGGCGGGACCTTCTCCAGCAGGGACTTGTATTGCAGCGTTCCCTTAGCGTCGGGCTCAAGGTAGCCGAAGTCTCCAACCGCGCCCACCCAGATCTTCCCTTGGTCGTCCATGGCGAAGGATCGGATGGTGGCCGAGGGCACGAGGATTTTTCGCCAGGTGGCGCCGTCGTATTCCACAACCATATTGGCAACGCCGAAGAAAAGGACGCCGCGGCGGTCCTGAAGAACGCTCCAGACGGAGGGGTCGAGGGAGCCGTATTCCCGGGGAGTGTAATTCCGCAGAACCGGCATTCCGACTTCGGCCGGCGTTTGAGCAGGGCCTAGGGACGGAAGGACCAGCACAACGAATGTAAGCAGAAGCAACCAGCGTTTAGATCTGGGAGTCTTGACCAAGCGCATCGCCGGGAACTCCTCATCTCCGGAAAAGCCTGCCCCGTTTCTCGCCATATGGGTGTGAGCGCCTATCGCCCGTGATTCAAATTTGAGTGTGCAAGAGCAGTGGCTCATGCCCGTCGGCTGACGGGCACCCAGAAACAATGAAACAACCGTGTCATTCCGAGCGAAGCGACGAATCCGCATTCTTTCCGGACCCGAGCGAGATTCCTCGCTTCGCTCGGAATGACGGGACATTTTCAGAGCAGGAAGTTTGTAAGTCTCCATTCCGTCATTCCTGTCGTGCGGTAGCATACACGCGACCTTCCCTGAATGCAAGGTCCAGTCGAGTTAGAATTAGGTATGACGGGACGCTTCTACCCCTGGTCGCGGTGCTTGGCTTGCTCCATGGCAATCTGGTTAATGTGGGACAGCGCCTTGGCCCCGGACGCTCCCTCGATGGCTTTCACCGCGATTTCCTGCACCTGCTGCTTTGCTTCATCGAGCTGCTTCTGGAGCGCCGCCATCTGTGCCGACTGCTCAGCGATCCCGCGCCTGCGAGATACGCACTGTCCCGGTGAGGGGCGTGCTCCGCGAGGACCCGCCCACATAAACTTTGTATTCGCCAGGTACCAGTTCCCAGTCGTCCTTGTCGACGTTAAAAATGGACAAGTAGTGGGGATTGAGCTTCAGGCTGATCGTCTTGGTCTCGCCCGGCGCCAACTGAATTTTGTCCCACGCTACGAGGCGCTTAGGTGGTTCACCGGCACTGGCCGGCAACGACACGTAGACCTGCACAATCTCCGCCCCAGCGCGCTTACCCGTATTCGCGACGTTGAAGCTCACACTCGTTTCCTTATCTGGCGTGGTCTCGAGTCCGGAGTAAGAAAAAGTGCTATAGGAGAGACCGAAACCGAATGGGAAGAGTGGTTCCTTTCCCTCCGCGTCGAACCACTTGTAGCCGACCTTTAGCCCCTCGGTGTAGTTGATCTCGCCGGCTGAAGAGGAGGTCCGCGGCATCGCAGGATGCGGCAGGTCGGCTTCACTCTTCGGGAAAGTGACGGGCAGCTTGGCCGAGGGGTTCACCTCACCGAAGAGAATATTGGCGATGGCCTCGCCGCCGCGAATACCCGGATACCAAGCCTCGAGGGCCGCACTCACGTTTTCAAGCCACGGCATGAGCACGGGGCCGCCGGTCTCCAGTACAACGATCGTGTGCGGATTGGCAGCGGCTACCTGGCTGACCAATTGGTCCTGGTTGCCAGGCAGGGAAAGATTCGGCACGTCACGGCCTTCTGAGGTGTTCTGATGGACGAACACAATTGCCACGTCTGATGCGCCGGCCAGCTTCGCCGCCGCTGCCAAGTCTGTCCCAGAGTCGTAATCCACCCTGGCCTTCGGCGCCTTAGCGCGAATCGCCTTCAGCGGCGAAGAGGGATGCCAGATGCCAGTGGGAGGTCGCGATTCGCTGCCCGCACCCGTTTTCCCGGCGTTGGGGGGCGGAACGGCGTTGCCGCCGGCGGCGTCCACCTGGTCCGAACCGCCCCCGGACGGCACCCCCGCATCGGCGTGCGAGCCGATGACCGCAATCGCTTTGATTCCGGAGGCCTTCAGAGGCAACTGGCTGCCACTGTTCTTAAGAAGCACGATCGTGCGCTCGGCGACCCGCTGCGCAACCTCGGCGCCGGTAAACGGGTTAACCGGCCTGGGGAGGGGCGGGTAGTCAAGGATCCCGCACACAAACTCCGTCCGCAGGATGCGATGCACCATGTCATCGAGGCGCGCCGTCGGCACTTCGCCCTTCTCCACCGCCGCCTTGAGAGGGTCACCGAAATACACGCCCCCAGGCTCTTCCTGGTCGAATCCGGCGAGGGCCGCTTTTACGCTGCTGTGGTCAGCCCCCCAGTCGGACATGACCCACCCCTTGTAGTCCCAGGCCTTTTTCAGGACATCGGTCAGCAGATAACTGTTCTCGCAGGCGTAGTCGCCGTTGACTCGGTTGTAAGCGCACATCACTGTCCCGACGTTGGATTCTTGGATGGCGATCTTGAAAGCCAGCAAGTCGGTTTCCTGCATCGAGCGTTTATCGATTACTGCGTTGATGGTGAAGCGCGCCATTTCCTGGTCGTTCACTGCATAGCGGTTGATGTTGCCGACCACCTGCTGGTCCTGCGTGGCTTTCAGCTCTCGGCCGAGCATCTTTCCGATCAGGATGGGATCCTCGCCGAAGCATTCGAAGTTCCGCCCGTTGCGAGGCTCCCGTATGATGTTGGCCGTCCCGCCGAGCGACACGTTAAAGCCGAGGTCGCGAACTTCCTTGCCCAGCAGCGCTCCGTAATCGTATGCCACCTTCGGGTCCCAGCTCGCCGCGCACGCCAGCGCGCAGGGCAACGCGGTCGCGTAACGGCCGCGCCGGCCAGTGTTAGCCACGCCGGATCTCCCATCTGTCATCTGGAGATCGGGGATTCCCAGTCGAGGGATTCCGGGGACATAACCCGCCCCGCCCAGCCACTTTGCGGGGCCAGGATTACTGCTCCAGACGTCGGATCCGTGGACGAGAGCAATCTTCTCCTCGAGCGTCATCTTCTCGATGAGCAGATCGGCCCGCTTATCCGGCGACAAACTCTTGTCCATCCAGGGGCCTTTCGGCGCTTGGTTCGGACTCTGCGCAAAGGCAGCCGATAGGGCTATGCTTAGGAGTACGGCCGTGATTCCAAGAATCCCAAGCCAGTTAAAGATGATGCAGCATTGATGACGCCTGTCCATAATTATGCGCTCCCTGTTAAGAACCCATTCGCAGTTGCTCTGACGATTTCCCGGGCGAACCGCACTATATACCTGAGCGCCTTGGCACGCAATACTCCCATTGCCGATTGCTGATTATCGATTGAAAAATTACCGATAGACTTCTTTGCGGTGCCCTACTTTGACAATCAATATAGGTGGCTCATCGTCATTGACGGAATAAACAAGACGATATACCCCTTGCCTCAAACGAAACCTGTCCTGTCCCGATAGTTTTACGAAGCCGGGTGGTCTTGGATTGGTGGAAAGTCCCTGGATTTGCGTAATAAGACGTTGGCGGTCCCTTTGGGGAACCGCTTCAATCTCTTTCACTGCGGAAGGCTTGATAAGGATCTTATAGCTTCCCACGCTTCCTCAGGTTTTTGAGTACCGCCTCAAAAGACAGGTTAGGTTCCCTCGCCCTCTCCTCAAATGCCGCCAAGTCTTCCGCATCCTCTTTAAGGCTCAGCCGCACGGCGTCATTGACGATCTTGGAAATCGGCTGGTCAGTCTCGGCAGCCTTGATCCGTAATGCCCGGTGGAGCTGGGAATCGAAATAAACTGTCGCTCTTTTTTGTAAGCTTCTCATGGAGTCATGATATGGTCAAAGCGTTATGATGTCAAAACGTCTCTACCCACGGTGATGTCAAGCTGCTTGTGTGAAAAGCCGGAGGGTGCGATTTTTCCATTCCGGATTCTCATTGAGGCCATTGAAGATCGCATAGATGATGCGGTCGACACTGGCCACGTTGACGAAGCAGACCATCGGTCGCGTGCGGCGGCGGACTTCCACGAAGCAGCGCTCGATGACATTCGTGGTCCGCAGCTTTCGCCAGAGGTGCTTGGGAAAGTCGAAGAAGCTGAGCAATTCCGGCAAATCCTTCTCCAACTGCTTCACCATCGACGTGTAGATGCCCTGCCAGCGCGCTCGGAACCTTCGAAACGCCTGGTTGGCTTGCCGCTGACTGTCCGCGCCATAGATGGCCTGCGCACCGGCTTTGACCGCGTCATAGTCGCGCTTCCGCACCTTCTCCAAGATATTGCGCATCTTGTGCACCCAGCAGCGCTGATGCTTCACGCGCGGGTAGACCGTCTGCAGCGCCCCGGCCAGTCCCGCGCAACCGTCGGTGACGATCAGCAGCAGACGGTTCCCGGTCAGGCCGCGTGTATAGAGATGGTGGAGAAATCCCTCCCAGGCCGTCTGGCTTTCTCCCTGACTGCGTAGAAAGGCGAGCAACTGCCGCCGCCCATCGTGCTTCACGCCGTAGGCCACCAGCATCTGCACGCGCTTTCGCCCGCCCGGCCGCCGCACTCGCAGGCTCACTCCGTCCAGGAACAAGTAGGCCCACTCGTCCTTCAAGGGCGCCTGCTGGAAGGCCTTCACTGCGCGGTCCAGATGGCGGCTCAACTGCGAGACCGTTTGCGCGCTCACCGACTCTCCCGTCACCATTGCCACCACTCGTCCCACCTGCCGGGTCGAGACCCCGCGCAGAAACGCTTCCCGGATCAGCAGCATTACCTCTTCCGCCCGGCGTTGAAACCGCTCCAGGGCGCGCGGCAAAAAGCTCTGCGTCCGCGTCCGAGCAATGCGCAAGATCAGCGTCCCGAAAATCGTCACGAAGCTCCGCTCGTAGAACCCGTTGCGATACTCCCGCTCTCCCGCCCGCTCGTACTCGTCCACCTGCAGGTAGCGGTCCCGTTCTTCCCGCGACACTCCCTCTAAGAACTGCTTCCAAGCCAGCCTCGTCTTTCCACTCAGGTCTCCCCAAAAGCTCTCCTTGAGGTCTCTCACGAAGTGTTGAAACTGCTCTGTGATCGGGATTACTCTCGCCATAGGGTGTAAGTCTCCTTTTCAAAGGATCTGGTTTTAGGTGGTCAGCCCAAAACCAACTTACACCCTCCTTGCTTTTACACAGACAAATTTACGTCACCCTACCCACTCAGAAGCTTGAGCAGATCGTCCTCCTCCATCGTTTTAACTCCCAGCGACCGGGCCTTTTCGAGCTTCGATCCAGGGTCGGCGCCGACGACCACGTAATCCGTCTTCTTGCTGACGGAGCCGGTGACGCGCCCGCCCGCATCTTCAATCATTTTCTTAGTTTCGTCGCGGGAATAACGAGGCAGCGTCCCGGTGAGCACAAACTGCTTTCCAGCCAGGTTGCCTTGGGGCTTGTGGACTTTCGCCTGCTCGAACTGCAAGCCGGCATTACGGAGCCTTCCGATGACCTCGAGGTTGCGCGGTTCGCGGAAAAACTCCAGGATGCTCTCGGCCACTCTTGGTCCCACTTCTTCGACCTCCAAAAGTTCCGCTTCGCTGGCCTTGGCAAGCTTGTCCAGCGAGGCAAAATGGGCTGCTAGGAGCTGGCCGGTGCGTTCGCCGACAAAGCGAATGCCCAAAGCGAAGATCAGCCGCGCCAGGCTCGCCTTCTTACTGTTCTCGATTTCTTCCCACAGATTGTTTGCTGACTTGTCCCCCATCCGTTCCAGATTCGCTAACTGTTCGTGGGACAAACCGTAAAGGTCGGCAACGTCGTGGACCAGCCCTTTGTCCACCAACTGGTCCACCAGCGCTTCTCCCAGCCCATCAATATTCATAGCGCGGCGAGCGGCGAAATAGAGCAGCGATTCTTTGAGCCTGGCCGGGCAAGCCGAGTTGACGCAGCGGTAAGCGACTTCTCCTTCGGCGCGGTGCACCTCCCCGCCACAAACGGGGCATTGTTTGGGCATACTGAATTCGCGCCCCTTGGGCGCTTGCTTCACTACCTTTACCACCTGCGGGATCACTTCTCCGGCCCGCTGGATCAGCACTGTGTCGTCAATCTTGACGCCCAATCGCGCGATTTCATCCATGTTGTGTAGTGTGGCGTGGCTCACGGTGACTCCGCCCACGTCCACCGGCTCCAAGTCGGCCACCGGGGTTAATGTTCCGGTCCTCCCAACTTGGGCGCGAATATTCATGACGCGCGTGGTGGCTTGGCGCGCGGCGTACTTGTAAGCGATGGCCCAGCGCGGGGACTTGGCCGTGGCGCCGAGTTCATCCCATAGGCGGATGTCGTTCACCTTCACGACAATGCCGTCAATCTCGTACTCCAAGCTGTCCCGTTTCGATTCCCATTCCTGGATATAGGCCATCAGTTCTTCGAACGACTTGCACAGCCGTCGGTTGGGATTCACTTTAAAGCCCATTTTAGCCAGGGCATCAAGGTTTTGCCAGTGTTCGCGAAGCGGTTCGCGGTTGTCCACCAGGAGGTAATAGAGGAACATGTCGAGCTTGCGCTGGGCCACGACGCGTGAGTCAAGCTGGCGCATGGAGCCGGCGGCGGCGTTGCGTGGGTTGGCGAAGCGCGCCTCGCCTGCCGCCTCGCGTTGCGCATTTGTTTGTTCGAAGGCTTTGCGTGGCAGGATGACTTCTCCGCGGGCTTCGAAGCGCCTTGGATCGCCGATCACCTTCCTCCCCTTGGGGTCAATGCGGAGAGGCACGGAGCGGATGGTCTTCACGTTGGCCGTGACGTCCTCACCTTCCACACCGTCACCTCGGGTGACGCCGTGCGTCAGGGCGCCATCTTCATAGGTCAAGGCCATGGAAAGGCCATCCAGCTTCAATTCTCCTACGTACTCGACACTTGATCGACCTGAAAGCTCGCGCACCCGGCGGTCGAAGTCCTTCAGCTCATCGATCGAGTAAGTGTTGTCCAGGCTCATCATGGGCAGCGAGTGCCGCAGCTTGGGGAATTCCTCCGCCGGTTGGCCTCCCACACGCTGGGTAGGAGAATCCGGTGTAACAAGCTCCGGATTCTGCGCCTCCAACTTCTGAAGCCGGTGCATCAGCTTGTCAAACTCGAAGTCGGAGATTTCCGGATCATCGAGCACGTAGTAGCGGTACTCGTGATGACGGATTTGGTCGCGCAACTTGGCAATTTCAGTCTCGATGTTGTTGGCCACGGCGTTTCCTAATTCCCCATGCAGTCACGGCGAAGATACTTTCCAATTATACCGTGGGTCCAACCGTGCGGGGTGCGATGGATTTCAGGTTTATGGGAATAATGGACGTAACTACACCGAATCCCGATGCGCTTGCCAGACGGCGTGGAGCCCACTTCTCAAGCTTCCCCCAGTCTGCCAGTTTGATGTGGAGGCGGTTCCACATCGCCATTTGGCCAGGTAAGCTGGCCGCGACAAGACCAAACTGACCTACTACCCAGTATTGACACCCCTGCGATGCCGCTGCTAGCATTGTAGGAGAAAGGCAAAACTCAGGGGAGTAGCTGTCTGTGAAGCTGCAAATGATTTTAGTGGCGTTAGTCATTGGGTTGATGGGGTTCGCTGTTCCGTCTAACGCGCAGAAGGGTAGTAGGGGTAGCTCCGGGTCCGGGTATTCGCCTCTCCAGATTCCCTCTACTGGCGCCAACGGGGGGGCCAAGTATCAGGATTTTCTTTACGGCGTGGTTAAAGAACTGAATAAAGATGCGATGGTCTTGACCAAGACCCAATATGGCAGGACCCAATATGGGACGGATCCGACTTTCAAGTTCAACAAGAAAACCAAGTTTGTTCATGACGGCAAAGACAGTTCACTCGAGTCCTTGCACTTAGGCGACAAGGTGTGGGTGGATATTCACGAGGACAAGAAAACCGGCGAATTAATTGTCCGAAAAGTTGTCACCGGGGTCTTTGTCATGATGCCGTCCGATTGAGAACCCACAGGTGCGCTTCGGCTTGACTGTAACATGCTAGGATTGCGCCTGGTTGTGAGGGTCAATCCCTTTTGCAGTCGCTGGCCTGGCCTTGAAAAAAGGCGTCCTCATTTATAATCCGGTTGCGGGGCGGCGTCCTGCCAGACGGGAGCGCGAAGTCCGTCAAGGCGCCGCCGCGTTGCGGCAGTCGGGCCTGGAAATCGAGTTGGCGCCCACAGCGCGGCCCGAAATGGCTAACGAGTTGGCTCAGGCCGCGGTCGCGAACGGGGCTGAAGTGGTCCTGGCTTGTGGCGGGGATGGCACCATCAACGAAGTGATTAACGGTCTCGCCGGCAGCCAGGTTCCGCTCGGCCTGCTGCCGGGAGGGACAGCCAACATTCTGGCCAGGGAACTGGGCCTTCCGCTCGACCCTGTTCGCGCCGCCGCAGAATTTTCGCATTGGTCGCCGCTCCGAATTCCCCTGGGGAAAGCCACTTGGTGCATTGAGAATGCCTCGATAAATGGAGCGCCCGCTCAAAAGGAACAAGCCACTCGCTACTTCATAAGTGTGGCGGGAGTTGGCTATGATGCTCACATCGTTTATAAGCTCTCACTTCAGATGAAGATGTCTTGGGGTGTTACAGCATACATTGTGGAAGCCTTGCGGCAGGCCTTCCACTACCGGTTCCAACGCTTTTCTTGCCGCGCGGACGATGGGCCGGACCGGGTGGCCACCTTCGCCGTGGCCCAGCGAGCCCGCAATTACGGGGGATGGCTTCACCTTACACCTGATGCCCGCTTCTTTGATGACCGGTTTGCTCTGTGCCTCTTCAAAAGCCATAATCGCGTCCGCTATTTCCTTTACGCAGCACTGGTCCTGGCGCGCCAACACCTACGCCTCGGCGATGTGGAACTTGTGCAAGCGCGCAAGCTCTGCTGCGCCGCCCAGGTTGCCGGCGATACCATTCGTTTTGAACTCGATGGCGAACTGGTGGGGACGCTCCCGGCAACATTTGAAATCGTGCCCGATGCACTTACCTTGCTGGTTCCATGATTCGAAACCGGAAAGTGGAAATTGGAAATTAGAAAGTAGAAAATGCAAACTGGATAAGGGGAAGTGCAGACTGGGAAATGTAAGCTGGGAAGTGGAAACTGGAGAACAAAGGCCCGAAGGCCGAAGTTACGGATTCATGAAGCAAGGTTCGTTTAGAATCGCCATTTCCCAGTTTAGATTATCCAGTTTCGGTTGTAGGTTTGCGGTTCTCAAATTTCAAATTTCAAATACTTGATCGTGCCGTGGATAACCTCACTCATACACTTACCGCCGTTGCTTTGAGCCATGCCGGGCTGCACCGCAAAACCCGCTTTGCCACCCTGACCTTGATCGCGGCTGCGAACCTGCCGGATCTCGACATCGTCTCCCGCCTCCGGGGAAGCGTCACCTATCTCGAGTGTCACCGCGGTTACACTCATTCGATTCTGGGAGTCAGCCTGCTTGCATTGCTGTTGGCAGAAATCATTTACAGTCTTGGGCGCAAGGCAAAGCCCAAACCCGGACCGCCACTCAGGTTGGGCTGGCTTCTGATTCTGGCGTGGATTGGAACGGCCAGCCACCTTCTCATGGACTTCACGAACTCCTACGGCGTCAGACCCTTCCTGCCCTTCAGTGCGCGCTGGTACGCCTGGGACATCATGTTTATATTCGATCCTCTTTTGCTCTTGTTCCTTTGCCTTGGCCTCGGCCTGCCCACGCTGCTGCGGCTCGTCTCGGAAGAAGTCGGAGCGCGCAAATCCCGCCCGGCGTGGGGTGCGGTCTTGTCGCTCTGTGTGCTGCTATTTCTCTGGGGGCTGCGCGACGTCGCCCACCGTCGCGTCCTGGGGTCCCTCGAAGCTCACACTTACTCTGAACAAAATCCGCTTCGGGTGGGAGCCTTTCCCTCCCCAATCAATCCCTTCGAGTGGACGGGAGTGGTCGAGACCGAGAGCGCCTATGAAGTCCTGCAGGCCAATGCCATCGAAGACGACGTGGATCCGCGCTCCGCGCAGGAATTCCGTAAACCTGCGGTCTCACCAGCTCTCGACGCAGCTCTGAAGACGCGGACGGCACGTGTCTTTATGGATTTCGCCAGGTTCCCCTGGGCCCAGGCGAAAGAAAACGACGATGGTTTCGATGTGCAAATCCGCGATCTGCGCTTCTTCACCAACGACGCCGGGCGCAGCTTCCTGGCGGAAATCGAGATGGACAAGGTTTGGCGCGTGCTCTCGGAATCTTTCAGTTTCCGCGCCCCGGAGCCTGAGTCACCGGAGAGATGAGGCCGTGTATTAACCCGAATCATCAAGACCAGCAGGCTGGCGACGCTTCCACCAGCGGGAGAGAAACGCCAAGCCGATAACAATGAGGATAGTCACCAACGAGGTCCAGGCGAGGTTTTTCTTCATATAAACTTCGGCTTGGGCCCCGTAACGCGCTCCCAGCCAAGCCTCAGCCGCAAACCTCAAGCTGCGCCCAACCAGCAAGGCAACTCCGAAGGGAAGCGCCTTCATGCGTAATGCTCCCGCGGCGATAACGAAGATTTTCAGGGGGGCCGGCGGAGGCAGCAAGCACATTACCAGCATCGCCACAAAGTCATTCTCCCCCAGCCAGCCACGCGCGCGGCGTGCCTTAGTCGAGGCGTGCCGGCCCTCCGCCAGCCTTCCTCCTCCGAGCGCGATACCATAAATAACATAGCATCCCAAGACTGACCCCACGGTGCTCATCAAGGCATAGTAGGGCGCGCGCGCCGGATGCTGGCTGGCCAGTATGAGGAGCGCCAGATCGTTCACGCCGGGGAATGGAATGAAAGAAGAGTCCAGAAAGGACATTGCGCAAAGCCCCCAACCACCATAAAGGGCTAGCACGTGCCCGAGTCTCAAGGAAAGCGACTTGAGGAACAGCAACTGGATGCACCTCGCAAGCTAAAGCCCTCAATTCTATGCGGCCTCCCGTTCAAGACGCAACGTCCTTCTTAGGGGATGGAGGAACAAGGCCGAACCGTTCTCAGCCGTAAGTTATTGGATCGCAAGCAACGCCTGGAGGAGCATCTGGCCTGCGGGGAGTGACTTACTCTCTTCGGCGCCCAGGATGGCTAGGTGTCAATATGGGGACGCGACCACTTACCGTTCGTCTGTGCGGCCCGCAGCAGGAAGTGAGAAAATATGAGTTAATACGTAGCGATTTATCGGTTGGGAGGTTTCCGCCGCTTGGGGTGGTGGTCCAAGCCAAGCTCTTCCCTCTTCCGGCTCAGGGTGTTGCGGTGAATCCCCAAAGCCTGGGCCGTCTTTGACTGGTTTCCGTCGTTCTTTTCGAGCATGCGCTGGATAAACCGCTTCTCGAATTCGCTTACGGCGTCGGGGAACTGAATTCCATTTTCAATCATGCGATTGATAAGAGCTTCTAGCTGGTCTTTCACGGCAGTGCTCCAGTGAGGAAGTATTTGCTCGCTTTGCTTGAATCGTCAACTTCGAGCAGCGGTGGAATTGTCCTCAGCCTCCCAGGGGGGGCTTCCCCTCCCGCAGACAAGCACGACTAAGGACTATTGCTTAATGGCTTTCTTGTCGTTCTGAATCAGCGTTTCTGTGAACCTCTCAAATCCCAGGCGAAACTGCGCCTTGAGGTTGACCGGCATGGCCAGGGAAATAATGTTTGCTCCGGCGGTGACGTAAGGGGCGAGCGATGACTGCTGCACAGCTCCCGGCTTAATGGTGAAAGCCAGCAGGACAAGGAGTAGAATGCAATCCACAACCACCCCGCGGAGCAAGCCGAAAACCGCCCCCAGGAACCGGTCGAACCATTGAATGCCGGCAGTCTTGATCAACTTTCGAGCCAGCAGCGAAACCAAACTACCCAGCAGCAGGATTCCCAAAAACAGGACCAGAAAACCCAAGCCCAGGGCTATCTCGTGCGACTTCGTGAGGTCCTCGAACCAGAGAGCGGCTCTTGGGTATGCTGCCGCTGCCACCACGAGTCCGATCACCAGGGAGGCCAGGGAAATCAATTCCCGGACGAACCCTCTCATGATGGCCGCAGCCACCGATGTCGCTACGATGACGGCAAAAATCCAATCGAGCCAGTTCCATGCACCCATGATCTTCGGCGCGAGACGCGCCTCGTCCTATTTCAATTAGGATTCTGCCCAGTCAGAAGACTATACGCTTGCCGGTACTTTTCACTAGTTCTTTCCACCACCTCATTCGGAAGGGGAGGGGGTGGAGGTTGTTTGTTCCAGTGAATTGATTCGAGGTAATCGCGCACGAACTGCTTGTCGAACGAAGGCTGGGATTTGCCCGGCTGGTAACCCTGCTGAGGCCAGAAGCGAGAAGAGTCCGGGGTTAGTGCCTCGTCGATGAGGAGGATGTCATTTCCGTTCCGGCCCCATTCAAACTTGGTGTCGGCGATGATGATGCCCCGTCCCGCCGCGTAATCGCTGGCCTTCGAATAGAGCTCCAGGCTATAGTCGCGTAGTTTTTGGGCGGTCTCTCTCCCGATCCTCGAAACGGTCTCTTCCCAGGTGATATTCTCGTCGTGGCCCGTTAGCGCTTTGGTCGCCGGGGTGAAGATCGGCTGGTCGAATTTGGACCCCTCGCTCAGTCCCGCCGGCAGTTCGATGCCGCAAACTTTTCCCGTGGCGCGGTATTCCTTAAGTCCTGACCCCGCCAAGTATCCCCGCACAACGCACTCGATGGGAAAGGGTTCCGTCTTCTGCACCAGCATCGACCGGCCTTCCAATTGATCGGCAAACGGTTGAAGCTCGGAGGGGTAATCCTCCAGCTTGGAGCTCAGAAAGTGATTGGAGAAGGATTTCCCGAACATCTCGAACCAGAAGCAAGAGAGCTGCGTCAAAACCCAGCCCTTGCCCGGGATGCCTTCTTCCATGATCACATCGAAGGCCGACAAACGGTCCGTGGCGACGATGAGAAGCTGCCCCGTCCCGGCCTCATACACATCTCGGACTTTGCCGCGGGAGAAAAGCCTTACGCCGCGCAAACTGGTCTGCGTGAGCACAGACTGTCTAGTTACTCGCATGTTGGTGGCAAAGAACATTCGTAATTCTAGAACATCAGCAGCAGTTGTCAACGAAAAAAATGCGGCGCAAAAAAAGAGGCCGCACGCTTTTAAATGAGCTTACTGGATTTTTGGTAAAGATTGGAATGAAGCGCCTGATGAAGAAGTCAAGAGTCAGGAGGTCGTGGTTGGCAGGTGGAGATTCGACGCTCTTCTTCTGCCTTCTCACTCCTGAGTTCTGGATTCTTAGTCCAGCTCGTCACTCGTCACTTGTCTTTCAGGCGAGCACTGCCACCGGCTCCTCCTGGAGCGCATCGAACCGGACTGAGACCAGCTTGGACACGCCCGGTTCCTCCATGGTGACGCCGTACATCACACGGGCGACTTCCATGGTTCGTTTACTGTGGGTAATCAGGATGAACTGCGTGTGCCGGCTCATCTGTTCGACCATGCGGCTGAAGCGTTCAATGTTCGACTCGTCGAGCGGAGCATCCACTTCGTCCAAGATGCAGAAGGGGCTTGGGGTATAGCGGAAGATGGCGATCAGCAGAGCCAGCGCCGCCAGCGCTTTCTCTCCCCCTGAGAGCAAAAGCACATTCTGAAGGCGCTTGCCGGGCGGCTGGGCGGCGATGTCGATGCCGCTGTCAGCATCCAATTCATCCGTCAGCCGCATCTGGCCTGCTCCGCCGCCAAAGAGGGCACGGAAAGTCTCGGCGAAATATCCGTTGATGGCCTGGAACGCCTCGAGGAATTGCTGGCGCGAGACCTGGTCGATTTCGCGAATCGCCTGGGTCGTGTCCTCAATCGAAGCCAGCAGATCCTGGCGCTGGCTATCAAGGAAGGTCAGCCGCTCCTCGGCTTCCTGGAGTTCTTCGAGGGCCATCATGTTGACCGGCCCCAGGTTCTCGAGGCGGGTCTTGAGCTGGCGAGCCTGTTCCTCAGCGGCCTGCAAGATTTCGCCTGTCAGCACGGATCCGGGAGGTAGCTCCGCGAGCACTGCGGAAGGTTCCGCGTGGAGTTCCTCGCGACACTGTTGCCCTTGGTGGGTGCGGTCGGAGTCAGCCCGGGCAAACGACACCTCGGCCTCGGAACGCCGGGCGCGATGCGTCTCAAGTTCGACTCGCGCGGCGTCCACCTGCGGGCTAAGCGCATCGCGCTGAGCCTTCACCGCCTCAGATTCCTGCTCGAGGCGCTGGAGTTCCGCCCGCGCCGTCTCCAGTCCGGCTTCCAGCTCATGCAGGCGAGCCATTGTGGTCTCGCCCTCTTTCGCCAAGCTTTGTTGCTGTTCGCGCCAGCTTTCCGATTGTTGCTGGAGGCGCGCCATACGGCTGCGTGCGTCCTCGCACATGCCGAGCAGGCGCAGCACCTCAGCCTCGGCGGCGCGGGTCCTTTCTTCCAGCGCGCTGCTGCGGGCGCTTGCATCGGCCAGTTCCTGCGAAAGATGCTCCAGGTCCACGCGAAATTCGCGCAGCGCCCGGGTGGACTGTGTGATGGCTTCCTCGCGCCGGGTCTTTTCGTCTCCTGCCACCCCCAGTTCCGAGCGCAAGCCGGCTATCCGTTCTTCGGCTAAGGCGAGGTCACGTTGCAGCACGGCGGCTTCTGACTGGAGGATTTTGAGCTGAGTGCTGGCGCGTTCGAAAGCCTCCCGCGTCTGGCGCAATTTCTCGTCGGCGACCAAGGCTTTCTTTTCCGCTTCCTGCTTGGCATCTTCCAGGTTTGCGTGATGCCTGGCAAGTTGCGTCACGCGGCTGGCAGTTTCGGCTAGGGCCGCCTCGTCCGCTTGGATCTTGCTCTCCATTTCGGCGGTGCGGCGCTCGAGTTGCCGGAAGTCACGCCGCAGCGCCAGAGGCCCGGCACTTGAGCCTTTGCCCCCGGACACCAAGCGATGCTGGTAGTACTCACCAGTCCGCGTCAGGAAGCGGTATTCAGGGTAGGCGCACGCCAGTCGCTGGGCGGTTGCAGCGTCCTCGACCAGATAGGCATTGGCCAGCATCGGCAGCCCCAGGTCGCCGTTCAACCCAAGAGATTTCTGGAACGTTATCAGGTCCCGCACCGGGGCCACCACCCCCGCCTCAGCAAGGAGGCCGGTGTGGGCTTTCCCGTACGCGGGGTCATTCGGGGGGACATGCGTTACGAAGAAGGTGGACCGCCCTCTCCCTTCCTCGCGCAGTAGCGCGATGCCGGAGCGGGCCTGCTCATGTTGTTCCACAACTACACACTCGAGTTCGAGCTTGAGGAAGTCTTCCACTACTTCTTCGTAGCCCGGCGACACTTCGACGAAGTCTGCAAGCACGCCGAGGGGGCGGAACGGATGCCCGTTCATGGGAATTTCCCCCGCCAGCAGCCGCCGCACACTCTCCGTGCTGTAAGCATGGCGGGCCAGCGATTCTTCCAACGCCTGCTTGCGGGCCACGGCGCCGGAGTGTTCCCGGCGGAGCGTCTCGAGCGCCGACCGCCGGGATGCTTCTTCGCCGCGCGCCTGCTCGAGCGCCGCTTCGGTTTCGCCCAACGTCTTCGCCATGTCGGCCAGCGATGTCGTATCTTGCTGCTGGGAAGCGATCGAAGCCTCCAGCTCAACCGCCCAGCGCCGGTTTTCCTGCTCCGCCCGCTGTTTCTCGGACTCGGTGCGCGTCGCTTGCCGGGTGAGCGCCAAGCTCGCTTCCTCGGCCTGCACGAGCTGGTTGCGAAGCTCCGCCGCATGGCTCACGGCGGCAAGCATGGCTTGGCGACAAGACTCGACCTGATCCTCCGCTGCTGCCACCTGGGCGCTTAACGAGTCCTGGCGCGACAGTAGTTGCGCCAGCGCTCCTTGCGCCACCCTCCAATCCTTCTGGATCTGTTCGAATTGAAGGGTTCTCTGCTGGCTTTGCTGTTCCAGTGAAGACAGTTGGGTTTGGAAATCGGCCCCTTCCCGAGCTGCGTCCGTAACCCGAGCCTCGAGGCTTGCTGCCTGTTGGCGAATCTGTTCGGAGCGCGAAAGCAACCGCTCGCGCTCCAGGCCGCATTGCGAGATCTGCTCGCGCAGTTGCGTGAGTTGGCGCTCCCACTCCTCGTGCCTCTGTGTGGCGGCCTTCTGTTCCTGCTCCAGGGCTTCGAGGCCCTGCGCCGCGAGTCCGCACGCCTCCTGCGCCTGGGCCACTTCCCCCCCCAGGCGGGCGCATTGCGCTTCCAGGGCCACCCACTGTGAGGTGAGGACCACTCTCAGCCGGGCGCGCAGTTCGTCGTGAAATTCCTTGTATCGCCGCGCCTTGGAGGCCTGGCGCTTCAGCGAGTTCACTTGCTTGATGACTTCCTCCAGGATGTCGGCGATGCGAGCCAGGTTCTGTCGCGAGGATTCCAGCTTGGCCTCCGCCAGCCGCTTGCGCGTCTTGAACTTGGAAACCCCCGCCGCCTCTTCCAGGATCAGACGCCGGTCCGATGGCCGGGAACTTAGAACTTGTCCGATTCGCCCCTGCTCGATGATGGCGTATGATTCCGGGCCCAGTCCGGTGCCCATGAACAAGTCTTGGATGTCGCGCAGGCGGCAGACTTGACCATCGATCAAATACTCGCTCTCACCGGAGCGAAACAGCCGGCGCGTGACCGCGATCTCGCCGGAGCGATGGCGAAGCTTGGGCGCCCGGCCCAGCCCCACCTGGCCCTCGCCGTCGTTGTCGTCTGCCGCGCCTTCGGGTTCTCCCGCCTCCGCTTGCGGACGTTCGTCCTCTTCCTCCGCAAAGCCGGCCTCGTCGTATTCCGGGTCCACCAGTGTCATGCTGACTTCCGCCATGCTCGTGGGAGGCCTCGTGCCTGTGCCGTTAAAAATGACGTCAGACATGCGCTCACCGCGCAGGCTTTTCGCGCTCTGCTCCCCGAGAACCCAGGAGACGGCGTCGGACAAATTGGATTTGCCGCAGCCGTTCGGCCCCACAATGGCCGCCACACCGCCTGAGAATTCCAGGCGCGAGCGATCCCCGAATGACTTGAAGCCGAGCAGTTCGAGTTTTTTTAGTTTATACAAGCTACACCCCTTCCCTCTGGTCTTTCCCGGGAGGAGCAAACCCAGGCTCGCATTGAGATGGAGGCCATAAGCATCGTACCTTTTCCCTGTTATAGGCCAGTAATGTAGCCAACACTGGTCGAGTGCCACAGCCCGCCACCTGAGGCGGCCAAGCGTTTCCGGCGCCGAACCCGCTCGTCCCGGCCCCAGCTTACCTTCCGGCGCGCACCCCAAGGCTGCTGCGAGCATCCCCCAAAGCTTCACAGAATAGTTAGCACGAAAAAAAACGGAAGTAAAGGGAAAACCACAAAATGGTGGGCTTTTCCAGAATCAGAGCCCCCATATGTAGGGGGCGGCGGATACGCCTATTTTCGGCGGGACACTGGGGGACTGAGGTCGGAAACACAGCCCTCTCCCTTGGGGAGAGGGTGGCCCGCGTTCCCGATGCACTTCATCGGGACGCGAGACGGGTGAGGGGTCACTTCCGTCGCCAAGTAATGTTGTCGTGGCCCGCTAAGTCTTCGCAACCACCAACCGGCTATCCATCCATTCCAGAATCAGCTCTCTCATCTCCGGCAGCTCAACGTGTGCGCAATCGAAAAGCTCGATCCGGCAGTCGCCGGGCTTCCCGTGCTTTTGATACAGTGGGAGCAGGTAATCCCGGACCCGCTCAACCCCGGCGGGCGGCGTCAGCCCGTCCTGCCGCCCGTTCACGCTTAGTCGGGGGCGAGGAACGATCAGCTCATTGATCTCGGAAGTTTGAAAGTGTTTCAGCAAAGAGGGCACGAAGTAATAGATCCCATGGCCTTTCAAGTTTTGAGTCCTGATCAATTCCTGAAAATCCGTGAGGCAGCATATATCCACGCATAAGCGGACGCGCGGTTCCAGGGCAGCCAGCCACCAGGCTTTGGTCGAGCCCATCGACATGCCCAGCGCTCCCAGTCGCCGGGGATCGACTTCCGGCCGGTTGGCCAGGTAATCAAACGCCCGGAATTCATCCAACATCATCATTCCCCAGAGCACCTGGCCCCTCCAGAGCATCAGCTTGAAAGCGTCCTCCTCGCCTGTCCGGCCCTCGGCTTCGTGTTTGCGTTCGCCGAAACACCAGCAATCGATGGCCAGGGTCACGATGCCCTTTTCCGCGCAGACCGGCGCATAGGCAGGCTGGGCATCCGCTCCGATCAGCAGTTGTTCCTTCCCGAGGTCGTACATTCCGCCATGCCAATGGATGAAGAGCAACCCTGGGGCCGGCTTTTGTCGCTTGTCCGGGATCAACAAGAGCGCCGGGACCGGTTCGATCCCATTAAGATCCAGGACCAGCCTCTGGAGAGTGTAGCCATCGTGCTTCTCGGTCTTCACCAGCTTGGCTGGGCCAGGTTTGTGAGCCCAAGGCAGGTCGCCCAGGAGGCTCCAGAGTTTTCGGCGGCGCCTGGCCTGGAAAGTGGAGAACGCTTCGCCCGACTGAGGCTGGGGCACTGGATGCTCCTGCCCGCCCGCTGACGATTCAGCTCCGACGGCCAGCATAGCAGCGGATTGTTTCAGAAAATCACGTCGATGAGGGAAACTCATGCAACCTCCTGCGCGAGCGAAATAACGGCCATACCTTCTTATTACGCTGGTGGTGGACTGTCAAGTGATAAACCAACCCTGCCGGCTAAGCGGATTTCTGGGCTGGCAGCGTAGCGGCGAAGGTTGTCCCCTGTTCTTCGGACGAACTGAAGCTCAGCGATCCGCCCAGGTAACGTTCTGTGATGAGCTTGGCGCTGTACGTCCCAATTCCACGTCCCAGGGGGGATTTTGTCGAGAAGGATCGCCGGAACACTTGCAGCCGGATCATCTCGGGCATCACGGCATCATTGTGAACACGGAATTCGGCGGCGCCGAAGTTCCGGAATCCCAGGCTTACCTCCTGGCCCTCTTCCGATGCCTCAAGCCCATTCTTAACCAGATTGCCCAAAACACGCTTAAGGAGCACCTTATCGGTGGTGACCACGTAGGGCCCGCATATTTCCGTGACCACAACGGCTTTTCCTTGACTCACCGGATGATTGGCATAGAGCTCGCAGACGCTTTTGAGGATTTCCCGCACGTCCAGGGGAGTCGCTTGCACGGCAACCTCTCCGCGCTCCGCGGCGGCCAAATCTCTTCCCCCTTCGATCTCTTCCACCAAGTGGTCAGCCAGTTGATAGGCCAGGTGGGTAGTTTCGTGGCGATATTGATCGGACAGGTCAGGAAGGATCTCCAGCAGACCACGCACCCCCGCCGCCGTGTTCAGCACATCATGGAAGAACATCCGCTCCAGGACGGCACGACGCTTTTCATCGCTGATATCGTTGAGCGAGAAGACAGTAACTTTTCCGTCCAGATCTAAACTCGAAGCGGTGACGCGCAGGTCGAGCGCCTTTTCGCCCTCCTCCGTCCGCAGCGTGATCGTACAATCCTGAATATCCTCGCCACCCCGTTGCTGGCTGTTCATGATGGCCTGAGCTGCCCCGCAGGTCTCGCAAAATCGCGACGTTCCGCATCCACATGCTCCCTCCCGCCAATGGATGCAGTTGAAGGCCTCGCCAGGACGCATCCCCAGAAGTTCGTCCTGCCGCCGCTTCAGGAGCGCGCAAAGCCTCTGGTTGGTCGCCACAATCTGGCGGCATTCATTCAGGATGACCGCCGCCGTGGGAAAGGCGTTCAGCAGCTCCTGTAAATGAGGAATTGCCGAGATGTGTTCGTGTTCCATTCTGACCTGCTCGATTGCCTCCCTTTTCGCGGGAGCAAAACAGGTTGAAAGTGGATCTGCCATACGCGTGCTCCTGGTGACCTGAACTAATACGCTTTCTTCTTTCACACTACTATCGGCTACTGCGGAGTTCCCAATAAGGTTTCTCGGGCCGGTTACGAGTATGTGACACACCGCCCCGTTTTGGAATCGACGGGCTCAAACTCCTGCCCCAGAAGAGGAGTCGGGAGTAGTCAATGGGGGAAGGGAAACCGGTCGTTCAATGGAATATTTCCATCACCAGCATGGAGCGCACCTTTGACGCCTAGGGCGCCCGCCGGGTTTGGTAATCCCCCCCAGCCTCGCTTTCGGTCGGCGGATAATTTGGGGACACAGCCTCCCCGATTTCGCTCCCTCCCAGGTTCCTGGCACGGATTTGATGGATTTGATTTGACGCCGGCGGCCATCTCACCCCCTGCGGAAGGGTGCGGCCAAGCGGTCCACTCGTGCCTTGATCGTCGCCATGCACTGGTGTGGATCTCTGTATTGACCGGAGAGCAGCTTGCCCAGCTCCGCCGGAATGATGTGGTTAGACATCTCGACCCAAGCTGGCAGTTTGGGTTCGGAGCCCATGGCATTATTGATGGTCCACTCGGTGGCCGGGAAATGACGCGTGGTGCCTTGCCCGACTTTGGCGGCGGCAAGGACCCGGGCGTCCTTGTAGGTCGATTCGCGCACCGCGGCGCTGCCACTGCCGAGAATGGCAGAACGGGCCGCGATATCCTTCGAGCAAACCCACTGCATGAAGATCCAGGCGGCTTCCCGATTCTTGGAATATTTGGAGAGACAGATGGAGGAGCCACCCTGATGCCCGATATGAGGAACTTCCAGAAAGCCGGCCTCTTGGGGAGAACGCAGCCGGTCCTCCATCGGCGGGCGGGCAGCTTCCATCAGCCCCACCACCTTGGAATCCTTGCCGTCAAAGCCAGGAAAGAACTCGCCCCATGAAACGACCATCGCTGCTTTTCCCTGGCTGATCGATTGCGCTTCCCCATCCCAGGTCCAGGTGATGGCCTCAGGGGGCATATGCTTCGCGAGCTCCAGCATGTAGTTGAGGCCGCGTATGCCAGACTCATCTCCGCCGGCGAAGAAGCCATCCTTGCCAAACACCGAACCACCATTGGCCCATAGCCAGGCGGTCCAGTCGCAATTAAGGGAATAGTGCCCGGCCTTAAGCTGGCCGGTCGTGCCGTAGATGCCGTTGCCTTTCTCGGACTCGTCGAGGGCCTTCACGACATTCATGTACTCGGCCATGGTAGTGGGTACTTTCAGACGATGCTTTTCAAACAGATCCTTGCGGTACATCAGAATGAAGATCGGGATATCGATAGGGATCCCGATCAGCCTGTCCTTATCGGTCGCGATGCCCTGAAGCAAGGGTTTGGAGAAGTCGTTCCAGTCGAAGTCAGGCAGCGCCAGATCGCGCTTGCGGTCGTAATACTCCCAGGGGTTGACGGTGTCGTTGATGAATAGCGCCGTCCAGGATTGATCGAGGTAGTAGAGGTCGTAGGCGCCGGCCTTCTCCTTGACGTCAGTGGTCACCTTCTGCAGCACCTGTTCAAGCGGCAGGACTTCGAACTCCACCTCGATGCCGGTGTTGGCGGTGAACTCATCCTTCGTCAGCCGCCTGGC
Organism: uncultured Acidobacteriota bacterium; assembly: GCA_963832915.1. Classification (GTDB taxonomy): domain Bacteria; phylum Acidobacteriota; class Terriglobia; order UBA7540; family UBA7540; genus CAVROP01. The sequence goes on from CAWHWE010000010.1 coordinate 108,309, forward strand.
GACCATGGTGGGCGGCGTCGGCTCGGAGACGAAGCGGATCTTCGTACCCCGGTGCTTACTTCCCACCGCCTGGAGCCATTTTGCCATCTCCGGAGAGGCGGGAACGTCGGCCAGCGCGGGCGCCAGAATGCCACTCGCCAAGCAGCGCCGGTTCCCTCCGAGCATGGCGGTTGCAAAGCTGGAGAGCCCGGCACCGGTAGTGGCCAGGCGGCGAAGAAATTCCCGCTTGCTGATGCGCCGACAGGCGAAAGCCCGGGCGCTCTCCGCAACATAATCCATGCGGTCGCTGTCGTTCGTTCTGCGGTTCCTCATTGTCCCTCCTCGCGACCAACCTGGTAAACCTGGTGACAGACGTTCACCTGATTAATCCGGAATTAACTTTTTGGCTCTCGGCAGTGGAAAGTATACCTTCATTTGCGTCCAATGGAGTTCAATTTTTCCTTCAATCGGTATCATCGGCTCCGAACTCCCCATCCAGAAGTCCTGCAAACCCATTCTCGCCGCTTCTGGGACCGGATTTTTCAGACACCGCGCCCTTCGCTGTCTTTCCTGGGATCGATTTCTTAGGTGCCTCGCCACAACCGGCAGCTCTATCCTGTGGGGATCGTGAGAGCCGCCATCCGTTGCACCATTGCTCCAAACAGTCGCCGAGTTAGATGGCTCTCTGCCCAATGCAGCCAATAGTAGCGGGCATGTTTCAACAGCCGACCGCCCGTCTTCACCAACCGCTGCTGCAAGCTGGTGAGCGACCAGCTGTCGATCCTCTTCGGCAGTGCTAACCGCCGCCACAGGTTGCCCAAGTTGTAGGCGATCAGGCTCAGCCAAAGCCGCACTTCGTTAGATCGGAACCGGTGGCAGCTCAACCGCGTCATCTTCACCGCCTGCTTGCCTTCTTTGATCCACTGCTCCGCCGTTCCCCGTTTGTTGTAGAACCGCACTACTGCCCGGCTGTTAGCCTCCAGGTTGGTCACGATGAATCCGACCCGAGGGAACAACTCCCCCGAGTGGAACTCCACCTTCGCCACCACCCGCCGCGCCGTCTTCCAACTCGCTGCTTGGTACAGGAAGCTCTTGTACCGTACCAGTGGCTTCTGACTCGGCCGCCCGACCGGGCGAGTCAACAACTCCTTGATGTCCCGCTCCAGGCTGTCGTTGGACGGGATGCGGATTGCATACTTCACGCCGCGCTCTTCCAGCGCCTCGTAAATTTCCGGCTTGGCGAAGGCCGCGTCGGCACGAAACACCACCTCTTTGCCCAGCTTCTGTTGCCGCTCGATCTCGGGCAGCAGTAGTTCTTGCCAGTCGTCGGCACTGTGGACGTTGCCCGGCCGCAGCTTGGCCGCCAGACAATCACCCTCACAGTTAAACACCAGCAGCGGGTGATAACAGGTCGATTCGAAGTGGCCGTTGTAGGCGCTGTTCTCCTGCTGGCCATGCACCGGAATCTCGGCGCTGTCCATGTCCAGCACGACCCGCTGCGGGGAATCCAGAGCTTCAGCCTTACCGATAAGTTCGCGGTTGATGCGGGCCAAGCCTGCGAAATTCTCTTCCTCGGCCAGCATCTCGGTCTCAAAGGTTTGCAAGCGAGAGGTCAGTGCCGCGCCACGATCCCAAGTCTTCTCCGAACCGATCAGCCGGAACGTGGGATCCTGCGAGACTCGCTCGGCATCGTTGACATCCTCATAGCCCGCGATGCGGCTGTAGACGGATTGGCGCAACAGGTCCGCCAGCGGAAGCTGCGTGTTCTTCCCGCGTCGTGAGTCGGTCAGGTGCTGGGCGACGAGATCAGCGAAGCCCAGACGTTCGTCCAACTCACGCACCAGAATCAGGCCGCCGTCGGAGGTGACCCGCGATCCTTGGAAATCCACCTTCAGAGAACTGTTAAAGGAGAGTTGAAATGGCCCGTTTTGTCTTTCACCCATTGGGTGTTGACCTCCGGCATGTCTTCATCACGTTCAAACCCGCATCAATATTGATGACGGCCAACATCCGAGGATTCACAGGTGGAGGTCAAAATGGAAATGTGGGTCAATACCTCGCATGGCCGGGAACCGTCCCCCTCGCGGGACCGGGGCAAGCAACCGTGCTACGACCCAAGGCTAGAGTTACTGTTAGGGACAAGGCTTCCAGCGCAGGATGGGCTTACGCGCCGCAGCGGCCTCATCCAGGCGGGTAACTCGAGTCGTGTAAGGCGCCTTGAGGACAAATTCCGGATCCTCCTCGACTTCTTGGGCAATAGACCGCAGCGCGTCGATGAAGGAGTCCATCTCCTCTTTGCTGGCGCTCTCGGTAGGTTCGATCATCATCGCGCCGGAGACAATCAACGGAAACGCTGTGGTGTAAGGATGAAAGCCGTAATCGATGAGCCGCTTCGCGATGTCGCCGGTATGGACGCCGCGCGCCGCCTGCCGCCGGTCAGAAAACACGCACTCGTGCAGGCATGCGCAGCCCTGAGGAATGTCGAAGACGCCCCTCAACTGACTCATCACGTAGTTGGCGTTGAGTACGGCGTCCTGAGTGGTCCGACGCAGCCCTTCGAAGCCATTGGCCTGGATATAAGCGAGCGCACGCACGGCCATGCCGAAGTTGCCGTAGAAGGCGCGCACCCGACCGATGCTGCGGGGCCGGTCGTACTCCAGATGGAACGTTCCATCCGCCGCTTGCTCGACGACGGGCAAGGGCAGGTAAGGCTCAAGAACCTTCCTTACCGCCACCGGCCCCGAGCCCGGGCCGCCACCGCCATGAGGGGTCGTGAAAGTTTTGTGCAGATTCAGATGCATCACGTCTACGCCGAAATCCGCCGGCCGCGCCACACCCACCAGCGCGTTCATGTTGGCTCCATCCATATACATGAGGCCGCCTCGGGAGTGCACCAAGTCGGCGATCCCCCGGATTTGCGACTCGAAGATGCCCAGCGTGTTGGGATTGGTGAGCATCAATCCCGCAACTTCATCCGTCATGGCGCGATCGAGCTCGGCAAGGTCGAGGCATCCGCACTCATCGGATTTAAGGTTCTGAACCTGGTAACCCGAAATGCTGGTGCTGGCGGGATTCGTTCCGTGCGCGGAATCGGGGATCAGGATGTATTTCCGCGGGTTGCCGCGCTCGGTCAGGCAGGCGCGCATCATCAGGAGGCCTGTCAGTTCGCCCTGCGCACCCGCCGCAGGCTGAAGCGTGACCATGTCCATGCCGGTGATTTCCTGAAGGCACCGCGCTGTTTCGTGGAGAATTCTCAGACAGCCCTGAACCAGCGCTTCAGGAGCGTAAGGATGGTCCGTGGCCAGGCCCTCCAGGCGCGCCACGACTTCATTGATCCGCGGGTTGTACTTCATAGTGCAGGAACCCAGCGGATAGAGGCCCGTGTCAACTCCGTAATTCCAGGTGGAGAGGCGCGTGAAGTGGCGGATGACTTCCAGTTCCGAGACCTCCGGAAAGCCCTCGACTTCGCTCCGGCTCAACCCCGGGCCCAAGAGTTCTTCCGGCATTACAGGCGGCACGTCGAGTGGCGGAAGATCCACGCCGGATTTCCCGGGCGTGCTCCTCTCGAAGATCAGCTTTTCGTTTCTGTTGACGTGGGGCCGTGCCTCACGGATTCGATCTTTCATAGTATTTGTGAGGTTCTCGCCCCCCTAGCCCGTCCCGCGCCTGCTGGTGAAAGCGTCGCTGCGGGCCACCATCTCCCCCGAGGGGGAGATGGTAGGGTAGGTACGAGATTCATGGCTGGCGCTGAGCGAAGCGCTGCGGTCTTTCGTGATTGGAAGCCCTTCGCACGCAGAGCCTTGCCCTGCGCCAGTCCGATTCAAACAAAAGCTTTTGGCGAAGCAAAATCGCCGCTACACTTACGCGTGCTCCACCGTCTGAGCGACCAGTCCTGAACCGGCGAAGCGACTGAAGGTCTCCACCGCGCGGTCGATCACCTCCCGGCTGACAGTCTCGGTGACGCAGACCAACAGGTGGTTTCGCAGTTCCGGATAGAATCGCCCCAGGTTCAGGCCCCCGATGATCTTTCGCTTTTGCAATTCGGCCAGCAACTCATTCGCGTCGCCGGGCGTCCTGACGACGAACTCGTTGAAGCGCGGCCCGCTGAATGGAGTAGTGACGCCGGGGATGGTAGCAAGTTGCCGGGCGGCGTAGTGAGCCTTGGCGAGGTTCTGCTCGGCCAGCATTCTCAATCCATTTTTTCCCAACAGGCTGAGGTAGATGGTCGCGGCCAGGGCGCACAACGACTGGTTGGTACAGACATTGGAGGTGGCTTTCTCGCGCCGGATGTGTTGCTCGCGAGTGGCGAGGGTCAACACGAAACCCCGGCGGCCCTGGGTGTCCACCGTCTGGCCGACCAGACGGCCGGGCATTTGCCTCAGGAACTTCGCCTTCGCGGTAAGAAAGCCAACGTACGGTCCGCCGAAGGCCACGGGCACACCAAAGGACTGGGCCTCTCCGCAGACGATGTCCGCCTCGCTGGGAGGCTTGACGAGCGCCAGCGACAAAGGTTCGGCGATGGTCACGATCAGCAGGGCGCCGCTTCGATGCACCACCTCCGCAATCTGGGCAGTGCGCTCCAGAGTTCCGAAGAAATTGGGCGATTGCACAACCACCGCCGCCGTCTCGGCATTGAGGGCGGATTCGAGTCCGGCGAGATCAAGCTGGCCCGATTCTCCGTAGGCGACTTGCTGGAGTTCAGTTTCCTGGTGTCTGATATATGTCTCGAGCACCTGGCAGTATTCCGGATGCACTGTACGGGCCATGAGCACGCGGCTGCGACGCGTAATGCGCAGCGCCATCAAGACAGCCTCGGTCGTAGCCGTGGAGCCGTCGTAGAGCGAAGCGTTGCTGACTTCCATGCCTGTGAGCTGTGCCATCAGGGTCTGGAACTCAAACATCGCTTGCAATGTGCCTTGGGCGATTTCCGCTTGGTAAGGCGTGTAAGCGGTGAAGAATTCGCCGCGCGAAAGGAGCGCGTTCACGGCCACGGGGATGTAATGGCTGTACGCTCCGGCGCCCAACAGCGAGGCATACTCGCGGCTGCTCCGGGTCGCGGCTTGGCGGAAGAATTCCAGGATTTCCGGCTCGGAGAGCGGCCCCGGCAGGTTAAACCGGCCCCGCAGTCGCAGCTCGCCCGGAATCTGCGCGAAAAGTTCCTCAACCCCGCTCAGGCCCGTGGCTTTCAGCATGGCGATGCGGTCGGAGTCAGAGTTGGGCAAATAGCGCATTAGGCGGATTTTTCCTTTTGGATGTAAGCTTCGTACTCTTCCGCGCTCATCAGCTTTTCGATCTCGCTGCGGTCCGAGAGCCGCACCTGAACCAGCCATGCTTCGCCGTGGGGGTCGCTGTTCAGCATCTCCGGATTGTTTTGCAGCTTGGTGTTCACCCCAGTCACATCTCCGCTGACCGGGGAGTAGATCTCCGAGACTGCCTTCACGGATTCGACAGTTCCGAAGCTCTCGTTGGCGGCCACGCGTTCACCCGGCTTCGGAAGCTCAACATACACGATGTCGCCCAGCTCCTTTTGGGCGTGGTCCGTAATGCCGATGGTGCCGATTTCTTCGTCTACTCGGATCCACTCGTGCTCTTTGGTGTAGAGAAACTCTTCGGGATACATGGATGCTCCCTCTCTAATGGGACCGGAGATCGGGTGAATAAGAAACAAATTCGGCCCGCCTTGTTCTCTGTTCACCCGATCACCCGATCAAGGTCAATGACTATTTCAGCCTCTTGTAAAAGGGCAGGGAAACGATCCGCGCCCCCGCCCGCTTGTCACGAATCTCGACTTGGATCTCCCGCCCCACCTCAGCCTGGGACGGGGAGATATAGGCCATGCCGATGTTTTTCTTCAGAAACGGCGCGTACGAGCCACTGGTCACACCGCCGGCGATTCTACCTTCGGCATAAACACTGTAACCGTCGCGCGCAATTCCCCGGCTCGTCATTTCAAGACCCACCAGCTTCTTGCGTGTGCCGTGGGCTTGTTGCCGCAGCAGGACATCACGGCCGATGAACTCGCCTTTTCCGAGCTTTGCGATCCACCCCAGGTTCGCTTCGAGCAAGGTAGTTTCTTCATCGAGCTCATGGCCGTAAAGAGGGTAGGCGGCCTCGAGCCGGAGAGTGTTCCTCGCGCCCAGGCCGGCGGGAACCAACCCTGCGGGCTTGCCAGCTTCGATCAATGTGTTCCAGACCTTCTCAGACTCTCCGGGCGGGAAATAAAACTCGAATCCATCCTCGCCGGTATAGCCGGTGCGCGCCAGAATGCCCTCTACACCGCAGCATCGAGTACGGCAAAACCAATAGTATTTGAGCCCGGCGACGGTTGTGTCCGTCACCTTGGAAATGATCTCCAGGGCGCGTGGCCCTTGAAGGGCAAGCTGCGAATACTCGCCGGAAACGTTGCGCACCTCCGCTCCGGCGGGGTTGTGCTGAATAATCCAATCGAAATCCCTGTCCGCGTTCCCCGCGTTGACGCAGAGGAGGTAATGGTCCTCCGCCAAACGGTGCACGACGCAGTCATCTACAGCGCTTCCTTTTGGATGCATCAAGGCGCTGTATTGGGCCTGAAAATCCTTCAGGCGGGACGCGTCGTTGGAGGTGATGCCCTGGAGGAGCGACAAAGCGCGAGGCCCGCTGACTTCGACCTCCCCCATGTGACTTACATCGAAAAGCCCTGCCGCGCTCCGGACTGCGAGGTGTTCCTGGATGATGCCGGAATACTCCACCGGCATCTCCCAGCCCTCGAACTCCACCATCTTGCCGCCCAGCGCCTTGTGTATAGAATTAAGCGCCGTGCGCTTTAATGCCAGTCCTGTTGGCGTTGCCAACCTCTCGCCCCCAAGCGACAAATGCAATTTATGCGAATCGACTCAACCTAACACACTCCCAACGATCCGGTCAAGGCAGCGAAATTTACATGTCGATCTGAACTTGACAAACAAGCGGGGCATACGTATGGTTTTCGCGGAGAGATGATTTTGAAATCGGAAATTCCACGTTAAGTGGCTGAAAGCCGCCCTCAGAAAGCGAAAGGGTATGAGCAATTCGTGCCTGTGTACAGAACTGGCCGGCCCCGGCGTTGTCCTGCACCTCCGTTGTTTCGGCCAGGTGTGGCTCTTCGAGGGTGCGCCGCCGGAGGCGTGGGGTGCTATCTCTAAGGATCTGGTACGAAAGAACCTGGCTGCGGGGGAGGATCTCTTCCGGCAGGGCGACCCGGCAGACAGTATGTATCTGATCAAGAAGGGGTCGGTGAAGCTTTGGAAGGTCACGGAGGAGGGGCGCGTCCTTACCCTCGATATCCGAAAGGCGGGAGATCTGCTCGGTGAAAGCGTCCTGCTGGAGAAGGGCGAGTACCCGGTTGGGGCCACTTGCTTGGAGCCCACGCTTACCTGCGGCATCAATAGAAAGAGTTTCGAGAACTTGGTCGTGAAGTATCCAATGGTCGGGCTGGCGGTGATCCGAAACCTTTCCCTTCGAATCGAGCACCTCTCCGGGAAAGTGGGCGCTCTTTCAGAGCCGAGCCTGGAGGCTCGACTCTACGAGGTCTTGATTAACGTCGCGCGGGAAGTGGGCACGCGCACGTCTGGAGGTTGGACGATCGCCTTCCCGCTGACCCATGATGAAATCGGCTTCCTCGTGGGCGCTCATCGCGTGAGCGTTACCCGTACGCTCGGGAAACTCCGCGATATGGGGAAAATTCGCACGACCGGCAAGTTCCTTTTCATCAGCGACTTTAACGCGATCGGTTGAATTCACCGCAAGCTCATCCCGCACCCCTGCCCACCACACCTCCCTACGGTTTTTTCATTATTCTCATGTCCACATTCTTCTCCGCATGTCCTCGTCCGCAGATTCTTAACGCGGTAAAAACATGCAAACTTTGTAGCGCCTGCTACTGAGTCTGCTACCCAGTCCTGCTAGACTAAAGCCGTGTTCAGTAAATCGCATCTGGAGGTACTATCATGGTAAGCATTCCTAAGTATGTTCAGGACTTTCTACCGGGCAAGCTAGCGTGGGTGGCAACTGCCTCCCGGGACGGAGTGCCCAACGTCACCCCCAAAGGAACTCTCAAACTGATGGATGAGCATCACGTACTCTTCGCCGACTTATTTTCTCTGAAGACCAGAAAGAATCTTCAGGAGAATGACAAAGTTGCCGTCACGGTTGTGGACGCGGCTACGGCCAAGGGCTACCAGCTCAAAGGAACCGCCGAGATCGTAACATCTGGCCCGCTATTTGAAGACACAAGCAAGCAGCTCAAGGAGTCTCCCAAGGGCTTGCCGCCGCTGCACCACGTCGTGAAGATCACAGTCGAGGCAGTGTTCGACCAGTCAGTCGGCCCCGACGCAGGCAAGCAAATTGCTTAAATACCTGCGGCAAGACCGGGGTGACCGGGGGTCCCGAAGATGTGTAATACAATACCGGTCGGTCAAGATTTGAAAATGAACATTCCGGCTGGAAACCGTAGTGGAGGCTCGCCTTGCAAAACCATTCTCACCATCACGGGATCGGACTTTCTCCCGAGGCGCGGGCAATCCTTCAGCGAGGGCTCGCTGAACTCTTGCGGATAACGAAGGGGCTCGGGTTCCGGCCCATCGTCTCGGAGCGATTTCCCCTTCCCTTAGCCTTGGCCGTTTATGGGGAGATCCCTGATCCCGAGCGGGTCCGCGACGATGTGCGCGCTCATATCGAGACTGATCCCCTCAATCTGCTTGAGGTGGGCCTCGTACTGCTTGAGCTTTACGCCTGCAACCAGCCTGGCACACCCGAATCTGTGCCCGACGACGATGCCTTCTTGACCCAGGTGTTTGCTAGTAAACGCTTGAATGGTTGGATCTCCTTCCTGGGAGACGCGGACGTCAAGGAAGCACAAGCGGCGCTGAATACCCGCTGGCAGTTCAAGTTCATGGGCACGGCGGAGGGGTTTACTGGCGTATACAGCCTGCTCAATGGGCTGGCGCGCTACGCCTTTGTCTACGGGCGCGTCCCGTTCGGCGATACCCATCTGCTGGGGCACTTCATCGAAGACTTCACCTCAGGCTTGGTGGTCTGCCGCGGGAAGCTGAATGATCTGGAATCGACTGTATCTCTGGCTGCCATGCGTATCGGCGTGCCAGCCGTCACACCGCCAGACTATCCGTTCCAGCTCGGGCGCCAAGTCCACGCTGCCGCTCTGAATGAAGTTAACGATGCCGTGGTCGCTTTCCCAAGCATCCGCCGCCTCCTGGATCACCCTGACCTACCGCCCTTACCCGACTACCTGAATCCTCAGGAGGACGATGTTAGATTCGAACCTGCCGCAACCTGGGGGGATACACCCGAAAGTTTCTATCTTCTACGGAAAGGGCAAGTGGAAGTTTCCGGCGTCGATGTGCTTGGATCGCCTTCTGGTCCAATGGGTGTTCTCCTGACTGTTGATGCCGAACCCCTTGACGCCTTCGACCAGCGCTATATCGAGTCCCGCGCGGCGCGCGTATTCACCAAAATGCGTGGGGTCTTGGCGAAGCACGCTTCCGGCCGACTGCTGCTAGGACTTGCGCCCGGCTTGAATTTGCCTCCCAAGCAAATTGGTGAGTCCCTGATTGCAGCGGTTCGCAACGAGTTTCCGAAAATCACAAAACTACGCGCTGAGGTCATCTTTGACCGCGATCGCTTGAACACCATGGCCGTTGATATCTCTGCCGAGAGAACCCGGCGGGAGCGGGAAATCGAGTCGGCAAGCGAAGAGAGCGTTTCTGAGTTTATCACTTGCGTAGGATGCTCGGCTTTCGCGCCCGATCACGTCTGCATCCTCACGCCCGAGCGGCCCCCGCAATGCGGCCGGGCCTACGAGTTCATCAAGACCGGCGCACTTTACGGCTACGATGACATGACCAACATCCATCACCGCGCCTTGCACTCCGGAATCAACTCCTTTGGGACCTGTGCCAAGGGTGATCTCCTCGATGCTGCCGCCGGTGAATGGTCAGGAGTCAACGCGGCGGCTGCGCGCCTGACGGGAGGAAGAATTACACGCGTGCAACTGCATTCCCTCGACGAGGCGCCGCACACCGGGTGCGGGTGCTTTCAGTTGATCATGTTCAAGACAGATCAGCCCAGAACAGGAATCGGTATTATGGAGCGCGGCTACAAAGGACAAGCGCCGGACGGCCGCACCTGGCGGGACCTGCACTATGCATTGGGCGGTAAGCAGGCGGCTGGCCTCGCAGGAGCGGCATGGGAGTACTTGCGTTCGTCCAAGTTTCTGGCTGCCCACGGCGGCTGGAAGAATGTGGTTTGGGTCAGTCCTAAGGTCTCCGGCATGGGAAGTTTGGCCGATGGGGCAGTGCAGCAGGATGGTGTTTGACTCTGGGCGGCGGCTGCCAAAAAGAGCGCAGCGCCGAGCTTTTTAGCTCGGCGCTGCGCAATTTCTTGGTCTGGTAGCTCGGTCCTATTGTGCGGTCTTGCGCGTAGGTTTGTGGGCGGGCTTCGGTTTTTCCGCTCCTTTGTCGGGCAGCGGGTCGGGCTGGGTAATCTCGCCAACTATCGTCAACATGACGTTGGGTGTGGCCGTGTAAGAATCCGCCGTACCTTTAAACCTCACGGCGTCGCCCGTCGCAAGGTTCTTGACATTGGGCTGCTTCGAGTCTTTCACCTCAATGTCGTAGGCGCCCGGCGTGGCCTTGGTAGTGTCAAGGATGCCGATACGAACCAGGTAAGTTCCAGCATCTGAACCCTTCTGGACGCTACTCACAACCCCTCCCAGCTCAAGGGGTTGTCCCTTTAGGCTGTCCCAGGCTTTTTGCGCGGTCTCTCCCCCGAATTTGAGAGGGAAAGTCATGTCATTAAAGCCATCAACCAAGGGGTTACCCGTGTGCTTCGGAGCTTCCATCGCGACCACCTTGAACCCGTCGGGCGGGTTCACGGAAGAGCCGGCCAGCTTCACAATGTCCTCCAATCCCTGGTCGTTACCATGATATCCGATGTATGTCTTCTTAAGGTAATTGTCGAACTCCCCAGCGTTCGGATCCTTCGCCTCTTTAGCCAGGGCCGAAGCTCGAGCGATGCACCAGATACCATGGTCGTAATCGTGTGGGTTGGAGTACAGGTAAGCCAGACCCATGCGGTAAAAGACGTACCAATCACTCGGGTTGTCTTCGGAAGCGGCTTTATCAGAAGTGACGGCCGCCGCGTAGTCCTTGCGCTGGAGGGCGACAAACCCCACCGTCCCGTTAAAGACCGCCCGCAGACCTTTCACCGCCTGGTTGAACTGTTCATCGTTAACCCCGGCGGGCTTCTGCAGCTTCTGGAGCACATCGAGGCCCTGTTTTGCATCGCTCTCAGCGCGCGACAGCTTGGCCGTCGCATCCGGTGCGTCGGCCTTGTAAGTAAACGGGAATACGAAGCTCAAGAACCTCAAGGCTTCAAGCTGATTTGCCTGAGTTGGGCTGGCCTCCAGAGCCTTACGAGCTGCCTCGACGGCCTTATCCGCTTGGCTCAATTGCTGGTAGGTTTGCATCTCAAGGACATAGGCGCCGTCTTTGAAGTCCGAGTCCGCATACTTCTGGAGGAACGCCTCGGCCAGGGAGATCCTCTTGTTCGGGTCCTTTTCCGTGGCCATTGCATTAAACGCGTCGTATTCAGCCCTGCTCTTCCAACTCTTGGCCTGAGCTGCTTGCGGAGGCGCATTCCATGCATGGGCGAATGCCCCTTTCTGGACGTTCGGTGATCGCACGGCAGCAGGCGCCGCAGATGTTGATAACAGAAGGCTGACTAGCAGCGTGAAGCTCCAAAGCGCAGTTGTTTTCCTCATTGGAAAGCTACCTCAGTGTTTGGGTTTGACTCTATTGAGAGTCCGGGCGCGCTTCATTTCGTTTCCTTCATTAAACCCTACGGTCCGCGCAAACCGTATATGTTTGCCGCACGAAGCGAATCTAAAAAGATGACGCATTCCAAATATCAAGGATTGAAGAACAATTCAAGCAAAATCGTACTTACGCTTCACCTACCCGTTGAAGTTCTTCATCTGTTGACTTGGATGCTAAGGGCAGGAGAGAAGTGACCTCCCCCCTGGCATATATATGATAGCATCTTTTGGTCGGTTTGCGTCGGTCAACGATGTTTTGTGGGGCGGGTCTTCTTTTTTTTCGAATTGCTTTCGCCTCCGACAACCTTTGGAGAGCCGCAAATCTCCCGCCGGGCGGGACGGGACCTGGGCTACTGTTACCTGTAACCTGCTCTTTCGCTCGCCACTTGTCACTCGCCACTAATATGGTAAGGTATCCCTTCCGAAGGCTGTATGCAGATCGCTGAAAGCTGACGGCGGAGCGCTGGTTCTAAGGAGCGTGTGTGGCAATCAGTTGGCTTGACCTCCTGGTGGTGATCGCCTATCTCGCCGCCATCACCATATTCGGAGCCCATTTCCGGAAGCGCCAGCGGAGCTTGCGCGATTATTTTCTGGGTGGGCGCCGCCTGCCCTGGTGGGCCATCTCCTTTTCCGTGGTCTCAGCCGAAACCAGCATCCTGACGGTCATCAGCACACCCGGCATCGCTTACCATTCCAACCTGGGTTTCCTGCAACTGGTGTTTGGATACATGGTGGGCCGCGTGGTGGTGAGCTTCGCTCTCATTCCCCGATACTTTGCGGGTGAAATCTTCACTGCTTACCAGCTCATCGAGCAGCGCTTCGGCCGTACCCTGAAGGTCTTCACCGGGGCGCTGTTCCTCACCACGCGAGCTTTGGCTGAAGGCGTTCGCGTACTCGCCATCGCGGTGGTGATTGGGGTTATTTTCAAGAGTGGCGTATTTGGGGCTCTGCTCATCGTCACCGCGTTGACCCTCTTCTACACTTTTGAGGGGGGACTGACCGCGGTGATTTGGACTGAGGTCATCCAGTTGCTCATTTATCTTACAGGGACCGCGGTGGCGCTGGCCCTGGCGTTGCACGCCATCCCAGGCGGGTGGACAGAGGTAAGCCGCCTGGCACATTCCCAAGGGAACATGCTCGCGGTCTTCAACTTCCATTTCAATTGGCATGAGCCCTACTTGTTTTGGTCGGGTTTGGTGGGGGGAGCCTTCCTGACTACGGCCAGTCACGGCACGGACCAATTGATCGTTCAGTTCCTGCTGGCCGCCCGCAACCGGCGCCAAAGCCAGGCCGCCTTGCTTTCCAGCGGATTGGTCATCCTGCTGCAATTCACCCTTTTCCTGCTAGTCGGCGTAGTGCTTTTTGCGTTCTACAAGCACTTCCCACCGCCCAACGCTTTTGCGCGGGCGGACCAGATATTTCCCACCTTTGTGGTGACGCAACTGCCTCGCGGGCTCGCGGGTTTGCTGATCGCCGCCATTATCGCTGCCGGCATGGCCAATTTAAGCGCGGCCTTCAACTCCCTGGCTTCGAGTTCTGTCATGGACTTTTATAAGCCGTTTGTTCGCCCGAACGCCAGCGAGAAGCATTACCTTGCTGTCTCCCGCGCCATGACCTTAGGATGGGGCGTCGTGCTCGTGGCAATCGCACTGGTAGCGCAACATCTTCACCGGAGCGTCCTGGAGTTGGCGCTTACCATTGCCAGCGTTCCTTACGGCAGCATGTTGGGAATTTTCCTACTCGGTGTTCTTACCAAGCACGCCAATAGCCGGGGTGCTTTGACGGGCGCTCTGGTCGCCCTGGCCACAATGGGAGTTGTGGTAGGGTGCACCTCCCTTGCCTGGACATGGTACGTCGCCCTCGGAACGGTGGTCACGTTCACCGTGGGTTGGGCGGCGAGCGCGGGGAGCGGTACGGGATGGGGAAGAACAGTAGGCAGTAAGCAGGAGGCAGTGAAGCAGGCGTAGCGCAGGCCCCGTTCTCTGGACCCGCGGCCCTTCATAAGCAAGAGTCAGCAACTGATGCCACGGGCGGGAGAGGCTGTGAAACAATCAAGCACTCTCACCACAAAGGCACAAAGACACAAAGAAAAGGCCCGTGCTAGTCATGATCGTGCCCTCTGCCTGGCGTGCAGAGTCCCGTCGGGTAGCTCAAATTGCCGGTGTTGTTGAGCCAGGTGTTTCCCGTCCCCAGCGTGCCAGTGCCTGTCGAAGTGTCGTGGCAGTCAAATACGTGGTTGCCTTCCGCCTCATTATCGTCCAAGGGGATGCTCGAATTATACGTACTTGCCCCTTCGATGAAAATCCCATCCAAGCCGTTGTCAGAGACCTTGTTGCCTACGATGAAAGAACCGGGACCGTAGAGCGTCCCCGTCGGCGTGCTTGACACTAACTCCTCCTCCGCCACAATGCCATTCCCTGGGAATCGCTCGATCTTGTTGTTCATAACATTCAAATACCAGTTGGCCTGGAAGGCGGTTGAGGTTCCGAAAACCGTGGTGAATGCTATACCATTGCTAATGGGCGCTTCTCCTTTTTCCAGATCATTGTCGCTGATCACCAGGAAGAGATTGCCGGGACCAATGACGACCGCCGCGTCAGCGTAAATGGGAGGGGGACCGGGCAAGGCGGGCAAGACCCCTGAGTGGCCGAAGTTCTTGCCGTGGTTATGGCTAAAATTCGTCCAATATGTGTTTATGAAAATCACGAACGAGCCGTCGTTTTCTGAGGTGTTATTCGTTATCGACACATCTTGGGTCTCATTCACGGAGCCTACGGCGGCCGCCTTATTTCCCGTAAACTCGTTCTCAGTGATGACCACATACGGCACTCCATTTAAGAAAATTCCGTAACCGGAATCGACCTCTTCCCCCTCATTGTTGTTTCTGAAGAGGTTGTGTTCTATAACGTCCTGACCACCGCCGTATTGATAAACGCCCGTGCTGCTGTTCTGGAGGATGTTGTTGAGGACTTGCATGTAGTTATAGCTGCCCACGTAGATGCCCGCAGGCGCGGGGGTGGGGGAACCATATGAGTGAGCGCCCTCGACGGTGAAGCCATCGATAACCACACTCTCCGCATGTACGTAAAACGCAGCACTCCCCTTCCCGGTCGCATCCACGGTCGATTCCTTCGCCGGATCGTGGCGGTTTACCCGTGCATCATTTCCAGCTTGCGCGCCGAGGAGGGTGATCGCGGCGTTGATCACCACCGACTCGTTGTACGTCCCCGGCCCAACGATAATGGTGTCGCCAGACGAGGCGAGACTTACCGCTTTCGAAATCGTGTGGGGCGTGGGCGCCATTGTGCAGCTAGGGTTTATACTGAGGCTGGGGACGCACCACACCGTGGGCGCGGCCAGGGCGTTCGCGCCTCCGGTGAGGAGAATAAGTAGCGCGCCCATGGCGGCCGAGAATACAAAACGTCTCCGATTGTTCAACGTGATGCATAATCTGTTCATAGAAGCTCCTTTGTCCGTTCAATGGGAAGTTGGCACTCTTGGCCCCCCGACTTCATCAGCGCCGGGTAGCCCTTATGCCTCTTGAAGGGGTCCTGGTAAGCCAGGGTGTATTAAGAACGTCGAGCGCCAGTAGCATAACATTAATAACGTCGTTTATAACGGGCAACATCGGATGGTGGGTCAATTTGGCCTTGTAGAGCCGGGCTTCAGGCCTTGCCTCTAACGCACTCCCTGCCCCACAATGGCAGAGCGGGTCCGGAAGCAACTTGAAATCGCCCTGATTTTTGGGAGTTAAGGAGTAAGCAGTAGGCAGCAGGCAATCGGCAGTAAGCAGCAGGTAGTAGGTATGCCCCCAAATACCACCTACCGTCTGCCACCTACCGCATACCGGTCTGACGATGGAACCACGGCGGGAACTGGTTAAAGGATTGAGCGTTTACGGGGCCACCTCGGTGGTGGCCGGAATTATGATTGGGACCGGAATATTCGTGGTGCCCAGCATCATGCTCCGGCAAGTGGGCGCCCCCGTATGGGTCCTTGTGGTGTGGATTCTTGCCGGCGTGCTCAGCCTTTTCGGAGCGCTGGGTTACGCTGAGTTGGGGGCGGCGCTTCCCGAGGCGGGCGGCGAATACATTTACATGCATCGGGCTTATGGACCGATGATGGGTTTCCTTTACGGCTGGACGCAGTTTGTGGTGGCGAAGAGCGGGTCGATTGCCGCCATTGCCACCGGTTTCGTCATCTACCTCGCCTACTTCTTCCCGGGCCTGAACGCAGTCCTCTGGCAAGCGCCGGTGCAGATTGCGGGTCACTCCGCAACGCTGTCCTTGACGGGCCTGCAAATTGGAGCGGCACTGGCGGTGCTGCTTATTTCCGGGTTGAACATTTTGGGGGTGCGCCGTAGCGGCCACACCCAGACCTTTTTTACCGCCGCGAAATTGCTCGTGCTGTTTACGCTCATTGTCCTTGGCCTGGCGCTTGGCCACGGGTCCTTTGAGCACTTCCGCACGCACGTAGCCTCGGGCGCTTCAAGGAGCCTTTTCGCCACCTTCGGCGCGGCCATTGTGGCCGCGCTGTGGGCTTACGACGGTTGGAACAACCTGAGCATGGTGGCCGGTGAGGTCGAGAATCCCCAGCGGAATATTCCCATAGCTCTCATCCTCGGCACCCTGCTGGTGATAACTGTTTATGTTCTCGTCAACATTGCATACTTTTACGTTTTGACTCCTGCCCACATCGCATCCACCAACACCGTGGCCGCCGACACTGCCCGGCAATTCATGGGTAAGGCCGGCGGGACGTTTATCGCCATCGGGGTAATGATTTCGTCCTTTGCGGCGCTGAATGGTTCCATCCTGTCGGGCTCGCGTGTTCCTTACGCCCAGGCCCGCGATGGGCTCATGCCGCAATTCCTGGCGGGCGTTCATCCTCGCTTCCGCACGCCGGTGGCTGCCATCGCGGCCCAAGGCGTCATCGCCGGCCTGCTGGCGTTGACCGGCCAATACCAAGGCCTTTTTACCAAGGTGATCTTTGCAGAATTTCTCTTTTACGCGCTGGTTACCGCCGGCATTTTCATCCTGCGCCTCCGCATGCCCGGGCTCGAGCGTCCTTACCGCACTTGGGGATATCCGATCGTGCCGGCCATTTTTATTATCCTGTCGGTAATGCTGTTGGTGAACACTATGCGTCAACAATGGTCGGACTCGGTGTGGGGACTGGCGCTGGTGGGCAGCGGCATTCCCGCCTACTTTCTTTGGAGGTTATGGAAACGTTCAAGGTGATCGCTGTCATTCTTCTGGCCCTCGCCAACCTGGGGGCGGCCCAGAAGCCACGCCTCCCCTCGAAGCCCGTCGCCAAGCCCGAGGCGACATTGCTCAAGGCGCGCTGGCACGTTCTGGGCGCTCGTCCACTGTCGATGTACTACTATTCGCCTGACTCGCGAGGCCTCAAGTCTTTCGAGCAGCATGCTCCGCAGATGACCGTGCTTGGTCCTCAATTGTTAGGGGTGGATGCCGAGGGGTTCATTCATGGCGAGATTCCTTCTGAAATCCTGAATACCGCGAGGAGGGCTAAGGTTGCCGTCATGCCTCTGGTGGTCAATCCGGGCTTTGACCGGCGCATAGCCAGCGGCCTGCTTCGCAACGTCCGGGCGCAGCAGCGGGCAGTGACTTACCTGGCTTATCTGGCCCAGCGCGACCATCTGGTCGGCTGGCAGCTCGATCTGGAGTACATCGACCCTGCCGACAAGAGTTATTACACTCAGTTTGTGCAGCGAGCGGCGGCGCGGCTGCATCGTGACGCCAGGCTCCTTAGCATCGCTGTGGTCCCGCGCTTCTCTGACCTCTACCCCGATGCCGATCCCTCGCACGAATTCCATAGCGGCGAGTGGGGTGCCCCTTACGATTTCCGTGCCCTTGGCCGCGTGGTGGACTTCATGACCTTAATGACCTACGACCACCACGCCGGCAACACTCCTCCGGGGCCGGTGGCAGGCTATGATTGGGTAAAGGCTGCCCTTGACTACGCCACCGCGCGAGTGCCCCGCCAGAAGATTCTTTTGGGCATCCCCTTCTACGGCCGGGAGTGGATACAAAGTGGCGACACAACTTCCGTGCGCACCCTGACTTTTGCCGATGCACAAAGTCGGATGGAGCAGTTGAGCGCCGAACGCCTCTGGGACGTACGATGGCGCACACCATGGTTTCATTACAGCGATGACATCGGCTTGCATACCGGCTGGTACGAAGATAGCAGGAGCCTGGAAGCCAAATTGGAGTTGGTGCAGAAATACCATCTTCGAGGGTTTGCAGCATGGAGACTGGGAGTTGAGGACCCCGGATTCTGGACTTTGGCGTCGGTGAAAAGACGACCCGTGCGGCAGGATCAAAAGCGCCGCCCACGCCAGCCCGGAACTCACGCCGCCCTGGGAGGCGGGAACCCAGTTCGGTGAAACCTAATTCGAGGCTCGTACGTCCCCCTACCATGGTAGGATTTCTTTGAGGAGGATGACCATGTTCAAACGGTTGCTTTAAATTGCGGCAAGTGGGTTGCTCGTTTTAGGAGTGGCATTGTGTGGAGTCAAGGCCTATGCACAAGCAGGCCCATCCGGCGAGCGTCCGGGTCGAGGACATCGGATGAGCCCCGATGAGGAGCTCCAAAGGCTGGATAAGGCGCTGAAGCTCACCGACGATCAGAAGGGCCAGATAAAGCCAATCCTCGAAGACCGGCAGCAGAAGATGGAAAGTCTTCGCTCCGACACCTCTCTCTCAGCAGAGGACAGAAGGAGCAAGATGAGGGGCATCTTTGAAGAGAGCAACGGCAAGATTCGCAACACGCTCAACGATGATCAGAAGAAGAGCTTTGACGAGATGCAACAGCGCGGGCGGGGGCGCCGGCCAGGCGGGGGCTCGAATCCCCAGTAGAAGGCGACAGTCCCGGTCTTTCACAAAGATAGCGTGAACACACGAGCGATTGTAGCCTTTAGGTCAGCGCCGGGCGTGCAAGGGGCGTTCGCCCGGCGCGTCACCCTTATTTTCTTCCGCAGTCCTCGCACTTAGGCAGCGAGGCGCTGTTCCCGGTACCGCTTGGCCATCTCTTCGAGCGGTATGGGCGCGTAGTCGCCTGTGTGCCCGGCTTGGCCGAATTGCGTCATGCGCAGCGCCACGACCTTCTTCATCGCCTCGCGGGCGGGTTTCAGGTAGCTGCGTGGATCGAATTCTTCAGGCTTTTCCGCAAAGACTTTGCGGATAGCGCCCGTCATGGCAAGCCGGTTGTCAGTGTCCACGTTGATCTTGCGCACGCCGTTCTTGATGCCGAGCTGGATCTCTTCGATCGGCACGCCCCAGGTGGGCTTCAACTTGCCGCCGTACTGGTTAATGATATCCTGCAAATCCTTGGGGACGCTGGACGATCCGTGCATGACCAGATGCGTGTTGGGCAGCCTCCTGTGTATCTCGAGGAGGCGGTCCATCTTGAGCGTTTCCCCGGTAGGCTTACTCGAGAATTTGTAAGCGCCATGGCTGGTGCCGATGGCAATAGCAAGCGCGTCCACGCCAGTCTGCTGAACGAACTCGACCGCCTGCTCGGGGTCGGTGAGGTGGCTGAGGCCATCCAGGCCGGTGCCGTGGCCATCCTCGATGCCGCCCAGGCAGCCGATTTCGCCTTCCACCGTGATGCCCTTGGCGTGCGCCATCTCCACGACTTCACGCGTCGCCTTTACGTTGTACTCAAAGGTTGAGGGCGTCTTGCCGTCCGGCATCAGCGAGCCATCCATCATGACGCTGGTGAAGCCCATGGCAACGGCCGATTTGCAGGTCTCCACGCTGTTGCCATGGTCCAGGTGCAACACCGTGGGAATTTCGGGGTAGAGTTCGGCGGCCGCCAGCATCAGGTGATAGAGGAATCGGTCCTGTGAATAGCTGCGTGCACCGCGGCTGGCCTGAACGATAGCGGGCGACTTGGTCTCGCGAGCCGCCTCCATGATCGCTTGGATCTGCTCCATGTTGTTGACGTTGAAAGCGCCAACTCCATAGGCCCCCTTGGCTGCTTCATCAAGCAGTTGACGCATGGATACGAGTGGCATATCAAATGATCTCCTTAGATTAGTACGGATTCGCTGATCCGGAATTCGAGATACCAACCGGGGCTTCCTTGCCGCACACCCCGAAATAGAACACCATACACTACACCAACTAACGTCCCTTTGGGAAGTTCGGGTCTGCGCCGGTAGTGTCTCAGTTTGACGTACATCTCCAAACTGAGACACCACCTCTGCGCCAACGGACCAGGAAAGCGGCATCAGATTCGAGAAGGGATGTCGCGGAACGAAGGTTGACTGAGCCCAAACCCTCTCACCACGATTGGACATTCATAGGGGGATGCCGGAAGGGCGGGGGTGTCTGACTACTCCGAGGGCGCGAAGTATCCAGGCTTGGCGCGCACCTGCAAGCCCTTCGGAAGCGCTTCGATGGTGATCGTGCGGAATGTTCCGTCGTGGGCCTGGTTGGTGGAGACGTAGGCCAAGCTGTATTGGCTGCGAAGTTCATGAGCGATCTCCCGGAAATTCGCGACTGTTTCGCTGTCTTTAAAAGGGAAGAAGGCCCGGCCTCCGGTCTGCTCTGTCAGGCGTCGCAAAACCTTGTCCCCGTGCGCCGGCAACCCCATGGCGTTGGTGCTGATCGCGTAGATGGTCACTTCGGCATGTTGCGCCATGGCCAACGCCTCCTCGCGCGTACGTTCGCTTTGGGTATCCTGACCGTCGCTGATGATGATCAGGACGCGGCGGAGATAGGGCGTCGGAGCCGGAAAGTTGAGCATCTTCTCTCGACAGGAGAAATAGATGGCATCAAAGAGGGTGGTCACGCCGCCCGCCAGCAGACCCCGGATCGCCTCGGAGAGTTTTACCAGGTCGTCGGTGTAATCCTGTACCATTTGCGTTTGCACGTCGAAAGACACCACGAAGGCCGAGTCCTTGCCGGGACGCAGTGTGGTGCGCAGGAAATCGATGGCGGCCTCCTGCTCGAAACGCAGGCGGTCACGAATGCTACTGGAAGTGTCAATCAAGACCCCGATGCGGAGGGGCAGATTCGTTTCCCGGCTGAAATAACGGATCGTCTGCGGCTTGTCGTCCTCGAGAACGCGGAAGTCGCCCTGAGCCAGATTAGTCTCCAGGCGATTCCTTTTGTTGGTCACTGTCATGAGAACGTTGACCAGGTCAACCCGGACCTTGATTTTGTCGGTGGGAACTTGAGTTGTCGCCGGTCCGGAGGTCCTCACAGTCTCTTGCGCTGCAAGCGATCCAACCAGCACACAGAGTACAAACAAGACGACGGAAGGTCTCTTCATCCTGCCCTCGGATCACCCGTTCAGCATTATAGGCGGGTTCCTTGTAAATTACATCCTACGACCCCGAAGCTTCTCACGCATTTCGCGTTCCGTGCGGACCTGCTTCATTTCCCTGAGCAAACCAGCCAGAGATTCCTCAGGCTCCTGTAGGCGCCGATCATCCGCCATTTTCCGAACATAAGGAACGGCGCGAATCAGCACCGCAACGATAAAAGCACTGAAGATGGTGAGCACCGCTCCGAGGATAGCGTGTGAGGTAAAAACATTGACCCAACCCACAATCAGCGACGCCACCAACCCCAGGCCGAGGGCGGCAACGATACCAGCGGCGTAATTAGCTATCCAATCGACCCATGAGGTTTTCATTGTACTCGCAAAGTTAACCTACTCGTAAAGGATTGGCAAGCCCTACAAAACCTACAAAACCGGTGCGAGCAATGGCCAAGAATTACCTGTTGCAGCGCGCTAGTCTCTTGTCACTGAAATAAGTGAACTAAGTTGGGCCTGGATGTGTCTAATATGCCGCTTGCTTCGCCGAGCGGACGTGCGCCGTCCAACCGTCTTGACTTACATCACGAACCACTGAGACAGGAGACTAGGCGTGCGCGTGAACTTCCCCCGCGAGATGCGCCTTCAGCCCTCCGAGCCCCTTGGATCCCGCTGCAAGCAAGCAGACGGCGGCCAGAACAGAAAACACACCAGCTACGAGAATCGCCGGTCCGAAATGCCTTTGTGGCCCGAGTATGTATCCCGTAATAACGGGCGCCGCTGCGCCTCCCACCTGGGAAATCGTGTTCAGGTATCCGATCGTCCGCCCCACCATATTCTTCGGCGGTACGTGTTGCGAGATCGTCCAGAAGTTCGAATTCCCGATTCCAGTCGCGCCCATCGAAAAGGTGAGGATCGGAAGTGCCCAGGAACGATCTGGTACCACCAGGAGGAGCAAAATTGCCGCCGCCCCGGCATATCCCAACACCGCAAACCACACACGTGCGCGGAACACTCCTACCCGGGCCGCCAATTTATCAGCCGCCGAGCCCGCCAAGACATTCACGAAGGCCATCGTAAATAGCGCAGTCGAAACTACCCGCCCCATTCCAAGAGTTGAGAACCCTCGGGAAAGGATCAAATAACTCGGCACCCAGGTCAAAAAGAAATTCCAATAATAAGAGGCCAGAAATATGGTCAACGACATGGCCCAGAAGGTCCGGTTGGTCAGGAGCATGCGCCAAGTCCACCGCCGGGGCGCTACTCGATCGTCGGCCGCCTTTTCCGCTTGACGCACCGCACGTGTTCCGTCGGAGGGGGCGGTGAACAGCCAGCACGGCACCCAAACCAGCGCTCCTAATCCGGTAATGGCAAACATCGTGCGCCATCCAAACCTGTCCAACAGAAGGGCTCCCACCAGTGCCCCCAGTGCGGGTCCGATACTCTGGCCCGCAATATAGATAGAAGTCGGCAGCCCCTGATCCTTCCCCGCAAAGTTGTTTCGGATGAAGGCTATGCTTGCCAGCGGACCGATCGATTCGGCCATGCCCAGCACCAAACGCAGTCCGATGATGCTGCCTGTCCCGCGGCTGAGAGCGATGGAAGCCGAGGCTAATGACCAGACAAGGAAACCACCCGCGTATGCCCGGCGGATGCCCAGCCGGTCCACGAGTGCGCCGGACGGGATCTGAAATATGGCATAAGTCCAGAAGAAGGCAGAGAGGAGGATCCCCATCGTGGCCGGCGCGATGCGGAAATCCCGCATGATCGAGGGCGCCGCGATGCTGAGGTTTCCGCGATCGACATAGCTGATCACGATGCCGAAAAAGACGAGCGAAAGGACAATCCAACGCCGGTTCATGGTTCGCAGTCACTTTTTGAAACGGACTCCGGTGGCCACGTTTGAAATTACCATCCATCAAATCCGTGGATGAAGCGGGTCACCGCGTTCGAGGCGGCGTTCCCGCATCCCGAAGCTGACGGCCTCCAACGTCTCGTGCCAGTAGTCTATCATCGGGAAGGCGGCGCCGTCCTTGCCGTCTGAAGCTGTGAATGAATCACGTTTTGCCGTCGCGCCATGGGGGCAATCCGTCGGCTGACGGATGGTTGCTCCCGCCCTGGCGGGACGGCCACAAGGGCCGCCCCTACGACTCGATTTCTTCACAGGTTCTCTCGCTGCGGCTCAGGCCAGAAAGCCAGTCACGAAATAGAGGTTGGCGGTCCACATCAAGCGGGGCCCTGCCGAGGCGAGAGCCTTCCGGCTTCCGCCGCCTCAGGCCTTCTGGGTAGTGGTGTCATTTGGAATGGCATCCCTTACGAAACGCCAGTCATTCCCGCGAAAGCGGGAATCCACTCCACAAAGCTTCGGAATTCGGTTGTCGGCGGACTGGATTCCTCCCGCCATGGCGGGACGGGAATGACTGCGACGGCGAGCGCCCATGTCTCGCAAATGACACCATTACTGCCTTCTGAAAAACCTTGACATTGTCTCCGGCGTATGGAAACTGGCTATCCCACTGTCCGCGAGAGATTAGTAGAGTGCCAAGAGTGGAACCTATACTTGATTTGGTTTAATTCCGGTTGCAGTCGCGACGATAGGCGCCTTGCCTTCAGTGCGGCAGGTCATGCCGGGCGGATAGGGGGCGCCGATAACCGCCCAAACGTCCTCGAGCGTCAAACCACCACGAGTGAAACATGGGAAGCGTTAAAACCGTGCAGAGTCTACATTCAGATACGAAAGCAAATATCCTCATTGCAGGCCCAGACTGGAATGGGCGGCTCACAGGACCGAGGTGTCTATGGGCATGGCACAAGGATTTGGGTTGACCCTGATGGCGGGTGCAATGGCGGGCTGCAATCTGGTGCCCATGAAGTGGATGAAAAGCTGGAAATGGGAAAACTTCTGGTTGGTCTATTCTCTGATGTCGCTGTTCGTGGCGCCTATGGCCCTGGCTTTTTTTCTACTGCCTGGATTAGGTGGTGTCTATGCCTCTCTCCCGTTGAGTCTCCATGGTCCACCCCTTTGTTTATGGCGCCGTGTGGGGCATTGCGCAATTGGGAGCGGGGATATGCGTTCATCGGATTGGTTTAGGCCTCACGGGCTCCATTCTGAACGGCATCTGTGCGGCGAGTGGGACTTTCATTCCCCTCAGCATTCAGCACCCGGAGATGCTCCTGCGGCGGACCGGCCTTATGATTATGGCGGGCACGCTAGTCATGGCCGCAGGCTTGGGCCTTTGCGGCTGGGCGGGACACGCACGGGAGAAGGCGACCGGGCAGATCAAGACGGCGGGATCGGGTTACCGGGCCATTCTGGCTTTGGCAGTAGTCTCGGGATTTATGGCTTCCTTGCTGAATATTGCTTTGGCCTTTGGGGGCGACATCGTTGAGAAAGCACGCCTGGCGGGGGCGGCGCCGACCTGGGCCCCTTTTGCGGTCTGGCCAGTGGCCTTGGCCGGGGGTTTCCTGACGAATGCGGCATATTGCTTGTATCTGATGTCCCGCAACCAATCGTGGAAGAACTTTAGCGGAGGGCCGCGCGAGCTCGTGAATCCCGTGTTAGCGGGCTCGCTATGGATGGGGTCGATTGCAATCTACAGTAGTGGGACGACCTTTCTGGGGATACTGGGGGTTTCCATCGGCTGGGCTCTCTATCAGATTGTGACGATCCTGACCTTGAATGTGGCGGGCTTGCTGACGGGTGAATGGCGGCAATTGGAGCTACGCATCTCAAGAGTTAACCTGATGGGAGTGGTGGGGCTCTCCCTGGCCGTCATCCTGATCGGAGCTGCGAACTGTTCAGTTCGCTAAACGGAGGATCGGAGCTGAGACCCACTACGGAAGGATGAAGCAATAAACATTTCCAAGGGTCTGATACCAGCCAGCAAGAAATTATCTATGTCCGGTTCGCCTGAGGGCATCCGCAGTGTCGTATGAATGGTGAAGGAGAGCGTATCTCCGATCCAGAAACCTCGAGGAGACATGTCATGAGTGAACAAGGGAAACTGACAGGCAAGAAGGTATTGGTGACTGGTTCAGGCACGGGGATTGGGCGTGAGATCGCTCTGGAATTTGCCCGGCAGGGCGCGGATGTAGCGCTGCACTACGAACACAGTGCAGAGGGAGCCAATTCGGCAGTCGAAACCATCCGGGCGATGGGGAGGCGAGCCACGGCCCTCCAGGCGAACTTCGGAAGCGTTGACGAGGCTGTGGGGCTGGCCGGGAAGGCGATCGAATTCCTGGGTGGAATGGACTGCTTGGTGAACAACGCCGGCATCACCATGAACAAGCCTTTCCTCCAGGTAAAGACGGAGCAGTTTGATACCCTGCTGAATGTCAACCTGCGCTCGCCGTTCTTTGTGGCGCAGCGAGTCGTCCAGCACATGCTCGAAAACGGTGGGGGGTCGATCTGCAATCTGACATCGATTCACGGTTTACAGGGGGCGCCCGAGCACACGGTGTACGCGGCCACCAAAGGCGCCATTATTGCATACACACGCGCCCTGGCCGTGGAGGTTGCGCACAAAGGGATCCGCGTAAACGCTATTGCGCCGGGTTGGGTCACGGTCGAGAACTACTTCAAGACCATCCCGGGTTTCAATGAACATGACGCCGCTGAGGATGCACGAAAGAAGGTGCCTGTGGCGCGGTACGGCCTACCGCTTGACATTGCCAAGCTCGCCGTCTTTCTGTGTTCAGAGGACGCCGGGTTTATTATCGGTCAGACGATTGTTGCGGACGGAGGAACCACGGCGCTGATGTCGCTCTTGTCGGACTTTCGAGCTACGTCCAACGCCCGCTTCGGCGCCGGGTACGTGCCCGGCATTTAGGAGCAAAGGGTGGGCAGCTCACTTTCCTGTAATCCGGCGCTGATGAAGAAACGCGCCGGCGGTTAATACCGTGGGGTATTCGACCCCTTGCCTCACATGAGATAAGTCATTGGTCATAGAAGACCCAGGAGGGAATGATTATGAAGGTGGATTTGGAGGGGCGGGTAGCCTTGGTTACGGGTGCGGGTCAGGGCATCGGGCAAGCGATTGCCTATGCCTTGGTGGAGAATGGCGCCCTGGTGGCAGTGAACGACTTTAATCCCGACGGGGAGCAGACCGTCGTGGAGATCCGGCGGCGAGGTGGCCGGGCAAATTTCTTCAGGGGCGATGTTGGGCACGTGCAATCAGTGAACGAGATGGTGGCGGCGGTGGAAAAAGAGATGGGGGCGATTGACATCCTTGTGAACAACGCCGGGGTCAATCTTGGCAAAGAGCGTCATCCGGCTCACGAGTTCCTGGACTCGGACTGGCACCGGATTATCCGGGTGGACCTGGACGGAGTTTTCTACTGCTCCCGGGCCGTTTCGGCGGGGATGGTTAAACGGCGGAAGGGGGTCATCATCAACATTAGCTCGGTGATGGGGATCATTCCGATCCGTCTCCAATGCGCTTTTGCGGCGGCCAAGGCGGGGATGCAACATTTCACCCGTTCCCAGGCACTGGAAGTCGGGCAGTACGGAGTGCGCGTGAACGCTATCGCTCCGGGATCCACCCTGACAGAGGGAACCCGGCAGTTGTTTTACAATCCGGCTTCCCGAGAGGTGGCAGAGAGCTTGCTAAGCCACATTCCATTGGGTCGGCCCGGGGAAACCGAAGATATCGCGCAGGCGGCGCTGTATCTGGCCTCGGATGACGCCAAGTATGTCACCGGGCACGTACTCGTCGTGGATGGCGGCTGGACGGCGGGCTTTGCGCGCGAGTGGTAATGCTAAGGACATTATGGAAAGGTAGCCTTATGACGGAACTCAAACCTCTTCAATTAGTAAGTTGGACTGGACTGCTCGCTCTGCTGGGCATCGTCAGTTTGTTGGGTCCTTCGATTCGGCCTGCATTGGCGCAGACCAAATCTGGATTCAGCCGCACGGAAGACGTGATCTATGGGCGTAAGTTCGGCATGGCACTGACGCTGGATGTGTTTCAGCCGAACGCCCCGAACGGCCATGGCATCGTGTTCCTTGTGAATGGTGGCTGGTTTTCTAACCATGATGCGACACCCAATATGGTTTATGTCAATCCCAATTCATATAAATCCTTTCTCGCCAATGGTTACACGGTCTTTGCCGTCGTCCTTAGCTCTCAACCCGAGTTCACCGTTCCCGAAATTATTCAGGACCTTCACCGCGCGGTGCGGTTCATTCGCTACAACGCTCGAAAGTATGGGGTCGATCCGGGCCATTTGGGCGTTACGGGCGCCAGCTCGGGAGGGCATTTGGCGCTGATGATCGGAACCCAAGGCGCCATGGGTAGAGCTAATGCAAAGGATCCCGTTGACCGGGAAAGCAGCGCGGTGGGGGCGGTAGCTTGTTTCTTCCCGGCCACAGATTTCCTCAATTGGGGCGCGCCGGGCGTGAACGCGGTGGGTCTTGCATCGCTGGCTCCGCTGCTGGCCGCCTTTGGGCCCAGATCCTACACGGAGGAAGGCCGCCAAGTCTTGGGCAAGGAGATCTCGCCAATCTATTTTGTCACTTCGCACCTACCGCCAACGCTTATCATCCATGGTGATGCTGACCAGGTTGTGCCACTCCAGCAGTCGGAGGAATTCGTAAATCGGGCGCAAGAGGTCGGGGCATCGCCTGTGAAACTCGTTGTCCGGAAAAGGAAAGGTCATGGGTGGGAAGACTTCTGGAACTCAAAGGAGGATATGGAACTCTTTGTTGGCTGGTTTGACCTGTATTTGCGCGGCATTGTAAAACGCGCCGGCGCTGAGGGCGGAGGTGAGGTCACTGGACAGCCGGCAAGGTGAGATCGTAGGTGATGACTTGCTTGGCCGGACCTTGGGGATCGCGAGTCTCGGTGACACCGGATCAGAGTTGGCACGATGCGCGGCGCCCTTTAAGATGTGTGTCCTGGCCTATTCACCCTACGCTGATCCCTCGATGGCTAAAGCTGAAGATATGGGTCCCTTTTAGGAGGTGGAGCGGGCGATGCAAGATCGAATAGTGCACAACACCATGCCGGAAGATACTCTCGGGCGACATCGGGCCTTTTGGAACCACGAGCAGATGGATCGGCCAACCTGGGGCGTCAGCCTCGGTTTTTTTGCCAACGAGGTGTATCCGCGGACCATGGCGAACCTGCCGCCCGGGCTCGTGAATCCCGAGGATATTTCCATCGAGGACCTTCTCGCGGACTGCGATGACCGCTGGGAGGCCCAGCGTGATCTGGGTGATTTCCCCTACACGTGCGCGCCCGTTTCCAGTGTTCCGTGGCTGGAGGCTATTGCCGGGTGCCCCATCATGGCATCCCCCACCAGTGTCTGGGCCGAGCCGTGTCTGCATGATTTGGCGAATTGGAAATGGGACCGGTCTGTGCCGGCGAATCCCTGGACCCGCAAGTTGCTGGAAATGATGCGGGTGCTCGTTGAGCACTCCAGGGGGCGGTACCAAGTCTCGCCAACGCTCATGCGGGGACCTGCGGACATTTTAGCTGCCATGCGCGGGGCGACACAGTTCGCCATAGACTTCCTGGATAATCCTGACTTGGTTGTGACTGCGCTTCATCAGTGCGCACGAATCTGGCGGGAGGTTGCCCAGGCGCAGTTGGATCTGATTCCACCTTCGTCGGAGGGGTATATTGCGCTCGACTCGGCACTTCGCGCTTGGGCGCCGGACAAGCTCCTCTGGCTTCAGGAGGACGCCATGGCCCTGCTTTCGCCTAAGCTCTATCGTGATTTTGTCCTCCCCATCGATAAGGATCTTTCCACGAGCTTCCCTTGCGTTGCATTCCACTTGCATGGCACAGCCTTATGGGCAATCGATGAATTGGTCCAAGTCCCGGGAATTGATGTGATGGAGTTGAATCTGGAAGCGGTGATGTGCGACGAGGTGGGGACGTTTGCCGGTTGGAAGAAGATCGTGGAGCACAAGCCGCTGGTAATCTGGCGCACCCCTGGGGACGATTTCCCCTCCTGGTTGGCCAGGATCTTCCGAGATCTCCCATTAAAGGGACTCGCAATTCAAATTAGCGTGCGTAACATCGAAGAGGCGAGGAAGATCCAGGATGAGTTCCGCAAGTACGAAAAATAGTGAGATCAAGCTTGGGCCTCGAGAACTGGATGAGGCAAGGGGGAGCACAGATCGCGGTTTGGACGACAATGGCGAAGCCACGATGAATCGTCTCGTGGATATAACCTAAGGGAACATCATGGCTGAAGCCTGATTCGGGCGAGTTTGCAGATGCCAGTCGGAGGGGGCAAATCTATGCTGGAAAGACTTGTCGAAACGCTCAATGGAGTTGGCAAGCCGACAGTACTTTACCAGAGTCCCGACGGCGCCAGAGTCCTGATCCTCCCCCACGGAGGCCGCATTCTCGGCCTGTTCACCCCCCGGAATCCCGAGAACTTCTACTGGACCCACCCCGCACTCGAGTCGGTCGAAACGGCACGGGCATTCTATGCGAGCGACGTGTGGCAAAACTCCGGCGGGGACCGTACCTGGCTGTCGCCGGAGGCAGACATATTCTTTCCTAACTTCCCTAAGCTTGATAAGTATTGGCAGCCAAGGGAACTCGATCCCGGCAATTACAAGCTGGAGGCGACGGGCGGCAGCCTGCGGTTAGTGAACCGGCTGAGTCTCACCTTCTCGCGGTCGAAGCAGCAGGTCGAACTGGAGATAACCAAGTCGGTAAGGTCAGCGCCAAACCCGCTCCGTTACGAGCGGGGCTTATACGATCCGGCAAGCGTCGAGTATGCCGGCTACACACTGCACTCTTCGTTGGAATTGATTGGAACAAAGAAGAACAATCCTGTTGAAGTAGGGCTCTGGAATCTGGTGCAACTGCCACACAACGGCGATCTGCTAGTGCCGACCTATTTCAGAGCTGTGCCGAAGATCCTCATGGGGGTGGTTGCCCCCGAGGACCTCATCGTGACCGACCGTTTGATTCGATACCGGATGCGCGCTGCGGGGGAACACAAGATTGGGATTCGGGCCGTGGCGGCCACTGGGCGGGTGGGTTATCTATATCCAACCAACAACCAGTTCGCGCTGGTTATTCGCAATTTTCTCGTCAACCCATCGGGAGAATACGTCGACGTCCCCTGGAGCGACACAGAGGATCTTGGCTATTCCACCCAGGCGTGCAACATTGATAGCGGTCTCGGCAGTTTCAGCGAACTCGAGTACCACAGCCCGGCCATAGGCCACAGGATGGGTCAAATCCACTGCGACGATGAATCGGTAATCTGGGCATTTCGCGGAACTTGGGATAGGATTCATAACATCGCGAAGAGTCTCCTTTCACCTGCGGTGTGACTTTGGCTGGATTCCGGGGTGTAGTTCGCCGCAATGTTGTGGCGCGAAGGACGTCATCTTGACCATTGTTGCGGGGCACTGTCTGGTTGTAGGGGTACGGCTTGCCGTACCCTCTTCATTTTTATCGCGCGACCGAACCCAGGGGGTACGGCAAGCCGTACCCCTACAACCAGGGCGGCAGGGCCGCTGGCCAATTGTCAAAGGCTAGGTGTTACGCGACACCAGCGCATCTGTCAGCCGAACACCGTTGCTGAATTCCAGTCATGCACGTCGGAGGTCGAGAAATTTCTTTGAAGGTTTTGTACGACGAAAAAGCAAGGGAGCGTTGACATGAAACGAAGATCGTTCCTTCAAACGAGCTTAGCCACGGCTGCGTCCCTTTATGGCCACGCCGCTCCCGCCCGGCGCGGTGAATCCATTGGATTATCCAATTCATGGCTGGAATGGAACCTGGACCTCGGTCCCGCGGGGGCTCGAGTGACGGGTTTTCAAAACAAGCTTAGCGGGCGTTACGTCTCGTTCTCGCATTCACAGGAGATCTCCCTAACGTTTTCTGCCTCCCGCCAGCGCCTGGAGATCCCCTGGTGGAAATGGACGTTAGGCCGCGAAACAGCCGCTGACCCCGGAACGCCGGACCCGGACGGCCTGCATCGCGGCTATCACCTTCGCATCTTTCCCGAGGAAGCGAAATGGGGTGGGGCGGACAATCTTTACCTTCACGATGTCAGAGGCCTGGGGAAGCCACCCGGTTTTATCTATCACGGCTACGCGTGGTTTCGGCAGCACTTTACCCTGCCGGAGGAGGCCCGAAACGAAGAGGTCGTTTTGGGATTGGGAGGCTACGACCAAGAGGACTGGAACCGATACTGGGTCTACGTGAACGGAGTTGCTGTGGGGACGCGGGTGAGCTCCGGACGCTGGCGCGACCCCGGCCTGTTTACCCTTAGGCCCGGCTCCGAGGCTCACCAAGCCCTCTCTTTTGGGGAAAGCGCCGGCAACACCCTGGCGATTTGCGTCCGGGACTACGACAAGACATTTGGAGGCCATCCCCGCAACGTCATGGCCCGCGCCCTGTTCACCTCGAACTTAGTGGATCAATTCGTTTCGGTAGGCCTTCCGTATCGTACGGTCTCTGACTTTGAGGTGAAAACCGTGCGCAAATCCGGAGCAGGGGAATCTCCCGGGGTCATCATTTCCCTGAGTAATGCAAAGGACCAGATCGAAGTCGAGGCCCACATCGAGTTGAAAGGATTCACGCGGCGAAAATGGTTGGAAGTTAAGAATGTCGGACAGGATGAGCGCTTGCTTCTGGATGTGCAGATGGATGATGTCGGCCTGGAGGAACCGGTGGGTGAGGGAGGTTACGGCTTTCCGGTGTTCATAGGAGGCGATGCGTTCTGCGGCATCGAATACCCGACAGGACTCAATCAAGGTTTGCCAGGCCGCGTGAGGTTGAGGCACTTTGCCGGAAAGACCCTGAAACCGGGTGCGGTGTTGCAGACCAAGGTGTCTTGTTTTGGAGTGGCCAAAAGCGGCGAGGCGTCCCACCAGTTCGTGGATTACATTCGCAATGCCAGCCCGCGTCCGCAAAAGATGCTGTCCATGTACGGGCCGTTCGGCATCAACAGCTATGCGGCATCAACTTTGGAGGAGCAGGATGTCAGTGAGGCCACGGTCTTGGATGCTTTGAGGGATGTGCGGCACTGGAAGGAGATGGGGATTGCATTCGACCATTTTTGGACTGACTCCGGCTGGTTCGCAGATCTCGAATCAACACGGCTTGATTATCGCGAAGATATCTGGCCCGCGGGTCCCATGAAAGCAGTGGAAGAGGCTGAAGCTTTGGGGATGCGATACGGCACTTGGTTTGATGCCACGTTCCCGGATTGGGGCATGGGCAACTCCGCGAACCTGGAAGCGAGCCGGAGACCCAATCCGGAGGGTTACTGGCCGCCCCTGCTCTATCGAAACGGAGTGCTGCAGCTCGATTTTCAGCGCTGCATGTGTGTATCGGCCGAGCCTTATGCGCACCTTCTCAAGGAAGCGATTCTGCACCACGTGAAGGACTTTCGGGTCCGCGGCGTGAAACTCGACAACGGGCGATATTATTGCAACAGCAGTCAACACGGCCACCTGCCCGGCAAATATTCCACGGAAGCCAATTACGAATCGGTTATTAACATAATTAAATCAATCAAGAAAGAGGCTCCTGGCGCCCTGTTCATGGGTTATTGGGGCATCGGCTCGCCCTATTTCTGTCAGTTTGGTGACACCCTTTTCGAATCCGGCATGGCCGGGGAAGGCACTGGGCTCGCGGACTACCCGACCGTGGTCCATCGGGACAGTTCCACGCACTTGGTGGACCAGGGTTCGCACCTTGCCCAATTGATTCCCCCCTCGAACCGCGACAGTCTCGGCGTGTGGATCACCAACACGAGTTGGGGCAGTTTCGTTAAGGCGGAGCGCTGGCTGGAAGCGCTGGTGATGGACCTGGGCCGCGGGAACCTCATCTTTCCGCAATGCTGGGGAGACTTGACTCTCATTCCTGAGGATGAGGTCACAGTCCTCAGCCGCCTTGTCCGATTGGCGCGGGCTCAGGATCGAATCCTGCTCCAGCGACGCCACCTGCTCGGGGATCCGTGGGAAAATACAGTTTACGGGTACTCCTATTTTGAGGGTGACCACGGCTTTGTTTTTCTCAACAATGTGCATTTTCAATCTCGACCGTTCAACCTCACTTTGGATTCCTCTCTGGGGTTCGTCGGCGCCGGGCCGGTGAGCCTCTGCCGCCATTTCCCGGAGACAAGGTCGCTCGTCGGGCAAGGGAAAAAATCCTTCGCCGCAGGCCAGACGCTCAGCCTGTGGTTGCGCCCTTTTGAAGTGGCCATGTTTGAGATTGGGCCGGACTCTAAACTCTCCGGGAAGGAGAACTTTCCCATAGAAGAATTGCCGGAACAACCGGTGGTGCTAGGGCAGAAGCTCGGGATAGTTCCCATGGATCTGAGGTCCGATTCCGGCATCGATTTCTCCGAAGCCGAACGACTGAGCCAGCGCGGCTTTGTCAAGCGGAGAGTGGCTTTCCGAACCCACCTCCCCGAATTCTCCCAGCCTCGGCCACTGCTGGCCATTGTCGTGCGCCACATGATGGGCGGTGAGCCCTTTCGACAAAATGGCATTGCGGAGCTCTCGCAGATTCATGCTCGCATCGGAGAAAAACGAGTGTACTTCTATTCCACACCCGGCGTCAGACAGACGGTGAATGTCTGGAACCACTGGCTGGTGTTCCACACCGTGCTTAACCAAGGCATGCAGGACAAGGAGCTGCAATGTGCGGTCACTTCGTATCTGCCCCATGACGCCTATTGCGAGCTGGAGGCGTGGCAGTTGCCGGCGTGGTGGGAAGGGGGAATCCAAGCACAGCCCCGGCCTTGCAAAGCAATGCCCTAGAGATCTTGAAGTACGAAACATGGTGTAAATCAGTCAAGTTTTGAGTCCATTTCTAGAGGAAGGGCGGGGCTTCAGCCCCTGAAGCACTAGCCAATGCCATCAGCGAGCATGGGGCTTCAGCGGCTAAAGCCGCGACTCTCTAGCGCTGCATGCGGCGGGGCTGAAGCCCCGCCCTCTGACAGAGGCGGTCGGGAGCACCTTGCTCGTCAGCCGGAAAATGAGGACGGAAATTCCCGTTCAGGGTATTGGTGCGGTGATATACTGAAATTTCCGGGCAAGGCGTCCCGGTCTACTCAGGACGGTCCATATACAATTGGAGGTGCAAAGATGCGAAGCAGACTTCTTCTGTTTGCGATTCTCGTGGCTCCGAGTGTCGTCTTAGCACAAGACCAGAGGCAAGCCCCGCCGCAGGCAGTGAAGCGAATTGCCAAGGAAGTTCGACACGAAATCCTGATGCTCCCCAACTATGATGTCTTTGACGACATCAAGTACTCCGTCTCCGGCTACGACGTGACCTTGACGGGCCAGGTTACGAACCCGACGGTCAAAGGGGAAGTGGAAAACGTCGTCAAGCATATTGAAGGAGTGGAAAAAGTCGTGAACCAGATTGAGGTGCTTCCTCCCACGGATAATGGCCTTCGTCTGCGTCTTTATCGCGCCATTTACGGCTACCCGGCGCTTGAGAGGTACGCCATGCCCGTCATAAAGCCGATTCGGATTATCGTAAAGAACGAGAACGTTGCCCTGGAAGGAGTGGTGGATCGCCAAGCCGACAAAGACCTGGCGGCACTCCGCGCCAACGGTGTGCCCGGCGTCTTATCCGTGACCAATAATTTAGTTGTCGAGAAGTAAAGGTAATTCCCCGCCGGAGGAGGGCGGGTGAGGGGTTTTTCCATCCGCTCAAACCACCAACCTCGCTCAACTTATGAATTCGGGTTTAATGGGCATTGTGTATTTTCCCTGCCCTTACGCCGGTAGCGCTACCTCGTGGCTTTGCGAATGGTGGATGAAAGCCTCCGCGTACTTCGCGCGCATCTCCATGCCGCGGCAGCGGTTCATCTGGTCGTGGACCGCGTAGAATTCCTCTGGATTCTGGCTGGCGTGCGCAAAGCAGGCCGCGCGCTTGCGAGCCTCGGTCGCCGTGATGTCCACGTAGTGGGTGGGTGAGAATTGAGACGTCTGCGAACCCGTCATGACCTCAAAGTAGTAAAGCGCGAATTTCCTCTCCATACGAAGCCACGCATCATAAACCAGCAGTGAAGTAGCCCGGTGGTCTTCGTGCGTATCGATGGGCCAGTGGGTGAACACCACGTCCGGCTGCTCGCCTTGAAGGAGTTTCAGGAACTCATCATAGCGCGCGTAGTTAACCTCTACTTTGCCGTTGACCTGGCCTGCGAACAGCGGGCGAGCTTTGAGTATCTGGCAGGCCTTCCGAGCTTCGGCGGTGCGTATCCTGCCCGCTTCTTCGAAAGTCTTGCCTTTAATGCCCCGCTCGCCGCGCGTGAGGTAGAGGATCACGACGTCGTGACCACCATCGGAGAGGCCGGCGATGGTGCCGCCGCAGCCGGTTTCAGGGTCGTCGGGGTGGGCGCCGGCGATCACCACCCGTAATCGGTTTGGCGCTGGCCGGGCAGCCTTCCCAACGTGCACGCCCGCGGCGAGTGCTCCGGCCAAATTGGCGGCTTGCCCGAGTAGACGACGCCGTGTTAGGGATATCATAGCCTTTAACCTCCGCTCCGAAAGATGCGAGGCTTAGTTTCATTCAGACCTTCGGCCTAGTCAAGGGTGAGCTGTGAAAGAATGTCAAGCCCCGATAGAAATGTCCCCATCCTTAACCCAATAGAAATGTCCTCTTTTTCGGTTTTGTCTTTCACGTACTTTGTCTCTCCCTTTGTTTCTGCTGGAGTGGTGAGTTACGCCGTTGGTCTCGGCCGGAGCGAAGCCCTGCGGAGCCCGAAGGGCGGAGCGTCTAGGGCGAAGCGGAGGCCGAGACCAACGGCGTGCGGTCAGTCCACGGGCCCATCCGCCAGGGATGGTGCGGCCCTGGTTTCCACTTCTTCTTCGTCGCCTCCATGGCCACTGGAAGTTCGTCCTCTTGCTTTCTCGGGAGCGGGCGTGCTGGGATCTCTTGCCAGCTGAGCTTCTGCCCTCGGTAGTGAATCTCGATCCTCCCATCCTCCCACTCGCATAACCTCACCTTGCTCTTTGCTGGCGCGTGATGCAGGCGCTGCCGCTCCACCTGATAGAAGCGGTTCTCATCGCGTACCACCCAATCGTTGCTCAGCGCTCTCTCCCTCTCCAGCCGGAAAATGCTGTCCAGTTTCCGCACCCCAGGGCTGGGCAAGTGAAAGTCCTGCGGGGCTGCCGGCCGTACCGCGAAACGCGTGTTGTGCTCCTCACAGTATTTCTCCTGTAAGTATCGATTGGCATCCTCTAGGCTCGTTATGTTTCGTACGCGAAGCTTCTTTACCAGGCGGTCCTGATGCGTCCCGTGGTTCCTCTCCACCCGCCCCTTGGCCTGCGGCGAACTGGCCGCGATGATCTCAATCCCCAATTGACGGCACATGCGTCCGAACTGCGTCACAGGCTCTTCTCCTCGCATCCGCTCCTGCGCGCTGGGCTCTCGCACGTACACGTTCTTCCAGTCCGTGTACAACGCCTGCGGCACTCCGTAGCACTCCATCCACGCCTCCAACACTCCCACCGCCGCCCAGATCGTCTCTTCCTTGCCCATCCGGCACAGCGTCGTACCCGTCGCGTCATCCACCATGTTCATCAGACAACCCCGCGGACCTCGCCCTTCTAGCCAATCATGGAAACTTCCATCCAACTGCACCAACTCCCCAAAATGCGCTTTCCGCTCCCGCCTTCGCCGATGCGCTCGCCCTCTCCGCTCCCGGCTCCATAATCCTGCCTCCAGCATCCACTGCCGCAACGTCTCCACCCCGATTGCGACATGATCGTCTTGCTCCAAGTGCTCCGCCGCCAGCGTGGGACCGAAACGCTCGCCGGGCTCTCCACCGTACTTCTTCCCTATCAGCCCCAAGACCCGTCGCTGCAAACTCTTCGGCTTGGCATGGTTCGACGCCCGCCCCACGTTGCCATGCATCAGCCCCCTTGTCCCCTTCACTCGATAACGCTTCCACAATCGCCTCGCCTGCCGATAGCTCACTCCCATGCGCTCGGCAGCTTGCACCAAAGTCCAACCCTTCCCCGCCACCTGTGACAACACCGCCCCTCGCCTCAACTCCCGCTCATCCATCCTCGTCCTCTTCACTGTGGCCTCCTCAGAGGCCATGAGTTTAGGGGACATTTCTATCGGTGACAGAAGGGGACATTATCATCGGGGCACAACAGGGTGAGCTGTGAAAGAATCGCGTTATGCCGTCGCGTCGTAGGCGTCTCGCAGGGGCGGGATGGTTGCTCCCGCTCTGGCGGGACGGCCACAAGGGCCGCCCCTACAACTCGATTTTTTCACAGCTTCTGGGGCTCGGGGAGCGCATTTTCTGGTGCATTTTGTGATGTGTGCATTTTGTGATTGACACGACGGGGCAGGAGGGCTAGGCTATGAGGCAAAGGCAAGGTCAAAACGGAAATTCCGGGTAGATATTTGACGGGGGGGACACAGTGAAACGCCTTCTCTGGAATGTCTTATCTGTCGCGTTGCTGGCCACGTTGGGGGGAAGACTCCTTGCGCAGACGGGGGCCTCGCCGCAAAGCTCGCCGCCGAGTAAGACTGCCCAGCAGTCTGCAGGGCAAAAGACGGCGCCCAAGACAGGAGCCAGAAAGACCGGGGCGGCGGCCAACTCGGCCATGACCAATCGGGACGTGATCCGGCTTGTTAAGGCGAAGATCGCTGATGACATCATCGCGGCAAAGATCAAGCAGTCGAAAACTAAGTTCGACACTTCGGTTGAGGGATTGGTCGCGCTGAAGGACGCGGGAGTTAGTGACGGCCTGATTTCCATCATCGTAAACGCGAGCGATGCTTCCAGCCAACCAGCGCCCGGGGGGGCTTCCGCCTCACCGGCTGCCGCTAAGCCGGGTTCGCTTCCCGCTTCGAATGGGTCGAAAGAGGTTGTGGCCACAGACGCGTCCAGAGCTTCCAAGAGTTCCGCGGAACCTAAGCCTGTCGTGATCACGCAGGCGCCTGCAAACTATGGCATGTACATCGTGTCGGACGGGGAATTGAAGCCGCTCGGGCGCATCGAAACCAAGGTGCAGGTCAGCAAGTTTCGCTCTTTGCTGAAGAGCGTCGTTCCCGGTCCCCTCGTCCGGCAAAAGGTCGATATCAACATTCCGGGCGCGCACTCCACAAACAGACACGAAACGCTTCGCCCGACCTTCTACGCCTACTTCCCACCCAGCCGTGACGTCAGCAAATTCAAGCTGCTGCAGTGCAAGATCACCGGCCAGAATTTCGATCAGCGGACCTTGGCCAACGCCTCGATACTATTTAGCACCGAACAGAACCAGGACGAAGTCCTCATTGACATCGGCCCCACGAGCGTAAGGGATCTATACCGGATCTTTCCCCGCGAGGATCTGCCCAGCGGCGAGTTTGGCTTTGTCGAAGGCAACACCGGTAGCAAGTCCGCCTCGAACATCGAGATTCTTGATGTCTACGACTTCGGGATTGACCGCAAGGAAGAAAAGCTCGCACTGAAGGATTATCTCGATACCCTGCCGGCCGCGAATGCCGG
Source organism: uncultured Acidobacteriota bacterium (assembly GCA_963832915.1). Lineage (GTDB taxonomy): Bacteria > Acidobacteriota > Terriglobia > UBA7540 > UBA7540 > CAVROP01. The sequence continues at coordinate 146,878 of CAWHWE010000010.1, forward strand.
CGATACCAAATTTCTTTCCTGGACCAAGGAGGATTGCCAAAAGATCGTTGGCGGCCGGGAGGGGAAGATCGGTATCACCGGAAGCCTTTTGGGCTGGTTTAAACGTCAATATGCGTCTCTGGATGTCTATTGGGCAGACCCGGAGTTCGCCCGCGCCTTCGCCCGCCTCGAAATGCTGGACAGGAACCTCACTCCCGAGGAGGCAACCAAGCTCTGCTCCCTCTTGCTCAGCCAAGGCGGAAACCAGTATTACATTATCGTCTCGATTGGCGGCAAAGTTGGCTCGGGTCGCCTGATCGGCGCGAATGAAGGTGAGCGGCTCATGCGGCCTTTCGATGCCTCTCTCTCGAATAGAAAATCGAAGGATGTCGTCCCGGCCAAACACCTGGAATTCGTCGGGGGGTACGCGGGGGTATGGAAAGTGGCATTCGACCGGGATAGCATCAAGGGGCCGCTCTTGACTGGCGATGCGCAGGAACTGGTGTTCGAGGCTCGCCTTAATCAGAACCTGGATTTCAAGGCCACGTTCCCGATGGACGAGATCATCCCGGGGGGGAACGCTGAAAAAGCCGAAAATGCTAAGCCTCCCAACGCCAAGTGATCGAGAGGCCGTTGTGATTTAGAAGTTAGAAGCCGGAGAAAAGCAGCTCGCCGGTCGCACGCCGGCCGAGGCACACCTCAAGCATCCCCAATAAACCAACAACCGCATCATAAGCGTCATCCCCTTGCCGAAGGCCGTTCCGTATTTCCTTCCTGAGGGCCAGGGAAAAGGTGTCAGGGAAAAGTGTTAAGGCTTGCCACGAAAGGTGTCAGGGAAAAGTGTCAGGGAAAAGGTTACGTAAAGGGTTTGTTTACGATATACTCTCGCGGCGCTCCGAGCTATTGACTTTGAAGACTTAAGGGAGGGAATAGGTCCAAATGGAGTTCCGGCGGTCGGCTTATCTTTTGTTCCTGTTAGCCTTTTGCAGCCTCTGTATTGGCCAATCTCAAACCCCGCAGAAGAAACACCTCCTGGTGCTGGGAGAGGAAAAGGGATACCGCCACGAGTCCGTGTCCCACGCCATGGCCACGATTGAACGGCTGGGCGAAGCAACCCAACTGTGGGACACTACCATCCGCACTGACTCGGAAGTACTCACCAAGAAGAAACTGGAATACAACGCGAAGAACTTGAATGATTTCGACGCCGTCCTGTTCTTTACCGGCGGTGACCTCGGAATGGACGCGCAACAGAAGGCAGATCTTCTGTCATTCATCCACGATGACGGGAAAGGCTTTATTGGCGTGCACAGCGCTACCATCACCTTTACCGGCTGGCCGGAATATGGCGAAATGATCGGGGGTTACTTTGACGAGCACCCGTGGGGAACGTTTAATGCGCCCATCCTCGTGGAAGATCCAAACTTCCCTGGAATGCAGCAGTGGCCACGGTCGTTCGTATTGAGGGACGAAATCTACCAGATGAGGAACTACTCGCGCGACAAAGTCAGGGTGTTGATGCGTCTCGACGCCGGCAAGCTCGACTTATCGAACCCCAGGGTGCATCGCACCGACCGCGATTTCGCCGTGACTTGGGCGAAGATGTACGGCAAGGGACGCGTATATTATTCAACGCTCGGTCATCCCAAGGAGAATTGGGACAACCCTAATCTGCAAGAGATGTATACCGAGGCGATCAAGTGGGCCACAGGGTTGGTCAATGCAGATGTGACGCCACGACCACTTCCATCCGACTAGCTCGAATTTCCACTACGGGGCTGTATGGAGCACGGGACACAGTAATAATCAGAAACGCCCTATAACGGTGGGTCCAAAACTCATGATGACCAGGAGAATGTTCGCTAAGACCATCGCTGCCGGCATGGCCATGGCGGCGGCGCCGCTCGGTGCTTACAGCAGACTCAACATAGGAATTGGCACCTACAGTTATCACAACCTCTCCATTGACGATATGATCGTCCAGCTCACCGCTCTTCGCATCAAAGAAATCGAAATGTCGCGCGGGGAGTTCATGCTGTTTAGCAAGCCGGACGGCCATTTGTTCCGTTCTACCAGGGAAAAACTGGACGGCGCCGGCATCCGCTGCGTTTCGTACTACACAGCCACCATCAAGGACGGCAATGACGTCGAAAGCGCAGTGCGCTTCGCACAACTGTTGGGCGCCCGTAATGTTAGCGGCGACGCGACGGGCAACACCCTTGTCCAAATCGACCAGCGCTTCACGCAAGAAGGGATCACCTTCGGAATTCATAATCACTATTTCAAAGGACAGAAATTCCCTTACGAGAGTCCGGAGGACGTTTTGAATGCGCTCGCAGGAGTTTCCAAGACCGTCGGCGCCACAGCCGATGTGGGTCAGTTTGCGTCCTGCGGATACGACCCCGTGGACGCGCTCCGCAAGCTGGCGCCGCGGCTGAAACTGGTGCATCTTAAAGACATTCAGGCCCGGGACGGCGAGGTTAATGTGCTGCTGGGGACTGGGATTTCTAAGATTCCCGAAGTGATGCGGGAATTACACCGTCAGAATTTCGGCGGCTTGGTCGCCGTGGAGTACGAAAAGGAAGGCCCTGTCGAAGATGACCTGCGGCAGGAAGTGGAATTTGCGCGCCATTTGGCGGAGTGATACCACCCCGTACTAAAACTCGTTGGAGAAGGGACATGTGGAAAGTTCTGCTTTTGCTGACGCTTTCACCCGCCGCCTGGGGGCAGACATCGCACCCCATCCTCGCACTTGGTTCGTCCGCGCCCAACTTTGAACTTCCGGGCGTCGACGGGAAGATCCATGAGCTCGCCGACTACGCTTCCAGCCCGGTTCTGGTGGTGGTTTTCACCTGCAATCATTGCCCTATCGCACAAATGTATGAGCGCCGCATCATGCAACTTGCGGCAGACTACCAGGACCGCAATGTGGCCGTAGTGGCGATCCAGCCCAATGATCCGAAAGCCATCACCATTGATGAACTGGATTCCTCGGACCTCAGCGACAGCCTGGAGGAGATGAAGATCCGGGCGCAATTCAAACATCTGACTTATCCGTACCTTTACGATGGGGAAACCCAGTCGGTGGCGGACGCTTATGGCCCGCAAGCTACACCTCATGTATTTGTTTTTGATGGCGACCGCCGCCTCCGCTATGAAGGCCGTATGGATAATAGCTACCGCGCCGAATTGGCAAAAACACACGAAGCGCGCGATGCCATCGATGCCCTCCTGGCGCATCGCGAAGTCGCAGTGAAGCATACCGGTGTTTTTGGCTGCTCGACCAAGTGGAAAGAGAAGCAAGCCGCGCGTTTGGCGGCTCTGCGGAAAATCGAATCTCAGCCTGTACAACTCGAGATGGCTTCGGCCGAAGAGTTAAGAAAGTTGCGGGCGAACCCAACTAAAAAGACCCTGTTGGTGAGTTTTTGGGCCACCTGGTGTGGCTCATGCATACACGAGTTCCCTGACTTGCAGGACACCTTCCGCATGTACGGCGTGCGCGATTTGGAGTTAGTTACAGTTGCGGCCAACCTGCCCGACGAAAAGGCCAGCGTCCTGCGCCTGCTTGAAAAGATGCACGCCACCAGCCGTAACCTGCTGTTCGCCTCCGACGATACAGCCGCCTTGCAGGCCGCATTCGACCCCAAGTGGGAGTCAGCCGTGCCTTACACGGTACTGATTGCTCCGGATGGAAGGGTGCTCTATCAACAACAAGGTTCAGTCGATATCCTGGAATTGAGAAGAACTATCCTGGCAAGTCTGCCCTCAGACTACGAGGGCTTCAACAAGTACTGGTCGGGGAAGTGACGCCAGCAGCCGCCATTCGATCTGCTGCTTCCTTTGATATCCCCACCGGCAGCATCCCATGTTCCGGGCGAAGGCCCGAAACCCAGAGCACCGGCACCCACGGATCTTCTTCTATCCACGAATTCAATCCTCTCCTGTGGAGGCGTCCCGATAAGATCGGGACAGGTTCCGCCGCCGCTACGACAGGCGAACAGCTTCAGGCCGGGTGCGCAAAGGTGCCTGGGCTGTTCTCCGTGGCCTGCCACTTTGGTCTGCGCTCCTGGCTGGCCTGGGCCAGTGCGCGCCGCACTCCCTCGGCATCGAAGTCGGTTGCGTAAACCGGTGTGCCCGGCTGCTGGCGCCAGGATTCATCAAGGCCACCCGCATCAACGGCATCGAATCCGAGCTCGTCCACAAGCCGAATTACGGCCTCCTTTGCGTGGTTGTCATCGCCGGCCACGGGCAGGGCGATCCGGCCTCGGCTGCCAGCCGGGCGGCCGCGCTCCAACAGGTGTTGGGCATAGATGTTATTAAACGCCTTGACGACCGGCCGGCCGAGCTGATGCTCGACCCATCGACTTTCCGCCATTCCCGCTTCTATATCGCCAATGCGGCCATCGCGCTCCCGCGGGTAGTAATTGCCCGTGTCGATGACGACGACATCATCGGGCACGCCGGCGAACAAGTCCCTGGGCAGGTCTCGAATCTTCCCTTCCGGGATCGTCACCACAACCACCTCACCCGCCCGCGCTGCTTCTGCGACCGAGACGGGCCTTGCTCCGGTTTCCCTGGCGAGATCTGCGAGCGATTCAGGTCCTCGCGAGTTAGCAACAAACACCTCATGTCCGAGTTTGGCCAGCCGGCGTGTCAGGGTGCCGCCGATTTGCCCAGCGCCAATGATGCCAATCTTCATGTTCGCTCCTCTCGGTGGACGTCCCTAGATCGGGGCCGATACCACCACTGGATAAGATGTAAGAACCTTGGTGCTTGTGGGGACCCGGGTCCGTTCCTTGCATTTGCTCGTAAGAGTCGATGCCCGCAACGAACAAGCCCGGAAGGGCGGGGCTGAAGCCCCGCCCTTCCGGCGGCCCCCTAAGAGCGTCCAAACGTGGTTAAAAATCCTGGCTAGACATGGCCTCTGCCGGAGCTCAGTGCTGCAACGCCTCAACGATCGGGCCGAGCGGCAAGGCGGGCAGGAAGCACAGCGCCCCCACCAACAAGATCGTCCCGAGGATCAAGGCTCCGAACGTGGCGGAATCGCCGGGCAGCGTTCCCATGGTCGTTGGCCAGCGTCGCTGGGCAGCGAATCGCCCAGCCAGGGCCAACGCTAACGCGGCCAAGCCGAATCGTCCAGCCAGCATGGCGACGGCAGTGGTCGCATTGTAAAACACGCTGTTAGTGTTCAGGCCTGCCATGTTCTGTCCATTGTTGGCCATGCACGAGGCGTAGGCGAAGAGCACTTCGGTGAAGCCTCGGGTCCCATGGTTGGTGACCAATCCAGCCCGGCCGGCATTCGTGAGGAGCGCCACACTGGTCAACACCAGCACCACCGCTGGTGTCAGCAGAGCATACAAGACAGCAAACCTGGTCTCAGCAGCGGTGATTCTCTTCCCGAGGTACTCCGGCGTGCGGCCGACCATTAGGCCTCCCAGGAACACGGCAACCAGCGCGGTCATGACTATGCTGTACAGGCCGGTTCCCAGACCTCCGAAGACGACCTCGCCAAGCAGCATGTTCACCAGGGGCACCAGCACACCCACAGGCTGGTAGGAGTCGTGCATCGAGTTGTACGAGCCGGTCGCGCCCGTTCGACGTGACTACCGCCGCGAGCACCGAGCCGCCAATGCCGAAACGCACTTCCTTCCCCTCCATGTTCCCGCCCGAAACATGGAGGTCCGCGAGTTGCGGCGGGGCCGCGGCCTCGGCGAAATCACACAGCGCCAGGCCGCCCACGAACAACACAGCCATCACCGTCAGTAATACCCAGCCCGCGCGTGGTCTGCCGGTCATGTGACCGAAGGTGATTGGGAGTGACGCAGGCAGTACAGCGATGGCCAGTAACACGAGGAAATTGACTAACGGCGTCGGGTTCTCGTAAGGATGGGCGCCGTTGGCGTTGAAGAAGCCGCCGCCGTTGGTTCCTAAGTTTTTCATGAACTCCAGCGCGGCCACCGGTCCCTGAGCGATGGTCTGAACTCCGCCCTCCAAAGTGTGGGCTTCCGTGTAAGGCGCCAAGTTGAGCGGCACGCCCTGCCAGACCAAGGTAAGGCTGCCCAGTAGGGCCAAAGGCAAAAGAACCCAAAGTAGAGCACGGATGAGGTCTACCCAGAAGTTGCCCACGGTGGCCGAACGGTCCCGGACGAATCCTCGGATGAAGGCGATCCCCACGGCCAAGCCGGCCGCACCCGCGAGGAAATTTTGCGAGACCAAACCCAGCAGTTGGGTCAGATAGCGAAGAGTGGTTTCGCCGCCGTAAGCCTGCCAGGTTGTAGTTGTCGAGAAACTGATCGCCGTGTTTGCCGCCAGGTCTGCGGTCATTCGCGTGCTTAGGTAATGATCGCTGGGCCCACCCGGGAGCCAACGTTGGGCAAAAAGCAGAAGAAACAACCCTCCCGTGCCTACCGCGCTAAAGAGCAGGAAACACAGGGTATATACACCAGCGGACATCTCTTGGTCTTGGTGGACCCCCCACAACCGGTAGAGAAGCGATTCGATGGGGCGGAGCGCGGGATCAAGGAAGGTGGGCTTGCGCTCGAACACCCGAGCCAGATAAAGGCCCACAGGCCGGGCCATCCCAACGACGAGCGCGAGAAAAACGGTGTATTCCAGCCAGCGCATAGGATCGTCAGTGAGAAGCGAGCGGGGCGGCCCGGTCGAGAGCGAGATTCAGATCGAGTACCGACACTCGAGGGTTGCCCATGAACCCCAGTTGCCGCCCTTGTGTGTGGCTAGCAAGCAGACGGCGAACGACATCCTCGCTGAGGCGGCGCGCCCGTGCCACGCGGGGGACCTGCAGAGCCGCGTTTTCGGGACTGATGTTCGGGTCGAGCCCGCTGCCTGAGCATGTAACCGCGTCGATGGGAACAGTGGCATCCGGCGGCAGTCCGTTGCGTCTGCGGTAATCCGCCGCCAACTGCCGGACGCCCTCGATGAGCTTGCGGTTGGAGGGGCTGAGATTCGTGCCGCCAGATGAAGTGCCGTCATACCCGGCCCCGGCGGCCGAGGGCCGCGGGTGAAAATACTCGGGCCGAGTGAAGTCCTGCCCGATGAGTCGGGAGCCGATGACTCCCCCGCCGCGTGTAACCAGGCTACCGGCGGCTTGGCCAGGGTAGAGCAACCGCCCGAGAGCAAACAGCACCAAGGGGAAGATGCATCCAGTGAGCAACGTGAGTGAAATCGCGCTGACAACCGCCGGCCGAAGTTGCTCGTGGAACTTCACAACAACGGGCGCAGGTCTTGAGACTCCGCCCGAGGGGTCCAAAGGTTCATCACAGTCCTCAATATGAATCGGAATTTTCATTTGGACTCGGGTTCTGGGTCAGTATACACCCAGCCGCCTTCCTTTTTCGACAGTGCGGCTCTGAGGGTAGTGGGTCAATTTGAAGTGGAGGCGGGTTGGCGCCGCCATTTGGTTCGTCACCTGACGGATAAGATCGGCGCTACCAGCTCAACCGCAAGGAGAACTGGATTTGGCGGGAATTCTCCGCAGAACTAATGTACCCAAAGTTCGAGGTTCCGCAGATGAGGCCAGGCCGGTCGAAGTTCGGGTGGTTGGTCAGATTGAAGAAGTCGGAGCGAAACACTAGATTAACCCGTTCACCCAAGCGCGCTTGGCGCTGTAGACTCGTGTCCCAAGATGCCAGTCCGGGTCCCGTAATAACGTTGCGGCCTTCATTCCCCGGAATGCTGTAAGCTCCGAGGTTGTCATAGAAGATAGGCGGCGGAACGAATGCGTCCGTATTGAACCACCGGGAGGGCGTGCGTTGCCCGGCGGGCAAGTTGGGGTTGGAGATCAAATCTGGCCGGTCAGTGCCGTTTGATTGGGTGCCACTGAGCGCGGTAGGCAGCAGGGCGGTGAGAGGTTGCCCGGATTGGAGCGTTAGGATGTTTGACAGGTCCCAATGGCCGAGCAGCCGGGCTGCCGTCCCCCCGCGCATCCATTGGCGGCCGGAACCGAAGGGCAGTTCCCAGTTGCCCGAGAGGACGAAGCGTTGCCGGATGTCAAAATCCGAAAGGCCGCGTTCGGCCCTCAGATTGTAGTTGTCCTGAGCCTGATTGGCGCCGTTAAGCCCCGAAGCCGTATCGATTGACTTGCCGAAGGTGTAGCCACCCACAAAGGACATTCCGTGGGAAAATCGCCGTTCCAGGCGCACGATCAACGCGTTGTAGTTTGAGTTGACATCCGTGTCACGAATGTACTGATTCGAGCCGGGTTGTGGATGGTAGCCCCTCCGTTCACCAGGCAGATTCGGGATGCCCTGGTTCTGTAATCCCCGGCGGGGAAGTTTGTGCCCGTCGGATCCGGCAATGCTGACGGAAAGAACTGTGTTCGGCGCGATTTCATGGTCGACTGACATACTCCATTCATAGACGTAGCCCTTGCGCAGATCGGGAGGCGAGGAGATGGCCGTCGGCTCCTGGTTGCCAAGCGTGTACGCAAGTTGATAACCAAGCTGGGGTGGCGCGTATGATTGGCCACAAGCCCCTGCTCCATAAAATCTGCAGGTGTCGAGCCCGAAAAGGAATTCCGTGATCGGCGCGCTGAGCCGAGTCTCCGAAGCATAGTCGAGTTCACCCAGGGAATTGAAGACCCCAAATCCCCCGCGCAGGGAAGTGGTGTGGCGCTTCGTGAGGTCATAAGCAAAGCCGAAGCGTGGCGCCCATCCTGCCCAATCAGGACGGATCAGGGACGGCGGCAACCCGGCTTGCTGAGAGGTGATAAAGGATAGCCCATAGAGGCTCTGGAGGGTCTGAATCAGCGGGTTTGCAATTAATGCCGATGCCTGTCCCTTATCGTTCCGGACAATGAACTCCGTGGCGTTGCTGGGTTCGAGAATCGAGGCTCGTCCGTCCGCGTTGGTGGGTGGTGAGTAGAACTCCTCACGCAGGCCGTAGGTGAGGGTCAAGCGGCGAGTGGCGCGGAATTCATCGGAAAAGTAAGCGCCGAAATAGTCCAGACGATCGTTTCCACCCGAGTTGCCCGCCTGGGCATAAGAAAGAAAAGGTCTGCCGAGAAGAAAATCCGAGAATGCAGTGCCGGAAACCGAGCTAGCCCCATCGCTAAACGAAAAGAGGCCTTGCCCAAAATCCTCCACTTGATAGAAGAGGCGGTAACGCCGCACGTCCGCGCCGAATTTCCAGGTGTGCCGGCCACTGACCCACGCTACGTTATCGGTGAACTGGAAAGTGTTGTCCTTGCGGATTTGTGGTTGGAAGATGTCGCTATCGCCCATGTCCGCGTAGCCGGGAACGTCAATGGCGGGGATGCCGTCGTTTGTCGCTCCCGGAGCCCGAGTGATTCCCAGCGACTCCAGGAATCCGCTGTGAATGTTCTGAGCTTCTTTGGTGCCGAAATAGTAAGCGTAGCCGAACCGGAAATCGTTGATGAGCGTAGGCCGGAATACGGAGGTGAGCCCCAGCGCGAGGTTCCTTCCCGTGTCATCATGGTTCGTGCCAAACCCCGGCGGGGCGGATGGATTCTGTGCGAACGAGTCCGGAACGAAAGGAAACAGTTGCTCTCCATTAAAGAGGAGAAATCGACCAAAGAGTTGGTGCTTTGGCGTCAGCTCATGATCTAATCGCGCCATAAACTGGTCAGTGTGGACGCGATGCAGCCCCACATTGATGTCGTTGTTTTCGCCGGGCGGCGCATTGGTATCATTCGGCAAAGGAACGCGCGCCAGGATTGCGCGGGACATCGGGTCGATTCGTGATGCCGGGATGGTGTTCCCCTGGAAAGGCTGGCCCGTAGTGGGGTCAATTATTGCAGGAAAAGGTCCACCTGTCTGGGGATTGATGCCGCTGAGGTCCCCCTGGCGGACCGCGGTCGTGGGTAGCAGAGTGGTATTCGTGACGCTTTGGAGAATGCGCAAGCCTTCGTAATTTGTGAAAAAGAACGTGCGGTTACGACGGATCGGCCCACCCAGGCTGGCGCCGAACTGGTTCTGGCGATAGGGAGGGATGGAACGGGTCGGATCGTCGAAGAAATTCCTGGCGTCCAGCGCGTTGTTGCGAAGAAACTCGTACGCGGTCCCTGATACGCGGTTGGCGCCGGAGCGAGAGGCGATATTAACCTGCGCACCCGAGGTAACGCCCTGGTCGGTCCCGTAAGAGTCCTCCACCACGCGGAACTCCCGGATGGCGTCGACGGAAGGGTTCACCGTGAGGCTGTAGGCAAAGGGCTCCATCAGTGTGACGCCGTCGAGTGAAAAGTTGTTGCGCTCGGAGCGTTGCCCATTCACGGAGAAACCCAGCCCCAGCGCCACAGTGTTGAATTGTTGCGTGGAACTGTTGGGATAAGGAGGAACAGCACCGGCAGCCAGCAACGCCAGTTGCGAGAACTGGCGGCCGTTCAAAGGAAGAAGGCTCACCCGCCGATTCTCAATCTCATCCCCGATGGCGGGAGAAGCGGCTTCGACAAGCGGCGGTCGAGCGTCAACTTGGATTTCGACTCGTTCACGTGCGAGTTCCAGGTGGATGTCGACACGCGGTGTTTCTCCAACTCGAAGCGCCAGTCCACGGACCACTTTGGAAACAAAACCCGTCTTCGCTATTTCCAATTCGTAGTTTCCAACGGGTAAGAAAGGAAAGCTGTAGAAGCCGTTCGCGTCCGTCTGAGTCTGCCGGGCTTGGCCCGTGGCAGGATTGCGGAGCTCGAGCGAAGCCGCTGGAACTGCCGCCCCGCTCGGGTCAAGCACAATTCCCTCCAGGTGGCTGTTCCATGTTTGCCCGTAAAGCTTGTGAGCCGGCGTGGCGACCAAAAATAGGAGAACCGCCATCGTGGCGCTTGCGAATATCCGGTGACTCGGTCCTCTGTGGCGCAAGCTGGCAACTTCTTCCCTCGCCACAAAGTTTGCCCCACTTGCACGTGGTGTCTCGGTGCCCTCCTTGGCCGCAAAAGACTCCACACAGAGTTCACAGAGGTTCTCTGTGCGCTCCGTGTTAAGGCTTGAGAGACAAGAGCATAGAGAGTCTCGGTTTGGTTGCGCCTTTGCTGCGCTGTCCAACATTTTCAACATCCTGGTTTTTGGTCGGGGTAAACGGGAGGGGACAGTTCGCGAGCCTATGGAAGCGTGGGTTGAATGTAATCCACCCCTACAGGTGGATACACATCCGCTCCCCTGGCCGGTTTCCGTCCTGACCTTCTCCCATCCGGACTGTACCGTCGGCCCCGGAGTTTCACCGGATCCTGGGGGTTGCAGGCCTTCTTCGCTCTGTCCGCTGATTGCACCGGCTAGCTAAGAACTTGCCGGTTCGCTTTCCCGGACTCCCATGCGCTGGGTTGAGCGCGTCGGACCACCCCTCGCGGGCTATACCGCCGATAGGGAATTGGGAAGGCGCGCAATCAATCCTTCCCTCACCCTGCCCCGAAGGTCGGGCTTTTACACATGAAATATCTACACCCCTGCGCCTTGTTTGTCAAGGGACCTGATGTCCACTTGCGTAGTGACCCCGCAGTTCGGTGTTGTTAAGCTATAATCATGGGTCGTTTTGTTTAGGCTTCCAGTGCTACTCGAGAAAACGAATGGTCAATACACCAAGCCGGGATTCCCGTCGCCGCGGTGAGCCGTGGGCCGCTGGGTCGGTGCTGGGATATGCCTCGGCCAACATTTTCGACCGCCTTGGCGTCATTCATGCCGATCCGCTGATCGGGCCTTTTCTCCGTGGCGTGCCGAGCTTGTTCTTAGGCATCTTCTTGGTCTGGAGACACCACACCCTGAACCAACTCAGGCCCGCTTCCCCCCACTATATTGGCCGCCGCGCCATTGTACCTTTCATTTGGGCGGGAATTGTCTCGACGCTAGGATTGTTTCTCTTTTACTTTGCCATCCGCGTGGGCGGCGTTACTGTCACCATTCCGGTGCAAGATACCTACGTCATCTGGGGGACGCTTATCGCCTGGCGTTTCCTGCAAGAGCGCATCCCTCGCTATGCGCTGGTGGGAGTGTTGCTGATTTTTGGCGGCTTGGCAACGCTTTCCTGGGGGGAGTCCAAGGGGCATCCCGCATCGCCGCTCTGGTATTGGGCAATCCCGCTGGCTTTCTGCACCGCCCTCAGTTACGGGATATCCGGGGTTTTATGGCGTGACGGCCAGCTCCGAGGCGCGCATCAATCGACCGCCATCTTCTTGCAGTTCACCACCAGCGTGCTGGTTGGATTGGTTGGATGGGCCGCTTTGGCTCGCGGGCCGGCTTTGCTCGACACAAACTGGCATTCGATCTTGGCCCTTCTTGCCAGCGGGGTCCTCTCCGGCATTTTCGCTGTCTACTGCTTGTTTACGGCATTTCGCCTGATGGCCGTGGCGCGCGTGTCCGCTTTCTCCTCTTTGACGCCGTTGGTGGCTACGCTTTTCGCCCACTTCTTCCTTCACGAGTATTTGAATGGGCTTGTGTTTGGGGGCGTGTTACTGGTTTCAATCGGCGTCATTCTCACTCAAGTCTTTCGACCCACTGAAGAGAGACAAGCCTGACCCTACCCACTCCGCGTTTCCGTTGTGAGGCCTCCCGCGCCGGATCTTTGGATCGTCATTGTCATCAATATTCATACGGGTGTGAACGCGATGAAGACGCTCCAGAAGTCAATACGCAAGGGGTGAGAGATGCAAAATCGGCACCCGGCGCTGACCTGTTTTGAAGGTCCGCGGCTTTTTAATCTCTCCGCGAGAGAGACCGCAGCGCTCGGGGAAGCAGGCCCGCGCTACGCTCGCTATTGAATCTCTTCGCGAGATAGACTCTAAGGCGATTTCTCGCTGGGCTTCGCCGCAGGTTTCTCGAAGAGCTTCGGATCGACACTGGGGTTGAATTCCACTTCCTTGAGCTCGACAGTCGCTTCTTTTTTGCCACCGCGAGTTCTCGTCTCCTTGAAGGGAAGGGCAAAGCCGGTGACCGATTTCCAGTCGGCGTATTCGACCACCATTTCGCCGGGCCCGGCAGGTCCCATGGAAATCCAGGCGGCGCGCAGGATTCGTCCGCTTTGCGGATCAACGAACCAGCGCACTTCCGTGCCGTCGGCGTTCACATCAAGAATCCTCGCATCCACCTCACCAATTTTCTCAGACGCGCCGGCGGAGAAAGCAAACTTGGGATCGTCCGCGTGCTGGGCGACGACGAAGGGGTCGCGCTTCATTTCGTTCATGAACTCTTCACTCCGCGAGGCCGGGATATCCTGCGATCCCATCGGCCCCCGCATGAAGGATGCGGCGGGAGAAAAGACCATCGTCATTTCACCCATGGGCGTGGTCATTTTTTGCCAGAGCCGGTCCGGGAAGATCTTGACCCACTCGGCCCCAATGGACATCTCACCCTGCGGGGTATTGACCAGGATGTTCAGTTTCTGCCGCATGGATTTTACCGAACGAACTTTTTCTTCGCTACCTATGCCGGCGACGATTTTTGCCAGCAGCGCCTTACCTTCCGCATTGGAGGCCGTTCCCCCTTTCTTCGCGACCGCCATTCCGGGAATAGAAATATCCAGCGTAGCGACGGGGCCGAACGAACTCAACGGCCGGTCGAAATCCGCGGCATTCCCCACCACGAGCACCGCCAACTGGTTCCTGTGGATATACTGATGTGCCACACGAGCCACATCCTGCTGCGTCACTTTTTCGATGCCCGCGCGGTACCTTTCCAGAAAATCCGCCGGATAACCAAAGAACTCGTAAGTCATCCGCTCGCGCAACACTTTCTCTTTGGAGTCGAATCGGAAGACAAACGAATTCAGAATGGACTCTTTCGCTCTGGTTAATTCCTCGGGCATCGCCGGATTGGTTTTCAGGGCCTCCAGTTCTACATTAAAGGCGTCGATAGCCGCGGCTGTGGTTTTACTCTTCGTACCCAGGAACAGGCGAAGGATGCCGGGGTGATCGAAGTCGGTCCCCACTCCCCCCCCCACGGCATAGGCGAGTCCTTTCTTGGAACGGATGTTGGAGAAAAGGCGTGATGAAAACCCGCCTCCAAAAAACTCATTGAAGACCTCAATGGCATAGTAGTCTGGATTGTCCCGCCTGGTCCCCAGATCCACCATTTGCACGGTACTGGAAGTCACCTCGTCCTTTTGCACAAAATAGATGCCTGGCTTCGGTCCCTTAAAAGAGGCCTGGACCTTGGGGGCTGCCGGCCCTTTCGGCCAGGATTCAAACGCCTCGCGCAGCTTGGCTTCCATTGCGCTCGAATCGAAATCGCCCACGACCCCAAGGATGATGTTATTGGGATGCACGTAGCGTTGATGCCAGCTCAGCAAGTCGTCGCGCCTGACAGTCGCCACCGTGGCATATTCGGGCACGCGCGCATAAGGGGAGTCGGCCCCATAGACTAATTTGGCCGCCTCGCGAAACGCGATCTGGAAGGGCTGGTCATTCCGCCGGGAGATTCCCGTATTCAATTGAGTTTTTGCCAGAGGTAGCTTGTCCTCCCGAAAACCCGGCTCGCGAAGCAATTCCGTGAACACCCCGAAAACTTCGTCAAAACTTTCTTTCAGGCAATCCCAGGTAACGGTGGTGGAATCTGTGCCTCCCGAAGTCTCCACCTTGGCCGCGCGCGCCTCCAGGTAATCATCAAGCTGATCGCCCGTCTTGCTCTTCGTGCCGCCTGTACGCCACACCTGGCCGTAGATCTGGACCAGGCCTACTTTCTCGGCCGGCTCGTCGCGCGAGCCGCCGCGAATCTGAGCCGTTCCACGAATGAGAGGCAGCTCGTGATCCTCTTGAAGAAAGATGACCATTCCGTTGGACAGGTCCACGCGGCGCGGCTGCTGCGGATGAAACGCATGCAAGTGCGGCGCCTGAATTTTCTTCCAATCGGTCGCCTGCCCGTGCGAGCCTGGCGCAAAAGTGAAAAGACCGAGGCTGACCAGGATAGCGACAGTGAATCGATTTCGGCGGTCCATTATTGAGTCTCCTTTCCGGTGGCAGGAGCCCCCTGTGCAAGTTGCGTGGACTCGATCATGCCTACCGTCCTGTTGGATTCTCGGAACGTGGCGTTCGCGACGCGCCGGAGGTCCGCCTTGCTCACCTTTCCGATGTCATCCACATGGCGGAAGAGCCCCCGCCAGTCGCCATAGAGCGACTGGGCGGTTCCCAATTGCATGGCCAAGCCCTGGTTGTCACCCAAGGCGCGAATCAGGTCCGCCTTGGCCCGCGTTTTGATCATCTCAAGTTCCTCGTCCGAGATGTCCTCCTTCTTCACCCGCTCAATCTCCGCATGAATGGCGTCGCGGATCTCCTCCGGCGTGTGTCCCGGCGTGGAGACGGCATAAAAGACAAACAGGTTTGGATATTTGCTGCCCGGGTATCCGTTAAAGCCCCCGGAAAAGGCCGCGATTTTCTTGTCCCGAACCAGGGATCGGTAAAGGCGGGAGGTGCGGCCATTCGACATCAGGTCCTGGAGCGCGTCGTACACGGCGTCATCTTTGTCTCGCGCACCGGGTTTGTGATAACCCTCGATGAAGACGGGCTGCGAGGTTTCGTGCAGGATGACTATCCTCTCCGCGACCTGCGGCGGCTCGACGGTGCGGAGCGGCTCCGGCTTAGGCCCGGCGGGCAGGCGGCCGAAATACTTTTCCACCATGGGCAGAACCTCGCTGGCCTTCACGTCACCCACCAGCGTCACGATCATGTTGGCGGGAACGTAGTACTTCTTATAGAAGTTCTCAGCGTCGGTTTCTGAGAACGATTCCAGGTCGGACGGCCAGCCCACCACCGGTCTTCCGTAAGGATGCGCGATGAACGCCGCGCCCGCGAATTGCTCGAACAGCCGTCCGAAGGGCTGGCTCTCACTCAGGCGGCGCTCCTCATGCACGACATCGCGCTCCTTGTAAAACTCGCGGAAGACGGGGTGCAGAAAGCGTTCCGATTCCAAGTACGCCCAGAGCTCAACTTGGTTGGAGGGGAACGAGTAGTGGTAACCCGTCTCTTCATTGCTGGTGAACGCGTTCAAACCCGTGCCGCCCTTCTGTTCCACGATCTGCCCAAACTGGTTCTCCTCCACGTACTTTTGCGCGGCCTCCATGGCGGCCTTCCAGGCCTTCTCCAGTTCGGCCAGCTTTTTGTCGTCACGGCCGACTTCTTTGCGCCGCTCCTGGTCGTAGGCCCGGTAGGCCTGCTCCACTTTTGCGAGCGCCCCCTTCTCGGCCGCGTAATCTTTGGTCCCGATTTTGTCCGTCCCCTTGAACGCCATGTGCTCGAACATGTGCGCCAGGCCGGTGATGCCCGGATACTCCCGGTCCGAACCAACATCCACGTGCGTGAAGAAGGAGAAGACCGGCGCCTCCGGACGCTCGCAGACCAACACCGTCAGCCGGTTGGGCAGTATCTTCACCGTCATCCGTTTTTCAAATGACGCCAAGTCCTGAGTGCGCGCCAAGACAGCAGACACCGCCAGCAACGCCACCAGCATCAGTCCGTTCAATCGGAGTTTTCTCATGGGAGGTAATCCTCCAAAGCACAAATTCGCAATGAATAGTTTCACGATAGCGTGAACTATCCGAACCGGGACTTCAAGCGAAAAAAAGCACGAAGGCGGGCTGGCGCAGACGGTCGCTTTTTAGCGTCTGCGATCTCCCGAAGGGATTCTGTTCCGGCAAGGCTCTGGTCGGGGATGCCCTCCGGCAGCGTGCCGTTTTGCAAGCCGACCGGGATCAGCCCTCAGCTCCGACAAGTCCGTTCGGGAAATCGCAGACCCCATAGAACAGGGGTCTGCGCCAGCCAAGATGGAAATTCCTGTCAGGGTGAATCGGGCGGGACGAAATCAATACCCCGCTCATCGTTCAGCCTCTTAGTGGCCTGGAGATCGAGGTCGGCAAGTGGGATCCTTCGGGTCGTCTGGCCTGCAAAAACCCAGAGGGTTTGCCCCTGGATGGCGTAGTTCTGCACTTCGCCCTGGTGGCCGTCGCGATACACGAGGATTGTCGGGGCACGCTCTTCTTGGCCCGCCGCCCGACGTGTGGCAGCGTGTGGACTGAGGTCCTGGCGGGAAGCTTGGTCTTCTCGAAGCGACTCGACTTCGTCCGTGAGCCTATCGACTTGGCTGGTGAGTGCATCGTCCTGCTCCGGTGCGGACGCAGTGGGTTCCTCATCTGGCTGGGATCCCGCTGACGAATCCCAGAAATAGGGTAGGAACAACGGCTGGGTGTAGGAGAACCGGCCAGGCGGGTAGAACTGGCGGCGGAAGGACGAACCTGCATAGGGCGGATGGGTGGGGCGTCTGCTCCCCGTGAAAACATTGGAGTACGTAGGGTGCGGACCGGCGCCGAATCCGGGGCGCCAGCCTCCGGAGGGAGCTGGCCTCATCATCCCCGTTCTGATCGGGCCGCTTGTGGAACGAAATGGGGCGAAGCCTGTGGCCATTCTGCCGGGACTTGGCGCGAACGAGCGTGACGCTGAGCGCCTTTGAGCGCCAATCGTTAACGGGAAAACCAAACCCGCCAACAGGACCGCAATGGCGAGCGGGTGCCTCATGAAACAAGCTTACCAGACTTACTGCTTTGAGACATCCGAAACTTGACTCTGCAACTGGCTTGAAGATTGTCCACTGGAACTCTGTGGCGGCTGGAACTCGAGCGCGTCTCCCCATTCTCGTCGAGTCTTGATGGCATGGCTAATCTACTTGCAGCGTTCCCAAAATCTCACCCATGGGGACGATTGCACTGGCCGGCTGGACGATATGCGCCAGAGTGCCTGCCGCTTCGGACTCCAACGCGAAGGTGACTTTCTCCGATTCGAGTTCGACCAGGAGAGTTCCTATTTGCACTTGGCTGCCCTCCGGGACAAGCCAGCTACTCACTCGAGCTTCCGTTGTATCCATGCCGAGTTTCGGCACTCGTATCTCGATCAGTTTCAAATTACTCCCCTCTCTCTACCGCCGGCTCGAGCATGGTGTTGCGGCGATGGCTCATTACGGCGTGGATGGACTCCTCCAGTTGTGCGGGCCGGGGCAGCACATGCTTGTCGAGCGCCGTGCTGAAGGGCACCGGGACACCGGAGCGGCCAATCCGGATCACCGGCGCCTGCAAGGCGTCGAACAGATTCTCGGCGGCATAGGCTGCGATCTCTGCGCCGAACCCGCAGGTCCGACTGGAATCATCAAAGATGATGAGGCGGCGAGTCCTGGTCACGGATTCGCATAGCAACGCATAGTCGAAGGGCAGCAGGGATCGGGGGTCCATCACCTCCACCGATATGCCTTGGCCTTCCATGCGGGCAGCCACGTTCAAGGCCTCGGCGAGCAGCGGCGCCACGGTAAGCACCGTAACATCCCGGCCCGGTTTGCGAATGATGCCGCGTCCGATTGGACAAACATACGCTTCTTCGGGAACCGATCCTCCTACACCCATGACGGCCGCGGGGGCAAAGACGGCGACGGGATCGTTTTCGCGAATGGCCGCCGTGAATAGTCCTTTGCTATCGTATGCCGTGGCAGGCATCAGAACTTTGATTCCGCATTGCATCAGCATCGGATACAAATGGTCCGAGTGCTGGCCCGCCAGGCCCGGACGCGCGCCCGAACCCGGAATCAGATAGGTAACCGGGATGCTTCCCTGCCCGCCCATCATGTAGCGTAACTTCTGCGCCTGGTTGGCCAGCTGGTCCATGACCACATAGAGCAGCGTGCCAATTTGAAACTCGACCACCGGACGGAGTCCCGCCATGGCCGCGCCGGTCGCAAGCCCGACCATGGCGGATTCGGAGATGGGCGTATCCCACACGCGCTCACCACCGAATTCTTCGAAACATCCTCTGGTGATTCCGCGCAGCGATTGTCGAACGTCCTCGCCCAGCACGATCACTCCCGGCTCGCGGCGCATCTCCTGCATCAGGCCTTCGCGAAGCGCGCGCAGGTAACTCAGTTGGCGTTCCACGTGTATCCTCGCACCGGCAGATCCGGATAGGTTGTTACGTACATATCGGTGAGCGCCTCTTCGGCCGGGGGCCACTCACTATCCCGTGCGTACTTCACGGCTTCTTCAAGCAGGAGCTCGATATTCCGGTCGATTTTCGTGCGCTCGTCCGGTCCGAGAATTTCGCATTCCTCCAGCCTGCGACCCCATTGGGCGATCGGGTCAAGACCGCGCCAATGCTCGATTTCTTCGCTTGTCCGATACTTAAGCTGAAGAGCGCGTTCGGCCGTGAAATGCCCCTGAAAGCGATAGGCGCGGCACTCGAGCAAACTCGGCCCTTCGCCCCCGCGCGCCCGGGCCACGGCCTCGCGAGCGGCAAGCATCACCTGTTCCACATCCATGCCGTCAACTCCGTACCCGGGAAAGCCGTACCCGGCCGCGCGCTCACAGATGCCGGGACCAGCCGTGGCGTAGCTGGATGGAGTGGAGACAGCGTATTGGTTGTTTTCGCAAACGAAAATCACCGGCAGTTTCCAAATGCCCGCGAGGTTCATGCTCTCATGTAGCACGCCCTGGTTGGCTCCGCCGTCGCCGAAATAGGCGACCGCGACGGCTCCCGTCCGGCGAATCTTGGCAGCGAATGCGGCGCCCGCGGCGATCGGAACGCCCGCCGCCACGATCCCATTCGCGCCATAGATGCCCAGCGAGAGATCCGCAATGTGCATGGATCCGCCCTTGCCCCGGTTATAGCCCGTTGCACGACCGAACAACTCTGCCATCATCCGGCGCACATCGCCACCTTTGGCGATGATGTGGCCGTGGCCGCGGTGCGTGCTGGTGATCATATCATCGGGTCTCAACATACTACACGTGCCTACGGCAATCGCTTCTTCCCCGATATATTCGTGCGTGACACCCGCAATTTGATTCGCGTTCACCAGCTCGATCACGCGCTCCTCAAAACGCCGGATCAGAAGCATCCGATAATATGCTTCGCGGCAAATTGCGGGATCGAAGTCTGGTGTATTCTCAATCTTCATATTTTTCCTTCGCTCAACTCAGCTCATGACAATCATTTCCGCGGCAGGTCGCTGCCCCAACAGCTATGCAGAGGTTCGGCCTCAGCGGGGCCGATAGCCTGGCGCGAGGTGCCATCCAAACCGGCAGCCGACGGTCTGCGACGCTCCGCTTCAGTCGGGCGAAAAGTATCGGTGTTCAGTTGTAGAACGATGGCCCCAAACGTCGATCAATCACCGTCCAAACACATTATACGGCGGTCAGACGCGCCAATGCCAGCCATTTAGTCTCGCTGGGGGGGGCGAATCCTGGACATGATTACGGCCCTACACGCGGATGGCCCATGCATCGTTTTGAAGGTGTGGATGAATCGCGTTTTACCGTCGCGTCGTAGGGGTCCCGCAGGCGCGGGATGGTTGCTCCCGCTCTGGCGGGACGGCCACAAGGGCCGCCCCTACAACTCGATTGTTTCACACCTTCTTTGTGACGTATGCGACCTCTGGGCAATTGGGTTGGAATGCATTAGCGCCCTGGGTGCGGCCATACGGTGCGCCATGATTGGATACATGCCGAACGGCGGCATGTAAGCGCCACCCGCGAGGAGTCAGGTACCCGGTGTCAAGGGAGGCAGCGCCCGAGTTCGCGACAACAGACCCGCCGCGGCGGGACCACGCACAACACACAACTGAACACTGACTACTGACGACTGACAACT
This sequence comes from uncultured Acidobacteriota bacterium, assembly GCA_963832915.1. GTDB lineage: Bacteria > Acidobacteriota > Terriglobia > UBA7540 > UBA7540 > CAVROP01. The sequence continues at coordinate 167,426 of CAWHWE010000010.1, forward strand.
ACTACAGCGCCGGCCAGAGTTGTTCCCAAATCTTGAACTCGTGATGGAAGCCGGACCTTTCAGCGCGTGTGAACTTGCGGCCCGAAGCCACGTCCAGGGTTTCCTGAAAGATCTTGCGGCCCACCTCTTCTCTGGTCTCCTTCCGCTCCAGGATGGTTCCCGCGTCGATATCCAAATCCTCGTAGCTTCGGGCGAGTTGGGGATTGGAACCGATCTTCATGACCGGTCCCAGAGCGCAGCCGATGCCGGTTCCCCGGCCAGTGGTAAACAGCGTCACCTGCGCGCCGCTCAGGAAAAGGGCAGGGGTACAGACGTGGTCGTATCCCGGCGTGTAGAGAACGTAAAGGCCCTTTCGGTCGCCCAACCACTCTCCATATTCGATCAGGTCTTCAACAATGGAAGTCCCGCCTTTGGCTTTCACCCCGCTCGACTTCAAAAAAATATTGTACAGTCCGCCTTTGATGTTGCCGGGCGATGGGTTGTCGCGAAAATCCTCACCGAACTTCTTAACATAGGCCTCGTAGCGTTTCAGCGACTGCATCAACTTCTTCCCCACCGCGCGCGTGCGGGCGCGGCGCGCCAACTCCACCATCGCTGCGCCCTGGAGTTCGGGGATTTCCGGAAGGAAGACCGCCGCCCCGGCCTTCACGAACATGTCGGAAGCCACTCCCACGGCGGGATTAGCCGTGACCCCCGACCAGCGATCCGACCCCCCGCATTCGGTCCCGACGATCAGTTTTGAGATCGGCGTGGGCTGGCGCTGGAACTGGTTCGCGTAATGAAGCTGTTGCTCGACGATTTCGAGCCCACGCTCCACCGTCTTGCGACTGCCACCAAGATGCTGGATCGTCATGTTTACCACGCGCTGGTTGTAATCCGGGACGGCAGTTTGGAACACTGGGGCCGAGCATTCCACGCAGGTTTTCCCGCATCCGAGATCAATATAAACAGCCGCGCCCAGGTTGGGGTGCCGCAGGGTGTTGGCGAGCCACTGGTTCAACATCTGAACCGCCCGCCCATCCGGCAGTCCGCAGCCTGATTCGTGCACGATGGGGACCACGCCATCGACATTGGGAAACTTCTCCCGGCTGTAGACTTCCCGCATCGCGCGTCTGGCGATTTCCCCCACTTCAGTGGACGAGCACATCCCGGAGGTCACCACTCCGATCAGGTTACGGACTCCCACACTCCCGTCGTTGCGCCGGTAGCCGTCGAACGTAAGCCGTGCTAGCTCGGGGTCAAGCAGGTTGGGCGTCGAGTTGTCGCAGTAACGCACCCGCAAGCGTGGCAGCCGTCGTTGGATGTTGGTTGTGTTGACCGGATCGCCGGGCTGGAGTGAAACGGACGCCAAGCCGATGGGATCACCCAGGGAGATAAAGGGCTTTCCTTCAGGAATATCCTTGGTGGCGAAGCTTTGCCCGCGCACCGCGCGCCCGGACATCGTCAACAAATGGTCTCCGTACTTGAGCTGGGTCCCCGGTTCGATGAATTCCGCCGTCACCACGGCAACGTTATCTTTTTCGGGTTTGATGATGATAGCGAACTCATCGAGCGTCTTCGCTTCCATAAGCAATTCTCACCTTTCTTCAATGGTGGAAGAGTTGGATCTTCAAAAGAGACACGCCGCGCATGCCCAAGCTCTCGGCACTCGCGGCGCAGGCCTCGAAATCCAGGAAAATAGATTACCACTCTCGAGGCGCGAGTGAAAATGCCCCGCTCTCGTTGGTGTAGGGTCAATCCTTGTTCAACGCCTTTAAGCGCTGGACCGGTTATTGCATCTTGTTGACTATCCCAACCAGACCTGACGCCGCCATTAACACGACAAGACCAGAGAACATCAATCTCTTGGCGCGAGAGCTGGCGCCTTTCCATTCTCCGCTGGCAACCCCCCACAGGCTGGAGACAATAATCACGATTGCCATGAGGACCGGCCATCCCAGAACCGAACCCAGTTGTCCCATGCTCGAGGCGCCGTTACCGTAGAGGAGCAATCCGCCCGCCCACACGACCGCCATTAAGAGGGCGACGACCCAACCCCGGCCTGTCCCGGGAGTCACGAAGTATGACCAAGTCCTATTCTTCGAAAGGAGATAGATGGTGTAGATTGCGTTCGCAATGAAGCCGGCGGCCAAAGCAACCATCCACACCGCGTTAACGGATCCGAAACCAGTCGCTCCAAGACTGAGGGCAGCTTGCGATAACGATTTGCTGAAGGCAAGCGCGAAGTTAATCATGGAGGAGAAGATGCCGCCGAAAATGCAGATAGCCAGCCCCCCAGCGAAAGACCCCGCCAGAACAGGGGGTGCACCGCCAGCTTGAGACCGGTCGCGCTCTTTTCCACCCAGTGCGACCAGCAGCACCCCCAGCAACAGAGTAACGACGGAGGCGATCACGAGGAGTCCCTTCTTCGCAAAAACCAATTCGGGGGTATTGAGCACTAGCGGCACCAATGACCCGAGCGCGGCGGAGATGCCGAGCAAGACAGACACGCCGATGGCCATGCCCAACCGGGCCACGCCAAGGCCGCTAAGGACTGAGCCGATCCCCCAACCTGCTCCGTACAAGAAAATCACCAGAAGGTCTTTCCCCGGAGTTCGGCCGTAAACCGCACCAAGGTGGGGCACCGTAGCAACGGCCAAACCCACAGGCAGAATGATTAAGGCAAAAAGCGCGTAAGCGGACCAGACGTTCTCCCACTTCCAGGGTTTGGCGTATCTCAGTCCCAGGAAGTAGGTGCCTTGCATGATTCCACCTATTACAACGAGCGCAAAGCCAGTTAATGGACTCATGTGCCTTTACCCCCTGGGAGACGCTTTGGGCCGCCTCGACTTCTTGACTTGGCTTGGACCTGCCGGCCTTCCTCAAGTCTTATGTCCGTCGCCGCCCACTCCAAGTGACACTTTTCCGGGTCACGCATGTTGGTCATGTCGGATTGGCTTTTTCCGGACGTTATGAGACGGGACTGGGCCGTTAAGCCGCTAGACCTTAAGCAAGTGTGGGCAAAAAAGCAAGACGGCCGCCGGCAGCGGTCCACTTTGGCGAAGCGCCCCGATATATCGGGGCATTTTGGGGCCGCGCCGTGCTAAAGCCCTGCACTACAAAAACAAACTGTACTACTACCCGGCCGCCGGCAAGATTAACCGGCTTCAGAAGTTCGAAAGGTAGCATTCTGTCCTACGTTTCTGATCCTATCCGACGGCAACTTCCGCCATCTCAGGCAGCCGCACCTTCGATCCACTGAAGGCGTAATACGTGATGAAGGTGTAGCAGACCAAAGGCACGACCATAGCCACTGCCATGCTATGCGTCATTTGAAACAGCAGTCCCATGATGGGTGTGGCAACCGCACCGCCGATAATGGCCATGATGATCATGGACCCGCCCAGCTTGGTGTTCGGGCCCAACTCCTTAATACCCAATGCAAATATCGTCGGGAACATCAGGGACATGAAGAAACTGGTTAGGAACACCGCCCAGACGCCAATCCAGCCCGGAAACAGAACCCCAACACCCACCAGTGTCACGTTGATGCACCCGTAAATTCCCATCAGCCGGCTGGGCTGAAAAAACTTCATCAGATAAGTGGCGGTAAACCTCCCCACGCCAAATGCCACAAGGCTTCCAGTTAAAAGATAGCCTGCGACCTTTTCAGGTTGCCGCGTGTAATCCTGGATGTACTGAATGTAGTAACTCCAGGTTCCAACCTGGGCCCCGACGTAGAAGAACTGCGCGATCACTCCCTTAACAAAGTGCGGGTAGCGAAACAAGTCCCTAATCCTGCCGTGCTGACGGCTGCCCTCGAGGTCAGCTTCTTCCGCGATTTTGGGGAACTTGGTTCTGAGTATGAGCAACGCCCAGATGAAGACTACCGTGCCCAGGACAAGATAGGGCATCACGACTCGCATAGTCTCTGTCTGCAAGTACGCATCGTACCTACCGGCAGACTTCAAGGCGTTGACCTGCTGGGGACGCAATTCAACCCCTGAAAAGATGAAAACCGTTCCGACAAACACCCCCGTCACGGCCCCGAGCGGGTTGAAGGCCTGCGAGAAATTTAGCCTTCGTTCAGAGGTTCTCGGATCACCCAACAGCGCGATGAAAGAGTTCGCCCCCGTTTCGAGGAACGCCGCGCCGCTGGCGATTACAAACAAGGCCAGCAAGAATAGGCCATACTGCCGGACGAGGGCGGCCGGCCAAAATAGAAGGGTACCTGTACTATAAAGAAAAAGCCCCGTCACCAGGCCCGCTTTGTAGCCATATTTTCGCATCAACAGCGCCGCAGGCATGGAAAGAACAAAGTATCCCATGTAGAAAGCTGATTGGATCAAACCCGCCTTGAGACGTGTCATCTCGAACGACTTCATGAACTGCTTAATCAAAATGTCGTTCATGTTGCTGGGAATGCCCCAAAGCAAAAACAACGCGGTCACCAATACGAAGGGTAAGATATTGCCGGCCGAAAACAGTCGGGGCGCAGAATCCGGCTTTGGGTTGTCGTTCGCTTCCAGCATAAGTGGGACTCCCGGGCTATTGGGTCTTTGCCTTCTCCCTTGGGGAGAGGGTGTCGCGCCTCCGGCGCCTTCACCTGCCGGAGCCCTGCACCGTCCGGTACAGGGCGGAGCAGGACGGGTGAGGGGTCGGTTGCAGGCCGCGGGGACGCCTAGGTTTCCAATTCCTTGGTCTCGAGACGCCCTTTTCGATCCAGCCGTTCAAAGATGTCCGCGGTTTCCCGGATCCCCTCTTCAAGAGGCGTGTTGGGGACCTCACCCAGGTCGTGCTTCAATACGCTATCGTCCAGGTCTGGCGCGATGGGCACGTGTTTGCCTTGCGCCTTGATAAGGCCATGGGCCTGGGGAAGAAGCTGTTCCAGCGTGTGGATGAACTCTTCTACACGGACCACGCTTCCCCGCGGGGTGTAACACTTGGCGCCTGGGATATCTCTCTCCGCACAGCAAATGAAGATTCGTGCCGTGTCCCGCACGTATTGCAGGTCGATAGTGCCGGTGAAGCCGATAATGTAAGGACGGCGCAGAACGGCGGCCTTGATGGCCTTGGTGGGTCCGGAGGTGATTCCAAGGTCTCTGCCTACCCCATAAACAGCCCAGGGACGAATGCCAACGCTTGAGATGCCGTCATTCAGAAAGTAAACACGCGCGTTGCCTTCGTTGCACTGTTTGAAAACACCATAGTGCGTTCCGGGGAACAAGGCCGCTCCCTCCGGGACCGTAGCGCCGCCGTAGAACTCCTCGGGGCCGAAAACAGCCGCGGAACTGGCATAGACAATGCGCTGCACCAGGTCCCGCCGTTTGCGCGCCACCTCAAAGATGTTGAGAGTGCCGAGGACATTGACTATCGCTCCGCGTAGAGGATCAGCGGCACATCCGGGCACTTGCAAACCTGCCAGGTGCAGGACATGGGTGATTCCGTTCTCCGCAATGGCGCGATCGAGGTCGGTGTATTTCGTAACATCGCCTTGGATAAAGTTAACTTCTTTGAGTTGGCTCTCGCTCAGAATGGCGCTGAGGCGCTGGGAGCCGGAATCGATATCAAAAACGTTGGGCTGGTCACCACCTTCCAGCAGAGTCTTGGCAATCCACGCACCAATAAAGCCCTTGGCGCCTGTAATGAGGAAGCGTTTCTGTCGTTTTGAGTTCGAAATTAATGGGTCTGTTTGTGTCATGGCCGTGCATTATAGCAGGGTTGAATGGGTAATGGGTAAAGGCTGCGAGGGAGGCTGCGAGGGAGTGAGCAGCGGGCAGTAGGCAGAAGGTAAAGCGGGTGCGCAACATACTCCGGGGACGGGTCGAACGGAGTGGAGCCTAACCGGAACCCTTCCGTTAACCGTTATCCTCTTATCCTTACATCCTTTGATCCTAAGCCTTTAACCCCTTAGCCACTGTTCTTCCCGAGTCCCGAGCGCCCTGCTGCCTTCTGCTTACTGCCTACTGCCCACTTTCTCTCTGCCGTCACCCGCTCGTCACTCGTCCCGCCGCGGCGGGTCACCTGTCACTACCCTAGAGATCCAGGTGTTGCCGGCCGGGATGGAGCGCAACCTTCTTCCCATTCCAGTAGAACCAACCTGAGAGTTTATTGGGCAAAGTCACGTCGGCTGCCAGCCCTTTCGCTTGGCGCTGATATGAAACAACGATGTCGCCTGCCGGGTGAGGCAAGGTGGCCTTAAGCTGATTGAGCGGGCCGAGGTGGGGTGTGATGGCCACCTCACGGAAGCCCGGCGCTGCGGGCTCGATTCCCGCCACCGTGGCCAGCAAGTCGAAATTCGGATGAGCGCTCCAGGCGTGGCAATCTGAACGGCCGGGTTCAGGCATCTCGGCCCAGGTGGTCAGGCCGAGCGCCAGCATGTGTCGCCACGGGCCGAGCTGCGCCACGTATTCGTCTCCCAGGCCCGCTTTCTTCATGGCCAGGAAGAGGTAGAAGCGGAAGTAGTAGGTAGCTTGCGTAAGAGTGGAATCGGCCAGTACGGTTTTGATTACGGCGCGTTGCTCGGCCGCAGGAATGGCATCCCCAAGCACTGCCAGGATATTCGCCTGTTGACTGAACGTCTTGTGCGCGGGGGTGTCCGCCACCAGCTTTCGCGCCGGATCCCAGCAGGTTCGATAGACCGTCGCAGCAATCTTTGAAGCGAGCTGGCGGTCGTGGGCAGCCTGCTCCTTGCTGCCATAAGATTCTTCAAGGTCCGCAGCGCTGCGCAGCGCAATGGCGAATTGCAGGCTGAGCATGGAGGACTGTCCATTCGCATCCTCCGGTGGACGACCGTCGTCGAACTCAGTTGGCCAATCCACAAAGTTCCACCACTTGAGCCGCCCCAGCAGTCCCGATGGCGTCAGACCGTGTTCGAACCAGCCCAGCACGCCACGTGTGCCGGGCAGATAGGCGCGCAAGAAATCAACATCGCCCCGATACCACCACAGGTCGTGCATCATGCCGATCCAGAAGAGTGAAAACTCCGGGATGTATTGCGGCACCCATGTGGGGTAGCGGCTCTGGGTCAAGCCTTCCGGCGTGCGGGATTCGTCCAAAGATTCGATGGCATTCTTCACCAGGCGGTCGTCCCCGGTCATATAGAGAGAAATGAGCGCCTGGATGCGCGTGTCGCCGCCATACTGGAGCTGTTCCCAGTACGGGCAGTCCATATACGTCTCGTGCGCGCAGAGCCGCGCCGTGCGCCAGCCCACTTCCCACATCTTTGAGAGCTCGGGATCGTCGCTTTCAAAGCTGGCCCGAGCCGTAAATGGATAGGCCGTAAACCGCGACCTCAAGTCCTCGATGGTGAGCGGCTCTCCGCCCGTCTCCACGTCCAATTGCAAGTAACGGAAGGCCCGCCACCACAGGGGCCGGAAGAGGCGATGCGGGCCGCCGTCAGGCAGGAAATGGTCCTCGATGCCGCGCATTTCCTTGCCCTCGACTTCGTTCCGGTTGCCTTTCTCGCGCCCCTTCCAGAGCGCCTCGGCGTAGGTCAGTTTGATATTTGCGCCCCGCCCGCCGCTGGTGACGAGTTCGGGATAACCGGTTGTCAGGTAACTCTGATCGAATAGTATGGATGCTCGTGAATTTTCAGGTACCGTAACGGGCCGCGCGCCCTGGAGGAATTCCGGCGAAGTTTCTACGCCGCTTTCGCGGGCCACGCGAGCGAGCCGTTCTAGTTTGTCTTCCATTAACGGGATGGTTCGCGGAGTCAGCATCCAAGGCGAAGTGTAATAGATCCTGATGGATCGCGACTCGCCATGGGCGATGGTGGTGGGCGCAACCCAGCCGGAATCGTCGAAATCCAGGCTCTCCCATCCCCAGGGATATTGAGATGCGTTCACCTCTTCGCCCGGGCCGCTCGCCATATATCCGCCGATCTTCTCCGGGTTGAGCTTGATCAAGCGGACGGCCTGGCTCTTGAAGACTTTCCAAGATTCGTCTGTGTTCACCGCTTGTTCGGCTGCGCCGTCGCCCTGGATAATGAAGCCGGTTTCGTTGGTGACCTGTGCCACGGGCGCCAGGTCGGCAAAGTTCCACACCACTGCGGCCAGCAGATTGCGGCCGGCTGCGAGGTGCGGGGCAATGTCCAGCGTCTCATAGCGCCAGTTGTTCAGATCGCCGCGCGCGGGGCCGGCAAGCACCCTCTCGCCATTCACGAATAGTTCATAACGGTTGTCTCCGCTCACGTGGATGACAAAGTGCTGAGGAACCGTGTCAAGTGTGAAATTCTTCCGGAAGTGAAACACCCCGAACTCCCGCCGTGGCCCGTCCGGATGGGTTATCCACGAGGCTTTCCAGGCTTGGCTAACCAGATCGCCTTCTGAAGGCTGCGAAGTGGCCATCGAACAGGGAATAAGAGAGAGTAAGGCCACTAACAGGATGTTTCGGATTTTAGTTTGATAACGCATCGTCCGTTTTCCTTTTCGGCTGCCAGGGATAGCGCGCCTTTGCGCGCGAGAACCGCCCTATAATACACCCTATTCCCAGCATTAGCGCTCACCGGAGCTTTTTAACTTACTAACGCGGATTTCTCACCGCACTCTGCGGTTTCGGGTCGGGCGGCCGGAAGGGCGATGTTTTGCAGGCTGCGGAAAAAGGCTTCCCATCTGTCATCCTGAGCATGTATAGCCGAAGACCGCTATCCGTGATGTCAGAAACGAGCGGCCGCGGTGACTTTTCCGTGCCCTGCAAGGGCACAAGAGAGTAGCCGGGGGCAACGCCCCCGAGAAGCGCGAGGCTCGTTCCCCGACCCTGAAAGGGCCGCATTACCCTGGGCCGCAGGACGCGGGACCTGTGTGACGCCGCGCGGATTCGACCCGTCAGTTGACGGGTCGGAGCTTGTTAGGGGGCGCGTTTTTCCGGGGGCGTGGGTGTGCAAGTGATCCGGCCGGTGGTGCATACGTCGTTCTGAAGCTGTGAAAAAATACCCAATCTCATCCCGCAAGGCGGGACCAAGGCGCAAAGGGTCACAAAGAACAACTGCTTTGTCTTCTTTGCGCCTTCTAGGACTTTGAGCCTTTGCGTGAAATGCTTTTGCTCTCCCTGGGATTATTTCGCGGCTTCTCTTTGATGTATGCGACTCATGCGGAAAGCTCTCGGGAAGCGGCTTGGCGAATTAATTTCCGTCGCTCAACCAGTCGCAGACATGCTGAAGAGGCGCATGCCTGCGCCACCCGTTCACAAGTTTCAAAACCCCACTTGCCCTGCGCCCAAGGCCATGCGGACGTTTATTTCATGCGTACGCTTCCTTACCGCATAGGACACCGCGCCATATGCCTGCCGGAGCGTTCAGCTTTCAACCGGCCCCTCCAGCTAATGGGCTCTGGCTAAATGAAATGGAACCGTTTCGTAGTCCTGCAGGAGGTAAGCCTTCGCGGGTTCCCAGCGAGTCCCGACCAATAATGCTTCGACGCGGTGGTAGCAGGCCAGAGCGTCTGAGCGTTGGTTCAGCATATCGTAACTACGGCCGAGATTTAGGTAAGTCTCGACGCGCACAAATGGTTCGGACACCTTCCCGGCATCAATCCGGCCCGTAAGCTGGCCGGAGAGCTTGATGGCGCGAGCGTAATCTCCCCATAGAAATTCCATCCAAGCCCGCTCGAAGATTTGCTGGTCTGATTCCGGCCGCGAGCTTCTCCACCGTTCGATGACTTTCCCTGCCCGCTCGATGTTAGCTGCGGGAATCTTGCCCGGGTAGACGTCCATGTCCGGCCCGTGCACGAGGGGAACGAGTTTCCGTGTGTAGTAAGCGTCCAGATCCGTTGGGAAACCCGGTTCGAAATACGCCAGGTCGTCATCCTCGTCCAGGAATTTCGCCATCGCTGGTTCGAGCGGCCCCACCTGGAGCGGCAAAAGGCCGTCCAACTCGAGCGTTTCTACATCGGGATTCTTCTGGAATTCCCGATCGAAAAAATGCTTGTGCTCACTGCCCGTCAATACGATCACTCGGTGGCTGGAATTCTCGCGAATCGCACTCCAGATCAAATCCATCATGTGATTGTTGCGGGTGAGATAGTGTAGGTTAATGGCGCTATCGCCATAGACTTGCATGGAGAGGCGATACTCTTCTGTGTAAAAATCAGTGTAATCCTTGCCATTTCAGAATCGGTAGCCCTGGTGCGCTCCCCATTGGTTCTCTTTGTCTGCCGGCCCATAGAGCTTTTCGTAGCGAGCGATGACCGCGCTTTGGGCGCGCAGGAGCTGGAGCTGTTTATCCTTTTCGATATACTCAGGCTGCTTTTCGAGCTTCTCCCGAATTTCCCTGTCATTGGGGGCGTCCTGCCACCAGTCAACGGGAGCGACCTTCTTTCCGTTGGAAAGTCCCCACACCGTCGCCAGCATCATTTCCTTTAAGTAGGGCTCGCGCCGGAAATCCTGGGGACGAATCTCGACACAGATCAAATCGGGATCATAAGTCGCGAGAATGTGGACCACGTCTGCGTAAGAGTAATTTTCATTCCTCGCATGCCGATCGTGAATGGTTCCCACTACCAAGGCCTGGGTCTTGGGGGGAGGATATGCATTGAGAAATAAGCCAGAGCAAATCCCTGCGGCAATAAGAAATAACATCGTCAAATTCAATCGAATTATGCGCATCGTTCAACCTCCAATATGGCGATAACGTGGCACAGGCACTTATGCCTGCCGATCGCCAATTATTCGTATCTCAGCGCCACGATAGGATCGACCTTGGTGGCCCGGCGGGCGGGGACGTAACTGGCCAACAGAGCAATGGCGGCCAGAAGCGCCGCGACAACTACAAAGGTAGCTGGATCTCTGGGCTGAATTCCAAATAATAAGCTAGCCAGGAAGCGCGTCAAACCCAGCGCCGCGGCGACACCAAGGGCGACTCCGGCAAAGGTGAGTTGCACTCCCTGGCGCAGGATTAAACTCAGGATCTCGCCAGGTTGTGCCCCAAGCGCCAGGCGGATGCCAATTTCATGGGTGCGTTGCGTCACCGTGTAAGCCATTACCCCATAAATCCCCACGGCTGTGAGCAGCAGAGCGAGCAAAGCAAACGAGGAGAGCAGGAGCGACTGGAAGCTCGTATCGTTCATCGACTCAGATATGACTTCCTGCATCGTGCGAACATTGAACAATGCCAGGCTGCTATCAAGCGAATGGACTTGGCTGCGGACCGTAGCCGGCAACGCCTCGGTTCCAGCCGCTCCCTTGACTACGATCGACAAGGTACTGACGGGCGGCGCGAGCGCAACAGGAAGCGGATAGTAGGCTTGCGGAATCACTGGCTGGCGAATGCCCCATTCCTTCACATCGCCCACTACACCGATGACCGTAACTTGAAGCATCCCCTGCCAAAGGATGAAGCGCTCGCCCAGCGGGTCCTGGTTCGGCCAGAATTGGCGGGCCATCGCTTGATTGATTACAGCCACCATCCTGAGGTGAGGGGACGCTTCCATCTGGCCGGAGTGCCAAATGGCGACGGCTTGCCGCATGACCTGGGCAGTGTCCTGGAAATCTTGCTGGGCAAAGTTGCGCCCCTTGAGGAAGGGAACACCGAAGGCCCGGAAATAGTCCGGGGTTACCTCGTTCTGCTCAACAAGGATATTCGCGTAAGACGAGCTATCCCGTCCTGGGATGGCGATGTAGCCGTTGTTACCTCCATTGAGCGGCAGTTGAGCTCCGACCGCCGCCGCTTCCACTCCGGGGGCGCCTTTCAGGCCGTCGAGCAACCGGTCGAAGAAAGTTCCGGCCTGCTCCAGAGTGGCATATTTCTTGGGAGGCAGGACGATCTGCGCGGTCAGGACGCCTTGCGGATGGATCCCGACCTCGACTTCACGCAATTTGGCAAAGCTTCGCAAAAGAAGGCCGGCGCTAATCAGCAGCGCCAGGGAAATCGCAATTTCGCTCACTACCAGCGCGTCGCGCAAAATGCGTCGCCGGCCGGAGGGTCCAAGCACCGCTTGCACGGCGGTCTTGAGCTCTTCGTTGAGCTGAAGTTGCGAAACCTGCAACGCGGGCGCGAGTCCAACCAGGACTCCCACCAGAAGGCCAACCCCAAGGGTGAACGCCAGCACCGTCGCATTCAATGTGATGGGATTCGCGCGCGGAATGGGAAGAGTTTTGGCGGTGGCCAAAAGCCGCAAGCAGCCCCAACCGAGGAGAAGCCCACAGGCCGCACCGAGCAGAGAAAGCAACACGCTCTCCGTCAACAATTGCCGCACGACGCGCCCGCGGCTGGCGCCGACCGCCCTGCGAACAGCGATCTCCCGATGCCGTCCGGTGGCGCGAACCAACGAGAGATTGGCCACGTTCGCACAGGCGATCAGAAGAACCAGCCCCACGGCTCCCAGCAGGATCAGAAGCTGCGGACGGGAATACCCTACCAACTGCTCCTTCAAAGGAACCATGGCGGAGCCGACCTTCCAATTCGAATCGGGATACTGCTTTTCGAGGCGTTGCGCGATGGTCTGAAGTTCAGCTCGCGCTTTCGCCACCGGGACGCCGCGCTTCAAACGTCCGATGGCCCGATACTGGTGCTGGCCCCTGGGGCCGAGATTCTTCAGGCTCATATCAATCGGAATCCAAATGTCCGCCCCGCCCACGGAGCGAAACCACGCCGGCATGACGCCCACGACAGCGTATTTCTCACCATTGAGCTCGAGGTTTTTCCCCACCGCGTCTTTCCCGCCACCGAAGTGCCGCTGCCAAAAGCCGTAGCTGAGGACGGCTACGTGGTCCCGCCCCGCTTGGTCTTCGCCCTCAAGGAAGGTCCTGCCAACGAGTGACTCGACACCGAGCAGGGAGAAGAAGTTGGACTGGGACCGAACTACAAAGGCATGCTCCGGCGCGCCCTCGCCGCTGGCGTTGAAGCCTTCCCCCCAATTGAACAGGCTGGTTCCTTCCAACGTCTTGGTTTGAGCCTGCCAGTCGAGATAATCCGGTCCTGTGAGCGGGTAAGTCCCCGGCGCCGATTCGGTTTCAAAGAGCTGCACGAGGTTTGCGGAATCATGGAAAGGCAGCGGACGCAGAAGGACGGCGTCCACGACACTGAAGATGGCCGTGTTGGCGCCGATGCCGAGCGCCAGCGTGAGCACCGCCACGGCGGCGAAGCCGGGGTTCTTTGCGAGCGTCCGTAACCCGTAGCGTAAATCCTGGCCAAGGTCGGCCAAGATGTGCCCTTTGCTTCCTCCACCCATAACTAAGGGCTCCTGCATTGTCTCTTGCTCCACCCGCCACAAGCCGCGCGCCAGCAGATCTTCCTCACTCAGCTCTTCCAGCGCCAGGCGACGGGCTTCATCTTCTTTCGCCCCGCCGGCGACCAACTCCTGGTAACGATCCTCCAGGTGTTGCGCCACTTCCTCGACAATCTCCGCCTCACGCGCGGGTGGCAGATTTAAGCTCGCCAGCCGCCTCAGTACTTCCCCGCTCCAGTCCCGCATAATTGATCCTCCCCCGAGCTGTTCGGAACATTATGATTTACCAAAACTAACGGCCGAGCCCGATTTCATTACTTGGCATTCATAATTCACAATTCATCAGGCACGTTCGACCTCCGTGATGCGCTTGATGGCCTCGACGACCCGCTATCAGATCTCAGCCGGTAGCGCAGAGTCTCGCGGTTGAGACTCTGCGGCTTTTCCGTGTGTCATATTCGCGTACGCGCATTAATAACAAAGGAATTATTTAACACCAAAAGCCGCAGAGTTTGAAAAGCACAAACTTCGCGCTACCCACTCTCGTCACTAACGGCTAATTTGACTTTTCAGGTAGGAATCCATACCATAATGGTATGAAAACTACGCTTTCGGAAAAGGGGCAAGTCACCATCCCGAAGCCTTTGCGCCTCCGGCTGGGCATCCGTGCCGGCCAAGTTCTGGAAGTGAGTGAGGAACGAGGCCGCTTGGTGATGACCAAGCGCGCACCCCGGGAGCCGTTTGACAAATATTTTGGCATCCTCAAACTCGGCCGCCGCACGGACGAGATCCTGAAGGAGCTTCGGGGCGAGTACCCGCTAAAGTGATTACCGCCGTTGATACCAGCGTGCTGCTTGATTTCCTGAATCACGATCCCGAGTTCGGGACCGCTTCCCGTGATGCGTTGCGCTCCTGTGCTGGGGAGGGGCCTCTGCTCGCCTGCGACGTGGTGTGGGCCGAGATTGCTGGCTGCTTTCCATCGATTTCGGCCTGCCGCGACACGCTCCGAGAACTGGAGATCGAGTTCAGCCCGGTCCAGCCGGAGGCAGCTTTCCAAGCAGGCCTCGCCTGGAAGGCCTATCGCCAGCGGGGTGGCGCCCGGACACGCGTGGCGGCGGATTTTCTTATCGGAGCACACGCCCTTTCCCAGACTGACAGATTGCTGACTCGCGACCGTGGTTTCTATCGATCCTGCTTCAAGCGCCTGACGATTGTGGATCCCACTTCGCCTTAACGAGGAAGATTTCCGTATCTATCGCCGGAACAACCGCGAGGCGAACCCGCTTCTATCCCCGCCCAGGAGTTCACGACGCTAGCACCCCTCGGGTCTCTTCCGGCGGGCGACAGGTCTTCTCGCCGTGGCCCAAGGCCGTTTGGTCGAATCGCTCTCTTCGCGGTAACCATGTCATGAAAATAACTGTGCCGAAGGCACTTTGGAGTGGGGTAGCAGCAGCTACCGCCTTCCCCCCTACATAGTCGCCGCATGAACCGAAGGCGGTAGCTACTGCTACCGCACTCCAGGACGCTGCGCGCGCGCATACTGATGTTCCGGGGCGACCGCTGTGCGGGAAGTCCCCCAATTAACCCGCAGCGACCGAAATTCACGCTTCCTTTATCCAACTTCGTTTTTGGGGCAATCGACAATTGTCCAGCCGCGACGGGAAAATCGTCAATCACTCGTACCGCAGCGCCTCCATGGGATCGACCTTGGTCGCCCGGCGCGCCGGGATGTAGCTGGCCACGAGCCCCGCGGCGGCCAAGACGAAAGACACAGCGACAAACGTCGCTGAATCGGTGGCACGTACGTCGTACAGGAAAGCCACCAGAAAACGCGTGAGAGCAAGGGCGACCAAGATCCCTGCTCCCAATCCCATGAAGGTCAGGGCAAACCCTTGACGCACTACCAGCCTCAGCACGTTCCCCCGCTCAGCGCCCAACGCCATCCGGATGCCGATTTCATGCGTGCGTTGAATAACTGTATATGACATCACACCGTAGACGCCCACTAGAGCCAGAGACAACGCCAAGCCCGCGAAGATACCCAACACCAGAGTACGGAATCGTGGCTCGGCCACAGACTTGGAGAGCACCCCCTCCAGCGTCATTACATCCGCCACCGGTTGATCCCTGTCAACTGCCCAGACCTGCGCCTCAATCGGGTGGGCAATGTCCAACGGGTTGGAAGACGCCCGCACGGCCAGGGTCATGTAACCGAAGTTATCAAACTGCAAATAGGGCAAGTACAATTGCGGCCGGGGCGCGGCCGCCAGGGCAATATCTCTTGTGTCGCTCACCACGCCCACAATTTCAGTGAGCCCGCGAGCGCTCCATTCCCCGAGGATGCGTCTCCCCACGGGGTCCTCATTTGGCCAGTAGCGGCGAGCCAAGGCTTGGCTGATGATGGCCACTACCGGCACGCCTCTCCTATCCTGATTTGTAAAACCACGGCCACGGAGAAGTTTGACACCCATCGCCTGAAAGTAGCCCGGGCTGATAATCTCCAACTCCGCCTCCGGAGACTCTTCTGCTCGTGCAGACGGGTGGCCCTCAATCTCGAAACTGTATGTCACGGCCCCGCCGCTGATTGGAGACATGTTGACGGCGCCGGCGGCCGTCACGCCCGGCAGCGCTGCAACGCGGTCAAGTACATCTTGGAAAAAGGCGTTCCGCGCTGGTGTAGTAGAGTACTTCGTTGATGGCAGTGATACCGACATCGTTAAGACGTTGTGCGCGTCAAAACCGGGATCGACCGTGACGAGCCGCCAAAAGCTGCGAATCAACAAGCCCGAGCCAGCCAGAAGCACCAAGGCCAGGGCAACCTGCGAAATCACCAGGATACTGCGCGTACGATGGCGGCCAAAGGTTGTGAAGCCCAAGTGGGAAGTCATGGCGGCCTCTTTCAGAGAACCTCTGAGGTCGGGTTTCGACACCTGGAAGGCGGGCACGAGACCGAACAAGATTGATGAAACGACCGACACCCCGAATGTAAACCATAGCACCCAACGGTCGATGCCGACGCCGTTCAACCTTGGGAAATCAGCCGGACCAATTGTCCTGAGCAGAACGATCCCGCCGGGAGCGAACAGAAGCCCTAAACCGCCGCCGATCAGGGCGACGAGCAGGCTTTCCGTAAGCAACTGGCGGATGACGCGCGGTCGGCTCGCGCCGAGTGCTTCTCGAATGGCGATTTCCCTTTGCCGTCCCGCACCGCGGGCCAACGACAGGTTTGCAACGTTTGCGCAGGCAATCAGCAGCACTAACCCGACAGCCCCGAAAAGTACGAGCAGCGCCGGACGGACGTCTCCCACGATCTCTTCTTGGAGCGGCACCAACCGAAAGCCACGGCCTTCGTTCGTCTTGGGGTATGCGTTGGCTAAACGCGCGGCGATAGGGTTCATGTCAGCCTGCGCTTGTTCCAACCTGACCGTCCGCTTGAGCCTGGCAACCGCAAAGGCTTCCTGGAGGCCGTGGCTCCTGAGTTCGTCGGTCGTGGGCACAAATGGAACCCATACGTCCGTTGTGGCGCGCGGGAAGGCGAAGCCAAGCGGCATGACCCCAACGACCACATAAGGGCTTGTGTCCAAGGTCACTGGCTTGCCGAGAATGGCACCGTCCCCACCAAAGCGCCGCTCCCATAATCCATGGCTGATGATGGCAACCTGGCCTTTGCCCGGCTGGGCTTCGTCGGGCAAGAAGGCCCGTCCAAGAGCTGGTCTCACGCCTAGTAATTTAAACATATTCGTTGAGACACGAGCTGACCACACACGCTCAGGTTCACCCCTACCGGCAAGGTTCATATCCCCCGGCCTGTAAATCGAGGCTTCCTCGAAGACTTGGTTCTCGTCTGCGAGGTCGAAGAAATCAGCGGGCGATAGAATCATTCGGGATGCCTTCCACTTGGTGTTCGTAGCCCACAACTGGACAAGGCGCCCCGGGTTCTTGTACGGCAAAGGACGAAGCAAAACTCCATTCACCACACTGAAAATCGCTGTATTCGCGCCAATGCCGAGGGCGAGCGTGATCACGGCCACGGCCGTGAAGCCTGGATTCTTGCGCAGCATGCGCAGGCCGCAACGAATGTCCTGCCAGATGCTCGCGAGAAAGTTGCTTCTGCCCTCTTTGCCCGGCACAAGGGGCTCCTGCGGTACCTCTTGCTCCACCCGCCGCAGGCCGCGCGCCAGTAGATCCTCGTCGCTCAACTCTTCCAGCGCCAGGCGACGGGCTTCATTTTCTGTCGCCCCGCCGGCGACCAACTCCTGGTAACGATCCTCCAGGTGCTGCGCCACTTCCTCGACAATCTCCGCCTCACGCGCCGGTGGCAGATTTAAGCTCGCCAGCCGCCTCAGTACTTCCCGGCTCCAGTCCCGCATAAATGATCCTTCCCCGAGCTGTTCGGAACATTATGATTCACCAAAACTAACGACCGAGCCCGGTTTCATAATTCACCATTCATAATTCACAATTCATAAATCACAATTCATCAGGCACGTTCGACCTCCGTGATGCGCTTGATGGCCTCGACAAACACTTGCCAGCCACGACGCTGAGAAGCCAAAACTTTTCGCCCTTGCGGCGTCAGGCGGTAATAGCGCCGGCGCCGCTGCCCGCTCTTTTCCACCCACCGGCCTTGAACCCAACCGCGCTTTTCCAAGCGGTAGAGCAGCGGATAGAGCGAGGCCGCGTGGTAGCGGAGCGTCCCTCGGGAACGCTGCTCGATCAGTTTGCTGACGTCATAGCCGTGGCGCGGCCGAACCTCCAGCAGGGAAAGTATCAGGAGCTCGGCACTGCCCTTCTTCCACTCAAGATCAGATGGTTTTGCATCCATATATGGCATGCCCATATATTTAATGCCCACAGCCGGCGAAGTCAAGCGAATTGTGCTTTGTCAGGATCGAACGCTAGTGGGCTGTTACACCCAATTCTTGACAACGCTTGCGGAGCACTGCCTGGGTGTAGGGGTGCGCCTTGCCGTACCCTCTTGGTTCGGTCGTGCGGCAAAAATGAAAAGGGTACGGCAAGCCGGACCCCTACACCCAGGGCGGCAGAGCCGCTGTCGAGTTGTCGAAAGTCAGTTGTTATGCGGCACCAGGTGCTGTGCAGGAGGCAGACCCGCATCCTGCGCCGGACGGAAGCGGACACATTGTCTCTTGACACGCGAAAAGAGCAGGCTGGCATTCTAAGTTCTGATGCCGGAAGCGCCTTGGGCTCCAGGAGAACACGTTGAGTCCCGCCCGGCTTCCAAGTGAACCTGGCCTCGCGGAGTATTCTGGGCGCGAGGAGCTCAACAAAGAGGATCTCAATGAAGCTCAGCGTTCTTTCAGGTAGATTGAGTTTCACCCTGCAAAGATTGCACGACCACCAAGTCAAAGTGTTCGACTCCGGATCCAAAGGAGGATCGAATGAAACGTTTGACTACAATTCTTGTCACCGTGGCTATGATGGCAATCCTAACATTAATTGGCGCACCTTACGCGGGAGCACAAGATGCATCGACCAAGGCGCAGAGTGATGCGCACGTCAAGCTCGGCGTCGCGCTCGGAAACAAGGGCGACTGGAATGGACAGGCCGCTGAAGAACGCGAAGCGCTGCGCTTGAACCCCAATAATGGTCAGGCGCACGTCAGCCTCGGCATCGCGCTCTACAATAAGGGCGATCTGGATGGAGCAATCACCGAACAACGTGAAGCCCTACGCTCGAATCCCAATAATGCCGAGGCGCACGTCAACCTCGGCACTGCGCTAGGAAACAAGGGCGATCTGGACGGTGCAATCGCGGAATTCCGTGAAGCACTACGGTTGAACCCCAATCATGCTTTGGCGCATGCCAAACTCGGCGTTAGATTGAAGCAGAAAGGCGATCTGCAAGGAGGCTCTGAAGGAATACCACGCGGCCTGTATGCTTGAGCCCAAGAATACAACCTATAAGCAAGCTTATGAGAACCTGTTGCACAAGATGGAGCCAAATAAAGATAGCGGGACCAACAGCGAGATTTATAGCGTCGGTGGCAGTGTCAGCGCCCCGATTCCGGTTTACAAACCCGAGCCCACTTACACCGAGGAAGCCCGCAAGGCGAAGTACCAGGGCACCATAGTGCTTTGGATTGTTGTGGATTCCCAGGGTAATGTCACCGATTGTCGGGTGGCGAAACCTCTGGGCCTCGGGCTCGACGAAAAGGCTGTGGAAACAGTGCGCACTTGGAAATTCAAGCCTGCTCTGCGCAACGGGGTTCCCGTCTCAGTGCGCGCCACAGTCGAAGTCAGCTTCCGCTTGTAAAGATCCGTAGGCCTCGGCTTATTCCCACGCTGAAGCCGGAAAGGTTAAACCATGAGACGAATTTCATTTGCACTACTCGGTGTGCTGCTGGCCTTGTCATTATTCGTCGCATCGACGTTCGCGCAAACCGCGGTAACGTGCGATCAAGACTACACTGCCAGGGCGGGCGATTCGTTGCCGAAACTTGCCAGCAAGTTCTATGGAAACGCGAGTGAGTATGCGGCGATTGTGACTCAGACGAATTTGAAATCGCGCGTGGTGGATACGTACAAATTGAACGGCCGCGAATTAACCCCCATCTCGGAGAAAGAATTGGTCGATATGGCAAGCCATTCGCTCTGGTACCCGAAGTGAGAAGCGCCTATACCGAGATAAACGGTGTTCCAGAGGATGATGGCCGCGACGGCGAGATTGAGGCCGGAAGCCATGTATCGTTGACTTTCGAAGGTCCGGTCACGAATTTCGCTGAGGCGATGAAAGAACACCGTTCTGGCGAGCGCGTTGCGTGCCTCGCCCTTGTCGAACCGCGCCACAGGTCCTTAGGCTTAGTGAGCAGGTACTGAACCCCAATTCACATAATCGCCCAGCTTAAGCTCTGCCTTAAATGCCTCGTTTATGTCGCAGTATTTCCCCGTCCCCTGAATGGTTGTCACGTAATCGAAGTAAGACGGCGGCCTGCCTGTTATCCCCTCGTTGTTGCCCGTCAGGCGATATACATCAAAAGAAACAGGTTGCGTGTCTGCGAAGCTCTTACCAAGAGCGCGCTCGCCTTGGACAAGAAAGAACTGGGCGTTCTTCCCCTCTCCTACTCGGACAAGACGCATGTCGTCCAACACGCAATCAGCCCCTCCGTAGCGGGTCTCGATTTCATCATGCTCGTTACCTGACTTGTCGAACCAAGGCACGATGTCCCCACCTCCCATATAGACCGTGACTACCCAGAAGCTGTGTGCATTGAAATTCTCGCGGTAAGCCATGAAGATAACGTCTCTCTTGAGCCCATCCCCTTGCAGATCAACTCGGTTTGGGCCTTTGGAAAGATGTAAGACTGTGGCGGCCTCAGCCTTGAACGGCAGCTTACCGTTCATCGTAGTCGCGTTGCCCGACGCGCCATCGATCACCGTCACATTATTGTTGTTGAAATTGGCGACGTAGATTCTGTTCGTCGCCGAGTTCACCGCCACCGAATCCGGGCCCAAGCCCGTGGCCAGGGTCTTGGTCGCATTTGTCGCGCCATCAATCATCGTTACGGTGTTGCTGTTGCGATTGGCGACGAAGATCTCGTTCGTCGCCGGGTTCACCGCAACCGAGAACGGCCCGGAGCCCACGCCTATGGTCTGCGTCGCGTTCGTGACGCCGTCGATCACCGTCACGTTATTGTCGTCGAAATTGGCGACGTAGATCCTGTTCGTTACCGGGTTCACCGCAATCGAATCTGGCCCCGAGCCCACGCCTACGGTCTTCGTCGCGTTCGTTGCCCCGTCAATGACTGTCACTTTGCCGCTGAAGCGATTGGCGACGTAGATCTTGTTGGTCACCGGGTTCACCGCAACAGCCTCGGGCTCCGCGACTGCTGCCACCGTTGTAGCGGCGTTCGTCGCGCCGTCGATCACCGTCACGGTGTTGCTGTCGAGATTGGCAACGTAGATCTTGTTCGTTACCGGGTTCACGGCAACCGCGAACGGCCCGTAGCCCGCGGCCACGCTCCTGGTGGCGTTCGTCGCTCCGTCAATCACCGTTACGGTGTTGCTACGTAAGCGTCCGGTGAACCCACGATTGGCCACATAGATCTTGTTGGTCACTGGGTCCACGGCCACCGAGAACGGCCGCAAGCCCGCTACGACGGTGGTAGTCGCGTTGGTCGCTCCGTCAACCACCGTCACGCCGCCGCCATAGTTGGCGATATAAATCTTGTTGGTCACCGGGTTCACTGCGACCGAATCCGGCGCGCGCCCCGCATCCACGATCGTAGTGGCGTTTGTTGCCCCGTCCATCACCGTCACATTATCGCTGTTGTAATTGGCGACGTAGATCTTGTTTGTCACTGCGTTCAAGGCAACCGAGTACGGGCCGGAGCCTTGCGCCTGGGCGGGCAAGGGGATCATCCCCAGCAGCCCCGCGCACCCGAGCCCGGCTCCCAGCCACACCGGTCCTCGGCGTATGGATCGCCCGTGCCGAATTCGAGCAGTGGAACCGAGCGCGCGGCTTAGTCCCGATGGAATGGAATAAAAGATGCGAATCACCCAGCGAAGCGTCACAAGTCTCCCCTCCTTCGCACGCGCGGCTGGAGAAGCCCCGCGCCGGAAACCGGAGTCTATTGCTTGTCAGTGCAGGCTGAACCTGCGGCGATTCCCAGTTCGAATTAACTTGGATTATTCCCTCTCAAGCCTCTGGTACTGGCAGCTCCTCAATCCGCCGCACCACGCCTCCAAAACCGGATTCACCCCATGCTCTGTGGGGAGTAGCCGTCAGCGTTCAGCCGGCTGGGGGCCGGGCGCTGAAAGCCGGCCGCTCGCTACAACGGAAATTCCGGGCGGATCAGGTCCCGTATCTCCGAATACGGGATCTCCACCAATGTCGGGGCCGTGCGGTAGGACGCGATTTCATATTCATTGAAGAAGAAGAGCAGCGCCTTCTCGCCGAAGGCGTAGTTATCGTTCAACGCGAAACGGCCGCCGGGGAAGGTGAAACCCTCGTCCTCCAGGTTGGCGTTTGCGGCCAGCTTTCGTTCCTGGCGGAAATGGGCCTCTGCGATCGCCGTCAATCGCGCCATCGCGCCGTCTTTCAGGATGGAAACCAGCTTGATCGGCTCGCCGGTTACCGGATCGAAGTTGAGATACCTCCTGTCGAATAAGGGATGCGCCCCGCCGGTGCTAGTCTCGCTGCATTCCAGACTCAGGACGGGGGCCGCGGTGCGTAGCACCTTCATCCAACGGCTAAGGCTCGACGGCTGCGTGCTGGGATCGTCCTTGTAAAAGCTCGCAAAGCTGTCGATCTCGGCCTGTGCGGCCAATTCAGGCGTGGATTTACATGCCAACAATTTAGACGGGGGTTTACACATGTCGTTGGCTTCCTCGCTGTCAACTCCGGGACCAAAAAGCACGAATGCCATAATCTCGGCATTGATGCGCTTGCGCGCCGACGCCGGCCCGCCGACCACCTCCACATAGGTGAATTCCACGTGGTGACAGCCATCTTTCTCATCGCCGCAGCCGGGGAGCATCCGGTCGACATGCCGGTTTTCCAGACGCAGCGGCTCGGCCGCCATCCCCAGGCTTGTCATAAGGGCCACGATCCAGATGAATCGCATCATGGGTTACCCCAGCCGTTCGTTTAATTTCATGGCCAGGCCTGGAGGCCCGCCCACTACTATCCGGAATTTCCCTTTAGCACGCCGCGACCCTGCTTAGTATACACCCAGCCGCTATCCTCCGATGGTGCGAGTTCCGTTAATGCCGAGCGTGCCTGAGCAATCGGCCCCCCGTCTCCGTCAATCTCGCGCGCAATGGACCGTCCCGCCCTGTTAGAGGCGGAAGACGCGGTTCTTCCTTTGCAGTGCGGTCCGTCAGCCGACGGACTGCCGCTTTATCCGTCGCGAGCTTGCTCGCGGTCATCTCGGCTGCGCCCAGCAAGCTGGGCTGAAGGAAAGCGGCAGCAAGCTGCCGCAGTCCAAGGCGCTTCGCGCATTTTCATGCAACGTGGTGAGCCGAAGACCACAAAATCTGCGCTCGTATCTACGCGCTTCCCTCGTTATGTCGGTGGCTTCCCCGCTGCTTTCCACCATGCCTCGCTGCGTGACCTCGCCTTGCAATTGCATTCAACTGGGGTCAGGTGTACGTTTGCAGGTGGGATCGGAGGTCCACAATGGAAATTTCCGCTTATAAGCCTCCCATCAAAAGCAGCTTGGTGTTAGGGCGCGTGCTGATAACGGTCCTGGCGGGCTTCAGTTCCGCGCGGCTTTGGGCCCAGAAGGGGCCGAGTTTCGATTGCGCGAAAGCCTCAACAGTTGTGGAGAACACAATTTGTGCCAATCCATCCCTAGCCGCAATGGATCTGAAACTTTCGTCAACTTATAAGGCAGCGCTGGCCCTTCTTTCTGAGGATGGTCGTGCGTCCTTGCGGGGCGGGCAGCGCCAGTGGGTCAAGGTGGTGAGGCTCGTATGCGACACCACCATTCTGCCGGACAGTATATTCAAAGACAAGACCACGCCAGCCAAATGCATAGAAAACAAGTATCGCGACCGCCAGAAGCAGCTAGAGGAAGCGGTCACAACATATGGAAACATCAAGATCTATCGTGTCGATACATTCTCCGCCAGTCGGTCCCCACGGGTAGACGATAATACCGGTGCAGATAGAGGATTCGTAACATTAAATGTGTCTTACTCACAAATCGACCATCCGAAATCAGATTCGGAACTGGCGTGGAACAAAAAATTGGCTTGTGCCCAGTGGGCGCGAATTGAAGCCTGAAGATATCTTTGATATGAAGACATCGTGGAAAGACGCTCTCACAAATTATTGTTTCCACGAACTGTCTGGCCGAAAGTGGTATGGGTATTGGATCAAGAAACCTGGGGACCTTGGGGAGATGCCAACACAACCAGAACGCTGGGTGTTGGGAGAAGGTGGCCTGACTATCCAATTCAATCCATACGAAATCGGGTCTTACGCGGACGGCGCACCCGAAGTTCTTGTCCCGTGGAGCGAACTCAAACAGTATCTGCTCAGCACAGCCCCCATCACACTACCCGATTCACACTGATCGGGCTGCGGTTAGCGGCGGCGACCAAGACAAGGCGATGGTGATCGACAACGACACCATCATCACCGGCTCATTCGGTTCTTCCTGTTTAACGCCGATCCCAACGGTTCCACGGTGATGATTTCCCGTCCAATTGGCATTAGGGGCAATTTCCGATTTCAAACGGTCAATGCGCTTGACTTGGACAAAATACGGGTATAGCCTGCCACTGCTTACACCTGAAACCCAAGACAGCCGGCGCTGCTTAAGGAGGCTTTCCCATGCCGGTCCGCAAACGCTATCCCAAGCTGATTTCTTTGCGATTTGCCCTCGCTATGTTCGTTTTCGCATTAATAACCTCTGTTTTCCAGTCCGCTTGTGGTGGTGGAGGAGGCTCGAGTTCGAACTCGACTACGGCGTCCACCATCACCTCAGTAGTTTCGGTCTCCTGTAATCCCACCTCCGTGCAGACCGGAGGGACTTCGCAATGCACGGCGACGGTCAGAGGGACGGGAAATTAAAGCTCGGCGGTAAATTGGAGTGTGAACACCATTCAGGGCGGGAACTCGACCGTCGGCACAATTTCGAGCAGCGGGCTTTACACCGCGCCGGCCACGGTCCCCAACCCGAACACAGTGACCGTGATGGCTACGTCGGTCCAGGATTCCACCAAGGCCGACAACACCACGGTTACCGTTACGGCACCGTCGTCAACCATCACTTCGGTTTCCGTCTCCTGTAATCCCAGCACGGTGCAGACCGGAGGGACTTCGCAATGCACGGCGACGGTTAAGGGAACGGGAAGTTACAGCTCGTCCGTCACGTGGTACGCGACCAATACGGCAATAAGTTCTTCAGGGCTGCTTACCGCCCCCGGTGCGCCCGACGTGGTGACCGTGACCGCCACGTCGGTCCAGGATACGGGCAAGGCCGGCAGCACCACGGTGACCGTTATTGCACCGAATTCAACCGTCACTTCGGTTTCGGTCTCATGTAACCCCACCTCGGTGCTGCCCGGGGGGACTTCGCAATGTACGGCGACGGTCTCGGGGACGGGAAGCTACAACTCGCTTGTCACCTGGTCCGCAAACAGTGGGACAATCTATTCATCAGGGTATTTCACCGCGCCAGTTGCGCTTCCTGGTGGCGGGCCATTAACGGTGACCGTGACCGCTACGTCGGTCCAGGATACCACCAAGACCGGCAACACCACGGTGACCGTAACGACGTCGACGACGACCATCACCTCAGTTTCGGTCTCCTGTAATCCCAGCACGGTGCAGACCGGAGGGACTTCGAAATGCACGGCGACGGTTACAGGAACGGGAAGTTACAGCTCGGCGGTAAATTGGAGTGTGGCCGGTGTCCAAGGGGGCAACTCGACCGTCGGCACTATTTCGAGCAGCGGCCTCTACACCGCACCCAGCACCGTCCCCAACCCGAACACAGTGACCGTGACCGCCGCGAGCGTGGCCGACCCCACGCAATCCGCCTCGGCGACCGTGACGATTACCGCTACAAGCGGAACTGGGTCCGTAACGCTTTCTACCAACAGCCTTTCATTTGGGAGTCAGGCGTTCCAGACGGCGAGCCCGGCTCAGACGATCCTTGTTACCAGCAGTGGGACGGGCCCGCTCGCGATCAGCAGCATTGCGGTTTCCGGAGGGAACAGGGCCGACTTCCTTCAGTTTAACAATTGTCCCGGCTCTGCCGGAGCGCTGAGTGCTGGAGCGATATGCACGATCAACGTCACCTTCAGCCCGTCCACCACAGCAGGTGAAAGCGCGACCCTGACGATTACCGACAACGCATCCGGTAGCCCGCAGACGGTGCAATTGAGCGGGCAAGGGGTCGGGCAGGCAGTTACGATCGCGCCCACTGCGACCACCGTGGAGACCAACCAGAGCGTCCCCTTTATTGCGAACGTCGTGGGCCTGAGCAGCACCGCCGTCACCTGGAGCGCCACGGCCGGGAGCATATCTGCGGCAGGGCTCTACACAGCGCCCGCCGGTGCCCCGACCTCTAACACGGCAACAGTGACGGCCACCAGCCAATCCGATCCCAGTCTTTCTGCTTCCGCCACGGTGACAATAACTCCCCCAGCGGTTTCGGTTCTGGTGTCGCCCACCTCCGCGAGTGTTCAGGCCGGCGGCAGCGAAGTGGTCACGGCGGTCGTCGCGGACACCAGCAACACCGCTGTCATGTGGTCGGTAAACGGCGTCGCCAGCGGGAATTCGGCCGTGGGGACCATTGCCACCAGCGGTGGCACCACAAACGTCGCCACGTACACCGCTCCTTCCAACCTCCCAAGTACGAATCCGGTTACCATTACGGCGACCAGCAACGCTGATCCCTCCAAATCTGATTCCGCGTCCATCACTATTACTTCGGGGCCCGGGATTGTGATTACCTCGCTGGACAAGACTTCCCTTCAGCCGTTCAATCTTCTCACAATTACAGGTGCGGGCTTCAACCCCCAGGCGACCGTGACCGTTAACTTTTCGGATAGCACCGGCTACTCGATGAACGTCCCGCCGGTCTCGATCGGCGCCAACTCGGTCGTAGTAGGCGTTCCTCCTTACATTAGCGTGAGCAGTGGGGAGTTTGCCGCGGGCTCCGTAAACATTCAAGTCTCGCAGACGTTTGGTGGTAGCACCGTGACCTCGAACACTCTTTCGGGTTTCCAAATTCCGAACCTGCCCACGCTGACCACGCAGCCGGGCGCGGTTACGTTAGCGCTCCTCACGGCCCAGAACCAGTTCTGCCAGTTCTTGATCAATTACTTCTCTCAGGTCAATCCGACAAGCTCCCTTAATACCCCGGAGATGAACGGTGCGCTTAACGTGCTCGCGTCCGGTCTCAGTCCCCTGATCACAGAGATGAGTGACGTGGTCCAGAACCCGACGCATACGTTTACTTTGGGCGTGGCTTCCGGGATTACACTTACTGTGGGTTCCTCCGAACTGGCAAAAGCCGACCAAATGATCGTGGGAGTGCTTTCTGCTCAGGCCGCCGCGGGGTTCGTGGACGGGCCAGAGCCAAACTGCGAGGCCGGGGGCTGGGCGCAATCCGTCGTGGACACAACGATCAGGTCGGGGCAGGGGGAGCAGGTAGATGTTAACTCCGCCCAGGGGCGGATGGTGACTTGCGCGGTGCCGTATGCTGTCCTAACGGGCGTCGGAATCATGGGCGCTGCCGCGGGTGTCACAACGGCGGGCGCCGGGCTGCTCTTCGGACCGGCAACGGCGATGGCAAGCGCGGCGATATCCCTCCAAATAGCTTACATCACTACGGTTTTGGGCGGTGGACTGACTTTGGTGGGCGGGGCACTGGGCACGGGAAGCGCGTATGGCAAAGCGCTGGTGCAGGCCGGTGCATCAATAATCAACGATTATCTGATAGGCTTGGCAAAAAGCTTCATCGTGTCGACGACATTTGGCGAGACCGCCGGAAACGTATACGACCTGGCGGTTAGTGTAAACGAGCTAGTTCACGCAGGCGAGTGTGCGCCTCCTTTTAGCTGCGGGCCGAGCGTCGGGCCGACCAGCACTTTGACCGTCAACCCGACGGGTACGGGTACCGGAACCATAGAGTCCTACCCTGGCGGCCTTGTGTGCGGTGGGCCGGATTCCACCGTGTGTGTTGTGCCCTTTCCGACGGGGGAGACGGTTTATCTGGACAGCGAGTCAGCAAGCGGGTCGAGTTTCAACGGATTCAGCGGAGCCTGCTCAGGCAGCGCATGTGAGGTAACCATGAGCACTGACCAGGCGGTTACGGCGAATTTCAATCCTGCTTCTTCTTCCGGCGAAGGCGTGAGCACAACGAACCTGTCCCTCGGCTCGGTGGGCGGGTGCGGGGGAGGGCAGATTTCTGGGACCTTCCAAGTTTTAGCTCCTGCGGGAGACAGTTGGGATGCTTTTGTAGATTTGAACGAGTTCGTGGGACAGACCAGTAGTATTTCGCCGACGAGCGGCACAGGCCCAGGCACGCTCACCGTGACCATCAACATCGCTCCTCAGACGCCTGGCCCGGAATCCACCTGCCAAAGCACGATGCCCGAAGCTGGTGATCTTCTCGTCGGGGTAGTGTTCCCCTACTCCATTAATTCCTTCAGTGTCAACGTGACCTTTACTTTCATCTTTGTCGACACCGAGTGAACCCTTGACGCTGCGTTTTGAATTGACCAACCTCTGTTTGCGTCGGACGCAGAAACAAGGTGACCGTTCGCTGATGTAGCATCGAACCACAGGATCGGCAGTTCGGCTGCCGATCCCGTGGTATGGGAACAACACGGGCAAGATGTTTCAGGTCCGGTGTGCGGGTACTCCCGCCGTGGGAAGAACACCCAGTTCTCCTTCGCGGACCTGCTGCCGCAATCCATCTATAGCCGCCTGGCTGGATATGAGGACCTCAACGACGCTGAGAAGCTCTCTCCGGACCCGACCTTCCGGCTCATGGGTTCGAAAAGGATCTGGGATCGGGGCGCCGCTCTGACCTCCCGGCTGCAGACCTTCGAGACCGACATGCTGGCCGAGGACGAGAACTTCGCGGGACTGGGACGACTCAACCGGGCATTGGTCGGCAAATCGATTACGCGGCAACAACCAGGGCGCGTCAGACAGGGAAAAACGAGCCCTCGGCACCCAGCAGCCTCGATGGGGACTGCTCCGGTAGCAAATTTCTTGCGTCGAGGGTCGAAAGCGTTCCAAGCCAAAGTTGAGATTGACATCTCCCCTCAAGCACAAGGTGATGCAACGGTGGAGGTCCAGGGTCAATTCCTCGATCAGGGCGCCATGCGTACCCAGACCAACGAGGGCTCCGTGACGATCACCCGGTGAGATAGCGCACGGCAAAACGGACCGGAATTCCGTCAACCCCCTCCATGAGAAGGCCGGTGTGAGTCAAGTTGCTTTTACCCGCTTATTGGTTAAGGCGCGAGAAAGTGCGCAACGTCAATAAGAAGGGTGTGCAGGAGATGATCGGACTGGATGCCCATCCCCATCCCCATTCCTTAGATCAGCAGAAAGCAGATCCTCTTCATAGGGAATAGAATCCCCCTGCGCCCACCATCCGGGAAGCCGCAATTAAAACCTCGGCTCCATCGAATTACTTTTGCCGCAGGCGCTTTACTGCTGCGGGGTCTGTGCTTCACCTTTCCCTTTCCGAAAGGTAAGTTTAACCTCGTCCAATCCCCGCGGAGTCTCGACGGAGCGCTGGACCTTGAGCACTTCACCGCCGTTGGAGAGCGTCCATCGTTCCTTGCTGGTGAAGGTCACGCTGCGTCCCCCGAAGTTTGTCTCGCGGACCGAAGACAATTCCAGCGTTTTCTTATCCGTGGCCCATTTGGCCTTGAGCTTGGCCGTGCCAGGCATTGGACTCTCTATTTCCGCCGTCGTCTCCTCGCCGTCCAGCGAGTAGGTTGCATTTGGGATCACCATGCGCACTGCCATGCCTCCGCCTGGAGGTCCACCACCGGGGCCACCCGGGGGTGGACCTCCCTCGGCGCCGCCGGGTCCTTCGTCCCCAGGACCACCGGGGGGAGGCCCACCGCCCTCGGGGGGGCCTTCACGGGGCCCGCCCTCCCGCGACTGGAGATCGCCTTCCAACTTGGTCTCGACCACGAGCTGCTGCTCGTTCTGCGTGACGACCATCGTATAGCTTTCGAGTCCAGAGGGCAGGTCGTGAGTCTTCCCTTTGTCCAAGACCCATACGCCGCTGAAATTGTCCTGGGCTACCCCGATAGAGGCGGCGCAGAAGCCGAACATGGCAAATCCTATAATGCTGAAAACTACTTTCGTCTTTCTCATCCCACGCTCCCTTCTCGTTTGCAGAATTTACGCGCTTATGCAGAGGCGCAAGCGCCTAACTGCGCAAGGCTTTTCTTCCGTATCGCTCTCCACTCCTTTAGGGGATGTCAATCGTTCGTCCCCTTATAGCAAAGACGGTGAGGCCCTCGGCGAGGTTTACATTGGCCAGCGTCTCCGGAACGACAGGCGGTGCCATTTTCCTCTACGGAGGACGAACAATCCGTATCAGACGCACCAGCCCGGGCACCGTGCCCGTGACGGCGCGCTGCCCGGGCCAAAAAGAAAGACTCCCTTTGGCGGATCGAAGGGGACACGTTGTCTCTTGACATGCGCAGAAGGTAGGCTAGAATACTGAGTTGTCATTCCGGAAGCGCCTTTGGTTTTATGAGAGCACATTCCTCCCCTGCGACTTGGGACCCCGACCCCCGCCGACGTCACGCCGGGCAGCCTCAGAATTGCAGGAACGGCCATGAAGCTGTGAAAGAATTGCGTTTTGCCGTCGCGTCGTAGGGGTCCCGCAGGCGCGGGATGGTTGCTCCCGCTCTGGCGGGGCGGCCACAAGGGCCGCCCCTACAACTCGATTTTTTCACAGCTTCCATGTCTTCCCTACGACAAGGAGCCGGGTCCCGTGAGGGATTAGGAATATGATTGTTAAAAAGTGAAGGAACGACGCGGGAATGTTATAGAAAATGGTTCCTCCGTGGAATTTGTGGGTGACCCGGGAGAGAGAAAAGGAGTAGCGCATCCTGCTCCGAACCTGTTAAGGGATATGTGGACCAACACAGATCCCGGCGCAGGGGGGAGACAGGATGCGCGTCAAGAGTATTCTGAATCAAGTGGAGAAGTACAAGGATTTTGTGTATGAGCGGGTACGGTGGAAGGAGGAGGGGGGAGAACAGGTGCTGGCGGTGGAGGTGCGGCCACGAGCGCATCGTCCGGGTCGGTGTTCGGGGTGTGGGGAGCCGGGGCCGGGATATGACCGCTTGCCGGCGCGCGCCTTCGAATACGTGCCGCTGTGGGGGATGCGGGTGTACTTCGTCTATGCGCTGCGCCGGGTGCAGTGCGCGCGTTGCGGGGTGAAGGTAGAGATGGTGCCCTGGGGGCAGGGGAAGCAGACTCTGACGCGCAGCTATCTGCAATTTTTGGCCACCTGGGCGGGCCGGGTTTCCTGGCAGGAGGTGGCGAGATTTTTTCACACTTCCTGGGAGAAGGTTTTCCATGCCGTGAGCTGGCAGGTGGAGTGGGGGTTGGCGCATCGGGATCTGTCGGGCATCCAGGTTCTGGGCATCGATGAGACGGCCTGGCAACGTGGGCATCGCTATCTGACGGTGGTTTATCAATTGGACGGCCAGGCCCGGCGCCTGCTCTGGGTGGGGGAGCAGCGCAGCGCCCAGACGCTGTTGAACTTCTTCCACTTTTTCGGCCCCGAGCGCACCCGGCAGTTGCGTTTCATCTGCAGTGACCTGTGGCGGCCTTATCTGGAAGTGGTCGCCCAGAAGGCTGGGCAAGCGCTGCATGTCTTGGATCGGTTCCACGTGGCGATGAACCTGAACCAAGCCATAGACCAGGTACGCATCGAAGAGAGCCAAGAGTTGCGGCGGCAGGGGTTCCGCCCGCTCCTGAGCCGCAGCCGCTGGTGCCTGCTGAAGCGGCCTGAGCATCTCACCTCGCAGCAGGAAATCAAGCTGGCGCACTTGCTGCGCGCTAACCTGCGCACGGTGCGTG
This sequence comes from uncultured Acidobacteriota bacterium, assembly GCA_963832915.1. Lineage (GTDB taxonomy): Bacteria > Acidobacteriota > Terriglobia > UBA7540 > UBA7540 > CAVROP01. The sequence goes on from CAWHWE010000010.1 coordinate 199,117, forward strand.
CCTATCTGCTCAAGGAAGACCTGGGGTTCTTTTGGACCTGTCAGGGGGTGCTGTGGGCGCGACGCTTCCTGAAGGGATGGTATCACCGGGTGCTGCGCTCTCGCATCGAACCCCTCAAGAAGGTGGCGCGCATGCTGCGGGCGCACGAACCTTTGCTGTTGAACTGGTTTCGGGCGCGTAAGCTGATCTCCAGTGGCCCTACCGAGGGCCTCAATAACCGTTTGCAATTGACGCTGCGAAAAGCCTATGGCTTTCGCACCTTTCGCGCCGCCGAAATCGCTCTCTACCATACTCTTGGTGCTCTGCCGGAACCGGAGGCCACCCACAAATTCTGCTGAAGAACCCAAATTTGAACGAACGACGCGGGAATGTTATAGAAAATAAAGCACTTCACTTTTTTGCAGGGGCACGAAACGGGAATGTTGTTGATAGCAAAGGAGTTAACCATATAAAGCGGGAATGTTGTTGAAAAAACAGGTGGTTAGTGTGAGTGACCGGAGGTCATCGATGCGTGCCGTTTCTATCAAATTGGTAAGTCTTCTTGGCATAGCCTCACTCGCTTTGGCGACGAATGTTGCGCAGGGTGCAGGTGCCTGGACCGTGAAGTTGGCGGCCGATGGCCACCGTTTGGAGCTTGCCTATCGAGGCATGACCTGGGTGAGTGGTTTGCGGATTCAAGCAACGTCGGGCACACAAAAATTCGCGTCGGACGCTGCGGACGCGAAACTGACGCTCGCGCCTGGCAACAAGGCCGATCAGACAGTGGTTAAGGTTGACGGAAAGCTCAGTTATGAATTGGTCTTTCACGCTGTGGGTTCGAGCATCGACCTATCGGTTCGTGGACTGCCCGCCAAGATGGTAGCAACAGCCACTGTGCTGGCCGACCTCGAGGCTGGGCCGGAACCGCTTCAAGCGCGCCTGGACGGTGTGGAGGACGACATCCAGCAAATGGTGAGCGGGCGCGCGGCGAGCACGCTGAACAATTGCGTCTACGACCGGTTTCGCGATCAGGCGGTGAAAGTCCTGGCGCGGGAGGCCGCCTTCAGCGCCAGCAAGGCCGGATACAGCATCTCGGCGGGTGGTGTGTTGGGCGGCGCGCCCCTTTGTAGCTTCGAACTGGTTGACCATGTCTACGCTAAGCGCCTACCCTTCTATACCCCCCTGGACAAGAAAAAATGGCCTCATGCCCCTGTGGGCTGGTGCTCCTGGTACTTCTATTACCCCTATGTAAAAGAGGAGGACATCACGCGGAACGCCGCCGCCTTGGCGCGTGAATACAGACCCTTCGGTCTCGAATACGTTTTGATCGATGCCGGTTGGCAGGTGGCGGGCGAGGGCGAAAATGCAGCGCCGATCGGAGGCAGTTGGACCGAAGCCAACGGGAAGTTCCCGCATGGGATGAAGTGGGTTGCCGACCAGATACGCGCCCAGGGGCTCAAGCCGGGGATATGGCTGGCGGCTTTTGGCAATGCCGACGAGAACTTTTATAACGCCCACAAGGACTGGTTCCTGCACGATGAAAATGGAAATGCCAAATTGGGCTCCTGGTTCGGGACCTATGTGGCGGACTTCTCCAACCCCGCTCTGAAGAAGTTTCTCTACGAGACGTACCGGCAACACACGCTCGATTGGGGCTACGACTACTTCAAGCTGGACGGCGAAAACGGCACGCGCGACATCTGGGCACAAAACCGTGTGCGCGCTTACGACCCTACGCTCGACGCCGACGCCGCCTTTCGTGAGACCTTGGGTCTGATGCGGCAAGCGATGAGCTCGAAGCCGAACGTATTTTTCTCCGCCTGTGGCCCGGAATATCCCACCGAGTCGATGGGCATTGCACAGGCTGCCCGGCTGGGTGGGGATGTGGTGGGCGAAAAAGAGCCACCCTCTTTCCGCGGTCTGCGCACGGCGCTCGAGGCCATGCGGCGCGGCTATTACACGCACAACATCGCCTGGTACGGCGACCCGGATGTGCTTGTGGTCCGGCCGCCGCTGACGCTCGAAGAGGCCCGTACTTGGACTTCAATTCTGGGCCTTTCGGGGCAACTCCTGATGCTCAGCGACGACACGCCAACGCTACCCGAGGACCGCCGCGAGCTTCCCAAGAAGATCATTCCTGTGGCAGACATCACGCCGATGGAACTTTATCCTGCAAGCACCGACCGGCACATCTGGATGCTCCATATAGCGCGCCCCTTCGGTTCCTGGGCTGTGGCGGGACTGTTCAATTGGGATAACGACGGAAATGAAATACTGCTGGGCAAGGAGTCGAACGTCTACGACATTATCGGGAACAATGACAGATTGCTTGGGATACAGCGCGTCTACGGCGACTCCATTGCGCTGGGCTCGGTGGGCCAGAGGGCGCGCGAGGAGAATCAGAGGCTTGAAGCCCTGCCAGATAAGCCCCCGGGCTTGGAGTTGATTCCCGTGACAACTTACCTCACTCCTCCTCCCCCGCGACATTTCGCTGTCCGCTTTGACAAGGCCGGGCTCGACCGCAACCGCGACTACCTGCTTTTCGATTTCTGGAACCAGAAGTTCCTGGGCAAGGCGCGCGGGGAATACTCTGCGGACCTCCCGGCCTATGCCTGCCAGGTGCTTTCGCTACGGCCCGCTCAAGGTCATCCTCAATTGATTGGGACTGACCGTCACATCACCATGGGGGCCGTGGAATTGAAAGACGAGAAATGGGACGCAAGCAAGAAAGAATTGCGACTGAAGATTGAGCTGGTCGAAAACTATCCTACCACGCTCACTATTTACACAGCGGGCCGGACCTTCAAAGAATCAAAGGCGACAGGAGCAGAAATGCAGGCCGCCAGCGAAGGTGAGACGGTCCACGCAAAACTCCTGAGTGGGAAGTCTGGGGTGGCGGAGGTTGTGATGCAATTTGAGTGACGCCAGGCGCGCAAGCGGGAATTCATCCTGCCCTCTCCCCTTTGGGCGAGAGGGTGGCGCGCCTCGGCGCGTTCATCAGCCGGCGCGGGACGGGTGAGGGGGTCCGAAGGTGGATTTCTTCTGATCGAACTGCAGAGATCCTTCGCCCCGCTCAGGATGACAGCCTAGCGCATCACAAGTGGTTTGCGTAACCCACAACACAAATGGACAGGATCAGAATTGCCACACCCGCCACGGCCAAGCCGAATGCCTTGCGGCTCGCGCCCTTCCACTCTCCCGTTATGAACCCGAGGATGTTCGCGGTAACAACCATCGTGGACATCATGACGGCCCATCCCACCGACGTCCCCAGAGGACCCAGGTACCGCGTGCCTGGCGCGTAAAGAACAAAGCCGGCAATCCACATGAACCCCATCAAACTCGCCAGAGCCCAGTAGTGGGGTATTCCCTTCAAGAGTAATAGCCCGCCGGTCTTATTTTTCCTCATCAGCCAGACGCAGTAACCGGCATTGGAAATAAAGAGCGGCAGGGTGAGTGGCGCCCAGAGGGAGTTACCTGCCATTGACGCTGCCGCGCCCTGCTCGATGGCCCGGCGTACGTATTCTGCGCCGAAGGTAAAGCCCAGGTTCGCGCAGGAAGAGAGAAGCCCGGACACGACACAGATTGTCAGGCCGACGGCAAAAGAACTCCCGGGGGCATTGCCTGTGGAGGACTGTTTGGGTTCTCGAAGCTTTCCGCCCCAGGAACCGAGGCCAAGTCCGATCAGAACCAGCGCGAGGGAGGCGAGCGTAAGCAAGCCTTGTGGCTGGCCCAACTTTTCAGGAGCCATCACGATCATGGGAATGAGCGCCCCGGCAGTGGCCGCCAGTCCAATAATGATCGTAAATCCCAAGGCCATTCCCAATCTAGCCACACCCAGTCCAAATGTAACCGCCCCAATCCCCCATCCCACCCCAAACAGTTCCACCAGAAAAAGAGAGTGCAGGGATGTGGTAGCCAAGACACTGACGGGGTGAGGAATGGTAAAGAGCACGAACAGCCAGGGAAAAATCAGATAGCCTGCGGTGGAATAGACCAACCACGTGTTCTCCCAAGCCCACTTCTTGGTGGATTTCATGGGCAGTATGAAGGCGCCTTGCAGCATGCCTGCGACGATTACAAGTAGATAACCCATCGTTTGTCCTCTCTATTCCAGGTAGTCAACTATGGCTTCTGCCACTTCTCCAAGGTTATGATCCCCAAAATGAACCGCGAGTCCCAACACCTCTCGACGGCGCAGAGGGTTGGAGGGTGCAACAGCAGTGAGCCGGATCTTTCCCTCAGTGTGTGGCGGGATAGTGACGGAAGCGGCGGCGTGTATTCGCCATCCCGAGGGGGCGCGAAGCTGCGCGGAGGCTTGGCGGGGAGATCCGCCATGGTTGTAGACCCTGGCCTCGATGGTCACGAGCTGACCCGGAAGGATGAATTGCCGGTATGGATAAGCGCGAATCCAAGACGGGTCCAAGCCGAAATTAGGGTCGTCCCAGGGAAACATTCGTGAGAAAAGCACCCGGCGCTCCTCGAACAGCTTGAGACCTTTCATCATGTACTCTTCCGAATACGGCACAGGGCCCCAATGCGAAGCCACCAGCATGTCAGGCTTCAGCTTCAGGAGAAGCCGGAAGCATTGGTCATAACCGGGTTCGTCTTTTCCCAGGAAGTTGCGATTGTAACTGCAATAGTCGTCGATGCCGAAGTCAGCATACGAATCTCCAGTCATGAAGATGCGAGTTCCGTCATGCTCGATCAGCAATCCGTCATGATAGATCGTCTGACCGGGAAAATAGTATCCGGTCATCTTATAACCCTTCCAATTGATGACCTCGCCTTCGGAGAGCGGATGGTCCACATGAATGCTCTCGGGCGTCAAGGCGGGCATTGAGTAAGCGTAAGGGTTCTCCAAAACGTCCTGGAGTTCCTTCTGAACGTAGAACTTTGCTCCGTATTCGCGCCGAACCGCATTGACGGATTGGTCGTGGTCGTCGTGGTAGTGAGTGATCCAAATCCCGTCGATCCCCTTGATGGTTCCATTGTTCTTCAGTTGGCCGAGAGTTTGGAGCAAGGGATAGAACCCGCAATCAAGCAGGAAAATAGTTCCATCCTCGGCTTGTAAGTACCAGGATGTGGAAGACGCGAAATGCAACCACGAAGGCGCCTGCGGCAAGGGCAGGGTTGGCAGCATGGGCACGCTTAGCTCCGGAGGGGGGCTCGAGTTGTCGGGTAATGTGATGTTCTCAGGAACGTCGTGGAAATCTCCAGAAAAGTAGATGCGCCAAGCAGCCAGGGTCAGGTAATTTGACATCGCGGCATCGAGGTTCTTCTTCAACCTGGCGACCGCATCGCTGGGATCGTGCATGACGGCGCCATGTGCCGGCACAAGCATCACGGGTTTGTGGGAAAGCACGACATCCAAGCTGTTGAGCAATTCCGGCGCAGCCCCGCCGAAACCCCAATAATCACCCCGCATCCCCGGGAAGCGCTTTTGCAACATGTAGAAATTCCAAAGCCGTCCAGGGCTGTAGATCAGATCTCCCGTGAATGCGAACTTCTTCCCATCGATATCCACGATATAGGAGACGCTACCGTCCGTAGGGCCGGGAGTTGGGACAACCTGGATATCAAGACCCTCCCAGTGAAATACCTCGCCCGCTTGCAGCTCTGTGTCCGGCACAACGGAACCGCGGAGAATAAACAGGTCGGGGCGAAAGTTCATCCGGTCGTAAAGAATGGTGTCCGCGCTTTCCCAAATCCCCGTGGCATTCTTGAAGAACTCCGCCTCGCCGGCAGGCACGGCGATCTTCACCCCGGCTTTCTTGAGCAGGGCCGCGCTCGCACATTGATCGCGGTGGTGATCGGTATAAAGCACCCATTCAATAGAGCCCATGCCTAGTTGTTTTGCCGCTTCTAAGACCGCACCGTCACCGGACCCTATAAGCAAGCTCTTGCCGTTGCGTTGGATCACCGCGACGTTAATCACCTCGTGATAGATCCCCACATGGGGTGATAAGGCTTCGAATTGTGTCTTAAAGGCCTCGCCCGAGATTTGACCGAGAAGGGGCCAGGCAAAGGAAAGAAAGAATATAAGTAAAGAGTCCCTCGGAGCTTCATGGCGTACCTCGCCGCGATTAATTCGGATATGCCTTTGGGACAAATCAGAACCGACCATTATAACCCGAGGAAGCAAGGAAGACGCCGGGGGCCAAAAGAATAGTGCGCGGGGGGTCGCGAAACTCCGTGCTGGCGCGAAGCACTTTGGAGTGCGGGGGCTTGCCGCCGCTTTTGCCGGGCCAGCTTGCTGGCCGGCCTTCGGGTTCAATCTTGATCAGGGTGACGCCGTATGGCCTTTCTGGGTTGTTTGACAGTTCTGGAGGCTCTTCAGAAAACGGCGACCCCAACTAGTGTCCTGAGTTAGAAGTTCGCAATTAAAGTCTTCCACGTGCGGGTGGCCTTTTCGCAGCCCCGTCAGGGGCGGAAGATTGTAGCCCAGGGCGCAAGCCCTGGGAAAGACGACCCACTCCCCGCCTTCGGCACCCCTCTCCCGCGCGGGCGGGAGAGGGGACGGGGGTGAGGGAGGGCTCGCCTACCCATGGCTCACGCCATGGGCTAAGTTCTACCGCCCCTATCGGGGCTGTAGGGCCGTTCTCAGAGTACGGCATTTGCGCAACGAACTTCAGTTACAGGACACTGGCGCAGGGTTAGCCTTGCAACCCTGCGCCAGTTTCTCTGCCACTATAAGTCGATCCTAGGGGAGTTTTGGCGGGGCCGTAAGATACATGAAGTTCCCTTCTCCGGGGGGCGGCAGAGCAGGAGGCTCAAATTGCGACCCGGAGCGGACTGTGGCGATCCCCGGCAGGTCGCGAAGCTTCTTCCACTGATCGACGGTGAGGACCCGGCGAATGGCGAGTAGCATCTTTGCATTCGACTTTTCCAGGTTGGCTCTCGCCTGAGCAACTCTATCGATCTGGGAGATCACCTGCGATTCGTCGGGCTGATCAGTTTCAATCAAGGGGTCCAGGATCGCTTCCTGCTTTTCCAAAGCGGCGTGGAGATCGATGAGGTCGAGGCGGTGGTCCTGGAAGATCTTTTCGAACTTTTGGACCTGTTCATCGCTGACCCCGATCTTCCGCATCAGTTCCGAGTCTTTCCACCATTTTCCGGGACTACGGTTGACCCATACCGGGCCACGATCACCGGATCGCACTGTCATTGTACGAGGGCCCATTTGATTGCTTGGCCCCTCGGCCGGCGCAGGGGGGCCCTGGGCGATGGCCAGCCCGCAGAATGCGATCACCAGGGTCAAGCTTGCTAGGGTTGCTTTCATTTTATTTCACTCCTTTTCTTTAAGGTGCTCTTCGTTTGTTCTTTATTCGTCAGGATTTCATTCCGTTCCTCGGCGATCAGGACTGCGGGGGCCAGAGCTTCGGGAACCTCACGTGCCAGGTCTCCTTGAACCTCCTGTAACAGGACCTTATCCGCATCCTCCGTGGCTTTATTTTGGAGAGGGTTCGGAGTGCGCGTCAGGAAAATAGCGGCAATCAAGACCATGACCATAGCAGCAACCCAACCCCAATGTAGTGGGTACCAATCTCCAGCGGAGGCATGTTCGGTGATGGCGTGCTGCTGCTTTCTCCAATAACTGTCATCACGCTCAGCAGCGGCATGAATCGAATCGCGGAAGCAGGAGATGGCGCTCCGCAATTCCTCCACCTCGACGGAGCAGGCACGGCAGGTCTCAAGATGACGACTGGCGAAATCGTCTCTTGTGCCGAGCACCCACTCCGCGATTTGATCCTCGCTCAGATGGTTATTCACTTGATCTACCTCCCTTAAGTCGCTGCCGAATCGCATGGACAGCACGGAACAAGTGGGTCTTAACTGTTCCTACCTTCAGAGAAGTCGCTGCGGCGATTTCTTCCAGGCTCATTTCCTCAACAAAGCGCAGGATGAAGACCTCACGCTGCTGTGGAGAGAGCTTTTCAACCACCGACCAGACGCTGGCCACTTCCTCGCGCCCAAGGAGCACCTGCTCCTGGGAGGCATGGGGGTCCGGCAGCCTCTGCCCGAGGCCCTCAGCCTCCTCGGATGAGGAGGAGAATCTAAGCCAAAATTCCCTCAGGCGGCTGCGCCGGTGATCGCGAGCCAGGTTCACGGCGATTCTCAGCAGCCAGACGCCCACATTCGCTTCGCCCCTGAAGGAAGCACGCCTCTGGTACGCTTTCAGAAAGCACTCCTGGGTCAAATTCTGCGCTGCGTCGGGGTCGCGAACCATGCCCAGCAGGACTCGATAGATACGTCGCTGGTGCGACTGTACGAGGGGCGTAAAGTCATCGAGTGCAGTCATCCCGAGGCCCGCTTTCTGCTGAACGGGAATCAAAACAGCGGTTTGCTCATCCTGTGCCATGCCCGCTCCTCATATCATCAAGACGAATCGGGCGCGGGAAGGTTTACACAGGGACCTGCTTTGCTTGACGAGTTTTCCCTTTACCCGTAGACTACAAACATGCCCGCATAAATGGAGCCGATTTCGAAAACTATGTCATTCCGACGCATTCTCGTCGCATTCTCGTTGGCTCTGGCACTGACTCCGGCTGCCTGGTGCCAGAACAACATCCAACTGTTTCCCATCGCTGATGTCAAGCCGGGCCTGAAGGGCGTCGGCCGTACGATCTTCGAGGGTGACAAGATTGAAGAGTTTCAGGTCGAAATTCTCGGCATACTGAGCAACGTGCTGGCACCAAAACACGACCTCATTCTGGCGCGACTTTCAGGAGGCCCGCTGGAGAAGACGGGAGTCATTGCCGGGATGAGTGGAAGCCCGGTTTACATTGACGGCAAGCTTGTGGGCGCGGTGGCTATTTCATTTCCATTTTCGAAAGAACCCCTGGCCGGCATAACGCCTATTAAGGAAATGCTGCAAGTCGTTCCCGAAGCGAAAGGTCAATCGCAAGCTCAGGCGGAGATGCCCCTGGACTTTCGCATGGCTAGAACCGCAACCGGCCTTCGCGAGAGCGCGCGCTTGATTCCCCAGCAGGATTTTAGCCCGGAAAGCTTGCGCCGATTCTTTCCGGCGCGCCCAGCGGAGCTTTCACTCCCCGCCCTTCAGTTGCCGTTACGGTTTGGCGGATTCGCCGCCGAGGCCTTGGAACCCTACTTACCGCTGTTTCGTCAAATGGGGTTTGAACCCATGATGGGCGGCGCACTTTCGGGTGGAGAGAGCTCCACACCGGTGAAGGCAGAATTAGAGCCCGGTTCGATGATCAGTATGCTGCTGGTCCGAGGCGATCTCAATTTGGGCGCGGACTGCACGATCACCTACCGGCAAGGGAACAACCTTTATGCGTGCGGGCATCACGTGCTTTCCATGGGCCCGGCTCAAATCCCCTTTGCGCCCGCCCATGTTCTGGTCACCGTGCCAAGCATCGCCTCATCCTTCAAGCTGGATGCTCCGGGGCAAGTGGTGGGGACGATTCGGCAGGACCGCTTTGACGCCATCTACGGCGTGGTGGGAGAAAAGAACCCCCCGATGATCCCTGTGACCGTCCAGATCCAAAGCACACTGAATACCCAGGAGGACTACAAGTTCGAGGTTATTCAGGAACCGTTCCTCTCGCCAGTATTTGTGAATCTTGCTTTCGTCTCCACCCTCGGCAACACAGAGCGTGCCCTCGGCGCATCCACCTTGGAAGTCAAGGGGAAGATCCGGCTGGCAGGCGCAGAATCGGTAGACTTCCAGGACGTCTTGTCCGGCGAGATGGGGACCGCCGCGCTGGCGGGTTCAGCCGTGGCTGTCCCCCTCACCTATCTCATGGGCAGCGGTTTTCCTGATTTGCACATTGAGGGCGTCAACCTCTCGGTGAAATCGACGAACGAGAGGAGTCTGGCCACGCTGGAGCAGGTTTGGAGTACAAAGTCAGAGGTGAGACCCGGTGACCACATCGAAGTATTCGCCCTGTTGCGGCTCCCCGGCGGACAAGCGGTGACCCAGAAGATTCCTGTTGATATCCCGGAAAGCGTGAGCGACAAGGCCTTGATGCTTGCGGTGGGAGGCGGGGCAAACATCAACGCATTGCAGTTCCGGCTCACACCTCCAGGGAGTGCGGCGCGGGACATCCATCAACTCGTCAAGGCCCTGAACCGTATGCGACGGAATAATCGGCTCTACGCGCTACTCATGGCCCCCCAGCGCTCATTCACAATGCAAGGGGATGAGTACCCCTCTCCTCCACCTTCCCTGGTCCAGACCTTCATGGCGGACCCCGCGGCTGCATCCAGCATCAGCTTCAGCGGCACTTCGGTGGTCGGCGACTTTGAGGCGGCAGCGTCATCGCTCATGATCCGCGGCCAAAAGACGCTCTTGCTAAAGGTAGTCGGGCCGGGCCTCTAATTCTGAGACCGTCATCGTTTGCAGGTAATCCCACCGAGAGGAGTGACCGGAAAGGTTAGGGCATGAAACCACGCAAGATATTCCAGCTTCTGATACTCACGTTGCTTTTCACCTCGCCCACAAAAGGCGTGGAAACCGCGTTCTGGCAGGTTGGGTCATTCGACGAGTTTTTACAGGGAACACTCTCCAACGTTTCTCTGGACACCGAAGGGGCTCTGCATGTAGCACCCGGGTCGCGCGTGGTTTTCAACCCTGAGGAAGCGCTGGCCCTCTCACTTGCCCGCGACCGGAAGGGCAACGTCTATATCGGCACAGGCCATCAAGGAAAGGTCTTTCGAATCGATGCAAAGCAAAACTCCACCCTCCTGTTTACGGCCCGGGAGCCGGATGTATTTGCCTTGGCAGTGGGCCCCGACGGATCGCTGTACGTGGGAAGCTCGCCGGAAGGCAAGGTCTATCGGATTACGCCCGACGGGCAATCCAAAGTTTTCTATGACCCTGGCGCCAAGTATATATGGGCGCTGACACTGGACGCGCAGGGTCGGTTGTATGTAGCCACCGGGGACAAAGGGCAAATCTTTCGAGTCGACCCGGCGGGGAAGGCCGAGCTTTTCTTCGACAGCAAACAGACTCACATCATGTGTCTGACTCTCGAAAAGGACGGGAATCTGCTTGCGGGAAGCGTCCCGAGGGGGCTTATTTATCGCATTACTCCGCAAGGGAAGGCCTTCATTATTTATGAAGCCACCCTGCCGGAAATCCATGACTTGGTGACAGACTCCGGCGGGCGCATCTATGCCGCAGCCCTGGGCGGCGCGGGCGGCAAAGGTTCCCCGGAATTTCTGGTTCCTTCCACTCCCGAAGCTGTCCCAGGCGGGGTCACCACGGTCACGGTAACGGCTTCCGAAGAAAATCATGCTGCTACCACATCTGAGGCGCAAAAATCACCCGGCGACAGTTCGAGCGCGCCTAGCTTTAACCGTCCGGCTCCTCTGCCTGCCGTACTCCCCAACTTTCAGATCCCGCAGGGGCGCGGTGCGCTTATTGAAATACTTCCTGACTCAACTACCGAGACGATCTGGAGCTCAAACAATGAGAGCATTTTCGGCTTGGCGGTGCGCAGTGATCATGTGCTGTTTTCCACGGATTCCAACGGACGCATCTTCGACATGGTTCCCGAGCGCGAGGCGCAAAGGGTAACTCTTCTCACTGAAACACACGAGTCGCTTGCCACACGACTGATGCTGGAAGGATCTGATCTTTACGTGGCAACCAGCAACATCGCCAAGCTACTCCGGGTGGAGCCAGAGGTTGCTGCGGAAGGCAGCTACGAGTCCCCCGTCAAGGATACGAAGCTCATCTCCCGGTGGGGAGTGCTTGCCTGGCGGGGCGAGGCTCCCGCTGGGACAACGCTTGAGTTCTTTTCACGCTCCGGCAATTCTGAGCGTCCGGACCAAACATGGAGCGACTGGGCAGGGCCCTATCGCAGCTCCAACGGTAGCCCAGTCACCAGCCCTCCCGCCCGCTACATGCAATGGAAAGCTGTCCTGCATGCAAACGGAGCAAACAGCCCCACCCTGGATGACGTTACAGTGTCCTATTTGAACCAGAATCTCGCCCCCCAGATCCACTCCCTGAACGTGAGTACGGCAGGGGAACGAACCAGTCCTGGAGGGGGCAGTTCAACCGGTATGCCCGCCGGAACAACGATTTCCATTTCAGGTCAATCTTCTGTGTCGTTTGGGCCTGCGGGAACCGGGGGAAGTGTCGGGGGCAGGACTCCCGTGTCGCTGAACTGGCAAGCTGATGACCCCAATAATGACCTGCTGGTGTATTCGCTCTACGTAAAGGGGACTGACGAGCAGGACTGGCACCTCTTGAAAGACAAGTTACACCAATCGAGTTATACGATTGACCCCAACACGCTGCCCGATGGCAAGTATGTGGCCAAGCTGGTCGCCTCTGACGAGGACTCCAACCCTCCTGAAATGGCTCGAAAGTCGGAGTTGCTGAGTGCGCCATTTTGGGTGGACAATACGCCGCCCCAGGTTCGGGTGATCCGAGCGACCGAGACGGAAGTCCTGTTCGAAGTAGAGGATAGCACTTCGCCCCTGCGCAGCGCCGAAACTTCCATCGACGGCAAAGAATGGAGGGACCTGCTTTCCGACGACGGGATTGTAGATTCCCGAAAAGAGACCTTTACGGTAAGGCTCTCCAAACTGGGCGCCGGCGAGCACATCGTGTCGGTGCGGGCCTATGACACGGCAGGAAATGTCGGCGTCGGGAAGGCTGTGCTGCACATTGCCCCACCGCAGGGGACGAGCCGGTGAACCGAAGACCAGCGTTCGGCTAATGACCTGTTGGACGCCAGGGATGGAGCTTAATCAGGCAGGGATGAAGACAACTCTCGAATGGGCCACCGCATCACACAATGCGGGTCCGGATGCGGCTGGAAGTGAGACTCCTTGAGCCAAGAGAAGACGGCGGCTCCCAAGGCCGCTTCCGAGACTCAACTTGTTGCTCGTGCACAGCACGGAGATGAGGAAGCATTTGCCGCGCTCTTTGAAATGCACAAGCGGCGTGTGTACTCACTGTGCTTGCGGATGACCGGCAACACTGCGGAAGCGGAGGACTTGACCCAAGAAGCTTTCCTTCAGCTTTTCCGCAAGGTCTCCACCTTTCGCGGTGAATCGGCTTTTTCCACTTGGCTGCATCGGCTCGCTGTTAACGTTGTGCTGATGCACTTGAGGAAGAAGGGGCTGCAACAGATTTCGCTGGACGAGGTTGACTCCTCCCAGGATGAGCCGGTCAAGCGCGATTACGGCGACAATGACCGGAGGCTAATGGGTTCGATCGACCGGATCAGCCTTACGCGAGCCATCGCCGACCTTCCGCCCGGGTACAGAACGGTGTTTGTGCTGCACGACATCGAAGGCTACGAGCATAACGAGATTGCGGATATCATGAATTGTTCCGTCGGTAACTCTAAATCGCAACTTCACAAGGCACGGATGAAACTGCGCGACTGGCTGCGTCAAAATGAGGGGCTTATGGCGCCGGGCGAGCCGGTTGTGTCCGATCAAGCTCCGACCGAAAGGTGAAGGGGATATGAAAGAGACTCGGCACGACAGGTCCCCAGCATGTTACCAATTTGAGCTGGAATTGCAGGCCCTCATGGAGGGCGAGAACAGGCCCTTCGTGGCAGCTCACGCGCGTGAGTGCACGTTTTGCAGCGTTGTGGTCGAGGACCTTGAAGCTCTCCGGTCGGCGGCTCTGGCCATGCCGCTGGAAGAACCCTCCCCCGCGGTTTGGTCAAACATCCGTGCTCAACTGGTTGCGGCAGGAGAGTTCTCCGGGAGGGCGAGTTTTTGGGATTGGTTCGGGCAACTGGATTTCCTCCGTCGCCCCGTTCCGGTTGCGGCCTTTGCCTGCTTGTTCATTCTAGGCTGCCTAGTGACGGCTCCCCGGACTTATCTTGAACAGAACGCTGCCTCTGGGCTCAGCGCCGCGCCTGCCGGAACGGCCCTCCGGTCCATGGCCTTCATAGGTGACAGTGGCGCCCTGGAGCACGTGGTTCAGGAGTTGGAGGAATCGTTCCGAGAGCGTGAGGGGTCTCTTGCGCCTGAGCTCAAGGCCACCTACGAAAATAGCTTGAATTCGCTCGACGTTTCAATTCGGGAATGCAGCGATTCATTAAAGAGCGAGCCTGACAACTCACTGGCTCACGAATATTTGCTTACCGCGTATTCCCAGAAAGCGGAGGTTTTATCTTCCGCATTGGAATTCGATGAAGGCCGTTAGGCGGCCCAGGGGGGACTCAACAGTGGCGGGATCTCGTGAGCAGGAAACGAAGAGGCGAGGGATTACCCTTTGCGGCCAAGGGCTAGTCTTCTACCTCCTGGTGCTTTCAGGGTCATTGGTGGCTGCCGACGGCAACCGCTCCGAGAAGTTTTTCGAAGCTACGGCCAATCCTCGCATTACCGTTACGAACTTGGCGGGCCAAATCCTGGTTAGAGGATGGGACAAGACGCAGGTGCACGTTATCTATACCGTCATGTCCCCTTATGTGGAGATGGATAGCGAGGCTATTCCACCCAGCGGGCCCGCCGACAGGATTCACTTCGCCACACATATCTTGGACCCCCTGGTTGCCGGAAAGGATCAAACCGCCGATTACAGCTTGGACGTTCCCATGGGATCCAATCTTGAAATCCGCAACCCGCAGGGAAGCGTGCGGATTGAGAAGCTGCAGGGCGACGACACATCAGTGGAATCGGTCGGCGGAGCCATTTTCATTTCGGATTTTACCGGCCACCTTTTCGTGCGATCGGTCGGTGGAAATATCGACGTGGTACGCGCCTCCGGGCGCGTGGAAGCTTATTCGATTACGGGAGCCCTCCACTTCGTCTCTCCAACAACCTCCAAACTCCGCGGGAGCACGACCTCCGGCCGAATTGTTTATGAGGGCGATTTTCAAGATGGTGGCGACTACTCACTGTCAGCCTATAGCGGCGATATGGACATACTTTGCCCACGCTCCGCGTCTTTCGAACTTAACGCTAAGACAGTGCGGGGCAAACTGCAAAACGAAATGCCTATGACCATCCGACACCGATCAGCCACCCCGCTGTCCTCCGCCAACAGCCTCTTTGGTACTCGCCTTACCGGCAAAGCCACTGTGAGTCTGAAGTCGTTCAGTGGGGCAATCCGGGTTCGGCAGCGTTAGTGAGGACAAGTCGAGGAGTCGAGGCGTTGAACTCGACTGTTCGACTTTTCGACTCCTCGACATTCTTCGACTCTTCAGCTTGTTTTCCTGCCAGCCACAACACTATAATTCGTTGTGGAAGTTCACTTCGAGCGCATGAGCCGGCACCGACACAAACAGATCTATCTCCTCGGGTTCATGGGCAGTGGCAAATCCACTGTCGGCGAAATTCTTTCCCGTGAATTGCAATGGCCTTTCATCGACCTCGATGCCGTTATCGAGGCCGGACAGGGCGTGAGCATACGCGAGATATTTGAAAGATCGGGCGAGCCATTCTTTCGCCAACTCGAACGCGCGGCGTTGACCGAGGTCTTGAAAACCGAGCCGGCAGTGATCGCCTTGGGCGGCGGGACTTTCGCCTCTGAGCCCAACGTGGAGTTGATTCGTGAGACAGGCGGGGCCACCATCTGGCTGGATTGCCCCGTCGAAACTTTGCGACAGCGGTGCGCCTCCATGCAGAATCGCCCGCTCTTTCGTGATCCAGAATTCTTCGGGCGTTTGCTCGATCTTCGGCTTCCCTTCTATCGATTGGCGGAGTTCAGGGTCTCCACGGAAGGCCGGGGACCACGGGAAGTGGCCGAACAAATCTTATGCCTGAGGGTCCTCTGAGCCTAAAAAGACTCGCCCTACATCCTTCGATGATCCTGCTCCCACCGATCCTGGCGGGTGTCCTCGCCTGCAGCGTGGCGACCTTGGGCCAGGAGACACCGGGAAACCCACGCTTGGTGAATGCGGATGATGAAGGTATTTTCGTGATCTCTCTGGCCGGACGCCCTGTGGGCACCGAGAGGTTCAAGATTCACTCATCCTTGGGCAAGGTTGAAGCTCAAGGGGAGATCCGCCTCCACATTGAACAGAATGGGAAGGCGGTGGGTGTGCAGAGCTTCCCGGAATTGGTCCTCGACCCTCAACTCCGTCCGCTTACTTACACGTGGAATCAAAAGGGATCACAATCCTCGCGGCTGGAGGTGGACTTCCGCGGCAAACTTACCAGGGTTCGCTACAAGACGATCAGCGGCGATGAAGATGACAGGGACTTTGAACTTCCGCCCGATGTTGTGGTTCTGGACGACAATGTGGTTCACCATTACCAGTTGATCGCGGCTCGCTACCAGGCGATGGGAGGAGGGAAACAGACCTTTCGCGTCTTTGTCCCGCAGGAGGCCTTGCCAAGCCTCCTTACCGTGGAAGACATGGGAATCGCGGCTAGTACGATCGATGGAATCACGGCCAACCTCCGACATCTCCTTATAACCACCGACGTCACACACATTGATCTTTGGGTTGATGACCAGCAACATATCGAGCGGGTTTCTGTTCCTGCGACGCAACTCGAAGCCGTCCGGAAGAGATAACTCCCCAGCTTCCCTCACCGAACCGTTCGGGGCTTCGTGCCTTGCCGCCTGTAAAGGTCCGCAGCGACACCCTGAAGGGGTACCATCACCCACACCGAAAGCGTCATGCAGAATTAGCGGAGACTCGTGCTAAGGAAACGGCTGGAGCCTGCGAGAGGGCCGTAAACTGTAATCACTCGGACAAAAAACAGCAAGGCAATCGAGCCGTAAAGAGGATTTGGGGATTTAGAGGCTGAGGCAGGATTCAGCAGTCGCCGATATCAAGCTGATGCTAAGAGCTTACCGCTCCGTGGCAAGGGGAACGACCCCAAGAAATACAAGAGCGGCGCTGATCCCTCGGATCAACGCCGCTCGTTAGCTAAGAATTTTGAACTTACTAGCTGAACCAACTACGGGCAGACCGCGCCACCGGTGGGTTGGTAAGGACTTGGTTGACCCTCTTCTCCCGCAAGCGTGTTCAACGCGCAACCAACAGAGTTCGCTGCTGCTGCCGCTGCCGAGGCTGCCGAATTGGCTGCCGAGGTTGCCGCTGCTGCTGCTGCTGCCGCTGCTGCCGCCTCAGACGAGGCAGTGTTCGCGCTGTCCTTTGCGTTGCCTGCGCGCGAAACTGCAATCGCTGCCACGACGATAGCACCTGCACCCACGGCAGTGCCCGCTATACCCCAGACGTTCGACCCGCAACAACGCGACCCCCCGGGAGCTTTTCCGCCACCACCCTGGGGAGCATTCGCCGTCGGGTGAACTGTAATAGTCTTCCCCTTGGCTACGTTAACCGCTGGGCCGTTGCCTTCGACGCGGAGCATGCCATCCTTCGCCGACACCATGACATCCCCATTCAGCATAGCCACTTCACCGAGGGTCTTGAAGCCGGCAACTGGCACCACGGATACGTCGCCCATTTTCATGCGAACGGGAATGCCGGCCCCATCATGAAACACGGAAACGTTACCCTGGCTCAGAAGGACTGTTACCTCGTTGGAATCTCGAAGGAAGGAAGCCACCGTATCATGGCCAAATACTATGCGGCTTGCGCTCCCGAGCGCTACCACTGCCACACCGTCCTTCACTTGGAGGTTGTCACCGCTAAAGAGCGTCGTGTTGGGAAGAAGCGCCTGGCCGCCCACGGTTGCGTTCATACTACCCGCCACCGATCCCACAACCGCCGAACCGGCAAACGCCGGCACCCCAGTGACCATCCCGAGAAGGATCAGACACAGCGCAAAACGCACAATACAATGCTTACTCAACATTATCGGTTCTCCTTCTTTGGGCCGGGTAGCTGTACGCCTCCCCTAACCCAACGTGGTTTTCAAATTTTTTCGACTCCGGGAAGCAATTTACAATGAGCTGGAAAACGTTGTCAAGTCTTTTTTTCGTTCTTGTCTTGCCGTGTCTTGCTCGTCGCTCAACTCAAACAGCCAAAGCAAAAGCACTTAACCTCTACACTTTACCAGATTCAAGCCAAAAGAACAAATAATTCTCCACCCTGATTACCGCCGATCATGCAACCAACCAAGGCTTGCGATATTCCTTGGTCAGCAACTTGTTTGCATCCGCATCGCCCGGGAACTGTTCTTGTTGTGCATCCCACACGAGTTTGCGGCGCAGCTTGAAGGAGATGCCGGCCAGCAAGCCCGCACTCGTCGAACGGTGCATGGTTTCCACATCCGAATTGGGCTTCTGGCGGGACCTCATGCACTCCAGGAAATTCAGCACGTGAGGATAATGCTGAGCCGAGCCTCCACCGCTGATGACGCTGGCGGACGTGAAACGTTCCGGACCAAGGCGCGAGGCCTCCGGCCACAGGGTGTAGCCGCTTCGGTCAATAAACAGAGTACCATCAGTGCCGTAAAATTGAATGCCGTAAGAGTGACCGTCCGGACCGTGACCGTTAGCGACTCGATTCGAAAATCTGGCGACGAATTCCTTTCCGCTCACATCCGAGGCAGGATACTCGTAGAGGACTTCGAGCGTATCAGGCGTCTCACGATTATCGTCGAGTACGTATTTCCCCCCCGTGGCCATGATCGTCTTCGGAGCATCGACTCCCATCGCCCAGTGAACAACGTCCATAAGGTGAGTGCCCCAATCCGTCAGGATTCCGCCCGAATAATCCCAGAACCAGCGGAAGTTGTAAATTCCACGGTTACGATTGAAAGGACGCTTGGGCGCCGGGCCCAGCCACCAATCCCAGTCGAAATAGGGCGGAGGATCGCTGTCCGGCGGATTGCCGATTCCTTCCGGGTACTGGTTGCCGTGAATCCAAGTCTCCGCGAGCGTCACCTTTCCAATCTTGCCGCTGCGCACCAGTTCTACCGCCTTCTGAAAGTGCTCGCCGGATCGCTGCTGCGTCCCCACCTGCACGACTCGATTGTGCTTCGCTGCGGCTTCCACCATTTTGCGCCCTTCAAATAACGTGTGCGAGAGGGGCTTTTCCTGGTACACATCCTTCCCTGCTTCACAGGCGGCGATCATGGGAATGGCGTGCCAATGGTCGGGCGTGGCAACGATGACTGCGTCGATGTCTTTGTGATCGAGCACGCGGCGGAAATCCTTGTAGGTTTTCGCCTTGCCCAGCGTCATCACAGCCGCGTCGTCGAGATGGGGCTCGTAGGGATCGGCGATCGCCACGCAGTCAACTTGGCCCGTGAGCAGAAAATCGCGCAAATCTCCCTGGCCCATGCCCCCGGCCCCGATCAAGCCAATGCCCACACGGTCGTTGGCTCCCAGAACATTGCGTACGGCGGGCCCCGCCGACAGCGCCAGGCTGGCAGCGGCCATCGCCGCGGTCTTATTAAAATCTCTGCGGGAAATCTTTAGTCCCTCCATAATACCTCCTTGATAATGATTGCCTTTGTGCTGCCGCTTTTCGCACCGGGTTGCCCCAAGAGAGCTTAGACCCGTTACGGGCGATGGCGGAAACACCGAAGAGCATCACATGGGGCAGCGGTGGAAACTACTGCCTCATGCATTCCGGCCCGGAACTATACCACAAGGGGAAGGCATGAAGAAATGTGAAACACCAGGAGGTCAGGGCTGCTCCAAACCTTCCCGACCTCGCAGAGCAGCGGCGATTTTTGAGGGATTACCCGCCACCCCACAAGAAGTCGCTACGCCAAATCCAGAGCCTCGAGCAATTCCTCCACGTTGGTGTCGTCCACCACCAGATTCAGGCTCTCTTCGCGGAGATTCACAAGCTCATCAAAGGCGCGGAAAAGCCTCATCTTGGCAGCGGCGTATTGCTCGCTGGAGTCGAGATCCCTGCGGTGGGCCGCGCGCCAGGCCTCCACTGCCCTTTGTGAAACAAAGACGCGCAAGGCGAAGGGCGGCCCTTGGTTCGCTGTCGTCACAAAGATGTAGTCGCTGCCCGGCCCAAGTCCGGCGGGACGGACGATGCTGCGTCGCGACTCAAAAAAATAACGGTAGACGACCCCCGTTTCACCCGCATACGATTTGGCGCGACGAGACATGTGTGAAGCAGGATTCAGGAAGCCG
Organism: uncultured Acidobacteriota bacterium; assembly: GCA_963832915.1. GTDB lineage: Bacteria > Acidobacteriota > Terriglobia > UBA7540 > UBA7540 > CAVROP01. The sequence goes on from CAWHWE010000010.1 coordinate 219,056, forward strand.
AGGGCAGTCTTTGCGACCTATCCGTCGCCGGTCCCGCCGACGCCTGACCCCTGCCGGTCAAAGGTGAGTCGAGAAAACGGGACTGAGGGTCTTAGCAATTCTGAAATCTGAATTGCCGGAATCCCACCCCTTAGTGGCCCCGGCCTGCTGTCGGCTCCATCCTGAATCCTGGCTCCTGAGTCCTTTTCTCTTATCCGGACGTCATTCTTTGGCGCGTGAAACCTCAGCACGAGAAACTGGCGTCAGCTTGTCCAACGAGCCGGAAAAATCAAGCTCGCGAGGTGATGCCTCAGTGTCAAGGTCATCGGCCCGGGTTAGCCATCGGCGGCGAAGACGTTGCAGGTCGGCGGCAACGTGCAAATTCACCGGCCCATCGAATGCCTGGGCCCCGGACAGGCTTAATCGGGCGCCCGAGGACTCCAAGGTAGTTTTCTTCAGGACCACGCGGCGCTCGCGAACCTGGAGATTTAGGGTTACCGAACGGAACCCCGCCGGCCCTCGCAGTGGCTCCAGGGTGCCTTCGCCAGCGAGGCGCACGAATGCTCCGACAGGGTCAAAACCAGCCAAGCTGAGATCGCTGGCTACTACCGCTACGCGTCCCTCCAGATTCTCGCGAAATTCTTCCTGACTCAGTCCCGTCGTCTCGAAGTGCCCGTTTAAAGACATTGAGCCCTGAGCTCCACGAAGCACGGGAGGCAGATGAGTCACAATCGACTGAACTCCTATCCCGGACCACGAAAAATCCGCGGCGAGGTGAGCTGGCCTACCCGCAAGGTCCACCCGTCCGTTTAAACGGCCCTGCCCGCCCCCAGCTCGGAAAGCTGCGTTTGGGAGTCGAATCACCCGGCCAACCACCTCAACATTGGTCTGGAAGTTGTCCAGCTTGGTGTTCCGAAAGGTGATCTTGGAAGCCGAGAATCGCCCGCGGACGTTTAAGGAAGAGAATAAATTGGAGGCTAGCTCGCGCTCAACGGCAAATGAACCCAGGCCTGGCAATCGTTGGAATAGCGATATCGATTTGCGGTGTCCGAGCGCAACAAGCCACGAGGCCCCCTGATCGAGGTCGAGATTGTCGCCATGCAGGTCGAAGGTCCAGGGGCTATGCCCATCACCTTTGTGTTCAAGCCGCCCGGAAAAGACGCTGGTCCCGAGGACCGCCAGCAGATGGTCAACGACGATTTCATCGCCATTAATCTGGAGGCTCGCCTGAGGGACATTAATTGGCACAGTGAAACCAGGAATCACCAAGCGGGCAGATCGAAGCTCTGCTCGGCCTTTCAGGAAAGGCCGATAGGGCGAGCGGAGTAATCCCGTGAGACGAAACGATGCGGAACCTGAACCCAGGGCGTCCCATCCCTGGGGCGCACGCATGCCGAGCGCCCGGCCGAAGTTCAGGACCTCCTGGAGGGGCGCCGCTTTGCTCGAAAGCGCCAACTCGTACCGGGGTGGCTTGGTGCCTCGATCGAGCGAACCTTCGGCTTCCACGACCACTCGTGGTGCAAGCGTAATACGGACAGGAGCGAGCTGCGCCCCGCGGTTATCGATTCGTACCGCGACTTCGGAAACCGGGAACGTTGCGGAGCGGGTTATGAGCACGACATCGTGTGCCCCCACAAAACCCCCATAGCGTCGATCAGCCCACGGTCCTTGGATGGCAAGCATCCCGTCAACTCGCCCTCTGATTCCAATGCCGTCTTGGAACATCCATAGCCTCCCCGCCAAAGCCCTCAGGTCCTCCAAGCGGGAACGTTCGAGTGCAAGAACCAAATCCAGCTCTGGCGAGCTCGAGAGGTGATCGATGGTTCCGGAAATGTGAATATGAGAATCTGCGAACGACGCCTCCGTAGTTCCCAGCAGAACGCGGTCCCGGTCCCGATCGAATTGCCCCCGAATGGTTATCGTCCAGGGCATGGGATCGGAAGGTGGAATCTGCTCCCACCGATGCAGCTCACTGAGCCGGCCCCTGCCTTCGAAATTGAGGGTTCGAATCGACCCAGTGACGCGCAACTCGGCATCCATGACGCCATAAAGCGCCGTATTGCGGCCAGTCACCAGGGGCGCCCAGTCATACACCAGCGCTTCGCGCGCGCGAACCACGGCATTCAGTGGTCCGCGTAAATCTCTCCCGAGAGTCCACTCTCCGTTCACTTCCACGGCCCCGGGCGTGGGCACAGAAAGGTCCGTGCGGACGGGGTAACCCTCCAACCGGAATCGCAAATAACGATGGGCCGGATCAAAGCTCAGTTGAGCGCGTAAATCCGTAATGGCGAGGGGCTTCTTGTCTTCTCCCAGCTTGAAATTGACGCGACCGTCTTCCACTTCAAAATCCAGTGGTCTGGTGGTCGTCGGTGAGGAAGACGATCCCGCCCCCGACGCGCCGGAAGGCGCTGGGCTTAGGAGGAGAAGTCGTTCAACGTTCCAGCCTCCTCCAACTTTACGCACCAGGTTAATATTGGGATGTTGAAGCCGGAAGTGAGAGAAATCCAGTCGCGCGCCCAGCAAAGTTTGCCAGCGCACGTCGCACTCGATACGATCGACGCGGACGAAGGGTTCGGACCCGAATGCGGGGTCCTCCTGGATGGCGGCGTCTGCAATAACGAAGCCCGGCCGAGGCAGCAGCCGAATAGACACATCGCCGAAAGTGACCTGGCGGTGCAAGGTGCGCTCCAGCCCCGCCTCGAGACGGCGGCGGTACCGTTCCGCGTTGAAATAAGAGGGAATGAGCCACGCTGCGGCCCCGCTCAGGAGAAGGGCCAGCAAGGCGATCCGAGCACGTCGGTGGACCCAGGGGTTCATTAGCGTGCAATCGTCAAGGTGCGTCGCCAGCGCGTCCTGGTGGGGAAGTGAATCAGCAAGCTGAAGGTCTGAGAGAGCCTGTCGCTCCATGAAGTGCGCATATATTCGTCACGAGGAGTCTCATACGACCAGTAAATCAGCAGGGGGCGGCCCGAGATCAACTCCTGTGGGACGAACCCCCAGAAGCGGCTGTCCCAACTCTGCTCGCGATTATCTCCCATGACGAAGTACTTCCCTGCAGGAACCACGACCTCCCCATCCTTGACAACACTTGGCAATTCGGCGCTCCAGAGCGCCGTCGCGCCTTGGAGATATTCCAAGTCAGGTGGCGGAAAATCATCTCCGGAGCGCAGCGTATCCGGGAAGGCGTGGTAAACATAGGGTTCGGAGCGGGGTTGTCCGTTCACATAGACTTGGCGATGGAAAATGCGAACTCGATCGCCGGGCAAACCGATGACCCGTTTCACAAAGTGTTCGCCGGGCTCAGATTGCTCTTCCGATGATCCCGGGAACTTGAAAACGAGGATGTCGTCACGGTGGACGTCCCGATAGGGCAGGAAGCGAGCCAGCGCCCCGGAATGGTAAGCAAAGGCAAACTTGTTAACCAGCAAGTGGTCGCCTATCAACAGGGTGTTCTCCATGGAGCCGGTGGGGATCTTGAAAGCTTGAATGACGAAGGTGGTGCCGAAGATAGCCAGGATGACGGTCACTACCAATGACTCAAAGGTGTCCCGCATCGAAGATTTCCTGTAAGGTTCAGCCATTTCCTACCGTCTTCTCTCGCAAGCGTTCGAGCACGATTCGTGCCGCTTCCTGTTCGGCGGCCTTCTTGCTCGTTCCTCGCCCACGTGCCATCAAGTTCTCACTCGCCAGCACTTCCACGGTGAAGGTTTTTTGGTGCTCGGGCCCCGTCTCCTCCACAACCTGGTACTCTGCCGGCAACTTGCGAACCGCCTGAAGATATTCCTGAAGCGCGGACTTATAATCGACTGAAAACAACTCATCCCCGGAGGCGGCCAAATCCGCCGGAAGGATAAACCGCGCCACGAATCCCTCAGCGACCTCCAGTCCGCCATCCCGGAATAGCGCGGCCACCAGCGCTTCCAAAGCGTTCACAAAGAGCGCAGACTTGTTCCGCCCGCCAGTCTTTTCTTCTCCCCGCCCCAGCCGCAGATAGGTTCCGAGTTCCAGACGCATCCCGACTCGACTGAGATGCGTCGCCGCCACCAGGCGCGAGCGCGCCCGAGTCAGCTTTCCCTCTTCCCACTCAGGAAAAGCGTTTACCAACGCAACACTCACCAGGAAATTCAAGACCGCATCGCCCAGGAATTCAAGTTGCTCGTTGTCGCGGCAACGCCCGGGAGTTTCCTGCGCGTAGGAAGAGTGAGTGAGCGCTTCCAAGAGAAACTGGGGATTCTGGAACCGGTAGCCGATTAAGTCCTGCAAGCGATGAAAAGGATTCTCAGTCATGCCTTCAAGGCGCTAAATGATCGTGAGGGCATGGGCGAGTCCGCGATCTCCCCGCCGGCTCCTCGACCCCCCGAATTCCGCGGGCCCTTCAGGGTTCCTGGAGACTCCAGTAACCTACTTAGGATTTGAGGCAGCCGGACCCTGGGCCTTCTTTTGTTTCAATTGCGCGACCTGCTCATCGGCATATGTCTTAATCAATGTACCTTGCCCAAACTCGCTGGCCTTCGTGAAAGCTTGAATGGCATCGTCCAGCTTACCCTCCAACCCAAAAGCCTCGCCCATACGATAGTAATCACTGGGATCGGGATGGGCGGTCGTGGTCACAGCGGTCGTGAATTCCTGCTCGGCCTTCACCAGCTCAGTTTTATCCGGGCCCGCCAGGGTTTCGCCCGCCAGTTCAAGGTGGACCATGCCGAGAGCTCCGTGAACTTCACTGGCAATGCCTGCCAGGCGCTTCTGATAATCCGCATCAGCCTCATTGGCTCGCTTGGGAATCTTCGGGATGATCTCCAGCGCATGATTGGCCTGGCCCTGTGCTTGCTGCAGAATCTTGTCGCGTTCGGACGGGTGCTTGTTGATGTATTGTGGCAAGGGCAACATCTCAGCGCTCAGTATCAAGCTCAAGAGGTTATCCGGTTTCAACTTCAAGCTCTTGTCAGCGTACTCTTCCACTTTCTCCACATTGCTCTTTTGTTGATAAGCACTTGCTCCGTAAGAATAAACATAGCTGAGCACAATGCTGCTGGGATATTTTTTGGCGAAGTCATCGACGAGCGCGATAGCTTTGTTGGGATCCAACTCGCCCTTAATCTGGTCGAATGCCTCAGCTTCCTCTTTAGGGATTGCCTGAGTGCCACCCCCTGGTCCCATGTTCAGCTTCGCCATGGTCTCCCGGGCTCTCGGCCCCGCCCGCCGGATCACTTCGATCATCTCGTCAGTAGCCTTTGTCTTGCGCAGCCTTTTCTCGATCTCCGGCGTCATGTCAAAAGCCACTCCGAGGGTGTTCACGTCTTTGATCACGGTTTCCGCGGGGGAACGCTTGATTTCCTTGATAATTTCCTTCTCGGTAAACGGGTGAGGACCCGTCGGCACGACCTTTGCCTGCTTTTCAAGCTGCTGCCTCTGCAGCTCGGTCGTGGCGTCTGTTCCAGGCACCCGGGGCGGCGGCTGCACCTGCTGTGCCGCCCCGCCCGTCTGCGACGGCGTTATCTGCGCATGCAAAGCGCTAGCAAATACGAACACGACTAATATCCAAAGGACTCGGTTGATTCTCATAATGGTTCTCGATTCCCCCTATTCATATTGCGCAATTCCATATCGGATCCGATGCGCTGAGCGTACAAGAACAACGTTCTTGTGTCAATCCACGGTGCACACTTCTTTCACTGATGAGTTTCTTCCTTGGAGCCGAACTGTTGTGCCGCTCCGGCCTGCACGGCCCGCAAAGCCATAGGATAGGCGGCGGCGGTTAACGACGCGGCGCGGTACTGGGCCAGCGCGTCATTGCGCTTCCCCCGCAGATCGTACAGCCGGCCGAGGTAAATGTGCGACCACGTCACGAGACGAAGATCGCGGGCCGTATCCAGGGTCTTCTGGAAATACTCTTCGGCAAGATCCGGCTTACGCATGTTGCCTGCTACGACGGCCAACCCGAACAGAGCGCGCTCGCTCTTGGGATCGACCTTCTCCAGCACTCCCTGGTAAGCCAGCTTCGCGTCGCTGTATCGACCTTGGTAAAAAAGGTTGTCGCCTTGATCGAGCAACCGGTCTTCCTCGGTCTTTGCTGCGGGCACTGCTGCCTGGACGGGAAAAGTCGGTGCGGGGGCAAACATGACCTTAGCCAACCTGCGCATCTCTTCGCTCGGGTCAATCTTCTGGATCATTGGCTTGTAAAAGGCCGTCATTGACGCATCTTGCTTCTCAAACACCGCCAGAGACTCGTAGAAATAGCGGACCAGGATCAGACCTGACGCCGTCATCTCCTGAAGGCTTTTCTCGGCTTCCGCCGGCGGGCGCTTGTCCAATCGCAACTCCGCCGCACGGATCAGGCATTCGGTGATCAGCAGAGGAAAATCCTCTTTGAAAGAAGTGGCCAGAGCGGGCGCGTGGTAGGCGATTCCGCGCAGCCGGGCCTTTTCATTGATCTCCGGGGCGAATTTGGCGGCGAGCGGATCCAGGAGAAAGTGCATGTACTGGTGACGGATTTCGTCAATCTTCGGTTGCCTGGAAGGCGTAATCACCAGATAGTAATTCAACTCGTAAATCCGCGCCTGCGCCTGCTCCGGCGCCCCTAACAGATCCAGGTCGATCCGGCAGGTCCTCCCCAGATACCCACCCACGGGAAGGCGGAAGTACACATCCGTCATGAAAATACTCTGGCGCACCGCAGGCGAGTAGCGAAGCTCCGCCGCCTGGTAGCGCCCCTGCAATTCAGCCCAGAGCTCATGGAGTTTTGCTTGTTCGTAAAAGGTCCTTAGGAGGGGAAGCAGTCCGGACACCGCCTTGGCATCCGGAGGAAGGTCCGTCTGAGGAACCGCCAATTTGAAGTCCGGAGGCGGGCCCAGCAGAAGGGCCAAGGAAACGTACTGACCAAGGCCTGCCCCAGGGTCACCCTCGACGCGGTGCTCCGAGTAAAAGGTCTCCAGCCGTTTTGCCACCGGTGCGTGGAATTTGTCCAGATACTTCCTCGCCTCCTGGCGTGTATCGTCTCCCGTCGAAGAGCCAAGACCGGAATCATATCCGCTGGCGTTGAGGGCCGCCATGACGCAGAAAACTTGTTCGCTCGACTCCAGAATGACATTGCCCTCCTGCTGCTGAGCGTGGGCAGATGGTCCGGCCGACAGCGCGGCGAGCACACCTATCCCCAGGCAGATACACCTCCACCCCCACCGCCTGAGTGAGGCAAGAAAGAACCCCTCACGCCTGGCAACGGGATGCGGGGATATTGCAGGGACAGCCTCTAAAGTAATCGTAACCAAACAGACTAGCCTCGGACTGTGATTCGACGCAAGGAGAGGACCACCTGGCCGTCCGTCGGCCTGCCGAACCAGGTCGCAGGCTGGAAATTACTGAAGTAAATGACCCAGTCCAGTTGGCGGATGAGCTCCGGGGAACTCTCGCCGGATAATACGCGATACCCCATGGCGCGGCCACCCGCGTCGATCCGTGTGACCACCACCACGGGCGCGTCGCCGTTGTTGAAATCAAAGGGCGCCAGCTCGCGAACGCGGGGTGGTGTCACCAAAGCCAGGGGCACATCCGGAGTGCTCGTAACCGGGACAACCAGCGAACCCATAATCAGGCAAAAGAAAACGATCGCCGCCAGTACCCCGCCCGAGGCTGGCAAGAGCATCGGCTGAAGGACATTATCCATCCACACCCGCAGCCGCTCGAGCAACCTTTCATGCAGCCTCTGGGAGACTCCGACTCGCAGTCGCAAGGCCAGTTCAGGAGGTACTTGACAACGGGACAGGTCGCGCAGATCCCCCTGCATGGTCTCCCACCCTTCCAACTCCTGCCGGCAGGACCCGCAGTATCTCAGGTGAAAGCGGATCGATTTCAGCACCTGGGGATCACAGAGACCATCCAGGTAATCCGAATAGTGACTCCGAATTTCGACGCATCCTTCAAACATCAGCTTGGCCCAAACAAACCGCAAGTTTCCGGCGAAGCAATTCCCGGCCCCGCCTCAGACGGGATTTCACGGTTCCCTCCGCCATCCCTGTCACCTGCGCAATCTCGTCGTAGGACATCCCCTCAATTTCCCGCAAAACCACTACGGCACGATAGGGCTGAGCCAGACTGGCCAGCGCCCGCCTCAACAGTTCTTGCCGCTCTGCCTGCTCGAGGAGCCGATAGGGAGTTTCCCAACCGGCCCGCACTTCTGCCGCCGACAGAACCACATCAGCGCCCGTGTCATCGATGGAAAAGGGCTCGTGCCAATGGCGCCGCCACCAGCCTCGGCGGTGATTCGAAGCCTCATGGACGGCTATCTTGTAAATCCAGGTCTTCAGACTACTGTCGCCGTGAAACTGCTGAATCCCCTTGAAGACCTTGATGAACACATCCTGCAAAACGTCCGCCGCCTCCGTGGGGTTCTCGAGAATGCGCGAGACGAGGTTGAAAACCGCGTTCTGGTAAACGCCCAGCAGGTATGTGAAGGCCTCTTCGGAGCCTGCTTGCAGTTCCGCGACCAAGGGCGCCTCGTCATTGATTCCGGGAAGCGCCCGCTCAAGCGCCATCCCCACGGTTCGCGCGGTATCCATTGCGCCCATACGATACCACTTCCCGGCTCCAACTTCAAGAGCGCGCTAGCCTTCCTGCTCGACTATACTGACACCAGGGAGAGAGGATTTGTTCCCAAAACACTAATGAGCCTTCGCCTCAAACCGACGAGTCATGCCTCGTCAGGAATCGGAGGGCGGGGCTGAACAGGCTGCGGAAAAACTCTTCTAAACTGTCATTCTTAGTGAATCTTTGGAGTGCGGCAGCTTGCTGCCGCTTTGGCTCGAGCCAGCTTGCTGGCGGGCAATGATGCTCTCGGTTGCAATCCCGGCGAGCAAGCTCGCGGCGAGGAAAGCGGTCCCGCAACGCGGGACCGCACTCCAAAGCGGGCTGTCGTGCTGCCCTGACGAGTTTTCCCGCTGCCTGTTCAGCCCCGCGCTTCCTCTAGTAGCGGCCACGATCCCGCAAGGCGAGATGGGAATAGGCAGTGGCAAGATAAGGCTCAAGCCGTGAGGCGGTTTCGATGTGTATTAGACCTAACTACCTTTAATATCAAGGCTAATCATCAGTCGCATGCGTCTTTAGCGCAGTTCGGCAATTCAACCACGCGCAGGTCGGTGTCGCGGTCTCGCAAGACCTCCAGCACCCTTCCGGATGCATCTGCCACCACACTGGCGCCGCCGTAGGTTCGTCCCTTCCAGGGACCATGCGTCATCTCTCCCACCAGGTCCGTGCCAATCGTGGGACACTTCCATATCTTAGCCCGGCTGGCAACCAGCCGCTTCAGTGCCTCTTCGTGGGCTGGCCACTTGTCAATCTGTTCCGCCCACCCGTACGGAACAAGCATCAAATCCGGCCTCATGTCCGCCATCCGTTGGGCGTACGCGTCGATAAACGTGTCCGCACAGATCATAAGGCCGATGCGGCCAAACTCCGTATCTACGGCCCCGATGCCGTCGGCGCCGCCTGCCGAGTAAGGGGGATCCATCACCTCGGGCAGTACATTCAGCTTGCGATGTTTCCATAGGAGCTTTCCAGTCTTGTCAACCAGGATGGCCGAGTCATAAAGGTGGTCCCCCCCTTTCTCATCGAGCCCGATCGCGATCATCAGACCGTACTTTTGCGCCAGGGCTGCGATGCGGTCGCTGTCCGCGCCTGGTATCGGCGTCGCCAGGTGGTGCGCGTCAGGATTTTCCCAACCGAGGACACACGATTCTGGAAATGTCGCGATATCAGCATGCTCGGCACGCGCGGTCTGAAGCGCATATTCAATGCGGCGGAAGTTTCCCTCCCGATCGCCGTCAATGACCAGGATCTGGCAAACGGCAATCCTCACCTTGGCTCGACCGACGGACGTTAGAAGCAACTGAACACCTATGGCGAAGATGGCCTTCAAAAAGCCGCCACCATCTATGCCCCTGAACAGAGCTGCGTTAGTCGCCCACCATGTCATCAACATGTGTCCTTCCTCTTATCCCGGCATAAAAGCCGGGCCACGGTCTTGCCGGTTAGTAAACAGCATTAGGGCTAAGGCCTGCCTGCGGGCATTGCTCCGATCACCGGCGCCTGAAGGGCTAGAACCCTTTTGAGTTCTGGATCCCAGACCCCCCACTCATGTCCGCCAGGAAGCTCATTGTAACGAAAAGGAATTCCCAAGGTGGAGAGCAGCCTCACAAAGTCCCGGTTCGTCCCCAGATACTTATCCGAAGTCCCGATGGACAAATAAAGCTGTGGTATCTGTGAAACCGGAATTTCCCTTACTAACCTGAATAGATCGTTCTCGTCGCGCCCTGGATTGCCAAACGGACCAAAGTCATTCTCAATGATCCGTTTGGCGACCTCGTCAGTAACAAACTGTTCGAAGGAAGGTTCCGCCGAGGATACCACACCGCTCAGACTGGCGGCAGCAGCGAACAAGGAGTGGTATTTCAAGCCTAACAGAAGAGCCCCATAGCCTCCCATTGAAGTCCCAGCCAGCGCCCGGCCATTGCGGGAAGCTACAGTGCGAAAATGCTGGTCAACGTAGGGAATAACATCGTGGATGAGATAGTCCTGCCATTTGAGCTTCGGATTCGCATTGTTGTTAACATACCAGCCATCCCCAGCCTCCGGCATAACGATGATCTCCTGATAGTGGCGCGCGTATTGCGTGATTCCACTGTGCAGCACCCAGCTCGAGTAATGAACTGTGTACCCGTGCAGTAAATAAAGCACTGGGAAACGTTTCTCGGAGCCATCGTAGCCCATGGGGAGGATAACGTTAAGAGCAACATCCCTGCCATCGAGATGGGGCGCTCGGAATGAGACTGTCTCGTAGTCTTTTCCCCAAGCAGGAAGAGTGATGGCGAAGAGCGCTCCCCAGAGGATCAAGAGGCCAAAGGAGCCGGGCCAGCCCGGCGCCAATTTCGCGCCGGAAATGCCCCGTTGCTGATAAGCACGCCAGCCGAAAGCGTGGAGTTTTGGAGATAATGAAATAGCGGGGCTTGTCATGGGATTTTATTGCCTTAATGATTACCTGAATCAGGCGCACACGTTCGGCGCATTTTGGAGCAAATGCGGGCCACTGGTGGGCATCCTCAGGACATACCGTTGGCCACTCTCGCTGAAGGTTGGGAGTATACGCCTCTGAATTCGGCATCGCAACTTGGCGCCAAGACTCTGGCGCCAAGACTCTCACGACAGAGGCCACAGAGATCACAGATAAAAGCCAAAGTATCTTCCTCCTTGGTCTCTGTGCCCCCCGCGGTTGATCTTTTCTTCGCGGCCGACGAAGAAGTTGACCTTTACCGGCAGCCCTCCAATAGTGTACGATATGCGGGATCAATGGCTTGGGCCTGTGGCGCAGTTGGGAGCGCGCATGACTGGCAGTCATGAGGTCGGGAGTTCGAACCTCCCCAGGTCCACCAACCAACCCTGCGAAGATCACACTCCATCCCGGCTCACTCAATGGCAGTAGTCAGAGGGGCGGACCGTTGACGCGCAACGGGCGGAAATGAATCCGCAGATTTCACAGATTCCACAGATTGTTGTTCCAATCTGCCTCCCCCGCGCGGGGGCGAACTGAGCGTTTGTGTAACCTGCTCCCGCCTTACGGGATGCGGATGTCTCAATCCGTGGCCTCGCAGCCGCTGGCGTTGCTGATCGCCTGGCGCGGTACTTGCGCGCGGGGCCGGTCACTGGCATGCCGATAGCTCCCAGAAGCGGCTCACGGCGGCTGACAGGTAGTGTCATAACGATGGATCCAATTCATTGGTAGATTGGCTGAAGCACCCTAGTCACATAGGCCGCGCAGCGCTGGTAGCTCGCCAGCGGGCCCTTGCGGGCTGCATCCAGATCAACGCAAATCCATCCGCGATAACGAACGCTCTTCAGCACCCGGTGGCATCCGGGAAAATCCACTGCGCCATCGCCGAGGTCTTGACTACCCTCGGGAGGCAGCGTGTTAGAGGCATCCTTGTAGTCCATAAAGCGTATCCGAGTCTTGTATCTGGCGAATATCTCGACGACGTTGGACCCGCCCATATGCAGATGATAAGTGTCCGGGGATAAGCCGAACAGCTTCGGATCGGTCAAGGACATGAACCGGTCAACCTCTTGCGGAGTCTGAACCATCGCGCCCATGTGGTTGTGCAACCCCGCCGTAAACCCCATCTCCCCTGCCAGCTCGCCGATCTGATTGCACCGGGCGCACATCTCCTCGAAGGCGCCGGGTGGTTCCGCTCCCGGCTTGGCGCGGCCCGGCGGGAATACCACCAGATGGTTGGCGCCACAGTCGGTGAGCTTCTTCATGGCCTCACGCGCGCTATCCAATACCGCCTGACGCTTCGTCGGGTCTGCTAACGGGCTGCCGAAGGAGACGGTGACGATATGAAGACCACGTTTGGATACCTCCCTCTCCAGTTGGGCCGCCGACATCCCGTACTTCTTCTCCTCGCCGGCAAAGGCGCCTGCGAGGCGCAGGCCAATAAACCCCGTTTCCTTCATCACGTCGAGAATGCCGCTGAAAGGACACTCAGGGAATTGACCCCAAAGCGCCGAGGAGAGCGCCCACTTCACGTTGCGGTTAGCGGGCAATCGGAACAAAGCCTTCGCTAAGGTGGCCGATAGGAATGAAAGATGAGCGAGGAAGGTTCGCCGGTTTGTAATCATGATGCATAGTACCGTAACAGATTACTACCTCACAGACCAAGTCAGAGCCGACGAGGTCAGGGGCTTTAGAGTTTGTGTGAAAACTCGCGTCTGGCATTGGCCAAGCTGGACCCCCGCTTCCGCGGGGGTGACAGCGCTGGATTTAGGGGCTTTATTCCGACCTGTCATTCCCGCGAAAGCGGGAATCCACGAGTTTTCACACAGACTCTTTAGGGGCCGCCGCCGAGACTACCCCACTTGCGCTTCAATTACTCGTGGACTCTGGGCACGGGACGGGAGCATGATGGCGAATCCAACGCTCCGGCTTTGGGAAATGGTCGGCCGGTTCGGGGGAGACAAGGCGGGAGACCGACAACGCCGGGCCGGAAGGCGCGCGCACGGCTGTAGAAACTGCTGGCCAGCGGGAATAACCAGGCGGAATGTGCGTCTATCCTCGGTGCACCCATTCGCACCGTAGGGTGGGCGGCAACTCGGATGAAGAGGGGCTGGAACGAACTCTGGCGGAAGATGCGGCGGCTACAGCACGGGGTCAGGGCCACGGAGGCTCCAACTACCCGATAGCCATGGTGGTCCTTTTACTACGGCGTATCGGATTTGCAGATCGAAACCTGGCATATCAGGATTCACAAAGGGGGTGGGGATGATGCACAGACGCGAATTGCTGACAGGTGTGACGACCGCTGCCTTGGGGATGTTCGTGAAACCCTCTTTCCAAGAGGCTCTGGCTGAAGAACCGGACCAACAGGTTAAAACGGTTTATGTAATGTTCAAATGCCACCTGGACGTGGGCTTCACGGACACCGAGCAGGGTGTGGTCCGCACCTACTTCGATGATTACCTTCCTCGTGCCATGGACACAGCCGAGAAGCTGCGTGGATCGGGCGGCGAGGAGCGCTATGTCTGGACGATCGCGGCGTGGATGCTTTACGAATACCTGGAGCAGGCCTCTGCTGAAAAGCGTACGCGGATGGAGCACGCCATCGCCGCTGAAGATATTGCCTGGCACGCCATGCCGTTTACCTGGAACTCGGAGATGCTGGACCGTTCGCTCATCGCCTCGTCGTTGAGAATATCGGCGGCGCTGGACCAGCGCTTTGGCAAGAAAACGATCGCGGGCAAACTAACCGATGTGCCGTGCCACACAAGGGGATTAGTGGGTCCGCTGGCCGAGGCAGGTGTCCGCTTCTTGGATATCGGCGACAATGGCGGTTGCAAGGCGCCTCAGGTGCCATTCGCCAAAACCCCGGGGGCCGTTTCCGGTAAACAACTATTGAAAACTTCCAAACCGAATGAGGCCACATTCCTCTCCCTGACCGCGAAATATGGCCTGCAAGAAAAGGACGCGCGCCAGTGGCTCCGAGGCGCTGCGCAAGACCCTCAACCTTACCTGTTCAATTGGCGCGATCCCGAGGGGGCGGAAATCATGGTGCTATATCACCCTTTCGGATACGGAAGCACCGTGGCGATTCCAGGAACCAACATTGCTGTATCCATCCAGGTTCGAGGTGACAACTCAGGGCCGCACTCCCTAAATGAGATCAAGGCTTGCTACGCCTGGCTTCGCACGATTTTCCCGCGCGCCCAAATTGTTCCACGAATCTGAGCACCATTGCGGCGGCTCTGGACCCACTGCGTTCAGGGTTGCCCGTGGTGACCAAAGAGATGGGCGACACCTGGATTTATGGAGTGGGCAGCGACCCCGGCAAAGTGGCGCGCTATCGGGAGATGTGCCGGCTGCGGCAGGAGTGGTTGTCGAAGGGGAGCTTCAAGTCCGGTGACCGCGTAGACTTGGCGTTGACCCGCAAGCTCATTCTGTCCCCCGAGCACAATTGGGGGCTCAGTGTCGGGCAGTATCTGCGTCATCCGGAAGTATACGCGCCGAGGGAGCTGGCAGATGCCAGGGCGACAATGCCGGAGTTCAAAAAGATGGATGCCGGCTGGGCGGAGAAACGCGCCGACATGGACAGGGCAGTGTCTGTGCTGCCTTCAGGTTTGCAGGAGGAAGCGCGGAGGCGCCTGCAAACGCTCATCCCAAAACCGCCGGAAACACGAGGGCTGGCGCCCCTTGCGCCCGGAGCGCAGGTGCAGGGAGTGCACTTCATTGTCTCGCTGGATCCGGCAACCGGGTCGATCAGGCAACTGCAGGACCGCAAGACAGGCCGGGAATGGGCTTCGGTGCAACACGTCCTGGCCAGCTTCCGCTATCAAACCTTTACGAGCACGGATTTTGGCCGGTTCAACCACATCTACAACACGCAGCCCATGGGATTCGATTTCAGCAAGCCGGGCATTGAGAAATACCCTGTCCAGAGCCGCACGTGGCAGCCTGCCTTGCTGGAAGCGTGGGCAGGAGAAGATGCGCAGCGGCATCAGATGGTGGCAGAATTGCGCTTGCCCAAGCCAGACGCAGAGTTGGCTGGCCTTGTTAGCTGGCCGGAACGATTAACGATGGAGATCGGGCTGCCCAAGGCCGAGCCAGCCGTTCACATTATCTTCCAATGTTTCAGCAAGCTTGCCAATCGTCTCTCCGAAGCGATGTGGCTGTCGTTTTCGCCGGACGCGCCGGACGAAGAGGGGTGGTTGCTTGAGAAGGTGGACCGCCCGGTTTCACCGCATGATGTCATTGCAGACGGCGGCCTGCACTTGCATGCCGTGACGCGCAAAGTCAGTTATCGCGACGCTAAGGGAAGCTTTACGCTTGAAACGCTGGACGCCCCATTGGTGTCGCCGGGCCAACGCGGGCTCTTGGTTTTCGACAACCATCAGCCGGATATGCGCGAGGGCGTTCACGTCAACCTCTTTAACAATCTGTGGGGAACCGCCTTCCCGCAGTGGTACGGCGATGACATGCGATTTCGTTTCGTGATCAGGGTGTGAGACAGTTAGGGGGGATCCGCCACGATATATACGCATTATGAAGCTCCGCCCAAGACTGCGGCCAACTCCGCCAAGACGAAGGTCCGGGGATAGGGGCATAGGCGCTAGGCTAAGCACCCTGGGCAAAGTCTGAGCCACGGTAGTGGCGAGATATTGTGGCCCACGGCGAGCCGCCGTAGGGTACTGAAATCGATGTCGAACCTTCGCAGTCCCCGGTGGTACGGCTTCAACCTGCCGGAGTACTTCTGGACAGGCCGCGAACGGGAGAATACTTCGAGGAATTGGCGCGTGTAACGGCTGCTAACAAACCTGTACGGACGTTCAGCAACTGGTGCTTGATAATCAGAAAGCAGGTGGACGCATGAAAGCTCTGCTATTGACGGAATACAAGGTGCTCGAATTGACGGAGATGCCGGAGCCACCGATAGGTCCCGACGACGTGTTGGTTCGGGTAAAGGCCTGCGGCATTTGTGGCAGTGATATCCACGGATTCGATGGCAGCACGGGGCGGCGCATCCCACCGCTCGTGATGGGTCACGAAGCCGCTGGCTTTGTTGCCAAGACTGGCAGCCACGTAACCCAGTTCCGGGTGGGAGAGCGGGTGACGTTTGACTCTACCGTTTACTGTGGAAAATGCTATTTCTGCCGGCGAGGCGAGGTGAATCTCTGCGACAACCGCCAGGTGCTGGGAGTGTCGCCCGGCGAATACCGCCGCCACGGCGCCTTCGCAGAATACGTAGCGGTTCCGCAACACATCACCTACCCTATTCCCGAAACGCTCAGCTTTGAACACGCCGCGATGATCGAAGCCGTATCGGTGGCAGTCCACGCCGTGGGACTGACTCCCGTAAGATTGGACGACACGGCCGTCGTGGTCGGGAGCGGCATGATCGGTCTGCTGGTTGTTCAAGCGCTTCGGCTGGCGGGCTGCGGGCGGGTCATCGCCGTCGATCTGGACGAAACGAGGCTTCGTCTGGCTGGGGAACTCGGGGCTGAAGTCTGCATCAATGCCCGCGATCACGACGTGCCGAGCGTGGTGCGTGACTGCACTTCGGGCCGAGGGTCAGACGTGGCCGTGGAGGTCGTGGGGAACACGGAAGCTCTGCAGATAGCCCTCGCGAGTCTCCGCAAGGGCGGGACCCTGACTTTGATCGGTAACATCTCGCCGAAGGTTGAACTGCCGCTGCAATCCGTAGTCACGCGGCAGATCTGTATCCTCGGGTCATGCGCCTCCTCCGGGGAATACCCTGCGTGTATTGACCTATTGGCTCGCAAGGCCATCCGTGTGGATCCCCTCATCAGTGCGACCGCACCCCTCGCGGAAGGAGCAGCATGGTTCAAGCGTCTGTACAGTCACGATCCAAACCTCATGAAAGTAATCTTGCAACCGTAAGGAGTTCATATGGGCAACAACGTTTTCGATCTGTCAGGGAAAGTAGCGATTGTTACGGGAGCCAGCCGCGGGCTCGGCCAGTATCTGGGGCGAGCCCTCGCTCACGCCGGCGCTGATTTGGTCATAACTGCCCGCAAGCTGGAATCGCTCGACCCATTCCGCAGCGAAATTGAGAGCCTGGGTCGGCGCGCTGTGCCGCTGGAGCTCGAACGTCAGAAACTACGAAAGCATTCAGCGGATGGTGGAAGCCGCAGAAGCTGCGTATGGCAAGATCGACATCCTGGTCAACAACGCTGGCTGCAACGTCCGCAAACCCGCGCTCGAAGTCGCGTGGGATGACTGGAACCTGGTCATTGATACTAACCTGCGAGGCACGTTCTTTGTGGCCCAGGCGGTTGCCAAGAGAATGATTCCGCGCCGATACGGGAGGATTGTGAACATCGGCTCGGTCACCTGCGTTTTTGGTTACGCAGGACTCGCACCGTACTGCGCCAGCCGGGGCGGCGTCAAACAGCTCACGATGAGTCTTGCAGACGACTGGGGGCCGTACGGGATAAGCGTAAACTGCCTGGCGCCCGGATGGTTCAAGACGAAGCAGACTGAAGTGTTGTATCAGAACCAAGAATGGGTCGATTACCTCTGTGACCGGATTCCGATGAAGCGGCCCGGTCAACCCGATGATCTCAACGGCGCGATTGTCTTCCTGTCATCCGACGCCTGTCAGTACATTACCGGCCAGACCTTGTTGGTGGATGGGGGCATATCGACTGGCGCGACCAAAGCCACAATAGCGCGTTGACGTTGCGACTTCTAAGTAGTACTTGTTCTGGCGGACCACCAAAAGAAACGGCATGAGCGTGGTTCCGTTTACTACGGGAGTTGTGGAAGGCGATACCGTGACCGTGGAAAACGAGTGATTATGGTCGAATCGGCAAAAGGAGAACATATGCATGCCGGCCGTGAGTGGAACCTGGAAAGGGTTCAGCCAATCGAACCGAGTCTGCTTAAGCGCCGCGAAATTGAGGCGCGAATCACCGTGCCGCTCATCCAGGCGTTTGCGGAAAAGATGGAACGGGAACAGGCGCTAACCGTGGCCACTAAGGTCATCCAAGCGTTGGCCTGCGCCGCGGGCCGCGAAATGGCAGATAAGCTCGGCGTCAATGACATGGCCGCTTTCACTCGAGTTGTACGCGGTGTTTGGGCGCAGGATAAAGCGTTGGAAATGACCATGCTCGAAGAAACCGACCTCAAGCTCAGCTTCGATGTCACCCGCTGCGCCTATGCCGAGTTGTATGAAGAATTAGGTATGAAGGAATTCGGCTGCTGCCTCTCGTGTAGCCGAGATGCGGGCTTCGCGGAAGGCTTCAATCCTCGCCTCAAGCTGCAACGGACACAGACCATCATGGAAGGCGCACCGCACTGCGACTTCCGATTCAGCCTCGAATGAAATGGGTGGGCAAAACGCCTGGATGTGACGGCGGGCCTATGATGCCGAAGCCGACGCTATCTTTGCGGGTACACACAAGTCCGGCGTTGCAATACCGGGAGGGTCATAAATGACCGTGCCATCTGCCTTGATGTCCGGCGCAAACTCGAGGTTAGCCCCTCCGGACCATAAGTACTGCAGCCCGGTCCACAAGAGGCGGCCCACCTCCGCGAGTCGAACGCGCCCACGCCACAACCTTATTCAAGATCCAGCCTTGCTCCAACCCCAGCGCCGTGACGTAGGACATCGCACATGGCGCCCGACACCTGACAACTAACTACCTTATTTTCAACAAGTTTACCGCATTAAACGCGTAACTACCTGTGTTTTCTATGACATTCCCGCTTTGCCATCTCTTCAGAATGTAAACCCTTTGTTTTCATAGACATTCCCGCGTTGTTCCTTCGATTTTTAGAGTTTCTGGTCTTTCCTTTCCCTGTCGGAGGTGACATATTGTCCATAGCTGCCATGCCTGCGAAAAGCCCTCTCTAGCCCGCCCGGCTCGAATGCGGTCGGCAGCAGGCGGTAGGCGGTGAGCAGAAAAAAGGCGCAGCGCAGGTCCCGTTCGGAGCTTGCCCTGGCGCGCCGTGGAACCAGCGGCCCTGCAAAGGCAGAACGCAGCAGGCTGTGGCGAGAAGTAAGGAAGGTAACTCACAGTCCATAATTCACATTCACACCTCAGATTTCACAATTCAGAATTCAGCATTTCCCCAGTCCAACCTACAATACTAGCCTATCCGATTCCACCTGTCAAGAGACACCAAGTCCCATTTCACTATCGGGTCAGAACTTACCTCCGGCGGAACTGGACACCCTCATCCTGATAGCTCTGGAGAAGTGTAGGCTCGCCCCCCGAACGGGAGAATGAATCCGCAGATTTCGCAGATTCCACAGCGCGGCCGTTGCCCGCAACCAAGACGAGACTCTCTGTTTCCTCCGTGCCTTTCAAGCCTTAGCACAGAGCAGGGTAGCGAAGAGTCTCGTTTTTCAGAGACTCTGCGGCTTTTCATTCAAATCCTTCGCTTGACTTGCCACGTCCACAAGTCATAGATTCCAAAGCATGGCAGATTTGATTCAGTCGGAAGCGGAATTGGAAGACCGGCTCTCCGCCCCCAGCCCGCAGGATGTGGCGTTGTTCCGGGAGATGGAAGGCGACTTGGTGATTATCGGGGTGGCCGGCAAGATGGGTCCCAGCCTCGCGTGCCGAGCCGTACGTGCGGCGCGCGCCGCCAGTGTAAAGAAGCGCATCCTGGGTGTCTCGCGATTTTCCGACCCCGCAGCGAAGCGTTTCCTCGAGCAGGCCGGGGTCGAGACGCTGGGGGCGGATTTGCTGGATCCTGCCTCATTCGCAACCCTTCCCGAAGCTGCGAACGTGATCTTCATGGCCGGGCGGAAGTTCGGGTCAACGGGGGCGGAGAGCCTGACTTGGGCGATGAATGCCTACTTGCCCGCGCTGGTGGCCGAGCGGTATCGCCGGTCGCGGATTGTCGCTTTCTCGAGTGGCAATATCTATCCGCATGTGCCCGTGCACTCGGGAGGCGCGACCGAGGATACGGCGCCGGCGCCCGTGGGCGAGTACGCGCAGTCGGTCCTGGCTCGGGAGCGGCTGTTCGAGCACTTTTCTCGCAGCCACAGCACCCCGGTCACCCTGTTGAGGTTGAATTATGCTATCGATCTCCGTTACGGCGTGCTGCTCGATATCGGCAGCAAGGTTTTCGAGGGCCGGAGCGTTGATGTCACGATGGGCGCCGTGAACGTGATCTGGCAGGGCGACGCCAATTCCGTAGCCCTGCGGAGCCTGGCGCTCGGCCAATCGCCGCCCTTAATCCTGAACTTGACCGGACCCGAAACGCTCTCAGTCCGAGATGTGGCCAAGCGCTTCGGCGAGATTTTCGGCAAACAGGCAATTGTGGAAGGTCAGGAGGCGCCTACGGCTCTGCTCAACAATGCCGCTCGTTGCCACCGCCTGCTGGGCCTTCCCTCCGTGACGGCGGACCAGATGATCGAGTGGACCGCGGACTGGATCAGGATGGGGGGCACGACGCTGGGCAAGCCAACGCATTTCGAATCCCGGGACGGAAGATTCTAGAACAACCACACTGGTAGCGCGGGCGTCCCGCTCCCGCAAGAGGTCGGGCTCCGATGGCGCGTACGTCCCGACGGCATCTTGTCGGGATGTATGTGCCGTCACAGCATTTGGGGAATCGCAGACATGCCCAAAAGCGGCACGTCTGCGCCACCCGCCAGCCCCGCAGGGGCGAAAGAGCGTAGCCCAGGGCGTGAGCCCTGGGTAAGCGAGGCCTCCTTCACCCCCGTCCCCTCTCCCGCCGGCGCGGGAGAGGGGTGCCGAAGGCAGGGTGAGGGTCGTCCTTCCCAGGGCTCACGCCCTGGGCTACAATATTCCGCCCCTGACGGGGCTGGAAAGCGGATTCGACGTTCTGGCTGACTTCATGAACGAATCTACGTTACATGACACTAGCTACAGTCACATGGCCTTTGTATGTAAACCTCGAACTTCTGAAGACGTAAGTGGGACACCAAACCTGTGACGCCGGACCAACAAATTTCCGTGGGGTTCCTGGGCCTTAGCCATCTGCATCCGCGTGGCTATATGACTCTGTTCCAAGCCATCCCCGAGGCGGCGGTAATCGCTGTCGCGGACGCCAACCCGGCCGTGCTGGAGGGCTTCGTCAAGGACTTTCCCGTGCGGGGGTACGCCGACTGGCGGGAATTGCTCGAGAAAGAACGGCTGGACCTGGCCGTGATCTTCCTTCCCCACGCCGATTGCCCCGAGGCCGCCGTGGCCTGCGCCGCGCGTGGGGCGCACGTACTCGTCGAAAAACCCATGGCCGCCGGCGCCGCGGGGGTGCGCCGCATGATCGCTGCCGCTGAGAAGGCCGGCGTGATTCTCTCCACACCTTATGTTTGGCGATACCACCCCGTCGCGCAGAAGATGAAGAGGCTCGTTGAGGAAGGTGTCACGGGCCGCATCGTGGGCTGCGAAGGGCGCTGCGCCGCGGGCCGCCTCTCACGCTATATCGAGGGCAACGCCGGTTGGATGCTCCAGAAAGCGCGCAGCGGCGGCGGCCCCATGTTTAACCTGGGAGTTCACTGGATCGACCTCTACCGCTGGCTGCTGGCGGACGAAGTCGTGGAAGCAATGGGCAAAAACGTGCGCGTCAACCCGCAGTACGACATCGAAGACAATTCCTTCGCGCTCTTGACCTTCTCCCGCGGGACGGTCCTCGCCCTCGACATCAGCTACACCGTGCCGGACTCCTATCCTTTTGGACGCGACCTCCACCTTGCCCTGCGCGGCGCCCAAGGTGTGCTGTCCTGGAGCCCGTCGTTCGAGGGCATTAAAGAAAGCTTGTTCGTGTGCAGTGACTCCGGCGAGTACTCCCAGGCGGCTAGCCAGCACTTGGATTTCGAGCTCCCGCCACAGCCCGGTTACGGGAGCGTCATGGGCCTTCGCTTCCTTTCGGACCTAGTGGAGTCGGTCCGCACAGGAAGGCCGCCGGCCATTACGGGACAGGACGGCCTGAAAGCGCTCGAAGTGGTCGAAGCCATCTATCAATCGGCGGAGAGCGGGCGGAGCGTGAAGCTCTGACATCATTTTCCCACCCGCCCCAGTTCCACCCCTTTTGTCGTAACGTAGTATTTCGCCAACATATTCGGCTTCTCATAGGATGGGGGCGGCGTGGAATTTTTCACGTACTCGAGGAGTTTCTGAGTCAAACGAGCGTAGGATTGCTCGTCTCCCATACGATACAGGTCCGGTATTTTCACATGCAGGTCGCCGCTCTGTGACTCGACGGCGATGCCCGGGAACTTACCCTGAAGAGTTGCCACTTTCTTGGCCAGAGCCCGCAGCACTTCTTCTTTGAGTGACGGACTGTTGGGCACAACATAGAGTTCGGGTACGAAGTTTTGTGCCTTACCCTGGAGAACCGCCACACGGGACTTGCTCCCCCTGAAGATCGAAATGCTAGTATCACCCGAGCCCTCCGGGGCCACATAATTCCACATCACTTTGAGCCGCACGTGGATACCTCGTAGCGTGTAAGAAACGAGGTCGTTGCACCAGTATTCGAGCCGGTTGTCCCTGACTGCGGCCGACAGGAAATCGGGAAATCCAGGCTCACCGGTGACTTGGGAGAACTCTTCTCTCGTCATTATGGTCGGCCAACGTTTCGCCGCAATCATCTTGATGTCGGTGCGGTAGTCAAGCGGCTGGTCCGGGAAGAGTATATAGGGGACCAAATCAACTAGGTGTGTGCCCACATCGGTCAAGCCCTCCCCCTGCTGGTTAATATCGAAGAACCAGGAGGGACGAAGGTTTGGCACTCCCGCCACCAACTTCTTGATGTGATGAACGCTTTCCATTTCCACGCCGGGTTCCTGCTCTGTGCCAGGACTGGCAGTGCCAAAGAGGGCTGGGTCGTTCACAAATTCCCGTTGCAGGATTGAGGTCGCATCGTAGCGAACGGTCATAAGGTCTAAAGCTACTACCCCTTTCGATTCCGCAGTGTTGAGCGTTGATTTGAGTTTTTCGAAATCGGCGGAGTTGATGATCCAGGGCTTATCTGCAAACACGTTCAGTCCGTTCTCCACGCAAGCCTTGATCATTTCGATCTTGTTCCGGTTGCGGCCGGAGATAACCACCACATTGCCCGGGCGCTCTCTTAACATCCGTTCCAGGAAATCAGGCCCTGCATAGATTTTCAGTTGCCAGTTTGTGGGGTTTTCTGCACGCGTGTTGTAGCGCGCAATTCGATTCAGATGGGCAACCAGGTCCGGTCCAAGGGGGGCATAAACAGCCGCTTCCTTCGAGACGCCAGGGTACATTTCCTGCTGGATCAAGGCGGCATGGAAGTGCCCCGGATCAAGTGTAATCACGCGCACCTCTTTCGTCTTGGGCGTCTGCGCCCAGGCACGGATGTGGCCCCCAACAAGCGCCATCAGAATGAGCAGCCCTCCTAGCGAATAGCATTGTCGCGCACGCATTGCATCTCCTCTTCCAGTTTGTGTTCCCGAAGCACCGCTGTAGCGACGCTCCCTCACTGTGTCATTCCGAGCGCAGCGAGGAATCTCGCTCTGGTTCTTTTTTCAACCTGCCTCCCAGTCCGTCTTGAGCTGCGATCCGCTTCCGTGCAGAGCGAGATCCTTCGTTGCGTTCAGGATGACAGCGAAGGGCTCGGAATGACAAACTTGGAGCCCTTGTGGTTGCTCCAGGGCGGCCACAAGGGCCGCCCCTACAGTGATTTTTTCACAGCCTCATTCGACCTGATCAGATAGACCGCTCCAGCGCCTAGCAACCCTGCCACAGTGATGATCAGCCAAGCGAGATCGTAGCTGTGCCGGGTGTCGAAAATCCGGCCCGCCATGACCGGCCCAAACGTCTGTCCCAGCGAGTCTGCCATAATAATCAGCGCCAAAATCTTTCCCAGCGCGGAAAGTCCAAAGCAATCGACCGCCACCAGCGGAATCAGCATGTAGTCCGCGCCCATGGCGAATCCAAACAGAATTGCAAAACCTATCACGGCGCGCGCGTGGTGGGGTAATAACAACAAA
Organism: uncultured Acidobacteriota bacterium; assembly: GCA_963832915.1. Classification (GTDB taxonomy): domain Bacteria; phylum Acidobacteriota; class Terriglobia; order UBA7540; family UBA7540; genus CAVROP01. Next base: position 243,025 of record CAWHWE010000010.1, read on the forward strand.
GGAATCGCCAAGGCGAGCGTTAGATAGAAAATAGCCATGACGTTCTTGCGGGTAAACCAGTCGGCAAAGTACCCGACCATCACGCGCCCAGCCAGGCTGGAGAACAACAGAACGCTGAGGGCGCGCGAAGCCCAACCGGATGAATACCCTTCATCTCTCAAGAAGAGGACGAAATGGGAGATCACCGTTCCGATGGCGCCGATCACCAGCGTACTCCCCAGCAGGAGCAGCCAGAAGTTGGCGGTTCGGATAGCATCGCGGATAGTTCGGGAGGGTGCGCTTGCGGCCTCGGTCGCAGCCGGATTCGATAGACCGCCGTCGGGCAACAGTCCCATGTCGCTTGGCGCAGAACGCGTTACCCAGATGCCGATGGGGAGGAGTGTGGCTACGATCATGGCGCCAATCGCTTCGAAGGCTCTGCGCCAGCCAAAGGTTTCGATCAGCCAATGAACGAGAAGGGGCGAAACCGTGCCGCCAAATCCGAGGCCCAAATACGCATAACCCATGGCGCGGCCCCGCAGCACTCGAAACCAGTTTGCGATCAGCACCTGATTGGGGAGCGGACCAGCCAAAACGTACCCCACAACCTCGGTGAAGCAGAGCAGGTAGTATTGCCGGAGAGTGTGGATACTCCCCATCAGAATCAGCGACACCCCCACGAAACCCGTTCCTATGAGGATTGCAAACCTGGCGCCCAAGCGGTCAATCAAGGCGCCGACTAACAAACCGAAGAGCGGCGCCACCGCCGCAAACCCTAAGAATAATCCGGTGGTGGCTTGCTGGCGCGAGAAATGAAGCGAGGAGACAAGTGAAGGATAAAAGACCGGGAGTCCGTAGAACACGATCCCGACTGCAAAAAACAGGTTGAGAAAGGCGGCGAGAACAATCCACCAACCATAGAAGACACGAGAACGAAGGGGATCAGTCATCAGTGGTGCTTAGCCAAACTCCGGACCGAGTATCGCGCCGAGAAGGTCCGGCCGGCCCGGGTGTGCATTCTCGCCGCGGTACATCCTTGTCAGGCTCCGGGAAAACTGAAATCCCTTCGCGGCCAAGAGAGCAGACGCCCAGGGATTGTCTCTCACCACGTCCACAATGGCAACCTGGCGTCGAGAGCGGAGGAGAAAACCCTCAAGAACCTCTTGCGCCGCTAAAGCGTCCGACGCGACCCAGGGGCCCAGATGGTCCGCCCGCGAGCCTTTGCGGCCCAGCGCAAATCCCTTCACGGCGCCCCCTGGACGGGCGATGTTTACCAGCTCAGGAGCAGAGCCTGCGACCGAGCGAAGAAGAGCGCTTCGGTCAGCGCCAAAAACCTCGCGGTCCATTTCGAGCAGCGGCTCGATATACCCGGATAGATGTAGGGGCGGCCCTTGTGGTCGCCCTGGGGCAAACACCAGGGGCGCCCCTTTATAGATCACCAAGCCAATGCTTGGACCGGCCTCCCTCATTAAACTATGCCGTTCAATTTCGTATTCGATGCGGAACCCCAGCCGTGCGTAAATCGGTTTGCCCTGCGGTGTGGCATCCAGTTTTACACACGGGACTTTCTTTGCGTCGAGATGGTCTATAGCTTTCAGGAGCAGGGCCGTCCCGATGCCCTTTCCGCGCAGTTGCGGGTCCACCAGTACCATGCCGATCCACGCGAAACGGCTCTCATAGATGATGGTGGCCACCGTACCCGCCACCTCTCCGTCCCATTCCGCCACGAAACATCCTTCAGCATCAGCCTGAAGGAACCGTTCCCAATCCTCCTTCGTTTGGTTCCATCCTGCAATGTCCTTCAAGCGCATTCCGGCAGAGAGGTCGGCAGCGGTCATCGTTCGGATATGTGGGTTCATGTGACAGGACCTTGGCTGTCTCTACCGACGCCAGGCGGCCGAAATTCGCGGCTACGGCGAAGTGGGGTTGGGCGCCGGCGTCACAGGCTCGGGAGGCTTGGCAAACTTCGCGTCGTCGATTGGGACGTTCTGTTGCATCTGGTCAACCTGAATGGTGAAGCGTGCGCCGGGGCGGGCAATCGTCCAGCGGAAGGGGACCTTGACACCCTCGGTGTCGCGATAGTCAGCATAGTCAATCTGCGTGGGGTTGCGCCCAAGCGGCGTGTTGAACGTAGCGCACCAGGCGTACCAGCAGCCCTGACTGCTGGCTGAAGTACAGCCTCACCGGCGGCTGACCCGGATTTACGCCGAGGACGAGATACGTTTCCGGGTCGTCGGCTTTCTCCGGGCGCTCCACGCGAAGCTGGCTGAAGACCTGCTTGACGTGTACCGGAAAGTAGAAGTCAGCATCCAGCCTTGCGCCCTCGAGTTCCCCGCCGCTCATCTCATGGGGTGGCCGGCCGGGGAAGCCAACCCACCCCAAGCGGCCATCGTACGCCGTGATGCTGTCGCGGTTCGGCAGGTGCATCACGGAGAGGCGCTTGTCCGGGGCTTTGGCGAAAACTTCGACCGGGAGCTCGCGACCGCCAAAGCCTGTAAGCGTGCCCTTCTCGACACGGCTCGTGATTTTCTGGAGAGCGTCCGCGCCCCCGAGCGCTTGCACGAACTTCTCCAGGAGCTGATCCGCCGTCGGCATAACGACAGGATTCGTGCCGCCGGCATTCATCGCCCCGCGAGGCTCCGATTTTGGCTCCTGGTCAGCAATGAGGGGCGTCCCGACCGGGTCGGCCGCGCCGTGGTGGCAGGAATAGCAGGTGACTTCGCGATGACCGTTGAAGTTGTCTTTGTTGATGGCGAACATCATCTGGATCATTTTCCGCGCCGTCTGCTTCGGCTTCTTGTCGTCCTTATCAAACGCGTGCTCGACGTGGCAGTATTCGCATTCAACACCGAGCGAGGATGAGATGAACTGCATCGCCGGAATTACCTGCTCGGCTGGAACACCCTTAAGAACTTGGATGTTCTTGTAAGCCTCTTCGGCCATTTTGGGCGCTGGTCCTGACGGGACCGATTGTGCCGGCCCGGACCGCGCGTGCGCCACCAGGATCACCAGAGCAAGAGCCGACGCAAGCCCCGCGACACAAAAGACTGTCCTTTGCGACCTCGTTTTCATGTGCGCTCCCTGTTGTGAAGCTAAGAAGAAAGTATATCAAACGTCGGTGGTGCAGGCGCTTTACTCATTTTGGCCACGCGATGCCAGCGCCTTGATCCCTGCCGTAGTCTCCTCGGCTGACCGGCCAGTGATGCGAATGAGCTTGCGGCGAGATCTTCGCCCGGAGATAATGGTCACACACGCTTGCGGCAAGCGTAATGCACGCGCGAAAAAATAGATACAGGCCTCGTTGGCCTCACCTTCAGTGGGCGGAGCGTGTAACTCCAGGCGCAGTTCTCCAGCGGAGTCGTAGGCCAAGCGCTCGCGGGCGGAGCGAGGCTTGACTTTGAGCCAGAAAGAGACCGTTTCTTGTTCGACTTTGAAGTCGGGCATGGGAAGTTATCAGTTATCAGTTATCAGTTATCAGTTCTCAGTCGTCAGTTGTCAGCCATCCGTGGTCCGTCGAAAAAACGGGGCCAGGGTTGGGGGCTGGGGCGATTTTGGATTTTAGATTTTGGATTACCCTCTCCCTTGCACCCACTTCGGCGTCCTGCATTCTGCCTTCTGCTTTTGAAGAGCCGCAGGTCCCCCGGCGCGCCGGGGCAAGCTCCAAGCGGGACGTGCGCTACGCCTGCTTTCTGGCTTCTACTTTCTGCTTTCTGCTTTTTCGAATCAGCTCCTCACCCCGAATATAGCCGTTCCCACTCTAATGATGGTCGCTCCCTCTTCGATGGCGACTTCGAAATCGTGGCTCATGCCCATCGAGAGCTCCTGCATGGAGACGTTGGCGATGTTTTTCGCGTCAATCTCCTTAGCCAGCTCGCGGAGCCGCCGGAAATAGGGCCGCACCTGATCGGGGTCGTCGAAGAAGGGAGGGATAACCATCAGGCCACGAACTTCCAGCGTGACAAGCTGACTCATCTGCTCGGCGAGTTGGATTATTTCTGACTTTCCAACTCCTGCCTTGCTCTCCTCTCCGCCCAGGTTGACCTCCAGCAGCACCGGCAACCGGCCACCACCCGAAGCCGCCGCTTGGTCCAGTTTCTGGGCCAGCCGAAACGAGTCCACGGAGTGCACCCAGTGGAACAGATCTCGTGCGAGCTTGGCTTTGTTGGTCTGAAGGTGGCCCACCAAATGCCACGTGATGCTCAAGTCCGAAAGCGCGGGCCGCTTGGCAGCAGCTTCCTGCACGCGGTTCTCACCAAAATCTCGCAGCCCAGCCTCATACGCCGCGCGAATACTATCCGGCGGGTGAGTTTTTGAAATTGCCACCAGCTTCACCTCGTCCGGCCTGCGCCCGTTACGCCGGCACGCGGTGGCGATTCGCTCCTGCACTTGCGCCACGTTTTCCTTAATACCCATGATGACAGCTCTCAACGATCGAACCGGCAGCATCCAACTTCTGCCGACAAAACATGTCATTCTACCATTCGGCCGCCATAATGAGTCGAGCGGAGAATTTTGGCGGAAAATCTTGGCGTGCCGCGAAGAAAAGATTCACCACGGAGATCACAGAGACCACAGAGAGGAATAGCCACAGTCTCTTCTCCGAGTCCTCTGTGGCCTCTGTGGTGAGGTGTTTCTTGGGTTGCGGCTCTGCAACATGGGGAGAGCCAACATTTTTCACCAACCCGCAAGAAGGCACCTTGTTCGCGAGCAACTCCGAGTGTTACGATGCATTGGCTGGTTGCCCGTGGTCAGACGTCCGGGGCCGCAGCTAGAGTTGCTGAAGAGCTACGAACAACGGACCACGGACTACGGACAAAAACCAAATGAAACATGGCCTTTTCATCACGCTGGAAGGAATAGACGGGACGGGGAAGAGCACACAACTCCGTCTCCTCGCTCAGCACTTAAAGAAGAGCGGGCTCGCGGTGCGCGTTACGCGCGAGCCGGGCGGCACGAAGGTGGGGGAGCGCATTCGGAAAATTCTCCTGGCCTCGACCACCACTCGACTTGCTCCCCTGGCAGAGCTGGCTCTAATGTACGCGGCCCGCGCCCAGCACTTGCAAGAGGTAATCCGGCCGGCGCTGGCCAAGGGCGAAATTGTTTTGAGTGACCGTTATAATGACGCTTCGCTCGCTTATCAGGGATATGGGCGAGAGTTGGGCGTGGAGACTGTCCTGGCCTTCGACCGCATCATCTGCGCTTGCACGCAGCCTGACTTGACGATTGTTCTGGATCTTCCTCCCCATCTCTCGCTTGAGCGGGCCCAATGTCGCCAATCACGACGGAAATCAACGCAGGAACGGTTCGAATTGCAGGGTGTGAACTTTCACAAAAAGGTTCGGGACGGATACCTGGCCATCGCCCGCAAGGAACCCCGCAGAGTGAAGGTTGTGCAAGCAGACGGGCCGGTGGCGGAAGTCCAGGCGGAGATTCGCAAGCTCGTTGACACCTTTCTGGCTCGGCGGCTGAAGGAATTTTAGATTTTGGATTTTGGATTTGGGATTTTCGATTGCATTCCCACTTGCAACCAAGATTGGCAAGCAGAACCGGTAGCCGGAAGGGCAATCTGAAAATCCAAAATCTAAAATGCCTTTTGACTCATTCATCGGAAACCCCAAAGCTCTCGCTAACATGCGCGAGATGGTGGCGAGCGGACGTGTTCCCGGCGGTTTGTTGTTCTCAGGACCCGACGGGGTAGGCAAGAAGACTCTAGCGCGGATGCTGGCCAAAGCGTTGGTGTGCGAGCGCAGCGAGGGCGACTTCTGCGATGCCTGTCCGCGTTGCCGCAAGGCCGAAGGGATGTTCACCGCTGCGGAGCAGGACTTGGCGCGCCGGCGGGAAATCAAAGAGGCGGCAAGACGGGTGGAAGGGCTGGTCTATTTTGATTTCCAGATCATCGAACCCCTCACGCGCTTCATCCTCACAGAACAAATCCGGCAACTACGACATGTGGCATTCACCCGGCCCTTCGAGTTCCCGCGGCGCATTTTTATTATTGATGATGCGCAGCGGGTTCACTGGCAGGCGGTGGATCTTCTTCTGAAAGTGCTCGAAGAACCGCCCGAAACCACCTCCTTCATTCTTATCTGCTCCAACCCTTACGAGTTGCGCCCCACCATTCGCTCCCGGTGTTTGCAAATTTTATTTCAGCCCGTGCCTGAAACTGCTATCCTCGAACTGCTGGCCGAGCAGAAACGCTTGAATAAGACGCAATTGGCCCTCGCCGCGCGTGTGGCCTCCGGCAGCGTGGCCAAAGCCAGGAGCTTCGATCTTGCGACCTATGAACAACGTCGCAAGCCTTGGCTGGAGTTCCTGGAAGCCGTGGCGCGCCGTGTTCCCGCTTCCTCCGCTGTGGACTGGCGGCCACTTTTTGATTCGGCGAAGTCGCTCGCCGACAGCCGGGACGATTTCGAAGCCACCCTCGGCATCGGCTATTCCCTTCTGCGGGATCTACTTCACGTGCTCTTGCAAGGGCCGGGAACCGAAGTGACTAACGTGGATGTGCTCCCACGCCTCCAGGCATGGGCGGGCAGCCTGGGTCTCCCGGGCATCGAGCTCTTAAAGTCCGGCCTTGACCAGGCCTACCGGCTGCAAGTCCGCAACATAAACCAGCAACTCGGTTTTGAGGCGCTGGGCTTGGAGGTTTGTGCGAGATCCAAGGCCCTCGCGCGTTAAACGCCTCAGCACCAAGGTTGGGTAGCCCCGCAACGTGAAATTCTCCATTCTGACTTTGAAAGCAAAACCTCCATGGACGTTGACCGTGCATGGGCTTCCGTGCGACAGACCCCATGCAAGGTAGTGTCACAGTTTGGAGTTGTAGCGGCGATCCCGCAAGGCGGGATCGCCACGTGGCGGCGGCCCGATCAGATCGGGACAGGTTGCCCCGCTTCTACGTCAAACTGAGACACTACTCCATGCGACACTCCATTGCGACTCCGGAGGCTTCGTGGTAGCATGTAAGGCATTCGCGGCTTTCTCCCTCGAATGGCTTTTTTACCGACCGGGAAGAAACCCGGGCGCAGGAGCGTGCGTCTATCGGTAAGGAGGCCGTAGGCGCGAATCCCATAAGGGAGATATCCTGAACATGTGGCCTCGGAAGACCAGGCCTAAGGAGTAAAGCACCATGAATCGACGACTCATCCGCCCGACCCTGTCCGAGGTCCAGGACCAAATGGGCGCACGGCTGCCACGCAAGAAGCCTGCTCCTCCTGAACAAACCAACGCAGAAAACTTCTACTATCTGAAACAGATGCAGGCGCGAACCCCCATAGTGGTCGTCCTCAGCGGGGACGAAGTCATCCACGGCGTCATCGAGTGGTACGACAAGAATTGCATCAAGGTCCATAGGCCGAACGAACCCAACCTCCTTATCATGAAGTCCGCCATCCGGTATATCTACAAGGCGAACGAAAACAAGCAGGCGGGCGGTGGGGATGGCAATCGTCTCCCCGAAAACGGGCAGGAGGACTTTGCGCAAGGCTAGTACATCGTCTAGATAGTTCTTTACATTATGTTGGTCTTCGAATATAGTGGGGGCATGGCAAGAGTCGCTGCCGCTATTTTGCTTAACCCGACGATGAAAGCTACGCTGGATCAGCTGGTGCGGTCGCCGTCCACACCGCAAGCTCTGGTGCAGCGAAGCCGGATTGTCTTGGCGGCCGCTGGCGGCAGGAGCAATCAGCAAATCGCTGGCGACCTTCAGTTGCCCGAGGTGACCATAAGTAAGTGGCGCCGGGGTTTTGCCCGCCAAGGGCTGGAAGGTCTCCAGGACGCACCGCGTTCCGGCCGACCGGTAAAACACGGTCCAGAAACCGTCCAGCGGGTGCAGAGCCGAGCCTGCCAACAACCGGAACACTATAGCCGCTGGAGTGTACGAACGCTGGCCAAGGACTTGCGGCTGCCGCCCAGCACGGTGCATCAGATTCTGGTGAATTCGCATCTGCAGCCCCATCGGATTCGTACCTTTACTTTTAGCCCAGACCCTGATTTTGAAGCCAAACTGCTGGACATCGTCGGTTTTTATTTGAACCCGCCGGAAAACGCGCTGGTGTTGTGTGTGGATGAAAAGACCGGCATCCAGGCACTGGACCGCACCCAGCCGCTGCTGCCCCTGAGCGCCCGTCAGCCACGTAGTTGGACCAATGAATATGTTCGTCATGGCACCCAGACCTTGCTGGCGGCTCTGGAGATTGCCAGCGGCCAAGTCGTGGCACAGGTCAAGCAACGTCGCACTTCCGTGAACTTCCTGCGCTTTCTCAAGGATGTCGTCCGAACTTTCCCGGAGCGCGAACTGCACATGGTTCTCGACAATCTCAACATTCACAAGAACGAAGCGGCGCAGCGCTGGTTGAAGCGGCATCCGCGTGTGCACTTTCATTACACGCCCACCCACGCTTCCTGGGTCAACATGGTGGAATGCTTCTTCAGCATCCTGGGCAAGCAAGCTTTGTCGCAAAGCGTTCACACCTCGAAACACCAATTGAAGGAATTCCTGTTGGACTACATTGCTCGCAACAATGAGAATCCCAGACCGTTCGTATGGACCAAGGGGCCGGAGAAACTTCAGCGCATTATCGAGGTGACCAAAGAATATCAAGCGATGCACCCTCGGAAACCAAGGAAACACAACCGAGATCGCAATAGTATAAAGAACTAACTGGACGATGTACTAGTTGGAAAATCCCAGCACGTCCAGTGAACCGTGCGAGGGAAGGGGTTCTTATCCTCGCGAGGAATCCCGGACTTCGCCTCGGGCCAAAGGACTCCTTGCCATGGAGCTTGGAGGTCATCGATTACGCATGAGCGTTAGCGGCTGCCCTTGACACTGTAGCTAACCTCGCCTAGGATGGTCTTGCACTTTTAATCCCACTCGCGAACGGAACGGCAGTGATACCTAAATTGAAGTCCTACAATCAGCCAGGCATAAACTCGACCCCGATGATTGTTGCCCCCACTTGTCCCATGACCGGCCCTTCGCGGGCCGTGGTTCTCTTCAGGATTCTGGTCCGCCTTTTCGTCGCCCTGATTCTTTTGGGCTTGCCATTCCGGGCCACGATAAAGGCACAGGAGCAGCACAAGACCAAGGTCCCAGTTGTCGATAAGATCACGGGCGGATGGACGCAGCAGGCGTTCACCGGCATCGTGAAATCCGTTGATTTGGAGAGCGAAGTATTGAATGTCGACAACGTCAACGGAAATTCCACAGAAATCTTCCCTATTAAGAAGAAAGTCCATGTGGTTACCGCGGATGGGGACAAGGTCAAGCTGGCGAAACTGAAACCTGGCACCAATGTTCTCGTTTACTACGAGCAGCGGGGCGATCACAAGACAGTAACGCGAATTGTGGTCCTAGCGAGCGGCGCGGAGAAGAAGAAAACTCCCCCCTCTTAACATCCACGGGTCGGAGCAGGTCCTGAAGGCATCCCATGAAAATCGGCATAACCTGTTACCCCACCTATGGCGGAAGCGGTGTAGTCGCCACTGAGCTGGGTCTGGAATTAGCCGCGCGCGGGCACGACATTCATTTTATTAGCTACGCCATGCCCGTACGCATGACCGAACCCTCCGAGCACATCCACTTCCACGAAGTGGAAATGCTCAACTACCCATTGTTCAACCATCCCCCCTACACGCTGGCCTTGGCCACCCAGATGGCGAACGTGGCAGAGCACGAATCGCTCGATCTGCTGCATGTCCATTATGCTATCCCTCACTCGGTGAGCGCCTATTTGGCCAGGGCGATGCTAAACCCCCACCGCCTTCCCTTTGTCACCACACTGCATGGAACGGACATTACGCTCGTAGGCGTGGATCGCTCTTACCTGCCCATCACACGGTTCTCCATCGAACAGAGCGACGGGGTAACAGCCATCTCCGAGTACCTTCGCACGGTGACGTTGCGCGAATTCAATATCCAACGCCCGGTGGAAGTGATTCCAAACTTCGTCAACTGCGACGTATTCCAGCCCGCCGACGCCCATTGCCGACGCAGCGAATTTGCCCCCCAGGGTGAGCCTATTCTCGTCCATCTGTCCAATTTTCGGCCGGTCAAACGGGTTACGGACGTGGTTGACATCTTCGCCATCGTCCGGGCGGAGATCCCGGCCAAGCTCCTGATGATTGGTGACGGCCCGGAGCGCACTATTGCCGAATGGCAGGTCCGTAAAAAAGGCCTGATGAAGGACGTGTGCTTTTTGGGCAAACAAAATCAGGTGCAGGACCTCCTGAACTGCGCCGACGTGCTCCTTCTACCCAGCGAAATCGAGTCCTTTGGCCTGGCGGCGCTCGAGGGAATGGCCTGTGGCGTTCCTGCTGTCTGTTCAGAGGTAGGGGGATTACCCGAGGTAATCAGAAATGGAGTCGAGGGCTTTCTCGTGCCGGGTCATGATGTGAAAACCATGGCCGCGCGCGCCCTCGAGATCGTCACCGACCCGCATCGGCGCGAGCAGATGGGAATCGCGGCGCGAGAACGCGCCTCAACCACCTTCTGTAGCCAGAAGATCATTCCCCTTTACGAAGACCTCTACCGGCGCGTCCTGGCAAGTACGTAAAGAGCGGCAGGTCGTAGGTGGTAGATGGGTAAAAACATACCGTCCCTAGATGCTGCAAACGGCTGGCCGCCTCCCAGGAACCCCCTCCGGCACGTCGGGGCGCTCCGGCTGTAGTAGGCTGGGGTTTCTCTACCATCTTCTGACTCCTAACTTCTGCTCGTCACTTGTCACTGCCCTTCAGCATTGCTTCCCGTTTGGCCCGAAACTCCGAGCCGGGACCCCAGGTGGGGAGGCGGTCGGCATTGGCAACCCGATATCCCACTTCGAACAAGAGCTGAAGGTCCAGCACGGCGCCGCTCAAGTCCCAGTCCGGCGTTATCGTGTCGGAGGGCTTGTGGTAGTTCTCTTTAGTGAACTTTTCCCGCATCTTCATTCCCCACCCCGCTGGCCTTCCCAAGTAATCAATTCCGCTTTCGGGATCGAGCGCCGGCACACCCAGCTTGGCGAAACTGAAATGATCGGAGCGAAAATAGAAGCCCTTCTCGGGTTCTGCATCGGGCCTCACGACTCTCCCCTGCTCGGTGGCAACGGTTTTGACGTAGCCGTCGAGTGTAGACATACCCAAACCGATCACGGTGAGGTCGCGGGTGCGGCCAAAGGTGTTGAGCACATCCATGTTGATTTCTGCCGCCGTCTTGGTGAGCGGATACAAAGGATGCTCGGCATAATACTGCGAGCCAAGCAACCCCTGTTCCTCAGCAGTCACCGCCAAAAACAGGATCGAGCGACGCGGAGGAGGTTGGACCTTCGCAAAAGCACCGACGATCTCAAGCAGTCCGGCCACTCCCGAGGCATTGTCCGCCGCACCGTGAAAGATGCCCGCCGGCCCTACTCCCAAATGGTCCCAGTGGGCTGTGTAGATCACATATTCCTGGCGCAGTTTCGGATCGCCTCCGGGCAATTTGGCGACCACGTTCTTTGAGTTGATGGTCCTGATTTTGTTGTGCATGGTCAGCGCAGCCTGAGCGTCAAGAAGGACCGGCCGGAAGTTCCGGTCAACGGCTGCCTTTTCGAGCGCCGCCAGATCCTTGCCCGTCATGGCAAACAGAGCTTTGGCCTGGTCATGCGTCATCCAACCTTCCACGGCAGCCCGTGACATGCCCTTGTCCGCGCTCGCGAGGCTGAACTGTTCGCCGGCCTTACTATTCCGGATGACCTCCCAAGGGTAGCCTGCGGGCCCCGTCTGATGAATAAGCAAGCATCCCGCCGCGCCTTTTTGAGCCGCAATCTCGAACTTGTAAGTCCACCGGCCGTAGTACGTCATGGCCTGGCCTTTGAACATCTTTGGATCGAGTTTTGCAGGATCCTTGGGGTCTGGAACTGGGGGATCGTTGATGAGCATCACCAGGACCTTGCCTCTCACATCCACGCCCTTGTAATCGTCCCAGTGGTACTCGGGCGCGACCACGCCGTAACCGACGAAAACCACGTCCGCGTTAATGCCAACTTCCGGCTGCTCCCGCTTGGTCCAAGCCATGAAGTCCTCACCGTACCGAAGCGCCAGCCTCTTGCCGGAGTTCGAACCCGTAAAAGTCAGTTGCATGGCAGGATCGGCAGTGATCCCCACCATCGGCACGCGTTGAAAGTACGTCCCATCCGGATTTCCGGGCTGCAAAGCCGGTCCCTTGAACTTCTCTCGAATAAAGGTGGTCGTAAGGTCCTCTCCCTTTGAGGCGGGGGCGCGACCTTCAAATTTGTCAGAGGAGAGAATCTTGATGTACTCGAGGAGCCGCTCCTGGTTGATTTCAGCCCACGCGGGAGGCTGGGGATTGGCGTTGGCGCCAAGTAGCCGTGAAGGCGGGCGCACCACTCCGTTTGCAAGCAGGACCGCCGATGCCAGTACAAGATAGCATCCCCTGAAAACGATTTGGTTTCGATGACCCATGGGTTGAATTCCTCCCCTTCAAATTGAGGCTTGAACGCTCGCATATTATGCCAGAAGACTGTTGACAGTAGTGTTGTCAGTTGTCCCGCCACGGCGGGTCAGTTGTCAGTAGTCAGTGGAGAGTTGTCAGTTGTCTGTGTTGGCGAACTCGCAGCGATCTCCCCCCCTGACGCGGGAAGGGGGGCCCAACTCTAACGCGCAACAAAAATGATAGCCCTCCCCCTGGGGAGAGGGTGCCCGACGGAGGTCTGTACCGTCCGGTACAGACCGGAGGCGGGCGAGTGAGGGGTCTTTCCAATCAATGGGTCCGGGCTGCACGTTCGACTTACGATTTCGGGTTGAAAAAACTCAAGAGAACAACATTGCAGCTAAACCTGCTCTTCTGCGCACTGCCTACTGCTTTCTGCCTACCGCCTGCTGCTTTCTGCTCAGCGTGATGCAGCGTGATGCAGCATTCCAAAATGTGGCTTTGGGGTGTACACTTGCGGCTTCTCTCGATTCCAAAATCAAAGTCCTGGATGGCATGGCACTCTTTTGAACGCGGAGGTACAAATGATTAGAAGCAACAAGCCTCGCAGGGTTTGGATTCTGCTCACCCTTGCCATTTGGGCATTACTCGGAATCTCCCTTTCTCTGGCGGATGAGGGAATGTGGACCTTTGACAACCCCCCGATAAAACAGCTCAAGGAGCGCTATGGTTTCGAGCCGACGCGCGAGTGGCTTGACCACGTGCGCCTTTCCAGCGTGCGTTTTAACGACGGCGGGTCTGGGTCTTTCGTAAGCCCGCGCGGACTGGTGTTGACCAACCACCACGTGGCGCTTACCCAACTCGAGAAGGTCTCTTCTCCCGCCAAAGACTACGTCAAGGACGGGTTTTTTGCGCGCACCGAGGCGGAAGAGCTGAAGTGCCCGGACCTGGAAGTGAACGTTCTGGTCGCAATGGAGGACGTTACCCCGCGTGTCCTGAGCGCAGTCGAGCCGGGGATGACCGGGGAGGCTGCTTTGAAGGCCCGAAAAGCGGCCATGGCAAAAATAGAGAAGGAGAGCTTGGAAAGAACCGGCTTGCGCTCGGATGTGATTCCCCTTTATCAGGGCGGCGAATACTGGCTTTACCAATACAAGAAATACACTGAGATGCGCCTGGTTTTTGCTCCCGAACAACAAATCGCCTTCTTTGGAGGCGATCCGGACAACTTCACCTTTCCGCGGCACGACCTCGACTTCGCTCTATTTCGAGTGTATGAAAATGGGAAACCTGTCGAAAACAAATATTATCTGAAATGGAATGCGAAGGGCGCGGATGATGGCGAACTGGTCTTCGTTTCAGGGCACCCGGGCTCCACGTCGCGCCTCGAAACCATGACGCAGATCGAAACTGAGAGGGACTACGACCTGCCCCTCGTTCTTAAGGTCCTGAACCGGCGGGTGGAAACTGCGAGGCGGTATGGCGCCCAGGGACCTGAACAGGCCCGGCAGGCTGCGCGGATAATCTTCTTCACGGAGAATTCTCTGAAGGTGTTTAAAGGCCGCGCTCAGGGCTTGGCGGACAAGGCCCTGGCGGCCAAGATGCATAAGGACGAGGCGAGCTTTCGCGCTCTGGTGGCGAGCCAGCCGGAGTGGGAGAAGGCTTATGGCGGAGCATGGGATGCCATTGCCCAAGCTGAGATGAAACATCGGCAGATGCTGAAAACATATCGGCTTTACTCGCTCCGGTGGTCCCGCCTGGCGGAGATCGCACTCAATATTGTGCAGTATGCGGCGGAGGTGAAAAAGCCCGACGGAGAAAGGCTTGAGGGCTATCATGATTCTCAGCTTGATTCGCTTCGTTTTCGCCTCTTCTCCCCAGCGCCGATTTATCCTGGGTATGATGCGGCAATGCTGGAAGGAGCGCTGCAACTTTGCCTCGAAGAATTGAGCGCCAACCATCCCTTCATCAAGGCGGTGCTGGGTGCGCGCACGCCCGCTGAAGTGGCGAAGGTCGCCGTCGAGGGAACCAAGCTGGCGGACCCGGCATATCGCAAGTCGTTGGTGGATGGGGGTGAAGCGGTCGTTCAGGCATCAAGCGATCCTATGATGGGGTTGGCCCGCACCATCGACCCCTTCGACCGCCGGAGGATCAAGGCATTCGAGGACAATGTGGAAAGCGTGGAGACTCCGGCAGGGGAAAAAATTGGCCAGGCTCGATTCGCTGTTTACGGGAAGTCACTCTATCCCGATGCGACTTTCACACTCCGGCTTGCCTATGGTGCGGTCAAGGGTTACCCGATGAACGGGACTCAGGCGCCCCCCATGACGACCTTCTATGGCCTTTACGACCGGGCCTATAGTTTTGGCCTTACCCCCCCCTATAATCTTCCGGCACGTTACCTCGAGCGCCGCACCCGCCTCGATCTGGCCGGACCGCTGGATTTTGTCAACACCTGCGATATCATCGGTGGAAACTCAGGCTCCCCGGTCATCAACAGGCAAGGCGAGTTGGTGGGGCTGATTTTCGATGGAAACATCGAAAGCCTGGTTGGCGATTACGTTTACAACGAGGTGAACAACCGTGCCGTGGCTGTCCACAGTGGGGCCATCATTGAGGCGTTGCGCGAACTGTACGATGCCTCGTCCTTGGCTGACGAGCTCGAGGGAAGGTAAAGTGACCCACGCTGCGCCTTAGCTGAAGTGAATCGCGAGGGGGCTAAGAGGCACGGGCAGATTATGCGGTATCCGTTGAAGTCCCGTATTTGGGTCCACCGGCCGTCCCAGGCAGGTATAATATAAGGCATGTTCCAGACCGTCGCGCTCGTGGAACTCGTCCTCTGCTTCGTCGTGTGGTCGCTGGCTTTTGTGAAACCGCACAAACAGGCGGCCGGGCATAAGAAAGTAGTCAGAGCGCCCGCGTCCAAGTGGGGCATCGCCCTGGAAGCGCTCGGTTTCGCGCTAGTCTGGGTTCACGTTCGGCCGGTGGGTTTTGAAAAATCCGTGCCGTCCTTGATCGCCTCCATGATTCTCGGCCCTTCATCGGTCGCACTCGTCTGGGCGGCCACTCGCCATCTTGGCAAGCAATGGCGGTACGAAGCAGCGCTCATTGAAGATCACGAATTGATCCGAACAGGTCCATACCGCTGGGTTCGGCATCCAATTTACGCCTCGATGTTGGGGATGCTGCTGGCCACGGGCGCCGCCCGGACTTGGTGGCCGATGTTTGTTGCGGCGCTGACCGTTTTCCTATCCGGAATGGAGATTCGAGTGCGCGCGGAGGACGGCCTGCTGGCCGAACATTTCCAGGAGTCCTTCATCGATTACCGCTCGCGCGTGCGCGCCTACATTCCGTTGATTCGCTGATCGCGCGGCGACGGTCAGTTTTAGGTTTCAAGCTGGCCCACGACCAGTAATTTTCATGTATGGGCCGCTGTAATAAAGTGGGCTTAATAGGCGCTTCCGCACCAGTAAATTCAAATCTTGGGACGAGGTTTGACGATGCTGAAGATTCTTAAGAACGCTGCGTTCGGAGTGGTGAGTCTTATAGTCGCCCTTGCGATTGCCATCAGCCTTACAATCGGTTGGCGGCCGTTCATCGGCCCTCGCGCCCGTCCGTTGACCAGTCGCACCTTTGAGCGGACACCGGAGCGATTGGCCCGTGGCCGGTATACGGCGGAAAATTTCGGATGCTTCGAATGCCACGGCGAACACGACTGGACGAAGCACGACGCGCCGCTTATCGAGGGCACTCGAGGCGCCGGCTACGCCGACTTCTCCATGGCCGGGCTTCCGGGCCGCGTCGTTCCGCCGAACATCACGCCCGACCCGGAAACCGGCGCTGGCAATTGGACGGATGACATGCTCGCGCGTGCCATTCGCGAAGGAATCGGTCACGACGGTCGCGCGCTTTTTCCCTTCATGCCTTACCCGGACATGCGTCATATGTCTGACGAAGACCTGGCCTCCGTTATCGTCTATTTGCGCTCCATCCCTCCGATTCGAAAAGCTCTGCCTAAGACGGAGATTATCTTCCCGGTGAAGTACCTCATGCGCAGAATGCCTCAGCCCATCACCGAGCCCATACCTCAACCCGATGTCTCAACGCCAGTGAAGCGCGGCGAGTATCTGGTGACCATCGTAGGCTGTACGGATTGCCACTCGCCGCAGGCAAAAGGCCAGCCGATTCGCGGCCTCGAATTCAGCGGTGGCTTCATTTTGGAAGGTCCGTGGGGCAGGGTGGCGAGCGCCAATATTACCCCGGACCCCTCCGGCATTCCCTATTACGACGAAGCGCTCTTCCTGGACATGATACGCACCGGATACGTTAAAGCGCGGAAGATTAACCAGATTATGCCCTGGGGCGATTACCGGCACCTCACCGACGAAGACCTAAAGGCCATCTTCGCCTACATTCGCACCCTTAAAGCCGTAAAGCATCACGTTGACAACAGCGAACCTCCTACCCTTTGCAAGCTCTGTGGTTCCAGTCACGGGGCAGGAAACCAGAATTAGCGCGCACGGGTGCCGGGCATCGCCATGCAAAGGCAATCTCGTCCGAGAGACTCCAGCACTAAACTTTGTAGCGGTCGTAATCGAAGGGTTCGTTGACCAGGTGGTAGAGCGGCTCACCAGCCTTTTGCAGGTAATAGGTCTTCAGCGGCGTGCGCGAAAAGTCGGTGAGTTTTCGAGGAATGGCTGCGCCGTTCACCCATTCGTAGATGGGGATCTCCCAGGGGTTGAAAGTGTCTGTCAAGCCGCGTTCCTTGGCGATGCGGAAGAGGTGCACGTCGCCGGGTTCATGGCCTCCCAGATACATGCCGATCACGTCTAAACGGAACTTGTCCTTGCTGAACATTACCAGGTTCGTGAGGTAGTCCTGGCCGATCTCAAAGCCGTCGCCATCCCGCCCGTAGATGCCTTCGATCATGGCCAGGCCCGTCTTCATCACGCTCATGTTGTCGCAGGCCTTGTGCGCCCAGATTTCCTGGTCTATCGGGCCCAACGAAGCTGGGCTGTCGTAACGGTCATAATGCAGCTTGACGTGGCGCTCGAAGAATTTTCGGACCACAGGCTCCGCGTTGGGATGAATGTCCGGCTTCATGAAATCGGGCACACCCGTCACCATGCTCCAGCCTGAACAGAAGCGAACGAAAGGAAGCACCACCAATCCTTGCTCGTTTTTGACGGACAGGCTCATGCACATACCGTGAGCCTTCCACTTGGCGATGTTGAGCAACCAGGTGCCTGGCTCATTGACGGGTGCATAGTGAGGAATGCGCTTGTAGATGACGGCGTCGGGCACCGTGTTCCAGTTCATCTCCCAGTTTTCCTTGAAGTGCCGAGGGCGGCGGTCAGGCTCATTCATCCGCACTCCGAGGCGTTGGTTGATGTCCACAAACCCCCGACGGTTCCACAACTCGTACTCGTTGGCTTCAATAAAGTAAAACTCCTTCAGGCCAACTTCCTTCAGGCCCATCACCATGCCCTCGTAGAACTGCGGGTCCGTTCCCGTGCCCCAGTTCTCTTCGTCCGGGCGATCATTAGAGTGCACGCTCATGAAGTTCGGCTTGAGAACGACGCGGTGGGTTACGGGAATCCCTGGCCGTTCCATGGGCACGAAGATCTCTCTGGCCAGCGTCAGGCCCTCTCGCCGCTTGGCTTCTTCGTCCATTTTATGCGGCACGTGGGTGCGCCGGATAAAGACGGCCTTGGGATTACTCTCGATGAAAGAGTGGAGTCCGAAGTATGCCTGGGGGACAGCAAAGGAAGCCCCAGCTAACCTGACCCCAGGGATCATGCCGGCGGCTGCCAACGCACTCGTGCGGAGAAAGTCTCTTCGTGTAAGCATCTACGCTCCTTCCGAATCCTTCCCACTCTACCCCAATGTCACAACGCCCGCGCGTCCTGACTCAGGGATGATAACCTCGGTGGTCGTGCCCCGCCTTGCGGTAGGAATTAACTAAAGTGCGGCCTCGGGCTGTGCAGCAGACTGGCTCGCCGGTAGCACCCCTGGATGCCAGCCAGCACCTCGCCTCCAAGTCGAGACCTAGAGGATATTAGATGCAGCAAGGCCCCTCCGCGTTTCACCCCCCGAGGGTAGGAAGTGTCCAGCGCAGTCACAATATGTACGGCAACCTTCTCAAGCTGCTGGGGATGCAGTTCCTGCTGGGCGAAAATCCCGGCGCGAGGAAAACGATCATACCGCTATTGCCGCCCAAAAGCAATATCGCGGCTGGTTGACTCTGGGTCGAGTGATAGGTTTAAATAGCTGCTGCTTTGTTGGGGGGTAAACTATGCTGACTCGTCGGCAATTTCTTGAGAAAGCAGTCCAGGGTGTTTCTGCGGGTGTGGCAACCACGGCGTCGGAGACTTGGGGCGCAGGTCAACTGGCCTGGTCCAAGCCGATCGGCCTTGAAATCTACACAGTGCGCGAGGAGTACGCGAAGAACCCGGCCGGCACACTAAGAAAAGTGGGCGCCACCGGCTATCGCGAAGTGGAAATCTCGACTGAGATCCCCGCCGCAACGCTTAAGGCCTACCTGAGCGCCGCCAATCTGACGGCGCCCAGCACCTACCCTGGCGTGCCCAAAGACCTCGAGAGCTGGAAGAAGACGTTAGACCACGTTCATCCCTACGGCTTTCGCTATATTGTGGTGGGCGATAACCCCCAGCTTGACGCCGAGGCATGGAAACGGCGGGCTGAATTGTTCAACGAATGTGGAAGGCTCGCGCAGCAAGCCGGAATGCAGTTTTGCTACCATGCCCACTTCCACGAGTTTGCGCGTCTAGGCGACACTTCCGGCTACGAGATCATGCTTGCGAGCTGCGATCCGAAGCTGCTGAAGATGGAGATGGACGTTTTCTGGGCCACCTACGCCGGTCAGAACCCGCTCGACTACTTCCGAAAGTACCCGGGCCGCTTTCCTTTGCTCCACATCAAGGACTTCAAGCCGGGCTTCCCAACGAGTACCACCAGCTTCCCCTATGATAGCGGGCCCAACCCGTTCGCTCCTGTCGGCAAGGGTCGCATCGATTGGATGAAGATCTTTGCTCATGCGCGCCAAGCCGGTACCGAGCACATCTTTGTCGAGCAGGACCGCTGCGACGGCAGTCCGTTCGAAGCGATTACGACCAGCTACAATTATTTGAAGAATCTCCGCCTGAGCTGATGGCCACGGTCAGGCGTGGTCGATGATCCACACCTTTGCATCCAGATTAAGACGCGTCGTGGAACTCATGATCGAGGCAGTTTAGGAAGCCGATTGGCCTTTGCTTCTCACCCTGGTCTGAAGGAGAGGCCAGCATTCAACTCTTATGTCGTGCACCCAAGAGTCGCCGAATTTCAACGGAAACCCTAGCAATCTTTTGTGGCTCTTTTGTTGATCATAAGGTGTCCAACCCGTTGAGAATTCACTTCACAGTAATGGTCCTCGGCGCGGTAAGTACGCCTTCCCCGCCCGGAGGAACTGCCGGAGGAAGTGCAGGGCACTTGGGGGCTTCAGTAAGGACGTAATAAGTGTGGGGGCCTAGTACATCGTCTAGATAGTTCTTTACATTATGTTGGTCTTCGAATATAGTGGGGGCATGGCAAGAGTCGCTGCCGCTATTTTGCTTAACCCGACGATGAAAGCTACGCTGGATCAGCTGGTGCGGTCGCCGTCCACACCGCAAGCTCTGGTGCAGCGAAGCCGGATTGTCTTGGCGGCCGCTGGCGGCAGGAGCAATCAGCAAATCGCTGGCGACCTTCAGTTGCCCGAGGTGACCATAAGTAAGTGGCGCCGGGGTTTTGCCCGCCAAGGGCTGGAAGGTCTCCAGGACGCACCGCGTTCCGGCCGACCGGTAAAACACGGTCCAGAAACCGTCCAGCGGGTGCAGAGCCGAGCCTGCCAACAACCGGAACACTATAGCCGCTGGAGTGTACGAACGCTGGCCAAGGACTTGCGGCTGCCGCCCAGCACGGTGCATCAGATTCTGGTGAATTCGCATCTGCAGCCCCATCGGATTCGTACCTTTACTTTTAGCCCAGACCCTGATTTTGAAGCCAAACTGCTGGACATCGTCGGTTTTTATTTGAACCCGCCGGAAAACGCGCTGGTGTTGTGTGTGGATGAAAAGACCGGCATCCAGGCACTGGACCGCACCCAGCCGCTGCTGCCCCTGAGCGCCCGTCAGCCACGTAGTTGGACCAATGAATATGTTCGTCATGGCACCCAGACCTTGCTGGCGGCTCTGGAGATTGCCAGCGGCCAAGTCGTGGCACAGGTCAAGCAACGTCGCACTTCCGTGAACTTCCTGCGCTTTCTCAAGGATGTCGTCCGAACTTTCCCGGAGCGCGAACTGCACATGGTTCTCGACAATCTCAACATTCACAAGAACGAAGCGGCGCAGCGCTGGTTGAAGCGGCATCCGCGTGTGCACTTTCATTACACGCCCACCCACGCTTCCTGGGTCAACATGGTGGAATGCTTCTTCAGCATCCTGGGCAAGCAAGCTTTGTCGCAAAGCGTTCACACCTCGAAACACCAATTGAAGGAATTCCTGTTGGACTACATTGCTCGCAACAATGAGAATCCCAGACCGTTCGT
This sequence comes from uncultured Acidobacteriota bacterium, assembly GCA_963832915.1. GTDB lineage: Bacteria > Acidobacteriota > Terriglobia > UBA7540 > UBA7540 > CAVROP01. Next base: position 263,991 of record CAWHWE010000010.1, read on the forward strand.
ATGGACCAAGGGGCCGGAGAAACTTCAGCGCATTATCGAGGTGACCAAAGAATATCAAGCGATGCACCCTCGGAAACCAAGGAAACACAACCGAGATCGCAATAGTATAAATAACTAACTGGACGATGTACTAGTTGTGCGCTAGATTTTGCCACACTTGATGGCACCTTGCCCCCACTTTTAGCAACGTAGCGCGTCTCGTTGAAGACGTGGTCATCCGGGTTGGCACCCTCGTCTATGCATACCATCACGTCTGTGCCATCAGAGGATTTATTCGTCCACGAGACTGAATCGCCGTTTTTCCTTATCACAGAGACGGGGTCGGAGTCTAAATTGTAGTTGTCGGGCTTCTTCCCGGTAATAGTGATCGCCGTCTGAGTTGGCTTCGCGCAATCGAGGCACATCCCAGCTAGCACAAGTAAAGATGCTCCCAGCCAGAACAGCATCGACTTCCGCATTGAATTACTCGAGTTCGCCATTTTCAATCTCCTTATCGGATTAGTTAGAGTGAAGCCGCTCTATCAGCCCCAATTTCGGAGCCGAAACCCAAGAATTCGCTTATTTCACACGTATTTTAGAGATCGTCAATCCTTGACCATGCCTCGCGCACTTCTGAGGACTTCGTCAGCGACCACGCATAATCTGCTGGTAGCGTGGATCGTTGCGCAAGCTATCAAAGTCCGGTGTATCCCTCACCATCGAGGGGGAAATGCCCGCAGCCAGCGCCTTTTGCAACCAAAGCACCGCCCGCTCGGTATCGCCGAACTGGTTATAAATCGACGCTGCGTCAAGCAGCAGCAACGGGTCAGCGGGAGTCAACGAGAAGGCCCGGTTTAGATAATCGAGCGACACACTCTTGTTGCCCAACATCGCGTTATAGTCGGCGATATCCTGTAGCACATTGGCGTCCCGTGGGTTAACCCGCAGCCTTTCCTGCGCCATCGCAATCGCCTTTTCAAAAGTCTTGGTTGCTTTCGCGTGCTCGCCGGGGGCCCAGTAATAGGCAACGCCCAGGTTGCCCCATATCTCGTAGTCGCTATCATCCAGGCGCAGAGCTTGTTCGAGCGTGCGCGCCTCATCGGTGAATCGGCGGAGGTAGTAGTAGGCGTTGGTTAGATTGGAATAGGCAATCGCGGTGGGGCGAATGGATACCGAACGTCGTAGCGTCACTTCGGCTTCCTGGTAGCGCCCTTGCCGCAGGTAGACGCCGCTCAGGTTGCTATAGCCGAGAAAACTGTCCGGAGCAAGAGCCACGACCCGGTTGAACATTTTAGCTGCCTCGTCCAATCGGGACTGTTGGCTGTAAAAAGTACCCAGCCAATTGTAATTTGCCCAATATTCAGGTCGCAGATTGATAGCACGAAGATAGGTCTTTTCCGCGTCCGCTAGTTTGTTCAGTTTTTCGTATGCGGACGCGAGGCCACCCAGAGCGTCATCGTTTGTGGGTTCGAGCGTCAATGCCCGCTGAAATTCCCGCGCGGCCTCCTCATATTTTCCGGTTCCGTTGTAAAAGATTCCCAGACAAACGTGGCCATCGGGGATGCTGCTGTTCAACGCGACGGCCTGCTGACACTCCGCCGCCCCCTTGGAAACGAAATGGGCGTCACTTGTGGCCTTGAACCGGTACCAATCTGCCAGCCCTAATCCCGCATGAGCCAGAGAGTACCCGGGGTCTTTGTCCAGGGCGCGGTTGAATGCGCTGATGGCATTCTGAATATTCTCCGGTTTCAAGTAGTCCTGCATATAGCCGCGCCCTAGAACGTAATCATCGTAGGCCGCTGGCTGGGCAGTGCTGTCGGCCGGGCTATCGGGTGCGTGGACATCGAGTATGCCCACTGCCGCCGCCACCACTTGATTCTGCAACGCTAAAGGATTGCCCGTCTCACCATCGACTGTCCGCGTACGCAATTGGGCCAAAGTCTGAGCATCGACCAGGGCGAGATTGACGCGCACGTCGGTTCCGAGCCGCTGCCAGGTGCCCGTGAGCACCAGATTGGCCCCAAGCTGAATCCTTGCATCTTTGATACTTTCAACGTGCTGGTTCCGCACCTCCAAGGCTGGAGGTACTCCCAAAGAAGGCACCAGGCCGAGGCGGGTTGTAACCGTTTCGGTGAACCCATCGCAATACACCTGCTCCTCCGGACGACCGCCCACCGCTCGAAAGGGGATCACGACCAGATTCTTATTCGCCGGCAGCGGAGGAAGGAAGACCCTGTTCCACAATGCCCGCAGACGCTCCGGCTGTGACCCGAAAAATACGGCCGTCAAAAGGAGAAGCGTAAAAACCGCACCGAAAGAGGCCATCAGGATGCGCCGCTTTCGAGCTGCGAGCCGGGCGGGAATAGAGGCTTGTGCCTCGCTCGATGACGAAGACCGCCCGGATTCCGTGTCCCGCTTCAGGCGTTTCAGGTCGGCCCATAGCTCGGAGGCGCTCTGGTAGCGCACCTCGCGGTCCCTCTCCAGCGCCTTGTTGATGATTTCTTCCAGTTTTGGCGGCACCTCGGGGTTCAAGCGCACAGGAGAGGTCGGCGTCTCGCTGAGGATCGCATGGAGGATGACCGCATAAGTCGTGCCGCTGAACGCCTGACGGCCAGTCGCCATTTCGTACAGCACCGCGCCGAAACTGAACAGGTCCGTGCGCGCCTCGAGTTCCTCGCCCCGCGCCTGCTCTGGCGACATGTACTGGAACGTCCCCACCGCCATCCCCGTGCTGGTCAGGGATTCTCCCGCCACCGCCGTCGCCTCCCCGCTGGGGGCATGTTTCAAACCCGCCCCTACACCCGTCCACTTCGCCAAGCCAAAGTCCAGGATCTTCGCCTGGCCACGCTGGGTTACGAAAATGTTCGCCGGCTTGATGTCCCGATGGATGATGCCCTTGGAGTGCGCGGCGTCGAGTGCATCGGCGATCTGAATGGCGAGGTCGAGCAGTTTGTCCATCTTAAACGGCTTGCCCGCGATGCGCTGCTTGAGGGTCTGTCCCTCCATCAACTCCATAGCGATGAAGGGCTGGCCTTCGTGCTGGTCGATGTCGTAAACCGTGCAGATGTTGGGATGGTTGAGCGCAGACGCCGCCTGGGCCTCGCGCCGGAAGCGTTCTACGAACTTGCGGTCCTGGGCTAGTCCTTCGGGCAGGAACTTGAGCGCCACGCTGCGGTGGAGTTGGGTGTCCTCGGCCTTGTACACCACGCCCATGCCGCCACTGCCGAGCTTTTCGAGGATGCGATAGTGGGAAACGGTCCGGCTGATCATGGGTGAATGGCTATATGTAATTGGCAGTCTGGCCCTAGTGGAAATTGTTATAGACTGCATTTGCAGCCTAGTCAACGCAATAGGGTTATCGGAGTCGCCAAACCGTCAACTGGCCTCTAAGCTGAAACGGGTTCTGTGATGTGGCGGGCAAATCCATCTGGAAGGAGAAACGGCCGCCAACAACGACTGCTTTCTATGAGCCCAGCGGCAATCACGGTGACGTGTTCCCATCCGAGGTTGACGTCAAGCGCGGGTTTCCGCGTCGTGCATGAGGGCAAAGGGCTGTCCGAGAAGCCCGGCAGAAACGGCCTTTGCCCACTCAAATTTCACGCACTACTATTCTCTTCAAGCTAAAATACCCCGCTACTCGTGGTAGGCACTTACGCTCGCGTCGAGTATCCGGAAGCTTGACTGTCTATCGGCCAACAGCGTGCGCCTCCATGCTCCAGTAATGGTTGGCCCCAGTTCATTCGCGAGGGAGTTCAAATATGTTGCTTACTCATGCTGAGTGCGAAGAGATTCACCAAGCCGCGCTGAACGTTCTGGACCAAATGGGCGTTCGTGTGGATGATCCCGAGATCGTCCGCTTGATGCAAGGCGCTGGGGCCAGCGTTGACAGTGAGAATAGAGTCCGCATCCCCGCCGACCTGGTGAATTGGGCTCTCGGGCAAGCACCCCGCCAACTCAAGATTGCCGACCGCATGGGCCATCTCTGGCAACTGGGGTCCCAAAAAGGGACGCTGGTCCTGACGGGGAACGCGCTCTACATCACGCGGGGCAAGGTCCGTACCGACCTGGGCTCCGCCGACCTTGCGCAACTCGCCCGCGTTGTTGATGCCTGTGACAACATCCACGGCATGGTGGGAACCTCGATTGCCGACTGTCCCCCTACCAGCCGCGATTTCGTTGGCTTTCGCATCATGGCGGAAAACACGGGCAAGCACCTGCGTCCCTGCATCTACACGCCCGCGGGCGCACGCACGGTGATGGAAATGGCGAAAGTCCTGCTGGATGGAGCAACTCTGCGCGAGCGCCCGATTGTGAGCACCGGTTTCAGCATCATCAGCCCCCTGCATTGGACGTCCTTGGCATTGGGAGTATTCAAGGAGACGGCAGGTTTGGGTGTGCCCGCCACGATCAATTCCGAACCCCTGGGTGGAGCTACAGCGCCGGTGACCCTGGCCGGGTGTCTGGTGATCGGTGACGCGGACACTCTGAGTGGACTGGTCATCAATCAGTTGCTGGAGCAGGGACGGCCATGTTTTTACAACGTGGGATTTGCGCATGTCTTTGACATGGCGGCAGGGATCGCCCTGACGGGAGCGCCCGAGAATACACTGATCCAGGCGGCAGGCGCCGACATGGCCCGGTTCCATGGTCTGCCTTGCGCTTCCTGGATGTCCACCGAATCCATGTGCGCCGACTCCCAAGCGGCGTTCGAGAAAATGATGACCGGCCTGGCCCATGCCGCGGCAGGCGTCAACTTCATCTGGGGCGCAGGCAACTTGGAATCGACGCTGGCGATGTCGCCGGAAGCTCTGGTCACCGACAACGAAATCGCCGGATATATCCTGCGCTTCCGCAGGGGATTCCCGGTCGACGAAGAAAGTCTAGCTCTCGAAGCCATCCGGGAATCGGGCCGGGCTGGGGATTTCCTGAGCTCGCCACACACCATGAAGCATTTCCGCCAGGTGCTGAGCCGGGCGCAATTAGCCGTGCGTGGACGCCGGGGAGATTGGGAGACACGTGGGTCGCGTTCCTTTGAGGAATCTGCGGAACAGCGGGTGCGCGACATCCTATCCAAGGAGCCCACACAGTATCTCGATGCCCACCAGCAGGCCGAACTCAGGCGCCTCGAGCAAAGTGCGATGGGCAACTGACTATGGCGTGAAGCAGTACCAATTCGCAGGCAAGTCGCCTATGATGACTTTTGGGGAGGTATTCGTGAGTCATTTGAGGTCACTTGCCGGCGCTTTGCTTTTAGCGGCGACTTGTTTTGCCGTTCCCTCTGCACCCCAAGCGGACGATCGAGCGGCTATCAATGAGGCTGTAAACTGGATTCGGGCAACGCCCAGAATTCGCGCAGAGTACGACTACATCATGACATGCCGCCTCAGGCTCCTGGTTTTTTGGGTCGGCCGAGATGACTTAGGTGGAGGATACATCAAGACCGGCCAAACTGATGACGATCCAGGTCTCCGGATGATCCAGTTGCTTTTTGGTTCTGATCCTGCCAAGGCCCCGCGCGCGATCAACCGTTGGGGTGCGGGAACCGAGGTCATGAAATTAGATGGCAGTAAAACTCCGGAGGCGAGCGCCTTTGTGGGCTTCATGAAATCTTCAAAGGGTCAATCTGTATCGGCCATGCGGTCGGAACTCTCCCACGAGAAAAGCACCGGAAAGCATCTGTTCGAAGCAATCATCAGCCGGGTGGACCGCACGCAGGCCCTCGCCACGACGGTTCCCTTTTACAGCGACAAGGACTACGACATGCACCAGCTCGCCAACGCCCAGGCGCTGGCCCTGGGCCAATTGGGCGACGGCCAAGCAAGAATGTTCCGTCGTTTGGACGGCCCTGCACATGCCAAGTGCAGCAGGGTCGGCGGGTTTCTATCTACAACTGAGGAACTACTGGATCGATCCCTGGAGGATGTGAAGATTCCTCTACCCTTATGTTATATGTACAACGCACGCCTTTATACACTGACTTTGCAACGTGTTGATCCCGTTGCCACGAAGACCGTTCACGTCACGCTGAAAGAGCCGGGCCAGAAAATCGACCAAACATACCGCGACCTCAAAGAAGCTCAGTTCCAGATCAACAACGAGGAGTCCGGCGTGAAAACTGACTTCAGTGTTTTGGTCGGAACTTCTGGTGAGCTACGGGGAGTCCCCATCCAGATCAACTACCAGCCTAATTGGTGGTTTCAAATAGTCCTGAACCTCAAAACCCAACCCACTGGCGGCACGGGCAGGTGATTTGCGCCGCTTCGACGCACGATCCACGTTATGAGGAGAAGGATTTCCGAGAGAGCCATTCGGCATCACGCCCCTTGAGGCGATGTGCTTGGAATTACCGAGCTGAACAGACTCCCGTATGAGGTTGGTGATGTGGTTGATTTGGTGGTGCCGCGGGACGGAGTTGAACCGCCGACGCCAGCCTTTTCAGGGCTGCGCTCTACCACCTGAGCTACCGCGGCGCCAAGGCATTATTCTGGGGCTGATTTGCTTCGCTGTCAAGAATTTGGATGGGTCCGCCGTCCAACCGACCCCTCACCCAGCCCGCGCCCCGATGAAGTGCATCGGGATCGCGGTCCCTTTCCCCCTGAGAGAGGGAAAGGACGCGATTCCGCTAGCGCAACGACTCGTCCACTTCTCGCAGCCATTCGGGGCGTTTGAGGACCTCGCGCGGCTTGGAGCCGTCAGGGGTGCCGACGATCCCGTCCTTTTGCATCATGTCAATGAGTCGCGCGGCGCGCCCGTAGCCAAGTCGCAGGCGGCGTTGAAGGAGGGAAGTGGAAGCCTTGCCGGATTCCACCACCAGGCGCACGGCCTCGTCGTAGACCGCATCGAGTTCCACCGATTCCTCGTCGTCCTCCTCACCGATTTCTTCGCGCTCCCGGTCCTTCACCGGTTTCAGGAATTCCTCATTGTATTGCGGTTGCGACTGGGCTTTCCAGCAATCGACGACTTTGCTGATTTCCTGTTCGGTGACCAGCGGTCCGTGCAATCTTTGCAGACGGGCGCTGGCGGGCGGCAGGAAGAGCATGTCGCCGCGGCCCAGCAACGCTTCCGCACCGTTGGCATCGAGAATGGTCCGCGAGTCCACCTTGGAGGCCACACGAAATGAGATGCGCGCCGGCAGGTTGGCTTTAATAAGTCCGGTGATGACGTCCACGGAGGGGCGCTGTGTGGCGAGAATCAAATGGATACCTACGGCGCGGGCCATTTGGGCCAAGCGCGTGATCGATTCTTCCACCCCCTGCGGTTCCACCATCATCAGGTCCGCCAGCTCATCGATGATGATTACGATATAGGGTAGGGGCCGCTTGGGCACGCCGTTGTTGTCAAACAAGCTCAGGGTCGAATCCGGGGCGAAGATCTTGTTGTACTGCTCGATGTTGCGCACCCCGTGCTCGGCGAGTTTCTTCAAGCGTTCTTCCATCTCGAAGGTGGCGCGGCGGAGCACGTTGGCGGCCTGCTTGGGCTCTGTGACGATGGGCGTCAGCAGGTGCGGGGTGCCCTCGTAGAGCCCCAATTCCAGCCGTTTGGGATCGATCATGATCAGCTTCACTTCATCGGGGTTCGACTTGTACAAGATGGACACGACCATGGAATTGAGCGCCACACTCTTGCCGGACCCTGTCGAGCCCGCGATTAGCAGATGAGGCATCTGCGTGAGGTCCGCGATCTTGATCTTTCCGGTGATGACTTTGCCCAGGCAGAGGCTCAGCTTGGAAGGTGAGGCGGCAAACTCGCTGGACTCGATCGCCTCGCGCAAGTGGATGATCTCGCGGTGGAGGTTGGGTACTTCAATGCCCACCGTCGATTTGCCAGGAATGCGGTCGATGAGGATTGATTCCGCCTTCATCGCCAGGCAAAGGTCGTCCACCAGGTTCGTAATTCGGCTGTACTTGATTCCTGGTTCAGGCTTGAACTCGTAAGTTGTGACCACCGGCCCGGGATGAATTTGGGTTATGGCTCCGATGACTCCAAACTCGCTGAATTTCGCCGTGAGACGGGCGGCGCGGTCTTTCAGCTCATTTTCGTCGATGCCCGCCGTATCGTCAGGCCGCCGCAAGAGACTGGGGCTGGGAAGTTTGTAGGGTTGCAATCCGCGGCCGACGATTCTGGGCGAAGCGGACGCTGACTCCGGCTCGGCCTTTCTTGCGCGATTCACCGGTCCGGGCGAGGGGCTCGCCGGGGCTTCGACCGTGATTGTGGGCATGATGCGCGGAGCGGCGGGTTCGGCGGGGGGGGCTTGCTGCGCAGGTGCGCTCGGCTGATGCTTGGTGACGGTGGGAGTGGCTTGGCCTATTCCCGCGCGTTGTGTGATGATGGGCGGCTTCCCGAGCAATCGCATTCCTTCCGCCCGACGCCGCCGGCGCTCCGCAGCCGCTGCCGCGCGGGCTTCCTGCCACGCGTTCCATCGCGCCGCGACAGGCTGTGCCAGCGTCTGCCAGCGCGCTTTCAGAAACCCTGCCGCCCAAGAGAAGGAGAAGCGTGTGACGAGAAACAGCGAAGACAGGAACACCGCGCCTGCAACAATGCTGGCGCCCACTCGATTGAACGTGTGGATCAGCCCTGCCGCCGCCAGATAGCCCAGCAGTCCGCTGCCATGGATCAGCCCTCGGACAGCCGGCGTGTAGGGGAAAAGCTCGAGAAGCACGCTCAGGGAAATCAACAGCAAGCATGCGCCAATAGCCTTGGTGTTCGGGGCCGCGAAGGGCCGCACGATCAGCAAGCGCGTGCCCACCACCAGCAGAACCATGGGAATCAAGTAAGCAACCCAGCCCAATCCCTGGAAGAGCAGGTCAGCGGTATAGGCGCCCACGGGGCCGATCCAGTTTTGCGTCGCGGCGCCGGCAGCAGTAGCGGTGTTGAGCGAAGCGTCCTCAGGCAGGAAGGATGCCAGACTCAGAAGGACCAGCAACCCGGCAACTGCGACAAGGAAACCCGAAAGCTCCGAGCGGCGGCGTGAGTCTAAAAGCGGCTGTTTTTGCTGGGAATTCTTCGCGTTGGACTCTTTGGACTTCGACGGTGTGGCAGCGGATGAGTCGCCCATACTGTTGCCTTCCTTGTGCGAGGCGGCGCTGAAAAGCAGGTGCCAGGTTTCAGGTGTCCGCTTCCAGGGAACGAACAGCTCCTTGGCGCCAGACGCCTAGCCCTCAGTACCTAACCGTGAAACGATCCCCATCCGAGCACTAATACTATCACGCCCAGCGCAACCCGGTAAACAACGAAAACTTTGAAGGTGCGCCGCTCCAAATACCGAATGAGAACCGCAATCACCAGGTAACCGACCAGGGCCGAGACCAGCGCCCCGCAAAGGAAGGGTAGGCGCATGTCATGAGGCAATCCCGTATGGCGAATTTCCAAGCCTTTCTTCAGCGCCGCTCCGGCGATGATGGGCGTGGAAAGCAAGAAGGAGAAGCGCGCGGCAGTTTCTCGCTTCATGCTCCGAAAGAGGCCGGCAGTCATGGTGACGCCGGAGCGGGAAACGCCGGGGATGACGGCCAGCGCTTGCGCCACACCTACCAGGAACGAGTCGAGCAAGCCGACGTGGCCGAGATCGCGCTCGCGTTTTCCCAGCCAGTCTCCCGCCCACATCAAGAGACCAACCACGATGAGGGCGGCGCCGATGACGACCGGCGAACGCAATTGCTCCTCCGCGGCATGCTCGAACCGCCACCCCGCCAGGGCGGCAGGGAGCGTGGCAACTACCAGGAACCATAGCAACCTGGGATTCTGGCGCAGGTCTGCGCGAACTGAATGGCTTGCAGCACCGGCGTCCGGTGCGGAGCCCCCGCCCCACCCTACCCCCATCGCGGCCATCTCCACCCAGTAGCGCCAAAAATAAATCAACACGGCCAGGAGAGTCCCGGCGTGCAGAGCCACGTCAAATGTCAGCCCGGGATCTTTCCATCCCAGCAGCCAGGGAAAGAGCCACAAGTGTGCAGTGCTGGAAACAGGAAGAAATTCCGTTAAACCTTGGACAATCGCTAGCACGATGGCTTGATACAATGGCATATTTGTATTCGCTTCCTGATCAGTCGGAGGCGGACTTCCGCGGCTAGAGTGACAGGCACCTTGCTCAAGGGCCAGGCGTGACGTAGTCCTGGAGAACGACCACCGGAATCTCCCTCAAGCGTTTCCATCGATTGTCATTCGTCACAATTAGTTGCACACCGTGCTCAATGGCGGTCGCGATCTGCAACGCGTCCGGGGTCCTTAGCCAGGTGTTATCCGCTCTCATCTTGGCCGCCCGCTCACATACTTCGTGGTCAACAGGATACAGTGTAAGCCCTTTTGTGTGGTTCAACACCCTTCGGTAGTCGCTCGCGAGGCTTTCATGCCCGGCTCGAAGGGGTACGACGAGAACTTCCAATAAGGTGAGGATGCTTGTCATGCCAACGGCGTGTTGTCTTCCGATGGCCTCAAAAAGCTCCCGGCTCAAAGGCAGGTATCGAGGATGCTTTTCCAAGTAATAAATAAGGGGCGCGCTGTCAAAAGCAACCAGGTTGCCCTCGATTACGGACGTTAGCGTTCCCACGAGTCGCGTTCCGCGTTGACGTAGTCCTGCGCGTCGATACCGTTCCAGACTTCTTTGCCGAGGCCCTCCAATTCGGTGATCTCATGCTCGGGCTCTAAAGTAGGCTGGGCCAAAGCGCGGATCAGACGCTCCCGCTCCCCGGGGGCAAGCCGGCTCGCGGCTTCCACTAGCTCCTCGAAAGTGAGACGTGAGGCCATATACTTCCTCTTGATGTAATTATACTACGGACCCGCCTTGCTGTGCGGTCCATTGTCCGACGCAACTAGTGGGCGCAGACTTGCGTTCTTTGCAGGTCTGCGGCTCTTGAAAATTCAAGGCGGAAAAGCCGCAGACTTCGAAAAGCACGAAGCCTGCGCTACCGGCTACCGGACAGCACCGTAAACACCAAAAGCATATCCTCCGTCCAACGCAATGTGTTGCCAGGCGCCCACCATTGGAGTTCATTCGATACTGTCACGTTTTCCTCGGTTGCATGGCACGCAAAGGGTTTGAAGATTGTCCAGCGCATCCGAGCCGCCGCGTGCAACAGGAACGACATGGTCAACCTCAAGTGGAACGCCCGTGGCCTTGCACATGCGACACATGTACCGGTCGCGTTTTAGAACGAAGAACCGTTTTCGGACCGAGAGGATTGCCCGACATCCGCGAGATGTTGATGTTGTGGAGGGCAGCCGCGTGGGCTCGGTCGAGGTTGCTTCCGGCGGGCCCGACGGGCGTTCCCGGTCGGCGCGCTCGGCGGTTTCTACGAGAGCCTTCCTCCACGAGCCGAAGCGCCGAGCGATGGTATCTCCCGACACTGGGCTCCCAAGAGTCTTGAGGTCCGCGCGTTCAGGACGTTGGCCGAACCTCTCCAGGCTGGTGACCCATAATTCTTCCAGGAGATCGAGCAGTTCCTGGTGCGAAGCCTTCATGAAGCGAGTAGGGCGAAGGCTGGCGGCCTGCAGCGCTTGGCGGAGCGACCCGAAGCGCTTCAGCACCACCTCCGAACTCATCTTCCCGTGTCGATCGATGTCCTTGCGGGAAAGCGTGTTTTGGCCAAGTTCACGAGCGACGCGCTGCAACTCCAGGATCAGCGCCTGCTCGGAGAAGTCCGAGAGGAAGTCGATTTCAAATTTCGGCATAGGTGATCTCCCGGCGCCTAACATCCTGGCTCGGTTTACAAGAGTCTTTTCGTCCATTCTCACCACGCTCAACTTTGAATCTGAATCGCAGTCAAGCGACCCCTCACCCGTCCCGCTCCGGCTGATGAAAACGCCGGCAGCGGGACACCCTCTCCCCAAGGGAGAGGGCAGTTACCCTGACTTGACGCTCACGTAAATGTCAAGCGCCGCTTCAATCACAAATCGCAAATACGTGATCCAAAATCTAAAATCCAAAATTCTTAGACTTCCAACACCACCGGCAAAATCATAGGCCTCTTCCCGGTCTCCTCGTTGAAGTGTTTGCGCAGCGCGGTGCGGATTTTTTCTTTAATCACGCCCCAGTCGCCGACTTCCTCGGGGTTGGATCTTTCGATGGTTCTCAGGATGACCTGGCGCGCGCTTTCCACCAGGTCTTGCGCCTCATCAAGCGGCACAAAGCCCCGCGAGACGATTTCCGGCCGAATCTCGAGCTGGCCGGTGTGCTCATTGATGGCCAGGATGGGGATGACGATCCCGTCTTCCGAGATGTGCCGCCGCTCCTTGAGGATGATCTCCTCGACCTCATCGAAGGTGCCCACGTCAATGCACACCCGTCCCACTGGCACACGGCCCGCCCG
>CAWHWE010000011.1:0-234244 GCA_963832915.1 uncultured Acidobacteriota bacterium
GCCGCCCCAGGTTTGTCATACAAAGAGTTTTGGACAAAACCCCGCAAATGGCCCGACCGCGACGGATGGCGGAGTTTTTTCAGCACCGCAGCTTCGATCTGGCGGATGCGCTCGCGAGTAACGCCGAAGGTCCGGCCGACTTCATCGAGAGTGCACTCGCTGTCATCGTCCAGGCCAAACCGCATCCGGATAATTCCTTCCTCGCGAGCCGTGAGCTTCTTCAGCATGGATGCCACCCGTTCCTTCAGGTTGAGGTTGATGACCGCGTCCGACGGCGATATAAAAGCCTTATCCTCGATTAAGTCACCCAGGTCCGTCTCTCCGTCCTTCCCAATGGGCGTCCCCAAAGACATGGGCTGCTGCGCAACCTCCCTGGTGCTGCACACCTTTTCGACAGCTACCTCCAAGCGCTGGGCGATCTCTTCGGAGGTGGGCTCGCGGCCTAGCTCCTGCACGAGTTGTCGGCTGGTGCGAATCTGCTTTTTGATCGTCTCGCACATGTGTACGGGCACTCGGATCGTGCGCGCTTTATCGGCGATCGCACGCGCGACCGCCTGACGAATCCACCATGAGGCATAGGTGGAGAACTTGTACCCTCGACGCCAGTCGAACTTGTCAGCTCCCCTCATCAGGCCAATATTCCCTTCCTGGATCAAGTCGAGAAACTCCAGGCCCCGGTTCGCGTACTTCTTGGCGATGGACACAACGAGGCGAAGGTTTGCCGCGGTCAGCTCCTTCTTCGCTCGTTCGGCTTCGGATTCGCCGCGCTGGATCAGAACGAGCGAACGTTTCAGGGCGGTGAGCCCGACCTCGCTCGATTCCTCGATCTCTTTTAGCTGCGAGCGGCGCGAACGCAGATGCTTGCGTAATGCGGCACCCTTCCCCCGAGCCGCGCCGGCGCGCTGCTCAAGCCGGGCGCACTCGCGCCCCAAGGAATCAATCCGCTCGACCGTGTGCAGCAAAATGTCAATCAGGCGCTTCTTTTCGAGCGGGTGTAACCTAATCGAGCGAGCCTGTCGCGACATCTCAACCCGTGTCCGCGACAACCGGCGACGAGCCCGCAGGTGAGCACGTTGGCTCGATCTCGGAATGTTATTTAGCCTGGCGGCCTGCTTAAGCCCCAGAGCGTAGAGCTTCTCAATCTTATTGATGATCCGCAGCGTGAGGCGGGTCTTCTTCTCGATTTTCTCTACAGTCAACTCTTCTTCATCGAACTGGACAACCTCTCTAATCGAACGCGTACCGTTGCGCATCTCCTTGCTCATTCCGATGAGCTCTTTGAGCACAAGCGGAGAACGAGAAATTGTCCTGAGCACCAGCCCGTGGCCGCGCTCCATGCGCCTGGCGATAGCCACCTCACCTTCTCGCTTTAACAGCGGTACGCTGCCCATCTCGCGGAGATATAGCCGGACGGGATCGCTGGTCTTGTCCAGAAAGTGTGCTGTCTCGTCGATCTCGGCCTCTTCACCGCGGGCGGGATCTTCCCGCACTTCGAATTGCCCGCGTTCAGTATCCCCGACCACACCGCGTGCAGCCTTCGCCACAGAAGCGTCTTCGTAGACGTGGACGTTGTGGCGCTCGAAGGCGGAGAACAGGCTGTCAATCTCCGCCGGTGTGTGCGTCTCGCTCGGCAGGATGTCGTTCACCTCGTCATAAGAGACATAACCGCGTTCCTTGCCCAAGTTGATGAGGCTGCGGACCCGCTCATCCTGTTCCTGAAGCACAAGCGACAAAGGTTTCTCCCCTGAAGGGACGGCTGGAATCAGCTGTCCGTTTCTTAAGACCCTACCATTACCGAAATGAGGCCGTGGACGCCCCTGACGAAGGATCGGAACGACAATTGGTGGAACTCAACCACAGTTGACGATGGGCGACAGTGCTCTTCATCGTCTTAACGCTGAGGGTTGCAATGCTCGCCGGTCGTGCGACACATATTGTTTAAGAACTGTACTTATCTATTCTACATTAGCTGCTCGCGTCTCGATCTTATATTCTCAAAGCTGAGTCCAAACCGATCGAGTGGGGAATCCGCACGCCGCTCAATATTCGGGCTAACGTCAGGTCCCTGCCTGCGCTTGCAGAAATTCTCCTGGGAGCTGAACCATTCGGCGCTGGGAAGCCGATGGCATGCAATCAGTGCCACTCCGAACCCGACCCTTCTTTTGCAAATCGCGATCGCTTGTATTCTCTCCATCCGAATGCCGAGCGTACGTTCCAATTGGCACAGCTCTGTTCGTGGTTCTTCCATGATAGGAGTGGAGGCAACGCAGCGTTTGCCGGCTCGCCCGGTACTATTGGATGCTCCCGGCGAAGAGCCAGCGGCGAGGTCTCCGGTCCGCGGACCTGCCAGGGGAGCACCATCCCCTGCTTTCTTCTGCAGGGCACGATTCAAGGCCAGTTGCCAGGTTCCACGCTGCTGGGGCGTACCCAGAAGTTCCTTCGCCCTGCCGAGAGCAATTCCGAACAGCAGCCTTCCAGCTTCATGAACGAGTGTTTCTCCCACGCTGAGAGCCGGATTCGCCAGACGATTCATCTTTGACCTCGATGTGGTGGGTAGGGAGTGGGTATCTGCGCCGTTTGAGTAGCCGACTTGCATACCAAGAGAGTGACAATCTGCACCTTTTGGCTCGCTCTCGTTTGTGCTCCCTCCTCCCCTTAAGGCGGCAGCACCAGCCAAGCGCGCGATGGCCACCGAGGTGCTGTAGTCTGTGCGGTGAGTGTAATGCACCATCCTCGCCATATTGGCGCGCAAACACTTTTTCACCATATGAGTAATATCGGACACAAAGTCTCTGTCCGGAGGCACAGTACGCAAACTGCCCTCCCAAAATGCTGAGGGGACGACCATGGTTGGACAACTAAGTGGTCGGGTCTTGTTAGTAGACGACGAACCTCTTGTCCGAAGGTCCATCGCGGGATACTTGGTGGAGGCGGGGTATGTCGTTCGGGTGGCGGTTGACGGTCTGGATGCGATCGGAAAACTCCGCGAGGGATCTCCCGCCTTGATTATTTCCGACCTCAATATGCCCCGCATGTCAGGGTTTGAGCTTCTTGACGTAGTTCGCAAACGCTTCCCTCAAATACCCGTCATTGTCATCAGCGGAGCCGCCGCCGATGAAATGCCGGAAGGAGTGGCCGCCGACGCTTACTGCCGCAAGGATAAATTCCTATCTGAGCAGCTCCTGCAAACCATGTCGGACCTGACCAGAAAACCTCCTCTACGAACTGCTCCCCCGCACGTTGACAACACCCCAGTCCAGGCAATTTGCGATAGGGACGGAGACTACATCATCGGTTGCGAAGACTGCTTGCGTGTATTCAGTGTCCCCCGCGCACCTAGCATGAGGCGAGATGAAAAGTGGACCTTGTGCGTGCACTGCGGGAAAGTCTTCCAGTTCCTCGTCGCTCACGGAGATCCCGATGGCCCTGCACAGCCGTAATTTCAAGTGGCGAATTCCCTCCCCGCTCTGAACCTTCCACCTGCAAGAATCCGTCAGGGCCCGAAGGAGGGTAACCGGGCCTGAGACCGCGCGTCCAGGGCCAACTGTAAGCGAGAAACGGGCCTTCTAGGAAGCGAGCCGGTCCCAACGCGTGCAACAAGAATACCCCTGAATATGCGGCCAAGAGCCGCAGTTTGTTCTCACCTCAAGTAGAGAAGTTTTCCTCCGGATCGCCCGATGGCTTTGTTCACAATTCGTTTGCCGATGCGTTTGGGGTTGCCGCTGGCGAGTATGCCCGACGAGAAAAAGGGGTATTGATTTCAACTAACAGCGTCGAAAGTTATTTTGCTATAGTAAAGGGTGCCCACTTTGGCGTCTACCACCATTGGAGCCGAAAGTATCTTGGGCAGTATTTGAGGGAATTTGATTGGCGTTATAACGTGCGTGGACTCCCTGACATGGAGCGCACCGTCTCAAGGTGAAGCCAACCGCCGAGGTGCCCCGGCAAGGGGCGCACCCGTCGAAACCGAAGAAGAGCAAAGTAAGGGGACCGAAATAAGGGGTAAGAAAACAAAAAGGACAACGCAATGTCAACTTACAAGCCGACCAAGAGCACCATCCAGTGTCCTGCGTGTAAGCAGGATGCGGGAATACTTTTCTACGATCCTGGAAGAGGACTTACCTACGTGACCACCATCCCCTTAAAGTGTCCAGGCCCCACATGTAGCCATTACTGGGACCAACCGTTACATGGATCCCTCATATCAATTCAATTTGGACCGGACCCTTCAACATTCATTTAAGGCGGCACTCCAGCTCTCAGGCTTTATCCATCGGACTGCTTTGTCAAGTGCACGAGTCCGCAAACCGCCGTAACTGTGCCGTGAGCGGTTTCTTTTCTTGCAGGTCGTGAATCGCCATTGCACATCCCCCCTCGGATTTCTTTAGATCACTCCATCGGCCATTTGGGGATGGCCGCGCAATAAGCCGCTTCCGACAGGGGATTAGTAGACGCGACTTCCAAGAGCCTTTGCTTTTGTTCAGGGCTCATGGCCCGGCCTACTTCGCTGGGTTGCTCTTTCAAGGGCTTCACGTCATCGGCCAGGGGTTTAGTGCGGCTACACTATTCGGCAGCGTGCACTTCTGCAAGCCGACGGAGGCGAGCCGTCAGCTACCACAAGTCCCTTCGGGAAATCGGCCCCGGCCGACCCGCAAATTTGGAGTAATGTGGTTCGCCTAACAGAAAGCGAGCTTATGCGGAGGAGCACCTGCCCGGTGGCACCTCAGCAGCCCAACGATTTCTTTCTCCAATCCTGGCCCACCGGCAACAAGGCCTGGAAGAAGCGTACTCCTCTGATTGAATGTGATGGGAGACCCTCCCGGTCGTTGTACAAAGCCTCCTGCGGCTTCGACCAGAGCAACGCCGGCAGCGATGTCCCATTCATTCTTGGGCGATAAAGTCCACGTGGCATCAGCCAACCCGGCTGAAACGAGCGCCAGCTTGTACGCAACCGACCCTGTCGGGCGGACAACGAAAGCCGCATTTTGAAAGGCGTCCCAATCACCGCGCTTCACCTCGCTGCGGCTGGCGAGCACCACGGCGCCAGCCAGGCTGGTTCTTACGCGCGCCCGGGCTGGGAGCCCATTGCGGGTGGCTCCAGATGCTAGGGAGCCCAGAAACAGTTCCCGCGTGACCGGGTTATAGATGCCCCCCGCCATGGCGCGTCCGTGCTCGACCCATCCGATCGACACACACCATTCGGGAACCCCCGCTATAAACTCCGATGTCCCATCTATGGGATCGACAATCCACAGGCGGGTCTTCTCCAGACGCTCCAGGTCATCCGGACTCTCTTCTGAGAGCCAACCCTCCCCGTCGCGAAGCAACGTTTCTCGGAGCGCGCGATTGACTGCGCGGTCGGCCTCTGTGACTGGGCCACGGCCGGAGGATTGTTGTGATGACGTGACCGCGCCCCCGGCAAAGGTTGAGAGTGTCGCACCAGCAACCTCCAGTGCTTCGCGTATCCTTTCGAGAATAGGTTCAGTCGCGGATTTCACCATTGACAGTTCGACTTCCTTTCACACCCACAACATTCGCGCACCGGTAATCATCAAGATCAGGCACAGGACGAACCTGAGCCATTGGCCGGGGAGCACAGTGCTCAGCTTCACACCCAGGAACGAACCCGGAATGGAACCAATGAGCAAAGGGAGCACCAGGGACATGTCCACCGTCCCTAAGTGCCAATCCAGCAGGGCGGTGAAACCGGTGAGGGCCACAGCATGGGTGATGTCCGAGGCGACTAATACCACAGGGGAACATTGCACAAACATCAGCAGCAGCGCCATGATTAAACTGCCCGACCCTATTGAGCTCACACCGACCAAAAATCCGGCCACCAGCCCTACGGCTGCGATCGCAGGGTAGAGCTCCTGGGGAGGCCGTTTCTTGATCGCGAAAAACTTCTCGAGCTGCCATTGGATAAGCATGAAGGTGGGAATACAAATAAGCAAAACGCCGATGAATGTCCTGAGAATCGTGTTGATTTCGCTGCCGTACGCCGTCCGCAAATGCCCCAGAAGGAGCACACCCAGGAAGGTTCCGGGAAGACTCCCAGTGGAAAGCGCCAGAACCAGCGGCCAATGCACTGTCCGGTTGCGCCAATGAATACAGCCAGCCAACACTTTCGTTAGGGCATTGAAGGCGGCTGCCGACCCCACGGCAACGATGGCGGATACCCCAAGTCCGAACATCAGGATGGGTAGCAGGGCCACACCCCCGCCGATTCCGGTCAAGCCGATCAGCGTCCCAACTAAGACCCCGACCAGAATTTTCACCAACATAAGTGGCATCAGACCTTCTTCCAACGACCGGGATTGAGCCCCGATAGGCTTGTTGCGTTTCAACCGTTCAAATGGGCTCGCAACCCTGATTTATTATACGGGCGCTTGGCGGACCGCCCCGCTACCGCTCCACCGCCCCTTTTAGTCCCCAGCAAAGGCTGCTGATGCCATGGTTCCCTGACCGTTCGCTCCGACAAAGCCCTCTTTTTCGAGATGGAGGAAAATCTCTTGCGCAGCCTCCTCAGGAGTAAGTTGTGTGGTGTCAATCACCACTTCCCCATCCGCAGGGGGCTCGTAGGGATCCGAGATTCCGGTAAACTGCTTGACTAGCCCGGCGCGGGCCTTGGCGTAAAGGCCCTTGCGGTCGCGAGACTCGCAAACCTCCAAAGGGGTTGAAACGTGGACGAGAATGAACCCCCCGTGAGGTTGTATCATGGCCCTTACCTCTTTGCGAATAGCATCGTAAGGCGCAATCGGAGCGCAGATGGCAATGCCGCCGTTTTTCGTGATCTCAGAGGCCACGAAACCGATCCGGAGGATGTTGATATCGCGATGCTCCCTCGAAAACCCAGATAGTCGGTAAGAATCAGGTTGGGCGAGGCGGGAAGATACCGCTTCATCTGCTCAGACTTCTCCACTTCATCCAGGTCCTTGCCCACGTCTTTGGCTTCAAGGTGGCCAATGGTGACAGGACCGTGAGCACGCTTCTCCGTTACCGCATAGTCCGGGGCTCCGCATTCAACGCGCTTCGGTTCATTTGTGGCCGTGACGCCAAACGCCAGAGACTCAATGAGGGTTTTAAGGGCCGGGCGGTGCGTGTGCTCCGTGGCATTGCCCGCTTGCAGCTCTTTCTCTATTTGTCGGCGGTAAACGTCAATCGGACTGGCTGTCATGAATCACGACCGGGGAGAACAGGTCTGCGAGAAGATAGTTACCACAAGGAAAACGCGCAAGCAATACTTATCTACAAAGTGTGGGCCGGTTTGTTCCTTCGATTTCAGAGCGAGTTTCCAGGCGACCACGCCCGGGGGGGCTACACCCGTTCCCATCCTGGACACGGAAGTTAAGGGTGGTCAACGCGGGTGGGGCGGGTCCGCCCGCGCTGGTGTCTAGCGCGTCTGTTCAGATGCTAAGGCTGTGGGCTCGGCTGGTAGTTGGGGATCGAGAGAGAAGGGCTCCCGCGGCCGCGGCTTGAATTTGAGTTCCAGCGCCTGTGCGAGCAGGCGGAGGATAGGACCTCGGTTCTCAAAAAGGACGCGCACCCATTCCCGCCGCTTCATCTGCGGAAAATAAATCCCCCGGAAGGCCAGACGGGAAAGCAGATGAATCAGCCGGTCGGGAAAAGACTTCGATGCCAACCGTCCTATGGCGGAGGCGATTGTGTTGGGACTGTAAGACGACGCCCAGGCCTGCCTAACCTCCGCCTCCGCCTGCTCGCCGGTAATCCCCAGGGGTGTGAAGTCCATGGTGAAAGGCTTGAACTCCAGCCAGTGTTTCGGCCGGGTGAGCCGGCCGCTTGCAGCTAACCGGTCATAGAGCGGAGTCGCCGGGTAGGGCGTCAGCAACCCGAATACGGGAAGCCCCGGCGGCCAGGAGCGAATCGCATCGAGAGTACGCGCAGCCACACCCGGGCGGTCGCTATCCATCCCAAAAATGAAGGAGGTAATGGCATAGACGTTGTATCGCGCCAGGCGCTCCAGAATAGCCTTATATTCGCCCGGTTTGTTGAATCCTTTGCTGACACTCTTAAGGGCCTCCGGGTCAATGGACTCGAGGCCCATGAAAACCCACCTGCCGCCGCTTTGGGAAATCAGGGAGACCAATTCCTCGTCTCGGAGCAGGTTCATGCTGATTTGTGCTACCCAGGGCACTTGGGCGCCGCGCGCGATGATCTCGCGCAGTAAGGACTTGGTGCGGCGGGGATTGATCGCGAAGTTGTCGTCGATGAAAAAGACTGCGATCTTTCCTTTCTGTCTCTTCTCCAGGGCCTTGAGCATCAGCAGTTCATTGACGACGCTTTCATTCGAACGAAACCTGATGGCGTCACCGAAGAAACCCGTCACCGTACAGAACTCGCACCCGTAGGGACAACCACGGCCCGACTCAATCGGAATCAGGTGGAAGCTCTGCCACGTCATGCCGAAAAGTGAAAGCAGGCGCCGCGCCATCTTGGGGAAGTGCTTGATCAGGTTGAACTGATCAAGGTCCATACGGTCCCAGGGAATCACCGGGTAATCATTCAGGGAAGGCTTGACCTCTTTGCCGTCCGCACCCAGCGGGGCATAGATTTCCTTCAACTCCCCGCGCTCGGCATCGGCAACGATAGCCGGCCAAGTCTGGTCGGCTTCCCCCAGGGCCACAGCGTCAGCGTGGCGAGGTTCGCCGCCACGCCCCAGCGGTTCGTCCGGCACCTCGGTGACATGCGGACCTCCCATCACTACCAGAACACCCGCAGCCCTTAGGGCATCCGCCATCTGGTAAGCCTTCCGGATCATGCGCGTCATGGCGCCAATCCCCACCAGGCGGATGTTATTCTCGCGGACGTACTCGACGAGCTCCTGCTTGCATAGACGCCGAGCATTGCCGTCGATGAGAAACACGTTGTGACCCGGCGGCGTGAGTGATTTCAGCAGGAACATCCAAAGGTGCGGCATGAAATTGTTGGTGATTTCGTTGTCCGGGTTATATAGAAGAATATTCATTCGCTTTTCGCCTCGGTGGACGGAGTCAGTTGGCGGGGCCGATCTCTGGATGCAGTTGAGTCCGTACGGACTGCAAACAGCATTCAGCGCGCTAATTAAGATCTTCCAAAATCGGAACTGCCTTCCCTGCTTCCAATGAACGTGGTGTTTGAGGAGGGATATGTCGTCTGGCCATCGAGGAGGTCCTTTTGAGATTTCTTCGCCTATTCTAACATATTGCAAACTTGGCGTTCACAGCCTCTGTGTGCCACAACTCATGCCAAGGCAACATCATAGATCAGAATTTCCGTTTTCAGTTTTCGCCCGGCGAGTAATGTACACCCGAGCGCCTCCGAATGCAAGGTCCAGTCACAGCAATCGGATGGCAATCGGGGTGTTGGCGTCGTTTGGGATGGGATCACTTTCGAAACACCATTCATTCCTGTCCCGCTTCGCAAGAGGAATCCAGTCGGTTCGACACCGTATTTCCGAAGGAATGAACGTAAGAGTCAGCATCCGCAGCTCCCACTTATGTCGGTTTAGATTCAGGGGGTCAATTTGGTCGAATGTCCGCATGGTAATGTCTCCTCGCGCAGAGAAAGTCAACTGGTCCACCAGGCGAGGACTGTTGTCATTTGAGAATCTCGCCACTTGGCAAAACCTTAGAATTAGGATGCTCCTTTTTGGAACCCTTTGTTTTCATAGAGATAACGGCTTCGTTTTCGGATTTTCGGGAATTTGAAGTTTAGTGTAACATAATTAACTAACTATATTATATATTATGTATTAAGTATCTGTCATACCAACTTCGCTCGTGCCAAGTTCTCCTTTAGCCCGCCGCCAAGCCACCAATTGTTGCAGCTTCCTTTCAAACTGCTTTTCAAGCGCTGCCTCGTAATCCATAATCTTCCCCAGGTCCTCTTGCGATGGGATTAGATGACTATCCATGAGCGGCTCAGTTACCTCGACGTCTTTTGCATGATGGAGCTCGGCCAGCTTCCTGAAAGACGCGATTTCTCTGGTGAGGGTTTCGAGGAAGACTCGCCGGGTCGTTTCGACATCTCCACAGTCCTTGCCACTTTCGTCCTTCGCCCCATCCCGACCCCGATTAAACATGCTAGTCAAATACCTGCCCGTGTAACTGGGTGTTTTCCCATAAACCACCGTGAGGATTTGAGAGTCCTCCTCTCGAAAGCCTTGGGTTTCAACCGAATGCGCAAGACCCTCCAAAAAATCTATGATCTGAGCGAAATTTTCGCCTGAGGGACGAAGCGCCGCCTGACCCATGTCTTTGGAGATCATATCGTTTGCCACTCCGGCTAAACCCTTGCCGTAGTCGGCGACTTTCCATTCTCGCTCAAGCTCGAATGCGCGCCTTTGGGTGGCCAACATTCCGGCTTCTGCGCGCATGAGTCTTTGCCTGCGCCAGCGAATCTCCGCCATGTCTTCAACCAACATCTGCTCGAATCCGTCCCGGGGGCAAAGAGCTTGGCGAAGGGATTCGCTGAGCTGCTCGAACGCGGCAGGATCCTCGCCTAGCTCTTTCATGGTCGCCACGGGTAGACGGGCAAACACGCCATATTTGATAGCATTGCGGCTGGAGTGCGCCTTGCCCAGTTTTGTCTGAGGTCCTGTTGATTTGAGGCTGTTGGCGCGATTCGCCGCATGTAATCGCGGGGTCGTCTTCTTTTGGATGAGACTCATTGATTTCCTCCATCAGGTTACCGGCGCGGCCGCCGGGGAGAGCTCGACCGCTCTAGCGGCCTAGACGCCGTTCCAGCGAACAACGCTGCCCTGGTTAGGCGATCGCACGGAATTGCGTTGAGGGCAACCGGCCTTGCGAAACCCACAAGCGCGCGCTGTTTGGGCCCACTGCGCAGAACTCGCTAGTTTCCTTCACACACAGAAATCTTTTGGCCATCGGAGCGGTTCACCTCGCGTGTGGCGCTTTCAAGGGCCTGACACTAATGAAGCCCCTGAGTGTGGGATAACAAACGAGCTCATGCGTTGGCAAGAACAACCACGAAGCCACACCCGGAGCGGTGCGAACCGGACATTTCCCGTGACACTGCGGCGTCTGACCGGGGGGGGTCACATCTGAGGGTTTCGCGTGAGACTTTTCACTGTGAGGGGTTGGGGAGTGCCCTCGGATTTTCCCAGTCGCAATTGAGAGGGTGGTCTAGGCAGTACCACTTACCGGCAACCAGGCGTTTTAGAATCGTGTCCATGTGTTTGCGGCTTGCGCATCTTTTGAAAATGTAGACTTGTCGCCGGACAGTGTCTTCCGGGTCGGCTTCAACGCTACGGCTCTTCCGGCCAAGGTATTCCCGCTCGAAAGTTCCGATTCTGCAATATGCTTCCCTCCTCAGAAGCCTAGGCTCGGAGTACTCTGTAAGAACTCGGAAAAGCGCATAGGCAATAGCAGGAGGCCGAAACATCCAGAAAGGGCGCAAGTCGTTTCTGAAAAACTCCAACATTCGTGTCCGCGAAGGTACCCGGCTGGCCCGTTCCCGAAATTTTCTGAGATGGGAAAGTGCCCGCTTCAGTTCATCGTGCATATCAACTTCGTCTGAGAGGGTATGGCTCATCATGCGTTCCACAGGCTCAATCATCGCTGCCAGTTCGCGTTCGATTCGCTCGCACTGTCGTCCCATTCCATGCAGGTGGCGCAATTCCGCCGGCGTGAGCGTGTACATTGGCTGCCCTTCCAGTCTGCGGCATACAACGATTGCCCTTGAGCCAAGCCATTGCGCAACGGCGAGGTGCTTCTTCTTGAGCCCGCGAAAGACAGAAGAGCGAAGGAGCTTCAACTGTAGGCCCATGCTTGGCAACGACTGCAGACCCGAAGTTCGCTCCAATCCCGCAAGTCTGAGATAGAACCAAGGCCCAATCAAACCGGGGAGCGGAAAGCGGACTCGCCTTCCGGTATTCCCGTCTTGGATCATAACGTAGAAACGCTCATGCCTTTCCTCCGTACAGCCGTCGTTCTCCAATTCCTTGTCCAACTTCCGGTGGGTGGCGATGGAGCCGGGCAGCTCGCTGTGGCTTTCCAATTTTCCCCCTTGTCCTACCCGCGTGGAAGGATTGGACTGGCCGCCGGGCGGAAGCGGGAAGGGACGCCTTTCGCCCGGTTCATGAGGACGGGCTAGGCGGCCAGGTCAATCTCACGCCAGATTTTAACGCAACGGCGAGCCGAAGGGAAAGGGGGATTTCACGCGGCTATCTCAGGTAGAGCAACTTGACCACGAACCGTCCGATAGCCTTGTTGACAACCCTCTTGCCGATGCGCCTGGGGCTGCCGCTGGCGAGCGTGCTCACGTCATTGGCGATTCGGGCGATTTTATAAAGGCTACTCACGATGCCCATGATGTTGCTCCCGGAATTTCTTTTGAGCTTCGTTCAAGCATTCGAGGAAGGCCGCGAATTCTTCCTTGTAGAAGCTCAAGTGGACAAACTCATGCTGTACAACAAAGTTTTCCTCTTCGCTGTCAAACCAAACCGCCGTAACTGTGCCGTGAGCGGTTTCTTTTCTCGCCAGGTCGTGAATTGCCATCGCGCATCCCCCTCGGATTTCTTTAGATCACTCCATCGGCCACTTGGGGATGACCGCGTCAATTTCCGACATCGGGTGGATGTGTCACTTCGCTTGGAGCGCTTGCACCGCACGCGCAATGGTGGAAATCCAAACCCGGATCCGTTCGGGGCATTCTTCCAATGTAAGGCCAGATTCCCTCAGCTTGGAGAGTCTTATAAACTGTTTCTCACTCAAGGCCCGTGGCCGCCCGCCCCTCATTCCCCATTGGGCGATTTCCGCAGCCGTGCGCAACGCAGCCTGGCGCACTCTGTGCTCTCGCCGCGAAGATAAATCATACCGGCCCCCTTCACTTACATGATTGGTGGGCTGTCCCGATTAGCTTCCTTTCCCATTTCGACTCGGATGACTTGCGATTCATCTGTGAAAAAGTGCTTTTCCCCGGTCACGCCGGGTGTGACCGGGTCGGCATGGACGGTGTAGTCGTCAATCCTCCCTGTCTCGCCCTTGACCATCGGCGCGGAAACTTTACCCGCAACGTAGGTGAACCGGTACCCCGATTTCGTTCCCGACGTCAGGACTTCGTCGAGTAGGCCCGCGGCAGTGGCAACGGGGTTCGCTCCGGCAGCCGGTGGGCGCAAGTCGCCCAACGTCGCAGAGTAGCCCGTGTTGTAAATAACAGAATAGGTGATTTCGGCGGTGTTTATAGTTCGAAGGCTACTCACAACCAATTGCTCGTTTTGTGCCATCCGGGTGGATGGCAAGAACGGGTGGACGAGAACGCTGAGCCCGTAGAAGACCCAGCATCCCAAGCCTAAGTATCCCAAGAGAAGACCCACAAACGCCATTCCTTGACCGAGCAAGCGTCCGCCGCTTCGGCGGATCGAGGCTCGCGCCAGGTGGCCAAATATGACGGCGAGCAAACCTATCATGGGAATGAAAGAGAACAACCCCAAGATAAGGCTGGCGGTTGCCTCACCGCTTCTCCGTATGGGCTCGTCGGGCTTGGCTGCCGGGCCCAAAGCGGCACTGGGCCTCTGCGCAGATTCGCTTGAGGCAGACTTGTCTGGCGAAAGCGAACGCGCACAGAAACGGCAAAAGGCGTCCGTTTCCGCGACTTGTTTGCCACAGCTTGGACAAAACACATATCACCTCCCGTCTGCTCGACCGCCTAAGACGGAGGGCGGGAGCAAGGCTTATTCCTTGAAATCACTGGTGGGCATCCTGCTCTGCTAGCTTGAGGCGCGCTTCTATGCGCCGAACACATGAGCCGATTGAGAACAGCTCCGCCAGGATGGCGATTAAGAACAGAATGCCGCCGACACTGGCAAAGAACGCGCCGAAATAGGTCGGCGAAGCCGCGTGCTGCTCGCTGTAGATGGATTCTGCCTTGGCGATCATTCCGCCGGCGACCAGGAGGATGCCGCCTATGGCAAGCAGCCAGTGAGAGATTGGCCTTTTGCTCTGTGGAGACGTTTCTTTGTCCCTTTTCAAAGTCTCAGTCACGGCTTCCTCCTTCTTATGTCCGGCGTGGAAAACCCTTTCGTAACCAATTCCCGCAGTTCGCTAGCGCCGATCTCCCAATCCATCCATTCATCGGGCAACGGTTGCTTGCGTTCCAACTCACTCGGAAGGTAATCAGCAAGGATTCCTCCAAGGGTCACCGTCTGGATGAAACGATACATGTCGGTTCCTCGCAGCTTGTACAAAGCGAACGTTGCTGCTCCTCTCCTGTCAACTCACTGACGCCGGTTGTCATTCAATCGGCCACTTGGGGATGGCCGCGTCAATTTCCACCATGAGGCGGATGGTTTCACTTAAGGCCGTAACGACTTTGCAGTAGTGTTCCAGATCGTCATAGGTCAACTTTCGGCCACGGCCCCCCGGCAACGCAGGAAACGCCCCAGCGGTCAGTGCTACTCGACTTGGAAGCAATAAACAAAGCCGCTACCTTCGTACACGGAAGCGTGCTCGCGGCCCCGCAAGAGGTAAAAGGCATATTGGCCCGTTTCTAGTTCGTGAGTCAGCACGATCTTGTAAAGACGCGGTTCCATCTGCTTCGCGTCGAAATCCATTTGGTGCCGAACTGAGACGCCCCTGCTTTCCCGCCAGGCTCCTTGGGCGCCGACCTCAAACTGTCGCCGTCCGTTCTTGACAGTTAAGCGAGTCAAGATGAGGTCTAGTCCACATTCGTCTTCGAGCTGCCGATAGAAGAAGGTGGGGGTCGGACTCACGGTAACACTGGCGCGGCTGCCTGGGATTTGGGTATTTGCCCGATTGGCGTGGATGCCCAAAGTAGCCGTGGACGCCAAGCGGCTGCCGCTGCGCACAAACGAAGTAACCCGACCCTCGACACGCTTTAAGTTACCCCCTTGACCCATGGCGTAGAGGCCCGGGGCTCGGTCGGAACCCTCGCGTCCTGACCCGCAGACGGTTCGGGAGTCGGCTTATCCTGTCTTACGGCTGGCCCTTCCCCCCTAAGTACTGTTGCCGCTGCTGGAACGGCGGAGACCGGGGCGACCGTTGCCGGACCTTGCCCGCCCCGCTGACTTGCTCAACATTGCCCTGATAATCTTCTCCGAGACGCCCGCCTTCTTGAGAGCTATGACGGCCTCGGCTCCCAAAGAGTAGTTCCCCGGCTCGTGTTCGACCATGCTTATGATTGTTTCATCGCTAAACCCGATCTTGACCAGCCGCATGATGGATTCATTGGTGAGCGGCTGGCCAGGTTGCTCCTTCTTCTCCATCGCGCCTTGAACAGGATCTCCACCTTGAACTGAAATCTTTATGCCGCCCGATTGCTGGCCAGGAGTGTTCCACCCTGAGCAGAAAAAAAGCAACAAGGCCGCGACTACGGTTTTTTTCACGGAAGTATGCTCCTTTCTCGCACCGGCGCAGCCGCCCCAGGTTTGTCATACAAAGAGTTTTGGACAAAGCCCCGCAAATGGCCCGACCGCCACGGATGGCGGAGTTTTTGCAGCACTGCGGCTTCGATCTGGCGGATGCGCTCGCGAGTAACGCCGAAGGTCCGGCCGACTTCCTCGAGAGTGCACTCGCGGTCATCGTCCAGGCCAAACCGCATCCGGATAATTGCTTCCTCGCGAGCCGTGAGCTTCTTCAGCATGGATGCCACCTGTTTCTTCAGGTTGAGGCTGATGACCGCGTCCGACGGCGACACAAAAGCCTTATCCTCGATTAAGTCACCCAGGTCCGTCTCTCCGTCCTTCCCAATGGGCGTCCCCAAAGACACGGGCTGCTGCGCAACCTTCTTTGTGGTGCACACCTTTTCGACAGCTACCTCCAAGCGCTGGGCGATCTCTTCGGAGGTGGGCTCGCGGCCTAGCTCCTGCACGAGTTGTCGGCTGGTGCGAATCTGCTTTTTGATCGTCTCGCACATGTGTACGGGCACTCGGATCGTGCGCGCTTTATCGGCGATCGCACGCGAGACCGCCTGACGAATCCACCATGTGGCATAGGTGGAAAACTTGTACCCTCGACGCCAGTCGAACTTGTCAGCTCCCCTCATCAGGCCAATATTCCCTTCCTGGATCAAGTCGAGAAACTCCAGGCCCCGGTTCGCGTACTTCTTGGCGATGGACACAACGAGGCGAAGGTTTGCCGCGGTCAGCTCCTTCTTCGCTCGTTCGGCTTCGGCTTCGCCGCGCTGGATCAGAGCGAACGAACGTTTCAGGGCGGTGAGCCCGACCTCGCTCGATTCCTCGATCTCTTTTAGCTGCGAGCGGTGCGAACGCAGTTCCTTGCGTAATGCGGCACCCTTCCCCCGAGCCGCGCCGGCGCGCTGCTCAAGCCGGGCGCACTCGCGCCCCAAGGAATCAATCCGCTCGACCGTGTGCAGCAAAATGTCAATCAGGCGCTTCTTTTCGAGCGGGTGTAACCTAATCGAGCGAGCCTGTCGCGACATCTCAACCCGTGTCCGCGACAACCGGCGACGAGCCCGCAGGTGAGCACGTTGGCTCGATCTCGGAATGTTATTTAGCCTGGCGGCCTGCTTAAGCCCCAGAGCGTAGAGCTTCTCAATCTTATTGATGATCCGCAGCGTGAGGCGGGTCTTCTTCTCGATTTTCTCTACAGTCAACTCTTCTTCATCGAACTGGACAACCTCTCTAATCGAACGCGTACCGTTGCGCATCTCCTTGCTCATTCCGATGAGCTCTTTGAGCACAAGCGGAGAACGAGAAATTGTCCTGAGCACCAGCCCGTGGCCACGCTCCATGCGCCTGGCGATAGCCACCTCACCTTCTCGCTTTAACAGCGGTACGCTGCCCATCTCGCGGAAATATAGCTGGACGGGATCGCTGATCTTGTCCAGAAAGTGTGCTGTCTCGTCGATCTCGGCCTCTTCACCGCGGGCGGGATCTTCCCGCACTTCGAATTGCCCGCGTTCAGTATCCCCGACCACACCGCGTGCAGCCTTCGCCACAGAAGCGTCTTCGTAGACGTAGACGTTGTGGCGCTCGAAGGCGGAGAACAGGCTGTCAATCTCCGCCGGTGTGTGCGTCTCGCTCGGCAGGATGTCGTTCACCTCGTCATAAGAGACATAACCGCGTTCCTTGCCCAAGTTGATGAGGCTGCGGACCCGCTCATCCTGTTCCTGAAGCACAAGCGACAAAGGTTTCTCCCCTGAAGGGACGGCTGGAATCAGCTGTCCGTTTCTTAAGACCCTACCATTACCGGGATGAGGCCGTGGACGCCCCTATCGAAGGATCAAAACGACAATTGGTGGAACTCAACCACAGTTGACGATAGGCGACAGTGCTCTTTATGGTCTTAACGCCGAGAGTTGCAATGCTCGCCGGTCGTGCGACACATATTGTTTAAGAACTGTACCTATCTATTCTACATTAGCTGCTCGCATCTCGATCTTATATTCTCGAAGCTCCGTCCAAGCCGATCGAGTGGGGAATTCGCACCCCGCTCAATAATCGGACTAACGTCAGGTCCCTACCTGCGCTTGCAGGAATTCTCCTGGCAGCTGAGCCATTCGGCGCCGGGAAGCCGATGGCGTGCAATCAGTGCCACTCCGAACCCGACTCTTCTTTTGCAAATCGCGATTGCTTGTATTCTCTCCATCCGAATGCCGAGCGTAGCCGGGCCTGAGACCGCGCGTCCAGGGCCAACTGTAAGCGAGGAACGGGCCTTCTAGGAAGCGAGCTGGTCCCAACGCGTGCAACAAGAATACCCCTGAATATGCGGCCAAGAGCCGAAGTTTGTTCTCACCTCAAGTAGAGAAGTTTCCCCACTGACCGTCCGATTGCCTTGTTGACAAGCCTCTTGCCGATGCGCTTCGGGTTGCCGCTGGCGAGCTTGCTCACGTCATTGGCGATTCGGGCGATTTTATAAAGGCTACTGACCAAACCCATGATGTTGCTCCCGGAATTTCTTGTGGGCTTCGTTCAAGCATTCGAGGAATGCCGCGAATTCTTCCTTGTAGAAGGTCAAGTGGACAAACTCATGCTGTACAACAAAGTTTTCCTCTTCGCTGTCAAACCAAACCGCCGTAACTGTGCCGTGCGCGGTTTCTTTTCTCGCCAGGTCGTGAATCGCCATTGCACATCCCCCCTCGGATTTCCTTAGGTCACTCCATCGGCCACTTGGGAATGGCCGTGTCAATTTCCGCCATGAGCCGGATGGTTTCGCTCAGGGCCGTAACGACTTTGCAATAGTGCTCCAGGTCGTCATAGGTCAACTTTCGGCCACGGCGGTCTTTGAGCCACTTTTCGCAAACCTGATAGCCGCCGATGTGAAAATTCCAGACTTCGGGCGGGATGCCTTCAAAGTACTGTCCCTTCGCTCCGCTCTGCGGGTCGCCCTTGCTGATATACACGCGGCCCGTTGGGAGTGGCTCGCTCTTGCCCGGCTCCAGTTCCCCAGGTGCGAGATATTTCGGGAAACCCTTCTCGACAATGTTCGGGCCGGTGACGGGATAGCGGGCAATCGGCTTGCTGAGTTTCGAGGATTCGAGCAAGTGCAAGGCGACAAGCTCCGCGCCCAATCCACAGAGCAACCGGAATTGTTCCACGTCGGATGTGAGCGGCACGCGGGGGAAATCGCTCTTGAGAAATTCCGCGTAGCGGGTCCGGTAAGTCGGTGAGTGCAAGACCGCGTAAATGTAATCGAACACGTCTTCCGGCCCGAAGGTCTTTTTCAAATCTCCCTTGCCGTCCGGGAGAAAGGAAAGCCCGGCACGCTTTTCGAGGTCCGCAATGAATTCGGGGTTGAAATTGGGTCCGCGGTTATCTTTGCCAGCGGGCCATGCCGAGATTTCCACGTTGAGTTTCGCTTGGTTTCCGCCCTTTTCTTCGGCAGGATGAGCATAGAGGGGAAAGAGATAATTCACTTCCTTCAGAGAGACGGTGTGAAGCTGGATTATGTTTCGGGAGCAAAAGATATGCTCCCACCCGCGTCCAATTTCGACAGAGCGAGTGCTGCCAAGTCCAAGGTTCTTGCCTGGCAGAAAATGGCGCATGACTTCCCTTCGGGGCCTACAGTGAAATCCTCTCGTTTGCCCCGTGTAATAGGTAAATCGCTGGTCAAACGGACGGTACAGTATTTCCGTGATGCCGGAGCTTCGGAGCCCGTGGTTTTTGAGGTCTTGTTGTGCAAGGGAAACCTTCCAGTCAAGGACATCTTCCCCAAGATCGTATTTCCCTCTTGCTTCTTCTGCGGGCAGGGCGGCGAAGTCGCGGACAACTTTCATCAGTTCCGCCTCTGAAAAGTGAACGGCAAGGTTATCGCGCGCGGTGGCAATACCGAGGGAATTCACGGGAAAAACATCGGGCAGGTTCCAACCCCTCTGATATTCCGCGAGCAAGTCCGTGTCTTGAGGCACGAAAAGATAAGCGGGAGCTTCCGGGAAAAGGCCAGTCCACTTTGTTGTTTCGATACCGCTTTCAAAGAGATACTTGTATTTGTTCTCTCGAACTCCCCACAGGTCGGCATGAAACACCTTGGCCGGGCCTGCCTTGCCCGGCTCTTTCAGGAAGATCCCCAGTGTCACGCCTTGCTGAATGTCGAAAACGTTCTCATCCGGGGAGCCGTCCGGCGCACGTTCTTTTTTCTTGTTGTTGCCGTGCAAATCCAAAACGTAAATTTCCGTGAAGGCATTCATGAGCGAGCGGCGCATCCCGCGAAAAGTAGGGTTGTCCAAATAGCCGTGGTTTGTGATGAATGCGAGAATGCCCGCCCCGGTCCTCTCAATGCGCCATTGGCCCCAGCGGATGAATTTCACATAATCATCCTGGAGCCACTTCGGATTCTTTTCGCCAAGCGGTTTCCCGTCCACGGCGTAGTAGTCCTGAATCAGGTTTCCGATGAAAGTCGGGGCTCTCTTCCCCTCTTTGATTTCCCAACTTCGATTGGCCGAATGCCCGGAATATGGCGGATTGCCGATGACGGCGAGAATGGGCAACTCGCTCTTGATTCTTGAAGCCGCGTTTCCTTCCTGAGTAATCACGCGCAAGGGGCCGAAGAGTGTTTCGGCTCTGCGCTCCGCCTCTTCGAGAGTGTTGGTGAGAAACACTCCCAACCGTTCATCCCCGGAGAAGTCATAAGCCCACTTCACCCGCTGTGCGGGAGTCAGATCGTGCCCGGCGAGCTGCATCCCTAGCTTGAAATGCGCGACGGCGTAAGGGGCCATCAACAATTCAAACCCAAAGATGCGGGGCAGCAAATGATTCCGCACATAGCCCGACCACATGCCAGCGTTTTCTTGCCTCATGAATTCGTCCCGGATATGGTCAATCACGGTGTAGAGGAAAGTACCAGTCCCGCACGCGGGGTCAAGAATCAAGACACGCGGGGAAGTGGCTTTCGTGGTAGCGCCAGCGTCTCGCTGGCATTTTGACTTGCCAGCCGCCGGGACGGCGGCGCTACTCTCTTCTTCCCGCTCGTATTCAACCGTGCCCGTGTCTGCGAGCCCGTTCGCGCATCCGAAGCGGGTCTTCAAGAGATAATCCACGGACCGCACAAGGTAGGACACCACCGGCTCTGGCGTGTAATAGACTCCCCGCGATTCGCGCAACTTGGGGTCATAAGCCGCAAGGAAAGTCTCGTAAAAGTGGACTACCGGGTCTTGGCGGGCAGTCCGCTTGCCGAAGTCTGCGAGCACGGCTTCAATGTCGGTATCGGCCAAAAGTTGGGCCAGGTCATCCACGAATCCCACAAAAGGCTCTTCATCAAGCTCTGTGCCGGTGATGGTTTCAAAGAGTTTCCGAAGGAAGGGATTGGTTTTCGGAATCTCCGATGCGGCCCGGAATCGCCTGAATGAGCCCGGCGGCCCGTGATGGTTGCAACGGGCCGCAAACAGGCCATAGGCAAGGGTCTGAGCAAACATATCCGCAAACTGAGGGATGGGCAGATCGGGAATCAGGGCCTTTTCAAAAGCCCCGTGCAAGTCGCGGAGAGTGGCAGAGGCCGCCTTGGCATCAAAGGCCGTGACTATCATGTCCCGGATGAAGTGAGTAAGCCGGGCCATGCGAAGGGCGAGAGTCTTGGGATCGTTTATCGGTTCGGCTTCGCGAGCGAGAAAGGCCGTTAGCAGGTCCGTGACGGCTTCGGCTCCGTCCTTCTCAGGGGCCAGCTTGCCCCCCTTACCAACGCGGGCGAGCCGGGCCGTCTGCCGGTGTTCTCCATCCACGTACCAGCGGAATTCCAGATAATCGGTAAGAATCAGGTTGGGCAAGGCGGGGAGATACCGCTTCATCTGCTCTGACTTCTCAGCTTCATCAAGGTCTTTGCCTACGTCTTTGGCTTCCAGATGGCCAATGGTGACGGGGCCGTGCGTACGCTTCTCCGTAACCACGAAATCCGGCGCTCCGCATTCCACGCGCTTGGGTTCATTTGTGGCGGTGACGCCAGACGCCAGAGACTCAATGAGGGTTTTTAGTGCCGGGCGGTGAGTGTGTTCGGTAGCGTTGCCCGCTTGCAACTCTTTCTCAATCTGTCGGCGGTAAACGTCAATCGGGCTTGCTGTCATGAACCACGACCGGGGAGAACGGTTCTAGAGGAAGATTGTTACCACAAGGGAACAGGGGGAGCAATACAAAAACGCTTAGCGTTTTGCCCTGCGATCTCAACAGTCCTGCTGATGTCGGTCGATTTGAAAGAGGCATCATAAGCTTTTGGCCTTGTCGTGCGCCGTGCGGTTGGCTTGCGCGGCTTTGTTCGAGGGTTTGATTGGAGCGCCTGCCGTGGCGTTTGTCAACGGCGGTCGGGCCGCGTGTTTCCGGCGAGGCGGCGCATCAGGGCGGAGTACTCTTCGTTGAGCCGTGCTACGCGCAGCTCGGAGAGTGTTTGCTTGAGCGCTTCCTCTGCGGTGAATATGTGGGGTCGCGTTATTGGGTCAAAGGTTGCGCAGAGGAGTGCGAGGAGCGCGGCGCCCGTTGCGATGGAGGCGTGTGTGATGGCCTCATGGGGTGTGATTGGGACGCGGGCCGCTTTTAGTTCGGCGGGTAGTGGCCCAGGTGAGGTCTCGTGCTCCGTTTCTGAGGGTGATGGAGACTGTTCATCCTCGATCTGGCACGAGAGGCGTCGCAGCTTGCGCTTGAGAGCGCGTTCGTTCAGGGCGCGGAAGACCACGCGCAGCACCTCGTGGTGTTTGAGGGGTTTGGCAAGGTAATCGTGAGCGCCCGCCCGCATCGCCGCCACCGCATCCCGGATTTCCGGATAGCCCGTGATCAGAATGACGGGGAGATCTTCGTCCAGGGCTTTTGCCCCTTTCATGATCTGCATGCCGTCCATATCGGGCAGCTTCATGTCCACCACCAGAGCATCGAAATGTTCGGAGCGGATCTTTTCCAGGGCGGCCTCCCCGGTGTGGGCCACCACGGGGGTTATCACCTCTTGTTTGAGGAAGCTAGAGAGCAAGGCGATTTGCTCATTCCCGTCCACAATCAGAACCTTACTGGCAGCGTCTGTCATTGCGCTTTCTCTCCACAACCTGAGGGTGGGTGAATCAAATAAACGAGCCGGATATCCGTATCGAGCCAGGAGCCCAGGGAGTGAAGCATGCCGAGGAAGATCAGGCCCGTTTCCCCCGCCTGAAGCGTCTCGTTGATCCGACGGGCGATGTATTCATCACGTCTTTTGAGCAAGGAACCTCGCAAGGCTTTTCGGCGTGGTTCCGCTCGCGTGGCGAAACCCGGCTTGCCGGAAGCGAAATCCTCCTTGACGAGCTCATATTCCTCGACCAGGAGTTCGGAAGATTCTGTGCCCATAATCCTGGCCCCCCTCTCCCTCAATCGATGAAGCAATCCGTGGTTGCGGCTGCCGGCTCTTGCCAGCTCCGTAACGATCTCCAGCTCACGGCCGCAAACCGGCAATCCATCCTGATAAAGCCGAACTCGTTCATAGGGAAGCGCCAGACCCTCGATGGCCCGTTCGATCTGCGCCCACAGTTTGTTAACCAGCTGCACGTTGCGCTCCCAGCCTCTCCGCCCCAGTTCCTTGACTTTCAAGCGTTGAATCGCCTGGCTCAGCGCACCCATATCGGCTTGCGTATGGATGATGGGAATGTAAATAAGAGTCCTCTCATTAGATTCGGGAGGATTATTTGCGGTAGCACTCTCGCTCGTTCGTTGGTCCATGGCAGGTGTAGTACCAGCCCGGAGGATTCCAATCCGTAGAAGTCAGGCGAACTTTACATTTTCTTTCCCATCCACTACTCGCTGTTGCCACATTCTTCTTATCGGCAGGGGTAGCCATTCCGATTAGCAAAAATGGAATTGGGAGACAGCGGGGGGGACGGATTCTTCAACCGACAACTGACCGCGGACAACGGACAAGAGCCTTCTCCGCTTTCCGTTTACTGCCAACTTCCTACTGCCTTCCGCCTACTGCTTATCGCTGGCCGCCGAATCGAAGCGGGCCTGGAAGAAGCGCAGATATTTGGGTTCGTAGACCATCCTCAAGCCGCGCGCCCGGTCGCGCTGCTCGTAAACCTTCAGGATCGACTCCGCCACCACATCCATATGCGCCTGAGTATAGACGCGGCGCGGAATGGTGACGCGCACGAGCTCCAATCTGGGGTGGCGCTCTGCGCCCGTCTGGGGGTCGCGCCCGGCAGAGACGATGCCGCGCTCCATGGTGCGCACTCCGGAATCGACGTAGATGCTGGCAGCCAGCGTCTGGGCCGGGTATTGCTCCTGCGGGATGTGCGGGTAAAAGCCCCTGGCCTCCAGGAAGACGGCGTGGCCGCCGATCGGCTTGACGATGGGGACCCCCCAATCAAGCAGGTGTCGGCCCAGGTACTCCACTTGGCCGACCCGCGCCCGGATGTGGTCGTCCTCGACGCTTTCCACAATGCCCCCCGCGCCATGGCTTCCATATCGCGCCCGGCAAGCCCTCCGTAGGTGTGCAGCCCTTCATAGACCACCACCAGGTTGCGCGCTTCTTCATAAAGTCCTTCATCATTGCTGGCCAGCCAGCCGCCGATATTCACCAGGGCATCTTTCTTGGCGCTCATGGTGCAGCTTTGGGTGTAGGAACAGTACTCCTTCAGAATCTCCGCCACCTTCTTCGAACTGTAGCCCGCTTCACGCTGCTGTATAAAGTAGGCGTTTTCGACGGCCCGCGTGGCATCGAGCACGATGGGAATGCCGTGGCGGTCGCAGAGTTCTCGGAGCGCGCGCATATTGGCCATGGATTGCGGCTGGCCCCCTGCCATATTCACCGTTCCCGCAATTGAAACGTAGGGAATCTTCCCTGCCCCCACCTCGAGGATCAGCTTTTCAAGCTTCGGCAGGTCTACGTTGCCCTTAAAGGGGTGCTCGTTGGCCGGGTCATGCGCCTCCTCAAGGATGACGTCCACGAAACTTCCGCCCGCCAACTCCTGGTGGAGGCGCGTGGTGGTGAAATACATATTGCCGGGGATGAAGTCGCCCGGTTTGATCATGATCTTCGAGAGGATGTGCTCGGCGCCGCGCCCCTGGTGCGTGGGAACCAGGTATTTATAACCGTAATGTCGCCTGACCGCTTCCCACAAATGGTAAAAGTTGCGGCTACCCGCGTAGGCTTCGTCGCCGAGCATCATACCCGCCCATTGGATGTCACTCATAGCATTAGTGCCGCTGTCCGTGAGCAAGTCGATGTAAACGTCCTCGGAGCGCAGCAGGAAGGTGTTGTATCCGGCCTCGACGATGAATTTTTCGCGCTCCGGGCGGGTCGTCATGCGGATGGGCTCGACCATCTTGATCTTCCAGGGCTCAGCCCAGGAGCGCCGGGAAGGCTTTGGGTAGGACATGCGGTGACTCCTTTACAGCTTCTTCACTATGTGTGAGAACAATAGTGCAATTTGTGCATGCAGAGCAACGGGTAGTTGAAAAGTCAAAGGTTCTTGTATCAACACTCACAGTGGCTTATTCTTAATGGTCATTTGTTGGCGTTGACAGCTTTTTCGAGGTGGGGAGCATGAAGGGTGCGTTTTACGTAGGGAACACAACCATGAGGACCGGTCCGCAGACGGCGGTAGAACCCGCCTACGGCCAAGCGCAAATCAAAGTGGCCTATTGCGGAATCTGCGGCACCGACTTGCATATTTTTCACGGGAATATGGATCGCCGGGTTCACCTACCGCAGATTATAGGGCATGAAATGTCCGGGACAATTGGCGCGCTGGGACCGGGAGTGGAGGGCTTTTCGGTGGGCGATTCGGTGACGGTGATGCCGCTCGATCCGTGCAACAATTGCCCGGCCTGCCGCGCCGGTCACAACCACATTTGCCAGAACCTGAAGTTCATGGGCATTGACACTCCCGGGGCCATGCAGACCTACTGGACCGTCCCAGCTCACACTTTGCATCACCTTCCCGCCACCTTGCCGTTCCATATCGCCGCGCTTGTCGAGCCTGTGTCGGTAGCCTGCCACGCCGTGCGCCTGGGCTCGGTGGCGGAAAGCGAATATGTTGTGGTGCTCGGCGGCGGCCCGATCGGCACGCTGGTCGCACTGGTGGCGAAGAGCAAAGGCGCCAAAGTTCTGGTCTCAGAAATCAATCCTTACCGATTACAACTTCTCCAGGAGTTGGGGCTCGAGGCCGTGGATCCCCGGCAGAAAGACTTTCCCGAGTATGTAACAGACCAAACCAAGGGAGCCGGCGCGGACGTGGTTTTTGAAGTAACAGGGTCGGCTGCCAGCGCCGAATTGATGACCAAGCTCCCTCGCACGCGGGGGCGAATCGTGGTTGTAGCTATATTTGCCGACCCTCCCAAGGTTGACCTGTTCCGCTTTTTCTGGCGCGAATTGCGGTTGTTCGGCACCCGCGTCTACGAGCACCAGGACTTCGAGGCTGGGATTCGGATGGCCGCGTCAGGATCGCTTCCGCTGGACCGGCTCATCACCCAGACCTATCCTTTGGAGCAGGTGCAATCAGGTTTGCAGCAAATGGAACGCGGCGGCGCCGTGATGAAGGTTTTGATTGAATGTGGAGAAGATGCGGCCTGACCGGAATTGCTCAGCAAGAATGAGAGTGGGCGGGGTTTACAGGCTGCGGAAAAACGCTCCACGGGTGTCATCCTGAGCGCAGCGAAGGATCTCGCTCTGCGTATGTCCTCGAAAATGCACAGAGCCAGATTCTTCGCTTCGCTCAGAATGACAGTTTCGAAGAGTTTTTCCGCAGCCTGTTTAACCCCGCCCTTCCGGTCGTCCGGCTCGAACGGCAGAGCATACTGAAGAATCCGGTCTAAGGCCGGAGACGAGGTGACAAAGCGAAATGCACATTCTTGACCAGTTCAAACTCGAGGGTAAGATCGCCCTGGTGACGGGTTCCAGGCGCGGAATCGGAAAGGCCATGGCTTTGGCTCTGGCTGAGGCCGGAGCAAATATTATCGGGGTCAGCGCCGGGATGGAGAGGACCGGCAGCCAGGTGGAACAGGAGGTTCGGGCGCTGGGCAGAGACTTCCATGGGTATGCCTGCGATTTCAGCGACCGCAAGGCTCTTTATGCGTTCATCAAACAGGTGCAAGCCGATTTTCCAAGCATCGATATCCTGGTGAACAATGCCGGGACCATCTTGCGCAAACCTGCCGTCGAGCACCCGGACGAATACTGGGATAAAGTGATTGAAGTAAACCTCAACGCACAGTTTATTCTGAGCCGGGAGATCGGAAAGCCGATGGTGGAGAGAGGCCAGGGTAAGATCATCTTCACGGCCTCCGTGCTGACCTTTCAGGGCGGCATCCTGGTTCCGGGCTATGCGGCCAGCAAGGGCGGCGTGGGTCAGCTTGCCAAAGCCCTGGCGAACGAATGGGCGGGGAAAGGCGTCAACGTCAACGCCATCGCGCCCGGTTATATCAGCACCGACAACAACGCGGCGCTGCGGAACGACGCACAGCGCGCCCCGGCCATCTTGGCGCGTATCCCTGCCGGGCGCTGGGGCGAACCCGGGGACATCAAGGGAGCCGTTGTCTTCCTCGCCTCCTCTGCTTCGGATTATGTCCACGGTTCCATCCTCACGATCGATGGCGGCTGGATGGCCAGGTGAGCTTGGGGGAAAAGTGCCTTTACCACCCCACGCCGCCTTCTGAAACTGATGTGCTGTAACCTCCAATTCTGGACCATGGTCACGGGGCACTGCCTGGTTGTAGGGGTACGGCTTGCCGTGCCCACATCGTTCGGTGGCGCGATAAAAATGAAATAGAGACGCGCCTTTTGGTACCTGCCCGCAGGCTACACGGCGGCTACACGAGTAGCCCATTTGACCCACACCGTCTGGCGGCCCCCACGAGGATTTGGGCTTTTCATTCACCATTCATCCTGGCGAGCGGTACGCGCTCTAATGGAAGACCAGCAGGCGTGCTGTTTAAGAGGAGTTGTCGGGGCTTGGCGGGACGGACTGGCATTGTCCTGTCGCCCCACGGTCTGGGGCCTTGCATGGAGGGAGGAGACGCGCAGGCGTCAAAGCCAAGACGGGTGGCTCAGATATGCCAAAGCACGGCATCTCTGCGCCACCCGCCGTCGTCGAGCTTGATGCAGTTACAGCCCCCCCCCGGCGCACCCTCAATATCGGGCGCGCCGAGGGGGAAAAGGCAGGGAAAAAGTGCCCCCGCGTTAGAAGTGGAAACGGGCCGAGTACTGGATTTCACGGCCGTAGTTGGCGCCGTTCGACCCGCTTGCCTCCGCGGTGCTCAGGCCCGCGGTGGCGCCGCATGATTGGGTCACCCCGCAAATATTGGGGTCGGCGGGGATGAAGTGGTTCGTCAGGTTGTACAACTCCATCCGGAACTCCAAGCGATAGCGCTCGGTGATCTTGAACTCCTTCACAAAAGTCGAGTCAAGTTCCCAATAGCGCGGTCCGCGCATGCCCTCGTAGTACGGTGGTGCGGTGGCAATAGTATAGGCGGGCGCATTCACCAAGCAATTCGGATTGATCCAATACCCAGTTGGAATATTCTGGGTCGGGTTGCAAACGACACCCGTCGTGGGGAAGCTCATCAGGTCGCCACCCATCCAGAAGAAGATGTCGCTGGTGGACCAACCGTTGATGATTTCATCCACAACCTTGTTCACATGAGCCAGGTATTGGCGGCCACTGCCGAACGGCAACTGATAGGTGCCGGACAGGCGGAGATTATGCCGCGGCAACTGGCGATCGAACATCGTCAAGTCGTTGTTGAAGGTTGCGATGTCGTTGTAGTAGTTGGAATGGGATTGCAAGCTGTAGTTGTAGGTTCCCAGGAACGTCCAGCCGTGGGTCAGAGGACGAGTGACTGACAGTGCCAGGCCGTAGTAGTGGTCATGGTAGCCCGGCCACATCCACTGGTTCAACGATCCGTACTGCGGATACGGCGTAAGCAACTGGCTCAACGGGATGGTCGCCGAAGTGCCTAGGTAACCCGGCATATAGATGCCCGAGTAGCCTGCCGGAGCGGTTGAAGGACCTGTTGGAAACACGTTGTAGAATGGATTCGGAACGTTCGTGCCCAGCAGGCCCTGATACTTGTAGGAAAACTCCGGGTTCATCATGTTCATATTGCGGCTGTAGAACCCTCCCCACATGCTGCCATCCTGGGCGTTGTGTTCGAACATCATGAACATCGTGGCGTCCAAACGGAACTGGGCCGGCAACTGCCGCTGAACGTTGAAGTTGAACCGGTCGTTCATCGGGATCTTGAACTGATTGGGGTTATAGTAACCGCCCCAAGAGTTCCC
This sequence comes from uncultured Acidobacteriota bacterium, assembly GCA_963832915.1. Classification (GTDB taxonomy): domain Bacteria; phylum Acidobacteriota; class Terriglobia; order UBA7540; family UBA7540; genus CAVROP01. Next base: position 28,659 of record CAWHWE010000011.1, read on the forward strand.
TAGATCCTGGTAGCGCCCCAAGGAGTTGCCAAGGGCCGGAATGATCGGGTTGGGATACGTGCCCCCTGTGGGGAACGGACTGTTAAGGTATTCGCGTGGCACGCCTTCCAGTGGGGCCAATCCCGAGGTCGCTTGGAAGTAGCCGTTTGAGGCATTGGAGTCTCCATCGGAGCGGTTACTTACCTGCGACACTGCAAACCGGGAGTAGCCTACCCGGATCGCCGTCTTGTCATTGAGGCGAAACGCTAGACCAGCGCGCGGGAGGAACTCGTCCCATGGTGATTGGTATGTGCCCGGACTGTTGGCGCTGCTGCGGATGGCCGCGCCGGTGAAATTAGGCACTACAAGAGTCGAGAGGGTTGGGTACAGGCCACCCCCACCAGCGGCGGTTACGGCCGCCTGCACTCCAGGAGTCCAGATGGTCGGGACAGCGGTTTGGAACCCCGGGATTGCGTTTTGCATATCCAGGGTCTTGATCAAATAGTGGTTTATGTCGGCCGGAGAGGTCTCGCGCTCCCAACGGAGGCCGAGGTTCAGGGTGGTGCGAGGGTTGAGGCGGAAGTCATCCTGAACAAAGAACCCGTACATGTGATAGTGAATTTGATCAACAGTGGGATAAATGGTGGCGTTTGCGCCAGAGTTGCCAGTGCCGTTGCTCATAACGCCCAACAGCGACGAGGCCCACACGTCGCCGCTCTGGGAGGGGTTGTAACTGCTCAGGATGGTGCTCGCTGTGTCGACGGAGTTAAAGTACCAATAACCGGGCCCGGTGCTTTCGAAGTTCTGGCTGTAAGCGTAACGATACTGCCAGCCGAACTTCACGTGGTGCTTGCCCATCTCGTGCGTCAAGATAATTGTCGGTGAATAGTCGCGTAGATGGTCGTACCACCAGCCGCCGAAGCCTGTATTGGCGCCGCCGATGCCGCTCCAAGTGAAGTCGGGGAAGTAGTAGCCTTCACCCGCTGCGATGGTAGGAGCAGTCAAGGGTTGGTACCAATTATTACTCGGCCACAAGTACTGCCATACGTCGCAGAATTGGGTGACATTTCCAGGCGTGCATGCTTGGCCCGGATGCAACTTATATATAGTCGAATTGTAGTCGTCTTCCTCGTAGTTGACGCCCAAGCGGATATCCAAGGTAGTCCGCGGGTTGGCCATATACAGCACGTCCATACCGGAGCTCTCCGCGTCCATGATGCCGCCGTTCTGCGAGGGCACCGCAGCCGAGTTGTTGTCGGACCAGTTTACGTTGTCCAGGCGGGTATTGAACTTGCTGAAGTGTGCGAACATGCGCCACTTGTCGTTGACGTTGTAATCGACGCGGTCGGAGAAGTTCCAGTAGCGTGTCCACCACGGGAAAGTTACCTGCAAATTGTTCAAGCCGTCGAGGTTCTGGGGCGTAGTGTTCCCTCCCCAGATATAGGGCATCAGCAATGCGGCGGTGGGATCGATGCGGTTTGCAGGAATTTTGTTGCCTAGAAACTGCTGGCGAGTCACGTCGCCAGTGACCGGGTTGAACACCGAAGTGGTCGGGTCGTAGATGGGTCGCAGCGTGCCGTCGTTCTGCTCGGCCCCGGAGAAGTCGCCTGCTTTCTCGGCGGCCGTCGGCATGGTGTCATAGATAGTACTGGGCTGCGTGGCATACCAGTGCTCGTAAACGACGAAGTTGAACAGCTTGTCCTTGATGATGCTGTTTCCAAGGGTGCCGCCATAGATCGTCTGCTTGACGATGTTCGGGCTACGCGTGACGCGGTTGGCCAAGGCGTTCAAGGCCGTTTGGCGGCCCATGTAGTACGCCGAGCCGTGGGGGCTGTTGGTGCCCGACTTCATGGAAATGTTGACCGCGCCGCCGGCGCTGAATCCGTGCTCAGCGTCCGGGATATTCTGCTGGACAACAACTTCCTGCACCGCGTCCATGGGCGCGTTGTAAGTGCCCCGGGCGGCGATGTCTGTTCTCGTGCCGTCCAGGATCTGCTCGTTCTTCCCGCCGGTGGGGCCGCCGATATCCAGGCCGCCATCAGACCACATGTAAAACGGCAGGCGATGCGCCATATCCCAATAGTCGTTGATCACGCCCGCATCCAGCAACGCGAGCGAGAAGGGGTTGCGCGCCAGCACGGGGAGGTCCTTCAGATAGGACTGCTGGACGGTAGTGGTCATGTTCGAAGTATTGAACTCGACCGAGGCGACCGCGGCGGTGACTTCCACAGTTTGGGTCACAGCGCCTAGCGTCAGGATCGCGTTCACAGTAACGTCACCCATGACCTGCACGGAGACGTTCTGTTGCACGAACTTCTCGAACCCAGCGGCCTCTACAGCCACACTGTAGGTTCCGGGAATAACAGGGTCGAATATGTAAAAACCGCTGCTGTCCGCGTCATGTACAGTCTCCACACCGGTGCCGGTGTTCCGAAGGGTGACTTTGGCGCCTGGCACCACTGCGTGCGTGGGATCCGTTACGACTCCACGTATTTTGCCGCGAGATTCTTGCGCGGCCATAGGTTGAACAAAACACGTAAAGAGTGCCACCAGGAGAGCTCCCATTAGGACTATCGGAAGCTCAAATCTGGAGGCCCTTCTCGAGTACTTGCTCGACATGGTTTCTCCTCCTTCTTTTTCAGTCTCAGTTATTAATTCAGGGCCGGAGGCCCTCATTGCCGGCCTGTCCGCGGCTTTGCGCAATTGTGAATTACTGGCGAGCACTGCGTTCGCCTCAGGCAAGCATTCGCGAGCCGTTCCCAAACGAGGTAAAGAGCTATGGCTGGGCACGCGGTCTTCAGTGCTCCCCCAGTCTTGCACGCGTTCGGCCGTCACTGGCGTGCTATACATTTGGAACTCGGGCTTGACAAAAGGTCTTTTCATTAATTTGTCAGGCCCCATTAGAAATGTTCCCATGATTCTTTGCTCAGTTGACTTACAGGATTCAAACACTTCTTGTCTTCCGTGTGGCTAAAGTTCTAACGACACTCCACGCCACACCTCCCTGGAGCAGGTTAGATTCCAAACCTCACCCAACTGTAAGTCTTTGAAATACATACCAGCTTCCCGACCGTCGGGTCATAGGTCGGTCAATAATCCCTAAATCCGTATACCGTTTTTGGAATTTCTCTGTTTTTTGGTACCGTGCCTTTGTAGGGTCGAGCGACTGGTCGAAGCCCTCTAATGGACACTGCGCAGGACCTGGGCCCTACGGGGACAGACGCCCCTTCTTCGCTGTCCAGGCCACGGGGTGGGATCTCCTCCATTGTCATGACCCGATTCACGTAGGCTAGATGCGCCTTAGTCTGGCTGAACAGGCTGCGGAAAAACTCTTCGAAACTGTCATTCTGAGCGAAGCGAAGAATCTGGCCCTGTGCATTTTCAAGAAGATACGCAGAGCGAGATCCTTCGCTACGCTCAGGATGACAACCGTGGAGCTTTTTTCCGCAGCCTGTAAAGCCCTCTTGCGCCTGCTGGGAGGTTCTGCTTTCTATTTTCTATTTGGCGAGAGGTACGCGGTGTAATGAAAAGCCAGCAGGCGTGCTGTTTAAGAGGATTTGTCGGGCTTGGCTGGGCGCCGGACCGGCATCATCTTAACGGCTTGGGCCCCGCCTGCTGGGAGGCGCTGATAGGCCTCTCCACAGGCGTGCAGTAAAAATCGATAATACCAGCGGCGGCGCTTCTTTCCAGAAGAAAGCGATACGCTGTTTCCAGGGAGGAGTTCTGTTGAGCTTTCTTGAGGACGGGCGTTTCCCAGAATACGACCCGGAAACCGGAATATTCCAAGAGGCGTTGGAGTGTTGGTGGAGTGAAAAACCACAAATGATGCACTGCCGCATAATGACGCCAGCGATGCCGCTTGAGGTGGAGCAGGCTTTGAAGAGTCTTGATTCGGGCGCTCACTGCCGCCAGGTTGGGGACGCTAACATAGAGAATGCCCCCCGGATAGAGCAGTTCCCAGCTCCGCTGAATCTCCGCAAGCGGATTCTGAGTGTGTTCCAGCACGTGGTTATAGCGCACGAGATCGAATCGCAATCCGCCAAAGTCAATTCCCCGCGACTGGCCTTCCCAGACAGGACAGCCCACTTCCCGTGCGGTCCGCGTCAGGCCGATGTCGCATCCCGCGACCGTCCAGCCACACTCTTTACCGTAGCGGAGAAATGATCCATCACCACAGCCAACATCCAGCAAGGTCCTTCTTTCTTTGTTGTCCGCGCCCAGCAGAGGGTAAGCGGTGTCGATTTGCCTGCTGAACTGATACAACTGCTCCCGCGTGAGCGGCGCCGCCGGAGCCGGTTCAGAAAAATATGTTTGGTTGTAAACATGGTCCGAGAGCTCCTCAAAAGTGGGGCGCGGACTCAGGAACTCTAAATGACACGCCGGGCATCGACATAGCTGAAAGCCTTGATAGTCTCTGGCAAAAGGTCGTGGCGGGATCCCACAGAGCGGGCAAGTGATTTCTTCCCAGTCCTGAATGGTGGTACCAATTACGGAGGCGGAACTGCCGAAGAGACGTTGGTCCATATCCCTCATCTGGTCCTTGATACACTACTTTGGCCAGCACTCAAAGACATGCGCGCGAGAAAAGCCCCGATGTGCTCCGCCATAAATAACCGCCGCGATGGCTCGCCGCCTTGGTTTGCTTCTAAACTGTAAACTGAGGACTATCGACTGTCAACTACCGGCGCCACCTCCCGCACCGTGCCCACGATCTCCTCCACGGGATCGGGTCTGCGGCGAGGCACCGCCTTCAGCGCACGCCCCCACGCTGCCCCTCCTAAGGGCAAATTCACCAAACCCAAAGCACCCAGCTTGCGCGCTCGAGCCCACCTTGTGCCGCTCCGTCGGTTGGAAATGTGGGATTAGGCTGGTTCACTTGCGTTCCGCATAGATTGCGACCAGATCATAGGTTTGGAGTTCCGGCACAACGACCTCCCAGTCCGCACCTCGCGGCGCAACGGAAGCCCGTTTGATTGTGAGGGCATCCGGCGAGAATATCTCCACCCTCGCCACCGGGAAGCGCACGCGCACGCGGAAGTTCTGTTGCCGGTCCTGGCGGTAGTTAAGCAGGTGGAGAATGGCGCGGTTCTTGTCTGACTGATAAACGATGTTGGAAAGAATCGCCGGGCGCCGTTCGACCTCGACGAGTTCTGAATCCCCCAAGTGTCTTCGGATCAGCTTGTCCATCTCGGGGGCAGGCAGCAATTCCGGCAGGTACACAGCGAGGCCTTTGCCGCGCGGGTTCTCGTGAGCTGTGGTAGGAAGGTTTCGCTTCGAGACTGCGAGAATAGTCCCCAGCCCCATTTCCTGATCGGCAGCGCCGGCGCCCGGCGAGAACAATGAAGCGTCCTGAACCGCGATGAGCGTTCCTCCTTCGCCCACCCAGTTGTCAAGCGCCTCGATCCATTCCCCTGCGAGCGGGTTGGTGTTGGGGAGGACAATGACCTTGTAATGTTCCAGAAACTCGTGCGTGGGGTGTTGGTAATTGAACTTCACATCGTAATTGAGGTTCTCGGAGGAGAGTCCGTTGAGAAAGGGAATCACCGCGTCGGTGGTATCGCTGATGACAGCGACGCGAGCCGTTCAACCCGGGGTGGGTATAGTAGTCTTCCTGAAGCTCGAGGAAGGCGTTGTAGCGGCCGATGGCTTCCAGCCTCCGCAGCGCCTCAGGAGTGCCAAAGTAGAGGTCGCGAAGAAACACCCCTTCGAAATACGGCTCCAGGCTCACACCGTACATCGCGCACTCGGCGATGGCCAGTTGCCACTTGGCCGAAGCCATCGGCGTGGTCATGCGCTCGCCGTGGTGGCGGCCACCGAATTCGACGGAAACCGGCCTCCACCCCTCGCCGACTCCATACTCGTGCCGGAGGATGCCGGCGTTCGTGACCAGGTCAAACCCCTCGCGAGTCCCTGGGTAGTAGCCGGGTTCTCCCCCATCCTCCGTGGTCACACCGTTCTGCAAACGGCCCCAGGTGAGGATCTGGCGGTTGTAGTTCGACATAATGACGATGGCAGGATTGATGGGCGAGGCGGCGCCGTACACCTCATCGAGAAAACTCGTCACTTTTTCGCGCCCGTGGTAGGCGAAGGTATTATCAATCCAAAAGGCGTCTGCCCCCGCGCGCGCCGCTGCTTCCACGCGTTGTCGTTGCAGGTTAAGCCAACCAGGATGGCCGATATCCGCCATGTAGCGGTTCGGACGAGTGTAAAAACGCGGGCTTCCGTCTTCCAGGCGGTCCACCCAGGCGATGCTTTCCGGTACCTTCTCGAACATGTCCTTCCAGAACATGTTACCCACCGAGAAATAGGCGGCGACGCGAATGTTGTTCTGGTGGCAGAGTTCGATGTAGCGGGCGAGCGTTTCCTGTTGTCCACGTTCCGTGGCGGGCGAGAAACCGTTGCTCCAGGTGACCCAAGCCCAATTGATGTGAGCCTTTTTCAAGAATTCGATCGTCCTCGGGTTGTACCAATCACGTGTCGCCTTTAGCACCTGACGAGGGTCGTCAGGGGTGAAGTTGGCCCAGCCGGTGAGTACCCCTTTCTCCGCCTCGAGGGGGCCACCGTCCCACCGCGCCGACCGGAAACGGCCGGTCTGGAACCACGGCGGGATGTTTCGCGGATTAAGAATGGGCCGGCTGGATTGATCATCCGCCCCGCTAAACTTGGTTGCCGTGAACAAACCGGCGGCGGAGAAGAAGATCAGAAGCAAGAAAGGAATGAATTTATGCTTCACAGGTGATCGATTGGCCTCACTTTCATCGAAGTCACAGACACGGCACGGCAAGACCGGAGATCGATGATTCTACCATCCGTCACTAACTTGTCACTTCCGCCCGCGGTCGGCAGGGAACGTAAACTCGATCGTCGAAACCACGGGCAGCGGTTTGCTTGATCGGCTCGCCAACTCGGCCGGGGACAGGTCGAAATACGTGTGCGCTCCATCGGCGATCACCGTTATCCGGTGTTTGCCCGCCGGAACCCCGGTCAAACTCAAGGGATAACTTTGTCCCTGGAGGTGGTCAGCCACGACTTTCCCATCCAACTGAACCGTAAAAGTGCTCGGCCTTTTGCCCAGGATCTCCCACTTCAACACCAACTTCTTCTCCCTAACGGCTGCTGGTTGAAATGGCCCTGATAACGTCATGACTGTAATATCAGGGGTTGCTCCGCGGTAAAGAGAGAGAATCGCCTTGGTGAGGTTCAGATAGTAATATCCCCACCCTCCGCAACCTCGATAAGCGCACTTATCCATCTGCACAGGCTCGATATCATCACTAAGCTCAAGGTTATATTCATCGGCATAAACATTTGAAGGGTGTTGCCCGCTGGAACTCATCTCGGCGGGCTCCCCCCAATAATCGGCCGGCATTCCCTGCCCCTCCTTCTGCCCGGCAAACTCATTCCACTGATGAATTTGGATAAACTTCGGCCTCGATTCAAAGGCCACTCTCCAGCTTCGCAGGTATGGAGAACCGTGATCGCGACCTACGGCGGCCGGGTGAAGCCACCCCTTTCCGGGAAAAGGAAAGCTGGCAGGGGTCACAACGGTCTCCTCAGGAATGCCTTGGTTGTGAGTTACGGTCTGGCGAATCGGCCCATCCATCCAAGACCACATTCCGCATCGGTCGGCGTGGTTGTCCTCAAGCTGGGACGCCATCCAGCGCACGGTCCAATCCCGCGCTTCAAGCGGAGTGTCAGAGGTGAGTTGCCTGAAATCCACGCAGGGATTGGGAGTAAAAAACAGAATCACCAGAAGAGGTTTCCCGTGGTAGTAAAGCCAGAGGTCTTTGAATTCTGGTTTGTCCAGGAAATTTGTCTTGGTCCAGGCAATGATGCCATTCAGTCTTTGCACAGCACGGGGGACCACAGGACCATTCTGCAAGCCGACCATAAGGACGAGTTTGGGCGGATGTTTCCCCTCCGTTTCCAACTTGCGGTAAGTCTTGAACAGAAGCAACGTGCTTTCCTCCAGTTCATGAGAAGCACCCTGATGGTTTTCCCAATCGGGCTTCGTCCACAACATATTGCTCCAATCGAGCAGCAGCCAGTTGACTCCCAAGTCTTCGAACCACTCGGCGTGTTTCCGAAGGACATTCGCGTCGAGCGAATTGTACTTGCCCAAAACAGGGACCGCTTCCGCGGTCTCCCAGCTACCAGCATTCCCGGGAGTAAACCAAGTCTCGTACTGTACGCCGACCAAGCTCCCAGAAAACCGCGCAGCCTCCAAAACGTTTAGCAGGCGCGGGGAAGACGATGCTTTACCGTCCCGAGTCGGACGGCCCGTGGGAGTGGCCACTGACGCAAACAGGGCCACGGCCAGACAACAAGATATCCGGAAGCCGGTCTGGCTTGCGAGACGCTTCAAAACCATGTACTTGGAAAACATCCTGGTGACTCCTATCTAACATGAATGTTCGTCCTTTTTCGCACTCACAAGAGATGGCCGGACGGCCGATTCCGCAACATCAGTCGTTCTTCACCGTCGGGATCGTCCACCGCTTCGCTCTTGCCGGCGTTGAAGATCATCGTTGCTCTCTGAGTGGTTGAATACGCGGGCCAGTCCGGCAAACCACTGCGATGGGGACTGCCGTGCCGGGCAAAGGCCGCCCACGCGCCGCTGACCTGCTCGGATAATTGCTCTGATTCGGGATATCGGACAAGCCGCATTGCCAGCGGAAGCTCGGCGGTGTGAAAAGCCTTGACCTTGCCGTCGGCTAAGGGGGTATCCCACGCGAAGTAGTACATATAGACGCTGGCCTTGCCCGATTCGATTTTCAACTCCGCCTGCCTGACCGCGTTCCAACGCGCTCCACGGTCGGTGGATATGCGGAAGTAAAGGTCGCTCGGGGTGTCCTTCGGGTGATCTCGGTGGTATGCAGCCAGCAGCCGGTTGACCTCGGACTTGGGTATGCCAGCCTTCACCAAGCTATCGCGAAGTCCCGCCTCATCGAGATGGAATAGCGCCTCGTCTTGGAGGGAAAACAGAGTTGACTCGTCCTTGCAGTTGCCGATAATCATCGGAATATTTACGGATATCTCCGGCGCCTTGGGGTCCCAGGTCTGCTGGGGGATAGATCGGCCGTCCACCACCGGACCGTACTCCATCTTACCTCCCCCCGTGGCAGCAGCGAGCAGCTTGTGGGCGGGAACGCTCTGGAGTTCATCAACCTGGTTTTCCGTCAGCCCAAGTTTTGTCAGCAGCGTCTTAGCGTTTCTGGTGGCGGTTTCTTTATCGTCAACGCGCAGCAGGGAGCCGCTTTCGACGATCGCCCTGTGGAACAGTCCTTTCGCCCCGGGCATCGCGAGCAGAGTGCTGATCTTTTCGCCGCCCCCGGATTCGCCGAAGATCGTGACGTTCTTCGGATCGCCGCCGAAATGCGAGATGTTGTCGCGCACCCACTCCAGCGCCGCGATCAGATCCAGTTGCCCGGCATTGCCGACAGCGTACTTCTCGCTCAAGCCGCCCAGGTACAGATAGCCGAACACGCTCAAGCGATGGTTGATGCCCACCAGAACCACGTCCTGCTCGCGTGGAAAAGCATCGGCGAAAAGCGTGAGCAGGCTGGACAGGTTGCTGAACCCGCCTCCGTGGATGTAGACCATTACCGGACGCTTGCCTTTCAGCCCGGGCGTGAGAACATTAAGTATCAGACAGTTTTCGCTTTCCTTCTCTTGGGCGAGTTCGGTCCGGTCTTTCGATCCTCTGAAGTATTCACCGATGGTGGCGTTCAGAAATATACTCCCCGCTACCTGCACGCAGCGCGGCCCGGTCTGCGTCGCGTCGCGAATGCCGGCCCATTTAGCGGGCTTCGAAGGCGGCAGAAACCGGGCCGCGCCCTCGCTCGGGCCCCCATAAGGGATGCCTCTGAAGACACTGACGCCTTGCACGGAGGCGCCACGGACTTTTCCGTATTGTGTCTCGACAGTTGCCGACGCCGCGTCGGACCCGCTCCCGGCCGCTGGCTTCGCGTCCCGCCCACCCACCAGTGCTGCGACGCCAACGGTTAGAGATTTCCTCAACAGATCTCTGCGATTCATGGGTTTTATCTCTGCTCCTTGCAATCGGCCAAACGCTCGATATAAGGGACCCCGTGGCCCCGGCCCGTGGCTGTGGCGGCAAGCCAACCTGCCCCCCCCCCGCAAAACTGATTAAGGTTCCGGTTCCCGGAAATGTCAAATCATTTCTGACGCCGTCATGTCCATGCTCTCGTGGTTGACACCCACTTGGAACGACACTAGGTCGTAACTGAGAGCTGGCTGCTTCTAAATCTATTAAGTGATTAATACGTTAGTCGGTACTTTACAGGCGCTGATAGGTGCGCTTAACTGAATTTGTAGGGACTCGTATCATCAATTGAATACTGGAAAATGGCCTCAGCGGCTCTCGCTAGGTCCTTATGCTGGCCCTGTGGGAGCCATGCCGGATGGGTCCGTAGAGCCCGACGCGAGTCTGTCACGATACGCAATTGACGTGGTCGCGGGCCGTCGGCCGGGGCCAAGGCATAACTGACTACCCTGCTAGTGGGGAGTTTACTGCCGTCTTTGTTTAGGTCAGCGGAGGCGGCGCAGCAAGGACGCATCACAGGCGCCGCGGGTGGAATAGCTCGAGGCGCCTGCAAATCTCGAGAGGAGGAATAAACTATGCAGCCTACGTTTTCCAAGTTAGCAATCGTCGGCGCGGCTTTCGTGGTGATCGCCGGTCTCACGATTGTGGTGCGCGGGCAGGAAGCCCTGAGGCAGAGAACCGGTGTGACGCAGGATTGGTCTCACTCGCACCTCGTCTTTTCCAACCCCGGCACGTTTGCCGAGGCGGCGAGGAACGGCTCCATTGTGAAATGGTACAGGATCATGAACGACCCCCGCTTCCAAATGCAGAGACTGAGGCAGTCCGCCGCAGCCACTGGGGGGTTCTCACGCGAGATGAGGACTGGAGGCGAGAGGGCTGCCGCACTTGTGGCGCAGCAGGTAAACAAAGCCACGGCGCCCACGCCCAGTGAGGGGCTCTGGAGCATGGACATGGGCAGTTCCGCCAAGGTCGGCGCGGGTATGTACCCGGCAAAGTGGTTGCTCAATTCTCAGGATATATCCTGCGGCGAAGACGTTGACCCTGATTTCGTTGTGTACAACACGGGCCTGGCGGGGTCAGGGACACAGGCCGGCATCATCGCCTACGACAATCTCTACAGCGGTTGTACCTTCGAGATCCCCCGATTTCCCGTTGTGTACTGGCAATATAACACTGACGGCGGCACCATTGTGACCTCTCCCGTGCTCTCCGCGGACGGCACGCAGGTGGCGTTCGTCCAGAGTGTCAGCAGCGTTGCGCGCTTGGTGCTCCTCAAGTGGAGTCAGAACAGCTCCCTGGTGCAGTTGACAGCTTCCCCTCAAGTTGTTACCGCCGCCGCTTACCGCACTTGCACCGCACCCTGTATGACCAGCATGTCTTTTCATGACGGGAACAACGACACCGGCTCTTCCCCCTTTTACGACGATACCAACGACGCCATCTACGTAGGCGACAACGCCGGCTATTTGCACAAATTCACCAACATCTTCGTTGCCGGGACGCCCGCAGAGATCACGGGCGGGGGCGCCAGTTCCGGCTGGCCGCAGCAGATGAGTGTGAACCCTTTGAGCCACCCTGTTTATGACTCCATATCCGGGAATGTCTTTGTTGGCCCGTCCATCCGCAGCGGCACGGGTGACGGCCGATTCCATCGCATCCCAGCGGGAGGCGGCTCGAACCATATCGTCAGCAGCGCTGCCTTGGCGGGCGACGGTTCCGGCTTTGTCGATGGCCCCCTCGTCGACGCCGCTGCGGGGAAGGTATATCTGTTTGTTAATGGTGACGGTTCGGGCCACGGCGCCGTCTATCAGCTTTCCACCAGCTTTGCTTCCGGGGCTGCCGGCACTCAGATGAAATTGGGCCAGGGGGTTGCCGGCAAGGCGTATATCGGAGCGTTCGACAACATCTATATGACCAGCAGCGCAGCGACCCCAACGGGCAATCTTTACGTCTGTGGACGCGCCTCCGCCAGCCAGACCCCGACGCTATACCAGTTGCCGATCACCAGTAACGTGATGGGCACGCCAGTGCTGGGCCCCGCTCTGGCCTCAGGTACTGCAGACTGCTCGCCGATAACTGAGTATTTCAATACCTCCTATTCAACCGACTGGATTTTCCTGAGCGTTGAAGCCCACAATGAGACAGCGAGCCCTATTAGCTGTCCCAGTGGTACCGGCTGCATTATGTCGTTCGATGTGACGAGCGGAAGCGCCATCACCCCCGGTACTACTACGTCTGCCACCCTTGGGGCAGCTAACGGCACGAGCGGGATCATCGTCAACAGTAGCGTCACCGATCCGGCGGGGGCTTCCAATGTCTACTTCTCAACGCTAGGCAACCAAGCCTGCACTGGAAATATTCGGAGTATTGGACAGGGCACAGGCGGCTGCGCCGTGCAAGCGACGCAACAGGGCCTGGACTAACATGAATATGAACGGTTAAGACAATCGCCAGGCGCGAAAACCGGGCCTCCTCCGCGGGCGGGTGTCTGGCGCGACAGGCCACACCTCTACCGAGACTCCCGGGAGTTGTCTGCCGGCGCTCGAGGGATCACTGTCGTGGTTACAATGAGGTCACACTGAGCCAGTGCGCCTGGTACCCCCAGATATGCTGGGGTGCCATGCGCTCTGGTGGTCGGTGAAAGTAACAGGAAAAATCTCCACGGATCGCAGCCGCATCATGGGCATTCCCACCAACGAGGAGTTGCTCATCGCGCGCGATACCTTCCGCTTGGTTCGTGATGTTCCGATACCGTCATAAGATGGTCCGGGATTCATTTTAGCGTGGGACGGAGTTCCCTTTTGCCAAGCTGAAGGACTGATTGCACACATAGAAAGAGCAATAAGTGACAGCGAAGGCGCAGAAGAGGTGTGCATTCGAGAGGATGGGGGTCCAAACACCTCCACGCCTGCCCTTCATGTTTAGGTGGTCAGTCTACGAGTAGCCTTTCCCCGCCACAAACGGCGATTTCGGAAATCGCGGTAGGGGATTCCCAACGGGCTAAATCAATGAATTTACAGGACCGTTGGACCGAAGAGGTGGCCAGAAATAGCCCTTTTTCGCTCTTAACTGTGACGCTATATTGCCTTTCCTAGCCCCAGAAAAACAATGGCCTGGGTACTATCCCAGGGCCCTTGCCAGGACGTTTGGCCTGCGGCGGCGCTAATGATCCATCAAACATGCAGTGGCGGACGGTCGCCGCGGGAAAGACCAAGGACAAGTTGGAACTGAAAGGCTGCAAGTGGTCTCTTCAAGCAGACCGCAACGCACGAGGATGACTCCGAAGAAGAACGCCCAATCCAAGCTGCCGAAGTCGCTAACCATTCGTTTCTCATCCCCTACAACCTCCCCCTGTTTGCAGATGCCAATATCTGATCTGGCACGCCGCCCCGATGGCGAGTATCGGCTGGAGAATGGTCTGGTAGTCACTAAGGAAACGAGCGAGCCTCCGCCATAAGAACCGGCTGTGACTCTCCTGGCCGTGAATGGCTTCGAGCAGAGGCAAAGAAACAAGAGGCTCAAGCAGAAAGACCGCTAGCCCGTCGTCTATCGCTATCCCCAGAGCCAAGGACGACGAGCTTGGCACTGAGGTGTTCCTGGAACGGACCTCCGAGCCACTCGGCTGGATCTCCCGCCAGCACCTGCCCTTGGTCAGGAGTGAACTCACGGGGGTGCTAATGTAGTGTCCCGTAATTAGCTGGACAGTGTAGCGCCGACCTTTAGGTCGGCAGGTGCCGGTCCCGCCCTGCGGGACCGGCGCTACGTCGAACGCCCTGTCCAGTTATTTCTGGGACACTAAACTAGTCTCGGGCGGCCCCTACACGCTCAAGGTCCTCTGCCCGCTTGTCGGGGAGAACCAGCGCGCCTGCCCCCCCCCGACCAACATCGTAAAAGATGTCCCGATACAGGCCGTAAAGCATCCCTTGCCACAGACGAGACAAGTACTGTCCCTGGATGTGATAAACGGATGGCAATATAAGATCAACCACTGGACAGCCACACAGGACGAACTCGACAGGTGGAAGGTCAACATTGATTACGAAGCAAGGCGTGGGTGGCCTAACGCCTTCGGCTTGGGAAGCATTTCGAGGACGGGTAGCCCGGCTTCATGAGCAGGATGCGCCGCGGGAGGAAATCCTGCGGCACATTGGGCAATACGTCCGGCGCTGGAAGCGGTGGGTGCTCAGCGGCGTGCGGGAATATGGGAGTTTGAGGGTTGGCCCGGGAACAGAATTAGCCCCCGGGCCATACGCTTTGGCATCACCACCACCCACCCGATCCCAATCGCCAGATCATTGGCAATCGGAAGAAGCCGCTGGGCCCGCCCCGCCAGGGGCCGCCAGACACGACCTTGTTATGTAGGGGGGGTGAACCGGAATAGGGTCCATAGCGGATACGGGTTACTGGTTATCGAGCCGATTATGGCATTTGAGGTGGGATATGCTGCATCGGCTGCATTGGGGGGGGTGACAAATCCCTGCTCTTGGATAGAGGCCAATCCCGCTGCACAGCTTGATCCGACGGCAGGGAGAGTCACGCCTGGGTTGCTAGACTCTATCGAAAATATAAGAATCTGTGAGCCTGCGGGCTTTGCGCTATTGTAGTCACACACGAGGAGTACTGTGTCAACAGTCCCACCGGTGGCGCGTACCTTGTGGACGATGTGGGTGAATCGGGGAACAAAGGCTATGGCGGCGAAAACAACCACGGCCATTGTTGTAATCAGAACAAACCGTTTGTTCAAGTTCATGTTTCCTCCAGATTTTTTGGGATTCTGCCTGAATGCAGGATTTCATTATGGGCCGCGAGAAACAATTTGTCAACCACAAAAAACCCTTACACAAGCAGCTTGACTTCACCGAACGTACAGCGGATGATCTATAGGAAAGGGCGTCAAAAGGAAATTCCGGAATTAGGTTGCTGAACAAAGAGGGGCGACCTTCGGCAGGGGCGTTGGAGGAAGGGGCGGCGCCTTCACGAGAGGACCGCTCGCTTTCGCATATTCCCGGTACCGAGTGGAAGAGCAAGCGTGCCAAAGGTCGGGTGGTGTGCGGCTGGCAGTTTGCCGCTAATATCCGAGGGAGGAGCCATAACCCGAATGACCGCCGTACGGATCTGTGCGGGGGGGCATCAAGTGGCTGGTATCCCTACCGCGACTGACAGAGAACTGGAGGAGGATATCAAGTATGCAGCAATTGAAAACTCAGGGTGCGATGGCGGAAAGGCTCATGGCTTTAGTTCTCATCACATTCTTCGCAGTTGGCTCGGCGTTCGGGCAGACAGGGGAGGCCACGCGGACCGAAATCCCGTATGAGTTTACCCTCGCTTCGAAGGTGCTGCCAGCGGGGACGTATACCCTCACAGTGACCAACCTTTGGTTCGAAGTGAAATCGGCCACCAGAGTCATGTTTCGTGCGCCCATCATCGCTCGGATTAACGGGCCGAGCGAATTTCTCCGGGACGGCACTCTTGTATTCGACAAAACGGGTGGCGGCCACATCCTCTGCGAAGTATGGATGCCCGGGACGGATGGAATACTTTTGCACAGCATCCCGAAAAACCACATTCGCGATGTCTTGTTAATTACCGGTCTGGACCAGACCCGCAATGTCTCTGGAAAGGCGGCTTACAATCTGACGTGCGGCAGATGTCATGGCCCGGAGGGCAAGGGTGATCAGAGAGCGGACAAATTCTTCAACATCACAATTCCGAGGCTCAGCTCAGCAGAGGTGCAAAGCAAGTCGGACGCGGAGTTGAGGGAGATCATCACTAAGGGTAGCCGCGTGATGCCTCCTGTCGAGATCGATGAATCCGGGTTCCGGCACCGTCTCCCGCTGCAAGACGTAGACGCCGTGATTGCTTACGTGCGTACTCTGAAACGGTAGTTTGACCTTAGAATGAGGACATCGTGTGGTGCGCTCTCTGACGTCGAGCGGGTCACGGGCAGTAGCTTGCTGACGTGGGCTTTTCTCATGCCCGATGTCCCGGCGGCATCCGCACGTCGTCAGTCTGGATGGGGTACACCGTTACGGTCGCGTTGTCCAAGGCAAAATTGTTGTAACTCGACCACCACCCATCTTCCGGCCGCTTTACCGAACCCTTCCAGCACGGGATTCAACTTTTCCAGCAGGCGATGTCTTTCTCATCGGGAAGAACCCACGGTAGAAGTAAGTATCCCCCGGCAAAGCTGGGGGCTTTAGTTTGTGAGCCGCTCAAAGCGGCCCGGTGGGGTCGCTAACGCGGCCCCACCGGGCTTGAGCCACCTTACGGTGGCGGCTCATCGCCACAGGTTGAGCTGGTCCAATCGCTTGTCTTCTTGCTCCGGCTTCCGGATGTACTCGCGAATCACCGCCTCATCGCGGCCCACCGTGGACCCATAGAACCCTCCTCACCAGAAGTGCTCACCCACAAAATTCCGCTTCCTCTCTCCGTACACCCGCGCCAGATGGATCGCGCTCTTGCCTTTGACGATGGATTTCCTTTTCTCCACGCTTTTGCGACCGTGGGCGCGTGGGGAACACTCGAAGTTACGATAGAAGACTTTTTGCTCGGCACATTACTTAACCTTATAATACCACAATGCTGTGGTATCCTACGCCCCAAAGTGGTTGGGCATTGAGGGACAGATATGGGGCGGCAGTTGGAGGTGTCTCAAGATCTGGAGCAACAGCAGGTGGACGTATGTCTGACGAAAACATGTCTGGTGCGCTTCACCGGCCGCGCGGAGACACTCAGCTCAGGTTGACAGGCTGGTGACCCGCCGATGTTCTGAATTCGCAGCGCGGGATCGATCCGCGGGCACCGCTTAACCTCGTTGAACTACCACGCAGTCACTGACGCGTGCAGCCAGCGATCAGGAAGCTTTTTGTGCGGGGACGTGGATGCGGCGACATTAAGACGACCGACGAGGGCATACAACCATCGCGGAATGCGGGGACGAGGTTCATAGGAGAACAGCAGTTCTCCCCCGCTCCGGTACGGAGTCGTCTCAGCGAGCGACGCGTCATCATCCGGCAGTACTATCACAAGATCGCCAGGGTCAGGGCTACTACCGGCGTGACATACGAGACTCCTATATCCAACACAGGGGCCGTCCTTCGCGACAGATCTGCTCACCAAAGCAACGCTGTGCAGCCCGGCAGATTTAACCGGGACCCCTTCCACACGGACACTCCAGTCCTCGCGCCATAGATACCCCAACCAGCCGGCAGATTCAACCGGGACCCCTTCCACAGGGACACCCCGATAGCTGAGGTAAGCGGCAAACTCCATTACAGTGTATGGGCTCGCAAACGGAAAGAAGACCCTCTGCACATTTCCTGCACCGCCCTGATATCGCGCTTTAATCACGCGGGCTATTTCAGCCTTTCCGTGGATGACGTTCTTTCCCTCGAATACACGGAAAGCCGAAAGCGAGACGTCCTGAAACAGGACGGCACCCAGTAGGACCATTATGGCCACCTTGCTCCCCAAACTCCTCTTTCCCCAGGAAAGAATCGCGAATCGGCCGACGTACAGCACTGCGATGAGGTCCACCGGTGCTAGTGTGCTGTAACATCCAATTCTTGACAATGGTCGCGGGGCACTGCCTGGTTGTAGGGGTACGGCTTGCCGTACCCTCGTGGCTCGGTCGCGCGATAAAAATGAAGAGGGTACGGCTTGCCGTACCCCTACAACCAGGGCGGCAGCGCGGTTGGCCAATTGTCAAAAGTTAGGTGTTACGCGACACTAGGTAGTAGCGGCTAAACATACCGAGATAAAGGTAGGCGGTGAAACAAGCCATGCCACCCAAAGCCAATCCGTCCCACAACGGCAACGGCGGGACCCTGTGTCGCAGGATCAGATAGGCCCTGCCCAGCGCCAGGGCCACAAACAGCCAAACCAGCAAATCGAGCATTATGTAGGCAAGAACAACTTCCGCCGCTGGAGCTCTTTGGTCATGAGCATACTGTATATGGAGGTTGGGAAGCATTACGAACACGTAACTAAGCAAGAACAGCACCGCCAAAGAGAGAAGCCAAAGGTCCAGGCGACTTTCCTTGTCCCGAAGCCGCTTGTAGTCCCACCCTGCTTGATCTGCGTTCCTGCAGCGCAATACGAGCCTACCTACCGTCAAGCCCCCGAGCAGCAGAAATGCCGTCTCCTTGTAAAGGATCATGATTTGAGCAGAAACGACCGCGGACACGGCCCATGCGGTAGCTTGCGTCTGTTCGAAACGTTTTATGAAAAGCACCAAACAGACGAGGCAAAGTACAACGTTCCGCTCTGTATAAATCAACCCACCGAAGCTGATGACAATGCCCGGCGTAACCAGAGCAAAAGCTGTGAGGGCGGCACGCGCGGTAATGCTTAACTCCTCGTCAAGGATTAGCAGGACGCCGCACAAAGCCAAAAGCTGAATGATGGGCAGCGCATGATAGCCGACGACTGTGCTGGTAAAGTGACGTATCAGGTTGAATTCCTGGTGACCAAGCGGGAAAAAGCGTCCTTTGTCTCGCCAGATTGGCGGCGCAAAGTCATGGCCCTTGAGCGTAAAAAGGGTGAACTGGGAGTTGTCGTGGTCGGCGAAGTCCTCCCACGTCACTGTCAGCACGATATAGCACACCAGGAAAAGCGCCAGCAACGTCAGCGCCACCACGGCACTGCGGGACCACACGTTTTGCGGTTTTCGAATGATCGAAGCCTTTTCTGCCTCCCGGACCATCGGAGTTCCTCTCTGGCCGACCACCCTCGCCACGCAGATCGCTGCCGCAACAGCTATGGTGAACCAAATCGGCTAAAACAATCGTGCCTTAAACACTACCTTGGTCGGTTGCAAAAGAAATGACTTCGACATAACCTTTCGCCAAATAGCTCACACGTTTTTGCAAAGCCAAGCAGGTAGATCAGTTCGCCGTTTGATTGGGCGCCGTCGTAGCGGGCCGCGGTGTCGTCGCAGCGACCAGTCCTGACCATGGGCTTTTCTCATGCCCGACGCCCCAGCGGCAACCGCACGTAGTCAATCTGGATGGGGCATGATGCTATCGTCGCCTTGTCCAAAGCAAAATCGTTGTAACTGCACCACCGCCAATCTTCCCGCCGCCTCACCAGCCCTCTGCGTACGGTATTCATATGAAATTATTCCAGCAGGCTATGCCTTCGGCGTCAAGGTAAAAACCCACGGTCAGGACTGGTCGCCACAACGACACCGTGGCCCTCTGTAACCTCTGCGTTTGTAACTTCCCACCTTGCGCAACTCAATCCTTGCGTCGGCGAAGGGAACCCATATCAAGGGACTCTCCGTCCGGGGCAAAGCCCAGATTCCAGCCAAAAACTTGCCTCCGGGGGAGGCCTGCAAGTGCGCCTGTCAAACAATTTACAAATGTTATTTTTGATGTGTGTTGCTTTGTTACTTTTGATGCGTTGAATCAGAGGGGCCATATTGCTATACTGACCCACGATTTACTACAACAGCAGAAGGTGTCCGATGTCTAAGGTTTACCGTAACTTACTTCAATTGTTCTGGGTGCTTGGCTTAATTTCTGTGGTGGGCTCTATCGTGTTGAAGCTGCTGCCGAATTTGCAAGATAAGTTTGGAGTTACGCCCCACGGCGGCATGATACTGGCGGCGGCCCTATTCTTGGGTGTCCTGGCAACCGGCGCAGCGATGAAAACGCCACCTTCTTCCTGACCGGATGGCGGGCCGCGGAACGCAGCGGTTGGAGGTCAGGCACATGCAACCAGTCGAAAAGGGCTGAAGCTTTTTTCCCCACAAGCTGCGGCCCTTTTCGGCCGTAGGCGAAGGCGTCCGGCTGCGAGCAACACGATGCGTGCCCGCAAGACATCCCGTTGGGCGGCGGAAGGGAAACGTATGATGCTCTCCAAAGTCGTTCGCTCTTCAATGGTTAGTTGGATCTGGGGCGCTCGACGTGACATAATCGAGCACCATAAGTCAATGACTCACATAAGTCAACGCGATTGTGTTACTCAACAGTAGATACCCGGCTTAACCCTTATAGCGCACTCCAGGATTGGTGTTTGCAGCCTTTCGCACGTCGTAAGGCAACATGCCATTGATGATGCCGCGCAGCGTCTTGCCCCGATCATCCGCAACCCGAAAAGTGAATCCGTAATAGCCGTTGGACTGACGCGGATCCCCGCTTACGCGGGGTTGACGACAACGGTGATTTTCATCTCCTTGGGTGGGCCTCAGGCCTATGGCCACTCGAAATCACAGCGTTCAAAAACGTTTTTTAGCGTCCTGCCAGGGAACGCCTTCGAGTCCTTTTCCGCGCCGAGGCTTTCAATGTCTTTAACACGTTTCCGCTTGGAAGGAATAAATCTTGGATACACAACACCTTTTGTCGGGCCGAAGCACATTACGGGCCGCGGCCGGTGCGGCATTCTTCCTCGAGGCGCCCGCCGCGGCACAACCGGGAAACCCTCGGTGGTTTATGACGTAAGACAATTCGGCCCGTCCGGCCGCAAGGAAGACAAAGCACCAAGGAGTTTCACTCTGCGATTGACGCGGCTTTCGCGGGCGGGGGAGTCGTCTGTGTTTCGCCCCGCGAGTACACCTCCGGCCCCGTCGACATCAAGAGCAATATCACGGCTCATCTCTCCGCTATGGGGACCGTTTTTGTCAGCCGGGATCGGGCCAATTACCGCTACGGCCCGAATGGGCGGGGGCCTTGTTCAAGGCCAATGAGGTACAGAACATCGCTCTCGCAGGCAAAGGTAAGGTCGACGGCCAAGGCGCGTGGGAATCGAGGCGCCAGGCACGCTTTGCGCGTGGAGAGCTTGCGCAGGTTCTAACTGCGGGATCTTTCGGTGGCCTGCGATGAGGAAAAGCCCGAGCCGAAGCAGGCGAACGCTCTCGATCTGAATGGCACGCACGGCAGCTTGGAGCGGACTGCCACGCGGAACGCGCGCTCAGGGTCCCAGCCTCCGCTTGGAGTTTCGCCCGCTGGAAGTCCCCCTTAGGCCAAACTCGCTACGTGATTGCTGCTGCACTCCGGCGCAGGAATTCCTCGGAGGCGTTCGGGGCGTTGTCCGTCTCCTGCCCGAAGGCCTGCGCGGTCAACTGTTCGATACTGCGGTCGTTGTAATACTCGGGGTTACGATAGTCCGTGATCAGCACGCTCTGGACGGCTTTCTTGATTTCCGCAATGCTGTAGTCGAGAGTTTAACGGCAGGCTAACGTCCCCCGTTCAAGCTCGTTCCTGCGATGCGTTCAGATTCCTTGACATGCAGTTTCTCAGCGCCAACCCGGGTTGATTGCGCCAACAAACTGAAGTCGGGACGAAAT
Organism: uncultured Acidobacteriota bacterium; assembly: GCA_963832915.1. GTDB lineage: Bacteria > Acidobacteriota > Terriglobia > UBA7540 > UBA7540 > CAVROP01. The sequence continues at coordinate 49,991 of CAWHWE010000011.1, forward strand.
TCGATGTCGAAGCCCTGCATTAGACGGTAGACCTCCATGACGGCCTCTCGGCGGGCCGCTTCTTCCAAAGCACTCAGTTGCCGCATGAACAGCGTAGGGTCAAAGCCCTGCCCCTTGATCACGTTGATTCCGCCGAAGCGCGTGGGGAAAAGGCTCTCCGTCGCCTCGTCCACCAAGTCCTCACGAATCTTCTCTCCATTACGTAATTGAGTGATCTTGATCTCAACGTCTTTCCCGGGCCGCAAGCCGGAAAGCTCGATGACATCCCGCGCGAGATTCTGGATACTTACAGGATCCCCCATCTGCAATACGTAGATTTCACCGGCGGGACCCAGGATGCCGGCCTGGATCACCAGGCGAACAGCTTCAGGGATGGTCATCAGGAAGCGCTCGGCCTCCGCATGGGTGATGGTTACGGGTCCGCCGTTGGCGATCTGCTTCTGAAATATCGGTACTACGCTCCCTCGACTGCCCACGACGTTGCCAAACCGCACGCAGGAAAAGGCGGTATCGGTTTGTCCGTTGCGGCAGTTCGCCTGGACAATCATTTCGCAAAGCCGCTTGGTCGCCCCCATGACCGACCTTGGCTTTACGGCCTTATCCGTAGAGATGAACACAAACCTCGCCACGCCTAACCTCCGCGATAGCTCCACTAGATTCCTCGTGCCGCTGACGTTATTGAGAACGGCTTCGCAGGGATTCATTTCCATCAAGTGGACGTGTTTATGCGCGGCGGCGTGGAAAACCACTTCAGGGCGAAAACGCGAGAGAACGGCTTCCAGCCGCACAGGGAAGCGAATGTCGGCAACCACAGGGTACACCTTCGCACCTACCGAATCTGACTGAAGGCGTGCATAGGTGTCGTTGAGGCCATTCTCGTCCTTGTCCAACAGAACGAGTTGGGCAGGCTTCAGATTGAAGAGTTGGCAAGCAAGTTCGGAGCCGATCGATCCTCCCGCCCCAGTGATCAGGATGCGTTTGTCCCGGTAGGCGGCGACGACATCGGCGTGTTCCACGGACATGCCGACAGACTCCCGCCCAAGCAGGTCCGCCATGACGAGTTCGCGAAAATGAGAAATGTTGACCTTCTTTTGCAGGATTTCCTCAAGCGTCGGAACCATCCAAGTTCGGACAGGGAGCAACTCACAATAAGCCCACATCCGTTTCAGTGTTGCGTGCGGCATTTGCGGAACGCAGATGATCACTTCTTCGAACGTCATGCTCACTCACCACCGAAGGCAGCAAGCTCAACGGGCCAAGAACCGGCAGGCCATTGATGAGCGCTCCAGCCTTCCTGGGATCATCGTCCAAGAAGCCTACCGGCCTGATGTCATCGCGCGGGACGAGCTCTTTTGCGACCGCCACGCCGGAACGCCCCGCCCCAATCAGGATCGCTCTCCTCACCGCACCTTTGGCTTGCCTCCCTCTGTGCGTGCGCTCGTGCAGCAATCTCCGCAAGGAGCGGGCGACTACAGCCCCGCCCAGGGCAATGAGGTATTCAATAACAATGATGCTGAGAGGAACCTGAAGCAGCCACCAACGGTCTGGCAACCCCAAGCGCAGGAGGAGGAGAATTGCGGAAAAGGCGAGATAACTCCCCGACATGTAGATCGCGTCGCGCAGGCTGATGTATCGCCAGATAAGGCGGTATACATGGAACAAGGAATTGGTGAGCACCCGGCCCAGCATGATTACCCCCAGAAGAAGCCACATTTGATAGCGACCGGCAGGGGGTATTGCACCCTCAAAACGCAACTGATACGCCAGGTAGAAAGCCACGCCAGCAATCAACCCGTCAACGATCCGCTGATTTGTCGCCGAATAGAACTCGTAGCGGGTCTCTGTCTCTTTCATAATCGTTGTTTTCCGTCCTTGTTGGAGATGCGAGCTCCCGCGCGCCGAACAGCCTCTATGGATTTCGAATTGTGCTGAGCAGGACACGTGCCCAAAAGCGTCATTACGATCACTCGCAGGTCAGAGAGGAATGTCCGGCGCCGTGAGTACTCGAGTGAGATCTCCAGCTTGCGGGGGAGAACTTGCTTCGCGTATTGAGTCTCCACATCACCCGGCTTAAGGATCTGGTCTTCGTGACGATAGGCAAGGGAGGCAGGGTCGGTAATGCCTGGCCGCTCGCGAAGGATCAGCGTGTACTGGGGGCGATACATTTCCACGTAGCGCTCGAGTTCGGGTCGGGCTCCCACTAATCCCATGTCGCCAATCAGCACGTTGATCAATTGGGGCAGCTCGTCCAGCTTGTATTTCCGCAGGAACGCCCCCACACGGGTGATGCGCGAATCTGCGGGCTCCGTTATGGGACTTCCCCGACGCTCCGAGCCAGCAACCATGCTCCGGAACTTGAACAGGAGGAATTTCCGGAAATTCCTCCCCACACGGGTCTGGGAGAAGAGTACGGGCCCTCCGTCTTCAAGTTTGATGGCCAGAGCGATGAGGACAAAGAGGGGGAAAGACAGCACCAGCCCACCGGCGGCACAAATCAAATCAAACGCCCGTCGCATGAGAGGCAATTCCCTTCTCCACCCAAGGTTGACCCATTTATTCGCCGCTCTTTGAGTCGCCTACCCGGACTGGCATCCGAACCATCCGTAAGGCAGACGCTCCAACCCATTGCTTCGGATCTTTCGCGGCTTGCCGCCACGACTGTACCCGTCTCGTCCATCACAAGCGGTATTCCCTGACAATAGCACAAACCGCCTCAATCACATCCTCCACATCCTGGTCACTCATTTTGGTAAAGAGCGGCAACGAGACTATTCGCTGGTACTCGCGGGAAGCCACCGGAAAGTCTTCAGGCTTGTAGCCGTACTTGTCCCGGTAATACGGATGCACGTGAATGGGGATGAAGTGTACGGAGGCGCCGATGTTGCGGGCCTTCAGCTCCTCGATAAACCGGTTCCGCGAGAGGGCCAAGCGCTCGGGATTCAAGCGCAGCACATAGAGATGCCAGGCATGCTCGACCTCGGGGCGCTCGACCGGGGTTTGGAACTCCTCGAGCGGGCAAAAGGCGGCATTGTAGCGCCGCACGATCTCCCGCCGCCGGGCGTGGAAAGCGTCAAGCTTCTTCAACTGGCGGAGGCCGATGGCTGCCTGTATGTCCGTCATGTTGTGCTTGAATCCGGCACGAACCACCTCGTAGTACCACGAACCCTCCGAGCTGTACCGTTTCCAGGCATCCCGGCTCATCCCGTGCAGCCCCCAAATGCGCGCTTCCTCGACCAACTCAGGGGGGGCCGTCAGCATTCCACCCTCCCCCGTCGTCAGATTCTTGGTGGCATAAAAGGAATAGCAACTTAAGACGCGCACCTTCGATGCCGCCGCGGGGGCGCCGATCATGCGTCCTTTGTACTTGGCAGGAAGCGCATGGGCGGCATCTTCGATCACCTCGAGCCCGTACTCCTCCGCAATCCGCAGCAGAGCCTCCATGTTGCACGCATGCCCATAAAGGTGTACAGGCAGGATGGCCTTCACCCGAACGCCCTGTCGCTGCTTCGACAGTGTCTTCAAGGCCTCCTCGACCCGCGCGGCATCGATATTAAGAGTGTCCGGCTCCACGTCAACCAGGATTGGACGCGCGCCCACGTGCTCAATCACGTTCACGCCGGAGCAGAAAGTCATGGGAGTGGTGATGACGGCGTCGCCGGGGCCGATCCCCAAGCTTACCAGCGCCAAGTGCAGCGCCGAAGTACAAGAGTTCACCGCCAATCCTGCCGGCGCGCCCACAAAGGCGGCGAACTCCCGCTCGAACTGCTTCACCTTGGGACCGGTGGTGAGCCAGCCGGAGCGCAAGGTGTCCACCACTTCGGCGATCTCTTCCTCGCCAATGCAGGGTGGAGAAAATGGCAGAAAATTGTTTCGCATCCTATATCTCTATTTTTCCGTCCCCTCGTGCACAGCGCTGCGCGCCCACCGGGCAGTGGTGAATCGCTCCATATGGGCAGGACCCATCAGCCTTCAATCCCCCTTGGGCGGCTCGGCGCCAAGCTCCGGGTCGGTTACATCGAGAGCCAAACTTCGCAACGGCTCAGGCATCTGCTGCTGCTCGGCTGGACGCTTTCCCTGAAGATAGAAACGCACCATCCCTTCGGCTTTGGAGAGCATGGGACTCCCCGGCCGCAAGCGCTTCATGAACTTTAGCACGGCGTGGGTAACTGGATTGAAAACCGGGGCCCACTGAGGATGGAAAACCACGCGCTGGCGCACGGGTTTTGCCGTGTAGCCCATGCGCAGCTTGAACTCGTCCGTGCTGGCGGGAGCATCGAGAGAATGCAGGCCGTAGAAAATCGTACGGACACCGGTGCGATCTCTCATGGTCTTGGTTACCACGAAGCTCAGGGCGTGGTTGACGCGGGCAGTGAGAAACTCACGGCGAGATTGCGGGTATAGTATGTAGCAGCAATCGTCCATCTGAAACGTTATCACCGAAGCCGCCAAGGCGCCCTCGACCAGCGCTCCCCAGGCCTCAAATCCGGGCAACGCGGCCGCAGACTCACAGCGCCTTCGCCAATCCTCCCGCGAAAGACGCACATGCCTTCCCTGGCGCTCCAGCGTGTCTTGCTGAAGCGCCCAGCCCTCCCGCCCCAGGAGCGCGAAGGGAAGCTGTTCCACAGCGCAATTCCGCAGGCCTCGGCGAACGTTTCGGCGAGCCGACTCGTCCAGATCCTCGAAATCATAGGTGGGCTTTTCATACACGCCGTGGTAGCTCAGGCACCCCAGCGGCGCGTCCAGGGCGGTCGAATATCGCGCCGCGATGATCCCATGCTCGCGCAAGAAGCTCCTCAGCTCTTCTTCGCTGGGGCGGACAATCCAGTGGTAGGGAAACGCCTGGAAAACGCGCGGCCCCTGACCGTGCCAATAGGTGCTGGCCGTGCGCACCACCTGCTGCCCCTGGCAGCGCAGCCATTCCGCAAAGACATCCGGAGTCATCGCGCACCAGCCGTGACCATCCGGGACGTTGTGCTCATGCCGAAGGTCCAGGGGCTTGCCCCGGAGGACCAGGACTCGACTTGAGGGCTAAGTAGAGTTCCTTGCCAGCCACTGACAACCAGCCTCCGCTGGCTCTGAAGAGCAGACGGGCAAGCGCGAAGTGAAGTTCGTTCAAGGACCGAACCATGCCTCCCCTGCCTAGAGACGCTTGCTCAGGAAAGATTTTGGTCACTCGAAATCCCGCGGCTTGAAGGAGAAGTCTTAGACTGCGAGGGGAGAAATAGTACAAGTGGAATGATGCGGCGTACCCATTCCACATTCGATCCAGGAGCCAGCAGATCGGCCCCCTGTTGCGCAGGAGCGTATAAGTGAATCCCGGCACTTCCACAGCCAGGAGCCCGTCGTCCTTCAGGATACGTCGGATTTCGATCAGCGTCGACCTGGGGTCCGGTTCATAGAAGAGGGTGTCCAATATGCTAACCACGTCGAAAAAGCTCGATGGGTATTGTGCTTCAGCGAGCGTACCGTTAAACACTTCCGCCCCTAGCTTTGTGCGGGCAATGTTCACACCCAGGGACGCGGTGTCCACCCCGTACAGGCGCCAGTTCCCCTTCGCAAAGTTGTCGAAGAATACTCCCGTGGCGCAACCGATATCAAGCAGATTGCCGCCCGGCTTGACCCTCTTCACCGCCTCCGCTTCCCTGCTGAGTATTTCGCGACGGTAACGATCAAACCTCTCCAGGTTGTCGCTTCGGACGTATGTGGCGTGGAATTTCCGGACCACCTCGGCCTTCGGCCGAGGGCTCATGTACACCAAGCTATCATGCCGGCATTTCACGATTTGGGTCGGAGCGAAACTCCGAGTGAAAACCTCCGTGTCGCTCTTGCCACACAGGGCGCAGTTTGCATGCTCAAATCGCTCATCCATGGCTGACCGTTTCCTGGGCCGCTACCTCTTTTCCTGCCAGGGCCGGCGCGAGGCGGCGAAACTCCGGGAAGAGAGCCTTGCCAGCCACCGACAACCCCCTGCCGATGGCTTCGAAAACCAGACGGGCAACGCCACAAGTGAGGCTGTGGATTCACCTTCGCGCGCCCACTAGGTTCCGTTCCGCGTCAGAAACATAGATGCTCTCTGCCACATTTCGCTCTCGGGACGCTTGCGGGCCACCCAATGAATAATCCGGCGCCCACCGAAGGAGAGAATAGGCCGCAACAGGGGGTTGAGCACGATGCGCTCGCCAAACACTTTCCGTTGATATCCCATGCGCAGTTTGTATCGGTCCAGGAGTACCGTCACGGCCGATTCGGCGCCGTAACAGACACAGGCCACACGGGGATCCGAGAGTTTCGATTTGGTTACTATAAAGGTCAGGGCGTTATTAGGGTTATAAGGCAAATACGCTGTCGCTGAGCTCTCCCATTGGAAGAAGAGCCAATCTTCAACAAAAGCCAGGACCGTAAAGCTCGCCAGGTGTCCCTTGACCCAGGCGCCCCAGACCTCAAAGTCCGGAATCTCGCTGGCTGCCTTACAGAACCTGCGCCACTGCGTCTCGGTCATCGACTGCAAGCTCCGGCCTTGGCGCTGAAAGGTTTCTTCGTTGAGCCGATGACCGTGTTGAGCCAGGTAAGCAAAGTCAAGCGGCTCGACTTTGCAGCTCTCAAGCCCTCGCCGGGTGGCGGTGCGCGATTTTTTGTGCAGCGAACCCAAGTCATAGTCGCGGTCAGTACAGACCAGGATACCGATCTGGTTGGGGCCTTTGTCGAGATCGGTAGGAAAGCGGAGCGCCGCAGCCGGCCCCCTCCGCAGGACGCGAGCCAGCTCGGAGGCTGACGGTGAAACCGCCCGATAGTAAGGCAGGCTCATATAGAGGAAGGGCCGATGCGAGTACCAAAAGCACGCCTCAGTCTGGATTACCCTCTGGCCCTGCCTGGAAAAAAACTCCGCAAATTGGCCTTCTTTCATAGAGCCACTCGCATGAATCGCGGACTCGTTCCCAGCAATCGCTCATTCCGAATGCTCACGATTTGAGACGGACCGGTCCGCCCTTGACCAATACTTCCGCCTCATCCTTCTGTTACCGGATGCGGCTTACGTGGTCAGGGTAACGGTCCATGCGGTACCGCCTCCCCGGATGGGCGCCTTTCTGCGGCGACCAGGGAACGCAAGAGGCTGTAAAACTGCTGAGCTGCCGCCAGCTTGGAGTGTCGACTTACGACATAGTCACGCCCGTTCGCACCCAGACGCGCTCGCAGACCCTCATGCCGATGCAATTCCAGAATAGCTTTGGCGAGGGCAAGTGGATTCTCCGGTTCGAGGCACAAGCCGCAGTCCGCCTGCTGGATCACATTCCAGGTGTCGGAACCCTCGTCCACGGACGCGATGATGGGGCGGCCACTGGCCATGATCGAGTAACACTTTGAAGGCACCGAATCCGTGCCCATGCCCCGTTTCAGCGCGAGCAGCGAAACATCCGCCGACGCCATCACCCACGGCAACAACTCGCGTTGCTGGAAAGGGATGAATTGGACATTCGTAAGGCCGGCTCGTTCCACCGACTGTTGCAAGCTGCCTTTCGCAGCCCCATCCCCCACCAGAACGATTCGGATTGCCGACTCCCCCTCGAGCAGCCGCGCGGCTTCCACAACCTGTTCGAGCCCTTGAGTCAGTCCCAGGTTGCCGGCGTACATCGCCACAAACCGATCATCCAACCCCCACTGGGCGGAGAAGGCGTTCCGGCGCGGAAGAGGACGAATGAAATCGGTATCAACCCAGTCCCAAATAACCGCCAGCTTGGGCTCCGGCGTCCCTTTGGACTCCAGCACCCTCTTGTAGCCTTCCGAGAGCACGCGCACGTAGCCCGCCCGCCGGCAGCACAGGCGTTCCATCCAGTCGATGGCCTTAATCACCTGGCTGTGGCGAAACACGCCCAGTTTCACCCCTACGTCAGGGTAGATTTCATGCACTGAGTAAATCATAGGCTTACGCCGCAACACCCCTAAAACCACCACCGGCAACAGCACTTCCAGGGCCGGATTGCTGGCTAGTAACACATCGTAGCGCCGATTGAGCCCCACAAACGCTGCCAGCACCTGGAAGCAGAAAAACCCTAAGAGCCTTAGGCCCAAGCGCGCCCTGTCTACGCTGGGCACCCACACGCGGGTGACATCCACACCCTGGCACCGCTCGCGTTGCACCAGCCGGCCTCGAAACTCCTTGGCAACCCTTCCGGTTGGGTAGTGGGGAACGGCCGAGATCACCGAGACCTCACACCCCAGGTGGACCAGCTCTTCACACAGCATCTCGTAGAGCGCCGCGCTGGGCCCCAGATCGGGGGCATAGAAGGGCGTAACGACGAGAACCCGCATGCCAGCCTAACCGTCCTTCCTGCGATGTAGCGCGGGCGTCTCGCCTGCTCAAGAAGCCCGGCGCGGGCGAGACGCCCGCGCTACCAGCTTGCCCTCGTTTCACCCTTCATCCCCGGCTGTGGCGGAGCTGGGCCAACCCCTGCGAACGGGTTGGGATCACGCCTTTGATCGAGCCAGTGGGCAACACCTTCAGGGTCTTGCAGCTCGCCCGTCAGAATTGAAAGGATCAAGTCGTGGGTTGCTATAGTGCTGAAGCGGCGGTTGTAGTCTAACCTAGTCGTTTGCCCGGCCAGTTTCAGCACGAATGGCACCCGGTGATCGCTCTTTCCATCCAGCATAACTGAGTTCCGGTACCAGTGGTCTGCACTCAGGAGGACGGTTGTCGAGTCCCACACTCCAGCCCTCTCCATGGCTTGGCGCATCTCCTTGAGGGTTTGGTCAACTAGCGCGAGATTATCGACATAGGTTCCTCGTCCACTGGCATCGAAATCACCTCTGGATCGACTGTAAATAAACGGCATGTGCGGAATCGGCCAATGGAGGAGAATCAAACTAAAGCCTGGGTTGGTCGCCACAGGAATAGCCGCCTTACAATAGGCCTGATATGTCTTGATACGTCCCAGATGACCCAGGCGGATCAGGCTGAGTCCAATCGGGTTTAGCCAGTGAAGTTGATCCAGAAGAGGAAAGGAAGACGGTACAATTGCCATCCGCTCCACCATTCTGGAGAAAAACGGCAGATCGGGATCTGCGTACCGGTTCGGAAAAAACTGGCAGAAGTCAAGGCTGCTGCCGATGAGTCTGGTGTAGGGGAGAGACCAGCCAACGACCGCTGTTCTGTATCCAAGGCCCCGCGAACGCGAGAACACGTTGGCCGTATTCCTCCAGTTCGCGGTCTGCTCATCCCCTTCATAGGTGAGCAGTAAGTCTCTTGTGCCTTGTGGCTTTGCACTGCTCACGATTCTTCCGTTTATCAAAGAAGGCATCGACAAAAGCGTTTTTCCTGCGGGCGGGAACGCGTTCGAAGCCCACAAGGACTCGTCGCGCAGGCGGTCAATCTCCGGAAGCCTAAGCCCCGTAGGACGGTCAATAAACGTCAGCCGTTCATCCATCTCGTCAAAGATGATCCACAGAACGCGACGCCGCGACGGGGGGGACATGCTGTCGGAGGGCGTTAGCGGGGCGGTCCGTGACCAGACTGCCGATCTTTCGACGAACCACTGCTTGAGAACTCCTCCGAAAGTGAAAAAGGTGAAAGGGAACAGGAGCAGCACGAGCAGAGCCAGGGCTGGGATGATGCGGCGGCGCCAATGGACTACAGCGCAGGCCGATACTGTCACCATCATTCCGCACGCGATTATCAGCTCTGTTTTGGTCATGTGAGTTCGCAGACTATTCTCCACGAGGGCTGGGAACTGCAGTCTCAGTACGTTGAAAGGGACAAGGAGAACGAGGACGAAAGCCCACCCGGTTGCCTCCAATACGAGCCGCCGTTGCGAGAGTCTGGCCAAGGTGTAAATGCCCCAGAAAGCCAACCCTAGCAGAAGGACATCGGCCATTACGGCAAGGTTGCCAGCAGTGTCTGGCTGCTGTCGGTAGAACGGATCTTCACCAAAAGCACACCAGTGGAATGCGAAACAGAGGTTTGCCAGAGAGAGTGCTATAGCCAAATGCTTAGGCCGTATCATTGCCTGCTCGCTTTCGAAGGAGGTATATCCAGCGCTTGCTCTGCCCTAAGGACCGTGACCCGACACAATCAAAACGACGAGAGAAAGCGGCTTCGAAAACCTGCCGATCGAGCCCTTGAAACAGACTGTCGCGCCCACGCGTGAGGCATCGAAACATAGCATCTTCTGGACCTACATACTCAATGATCAAAAGCTTCGAAGTAAGGACTGACGCCACTTCCATTATTTCAGCTAGAGGGATCCGTTCGCTAACCAGGAGGTGGTGAACCATGGCCAGCATGAAGACGGCGTCGAAGCTGCCCGAGGCGCGATCAAGAAAGGACAGGCACTCGCGATTACGCCAACCCACAGAGGGACTTGGCCGAGCCATGTTGATGACAAGCGGCAAGATGTCAAGTTTTTCGCGAGTTGCCATCCGCCATACCTGCCCTACAACTACAGGGTCTGAGTTGACCGCAACCACGCTGGCTCCACGCCGGGCTGCGAGCGCACTGAAATGGCCGGTGTTACAGCCAATATCCAGAACACTTTTGGGCTTGCATTCGCTAAGAGCTTTCCCGACAAAAGCCTGCTTCTCTATGAAGTCTTCTGGGGGGTAGCTACAGTGGGATTCCATATAGTTCGCCCAATGGGATTCCCGGTTATTCGCCGGGACGAGCCTGCTCAATAGTCTTCTCAGGCGATTGAGCAACGAGCCCAGGACATAGCGTGCTTGCTCCGGGTGTTTCACAAGATGCGGACGGTAAATGGATTGGTCCTCGGGTCTATGACGTCCCGCGAGCCAAGTCGGAATGCTTACTAAGGAAAGGAAAGGCGGGCGCAGTTTCTGTAATGCACTGCAAAGGCGGTAAGCCTCTTCTGGCTCGAGCCCGTCGCGCCGGCTGAGCAGCGATTGCTCCAAGGGAACTCCAAATTCCTTGTTTACAAGGAGGGGAAGCAGGAAGGTTCGCACAAACTGTGCATAGGCCAGCCAGATTGGGTCCCGAGGTTCGCGACCTTCGACAGACAGCACATCGACGAAGACAGGTGAGCTTCCCCGAAAGAGAATATTGTACGGAGTTGCGTCTTTGACGCCGAGACCTTCCGGAAGCAGGCCTGTGGCCAGATCGAGAGTTAGCTGCCCCGCGGCTTGCAGCATCTCGGGAGGCCACTCGTAGGGATAGCTGGGAAAGGGGATTCGTTCGTGCTCCGCGATGCCCCCCACCTCAATGCCTCGGGCTTGCCTGGATACTTCCGGGTCCTGAAGTATTTCCACCTTCTCCGTATCTGAAAGCAATCGGGTTCGAACCAGCTTGCCGGAAGATAGGAGTTTCTTCCCGTGTCTTGAGGCCAGAAACGTTAGCAAGTCGTGGATTGCGACTTTGCTGATGACACGGAAGATCCCGGAATCGCGCAGGATCAGGGTTCCAGCAGGATCTCGAAAGGACGGATTGAACTCTTGCGGCGGGACGGTGACGCTTTCCTCAATCACCGCCCTCTCCGTCTTTCCTGTTTGGCTTATCGCCTTTCCCAATTAGACGTATTATGAATTTCCTGAAATAATAGGATGCGCCGATTATGGCGGAAACGGCGATCTGCCAAACCAGCGCCGCTGACCCCGGATCAGTGTAGGCGTAAGCGGGTTTCTCACAAGCTATGAGCACCGTTAGGGCGAACACCAGGACACCGATTGTCTGCCGCACTATACGGAGCGTCTTACAAATAAATTCAGTGGAGTGAGCCCCATCGCGGTTGCAAAACGCGGAAACCCTGCCGTGATGAGAATTCAATTTGCCCATCGGCTCGGTCTAACCGTCCTTTCTGATATCACCAGATTAACTCTCCCCTTCTCTCTATTATAGCATCAATTATCAACGGAGGCTCCACCCCCTCATTCAGGCGTGCGCAACACGGAATGGTATGCCTCTTCATACTGTCGCGCGATCTTTTCCCAGGATAGGTCCGCTTTGATCCTTTCACGGGCGGCTGTTACCATTTGAGCGGCTTCCTCCCCGTTCTCGAGAATGCCGTCAATGGCCTGCGCCAGCTTCGGGGCGTTGCCGTAAGGAACCACGAACGCCGCCCCGAAGCTGGTGAGAAGCTGGGCACACGCGCTGCCCTCCGAAGTGATGGTGGGCACGCCGCACATGGCCGCTTCAAAAGGGACCATCCCGAACGACTCCCCCTCTAATCTCCCTGCATAGACCACTACGTCCGCGTCCACGTAGGCCTGGAGCTTCTGCTCCCCCGCCAGGGGGTCGATAAACGTTACGGAGTCCGCGACGCCAAGCTCCTGCGCCAAGCTGGCCAGTTTCGTCCTGTAGCCGTCGTCGGGCCCAATAATCACCAGACGGCTCTCCCGGCGAAAGCGGCTACTGGCAAAGGCCCGGAGCAAATGATGGATGCCCTTCGAACGGTGCACCCGTCCAAGATAGGTGACGACCTTGGGCTCAGCAATGCCCTGCCGCCGCCTGAAGCCGCCCCTCTCCGGCAGTTTCGCGTAATCCGAGACATTGATGCCGTTAGGGATAACCACTATTTTTTGGGTCGGATTAACAAACCTGGTATAATCATTGAGCTCGAAGGTCGATGAGGCAACGAACAGCCGGCACCCATCCAGAATTGGTTTGGCTAATAACAGGTCGAAAGTGTACTTGGCCAGCAGGCTCGAGTAGTTCCGCCCCATAGTGCCCCGCCCCTGGATGACATAGGGAACTTTATATTTACGACAAAAGTAACTCGCCGCGATGTTGTCAAACGCTCGTAGGCCCTCCAAGTGGACAACGTCGTAGTTCTTCAGATCACGCCTTAAGAAAGCGACGATGCCCGGGGGTACAAATAGGCCGAACGAGTGCGATCCCAAGGGCATCAACCGGTACGTTTTAAAGTAGATAACGTCGATACCTTCGTATAGAACTCGCCGCGTTTCGGGGAACAATTTCTCATCCCTGCTGGCGAGGTTCGTGCAAACCACTGTGACCGCATGACCTCTGGCGACTAATGCCTTGGTAAGGTAATAGGCGTTGAGTGTGGGGCCGCCTAGCCCCGGGGCAGGCGGGAAGCCCAGCGTGCAATAGCAAATCCTCACCGCCCTAAACCCTCCCCGAGCACGCCACCACAGAGACACCGAGGCACAGAACGCTTAAAGGAACCTGGCCTTCTCTGGGCCTCGGTGTCTCCGTGGTTAATGCAATCGATTTTTTCATACGTTTTGGGGGGGACCGGAAATTCCCCTGCCGCGCGGTGGCGCCCGGGACGGGGGCCGATTAGGTACAACCCGCAGTCAAGGTTGCCGATCGTGTCCCATATCTTCTCCTGGACGCCAGGGGTGTTGCTGGTGATGCCAACTCCAGCCCCGAGGGGGCGAAAGAGGATAGCCCACGGCGCCAGCCGTGGGTCCTGAGTGTGGCCTTCTCCCCCTGCCCCCTCCCCCGCCGAGCGGGGGAGGGGGAACAAAAGGGGGTGGGGCACATTCTTCTCAGGGCTTTCGCCCTGGGCTAAATTATTTCGCCCCTAACGGGGCTGAGCACCGCTCACCTCAAGAACCCGACTTGATGAACGAACTCAGGACACTATCGGTTGTGTTCATAAATCTCATTAAATTCGAACGGTCAGGCCAACTTTTGGTCGCATATCGGAATGGTCTAGCACCACCCCCGACCCCTCCTCAACCGAGGAGGGGAGTTCAAAACTCGCCGCGCAGGCCGCCGCGGTGCGGTGTCCCTCTCAACTCGTCGGCAACTGAGAGCCGTGAGAGGACACCCTCCGTCAAGGCTGCGCGGCATGCTGTCATGGCCTCATCGACGCTGATCAGCTTCAGGCATTTCATGTCGTGCTCGACACACTCGTGGAGCAGGCAGCCTTCGCAGGGAACGGAACGGCGCAGGACACGATGTCCTCGTCCATATGGATACCATTTGCCGGGCCATTCAATGGCAGCGAATATCCCCACACAGGGCGTGTTCGCTGCGGCTGCAAGATGCATCGTACCCGTGTCATTCCCTACAAAAAGCCTGCAATGGGTCAGGGCAGCCGCGGCCTGCCGGACGGTCAATCGTCCGGCTGCATTCACCCCGCAGCCCCACGCAGCGATCAGGCGCTCGCCCAAGGCGCTCAGTTCGGGCCCGCCAAAAACAACGGGATAAACTCCCAGCTCGTTTACCAATGCCCGTACTAATTCGATGAACCGATCTTCCGGCCAGACTTTTGAAGGCATATTGGATCCGGGGCCCACCCCGACCAGTTTCCCCTCATGATCGGCGCCCATTTGACTCGCGAGCCAGGCGCGCGCGGCAGCCAATTCCTCCGCGCTGAGGCGCAGGTCAATCCGCCGCTCTTGGGGCCGGGGCACTGGAATGCCGCTGATCGCCATCCGTGACAGCAGGTGGTCCGTCTCATGCTCGACGAAGGGTAGCGGTCTTCCGGGGATGCGCGGCGGAAATGGGGCAAAGCCCCGATGGCCGAGGAATAGGGTGATGCCGGCGAGGCGGAAAAATGCCAGGTCTCGCAAAACTTGCCAGCGCGTACGCCTTCTCGGGGCGAGGTACACGAGTGTATCGAGGCGAGCCTGGCGCAACTTGGGAAGAAGCTTGACCGCATTCCAAAGCTCCATCCAGCCCGAGCCCGCCTCGTACGATATCACTTTATCAAAGATCGCTCTCTCCGGCAGCAGGTCGCGCATCGAAACGTAGCTCTTCGAAGAATGATGATCCGTCAGGAGAGTCAGGTGCGCTTTTGAAAAGTGCTCGCGGACGGACCACAAAGCCGGCAAGGCTACAAGTGAGTCGCCCAACTGGCCAATTCGGTAGATTAAAACTCTCTTCTCCGTCGAGAGCCTCGCTGGGGAACAGAAAATGGAATCTGGAAATTAGAAACCAGAAATCTGTGGTTCTTTTTCACCACTGAGGCACTGAGACACTGAAAAACAGGGTTCAGGACTCAGGTTACAGGAAGAGCCTGTATAGACTCAGGAATCCTGCTTCCCCGATCCTGCTTTTGAATTCTGTGTGCCTCCGTGTCTCTGTGCTTCTTCTTCACCACCGAGGCACCGAGACACTGAGAAAAAAACTACAAACCAACGCTTCCAGTTTCTAATTTCTGCTTTCTGCCTTCTCCGTGCCTCTGTGTCTCTGTCGTTCTTGTTCACCACCGATGCGCGACCCGGTCTGCGAGCCTTCCCAGGCGAGAAGACGGTCGAACGGGACCATACATTATCCAGGCAAGGATCTGGACAATAACGAAAGTCCGAATCAGCAGGGTCGAATAAGAGAAGAAGTCGCCTTCCCAGTTCGCCGCCGCGAAGAACACGCCGGCGTAAATGAACAGGTTGCGCTTGGAGGGGCACAATTTGACGGGATTCGTCAGCCATTGCGCGACAAGCCCTACAAAGAACAATCCCACCAGGACCCCAGGGAGGCCATGGTGGAGAATGTAGAGATCGCCTGGAATCGTGGGGGACGAGCAGCTCATTGATCCTCCCCCCAAGAGCAACGTGAAGCGGAGACCCATGTCGTCAATGGGTTTGCTACGCCACAAAAAGCGCGGAACAATAGAATAATAAGGAATCATCCACAGGCGCTCTTCCCCCTCGAGCAGGTAAGACTGGTCCTGATAGGCAAGCAGCAAGGCGATGTTCTGGAGCATGTCGACCCGGCTCACGGAGCTGGACCACCCCGACGTTAGCCAGTGGCCGGCAGTCCGCTCCTTGCCACCGCCTCGCTCCGCCGCCCCCTCTATCGCCTCGGTGGCAGCGCTCACGCTGGTGGTAGCGTCGTTCACTGTCCTGCGCACAATGGAGCGGTATTGGTTTATCAGGGGGTAAATGGCGATGAGGCCCAGGATGACGAGAGCGAACCAGCGCATCTTCAGTTTCCTTCCTGCCATGGAGGAGACCAGGGCCACAGCCACCAGGTTGAAGAGGACCATGCTCTTCATGCCGGAGATCAACCCCCAAAAGCATTCGGAGGCAAGGACGGTCCAAAACAGCACAGCTCTCAGCTTGTCCCCGGGGTGGTAGTACGCCTCGATGGCAAAGAGGATGAGGGCGTACAATCCAAAGCTCGCAATCACGTTCCAAACTTGCACTTCTGGAAGGTGAGCATTGGTGGCATTCTGTGACTGTAGATACCCGAACCAGCCGGACCGAAGCATGATGACTTTAGCTCCGAATCCGGCGAGGTAAAGGCAGACGCCGAGAACCAAAGTCGAGCTCTGCGCGGCCGAGCCCGGCAGCGATTTGCGATCGAGGACCGCAGGCGGC
This sequence comes from uncultured Acidobacteriota bacterium, assembly GCA_963832915.1. Lineage (GTDB taxonomy): Bacteria > Acidobacteriota > Terriglobia > UBA7540 > UBA7540 > CAVROP01. Next base: position 66,224 of record CAWHWE010000011.1, read on the forward strand.
TGTCGTCTCGAGCGCGAGATTGCCGAGCCCAGCCAAAAAGCAACCATCCCCGCAATCACGATTACAAGCGCCGGTTGCAGGAAGGAGGTGTCGCCGTGGAAATTCGGAGGCAATGCGTCGCGGTCAAAAAAGCAACTGATGGGGGCGGCGCCGAACTCCACAAAGGCAACTACCGTCATGAAGACCGGGATTTCAAACAAGCCTTGAAAACCCGCGCCCATCCTTAAGACCACAAAGAGAGTGCAAGCAACCCCAAAGAATGCCGCCAGACTGATAAACTTTTCCAGCTCATAGCCGCTCGCGCCGGCTATGAGTGTCGCTCCCCAAACCGTGATTGAAAGGGCGAGCGCAACAAGTAATAAGAGGTTTAAGATCGGCGTTTTGACGCCAGGGTGAATGGGCCGATTAATCGTGGCACTATACGGCTGGCCGGGAATGAGGCTCACTGCTCCCTCCTCAAGGCGTGGAGACACTGAAAAACAGGATTCAGGACTCAGGACTCAGGATTCAGGATTCAGGATTCAGGAATCCTGCTTTCCCGATCCTGCTTTTGAATTCTGTGTGCCTCCGTGTCTCTGTGCTTCTTCTTCACCACCGAGACACTGAGAAAAAAACTACAAACCAACGCTTCCAGTTTCTAATTTCTACTTTCTGCTTTCTGCCTTCTCTGTGCCTCCGTGTCTCTGTGGTTCCTCTTCACCGCCGATGCAAGATCCGGCCTACGAGCCTTCCCAGGCGTGAAGACGCCCGAACGGGACCATACACTATCCAGGCAAGGATCTGGACAATAACGAAACTCCGAATCAGCAGGGTCGAATAAGAGAAGAAGTCGCCTTCCCAGTTCGCTGCCGAGAAGAACATGCAGGCGTAAATGAACAGGTTGCGCTTGGAGGGGCACAGTTTGACGGGATTCGTCAGCCATTGCGCGACAAGCCCTACAAAGAACAATCCCACCAGGACCCCAGGGAGGCCATGGTGGCAAACGTAGAGATCGCCCGGAATCGTAGGGGACGAGCTGCTCATTGCATCTGATCCCAAGAGCTTCGTCAAGCGGATACCCATGTCCTGGACGGGTTTGCCGCGCCACAAAAGACGCGGAACAAAAGGATAGAAAGGAATCATCCACAGGCGCTCGTTCCCATCGAGCATATAAGCCTGGTCCTGATAGGCAAGCAGTAAGGCGACGTTCTGGAGCATGTCGACCCGGCCCACGGAGCTGAGCCAGCCCGACGCTAGCCAGTGGCCGGCAGTCCGCTCCTGGTGACCGCCCCGCTCCACCGCCCCTTGCATGGCCTCGGTCGCAGCGCTCACGCTGGTGGTGGCGTCGCTCGCACTCCTGCGCACAATGGAGCGGTATTGGTTTATCAGCGGGTAAATGGCGATGAGGCCCAGGATGACGAGGGCGAACCAGCGTATCCTCAGTTTCTTTCCTGCCATGGAGGAGACCAAGGCCACGGCGACCAGGTTGAAGAGGAGCATGCTCTTCATACCGGAGATCAACCCCCAAAAGCACTCGGATGCAAGGACAGCCCAAAACAGCACAGCTCTCAGCTTGTCCCCCCGGTGGCAGTACGCCTCAACCCTGAAGAGGATGAGAGCGTACAATCCAAAGCTCGCAATCACGTTCCAAACTTGGACCTCGGGAAGGTGAGCATTGGTGCCATTCACTGACTGTAGGAACCCGAACCAGCCGGACCGAAGCATGTAAACCTTAGCTCCGAATCCGGCGAGGTAAAGGCAGACGCCGAGAACCATAGTCGGGGCCTTCGCGGGCGAGTCCGGCAGCGATCCGCGATCGAGGGCCGCCATCGGCTGTCTCCACGACCGCGCGATGGCCGAGCCCAGCCAAAAAGCACCCATCCCCGCAAGCACGATCACAAGCGCCGGTTGAAAGAAGGAGGTATCGCCGTGGAAATTCGGGGGCAATGCGTCGGGGTCAAGAAAGCAACTGATGGGGGCGGCGCCGAACTCCACAAAGGCAACTACCGTCAGGAAGACCGGGATTTCAAACAAGCCTTGAAAACCCGCGCCCATCCTCGAGACCACAAAGAGAGCGCAAGCAAGCCCAAAGAATCCCGCCAGACTGATAAACTTTTCCAGCTCGTAGCCGTGTGCGCCGGCTATGAATGTCGCTCCCCAAACCGTGACCGAAAGGGCGAGCGCAATGAGCAATAACTCGTGCAAGAACGGCGTTTTGGCGCCTGTGAGAATGGGCCGGATATTCCTGACGCTATACGGCTGGCCCGCAATTACGCTCACTGCTCCCTCCTCGAAGCGCCAGCCTTTTCCGAAGGCTCGTAGGTGGCAGTTGTAAATCCCAGAACGTCTAGCATCCTTTTTAGCCTGAGTTCATAGGTATGCTCCCGCTGAGCACGAGCGTGAGCGCCGTCGGAAATCTCCGCCCGTTCCTCAGGGCGCGCGAGATAATAATCGACCTTTTCTTTCAGTTCCTGGCCCGTCCGATAGGTTACGATCTCGCGCCCCGGCTCGAAGAGTTGAGGCAGGTCGGGCTTCCACTCCACGATTTGAAAGGCGCCGCAGCCCGCCGCCACGAAGAGCGTACAATTGACGCCTTCAATCTCCCAGTAGCCAACCGTGTTAATCACAACCTTCGCCGCTTGTAGCGCCTTTGATGCCTCCTCGCCTGCGACGTAATGGTTTGTGTACTTTTTACGGAGGGGCGAATCGATATACGAAGGAGCATCTGCTCCCCAGATTTTCAGGTCGTAATCGGCAAAGGGTTTCAACACGGCAGCCCTCCAGTAATGCAGCGTGCCGAGGGCGGCAAGGTCGCAACCGTACCTTGCCCTAGCCTCCTCCGTTAAACACATCCGTTTGTGCCACAAGGGGTTGCAGCACTCCGGCAAGTAGTGTGCGTTCGTACCCAGCTTTTCTCTAAACGCCCGCACCAGAAACGGCTCCTTGAGGAAGACCGCATCGTAAGGCGCCGCAGGCAGATAATGCCGGTATAAGCCCATCACCTGGTCGGTGAACCAACACACCACTTTGCCGGAACACGTTTGCTTGAGTTTGGCAACCACTTGCGGGGGCACCCTGCCATGAGTCACGAGGACAAGCTCCGGCTGGAACTCCCTGGCCTGACGCAGGAGCCCCTCGAAATAGGACAGCTCCAACGCCAGGAATCCTGCGTCAAGCTCTCTCCAAAACGCATTGAGGTACCTGTTGCCGTGGTGACGGAACCTCAGTCCAGCCCCGCAGATAACCGAGTGCCCCATGGCTTGAAGTGTAGCCACCACGTTATCCGCGAAGGAATCAGCGAACTGTGGACCGACGACGAGGACCTTCATGGTTTAAGCACGCTATCTGGCGTTGGAATGGACTTGCTGCAAGGGATGCCCCTTTCGCCTTCGGCCAAGTCTTCTAGACGGGCGTGCCCAGCCCCGTGCTTAACCCCCACGATCGCTATACACAAATAAGGGTAGTTGATTAGCTTCGTCAGCGCCGGATCAAGAAGCTGAAATATCCTGCATCTCCAACGGCCAAATACACACGGATCGCCATGCAGGACCGTGGCTCCTCGCCCAATGGCCCTGACGAGGAGGTTGTTCATCGGCCGCATCCCACACTACGTCGCCCCAGATGGCAGGAAAGGGCGTCCCGGTATACAGAGAGCATGCGATTTCCGTAGTCGTTCCAGCCGCCGAGATGCTGCACGCGCTCGCGCGCCGCCCGGGCCATGGCGTCTCGGGAATCTGGGTGCTCATACAGATAGACGATTTTCTCCCGAATGGCCCCAGCGTCGCGGATGGGAACGATAAAGCCCTCCCTGCCGTCGGTGAGAACATTCGCCGCGCCGGTGTTAGTCGTGGCGATAATGGGCAAACCGCAAGCCATAGCTTGCGCCTGCACAAGCGCCAGGCCCTCCTCGATTGAGGCCATTACGAAGACAGAGCCCTGGCTGTAGTAAGAGAAAAGCTCGGCCTGCGGGATGGCGCCCAAGTAGCGAAACGGGCCCTTGCACTTTTCCAGAAACGGTTTGATCTCAGGGTCGAGGTGACCGATCACCCACAGCTCAAAATCAGGCGAGCGCAAAGGCTCCACCGCTTGCAATAGGTAGGGTATCCCTTTCCGCAAGCACAAGTGGCCCACGGAGATCACTCGGAATGTCTTGTCGCGCTTGGGGACCGGCCGGAAAAGACTCAAATCCACCCCGTAGGGGACCAACCGCAACTTTTCTTTTGCCACACCCTTCTCGATGAAGGTCCGGTAGACGAAGTCGGAAGGGACAGCAATGAGGTCACATTCTTGATATTCCTGGAGTTCCCGCTCGACAACACGCGCGTCAATCTGTCGGTATGGCACTTTCCACAGCGAGTGCTCTTCCGCCATGATTTCGTCCTGATAAAGGATATGAGACGAACCACGATCGCACACCGTGAGAGCGCCGTAACGCTCCCTTGCAACCTGGTGGGCCCGAAGGCCATAACTGGAAAGGGAATGAAAGACATCGCATGGTTCTAACCGGCGCGCCACCCAACTCCCGAATGTATCGGTGACCATCCATTGGACTTGCTTTGGCACACGAGTACGGCAGACGCGAGCAAAGGCAGCAGAAGGGGCTATCAGCCAAGGGAACGTACTGACCTTTTCCCGTGGCAAACCATCAACCCTCCAACGCGGATAAGCAGTGTAGAGGCGTGCAAGGTGTCCCAGACGAACCATCTGGCGGGCTAGGTCGAAAGCGTGAAGCGGCGGGGCGCTGCCGATGCAAACTCTCATAGATTTAGCGCTCCAGTACCGCATCGTCGCGACCCCTCCGCACCCAGCGCAACGCTGGCGAATCGCCGGAGGGGAGGCAACGAGCACCGGGACAAGGTCGAGACATAGCGGACGGGCGACAGGCTTGCGGCGGGAGGAGCAGGGCGTTATGCACCCGGGAATCCTTAGGATGATTCATACAATTCACGATGCCGCTCTTACTAGGTAGGGTATCCCTTTCCGCAAGCACAAGTGGCCCACGGAGATCACTCGGAATGTCTTGTCGCGCTTGGGGACCGGCCGGAAAAGACTCAAATCCACCCCGTAGGGGACCAACCGCAACTTTTCTTTTGCCACACCCTTCTCGATGAAGGTCCGGTAGACGAAGTCGGAAGGGACAGCAATGAGGTCACATTCTTGATATTCCTGGAGTTCCCGCTCGACAACACGCGCGTCAATCTGTCGGTATGGCACTTTCCACAGCGAGTGCTCTTCCGCCATGATTTCGTCCTGATAAAGGATATGAGACGAACCACGATCGCACACCGTGAGAGCGCCGTAACGCTCCCTTGCAACCTGGTGGGCCCGAAGGCCATAACTGGAAAGGGAATGAAAGACATCGCATGGTTCTAACCGGCGCGCCACCCAACTCCCGAATGTATCGGTGACCATCCATTGGACTTGCTTTGGCACACGAGTACGGCAGACGCGAGCAAAGGCAGCAGAAGGGGCTATCAGCCAAGGGAACGTACTGACCTTTTCCCGTGGCAAACCATCAACCCTCCAACGCGGATAAGCAGTGTAGAGGCGTGCAAGGTGTCCCAGACGAACCATCTGGCGGGCTAGGTCGAAAGCGTGAAGCGGCGGGGCGCTGCCGATGCAAACTCTCATAGATTTAGCGCTCCAGTACCGCATCGTCGCGACCCCTCCGCACCCAGCGCAACGCTGGCGAATCGCCGGAGGGGAGGCAACGAGCACCGGGACAAGGTCGAGACATAGCGGACGGGCGACAGGCTTGCGGCGGGAGGAGCAGGGCGTTATGCACCCGGGAATCCTTAGGATGATTCATACAATTCACGATGCCGCTCTTACCAGGACGCACATATCAAACGCCTCAACCCAGTAGAGGCAGGCGCGAGATCCCGAAAAGCTGGCGCAGTCCGATCTGCAGGCGGAATTCGCAAAGCATCAGAATAAAAACAAAGCTGGCGCCGTAGGCGAGGGTCGATGCAATGGCAGCGCCGACAAAGCCATATCGCGGCAGCAGGAGGTACAAAGCTGAGATCGTCACGAGTGTGCCGAATCCCTCTGCGTAGGAGGGGATTGCAGGTTTTCCCAGCGCCCGCGCCCCCTCGTACAAAACCTGCCTCAGTCCCAAAAACGCTGTTCCAGGGAGAAGGATCCTGCAAGCAAGGACCGAACCGGTGAACTTGGCGCCGAAAAAAAACACAATGAGCTGCGGCGCTACTACGAACAGCCCCGCGCAGAGAACCAAGAGCCATGCCAGTGACAGCCTGAACGAGAGCGAAATCGCCTGCCTCGCCTCATTGGGCGGCAAGTTGGACCCGGTTGCCAAGGTTACAATCCCCATGGCTTGGGGGAAAAATCCTACAGCCGAGGCGAGCGTGACAGCTACGACGTAGAGGCCTAATTCACGGGGAGCAACAAAAAGTGATAGCAACAACTGATCCATGCGCTGGTTCGCGTAGCTGTTTACCGCCTCAAACTGGGTCTTAAAACCGTACTTGAAAAGGCTCAGAGCAGCCAGAGCGTTCCAAGCAAGGCGCAGCTTCTCTTTGTTCAACAGCAAGGCATATGCGACGCCTCCGCCCACCACTGGACCCAATAAAAGGAAGGCGAGCACCTCTCCCAGATTGCCTCTTCGTAGGCAGGCAAGCGCGGCCAAGCCGAGCGCATAGATGATAGGGCCGGTAATCCGCACCAGGTTAAAGGAGGCGAGGTCGAGTTTGCCTTGCAAAAAGTTCGACCGGGTATCCGCTGAAGAACATTACGGGGGTAAACATCAGGAAAATGAATGCGTACTCCCGAACAACGGCCGGATAGTTTCGCAGAACGACTGGAAGTAGAATGATCCCAGCCGGGATGATAAAGGCACACTGCACTAGGGCAATGACAAGAGTTCCTGTCCAAAGTTCCGAGATTTTGAACTGCCGTCTCCCGACGTGAAAAACTATGGCTTGGTTGATGCCCATCGTGCCAAGCATCATCAGAACGGATGGCCAAAGCATCAGTGCCTGGAGCTGTCCTCGCCCATCCGGCCCCAAGATGCGCGCAGACGTCACACCTGTGAAGACGTTCAGCAAGAGAAGAGCGACCTGCCCCTTGAGCGTTGACCCATAACCTCGCCCACGCAGATTCCCCATGCCCGTTTGCTTGAGCGATCTCTGCAGAAGTTGTCTCATGAGCGAGTGGCAACCACAAGAGTCACAAGAGCGACTCTATCCGATGAGTGGCGCCTTTAACACCAGCAAGAGTGATGCATGTAGACCCAGCGACACGGAGAGGATGAAAAGGCCAAACAGCGGCGGGCCTTTGATTACTTACGTAGTATTACAAAGTTCGCGCTCACGAGCAAGTCATCGGCCGTCAACTCGGGATACGCCTCAAGGAGCAAGGCAAAGCGTTCTGGCCACCTCCGTCGAAATTCAACAGCTTTGTGAGAGACCTCCAAGATCAAATCGACGACCTCAAGACCAGCGCCCCGGTATATTTCCAGGTAATCTCGCGTAGTATGCTTGCTGAAAAGACCTAACTCGCTATATCGGAGCCCGTCCTGCGCGTCTTCCTGGATCGTTTTGTGTGTCTCTTTGTACGCGTCGTAGTCCCGCTCGCTCAGGCAAATATGGTTATAGCCGTGTTCCAAGCCACCCCTGCCTGAGAAATGATCGCCTCCAAAGCAGTACCACATGGGGCCGTAGGTCGCGTAGGCAATGCCGCCAGGCCTCAGGACACGCGAAATTTCCCGAGCGACTGCAGGCATGTCTTGGCAGTGTTCAAAAACGGCATCACTCAGGACAACGTTGACGGATTGCGACCGAAACGGCAAACACCCGAGATCAGCCTGAAGGAAGTCAGGGATTACCCAACCCAGACTTCGAGCATACGCTGAAACGGCCTGCCAGTGTTTTCTGAAGAGGTACTTCTCTACTGCGACGATCCGTCCGGGCCGATGAGAGACCCACGTTAGTGTGTCCCACCCTGAGCCAGTCCCCAGGACTAAGACAAGCCTTCGTTTCAGGGACATATACTTGGCAGGCCAACGGCGTCGCGTCTCAACCGGGAACCCCCGTTCTGGAAAAACCCAGCGCAGCCTTGGTAATGATAGCATTTCGCGGCTTAAGTGACGACGGGTGCATTGGTGTAAGAGGGGCCTGAGCAGGTAGTACACCAGCCTCTTGACCCACCCGCTGCGGCTCTCCAAGTAGTGCGCTATCGGTTCCTTAGTCTTTGACGACAGGTCCATCACGGGAGCACACGCTGGTCCCCGGAGCTTAAACACGGTCCTTGAGCACTGAGTTGGGCGGAGGACGGGCCGGCCGCCCGTATTAATAACCGCCTTCAGACCTCAATTCCGCGCCGGAAGGCAGCTAAGAGAATTGACTGCCAGTCGCCAAAAAATCTGACTGATTAGGAATGATAGAGTCCGGGTTCGACTTCTGAGCCTCAAATGTTCTTCCACAATTGCTCGAACCACGTTGGGAGCAAGCAGATCCTCAAGGAGGCCGGCATTCGAGTAGATGAAGTCAACCGTCCGCTTATGCGCAGACCACTCGGGGTACCGCGCGTAGTGCACGCGCTTCCGCATGTCCTTTTCAAAGGGGAAATCCAGCAACCTCGGCTCGTTCTGCGCTATCGCGAAACAGTGCCACCTGCTGTCGAATTTGAACTTCTGCGGCAGATTCATTACGCTTTCCACCCAATCCCGGTCAATAAACGGCGTGCGCCAACTAAAGCGGCCTGAGTACAATTTCAGTCCATTGGATATGAACGTACGGACTGTCTGCTCGATGAAGAACCTGTCAAAACCTTCCAGGAAGGTGTCGTGGCAAAGCCCGGTCAGCTTCGCGGCGCGTCTTTGATAGCCTGAAGGAGCTAGTTCGTTTCTGAGCCCTTCGCACATGCCCGCCAGCTCAGTATCTCGAAACAGGCGCTGCTCTCTATGGACAATGGTTTTGAGCTTAACTTTCCACAACCAGGGAACTGCGAGGGATGGGAACAGATTGGCGAGGCTGGCCACGGCGCCGTAGTCCGTGTGGACCGAACGGGCGAACTCACCATTTGACCCCACAAAGAAATTGCAGCCGAGGGGAAAATGCGACTTGCGGGGATAGATGTAGGTGTGCCAGTTCTCGGCGGTCTTTGTTCCACCTGTAAGCTTGGCGATTTCCAAACCACTTGCGAAGTAATCGTCCAGGTCTACAGAAACTGTTTCCAGGGACAGGCCAAAAAACTGCGCAATCTTCCTGGAGATGACCACATCCGTCGTGTCCTCAAAGCCCATGGAGAGCAACAGGGGTTTAACCCCCAGACGAAGCAGCGCGCTCAATATGACCCTGGAGTCGTACCCACCTGACATCGATAACACATTCACATCGCCAAGCCAGCGCCGGCAACTCGTGTTAAACATCTCCAAAGCTTCTTCGGGGGTTGATTTTCCCCGGGTATGAATTTCGGACCAGGAGAGAGACTTGCGCGTAAGGGTTCCATTAGAGTGGATGAGAATTGTGGCCGGGGGCATCCGCCGGATGTCAGGGTGCAGCGTGTCGTCCTCAACGACATGCTGGAGGCAAGCCAAATCCGCCAAGGCGGAGAAGTTGTATTTCCATTTCAAGCCCGACTTCTGAAGGACCTCGAAAACTGTTTCCCCATGATAGAAGTTTGACCCGATATGAGCATAGAAGTATTGACAGACACCATAATATGAAGTTATGATAACTGTCCGGTTTTCGCCCTCGATGACAATGAGGTATTCGCCTTCCAGGTGCAGCAAGTCCTCGAGGCGATTTTTCTCAACCGTGGCTGCGATTTCATCCCCGGTCTTCGAAACATACCCGATCGTTCTTATTCTCATGGCTCAGTTCTGCCCGTACCTGGGGGTAGATTCCCTCTTCTTCCTAGTTCGGGTTGCCCACGCATATGTAGTTGAACGTGATAGTGCCCGAGGCGTGTAGGTTGACGGTGAAACTGGTTGCTGTGCTCGTAACCCAATAGGCCCCGACCGAAGCGGGGTCGCTCGTCGGGGTAACCACGCACTTTGGCGCGCTGTTGTACCTCTTCACGAAGTTGACTGTCGCCCAGGTGTTGCTGTGGATCGCGACAGAGCCCGCCGCATCGGAGGAGGAGCTTCCGAAATGACCAGGCACGGACATGTAGGTAGGCCAGAACATATATCTGACGCTGTCGGAACCGGCGGTAAGCGTCCAAGCTTTGGAGGATGATTTATATGAGAAGACATCTGCCCCGCCTAGTCCCGGACGCACATAAATTGGATATATTTCCCCCGGCATTCCCCATCCCTGATTGTCGAAGGTGATTCCGTATATTCTTGGCCCATAACCATGGGCTTCCATCAGTTCGTTCCAGGCCCCGCCAACCGTGATAACAGAATTTGGGGGGGCAAGATTCCCACCTCCCCCTTGGTACAGTGTAGTGGGTCCAAAATTGTTTATTGAAAACGCCGTAGTACCGAAACCCGGGACCCCACTAAACGCTATGTAAGCACCATAGGCATTCGCGTCTGGCCACCAGGTCCGTACATTCCAACTCCCCCCGGACGCGTGGCCTGCAGGATGCAGAGCTAATTCGACGGTATCGCTGTTTGCCCATGCCACATTATTGGGCATGAGGGTGAAATTGTCACGGACGGCTCCATTTGCGTAAACCGATAGCACCTGCGCCCCTGGATACAGCACATATCTATTGCGGCCAGTTGTGTTGCTCCACGCAGTAGAGCTGCCGGATGTCAGACCTTGGTAAGTACCCTGCCCGTCGACGTAGACGGTCATAGACGTGGCACTGCTCGAACAGAGCACTGGGAACGCCTGTCGAATCGCTGTGCCCCCGGTGGTGGTCGCAGACACGGTATCTGCGGTCAATTCCACGAAGTACCCGCTAAGCCCCCCAGAGCAGACAGTGGCTCCGCTCGCGTGCGGAGCAGTGAAGTTCGCGGTGATGCTGCCTGATACGACGGCAGTCGGGGTGATCGTCTCACGGGCACCTGCGTCGGTGAATACCAACACCGTCGATGTTGTTATGCCGCTAGTGCTCGCTAGGCTGACGGTACGGACTCCCGGCGCCGGGACCGCTTTGGTGCTAGTGGTGATGACTGCCGAGACCGGCCAGCTTGTTTCGTTACCAGCGAAAACGCACGGCGCAGAACCTGGGTAGCAGGATATCGCGCTAATCGTGCCCGCCGAAATAGTCTTTCCAACTTCGGTTTCTAAAAGGTAGCGCCATGCGCCTTGCGTCCTTGCTCCCACTGTCGGGCTAAGAGTCAAGCTGGTAGCACCCGTCGAGCCCCCAGAGAGGATTTTCCCCTGGTAGGCAGTATCGCCTTGCATGACCCAAATGTTGACGCCCTCCGCCCCCTCCTCGCCTCCTGTACCCTGCCCGCCGTAGAAGTTGTCAATGAAGAAGCCGGGGAAACAATCGCCTATGGAGAAGCAATTAGTAACAAATCTATTTCCGCCGTCTCCCGGGGTGTACTTGTTGAGAACGGACCAGATAGGGAAAGCCCCGTGCTTGGCGTAATAACCCGCGCCGCTAAGGTTTTCCCCGCCATCCAGCCAGTTCATCACGGGACTGAAAATTGTGTTGGACGCGGAGCTACCGGTGTAGGATTTGTACACATCTTCGGTCCAAAGATGCCACGAACCATTATTAGCACCCTTTCCCGTCTGGTTGATCCCCGTCTGCCAATCGCCGTAACGAAAATCCTGCACCTGAACGTTTGGGCTTGTTGTTCCTGGAACAGGCAGAAAACCGTTTTGAAGACTCCCCGGCACGGATTCCGTCGTCGGATAAGAGCCGGGCACGACAACCCGACAGGGAGTTTGGGTGCCACAGGCAGAAATCGCCGACGCAATTCCTGTGGTGCTCTTGTTCCCGAACTGGTCGGCAAAATAGGACCCGTTCAGCCCTTTGAAAATTGACCGCCCGGTCGAATCTAGGGTGAATGGTGGTGAGAAAGAACTCCGAACATCGTTGATCGACGTAATTGTCCAACCGTTCGTTACCACAACCGCGATTGGAATCTGCCCGAAGTTGAAGCCTGAAGTGTTGGATGCCGGCACGCAGGGGCCCGCGGGATCGAGGTAGACGTAGTTTGTGGAACTCGCGGCCATGGTCAATGTGCCACCCGTATAGGCCACGGGCGCAGGCGGATTGCCGCACAAGGCGGTCCCAGCAGAGAGGTTCAAGGCCAACCCTTTGCCGGCGGTGGGCCGGTAGTCCGGGGCGAGGCCGTTCACGTACTTGCCGTTACCCGCATGGAGCGGCTGGCCTTGCTGGGGATGGGGCTGCTGGGGAAGAGCAGGTTCCGGGCGCCAGGTGCAAGTTGCAAGTAACAGCACCAGTCCTGACAGCATTAACTCGAAACCTGACACGTGAAACCTGACACCTGTTCTTCTCACTAAGCCCTCAAGGTCCCTGTGAGGCCCGCGTCGGAGGCAACAAGATCAAGGTTCGTGCCGTCATAGCTGGTCGTCGTCTGGAACCAGATCGCGCGGCCGGGTTTGTCCGTGTGGTGAACAAATTTCCCTTTGTAGCCGGTTTTCTGCTGGATGACGGCTTCCACCTCAGCGATCGAGGGACCCTTGCCGACAGCGACGTTTAGAGGCTCGTCAACGTTGTGGCGCCGTGCCTCTTGCATGAACGCCTCGGCCGACACCTCCCGGCACAGCCACTCGCCCACCACCCTTCTGGTCCTCTGGGTTATAGATGCGGTAAGTGGCATAGTGGTCAACGAGACGCATTTCTGGTATAAGTGTCATTATGCGGTCTGACTTTGAGGAGATCGAACCTGAGGATGGACCCGCAATTCGTTGGCATAACGCCAGCGGCACACATTTCCGAACGGAGGATTTCGATGACAAGATCGGAATGGGCTGAGGGAATGGCCCAGGAGTTCAAGGTTGGAAGGGCGCGAAAGGCCAAAGAAGACGCCCAGACCCAGGAAGAGCAGAAAGCCAGGAAGGCATCTGCCTCTAAATTGTGGACGGAGGTCAAAGGCGCCTTCAAGTCCAAGGCCCAGATGTTTAACGCTGCCGTCGGAGAGGAAATTCTCATCTGGGAATCCGCTGACGCTAATACTTTCGCTCTGCGCAGAAAGGACATCGAGGGATGCGTCAAGGGAAGTTACCAAGACGCCGGATACCAAATTAACATTGAAGTTCTGGGAAGACTTGTACCCTTTCACGTGGACCTTGAGTACCGCACCGGCGAATACTGCCTGATCGGCGTAGGCGATAAACCCTCCGAGCCGGATGACCTGGCCGAAACACTGATCGGGGAGTTCCTAGGTAAGTACTAGAGCTTTCTTGTTCTGCAGCGTCCGCGCGGTGGACCTGGATCGAGTTCTTCCGCGCCTCTGTGTCTCTGTGGTTCCCCTTCACCATCGAGGCGCCGGGGAAGTGAGGAAGAAACTGGAAAACAAGGCTTCGAGTTTCTAATTTCTGCTTTCTCTGCTCCTGTGGCCCTCTGTGGTGGGAGATGCGGCAGGTTGCAAGTTGCGATGGCGCCACAAACCGCAAAGCAGGCGGCATTGGCGGGGACATGGAAGTTAAAATCCACACTCGAGAACTTCGCACGCTAATCGAACAGACGGTGGTTGCTGTCCCGCACGATAGCAAACAAGCCTGTGATTACAAGTTACGAAAGTAGTCAATGGCGCGGCGCAGGCCTTGTTCCAGGCCGACCCGCGGTTCCCAGTTCAAAAGGCCGCGAGCGCGCGAGATATCCGGCCGGCGGCATTTAGGGTCATCCTTGGGTAGCGGGTAGTAAGCCATTCGGCTCGAACTCTCCGTGAGCCGGATGATCAGCGCGGCGGTCTCAACGATGCTAATTTCGATGGGGTTTCCAAGGTTGACGGGCTGTTCAATGGCCTCGGGGGTTGCCGGCGAGGTTTCTTCTTTTGCGGCGTTGTGAAAGAGCAAGCGGAAAACTCCTTCCACGAGGTCCGAGACGTAGCAAAAGCTGCGGGTCTGAGCCCCGTCTCCGTAGATGGTGAGGTCCGCACCCTGCAAAGCCTGGACGATGAAATTGGAGATGACGCGGCCGTCGCAAGGCCGCATGCGAGGGCCGTAGGTATTAAAGATACGAGCGATGCGCGTATCCAGGCTGTGGGTGCGATGATACGCCAGGGTTAAGGCCTCCGCGAAGCGCTTCGCTTCGTCGTAGACTCCGCGAGGCCCCACCGGGTTTACTCGTCCCCAGTAATCCTCCGCTTGGGGGCTCACTTCCGGGTCGCCGTAAACTTCTGAGGAACTGGCCAGCAGGAACCGGGCGCCGCGGGATTTGGCAAGTCCCAGAGCGTTGTGAGTCCCGAGCGATCCCACCTTTAATGTCTGGATGGGCAGGCGGAGGTAATCAATGGGGCTGGCGGGAGAAGCAAAGTGCATCACCGCATCGACGGCCCCTTCCACTTCGATCGGCTTGGTGACATCGTGGCGGAAAAACTTGAATCCAGGATGGTTTTCAAACCCAGCAATGTTCTCCAAGCGTCCGGTAATATAGCTATCCACGCAGCAAACCTGGTGCCCCGCGGCAAGCAATCGCTCGCAAAGATGACTTCCCAGGAAACCCGCCCCACCTGTGATGACAACCCTCATAAAAGTCACTCGCTCTCCGCTCGAACGTTCCTCGCCTCGGCGAGATGCTTACGAGCCGGCGGGGCGCTGCCGATGTCCACGTATTCAAAACCATGTCCGGCCATCGTGGCGCGGGAAAACATGTTGCGGCCGTCGAGAACTAGTGGCCGCGCCATAATTTGGCGAACCCTCGTCAAATCAAGGCGCAGGAATTCCTCCCACTCGGTCAGAGCCAAGAGGGCTCCCGCGCCTTCGGCCGCCGCGTACGCGTCGCTACAACACTCAATCTCGGGGACCTCTGCTTTAGCCTTTTCCATGGCTTGTGGATCGTAAGCCCGCACCAGCGCGCCTTCCGCGAGCAACCTGCGGATTACCGCCAGCGAGGGGGAAGATCGAACATCGTCAGTGCGGGGTTTGAAGGCGAGTCCCCAAACTCCGATCCGTTTTCCGCGCAACACCCTAACCTCATCTTTGATTTTCTTGACGAACAAATCGATGCGGCCCTGGTTGATTCGTTCCACTTCGCGCAGCAGGGCGAAGTCACAACCGGCATTCCGGCCTGCCCGGACGAAAGCTTGAAGGTCCTTGGGAAAGCAGGAACCACCAAATCCCACGCCCGGCCGGAGGAAGCTGCCGCCGATCCTTCTATCCATGCCCACTGCCTCGGCCACCTTATCAACGTCCGCTCCCACGGCTTCGCAGAGGTCGGCGACCATGTTAATGAAGGAAATCTTCATGGCCAGGAAGGAATTCGAAGCATGTTTGATCAGCTCGGCGCTGTTGATGTCTGTGACCACGAAAGGCACACGCGGGCGGTTTTCACAATTTTCGTGAACGGGACAGGCAAAGCTTTGCGCGAGCACTGGCTGATAAATCTCCTTGAGGAGTCCAGCCGCTCTTTCCGAGTCAACCCCCACAACGATACGGTCGGGATGAAAAAAATCCTCGAGGCCCGATCCTTCACGCAAGAACTCAGGGTTGGAGGCCACGTCCCACTGGAGCAGCGAGTTGTTTCCGTATATGCCGAAGTGCTTCTGAAGCCGGCGGCCGGTCTGCACGGGGACAGTGCTCTTTTCAATCACCAGATGGTAGCCACGGGCATGTGCGGAAATTCTTCGCGCCACCATCACCAGGGAGGAAAGGTCCGCTTCGCCATTCTCGAGGGGCGGAGTCCCGACGCAGATAAAGATGACCTGGCACTTGTCCACGGCGTATTCAACTTGAGAAATGAACTCGAGCCGCTTCGCCTGCTGGTTTCGCTTGACCAAGTCTCCCAGGCCCGGCTCATAGAAGGGCATCCCGCCCGAGTTTAGAACTTCGATCTTCCGGGTGTCGTCGTCGACACAGATAACCCGGTGGCCAATTTCAGCCAAGCCCGCTCCGGTGATAAGCCCCACATAGCCGGCTCCGATGACCGCAATATCCATGAGGATGCAATCCTCCGCGCCAATGGCATTGAGTGCTGCCTACTGCGAGGACTACCACGCCCAAAGCACAGAGCCCGGCAGATCAGGAAAGGAGGCCCCGAAACGATTCGGGACCGGCCTCCAAGTTGGGCCACATGTGTAATCCTGGGTTCTTCTTCTTTAACACCGAGGCGCCGAGGCAGTGGGAAAGAAACTAGAAAACAAGGCTTTCAGTTCCCAGTTCCCAGTTCCCAGTTTCTAATTTCTGCTTTCAGCTCTCACGGCTCCTGTGGCCCTCTGCGGTGGGAGATGTGGCACGTTAACAGTTGCGATGGCGACACAGGCTGCAAACCAGGCGGCATTGGCGGGGACATGGAAGTTAAAATCCACGAAGCTATGAACGAGCAGGCCGCAGCAACCGATAGCCGCGCCTAATTGAATCCAGCCGGTGTCGTCTCGCAGGCGCTGCCCCAGCTTCCTGAACGCCATGCCGAAGAACATCACCAGCCCCACCGCCACGAGCAGCCCACCGGCCAAACCGGTATCGGCCAAAACCTCGGCATAGTCATTGTGGGCGTGCTGCCAAGTGGAGTCGGTGGGAACGCTCTGGTACTGCGGAAAGGCCAGCTCAAAACTGCCGAGACCGGTTCCCAGAGAAGGATGGTCCCGGAAGATTCGAAGCGAGTCCCGTGCCGCGACCAATCGCCCGCCCATCGTAACGTCAGGTGAATGCGTGATGGACGCGACCGTTTCCAATCGCTGCGAGATCTCGCCAGGGTCCATCCAGAAAAAGAGCAACGCCGCCGCCGTTAACCCCAGTCCGCCCACGGCAGCCAAGCGCCGCCGGCCGGCCACCGGGGCGCGCCAAACAAAAATCGCGCCCAGAATCAGAACCTCCGCCAACAGGGAGATGAATCCTCCGCGCGAGCCGGTAAGCAGCAGGGAAGCGATCGGGACCAACAGGGCGAACCCGAGCAAGCTTCGCAGGGGATGGTTTCGCGGCCGGGAAAGAACGTAGCCCGCGGCAAGCGGAATCAACATCTCCATCAACCCCGCATAATGGTTGCGATTGACATAGGGGCCGAAGATCCCAGCCCCCGGAGCCGCCACGGTCCAGAAAATCAATCCGTTACTGGAGAAGAACTGGAGAATAGCAAACAGGGCCAGCGAAAAAGCGTAGACCACCACCGCGAGCCCAAAAGCCCGCAGTATTCTCGGAGAGCCGCTCGCCAAAAGCTGGCCCGCCAGGAAGAAGAAAACCAGATCGGTGACCAGCTTCAGGAGTGATTCTCGGGTGGCGATGGGATCCAGCGTGAGATGGGCGAACAACTGAATCGTCCCCAGCAGAAGAAACAGCACGCCAGGCAAATAAAGCGGCGACCCAACAATTTTTAGCGCGCCCTGCCGGACGCACCCGACGCTCCACAAAAAGAGCAAGGCGCACGACAGAGCGGCCAGCGACGCCCATGCCCATGCCTGCACAGCGCCAAAAGCCAGAGGCGCGGCGAACAAGGCAGCGACGAGCAGGATGCGAGCGATGTGTAAAGCGTAAGGTGTAAAGTGTAAAGTGTAGGCTTCGCTTCTGGCTTCCTGCTGTGTTCCTGCCTTCATCATGACTCGCCCTTCTTGCTTTACCCTTTACCCTTCACCCTTTTCCCTTACCCTTTACAATTCTTGCTTCTGACTTTTGACTCCTGACTCCTGACTTCTCGAGGTCCAGACGTTCCAGCGAGACCGCGTCCAGCCAGAAAGTTCCGGTGATTTCAGTGGGAAAAGCTCGGCTGCGCGGACGCCAAACCGACACCCGTACGACTTGGGCCTGGGCTCCGGTGGAGAACTTCAGACTCACCGGGTGCCAGGGAGTTGTCCCCACAGTCGTTTCACTCGATACATCCAGGCAGGCGGGACAGGCAGGGTCGAGCACGCGGAGGCGAGGGCCGCTATCAGACGTGATGCTGTCCGAGCGGGCGTACGCCGTCAAGGAATAACCCTGATCAGGAACGACGGGCACAAATTGATAGACCGCTTCAGATTCATCATTCCGGCCCACCGTGAAGTCCAGGCGCAAGCAGCGACTCCCCCGGTAAGCGCCGGAGTCCGGGAAGGCAAGCGAAAGATAGGGCACTCCTCGCGTGTGCCAATCAAATCCGACGTTCAGGGGGACTCGCTCGAAATCACCATTGAAAATGAGACTGTCCGGTTCACCGGTCGCGGGCTTCTTTACGATTCCCAGGCGCTCAAGGTCCTGCCAGACGACGATCGCTTCCTTATACCGGCCAAGTTCGAGCAGACGTTGAAGGTAAGGTTCGGCCGACGACAAGGGAAAGGGGGAAGCGGCAGCCACAGTCTGACCCCAAACTCGGTAGGCAATATCGGCATCCCCCTGGGCGATCAAAAAGTTAACGTAGTCAAGTTTAAGCTCCGCATTTGCCCGGTTGGGAAAGACCTTTTCGAGGACTATCAGGGGATCGCCCACGGCCTCCAGACAGAGCCGAAACGCCGGCCAGTTGTATGCAGAACTCAGTTCCAGCAAGCGCCGGAACTGAGGCAATGCCGCCTCCGCCCGATCCGTAAGCAGGTAGCGGTTGGCAGCAATCCAGTAGAGACGCGGGGTCATGGGACTGAGGCGCAGCGCGTGTTCGAGGGCCCGATCGGCGCAAACGGTGTCACCAATGGAATCGCAAGCTGAGGCGAGGCTCAACCAGTAAATTGCCCTATGGGGATTCAACTCCGCGGCCCGCCGAAGATGCTGGAGGGCCTCGGATGGATTGTTACCTCCCGGCGCATAGGAATAAACCAGGCCGAGCCGATGGTGAAGTCTCGGGTTGGCGGGATCAAGGGTTAAGGCCCGGCGAAGTTGGGGGAGATTGACGGAATCTTCGAACGACGAGGCAATGCCAACGCGTATGGCCTCACCCGCCACGAAAAGCGCTGCCAGCCCTATGGCCAGCAAAAACACGCTGGCTCGCCCGCGCGACCGCAATGAAAAGTCAACTGCCCCCGCGGAGAAGAGTTCCCTTGTCACGCCTCGTGCTCTCCAAAAAGCGTTTCACTTGCCCAACCCGCAAAGCCAGGTTTGGGCAAACGTGTCGCCATCATACCGGGAAAAGACCGGGGTGGAAAGTTGGATGGGTGGTCTTCGAAAGAGTGCCCTGATTACGACTTGAGGGAGCCATCTCGCGTAGTTTCCGCGGTTGACTCCTCATCATGATAATAGGCGCTCTTTGCGTGATCACCAAGATAGTAGGAATAGTGGGAAGAGCGATAGTAGGTCCCATAATAGCCGTCGTGGCTCAAATCCAACTTATTCAGGACCGTGCCCAAGATTCTTCCCCCGGCGCTTTCGAGAATCTTGTGAGCGCGGACCACCGCCCCGCTTGTCGTGACTCCGCTTTCCACCACCAGCACCACTCCGTCTACAAGGGTCGAGACAATCGTCGCATCAGTCACCAGCAGCAAAGGAGGAGAGTCCACCACCACGTGCTCGAAGCGCTGGCGCAACTCCTGTAAGACTTTTGCCATGGTGGGTGAAGCGAGTAAGTCCGCCGGGTTGGGAGGCCGCGGGCCAGCAGGAAGCACCCAGAGGTTAGGCGCCGCCTCATACTGCCTCAGGACCTCGTCAAGGCTGTGGGCGCCGGAAAGAACACTGCTCAGACCCTTACCATTTTCAGGCATATCAAGCCCCCTCGAGACCCCTGGCCTGCGCATGTCGGCGTCAACGATTAGCACTGGCACTCCGCGCTGGGCAAGGCCTAAGGCTAAGTTTACCGCAGTGCAAGTCTTACCCTCGCCCGGCTGAGCGCTGGTCACCAGCAAAGCCTGGGGAGGACGCGGCGCAGTGGAGAGAAGAACAGCAGTGCGCAGGCTCCGGTAGGACTCTGCCAGGGATGACAGGGGTCGTTTCAAAACTACCAATTCCACTGAGGCTTTGCTTGGCTGACTCTTGCCCCGGCCGATCCTCCGCCAGGACGGGCCCGATTTCAGGATGACTGCCAGGGCCGGAGCGGGGATGAGCCGTTCCAGGTCCTCGGCGCTCTTCATGGAATTATCCAGGCTTTCCCTCACGAAGGCGAACGTAACCCCGAGAACCAGCCCCACCAACAAACCGACCGCAATGTTATTCACTATTTTCGGCCGCACCGGAGCCGTGGGGACTAACGCCGGATCGACTATATGGATGTTGGTCGCCCTCAAGCCCGCCGACACTGTGGCGTCTTTCAGGTGCTTGAGCAGGCTCTCGTAGAGTTGCTGGTTGGTCTCAAATTCATGTTTCAAGAGGTTGTGCTGAATCAAGAGTTGACTGAGGTTGCCTACTGCAACCTTCTCTTGGGCTACCGCGCCGGCCAAAAGCCTCTCCCGAGCTTGCGCGGCTTGGTAGTCATTGCGAATTCGCGCCAGCACACGGTCACGCTCGCGCTCGATCGCGGACTGGTCTTCCTTCACCTGGTCCCGCAGCCTTAGGACCTTGGGAAAGTTGGGGCCGTACTGACCCAAAGCGTCCACGTATTGTCCTCTCAAGTCGGCGAGTTTTTCCTCCAAGCGTTGCAACAACTCATTCTGCGCAATGAGGGCAGCCTGGGAATCTTTCGAGCTCACCTGCTCGTAAAGCGATTGCTTTTGCATGCGCTCGCTTTGAGCGGTCGTCAAGTCTTGGCTCAAACCCGCCAGCCTCTGCTCGACTACATCCTGCTTATCGCCGATATCCACAATGGCATGCTGGCGCTCGTAATCGACCATGGCCTGCTGCGACTTCTCCACCTTGGCTTTCAACTCATCGAGCTGCTGCTCCATGAATCCCGATGCTTGCCGGGTGGCGTCATATTTCTGATGAAAACTGTACTCGGCGTAGTTATTGACCACCGTGTTCGCCGCTCGCGCAGCGAGCTGGGGGTCGGTGCTCGAAAAAGTGACTTCCACCATGCGGCTATCTCTCATCTGATTCACGCGCAGTTGGGCTCGAAATGCGCTGATGAGCTTGCCCTCTCTCGCAGCCTCAGAATCCGCCGGCGGGCGCCCGGCGCCTCCGTCCGCCTGAGCAAATCCCGGCTTATCCCCCAAGCCGAGCTGCTGAAGGGTTCGCCAGGCTAAGTTCTCGCTTTTGAGCACATCCACCTGGGTTTGCAAGAAAGAATCATCATTGACGCCAGACATGCTCCGGTAGACATCGTTGAGGGATTGGACTTCTGGCGTTTCGGCCTCGACCTCCACTCGAGCCGTCGCCTCATAAACCGGCCGGGTTTTGAAGGAAATAACCGCCGCCAGCGTTGCTACCACAAAGGTAACCGTCAATACCGTCCACCGGCGCTTGAACAGAATGTGCCAGTAAGCCCGTAAATGGGAATAGGTGTCCGAGCTTTCCGGCCCCACCTCGATAACAGAACCCAGCCGATGGTTGACCCGTTCCGGGAACCTGCGTTCAGGAGGAGCTAACTCTTCGTGTTCAGCCATGTCGCAAAACCGCCTTTGCCAAAATCATAAAAACATTCGCACCAAAACGTAACCCATCGCCAGCTTGACCAGAAAGGGGATCACTTGTAAACAAGCGCCCATCCAGCGGTATTCACGGCAACGTCGGCTGACTTGTGAAGCGCCTTCAAAGCGGTGCTGTCAGGCACAAACAGAATATCGTTGTTTTGCAAAGCCCGATCAGGATTACGGCCTCGAAGCATGGCGTCAAGGTTAACGGGAATCATCTCCCGGCCGCCGGGTGCCGAGGAGTTGGGACGAAGGATTACTGCTTTCTTCCCCTTGGCGGTGGACTTAAGATTCTCAGCCATGGCCACGGCCTTCAGGACCGTCATATCCCCCCGAGCGCTCGTCAACAAAAAGCCGCCGGACCTGGTTACTGCCCCCAGAACATAAACCACTCCGGCGCGTTGCACCGTCACGCGGTCGCCCGGGTAAATGTTGACGTTCAAATCCGGGTCACCAGTCTCCTGGAGTCGCCGAAGATCGATGGTCTCGGTGGGCGCAATGGATGGTGATTTCCCTGCTTCCACGGCGCCTCCAGCCTCCGAGGCCAACACCCGGTGGGAGACTTCGCCGCGCGTTATAGTTACCGTGGAACCCGCATCATCAGCCACTCCCCCGGCTTGGCTCAGAATATCCATCAACGTGATGCGGCCAAAGACAGGGTAAATTTGCGGGTTCTTGACAGCCCCCGCGATGGCCACCGAGTGGATGCGTGACTCGCGAAGGGTCACGGCAATCTGAGGATGGCTGAGCACCCCGGCTTCAATACACTTCTGCGAAATGACTTCAGCCAATTGCTGGGGGCTCAAACCCGCAGCCCGAACGGGATCAGCGAGCAGCGGGAAGGCCAGGGTTCCCGTCGCACTCACCCGGTATTCATGCGTCATCTGTTCCACATCGAACACCTGAATGAATAACAGATCGTTAGGATAGATGAGCGTCTCCTCTGCCTTCAATGGTCCCGGATCGACCCCGCCTTTCGTGTCGGCCTTATTGTCGGGACCGTTTGCCTTTTCCGAGGCTAAGGACGAAGCACCGTGAGCACAAAAGAGACTAGTCAAGCCCATCAACAGCAACCCCGCCGCCGTAAAATGGAAACGGCCGGGCGCCCTGCCGCCGGCGCGCCCAAGCGATTTGACGCGCCACCATGATCGTCTGCCTCTCCATCCCATGCTCATCACTCCCTTCAAGGCATCCTGCCAGCCGCCGTGGCAGCACTGAATTCCGCTTCCTGCTGGCGCGCCAGACGCCCCTCCCGCACGTCCCCTATTGATTCCAAAGTTCCCGAACCCAGGGCGACGTGTGAGGGCGGTTCCCCACTCGCTCCACCGCAGAAACGTCCACTTCCACGGCGGCTGACCGCTCCAGTATTTCCACCGAAAGCACCAGCCGGTACAAGTTCTTCTTGCGAACCAGAATCCCCTCCAGCCCCTGCAAAGGCCCGGAAATGACGCGCACCTTGTCGCCACATCGCAGAAAGGGGTGAGGCTCGACTCGACTTCCCCATTCGATCGCCCTTCGAACAGACTCGATCTCAAATTCAGGAATGGTCGCCGGTTCACCATCAATGCCCAAAATGGAAACAATCCCCGGCGTGGTCACCACCTCGAGCCGCCGCTCTTTCATTCCCCGCAGGAATAGATAGCAGGGGAACAAGGGAAGCGAGAGGTGCACGGTCCGGTCCTTCCATCGGCGGGTTGCGTTGTAAAGGGGAAGAAAGACCTCGATCCCCTTAGCGGAAAGAATCTGGGCGATCGCCTTCTCGTGCTGATGTCGTGTGTAGATGGCACACCACGACCCGGTCGCACCCAGCCCGCCCCCTTCCGTTCCTGAATTCATCGGCCGCCTGCTCCTGGCGAAACGAGGGTTTCCTGCTCTTCATCTCATCCTGTAGAGTGACCCGGAAGCCCTCCGCCCGCAGCTTTCGGCTAGAGCATTGGAGCCTTCTTTCCGATTAGCAAAGGCTCAAGTTTTCACTCTCGACTGCTTATCACCGGGATGTCAAGCCCGGCGCTCCCGGCTCGTTAGCCAGGTGAAGCTCTGCCCTGTGACTTACAGGAGAACACTTTGCAATCCCATAAGTGCTAACGATCGACGCCTTGATCACCAAATGCAGATAGTTCGTTCTTCACACTGTCCGAACCGGTCAATGTCGGACTCCTGAATTTTACTCGCGCCGCCAGAGGATCAGACCTTCCACGATCCGGCGTACACAGACTCGGGCCCATCCGCTCCGCAAGTATACCACTCCTTCGCCGCTTAGCCGGAAATTATCATTTTGCTG
The DNA here is from genome assembly GCA_963832915.1 of uncultured Acidobacteriota bacterium. Lineage (GTDB taxonomy): Bacteria > Acidobacteriota > Terriglobia > UBA7540 > UBA7540 > CAVROP01. The sequence continues at coordinate 89,932 of CAWHWE010000011.1, forward strand.
ATCTTGGCATGGCCCGACGATTCTAGTACATGCATATTACTGGCCGGCCGGGAAATCAGAACGGAAATTCCGCATCAGACCAGATGGAAAAGCGGATTGTGTCCGCTGCCCGTTGAGGCCGGCGATTCTGATACAATGACGATTCATCCAACCGACTTTTGATGCCGTAGTAAAAAGTGGTATTAGAATTGGGAGCTTGTTGCGTATCGGGAACAAGATCAAGCATCGTGCCGGGCGATGCAGCGAAAAATACAGCTTGTTTTTCCTACAGGCAAGCCGTCAGCAGGCGGGCTGAGGCCTAGCGCCAGGAGAGGAAGGGGAAGAGATGCGTTTCTACGTATCCAAGAGCGATCTCGACTATCTGCCCCCTGCTCGGGAGACCGACGGCGGTGTTTCTCTGGATTCCGCCACGTCAGTGAGGCAGGTGAAGGCGCATTTCTTTGAGTGTGTCCGCTCGCTTGGGGACCTGATTCCGGTGGATGAGAGCCTGAGCCACGCCGAGCTTGTTTCCATCTTTCAACAACCGGATGCCGTCCTCGCTCAGGTTCATCTTATGACGGACTCACCCTCGTGGTACGCCACCCCGAAACGGACGCTGGATTATTCCCTCGGGGCTTTCCTGCTCCCGGACACTCTCTACCACTACGTGCTCGTGCATCGCGCGAACACGGTCTATCTCGTAACCACGGCCCATCAGAAGGCGAGAGTCGAGAAGCACCTGGGAGCGGCCGCTCCGAGCATGGCGGTCTTCGCACCGAAGCTGGACCAAACGCTCTTCTGTCCGCCCACCCCGGGTGAACGGCGCGCTGTCCGCTCGGCTCTGGGCCTGTCGGAGCAGGATATCCACATCGTGTATGCCGGACGGTGGCTGGCGACAAAGGGAATCTGCCAGGTCGTGCGCGCCCTTCACATGAGGCCCGTCGCCAGGGCGATAGTAACGCTCATCGGCGGTTTTGGACGAATGTTCCCGATCCGGATTTCCTCGACCTCGCACTACACCTTCCCGCAATTCTTCCAGCGGGAATCCCTCGCAGGCCCAAAGGGGACGAGGCCCCGAATGTGCGACGCGCTGGCGGGCGAAAGTCTTCGAAACATGCTCTGGTCGGCTGACGTGTTTGTCTATCCATCCGTGCACGAGGACGAGAACTTCGGCATGGCGCCCCGGGAAGCGGCACTGTGTGGTGTGCCGGTCGTTGTTGCCGATTTCTGCGGCCTCCATCCCCTCGTGTCGCTGATGCCGTGGGGAGGCGTGGCCACCTATCCAACCCCGAGCGGACCGCGCTACAGCGTCTGGCAGCTCCGCAGGGTGATAGCCGAGGCCATCAGAGGAAGGGGCTGGAGCGCCGAGACATGCGCCGCCGCAGTCAGGAGAGAATGCGACCCGGACGTTTCGCGGTCGAACGTGAAAGACGCCGTCACGTCGTTGCTGAGTGCGCCTTTTGGGAAGCCTCTCGACGTGCGTGAAGCGGAGAAAAAGGCAAGGAACGACCTTTTCCGATACGCGGATGGCAACGTAGTAAAGGCATTCATGGACAAGGAGAAGGACGCTCCCGACGGGGTCTTTGTGGATGGAACAGGGGAGAGCAACCCGTCGTTTCCAAGCTGCCAGCTTCTGCAGGCGACACAGGGTTTCTACACAACGGTCAACAAGGCCCCGCTTGTCGAGGCAGGCAGCCGGTTGAGGGGTTTCTTTCGGACGGGTCTTTGGAGGGAGGAACGCGCGATCGTGGAGTTCGGGTTTCCAGGACCGAGGATGAAGCGTTATGACCGGAAAAGCTGGGGTTCATTGGTGTCGTGTGTCACAGTCGAACAGAGAACTGGCATGACGCTGACGCCCAGAAGCAAGACGCAAATCACCCTCGCGCAGGAGTTGGTGAACTTTGGGTATCTCGTTCCCGATGAGTTCTGAAAAGGATGCCCCGGAGCCAAAGCCTGCCCGGTATTCGGCGCGCGGACAGATCATGGCAAGAACCTCTGGTACTTTCCAGTCGGCGCGACACAACTGGTTCTTTTGAATTGTCACTGCTGGTGTGGCGCCTCGATACAACGGCAGCATTATCGGTCTTCGGGTGCAGGATGCGGAGCGCTACCGGGTTCTGCAGGCGCTCAAAACGAACTGCCTTATTGGGGCAAAAAGCCCCCATCGAAGCCAATAAAACGGCGAAAAATCCACCACTTGTGGGGCATTTCCCTGTCTGCGCCCACCCGGATGAGCAGGCATATCCTTGACGGCTGATCCACGTCAACGTGCGGATTGGGCGCTAGGAGCCTGCAATCATTATCAAAATGTCCGCTCAGTCAGCAGCGGCGCAAGTCGGCGGGGGTTGGCCCCATGCATGCTCTAGAACAGGCTGCGGGGAAGCGTACAACAAGACGCGGGGCCAAAGGGGCAAAAGCATGCAGGACCGCACTTCTATGGCGTGCGCCCCTCGTCCGGCATCGAGCTTGCCTTTTGGGCTATGTGGATGCATACTAAGCCCCGCTAAAGGTAGTCGTTAGGGTGTCAAGGATGGAAAAAGAGTTGAGCCGACGAGATTCACAGTTGCGATCAGTTCAAACCTCGGATGTGGCCGAGGGGAGCGACTGGACACGGAAGCCTGACTTGCGAGGGTATTCGACTACCGCAATGAGGCCTCTTCCACGGCTGCCCCTTGATGGGAGTTTGGATCTCACCTACCGCTGCAACAACAACTGCCGGCATTGCTGGCTCTGGCTGCCCCCTGATGCGCCACAGGAGAAGGATGAGCTTTCTTTTGACGAACTCCGACGCATCGTGGACGAGGCGCGCGCGCTGGGCTGCCACGGCTGGACCGTTGCCGGCGGCGAGCCGATGCTGCGCTCTGATTTCGCCGAAATCTTTGATTACGTCACGCGCAAGGCGACCCGTTATACGCTTAATACGAACGGTACGCTGATTACGCCCCAGATCGCACAATTATTGAAGCGCAAGGGCAGTAAAATGATCGCGCTTTACGGGGCGACGGCGGAGGTGTACGACGCTGTGACGCGCCATCCCGGCGGCTTTGAGGAGGTGATGCGCGGCTTCGAGTACCTGCGTGAAGCCGGCGCGGGGTTCACTGTGCAATTGATTCCCATGCGCGCGAATTGGCATCAATGGGACCGGATGGTCGCATTGGCCAAGTCGCTCTCGCCGCATTGCCGGATCGGTGCGACATGGCTGTTTCTGTCGTCGGATGGCTCGGCGCGCAGAAATCGCGAAATCGCCGGGCAGCGTCTGGCGCCGCGCGACATAATCGCATTGGACGAGCCTAATCTGACGAACATCGAACGAATGCAGGAAATCCGCGCCGGCGAGGAATGGTGCGAAGACGCTGGCGCGATTACCGCGAACGCCGATGATCGGTTGTTTGCCAGGTGCATCGCCAACCGGCGCGACTTTCATATTGACGCATACGGAAAGATGACGTTCTGCTCGTTCATCAAGGACCCCGCCCTACGTTACGATCTGCGACGCGGCGCTTTCCGCGAAGCCTGGGAGGAGTTCATCCCGTCGCTGGCGGATAAGGTGCGCGGGGGCGACGAGTACCGTGCGAATTGCGGCGCGTGCGAGCGGTCCGCAGACTGCTGTTGGTGCCCGGCTTATAGTTATCTGGAGAGCCGGCGTTATTCCGCGCCTATCCGCTATCTTTGCGCAGTCGCCGAGGAGGGGCAGAAATTCAAAATGGAATGGCAGGATAAACATCGCCGGTATTTTCAGATCGCCGGCATTACCGTGCGTGTGGAAAGCCATTTGGATTTCAACGAGGTCAAATTCAAAAAGGAATTCGCGCCCTTCGCGGTGGCGGGTCCGGGCGAGGACAACGTAACGTTGAGCCACTTTTTCGAACTGCCCGATCTGAAAGGCAAAGACCTGGGCGAGGAACTGTACCGCAAGGCGCCGTGGGCGATCTCACGCAAGAACGGGACATGGTTCTATCTCGGCATCTCCCCGGACGGGAGCGACGCCGAATTGCATCGCGTCGCCGTGTTCAACGCCGGTCACACGCACGCGACGATTTACAGCCGGCCGCACGACGCGGAACGCATTCGGGCCAACTGCTGGTACCCACTGTCGCTCCTTCCTACCGACCAAATCTGGCTGGCGCCCTTGCTCGCCGACCGCGACGCGGTGCTGATGCATTCGGCGGCAGTGATTCTGAACGGGCAGGGCTTGCTCTTCGTCGGACATTCGGAGGCGGGCAAGTCCACCACGGCGACGATGTTGAAGGACGCGGGCATTGGCGTCGAAATCCTCTGCGACGACCGCAACATCGTGCGCCGGTGGGAGGAGGGCTGGCGAGTCCACGGGACCTGGAGCCACGGCGACGTGCCCGAGGTGTCCTCTGCGTCTGCGCCACTGCGCGCCATTCTGTTCTTGCATCAAGACGCGCGCAATGCAATCACTCCCCTGACCGACCGCAAGGGAATCTGGAATCGTCTGCTTGCCACGCTCATCAGGCCCATGGTGACGGCCGAGTGGTGGCAGAAGGAACTGGAGGTGTTGGAGCGGCTGGTCAACGAAGTACCGTGCTACACGATGGACTTTGACAAGAGCGGTGCGATTGTGGCAGAGTTGGCCAAGCTGGCGGAGGGCGTTCCTCCTCGCTCATCCGTTGTGCGACCCTCGCCGGAGGTTGTGTGAGCGAATTCGTCCGGCGCGTCAAGCAGCTAACGAAACCTATCGCCTCACGGCTCGGTGAACTTGACATCGAACTGACCGAGCGGTGCAATAACGACTGCCTCCACTGCTGCATCAATCGCCCGGCGAACGATGCGGCAGCGCAGGCACGCGAGATGACAGCCGCGCAGGTGAAGGACATTTTGAAGCAAGCAGCCGACCTGGGCTGTCTGCAAGTGCGCTTTACCGGGGGCGAGCCGTTGTTGCGGGCCGATTTTGAGGAACTGTACATTTTTGCGCGCCGTTTGGGGCTCCAGGTCCTGCTGTTTACCAACGGCCGTCTCATCACGCCGCACCTGGCCGATTTGTTGGCTCGCATCCCACCGCTGGTGGAGATCGAGATCACGGTGTACGGAATGCACGCCGAATCGTACGAGGCGGTGACGCGCCGGCCCGGCTCGTTCGCGCAGTTCTGGCGGGGTGTGAATTTGCTGTTGGAACGCGACGTACCCTTCGCGGTCAAGTCTGCGCTTTTGCCGCCCAACAAGCATGAGATAGACGAATTCGAAGCGTGGGCGCACACGATTCCGGGGATGTGGACGTACAAGCGCCCGCGCTATGCGATGTTCTTCGACCTTCGGCAGCGCCGCGATGACACGGAGAAGAATGCGCTGATCGAATCGCAGCGTCTCTCGCCGCAAGAGGGGCTGGCGTTGCTGGCACGCGACAAAGCAAGCTATCGCAGGGGGATGGCCGAGTTCGCATCGAAATTCATGGGACCGGTCGGCGACGAACTGTTCGGTTGCGGCGCCGGGCACGGCATCTGCGTGGATGCGTATGGGCGCGCCCAACCTTGTATGGGCATGCGCGCGCCGGAATTGACGGTAGATGTGGTAGGGGCTGGCCTTGTGCCTGCCCCTGAGGGCGACCACAAGAGTGCGGCCCTACGTGAGGCCCTTGACTCTTTCACCCATCTCCGCGAGCTGCGGGCCACGAATCCGGACTACCTGCGGCGTTGCGCGGTCTGTTTCCTGAAGGGCTTATGCGAACAATGCCCGGCCAAATCGTGGATGGAGTATGGTACGCTGGACACGCCGGTCGAGTATCTATGCGAGGTGGCGCACGCGAAGGCACGGTACGTTGGCTGGCTGGGCGCAAATGAGCGGGGATGGCAGGTGAAGGATGGGCGGGAGAGAATTAAGTCGCTGTCGCCTAATGGCGATGGGTAGTGGGCGGCCAGTGGAGATGCTGCCGGACAGTGGTTAACGATGAATTATGAGTCAGGCGCGAAGAGGAAGCAACATTTACAAGGACAAGGGGAAAGATAAAATGGACGAGGAAATCAAGACGGAAAAGAAGCCGTGGCAGAAACCAGATCTCATCGTTCTCGTGCGTTGCTCCCCGGAGGAGGCGGTGCTCACCGGCTGCAAGGCGGGCCCGCTGGATGGGGGGCTGGGTGGTAGCAACAACAGTGAGGGACCAGGGTGCGGGTATAGTAGTTGCCGTTCTTCATGCAGTGGTAACACTAAATCATAGCCGTCTAGCGCGCGATCCCTTGGATTTTTGCTTAAGGGTGCTCCGCAAGCGCACCTCGTAAATGCTGGCGGCACCGACTTTGCCAAATCACGAACGCATAGAGGAAACAACATCTTCAAGGACAAGGAGAAAGGTAAAATGGGCGAGGAAACCAAGACGCAGAAGAAGCAATGGCAGAAACCAGAGCTCGTCGTTCTCGTGCGTAGCGCCCCGGAGGAGGCGGTGCTCACGTATTGCAAGGCGGGCCCGTTGGATGGGGAGAAGACGGGTACCACCAATGGTAAGGGGCCGGGGTGTGGGTATAATAAAAGTAGGGTGTGCGATACGCAATGCTTGGCTAACCTTCGATCGTAAACGTCTGGCGCGCGATCCCTTGGATTTTGGCGCTTTCGGGCGAAGCGAAGTCGAAGCAGGGATACATGTGAAGTAGAGTAAGTCCAGGCACTGTACTACGGATGGGCAAGGGCTACGCACTCCTCTGGCGTAAGGGAAGAGGTGGAGTTTCGCCTAAAGAGCTTCCGCAAACGCACCATGTAACTGCTGCTTGCACCGACTTCGCCAAATCACAAACGCATAGGAGTTATCGGGGTGACCCAACTAAACCTTAATGTTGTTTGCGCGCCATCCGAAGACGTGGTGGCGCGGGAAATCGAGGGCGAAATTGTCATCGTCCCGCTCGTCGCCGGCATCGGCGATGCTGAAGACGAACTCTACACGCTGAGCCTCACGGGGCAAGCCATCTGGCAAAAACTCGACGGGCAGCGGACGCTCAAAGAGGTGGCGGCAGCGCTCGCGGACAAATTCGATGCGCCGCTGGCCAGCATCGAAAACGACGTGCTGGGCTTTGCGGGCGAACTGACACAGCGCGGCATTCTAACCGTTATCAGTTAATGGTTACCAGCCGCCGGCCAGGCCGAACGACACACAATTGGTAACCGACAACTGTCCTTCGAGCTCACCCATGTCCTGGCGAATCCGCGCGGCACGTTTTCTTATCCGCGTCAGCGGGCTCATCGCATCGCTCCCCCTCATGGTCATGCGCCCGGATGACTTGGTGGAATTCAGCCGGCAGATGTACGCGCGCCCGCACAATGTCGCCGGCTGGAGCAGCGATGACTTCGTGCAACAGGGCTTGAATCCCGACGAACAGAAGCTGCTGGACAAACTGCCGTTCAAGCAAGGGCGCCTGCTCTTGCTCGACGTGGGCGGCGGACGCGAGGCGATTCCCCTGGCGCAAAGCGGGTTTTCCGTGACCGGCGTGGATTACGTTCCCGAAATGATCGAACAGGCAAAGGCGAATGCCGAAAAGGCCGGCGTGCGGATCGAGGGGTTGGTGCAAGAGATTTCCAGCCTGGATGTGCCGCCCGAATCCTACGACGTAGCGTGGCTTTGGGCGGCGATGTACTCGTCTGTGCCCACGCGCCAGCGTCGCCTCGCCATGCTGAAACGCATCCACCGCGCGTTGCGCCCTGACGGCTACTTCCTCTGCCAATTCCGCTGGGGCGGCGGCGAGCCGATGGGTCCGTGGCGCGAGCGGCTCAAACGCGCGTTTGCCTTGCTCACCCGCGGAAACCTCACCTACGAGCCCGGCGACATGCTCTGGGCGAACACGGAATTCATTCACGGCTTTCGGTACGAGGCGGATCTACGCGCGGAATTCACTGCCGGGGGGTTTGCGGTGGTGGATTTGCATGTTTGTGAGCGCATGGCGCGCGGCGACGCGATTCTGCGCAGGGCGTAAGGGCGAACCCTTGTGGTCGCCCACGCAGGGCGGGCGCCAAGCCTGCCCCTACAATTACGATGGATCATCAAGAGAGTTTCACACGACCGGGCGGCGAACTGCACCTGTCCAACCTGGGGCAAGCGGAGCTATTGCGCGCGGCGATTGAGCGCGGCGTGCCGCTCCGCACTCGGGCGCGTGGGTTCAGCATGTCGCCGTTCATCCGCGATGGCGACGTGCTGACGATCGCCCCTGTGGATGGTTGTGCGCTACGCATCGGGAGGGTCGTCGCGTTCGTTCAGCCTCGCTCGGGGCGGTTGGCGGTGCACCGCGTGATCGCGCGCGTGGACGCTGGCTGGCTGGTGCGCGGAGACAATTGCCCGGAACCGGACGGTGTTGTGCCGCGCGCCGACATTCTCGGCGCGCTCATTCGCGTCGAACGCGACGGGCGGCACACGCGCTTGGGTTTGGGCGCGGAAGGGCGGCTCATCGCCTGGCTGCAACGCGCGCAAGTCCTGATGCGGGCAGTGCGCGTGGTCGGGTGGGTAAGACGGCGGTGGATCGTGAAGGCTGATCGGTCGTCGCTTAATGGTGACTGACAACGACTAACCTATGACCAACAGACTTAAAATCCAACAATTCCCGCTCTGGGATAAACTGATTGAGAAGCGCGCCCCACTCTCCTTCGACCTGGAAGTGACAGCGCGCTGCAACCTTAACTGCCGCCACTGCTACATCAACCTTCCCGCCGGCGACCGGGCGGCCAGGGCCAAAGAGCTTTCACTGGCTGAAATCTCGCGCATCGCCGATGAGGCGGTCTCCCTGGGGGCGATGTGGTGCCTCATCACGGGCGGTGAACCCCTCCTGCGCCCCGATTTTCCTGACATTTATCTCGCGCTCAAGCGGAAGGGCTTGCTGGTCGCGGTTTTCACCAACGCCATACCCCTCACCGAAGAGCACATCGCGCTCTTCATGAAATATCCGCCGCGCGATCTCGAAGTCACCGTCTACGGCGTTACGCGCGAAACCTACGAATCGGTCACGCGCAGGCCGGGTTCGTTTGACAGGTTCATGCATGGGCTTGATCGGCTTCTTGCGTGCGGGGTTAAAGTACGTTTCAAGGCCATGGCCCTGCGCTCCAACGTCCACGAGCTGCCGGCGATCGCGCGCTTCTGCCGCGAGCGGACCAAAGACTATTTCCGCTTCGACCCGCTCCTCCACCTGCGCTTTGACGGCAACGCCCGGCGCAACGCGGAAATTCGTGCCGAGCGCCTCTCACCGGAAGCGATCGTCGCCCTCGAGCGCGCTGACGAGGAGCGGTTCGCGGCGCTGGAGAAAGGCTGCGACAACCTGATCGTGCCCGAGTTGGCCCACACAGGTTGCGACCATCTGTTCCACTGCGGCACGGGCAACGGCAGCTTTAGCGTAAGCTATGACGGCTTCTTTCGCCTCTGCGACTCCCTCTGGCACCCGGAGTGCATCTTTGACTTAAGAAAAGGCAGCCTGGCGGACGCGGTGGACAACCTTGTCCCCAAGGTGCGTGATCTGCGCTCGCACCGGAAAGAGTTTTTGGAAACATGCCGCTCCTGTCCAATTATCAATCTCTGCCTTTGGTGTCCCGCCCACGCGCATCTGGAGACCGGCGAGCTGGACGGAGTTGTACCGTATTTCTGCAAAGTGGCTCACGCCCGAGCGGCGGCGATCGAGGGAATCGCAAGCCAATCTCGACAACAAGCTTCTGTCGCCCGCTGATGGTTGGGGAGCTAAACATGGAAACCGCTCCAAAGGTGCCCATCTACACCTTCGACGAGCACAACGAAGCGTTCTTCTTCTGGCATAAAGCCAAACGCGAGGGCCTCATCGAGGGGCCTTTGGACTTGCTGCATATCGATGCGCACGATGACATGGACCGGACCGACAGGTTCGCCAAATCTGTGTACTTTCCGGACGACTCAGACCACGGGGACTATCTCCGGTACTATCGTGCCTTTGCGGAGACTGACCTCAGTAACAGCAATTTTATTCGGCCAGCCGTGCTCAACAAGTTGATCCGCAATATCTACTTCGTGTATCCCTCCTGGCGCAAGGTCAAGCCCAGGCGACACAGGATGAATATCTGCTCAGCGTTTGGTGAAGGCAAGATTCTGAAACACAACCTGACGATCAACCGCAACACCGATCCACGAGCGCTGAAGGCATATCCTGATTTCACGCGCTTCAATTACTCCTTGCTGCCCATAGATAAGGTTCCCCGGAATCGCAAGGTGATTCTGGACATCGACCTCGACTTCTTCGCCTGTAGGGATTCGATTCAGAATCACCTGGGCTATCGGTTGGAGGTGACCAAAGAGCAGTTTGCCGCCAAAGACGATTTCTTGCGCGATCGGACCCTCCGCTTCAGCTTGGTGGCGTTCGATTTCACGGAAGAGGACGGCAGGCACTTTGTTCAGGTATCACTCAGGAAGGTAGAGGATGTTTCTCATCTGCCATCGAGACAGGAGATTGTGGCTGAGATCGGAACCCTGGTGAGCGCGCTGGTTGCCAAGAAGGTCAAGCCGGCGGTAGTCACCATAAGCAGGTCTTGTGTAAGCGGGTATTGCCCGAGAGAGTATGCCGGGTTCATTGAAGAGGAGCTGAAGCTGGCATTGGGGGGGCTGACCCGCTCTGTGACTGGCTGAGCAAACCGTGGTCGAGAACCTTAGAAACCTAACCGCCAAGCTACGAGGTCTCGTAGCCGAACTGCCCCATTTGCCCCGGACATTGGCTTTGGTCTGGGATGCGGCCCGGTATTGGACAGTTCTATGGTTGGGTTTGCTTATTTTGCAGGGTTTGCTGCCGGCAGCCACGGTTTACCTGACCAAACTGTTGGTGGATGGCTTGGTGGCGGCGGTCAAGGCCGGCGGCGCCGGGCAAAGCCTTCGGAGGCTGCTGGTTCTGGCGGTTCTGCTGGCGACTGTCCTGCTGCTGACGGAACTGTTGCACGCCGTCAGCGGCTGGGTCCGCACCGTTCAAGGGCAACTGCTCAGAGACCACGTCAGCGGCCTGATTCACGACCGGTCGATTGCCGCCGACCTGGCGTTTTACGAACTGCCCGAGTTCTACGATCACCTCCACCGGGCACGCAGTGAAGCGGGGTACCGGCCCCTGACTCTGTTGGAGAATCTGGGCAGCCTGCTGCAAAACGGGATTACCTTGCTCGCCATGGGGGCGCTGCTGATTCCGTTTGGCTTCTGGTTGCCGGTGGTTCTGCTGCTCAGCACCTTGCCCGCGTTCTATGTGGTGCTGCGCCATAGCCTGCGCCAGCACCAATGGTACCTGCGCAGCACGGCTGATGAACGGCGCGCCTGGTACTGTGACTGGTTACTGACGACCCGGGAGCCGGCGGCCGAGGTACGGCTGTTTGCGCTGGGCGATCACTTCAAGTCGGCCTATCAGGTTTTACGCAAGCGGCTCCGCAAAGAGCAGTGGGCGTTGGCCAAGGACCAAAGCGTGGCGCAATTGGGCGCCGGGGTGGTCGCCCTGCTGATTACCGGCCTTGCGATGTGCTGGATGGTTTGGAAAGCCGTGCGGGGACGGGCCACGTATGGCGACCTCGTCCTGTTCTACCAGGCGTTTAATCAGGGACAACAGTTGATGCGGTCACTCTTGGAGCAGGCGGGGCAGATTTATGCCAGCAGTCTTTATCTGGGGAATCTGTTCGAGTTTTTGGCGCTCCGTCCCAAAGTGGTGGATTCAGCCCATCCCGTTCCCGCCCCGAGGGCGTTGAAGCAAGGCATCCGTTTCCACAACGTCACCTTCCGCTATCCCGGCAGCCAGCGGCTGGCGCTCGAGAACTTCAATCTGACGATCCCCGCCGGCCAAGTTGTGGCGATGGTGGGCCCCAATGGAGCCGGCAAGACCACGCTCATAAAACTGCTTTGCCGATTCTATGATCCCGACGCGGGCCGGATCGAGCTTGACGGGATCGATCTGCGCGCCATGCCGGTCCATGACGTCCGCCGCCTGATGACCGTGCTGTTTCAAGAGCCGGTTCATTACAGCGCCACCGTAGCCGAGAACATTTCGCTGGGGGACATAGAAGGGGCAGCGGATTCGGCTGAGATCATGGCGGCCGCCCGGGCCGCAGGAGCCGATCAATGCATTGAGCGCCTGCCGCACGGCTACGGTAATCTGCTGGGCAACTGGTTTGAAAACGGCGCCGAACTCAGTCTCGGTGAATGGCAGCGCATCGCGCTGGCTCGAGCCTTCCTGCGCCAGGCCCCCATCATCCTCCTCGACGAGCCCACCTGCGCCATGGATTCTTGGGCGGAGGCCGACTGGCTCCAGCGGTTTCGTGTGCTGGCCCGGGGCCGCACGGTCCTCCTCATCTCCCACCGGTTCACCACCGCCATGCGTGCCGATACCATCCACGTCATGTGCGAGGGCCGGATTGTGGAATCAGGCAGCCATCATCAACTCCTGGGGCTGGCCGGTCTCTATGCCCAGTCTTGGGTGGCGCAAATGCGGGACATGTCTCCCTCTCCTGCCGCGGCCGGCCACGCACTGTGAAACTGGTCTGGATGGCAGAAAGAACCGCTGTGAGCAACAACCAGCCTGGGATCGGCCCTCGACTGACGTGTCCGCACCTACCCGCCTGTCCAGCCGTACCCTTCCGCACTCGGGCTTCCCTACGGCTAGTCGAACGGCAGATGTCTTTGAGCCCGCAAAACTGTTCGCGGCGGGCGCGGGTTCGTTCTCTTCTCACGGCTGGTTCGAGCACGCGCGGTGGAATAGCTCCTCTGCGGCCCGAGCTACATTCTCAGCGGAGAGATCCTGCCCAGGCAGCTCCTCGAGGGCGATCATGCCGTTTTCGGGCCTATAGGGAAACCAAATGGAAACCGAAGGTGTCGTAAACAGAACGATCGATCTGACACCCAACGCCGCAGCGATATGGCCGGCCCCCCCTTCGCTTGCGACAAGAAGCGCACATCGTTTAAGGACTGCCGCGTATTGTCGGATCGGGAGCCCCGAAACCAAGGTCACGCCCCTTCCAAGTCTCCGGCAGAGCTCTTCCGCGACCGGAGTCCGGTCGTAAGGACCCTGGAAGACCAGAATTGGATGGCCAGAATACCGGCGCAGCTTGTCCCCAAGGGCCACGAATTTATCAACGCTCCAGGGTGGTTCTGTGCCGTGCCTTCCGGGCTGTAGTGCGACCCAATGGTCCTTCGGGCCAATCCCATGCTTATGCAAGAATGCGCGTGCCCAGTTCCTCTCGTCATCGTCAAGAATGAGGATGGTCTTAAGTGGCGGATCGGGAAGGCCCAAGGCTCTTGTGAAACCGATGCAATCGGTGAGGACGTTAATCCCTTGCGAAATCTCCGGTGCCGCTATGTTATACGGTTGTAAGCCTCCAACTGGGGGTGCGCTTTGTATGCCCAGCCTGTACCTGGCGCCAGAAAGTAGGCAGATCAAGTGCGTCGTGTGGTCACCGTGCAGATCGAGAGTGAGGTCAAACGGGCGCAACCGGGAGATGTCCTTGAAAGCGCTCTTGGTGCGCAACAGGTACTCGTCTACGTCAGGATTGTTCCGTAGAATGTCGCGCGTTGACGGAATCGCTGCGAGATAACTAATGAAGGCTTCCGGAAACGATGTGCGCAGCGCCCGGAGCACAGGTGTCGTGAGCAACACGTCACCGACATGGGGGCAGCCAATGACCAATATCCTATGAATGCGACCCAGGTCGATCATTGCCACGTCCCGCACTCACACCCCTCGTAGTCCAGCCGCAAGTGCACCGCGAAGTTCGAGGCCACTCTACGGGGGAGGAGTTTCAATCCAGGATTTCCGATTGGGCCTCCTCGCCACCATCGATTGTACGTCCAACCGCCCGCGCTGGAGCGTTTTTTCATCCTCTCCATCGCAAGCCGCGCCGAACGATATTCAAAGAGTATGCAGCCGTTTGGTATCTTTGGCTCCCGCTCTGGCGGCTTTCATGATTTATGGAATCATCCATTTCGAAGGGCGCTATGTCGCTCAATTTTTTGTGTTGTTCTGGGGAGCTGTCCTTACACTCGTGCGACTGCCTGAGGGAAGGGAGAGTCGCCGTCTCATCCGAGCCGTTGTCACCGTCGTGGTAATTCTGGTGAGCGCTAGAGTTGCCGTTGACCTCGAGACAGATGGTGTTTATCCCACATTTCCATTTTGAACTCCACTTACGAATCTTCGGCTGTTCGTCAGCATCTATATTTATGCGGGTTTGAACACAATGAAGACGCTCCGGAGGTCAGTACCCAATGGGTGAAATACAAAATCAGTCCTTTCAGCTCTCCTTCAACACATCTCTCAGGGTCGATTTCCAAGGTTCCCGCGTCACTTCCGACTGCGGCCTGATCCTGGTGCGGGAACTCGACGAGCGACGCGGGTTCGGAGAATGAATCGAACAACATCTGACCGACTTGCGCCGTGGGAATAATACGCAGTTTCCCTTCGCCGACCTGATGCGGCAATCGGTCTATAGTCGCCTGGCTGGTTACGAAGACCTCAACGACGCCCGGAAGCTCTCCCAGGACCCAACTTTTCGGCTTATCGGTTCGGAGAAGCTCTGCGATCGAGGGGCGGCTCTGACCTCCCGGTTGCAGACCTTCGAGACCGAGATGCTGGCCGAGGAGGACAACTTCGCGGGACTGGGGCGAATCAACCGCACACTGGTCGGCAGAGCGGAAGCCATGGATTCAGCTTGCCGGACAGTATTGGATATGGATCGCACCGAGATCCCAGTGTATGGGAAACAGGAGCAAACCGCTTACAACGGGCACTTCGAATCAACCTGTTATCACCCGCTGCTGCTGTTCAACCGCGAAGGCGACTGCCTGGCGGCGAAACTGCGGCCCGGCAACGTGCATAGTGCCGAGGACTGGGAAGAGTTGCTTCTGCCAGAAATCGAGCGGCAACAGTCGCTGGGCAAAGAGGTGGTGTTTCGTGCCGACGCGACGTTTGCCAATCCGGAGATTTACGAGGCGCTGGAAGAGCGCGGCGTGAAGTATGCGATCCGCATCCGATCCAACGACAGCCTGGAGCGGGACATCGAGGAGTTGCTGAACACGCCCGGTGGGGCGGCCGAGTTATAAATCCCGGGTCTGGAACAAGAGCTTTCTTTATGAGGCGGCGAGTTGGAAGACCGCCCGGCGGGTCGTGGCGAAGGTGGGGTTCCACTTTGGGGAACTGTTTCCTAGTGTCGGATTCATCGTCACGAACCTAGAGACGGACAGCCGGGCAGTGGTGCGGTTCCACAACAAGCGGGGGACGGCCGAGCAATGGATCAATGAAGGCAAGCAAGTGGTGAAGATGACGCGTCCCGCCTGGCGCGATGCCGCCGGTTCCGGTCCAACGAGGTGCGGCTGTGGCTGAGTGTGATCGCCTATAATCTGGGCAACCTGTGGCGACGGCTGGTGCTGCCGAAGAGAATTGCCCAGTGGTCGCTCACCAGCTTACAGCAGAGGCTGGTGAAGACGGGCGGACGGCTGGAGAAACATGCCCGCTACTACTGGCTACTGATGGCCGAGAGCCACCTGAGGCGGCGACTGTTTGGGAGCATGGTGGGGCGGATCGCCTCGCTGCCAATGCCAGCCGGGTAGGCGAGCCGACGGCCGGATCGGATTTCCGCGAGGCGAGAGGCAGGGGGCGGCAAGGTGTCGGAAACACGGGTCGAGAAAGGGGCAGTTGCGTCCTTTGGGGATCTCGCGAGAGGCACGAACGGCACCTTTCGTGGACCGCGAGAGCACCTTGCACTGCAAACTCGACTCACAGTTGCTTTTGGCGGCGGTCAGGAGTACATTTTGGGTCGGCGGGAATTGGATAATGGAAATTCCGGATTAGAGGCTACCTACCTAAGTAAGGACTGCACCATCGGCGCGATTTTGCATCTTATCTCGTCTAACCGTTGAGTCGTGCCGGCAACCGTACTAGATAGGTGAAGTACCGATGAAATCAAACAATCCTACTGCATTGTCAATGAAATACACTTTTTTGCTTATCCTGATGGCTATTGTTGGTGCTGTCTTCGTCTTACTTTCTACTCGTTACGGCGCAGGGCTAGAGTTTGATTCGGAGAATTATATAGCAACTGCACGGAATCTTATCAGAGGTATAGGGTTCATTGGCTACAACGGTGACCCTTTTGTTCTGTGGCCCCCATTGTATCCCGCAATTCTAGCAACTGTTGGTATGATTTTCCGGACAGACCCTTTCCTAATAGCCAATGTCGTAAATGCCCTTATCTTTGGCTTAATTGTGTACTTGGGGGGGGTACTAACTTTCAGGCATTTGTCATCTTTTCCTGTCTTTGCCTTCGTAGGGGCGTTGACAATTGTGTTTTCAATTCCGCTGTTCGCAGTTTCGTTAATGGCCTGGACAGAACCTGTTTTTATACTGTTTGTGATTCTAAGCCTCATCTTCGCCGAGTCGTATTTGGCGAAGAACGACATCGCCTCACTAATGCTTCTTTCGTCATCGATAGCCTTATCATGTCTAACTCGCTATATCGGAGTCTCGCTAATTTTATGGGGTGCATTGATCATTATTTTTCGCCGGGACGGTCCAAAAGCTAGAATAAGGCATTTATCATTATTCATTCTTATTTCAGCCCTTCCTTTGGGAATATGGCTAATCAGAAATTATGCTATTACAAGTACGCTTTTCGGACCCCGAGAACCATCGATCATTACTCTGCCACAAAGTCTTTATTTTACAAGCAAAACCTTACTTATCTGGTACGTTCCAAGGAGAATTGCTATATCCAAATTAATTCTAATTCTTTTATGTGCATCGTCGGTCGTTTTTATAGGTTTGTGCATAAAGGATATATTTCAAAGGGTGAAAGTTATCGCAAAACGCATGGGTCCAATTATCCTATTCATTGTCGTCTATGCCGCTTTCCTCATAATTTCAGAGGTAACTACATTATCGGAGTGGATCGATAATAGATACCTGTCCCCTATCTATGTACCTCTAACTTTGCTCTTGTTAATCTTCATCCAAGAATTAGGTGAAGTATATCAGAAAACATTCCCCAAGAAGATTGTGAATTGTTTTCTGGCAATTGGCATCATGATTTGGTTGATATACCCAATCGGCGTTTACGTGGTCAATGCAATTGAGCAAACCCAAACTGGGGACCTCCGCAGATTAAGCAACAAGGCATGGATGGAGAGTGAGACCATTCGGCACCTTCGGCGACAGCCAAGCTTGCAATCTGCGAATATGGGTTACACCAATGACCCAATAGCCACTTTCATCCTGGCACGCCTTGAATTACAGCAAAGTCCTTTCTATAGAAATGATGATTCGGTGGAGACAGCCATATCAAGACTTAAGGGCATTTGGCCGCAGAGAGATAAGGCGTGTCTTGTATGGTTCAACAAGATTCCTCCCCATTATTATCCGCGTTATTTAACGGTTGATGAGTTACAAGCGGCCGCGAATCTTGACCTGATTGTTCAGTTTGACGATGCTGCGATTTACTCAATTAGAAAAAAATGATCCGTTATAAGATAATTTCATTCCTGGCCTGGGGGACAGGCATATTAATCGGAATACATATATCTAGTGTGAACTACCATTAATCAAGCTATGCCTGCGAAGTCAAGTCATTTGATCTACAAGTGGACACCTACGTCCAGGTATCACTTGTCAATACGGCCACCTTCGGACGCTTAAAGTCATTTCTCCTGTTTGCGATAATTCAATACAAAGTAACAATTTCACCTTAAGCTCTCCTTTGTTCAAGGCTTTAGTAATTGCGTCCTTGGTGACGAGTTGCCATTTTTCGCCATCCCAAAGCTCACCACCCGCGCCGCTGCCGGACCCCGAAGACTTCTGGGCAGCGGACCCGGCGTAGCGGGTTCAGACCTACCAGGTCTTGGCAAAGACGGGAGCCACGGTCTTGATCGCTTCGCGGATTCCATATTGGGCTTCCGGGATGGGTTGGGAAAGGGTTGGGGAGACAGACATTTACATTTTTGCTCTAACCCGATTAGTCAGCGCCTCGAGCGACCTGGCGAAGCGTCCGCCAGAGTCCTTTCATGCCGGCTCGATTGAACCATTGCAGACCCACGTAGACGACGCGCAGAAACCGCAAGGGGTAATAAACAAAAAAGAGCGAAGAAGGGAGAGTAACGAGTCTTAATTCGGCCGGCGTTGGGACCAAGAGACGATGGGCGAGAAAGCGGAGCTTTCGGCCAGGCGTCCCAAGCAAACGGAAGGTGAAAAGGTCATGGGTCGGCGTCGGGAGCGACGAGGAAAGCAGAGCACGCGACCAGTGCGGGGGCACTGTCAGGCCAAAAATCGGGTCGATGGGCGTCTCGAAGAGGGAGCAGCAAGCGGCCAGGCTGGATCGAACCGCCGTTTCCCAGCCCAGCGACTTTGCTTTGTCGTTCACCTTTTTCCAATCCAAGATGCCGCGCGCACATAACCGGTCGAGGTCGGCGAACCACTTGAGACAGAGTCTGCTCTCCTGGGCGGCGTGCACCGCGAGGTAGAGAAACTCCCACTCCGCGCTTAATGCGAAGGCGGGGGCTCCGTAGAAGGTCTTGCGAACCGCATCTGACCAGAGTTGATCGAGTAACTTGCTCTCCAGTCCGCCTCCCAAGAATAGGGCCCAATGCAGTTCAAGCCGGTAGATGCGCGTGCGCTCCTCTCGCGTCAGCACGCCATGCTTGGCATAGCGCACCACAAGATCGAGCAGACGCGGCTGGGTGAACTCGGGTTGATAGCCGGAGGACACGACAAGGTGAAAAGCCTCAATAGCATGGCGGGGGGGGACGAGGACGTCGATGTCGGAACAAACGCGGAGAGCGGGGTCGCCGTAAAGTGATTCCGCGAGCGCGACGCCTTTGAGCGGCATGACGGGCACTCCGGCGTCAGCGAACAACCGGAGGATCCGGGCCAACTCCCTGGTCAGAAGCTCGTTTCGAATCCCGTTGATTCGGAAAAGCTTCGCCAGTTCGCTTCGCACGGGGTCGGGGACGCCGGGAAAGCCAAGCGTGCGGAGACCGGCATAGAGCAGGGGAATGACTTCGTACTCCCTGGCGCGTTCGAGGACCAGCGGCCATTGCAACGGGCTCGCCAGCAGCCTGAGCGCCCGCTCCCGCGCCTCGGCTGAAAGCTGGGCGCGAGCCAGCAACAGACACAGTTCATCTTCGGGAGGCATATCCACGCGCATGTTTCCTCAGAAGTCGCTGAGCGTGCCACACCGCTGAAATAAGCGTTGGAGGTCCAATGAAAAACCCTTACTGATCGGGCGGCAAGGCTTGGACTACATTGCAACGCTCGACCCTTAGGGGTTCATGCACCGCAGCCCGGCCGGGTGTCCGGAAAACGTCCACGACAGCATCAAGGTTCTCGTAAACGGTCTCCGGGCATGCTACCGAATCATCCCTTGGGGCCACTTCACCTGCTTGCTGCGTCCAAAATCGAAACAAAGGCCCGCGCCCTCTAAGGTCCTCCAGTGTGAAGATCACGGGACGCGGCGCGTAGTAGCTTGGAAGCCGAGAATTCACCACGTAAAGGACAGCGTTTGCCGGCAAAATGTGATCAAGGGCGCGAAAGTCTTCTGTGAAGGCGACGTACTGGTGCAGGAAAGCATCCCGGCTCTCGATCCCTGACACAACCTTCATGAACGGCCTTGCGTAGTAAATCTGCACGGCCAGCCACGGAAGGCATGCCCCAAACAGAACCAACCACCATCGCGCGATGAGGCGCGTTCCAAGCCCGGACGGCCATAGTACCCATGCACCCATGATGAGCACGACATATTGAAGTCCCCCCAGGAACCGGAACTGTTGCCGCAACAGCCAAGCTATCAGAATGGCCTGCCCGCAAACGAGCCCGAAAAGGATCTTGAAGACCGGTTCCCGCTTCCAAGCTGCGTAAGCCACGACCCCAAAGGCAGCCACAATTCCCACCGAGACAGAGGGGGCTAGCCAGGCGAGGAGCGGTATCCACCCCGTCTTGTAAATGCCCTTAATGACTATGTATGAGGCGATCGTCTCTGGCCCAAAGTAGTGTGAGTGAAACAAAGTTGCCGTTGCAAGCCCAAACGGTGACCCACATTGTAGTGTGGTCCACAAAAGGATCGGACCATAGAAAACGCCCCACACGCCGAGCGCAATCCCCGCGGCCTTCTTCCAACCCACTTGAGCTGCCGCCCGGTGGACACCGATCAACGTAATCGTCGCAGCAAGAGGCAAAATCGAGATTTTGGTCGAAGCGGCCGTGTAAGCGGCGAGGCAAACGAGCATCAGTCTCGTGGTTGCCTTCAACCCGCCCGATTGACCATCGGGAAGCAGGGCGAGACAAGTTGCGGTGACCGTAGCAAGATCCCCCAGCGCATGCGGCCCGCTCGTTACGTGAAAAACAGAGGAGTAAAGGCCAACGGCAGAGATCGCCCCCGTCATCCATCCCGCCGTGGAATTTCCGATCAGATCGGTGGTGACGCCGGCGATAAGAAGAATCAAGGCCGCGCCCAGCCCCCAACTGACTACGTTTCCGGCCTCGGAAAAACCGGCGGCATGGGCGGCGCTCAGCCCCAACTGGAAGCACGTTTGTGGGAAGAACGCCGCTTCAAATGGCCACCGGTACAGATGAACGCCGCGATCTTCCATGATTCGCTTGGGTATAAGCATGTGGTAATACAACTCGTCGATCTTCGTGGAGGGTGCGACGGCGATGATGAGGTTAATCGCGACAGCAACCACGATCACGGCGATGAACCAGCGGTCAGCACTGCGCGTTGCCTTAAGACCGGGGACAAAGGACAGATGCTTCCTAAGCCCCCACAGGGCGCAGCAACCGATCACCGCAGCGCCCGCGCCAACCAGCTTCACCCCCGCCACACCGCCGCCAAGAAAAAGAACCAGCATCACGCTCTGATCGATGATGGCCACACCGCTAACTAACGACGTTGAGAGGCGCCACCGATTTGGAACAGGCCTCAAGAGATGCGTGACTCCGAAGCCTATGCCGCCTGCGGCGATCAGGCCAAGCAAACCCGCTAATAACGTCCCAGGTGAGCCCATGAAGTCGTCTGGTCCTCCGAAGTGACTTAGAATCAGATACAAAACCACCTGGCGCATCGCCGATCCTGAATGACCGGAGATGCGCCAGAACCAGGCGCGCCAACTGGAAGTGCATTTTCGCATAACAAAGGTGCGACTGCCCACAGAATTATCAGGACAATAGACCAAAGATAACCCGATTGCGGGGAGGGGGAGGAATTAGCGGGCGCAACACTCTACCTGCTGAATTTCGTCCAGGCGAATCTCAATCTGGTCGGGTTGGTTGATTCCGGTGAGGGTTGTTTGGTGATGGCCATAGTTTGGTCCCTGCTGTCCGGGCGCTGGTCTCTGCTGCCGATCTGGGGGGTCTTGGCGCACTCGCTGAGGAGACCTTTGCGCCGCTTTCCGCGCTGTTCGCATTCGGTTGGTGGTTATCGTAGGTGTGTCGGGGCCAGCTTCAACTTCCTCGCCTGGCCTGGGTATTCCGGCCAGCCTGACAGCCGTAACCATCGCCATGTCGATTGCTGCGGCTGGCCTGGTATGGCCCTGGCAGTTTGCAGGGTACATGCGTGGAAGCCTTGCGCCGGGACGCCGACATTGTGGTGATGCTGCACCCGCACTAGGGGATCCCAGCACTCAGGAGAACCTCACCTAGGGGGGTAGATTGACCCGCAAATCTGAGGCGGCCGCATGAGGGATACCTAGGGGCTCGCCCGAAGCCTTTTGGCCTTGGATCCGCAAGTCTCTCGTGCAATACTGAGGTCCTAAGACGTGCGCTAGCGCGCGGTGGTGGAACCTGCTGGCGATTTCCCTCGTATTCTGATGAACACGATTGGAAATAATGAAGTCGTGAAGCCGACACAAAACCACAGGCACGCGCTGGGACTATATGTTAGTTGACTACTCCCCTAGAGTTACAGTCGTGATACTCGTCTATAACGAAATGGCAACCATCGAGGAAATCCGCTTGCGGGTCCAAGCTGTTGACCTCGATAAGGAGATTGGCTTTGTCAACGATGGTTCGACGGGTGGGACACGGGAATTCCTGACGGCTCTAGCCGGGTGCGCCAAGGTGATCCCTGCCCAAATGAGAATGCCCCAGAGTCGAGCCGTCCGACATGGTGACCAACCTGAATCTCTCCGACGGGTGCGGGTGTTACAAGACGTTCAGGCGGGAGGTTCTTCAAGCACCTGACCTGCACGAGGGGCGCTTTGGATTTGACCAGGTGGTTACGATCAAGATCGCGCAAGCTGGCTGGCGAGTTTACGAGACGCCGATTTCATATGACGGGAGAACCTACGTGGAGGGGAGGAATACCGCCTGGAGGGACGCGGCCCACGCACTCTGGTGCATCCTGCGCTACGGTTTGCTTGCGCGTTCCTCGAAAACACTCCAAGCCAGGGCTGCTCCAGGGCCCTTGGATCCCCGCAGTTAAGGAAGGTCTCCACAACAGGAGGGTACCCATGCTTCGAGGTTTTGGTTTGTTTTTGATTCTGGTTTTGTTTTCGTTCCTACTCATCGCAAGTCATACTCGCGCGGAGGGTGAGCAAGGGCAAGGCGGCCAACTCTACACCGGTTTCCTGGATCCACCACGAGAATATTCACCCATGCCTTTCTGGTTTTGGAACGGTAAAATGGAGGGCCCAAAGATCCAGGAAGAAATCCGCCAAATGGTAGACCAACATGTTTATGGGGCGTTTCTGCACGCTCGGGACGGCCTCCAAACCCCCTACCATTCCGAGGAATGGTGGCAGGCCATTGGAGCAGGGCTCGAGCAGTCCAAGCGCAGCGGCTTCAGCTTCAACTTCGTCAACGAATACGACTGGCCCTCGGGTGAGGGCCGCAACATCTGGATGGCCGGCCATCATCAGAGCGAAGTGCTGGCTCGAAGACCGGACTACCGCATGAAGAGTCTGGGCTACAAGGCAGACGTGGTAAAAGGACCGAAAAAGGTCTCCCTGGCCGCTCCGCCCGAGCTCCAGGCTGTGGTGGTGGCTCGCTGGCTAGGCGACAACAGAATTGATGGCCAGAGCTTGCAATTATTGTCTTCAGCGGGCGAATCCGGACAAGTTAAATGGCAGGCTCCCGAAGGCGACTGGGTGGTAGTGGAGTTCTACCTCGAGCCTTCCATGGGCTTTGACGGCGGGTTTGTCAACTTGATGAATCCGGAAGCGATGAAATTGTTTTTTGACCTCGCCTACGGCGAATTCCACCGGCGCTTCGCCTCATACTTTGGCAACACCATCCATTATTCCTTCGCGGACCACGAAGGTGACTACGGTTACCGCATCGCCTGGACGCCAGCCCTATTTGACACCTTTGCGCGGCGCACGGGTTACGACCTTCACAAGGTGTTGCCACTGCTGATTTACCAGGGTGGCGATTCCACCATCAAGGTCCGATGCGACTATCTTGCGACGGTAACCCAGCTCTATCAAGATTCCTTCTGGAAAGGAATCACCGGCGACGCGGCCAAGCTGGGAATCGGCCGCACCGGTCACGCCTGGGAGGAATCGCTCCAGTGGGCCGCCGCGCTGGAGGGCAGCTTATTTGCCGTCGAACGCGGCCTTAACCCGGTGGGCGTTGATTCTCTCGGGGATTTTGGCCGCCAGCCACTCAACTTCAAGGTCGCGCAATCCGTCGCGGACTTCGAAGGGCGGCGTTTCATGTGTGAAAACCAGGGTGTGCAAGGAACCGATTCCTACCTGGACATGGAGGGTTTGCGCCGCGGGACAAACGGAATTGGCTTTTCGGGAGTCAACCTCTTTGTGCTGCACGCCTTCAATTATGATGCCTCCCGCGCCAACTATCCCCCCGATTGGTTCCACCAACCTTACTGGCCCTACTTTCACTACTACGCGGACTATACCCGGCGCATCAGTTACATGAATTCCGAAAGCCGCCACGCCGCCAATGTGCTCATCTACTATCCCATCCTTTCGATGTGGGCAAATTCAGAACCAGCTTTCTCCGCCCAAACACCCTACAATCAGATCGGCTCGCCAGCGGTTTGGAAAAACCTTACCATTGCTGTTAACGACTATTACACGCGGCTCATCCTTCGCCTTGCCGACCGGCAGTGGGATTACAACATTGCGGATGACGACTATCTGGATCGAGCCCGAATCGAAGGCAGTGAACTGGTGATTGGCCCGCAGCGCTTTCGTGCGATCATTCTTCCGCCCATCAGCACCCTCAGCCGAACGGCCTTGAAGAAGATTCAAGAGTTTTATCAAGCCGGGGGCGCCGTGCTTGCCATTCGCATGCTCCCAACTTCCTCCCCGGAAGCGGGAGAAGATGACGCCGACCTCGAAAAAGGGATCGCCGGCCTCTTTGGCGAGGGAGCACGCAACACCCCCCTGCCCTTCACCAAGCAGCAAAGCGCCGGGGGTGGTCGGGCCTATTTCGTTGCCCAAGAAGTTGAAACCCTGATTGATTTGCTCGATTCAGATGTTCCTAAAGACGTGCAAGTGGTTTCAGGCTCCTCCGCCAGCCTCTACTTCGAACATCGTGAGAAGGTCGGAAAGAATTACTACTGGTTGGTCAACGACTCGGACCGCTCCCGAACCAATCACGTTCTTTTCTCCGTGGCCGGCATTCCCGAGAAATGGGATGCCCTGAGCGGGAAGCGCTCGCCGTTGTTCTTTGTGAACCGTCCGGAAGGGACGGAAGTGCGGCTGGATTTTGGACCTTGGGACGCTTACTTCGTCGTCTTCAACCCGCTTCAGGGGCAGGGTCAGAAAGCCGAACTCGTGAGCACGAATGCGGAAAGCCTGGCGGTTGTTTCTCGCCAGGCTGGGGCCATTCAGGTTCGCGCTTCCGCGCCTTGCACCCAGCGCGACATCGAGGTTACGATGCGCGCCGACGGCCAGACCTACCGCGCGCGTACGCCGATTGCCGAGTTGAAACGCATTCCGCTGTCCGGGAATTGGGACTTCCGCCCTGAGCCGGAGCAGGTCGCAGTCCCTTATGTGAAAGTTAAAGATGCAAAGCAAGGTGAAGGAGAAAAACTCGGATGGGCGCGGGCGGACTTCGACGATGCTGGATGGTCCTCACTATGGCTGAGCGAAGCGGAGAACACCGTCCGCAACTGGAATGTCATCGGTCCGTTCCCCAATGCGGACGATGCGGGCTTCGATGCAGTCTACCCGCCTGAAACAGAGTTTAAGCCGGAGAAGGCGTACGCGGGCCTGCACGGCGATGTGGTGGGATGGAAGCGGTACTACGGCGACGAACCTTACCTTACATTGGACCGTTGGAGCATCTGGATGGAGACGGAGGGCGGCCCCTTCGACGATTCCGCCCACATCGTCCAGTTCAATCGTGCACTGGGAACTTCGGGGCAATCCTGGATCACCAGCTACGCTCTCACTTACCTCTATTCACCCCAAGACCAGCAGGCCAAATTCGTGGTGGCGGCCGACAACTGCGTCAAGGTGTGGTTGAACCACCAGCAGGTCTTCGCCCGCCTGCGCCACCCCTTCTGGTACGAGATGAACGACAACTGGGCGGACCAGATCCCTGTCAACCTGCGTGCGGGCTGGAATGAAGTGCTTATGAAGATCGGCCTGGGCAGGGGTGCGGCCAGCGGCTATTACGGATTCACCTTTCGGGTTGCGGACAACCAGGGCAAGACGCTGCGCGGCATCATCAACGGCATGTTGCCTTACGATGCGCAAAAGTCTGTAAACACCAACCCAGGAGTGCGCTGGTACCGGAGTCAGGTTCCCCCCGGCGTCACGGCTATTGTTCCCCCCGCGCTGCAAGGTCCTTACCGCCTGTTCTTGAATGGGGTCGAGCTCAAACCTGAGGGCGGAACTCCCATCGACATTCACTCCCTGCGGCGCGCAGAAAAGAACACGCTCGTCATCGCCGCCCGCGAAGATGACCGCTTGAGTTCCCCGGTGGAATTTGTGAGTGGAACGACGCCCTTCTCTCTCGAAGCGTGGACCAAAACGGCCCTCGCCAACTTTTCGGGGACGGCAATCTATGAGAGAAGCTTCACTCTACCCGAAGCCTATCGCGACAAGCGACTCGTGCTCGACTTGGGCCGCGTGAGCTCGGTGGCGGAAGTTGAAGTCAACGGACACCTTGCGGGAACCTTGGTGTGGAGTCCGTTCAAATTGGATATCACCGAATTTACAAAACCCGGCAAGAATCAGGTGAAGATTCGCCTGACCAATACCGAAGCCAATGCCCGGGCGGTGGGGCCGTCTCACCGGATTCTCTCCAACATCAACGTCTGCGGGCTCGAAGGTCCGGTCGAGATTGTGCCTTACACAGACCAGACGCTGGCGTTGAAACCCGGCAAGGAATAATCTCCGGGCTGGACCAGCTCGAGCGGCCTTGCCCGAGGAGTGGCGACTGCCAGTCCTGGGTCGCCACTCACGTAGTGACCTTTCTCCCAAACCACCCGGTCGCCCTCTCGAATCACCACATCTGTCATCTGTTATTCCGCGGGCATGACAGCCTCTCGGGGAAGCTCGAATTCGTTCTCAGTGTTCGAGGCGAGGGAATCCAGGAGCCGGATCACCGCTTTGGGGACGCCGAGCCGCTCCAGCACCTGCCGGATGAGGACATGCAAGCGTCCCAGGGTTTCAAGTACACCGGTCCGCTTCGAACGATTCTCGACCACATTGAGGCCGACACGGTTGAGCGGTTTTTTGTCCGACAGGCGCTGGGACAGGCACTCCATCGTGGGCTGATCACCCGGCAGCAGATCAAGACCGCCAAGCTGAGCGGTTCAACCCAAAAAGTATTTGAAGATCTTCTCCGGAAGGTGGCGTAATCACGATGCCGCGAGAAGACACAACGGCCAAGGCATTCCGTACGGCGCTGGAAGACCGCCTCAACAAGACTGCCGGAGCGGAGAAGATTCAAGTGAATCGCCTTCGATGCCAGTTGGGTCTTGCCGCAGCCGGGCGGCCCCTCGACGAGCAGCGGCTTCTGCATGCGGGAGGCGAGATACACCACTTCCAAGGTCACCTCGTCGATCACGTACTTGGCCTCGCGCAGCTTGCCGGAGAGCTCCTCCCTTGATCGAAACACGTTCAGCGCCTCCCGAGGCACACAATACACTGCAATTTTCTTGAGACCGCCCATTTGAAGTCGGCATTCGCAGCCCACCTCAATCGGAAAAAGGCAAAAAAGGTAAGCAGCACACGGCTTTCGGCGAGGAAAGCCGACTCCAAGAATTATTTTTGCGGGTCGATGATTGTGAGAACCAGGACGGCATGCTCGGAGGGCGTCAGCCGGAGATTCACGCCGAGCGGAATCAGAAATTGGAGGTGGCGAGACAACAGCGGAAGAATCGCCGCCAGCGTGCCGCCTGACGGATGAAACGGGTTACTTCCGGTTGGCCGACCATACGCCCGGAACCACGAGGCGGCATATCGGCGGGATGGGCTGGGTCAACGGAACCCCCATCAACCCCGAGCCCTGAAGGGGCAACCTACCCAATCCCCCAGACCAACCTTCACCATCCGTCAGTAGACGGATCTGGCGATCTGTCAGGAGACGGACCTGGCGGCGGAGGCATGGCGGCACAGAGGAAAACCGGCGGATGCTCCGCGCCACAGGCTGCCAGGGCGAACAGACGGGCGGACGGGCTCCCCTCCTGAATCAGGAGGGGAACGGCGCGTTCGCGCCGGGAGGTGGTTACAGGACCCTAATTCCCAATCCCTAATCCCTAGTGGAAGGCGACGGAAGCCATGACGTTGGTAAATTGGAAATATAGTGCCTGTCCCAGTTTTCCGTGGCTGCTGGAAGCCGGCGCTACCGCCCAAATTAGAGGGATAACCACGTTGACTCACAAGTCTCTGGGCGTATACGATGATGGCTCTCCCTGGAGGAATTCCTGCCATGGGCAAAAATGACGAAATCGCCCTTCAAAGCAACTTTGATAACTGGAGCAAGAATAGATTCCCCAACCCACCCAAGGACTTCAATGTCTGGGAATATTACTGCGTCGAGCAGTTCGCTCGTCCATTTGACTTGGGAGACAGCGAACTAAAATCGGGCATCGTTGGAGCTGGTCAAGACGGCGGCGTGGACGCATTTTACATTCTAGCCACTGGGGAATTGGTTGATGAAGAGACAGAGATAAAACCCAAGCAAAGGCCGGAATTCAAACTTGTAATTATGCAGGTGAAAAGTAACGAGGGGTTTTCTCCCATTGCTGTGGACAAACTCTACTGGTTTATTGATGATCTTTTAGATTTATCCAAGGGGAAAACGGACTATCACTCGACTTACCACGCTGATCACATTGCATTGATGCGGCTATTCAAGGATAAGTTTGGAGTTGTTGTCGGAGAGACCCCGCCTCTCTCCATTGAATGTATTTACATAGTTAAGAAAGACGTTCAACCCGACAAGGACTGCGAAAAGGCTAGGGATCGTGTCTTGGAGCGGTGCAAGTTCTATTTTTCTCACGCTGAACCCAAATTCACGTTCGCTAACGCGACCGCTATTTATACGCAAGTACAGACACGTCCACCGAATAAGAAAATTCTGAAGTGGGCATCGCAACCGATGTCAACGGAAGAAGGGGAGATCGGCCTTGTTAAACTTACCGACTTTTATTCGTTCATCAGTGATGCAGATGGAAGGGTTGCAGAACGATTCTTTGATTCCAATGTACGTGGATATTGGCCGCATAGCCGCATAAACAAAGACATTGCTCAAACTCTAAAGAGCAGCGAGGGGCCAGAATTTTGGTTAATCAACAACGGCATTACGATTCTCGCTGAAAAATCCATTACGACTTCCGGGTTCTTGGAGTTAGAAATCCACGATCCTCAAATCGTTAACGGATTGCAGACCTCGCGCCAGATATACAGCCATTTTGGAGGAAATGGTGGCAAAAAAGATGATGTACGGCGCTTAGTGGTGCGCGTTATCAAGATTTCAGATAAGTCTACGAGAGATGCCATTATTAAGTGTACTAACAGTCAAAACGAGATGCCCGCTGAGGCGCTGAGAACCACCGACCCGATTCACCGTCAGTTGGAGGGTTCGTTTCACAGTAAAGGTCTCTTCTACGACCGTCGCAAGGGTTATTACAGGGAAAAGGGAAAACCCGTAGACAGTATTGTCAGCGTTATGGAAGTCGCTCAAGCGATGATTGCGATTGTCCTTCGAAGGCCGGATGATGCTAGAGCCAGACCGAAGGGGTACTTAGTTGATGATGAAAAATACTATTCAATTTTCGGTAAGAAGAATTCTGGGGAAGATCGGTATTCACTGACTCTCTACATTAGGGTAGTAGAGATCACCAGGAGAGTCGAAGCCTTTTTGGAAGGCGTAGAACCAGAGGCAATTCACCGCCGGAATTTGTTATTCTACCTTTCGATGTACGCTGCTTGTGAGTTAACCGCTTGCGTACATGTAAGTCCGTCGCAGATTGAAACCGCAGACGTTGCCTTATTAACCGATCAATGGCTTCGGAAACCTTGGGAGCGGGTGCGCAAAAGATACGAGAATCTTGCAAACAAACAACTCAAAAAAGACGGCGTGGAAATTGACTATGACAAAGTTGCAAAGGGCCCAGACCTGCTCAAATCTGTCGAGAGGGATTTACGGACGCGTTTCGCCAATATGAAAGGGCAAATAGCTGTTGTAAAATGAATTGTGATGAAACTTTCTGAAAACCGGGACGAGAACCTGGACAGACAGCATATTTCCGATTTTAGGATACCGTCGGCAACTGTCCTTGAGCCCCAACGGGGCGAAATGACAAAGCCCAGGCCGAAGGCCCGCCGATCTTAATGGAGGGCCAACGGCCTGGGTCAACGGAACCCCCATCAACCGCGAGCCCTGAAGGGGCGAACCTACCCAATCCCCCAGACCAACCTTCACCATCCGTCAATGGACGCATCTGGCGGTCCGTCAGGAGACGTACCCGGCGCCGGAGGCACGGAGGCACAGAGGAAAACTGCTGGATGCTCCGCGTCACAGGCTGCCAGGGCGGGCGGACGGGCTCCCCTCCTGATTTAGGGGGGGGTCGGAGAAGTCATCTCCGGGGGGGGTACGTTACTCAGGAGGGGTCAGTGGCGGAAGCTATGATGTCGGTAAATCGGAGATATGTCCCGGTTTCCCATCCCGGTTTCCCGCGCGTCCTAGCGCCTCCTAAGCTTCAGCAAATAATTTAAGCCGCTTCTCAGGACCTGGTCTTCTCCTGCCCGTTGCTCATCACGTATGTCCGACAGGACTCCAGCTACCCTCGCGAGCACTTTTGCAAGGGCCATTGAGGTCGGCAATGTAAAGAAGTTCGAGATTAATTCCGGCGCGGATTTAGCAAGGTCAGATGCTCTCTTGTACCAATGCCTTGCCGGGTTCGTCAGTACTGACTCCAGATTGGCCAGCTCGGGATAAACCTTTGTCTCGGCAAGAAACTTGGCTTCCTTTTGTACGTCCGCTATCGATATCCCACTCGAAATAGCACCGTTGAGCTCCTTTGCCAATTTCAGCATCGCCAGGCGAAACGGCTTCACATCCGGTGCGATCTCCTCTCGAAAATCCTTGAACGCAGCCGGCTGGAGCGGGCTGATATTCGGAAGGATTAGACGAACACTCTCCATCGCGAGAATTATTGCAAGCAATTTCGCACTGCTTTTCGGATCCACCGGGATCCCGGGCACCGGCAGCCATTCCTGGTCATTGACGATTGGCAGGTTGTTTTTCGCCGCAAACACCAATGCGTTTGCCGGATACGTGATCGTGTCAGGAGCACTCAGGTAATGCGTCGAAGGGGCGTCTCCAGGAAATCCTTTAATCCATGGGCCGGTTCGGACCGCGATTTGCCCTTGGGGGCGAGGACCGAATATTATCTCCTCCAATCGATCCACAACTTCATGAACCTCGTCTGGAATGGCGTTGAGACCACTATTTGAACCGGAAAACACGCAAAAATCGGTCAAGTGTTTCTGTCTAAGCGAATGGGCCATACAACCGAGCAGTTGCTGCGTGTCTGGGTCTTGTAATCCAAGTGAAGCGATACGCTGGATTTCTGATTTTACAGCCGCCTCATCAAATCCTTCCGGTGGCATGTAGACGCCAGGGAAATAGATTCGATCAAAAACGAGCCCAAGAATGGTAAGCGCCTCAGCACTGCGGGGGACTGCGTATGAGTAATAGACAGCCTCGAAGCGATCCGGTAGCGATTGCCCTAGTTCCATCGCACCAATTTACATCTAAAAGCAGGAGCAGGGCAGTCCGGAGGTAGCGTCGAGAAACCCGGCACGGTATTTCCTATTTCCTCTGGCCATCCTTCAGGGTTGCGAGCTTCACGCGGCGTTGCTCCTGCCTCCCCGACCGCACTCCAAAAGCCTGTAAGGCTGAGTCTGGCTAGGATCAAGATTTCGCGGGGGGAGACTCACCTTCTAGTTCGCTTACCAAAGCCGCCATTCGGCCGTCGCCTGGAGCCAGTCGTTGGGCGCGTCGAGCGCAACATAACGCACGCAGCCGCATCCCCAATTCGCGGCACACAGAAGCGAGATTTGCCCAACTGGCGAAATAGCCCGGGTCCAACTGTACTGCTCGGCGAAACGATTTATACGCTTCTCGAAGTTCGCCAGCTCGGACGTGCGCGACTCCCCCACTGTGCCACGGATCCGGACTGTTCGGGTCGCGTTCCGCAGCATGATGGTAACAGTCAATGGCATCATGGAAGCGGCCCAACTGAAGAAGTGTATTCGCCGCATTGTAGACCGCCCAATAGCGCTCGGGTTGAAGTTCGTGGGCTCGTTGAAAACACTCTAAAGCCTCCTCAAGCCGACTCATTCGGACTAGCAACATTCCCAGGTTGTGGACAGTCACATAGTCATTCGAATCACGCTTCAGCGAGCGCCGGTAGAAGTCCTCAAGAACCTGAGGGTCACTATAACTCCTGTAAATCGCCTCAAGCCGGCACCAGACATCGTAGGCGTCGGGTCGCAGATTCCATGCCTGCTCGAACTCGGTTGCCGCACGTCGGAAATCGCCTCGGTAATACAGTGCCGCCCCAAGTAAATACCGGATAACGAACGATCCGGGGTAGTTTTGAGTAAGTGCGTTCAGACGCTCTACATTTGCGAGTTCATTCCCTTCAGTTGTCCCTAGAAGTCGCCTCACTTCCTCTTTGTCGGTCGATTCGGCCCATGGGTAGACCATTTGGAATGGCTCTTCAATCGCTTTTTGCTCGATGTCTGCGCCTCGCAATCGTTTCTCGATATAAGGGTCACTGGACCACTCCAGCCCGGACGTTGTTTTTTTCCAGAAACGCGGTTGTTCAACGTAATCGGCAAATGCAGCTTCGATCAATGCAGCAACTGCCACCGCTACACGTTCAATGCGGATAAGTCCAAGCTTGAACCGCGAGGCTTGTGACGGCGCAAACGAAGCGCCAACATTTATCCGCCCCTCCGCACCTCTCCCAACATCTGACGCAATGCTATTGCGTATATGCTCGGTAGACGCGTGGACGGAGGAGCTTGAAAGAACACCGTACAGTTTACCAATAGGTGCATAAACCTTCTTTGCCGGAGCTATGGCGCGAGGCGCGTGCAGTTCCCCGGCAAGAAATTGGCTCAGTATCTTTGCCGAACTGTCGGAGGCAATCTGGTATGCCACGCAAGCAAGTTCGAGTGCTTGTCGCAGAACGCCGTCGCTCGCCACGACCGAGCCTCCTCGGACAGTTCGCACTGCTACGAGCACAAGATTCAACGCTTCGTGGAAAAGGAAAAATGCCTGTTCAAGGTGTTGAGGCTTGCTGACCGAACGATGAAGTCCGATTGCGTTGACAGATTCATAACCGTACGAAAGCTCCCGTAAAACGGCTTGAATGTCAGCTCGAAATCGGTCGTCGAACAATTTCGTCGTTTCAATATTTGAGGTTTCGACTGCCAAACGAAGCGCCCGCCGAAAGTCTTTCGCCAACCGCTTCACACCCCGTGCGTAATCGCGGAGATCAAAATCTGCGTTCATGCGGCTCACCTTGTGTCAGAGTGTACATCTTCCGATGTAATATTGCGCGCCCGTTGCCAAGCCGAACCGACGGATGGGCGCTGAAGTGGAAAGGGGACGAAGAAAAGGCGTGTCAGGGAGAAAGAAAAGGGCGGCAGACCGTTTTCTTCAGGGGAATTCGGGACAGGACATTTCCGGTTTCTTGTGTCCATCCTTCAGGATTCTGAGCTTCACGCGGCGTCGCCCCTGCCTCCCCGGCCGCACTCCAAAAGCCGGTGAGGCTGAGTCACGAGGTGTGGGCAGGTGAGCCCCAAAGGGGCGAAATCAACGGCCCGCTGAGGGCTCAGAATATTGGCAGGTTTCTCGGCGACCAGCAAGCACCTGGACGGTCGGTTTTCCGTATATATAACGGTCAGTCAACTCCCGGATGATGGGCATCCGGAAGTTGGGACCAATGAACGTGGTGGAGTTACGATGATCTCACCGGGCGAAACGGAAGCGGGATCTGCGGGGACGCAACCATGCTGAGGGCTAGCCCGGAGGTCGTATCGATGCCTTGAAAATCCCCGCCTGAGGGGTGGAATACTCACTAACGGAGAGCGCCTTCTCTCCATTTCAGGCTGCACCAACACAGCGGCTCAAGCGGGCATTGGCCCGCCATGGGCGGGCTCGAACAAGGCAAGGTAAGGAGCGTAGCGGAAGCGCCGGTTGCGTTGATAGCCGGTGACCTCTTCAAGTAAACCGAGCTTCACGAATCGACTGACCACCTTATTCGCGGTGACGAAGACACAGTTCAGACGCTGCTCGACCATGCGAATAGTAACGATCGGTCGCTCAAACAAGTATTCAAGCAAGAGCAGGTCATAGTGCGTAGCCGTCACCTCTTCTCGCGAGTACCCCGCTAGTGCTCTCCGGCGGTGCGACGGGAGCGAGTCGGGCGCCGCAGTCGTCGGCTTTTCCGGTAGCAACTTTTCACTGAGCACCCGGCGATGTTCCTCCCTTAGCCGAACAATGTTTCGCGCCGTCTCCGTAGCCTCTTGGCTGACCTCAAAAACACCGCGGACAAAGAACTTCAGCCACCCTTCCCAGTTACCGTCGTTGCGAATGGCCATCAGCCGGTCGTAGTACTCGGCGCGATGCTGTTTCAGATAGTGGCTCAAATAAAGCAGGGGTCGTCCCAAGGCCTGCCTGTGGCAGAGAAGAAAGGTGATGAGGAGGCGTCCGACTCTGCCATTGCCATCAAGAAACGGATGGATGGTCTCAAACTGCGCGTGAGCTAGCCCACATTGGATGAGCAACGGGAGTGAGTTGTCGTGGAGAAACTTCTCCGTATTAGCCAGCGCCTCATGCATTTCGTGGACAGGAGGAGGCACGAAGGTTGCGGCACTGAGTGTGCATCCCGGTGGGCCAATCCAGTTCTGAGTGGTGCGAAACTCGCCTGGCGTGCGGTGCGAGCCTTGGACCCCTTCGAGCAACTTGCCGTGGATTTCGCGGATCAGCCGCAGGCTCAAGGGCAAGGTCTTCAGGCGTTCCAGGCCGTAATTCATGGCGCGGACGTAGTTGACGACTTCCTGGATGTCTTTCGGGAATTCCCGCCCCTTCGAATCCACTTCAAATTGGAGAACGTCTTCAAGGGTGCTTTCGGTGCCCTCGATTTGCGAACTCAGCACTGCCTCCTGCCGGACATACATGGAGACGAAGAGGTCAGGGTTCGGGAGAACGGTCGCGACTCCGTCCAGCCGGCCCAGGGCTCGGTCCGCTTCCGACGTGAGCCGGCCCAATTCCGCATCGATTTCGACGGGCGGATCAGGCGGCAATGGAGCGGGGATGAAGGCCTGGTAACCGTTTGCTTGTTTTACATAAGTTCTAGCGCGCATAACATGCAGACCGTGTTTAGCTGCTTATTTTACCGCACGAATCTAAGCGGGCAGCTCCACCGACCTTATTTTACAATATCGGCATATAGTAAAACAATAGCGTCAAACGGTCATATATGTTTCATGGGATAAAATAAGCGCACTAGCGCCGGTGCCCATCGGAACGGTTGGGAGCCTGCGAAATTCAGGGCAAAGCCGACAAAGAGGGAGCGGTTCCGAGGGCAGCGGGATGAGACCGAAGAACCCGTGGCGGGACATGAGGAGCATGGCCGAACGCCGTTTGGCCGTGGGTGCCCACCCTCGCCGCTGCTTACTTGAGGCTTAGGCTTGAGTAGCACCCCAGGCGGGCAATACGCAATTTCTTTCACCGGTCAACAAATGTGAGAACCAACTGCCGGAGCGTCTTCGCGCGTCCTAATGCTCGGGCAATCGGTCGGGGATTTTCGGCTTAACGAACGACAACACCTTGTGCTCAACCGGCTTCTCGACGGCTTCGAGGGAAAGCTAACTACATCAAAATGGGCGAAGCTCGCAAAGTCTTCCCACGACACAGCTCTACGCGATATTGCCGCGCTCGTCGAAGACGGCATACTCGTCCGCAATCCTGAGGGCGGCCGCAGCACCAGCTATGCGCTGGCGAAGACTGAGGAATCTTCCCGCAATAAGAAAAACATGTTTAGCGCTGACCTGTTTTGAAGGTCGGCGGTTCGTCCCTTTTGGCAACAAAAAGCCGCGGACCTACCGAACAGGTCCGTACGACGGCGCTCACCTCACCGCCTGGGCCGCGGAAACCGAAGCGCAGCTTTCTGCCAGACCCTCTCGGCGTTCCCGCCTTGTCTGCCGCCTGGGCGCGATGGGTGCGGTTTTCGGAATTGTCTCAGTTTGGAGTTGTAGCGGCGATCCCGCAAGGCGGGATCGCCACGTGGCGGAGTAAAGCCGCCTCTACGTCAAACTGAGACACTACCCGGTTTTCCTCACCTTTTGCCTTTAGCTCGCCGAATTGCTAGGATCACAGCTAGGGAGTTGGCAATGCCCGTCGAATGGGAAGAGTACATTACGAGCGACCCGGAGATCCTGCATGGCAAGCCGCGCCTGAAGGGAACGCGCATCCCGGCGAGCCTGATTCTGGGCTATTTGGCGGCGGGGAAGACAGCCGAGGATATCACCGCCGAATTCCCTGATCTCACTCGCGAACAGATCGCCGCTTGCCTCGACTACGCGCGTGACCTGGCCGAATTCGAGGTCACCGCCTGATGGCGTTGCGCTTCTTCGCCGATCATTTCGTCTCCAATCTCATTGTTGAATCGCTCGCCGCCGCCGGTCATAAGGTGCTGCGGCTGAAGGATCACCTGCCGGCGGAGTCGCCGGATTCTGCCGTCATCGCCAAGGCGCAAGAGCTTGGCGCGATTCTGCTCTCGCTGAACGGCGACTTCGGCGATATTGTGGCTTACCCACCGGCACAATTCAAAGGCATTGTCGCCCTCCAAATCCTGAACCACCCTGAAATGACGTCTCTCCTGCTGTACCGCCTGAAGCGGTACTTCGAAATGCATGGACGCATGGAAGACTATCGCGGAAAATTGATAACCGTCGACGCCTCTCGCATCAGGGTGCGGCAATAAACCAAAGGGAACTGGCCGATTTCCCGGACCTTACGACGGAAGACCTTAAGGCCTATCTGGCTTTCGCGGCCGACCGCGAACGCAAACTGGTCACGATTCCTACGTGAAGCTTCTCCTTGATCAAAACCTATCGCCGTGCTTGGCGCGAACACTGGAGGCGGTCTACCCCGGTTCTTCTCATGTGCGGCTACTTGGGCTCCGGCACGCAGATGACGTCGTGGTTTGGGAATTTGCCCGCGATCACGACTTCATCATTTTGTCTAAGGATCCCGATAGGCTTCCGAATCAGAGGGCAGCTTCCTATTTTTGAGATTTTGGGTTTCCCCTACTGGAGAACCGCGGACCCCAAGGGCGGGGGTCCGCGCTACACGCCTTCGACGAACGACTTTAGCCTGGACAGTGCCTGATCCCACTGCTCGGAAACGAGAGCGAGGTATTTCTTGAGTTCTTCAATCGGCCCCGGATCGAATTCGAATACGCTTTCGCGACCCCTACGGACACAGTGCACGATTTCTGCCCTCTCCAACGCTCGCAGATGCTTGGTGATCGCCTGCCGGGTAAGCGTGGAGCCCTCCGTTAGCTGAGAGATCGAACGAGGCGGCCCGCCGCAAAGCTTCGCAACAAGCGATAGCCGCGTCTCGTCACCCAGCGCGGCAAAGACGGAGGCATGAGCCTGCCGTTTGGCGGTCATGATGCTACGACCTTGGCGCGACATAGCTCTCAATATTCTTCATTTGCTCTGTCCAGCCGCCATCATTCATGCGGAACGCTTCGACGCGGCGGCCGCTTGGGATTTTGTCGAAACCAGACTCAGTGAGCAGAAGCAGTGTGCCGCTCTTGGTCTTCTCCAGCCTGAATTCGACGAGCGTGGGCGTCTCCTTCGAATAATCTATTTTGGGATCGACAGCATAAGGGTGCCAAGTGAAGGAAAAGAGCCGTTCGGGCTCCATTTGTTGCACGACGGCTTCCCATTTGACGTGCTCGTAGCCAGGATAAGTAATATGGCCACGCGAGATCTGGCCCGGTACGAATGGGCCATCCAGTTTCACGCGAAACCACTCGCCAAACTCGCGGTGGTCCGTGAGCGCACGCCAGACCCGTGAAACTGGCGCCTTGAGCTCAATACGCTTCTCAATTTGATTGTCCATCTTTAAGCAACCTCCAGGTTGCAGGTTAACGCGGCCTGACGGATAAGGCAACCTTTTTGTTGCTCTTTTGTGTGGCAGGACTCTCCGGCCGTACGCATGAACAAATTCCAGATCTATCCCGCTGTGCCTCATGGCATTGCTCCCGAGTTGCGGCGTATTCGGAAAAACCTTGCCACTTTCTGACCATCGCAGTACCAATGAGCCGGGTCGCGCGTTTGACGTACGAGCAAGTGTCGGCCCCCTGTGGTTGGGGTCTGCGGTCCCTCCTTAAATTCACGCTCTCGATCAAACTCCACCAACGACCTGCGTCCCGAGTTCAGTCGGGAACCCCGCAGCACGTTCGCCCCGGACGATCGGGCAGGAACCCACCACCAAGGCACAAAGGCACCAAGCTCGCGATCCGTCCCGGCGCGGCCGGTGAGTAGTCCAACTTGGTGTCTTCGTGTCTTGGTGTCTTTGTGTCTTGGTGGTGATAGTTCGTTCCCGCGCGGCTGCCGCTGTGAGGGCAGGTTCAGTCCTCCCACGGGTTAAGGTGTGAAACCCCGGTTGGTTCGAAGTCAGCGGTGTTCCGGGTAATGACGCGGAGACCATGGCGAAGCGCCGTGGCGGCGATAAGTCCGTCAGTGGCGTGCACCACTCGCCCCGCCTTTTGCGCGGTGGCTGTGAGTTCTCCCCAGAGGCGACTCGTTTCGAGATCGATCGAGAGGAGCCGATCGCCGTAGTCGCGTTCGAGTGTCTTCAGCCAAGTTTCTAGCGCACGCCTTTTTGGGCTTTCCCTAAGAAGGGAGATGCCCTTGAGGATTTCGCCGATGGATATGACGCTGACGAAAAGTTCTTCTTCGTTGAGGGCTTCCACGGCTTGGCGAACCCCCGGATGCACCTTCGGGTGACGCAGTTCTGACAGCACGCAAGTGTCTAGCAAGACTCTCACAACTTTTCGTTCCGCATCGGGGATTTGTCGCGATGAAGGTCGAGTCCACGAAAGCTTGGACCTTTGCCGAGGAGAAATTGCTTGAAGCTCATGCGTTTGCCCGTTAGTTTTTCGTAATCGCGCCGGGCGACCACAACCACGGCCTCGCGGCGCCGCAAAACTACTTGGGGGTCACCCGTAAGGGCGCGATTTACCAGCTCGCTGAAGCGATTCTTAGCATCTGCCAGACGCCATGACATCGAGGCTCTCCTCAATCTAGCCAATCTAGCTGCATGGTCCCATACTCAGCGGACAATTGCAAGCTGGTCGCTACAGTCAATCCGGGTTTCATTGCCAGTCCACAACTCAGCCGTCGCGCCCCCGGGCCCGGTGTCAGTCGGGCTTGCCTTTTGCCCACCCAAAGGAGTTCGATAGGCTCTCGTTTGGAGAGTTGCCACAGTTCGGGGTCTCCGGTCACCAGGATGGCGTTCTGCTCTCGGGCCGTTTGCACGGCAAACGCATCCGCGTAAGAAATAGGATAGTGGCTCTTCAAGCGAGCCGCACCCAGGATCAATCTTCGGTCGGGGAGGAGGGCCTGAATCGGCATCATCGCGAGGTCAGCAAGGAACCGCTCGGCGGGCGCAGCCCCGTGGCGCTTCGCGATCAGGTAGAAAACTTCGCCCACGTTGAGAAGCGAGATGCTGACCTTGCTCTCGCCGCGCGAAGCCTGCTCCAGAATTTCGCGCACTTTGGCGCGGGCCGGCTCTTCGCCCTGGAGCCAGCCGATCATCGCCCGGGAGTCAAGAACGCTTGCGGTCACGAGTCAATTCCTTTCGCCGGTTTTGAGCCAGATCCCCCAGGAGATCGGAACCTCTGAATCGTCCTTCCCACTCCCTCCAATTTCCGGTCACCGCTTTCCGCAAGATCACCTCATCGCCTTCAACTCTCACCGTCAGGTAGACGCCTTCGCCCAGCCCTAATTGATCTCGGACCTCTTTGGGTAGGGCCAGTTGTCCTCTCGAGGATACACGGGCTTTCAGCATAGCCTCCACCTCCTGTCTTACTTTACAGCAAGACAGAACCTAATTCAGGATTTGTGTGGAGTGGCCATTCAACGTGCCGGACGGAGCAGCAGCAAGCGTAGAGCAGCCCTCATATTGGTTTGACGTACGTGGTAATGTAGAGAGCCAATCTATTGGTGAGGAAACAACATGAATGATCTTGAACGCTTTCGTGGAACGCTGCAATACGAGAAGGTGGACCGCGCCCCTTTTTATGAGTTTATGTGGCCGGCCTGGGCCGAGACCGCTGAACGCTGGGCGAAGGAAGGCGGGTACGTCGCGGGCAAGACTGACTTCGGGTGCGACAAGTGGGTGGTGGAATTCTCCTGGTTCTGGCCCCAGCCGCCTTTCGAGCGGGAAATCCTCGCTGAAGATGGAGAGTACGCGACCTACGTTGACCCGCAGGGGATTGTGATGAGGGAATTCAAGAAGCATCCCCAGAGCTCAATGCCGCAATTTATTCGCTTTCCCGTCGAAACCCGGGAAGACTTCCGCAAGTACTGGCGGGAAAGGATGCGGCCGGACCTCACCCAACGCATCGGGCCGGATTGGCGCGAAGAACTCCGCCCATACCGTAAGCGTGAAATCCCCTTCGCCGTCATCGCTGACCGCTGGGGTGGTTTCTTTGGGCCGGTCAGGAACTTGGTGGGCGTGGAGCGCCTCTGCACGCTCTTTTACGATGACCCGGCGTTTGTGGAGGAGATGCTGGAGGCCAACGCCGATTTCCTGATCGCCATGCTGTCCCAGATACTCGAAGAGACGGAGATTGACGTATTTGCGTTCTGGGAAGACATGGCCTATCACACAGCTCCACTCATTTCTCCGCAACTGGCGCGCAAATTCATGCTTCCCCGGTATCGAAAGGTGGTGGACTTCGGTCGAAGCCACGGCGTGCATTTCTTTGCTTTGGACAGCGACGGCTCCATCGACCCGCTCATCCCGGTCTGGATGGACTCCGGGATAGATATCTTGTACCCCTTTGAGGTCCAGGCAGGCATGGACGTTCTTGCGGTTCGGAAGAAATACGGGCGCAGCCTGCGTATCTGGGGTGGAGTCGACAAGCGACCTTTGACCGTGGGGCCGGAGGCGATCGATAAGGAGCTGGAGCGCGTCAAGCCGCTCATCGACGATGGAGGCTACGTCCCGATGTTGGACCATAGCGCCACGCCGGACACGCCCTACCAGAACTATCGCTATTTCCTGGAGCACCTCAAGATGATATTGTAACCGGCCACGGACGCTCACCACCCCCTGGCCCCCTCCGCAGACGGGGAGGGGAATTGGTAAACCGGCTCCCCTCCCTGGACATGGAGGCGGTGGGGGGGTTGCGAGAATCAGCCGGGACAGCAAACCAGACTACTCATCAAGCCCAGAAGGAGAAAGCACAAATGAAGGACATAAGCAGACGCGGCTTTCTGCGCAGTTCGGCCGGATTCTCATTGGGACTGAGGGCGGCTGGAAATCTCCACGCGCAGGATTGGATCTCCTCCCCTCCTGGCGCGGCCAGCGCAGAATCCTCCAATGATACTCAAGCTCCTTCAGCCCCCAGTCCGTTGGCCGGAACTGCACCACTAACCATGACGGGGGACCTGGCGTCCCAGATGGTGGATGGAATCCATCGCTTTCTCTTGCGCCGGACCCAAGAGGCGGCGCAAGAACGAGGGCAACTTTGGCAGCGGGACTATTGCTCGGCAGAGGAGTATAACCGCTCCGTCGCGCCCAACCGCGAGCGCTTCCGCCAGATTATCGGGGCAGTGGACCCACGGGTCGCGGCCCTGACTCCCGAACTGGTGGGGACCATATCAGCGCCCGCCCAGGTTTTGCAGGGGGCAGGCTACGAAGTTCATGCCGTACGGTGGCCGGTGTGCAATCCCGTGATCGCCGACTTTGACGGATTGGATGCCGAGGGTTTGCTGCTCGAGCCACAGGGGCGGCCGGTGGCTCGTGTGGTGGCGATTCCGGACGCCGCTTGGTCACCCGAGATAGTGGCAGGGCTGGCGCCGGGAATCCCTGCGCCCGCCCAGTTTGCACGGCGCTTGGCCGAGAACGGTTGTCAGGTCCTGGTTCCGCTGCTCATCAACCGCGAAGACACCTATTCGGGTGTTCCGAGTGTCGGGATGACGAACCAACCGCATCGGGAATGGATTTATCGCATGGCTTTTGAGGTGGGCCGGCACATCATCGGGTTCGAAGTGCAAAAAGTGCTGGCGGCAATCGATTGGTTTGAGAGCGAGAATGCGAGCCGCCCGCTCCCGATCGGCGTAATGGGTTACGGGGAAGGTGGGTTGCTGGCGCTCTATAGCGCTGCCCTCGATCAGAGGATCGCGGCGGCCGTGGTCAGCGGCTATTTCCAAGTGCGGGAGGGAGTTTGGCAGGAGCCAATCTACCGTAACGTCTGGGGGCTGGTAAGAGAGTTCGGAGACGCCGAACTGGCGGGCCTGATTGCCCCGCGCGCACTGATTGTCGAGGCCAGCGAAGGACCCGAAGTGACAGGGCCGCCCCCGGCAACGAATGGACACAAAGACACCGCATGCCCTAACGGAAAGCTGACTACCCCACAGCTCGATTCGGTGCGGGCGGAAGTGGAAAGGGCGCGTCCCTTCTTTGCCGGTTTAGGCGCGGAGCAAAAGCTCCAACTTGTGATGAGTGAGGGAGTGCGCGGGCTACCTGGCTCGGAAGGGGCGCTCCAGGCATTCTTACTTTCCTTGGGTGTCCCGGCTCGATTACGGCCAGTCGGTAATCCTCCCCGCGATGCTCGGCCGAACTATGATCCCGAGCCGCGGCTGCACCGCCAGTTTGATCAGATGGTTGGTTTCACTCAAGCGCTGATACGGAAGGCTCCCGATCGGCGCGCGGAATTCTGGTCAAAAGCAGATAGTTCCTCTCTCGAGCGCTGGAAAGGCACTACGGAGTATTACCACGACTTCATCTGGCAAGAGGTTATCGGCCGCCTTCCCTCCCCTAATCTCCCTCCCAACCCTCGCACCCGCCTGGTCTTTGACGAACCGAAATTTAGGGGCTACGAAGTGGTGCTGGATGTGTGGCCGGACGTCTTCGCATACGGAATTCTGCTGATTCCGAAAGATATTAAACCGGGAGAGCGTCGCCCGGTGGTGGTCTGCCAGCACGGCTTGGAGGGTCGCCCTCAGGACGTGGCGGACCCGAACATCGATTCCCCCTTCTATCATCGATTTGCGGTGCGGCTAGCCGAGGAGGGTTTCGTGACCTATGCTCCTCAGAATCCCTACATTGGTGAGGACCGTTTCCGGATCATTCAGAGGATGGGCCATCCCCTGAAACTCGCTATATACTCGTTCATCATCGGCCAGCACGAGCGAACTTTGAACTGGCTGGCCGAGCAGGAGTTTGTTGATCCCGAGCGGATAGGATTTTACGGATTATCTTATGGCGGAAAGACGGCAGTCCGCGTGCCGCCGTTTCTGGAGCGCTATGCGCTCTCGATTTGCTCGGGTGACTTTAATGAGTGGGTTTGGAAAACAACAAACCTGGTAACACATTACAGCTATCTCTTCTACCCCGAATACGACATGTACGAGTTCAACTTCGCTAACGTGGTGAACTATGGGGAACTGGCGAACCTCATGGCGCCCCGGCCATTCATGGTGGAGCGGGGTCACGACGACGAGGTGGGAATGGATGAGTGGATCTCTTTTGAATACGCCAAAGTGCGCCGCTTCTACGACAAGGTGGGCATCCCCGACCACACCGCGATTGAGTTCTTCAATGGCCCGCACACCATTCATGGCGTCGGGACGTTTGACTTCCTTCGCCGGCACTTGCGCTGGCCGGGGCAGGGCAAGCAGTAGCCTGAATTAAACCTGAATATCGTAGTAGCCGTACTTCTCAATCTCGTCCCACATGGCCAGGACATTCTCGAGTTTGGCGGCAGGATGAATCTCTGTTGTTGAGCCGATCCAGAGGCGCCCATTGGCCCCGGCGTCGTCGATGGTCTTCCGCACTGTGGCCCGAACCTCAGCTTCGCTGCCGAAAGGCAGGAGTTGCGAGACGTCAATCCCGCCCATCAAGATCCACTCCGGATAAGCCTTTCGGACGTCTCCCGCATACATGCTGGACAGTGGTTCCAGCGGATTAATTCCATCGATCCCGACTTGGTGAAAATCCTCCAGCACGGGCCACAGATTTCCGTCCGAGTGGTAGATCACTTTAATCCCGTGCTCATGCCACGCTTGGCCCAATTTCGTAAGCCGCGGGAAAAACTCCTGGCGCAGGAACTTCGGCGAAAACATAAGCTGCTCGGTGCCGGCGATGTCCGCATAAACCAGAGCCACTGGCGAAAGCGTGGGATCGGCCGTCTCGTGGACGCGTTGAATCTCCGCCCAGTTCAGCGCTTCCAACCAATCCGACACGAGCTGAGGGTTCTCCGCGTAGGCATAAGCCAGCAGGTCCAGTCCCGCCCGTACGTGAGCGGTGTCCAGCCCCACCGGGCTTTCGTTGGGGAAAAGCACGGTGTTCTCGCCGACCTTCTCCCGCAGCTCCAGGAACTGTTCACGAGGTGATTTCGAAGACGCTCCCCAGACATTACTCTTTCCGGCGAAGGTGAACATGTCGCCAAACTGACGATGGTGGATTTCCTCGATGTTGCTGGGAATGTAATCGAGCAACCCCTGGGCGTCGCTGAACGGACGCTCGATGAGCCAAGTGGTCCACCATTCCTGTTTGTAAACGAAGCCGTCGTCGTGGCGGATGATCTTCTCTTCCACGGGTGGAGAAATCCCTCGCGTAATATCAAGCCGCTCGCCTATGGTCCTGCACACCAGGTCCAAACCGTTCTGCAAGGTGAC
This sequence comes from uncultured Acidobacteriota bacterium, assembly GCA_963832915.1. GTDB lineage: Bacteria > Acidobacteriota > Terriglobia > UBA7540 > UBA7540 > CAVROP01. Next base: position 134,222 of record CAWHWE010000011.1, read on the forward strand.
CTTCTCACCCGTAATGTATTCAATGAGAGGTATGTGCTGGATGAGATCGAAGACGGGTACCCGGTCAGGGAGTTCGCCCCGCAAAGTGCATTCAATGCGCTGTCGCGCCGTCATTCGATCTCTGGGGAGTTTACGCATCGCTCATCTCCTCACACGGGTTCTACCTTGCCAAATTCATCGACCTGCCGCTCGACGCTCTCGCTCTTCTCTACACCCTCAGTAACGACCCCCTGATCGATGGCCTTGAGGATACTCGGCAATCATCCCTCCCGAGGCCAAGGTTGCACCCTGCCCCGCGAAAGTGGCAGGCAGATTGTATCCAACCGACGCTTACAGAGTCAATTGTGCCTTGGCCCTTTCAGGGGCTCGCCAGAGTCGTCTGGGGTGGAAAGGGCAAAAAAACGGCCCTAACGGAGACGGTTGGGTGTACGCTGGCTGGTGGCCGGGAAGGCAAAATGGAATTCCTGGTTGAATCTGGAGGTAAGGGATGAGATTTTCGAGTCGCTGTCTTACCATTGCACTGCTAACGGTCTGTGTCATATCTATTCGCTTTTATCTATCTCCTCAATCAATTGCTGCGCTAGTGCCGCCGCCGGACACCGGCACGGAGGCGGCGCTCAGAGAGTTCGCCATGATCCGGCCGATTGATACACATGCGCACGTTTTCAAGAACGATCCATCCTTTCAGGACTTCCTTGCCCGAGTGCGTTTGACTCTGCTGAATATTCTAGTGATCGACGACACGGCGGCGTACGCATCGAAACTCGAACCGGAACGCGCTGACGCGCTGGCCGCGATCCACGGGAGCGCGGGGCACATGGTGCTGTGCACGACGTTCGATCCTTACAAGTTTGCGGACCCACACTTTGCCGAACAGGCCATCAGGCAGCTCAACCAGGATTTTGCTCATGGCGCCGTGGCCGTGAAGCTCTGGAAGAACGTGGGTATGGAGATCAGGCGGCCAGACGGCGCCTTTGTGCAGCCGGACGATCCCATCTTTGAGCCTATCTACAAGGACATCGAGGAGCACCATCGCACGCTCGTCGCGCACCTCGCTGAGCCGGACTCCTGCTGGGCGCCGCCAAGCCAGAGCCCGGATTACAACGGCTACTACAAGGAACATCCCGCGTGGTACATGTACGAGCACCCGGACCATCCGTCCAAGGAGACCCTCCTCGCCGCCCGCGACCACCTTCTGGAGATGAATCCCCACCTGCGCGTGGTGGGCGCGCACCTGGGTAGTATGGAAACCGATGTGAACCAAATTGCGAGGCGCCTTGACAAGTACCCGAACTTCGCCGTCGATACTGCCGCGCGTGTGCGCTACCTGATGTTGCAGCCGCGTGAGAAGGTGCGTACGTTCTTGATCAAGTATCAGGACCGCGTCCTTTACGGCACGGATCTCAGTTTTTCCGTGGAGGGAAATGTCCAGGAAGCCCTGAAGTACTGGAAAGAGACCTACGCTCAAGATTGGAAATTCTTTGCCACCGACGAAACAGTGATTCAAGACGGGAAAGGAATCCGAGGTTTGAATTTGCCTGGGCCAGTGCTTCGAAAGATTTTTCGCGAGAATGCCATCCGCTGGGTCCCGGGAATCGTGAAGTAGGTTTTAATCGAGCCCACAGGCTCAAATCCTGATGAAAATGCGCTTCTTATACAGCCAGAAGCAAAGGGACCAGAGCATTCCCCAGACGACCAGGCTGGTGACGATCTCCGCCCTGAGCTGACCGGCCCAGGCAAACAACCCCATGGTGAAAGGCCTTGCGATTTTGTGGAACCACTCTGCCCCGCCAGTGTTTGTGAACAGGTAAATGAGGAGCGAATTCATTCCAACGATATTGAAGAACACGCTCCATTTCTTTAGTTTCCTCACATCGATCAGCCAGTAGGAAAGTGCCAGTGCCAGCAGGCACCACCCGCCGCTCGTGATCACAAACGAGCTGGTGCAAATGCGTTTGATAATGGGCGTTAGGGGATTAAGAGCGTAGCCGCAAAGAACACCGATTGTGCCCGCGATGGCCAGAATCCGGATCTTTTTTAGGGGTGTGCGGCCGCTCTTCAGGACTTGTCCGGCAAGCACTCCCCACATGGTGTGCGCCGTTGTCGGTACCGCGTTGAACGCCACCCAGTGCCCATCGGAAAGCTTATGCATGAGCGCCAGATCCACCCAGGCCCCGAAGCCATGATCCGGTACAAAGGGCTGGTTAAAGCCTGCTACCGGCCAAAGCCTATAGAGCATCTCTGTGAGGAGCAGCAGGAAGAAGGTGAAACCAATCTGCGTACGCGTCAACTTGCGCATCATCAAAAAAGCGACCAGGTAAGTGAAAGAGAGTTGAGCGAGCACATTCCAAAGCTCAAACGTCAGTCTTCCCGGGCCGATACAATAGAGTGCCCAGCCAAACAGCAGCAGCAGCGCTGATCGGATGAGCGCGTGATGAAAGGTTTTGCTCCAACTATCGCCCCGTTGCCACCGCTTGCCCATTGAGAAGGGCATGGCCACACCGACGATGAACATGAAGAAAGGCTGGATCAGGTCCCAGAAGTGCAGGCCATTCCAAGCATGGTGCTCCAACTGCTGGCCGATCGCGTTGAGCAGCGTGCTATGCAATGCCGGTTCCCGGAGAAGTTCATAGAGGCCGGTCGCTTCTCCAATGAGAAGGAACATCGTCGCCCCGCGGAAAAAATCGAGGGACGTCAGCCGGTCCTCAACAGCCAAAGGTTGCCCGGAGTCTTTGTCCATATTAGCCATCCTCACTTCTTCCCTTCCCGATCAGTAACTCCCTGCGCCGACCTCGCCCGAATTCAGGTCCTTGGTCGCCTGGAAGCTGAAACAGCCCAAGTCGCGCCCCACCCCGCGAATGTGGCAGGCAGGTTGTGTATCCAACCCAGGCTTACAGAGTCAATCGTACCTTGACAGGATGAGGAAAAACGCTTCGAAACTGTCATTCTGAGCGTAGCGAAGAATCTCGCCCTGCGCATTTTCAAGAAGATCCTCAGAGCGAGATCCTTCGCTGCGCCCAGGATGACAACCCTGATGAGTCTTTCCTGAGCCTGTTGAGCGGCGGCAGCCGTCCTTTACTGGGTCCGGAACGGCCCGGGGACGCTGATTAGGTCGGCTCGCGTCTGGCCACCTTCCGTGATTCGGGCCAAGGTGTAGACCGTGCCATCTTTGCCGACGGCGATGGAATTGACGTACGTCGGCCGGCCGCCGTTCTCATAGAAAATCGCGCCCTGGTCCATGTACTTGCGGGTTGGGATATCGTAAGTGACCAGGTGGAGATCCTCAAGCCCCATCGCTTCGCCCTTGGCGGTGGTGGTCTTGCCGGTAACTCGCTTCCCTTGCTCGTAAATCGGCCCGCCGGTGAGGTAATAGATCGCGCGCCCGTCGGGACCGAGCGTGAAACCCAGATATCCGTAACTGAACTGGTCGTACATCCCGCTGCGCTGGGAAGGTTCGGAGGTGAGGCGATCCAGAACCTCCACCCTCGGAATCCTCGGATCGAAGCGGAACAGGTATCCAGAATTGCCGTGCACGCCGTAGACCATTTTTTCAGGGGCGTACCAGATGGTCTGCCGCCAGTTGTATCCCATGCTGCCGGGCGAGTTCGGGTCATAGCTGCCCAAATAGTCTTTCTTCAAATCTTCCCCTTCGACCTTCTCAATGGCATCCCGATCAAAGCGGTAACGAAAGATCCATCCGTCTCCGGTTGTGTAATACACGGAGCCGTCAGCCGGATCGAGCCGGAGAGAGCGGCAGAGGGTTCGGTATGTTGGACCTTTGCCAGATTCGCCTTTCAGGGAAACCGGCCCAAGGTCTTTCAGTTCCTTCTTGGCCAAGTCAAAACGAATGAAGTAGCCGGTGGGCCAGGTGAGACCATAGAGCCGGCCACGCTGCGGGTCTATGGTCATGGCGATGATCCCTTCGCCGTGGGGCGCCAGGGCCAAATCCTCGAATTTGCCGCTGGCCATGTCATAGGCCAGGAAATGACCGCCCCGATAAGGCTTCCAGCCCGGCGGCGGTATTCCCGGCTTTTCCATGTCGTCGATAATGCTGTAATAGCCGAGGTGGGTGGAGAAATAAAGCTTGCCGGCATATTCGACGAAGTTCACATGGCTCTTCCCCTGGGCGATTACTTTCATTCCTTTCTCCCCGCATGCTTCCGTGAGGTCGCCCAGGTGCCGGATGTTACCCGTGGCCGGATCGTAGGAGTACATCTGGCCGGCAACGTCGTGTTCCGGCGAAGAGAGGACGTAGTAGATCTTGCCATCACTGGCGGCAAGCATGCCGTTGTAGGTGTCGTGGGCTTGCGCAAAGCCTGAATTGTAAGTACGGGCGTGCAGGATGCCAGGGCTGGAAGGAGCGGGTGGCGCTGGCTTAGGCTCCTCTCGCGTGCAACCATTGGCCATCAGTAGAATGAGGCCAACCATCAACAACGTCTGCTTGACCATTAGACCTCCGCTGGAGCGGGATCATAGACCCGCTCAGGAATGACTTCCCAATTCCCCGGCGTGCTTCTGGATCTTTCGCACCGCCTCCGCGATATCGTCCATATCGCGCCGAGGGCCGATCAACATCGTTTGGAAAAACCAGACAGCTTCTTCGCAGAGCTTGTCGTTCTCCGGGCACGCATTGCGCTCTTCCCACTCGGCGATCTCCCGTCCAGGATAGATCGTCCCGTAGACGCGGGAATTGAGCAACTCCCGCAGGAAGGGTTGCGTGTTCAACGGGGTGTAGCCGCCCGCGCAGGGAATTCCTTCCTTCCCCAAAGCCGCGAGAAAGCGGGCCCGAGGGAGATCGGCAAAGTGCGCCTTATCGTACCGGAGCATATAGAGGTGGTAGCCGTTCCTGGTGGTGCCCTCGTACATGCGGGCCGGGGAGATTCCAGGGATTTGGCGCAACAGGCTGGTCAGGTACTGGGCATTCTGCTCGCGCACCTTTGATTGCTCTTCCACGCGAGTCAGTTGTTGCAGCAACAGCGCGGCCTGGAATTCCGTCATGCGCAGGTTCGAGCCTGGCCGCGCATACGAGAAACCCTCGTGCCCTGTGCCGTGGCCCTGGTCGGTAAAGCTCTTGCAAAACTCGTGGTGCGCCTCGTCGTTGGTCAGGATGGCGCCGCCTTCTCCCGAATTCAGGTTCTTGGAGGCCTGGAAGCTGAAGCAGCCCAGGTCGCCCAGAGTGCTCACCCGCCGATGCCGCCACTCGCCGGTATGAGCTTGGCACGCGTCCTCGATGACCGGCACCTTATGCTTTTTAGCAACATCGAGAACTGCATCCATGTTCGCCGGGTTCCCGCCCAAGTGCACCGGCATGATGCAGCGCGTCCGCGAGGTAATCTTCGCCTCGATCTTGCTGGCATCGATCTGGGAGGTTTCCCGGTCGGAATCAACGAACACCGGCAACGCGTGTTGCATCAGAATGACGTTCAGCGTAGCGACAAAAGTATAGGGCGGGAGAATGACCTCGTCGCCGGGACCAACTCCCAAAGCATTGAGCGATGTGTAGAGAGCGGTGGTGCCACAAGACGTCACCACGCAGTACTTCGCCCCCAAGGTTTTCGCCCACGTCTCCTCGAACAGCGTTGCAAAATGGCCGTTGCCGGCACGGCACCAATTCTTGCTGCGCAGCACTTCCATCCAGCCTTTTTCGTCGTTCTCCTGGATTACGGGCCAAGCATGAAAAGGTTCGGTTCTGACCGGTTTGCCGCCGAGGATGGCTGGTTTCTCTCCCATAGAACCGGATCGGGGAGCACACGAGGCAGCCTCAGCCGCCAACCCTAACCCCGCCGCGCCGGCAGACATGGTGCGAAGAAAATGACGCCGCGTGAGATGGTCGTCCATATAGCCTCCTCAACTTCTACGCCTTTCCCGAGGAAAAAGGCTGGGAATGGAATCTCTGCCCTCTCACCAGGGGAGAGGGTGGACCGCGATCCCGATGCACTTCATCGGGACGCGGGCCGGGTGAGGGGTCAGTTGGCAGCGTCCTGCTGAAATCTGCGTCAACAGAACCTGACTCGGACCTGCCACGGGGGTCGCATACATAAAGGACGATGCGCCACCCGCTCTTTTGAGGTCTGCGGCTTTTTCTGCCAATCATCGCCTCAAGAAGATTCGCTGCGGACCTGCCGGATTAGATCGTGCACTTTTCCGATTATCGTTTCCTCAATGGTTGGCGCAAACGGGCCAGGGTGGCCGTAATACACCATTGCGCCTCCACCCTCGTAGCCGCCTTCTTTGAGCACGCGCAACGACGGGATGTAGGCAAAGACGTCATTGCAGTAGCCTGCCACCCAAAGCTTTTCCGGGCCCAGTTCCTTTTTCAGACGCAAGTCGTAATCCACCACGACCTCGCCCCCCAGAGCGATTAACGTGAGGTCTTGGCCGAATTGCCAGGTTTCTGCGGGGTAAGGATAATCGGTGGGCAAATGGCCGTCGCGATCCAGGATCTTGAGCATTGCTTCGGCCCAGTTCCGATGGTACACGTCCTTGTTCTTTAGTTGGGCCTGCAACTCCTCCCGGCCGGGCGGCGGCGCGAAGGCCACCGGGAATTCTGCGTATGCTATCTTCAAAGGCCCGCGGACCGGTTGCAGCTCTCTGGCCAACACATTTTCCACCGCCGCAGCCAACTCCTCGCCGTGTTGGCGGGCGAGGTCGATCGTGCCGCGTGGATACGGATTAGCGTCACCACCGCAGCCGGCCATGAAGAGCGCCGTGGCGCCCGGATGGTGGTTTTCGAGCCACGCTTGGGCGTAACCTGCGTAATCGGCGTTAAACTGCATGAAATCCCGCGCCGTGGTGTTGTGACAAGCGTACCCGAAGACGACCGCGCGAAGCTTTCCATGCTTGTCATCAACTCGCAGCACCGGGACGTCGTGGTCCACGGGGCCTTCCTTGTTTACCCCGATGACCACCTCGCCATTCGTTCGGGCGCGGCGATTCATGGCAAAGCCGGCTTCGCCATGCCCAAAGCTTAGACGGGCAGGTTGCAGGGACTTTAGAGATGTTCCGACCAGTTTAACGATCTTGTCCTCAAGCTCGCTGGTGTATGCTTCAACGTCGGCCCACTGCTGCGCATTCATCGGATACATGGACCCCAGCATTTTGCCGACGACCGGGCCGCCATGCGTGTGCGAGGAACTCAGGAGCAACTGGGCGCGTGTTAGATGATATTGTCTCTCCGCCCGCTCGGCTATATTATGGCTGACACCCGCAGGAAGACCCACCAAGTCAGTGGTCACCAGGACCACTCGCTTGCCGGAGTGGTCTTGCAGTGCCAGGGCCTTGGCATAAAGGTCCTGAATTATTCCTTCGGACGCCTTCTGGCGACTGGCGTAGCCCGCCATCCAGAGAGATTTCTGCGGCGTGATGATCACCCGGGCGGGCCCGGCTTTCCACTCCTGGCGCGCGCCAAAAGCGTTCAGAGGGAACTGCGCAGTCAGGCCCAAGCCCGCTGCCCCTGCCGAGACCCTGCGAAGAAAATGCCGTCGTGTTAACTGATCACTCATAGGCTTGCCTGAAGAAGGGATTGAAAAATATTCAGCTTGGAGAGGCTGCCAGTGCCCACAGAATTTACACCCAATATGGATTGGCCAACTATTGGACCCGTTCAAGAGCGTTCCGAACGATGGTCTCTTCAGTCGCCGGCGCGAAGGAAACTGGACGGCCATACTACACCATGGGGTTATGTCAACGCAAATTCGGACTTCGAAAATAGAGGTGGGAAAGTTCGATCCACGCGGATACAATCGCGCAGCGCCTGCCATGACCAGAGCCGACAAACCGAAGTGCCGCAACAAGGCCTTGGTGGCCCGTAACACGGTGTGCCTTGGGGTCGTGATCTGCTCCATCTTCGCCGGCCCAGCGATCACAACAGGACGGGTCGCGGCCATGTCCAACGCTCGACACGTCGGGCCTATGGAGAGCTCGATCTCACGCCGAATGCCCCCCTGCATTGCGGAATCCGCGTTCTTCAAGGGCCTTCCAACCACGTTCCGCTGGCCGGACCCTGGCGACGCGTTGAGCCTGCGCGTGCTCAAGGAATATGGGGCGCTCTTCGCCGCTCGTGGGGGGGCGGTAGTGCCCCCTGTTGTGATATTCCCGGACCCAAATGCCGTCGCGCAATGGCAATCAAACCTCAGCACAGAGGGGGTTGAGCTCGCCGGCATCCCCGTAAGGCTTCAGAGCGCAGCGATGCAAGCTTTGACGAAGGCCCGCGAAGAGGCCGTTCAAGCCCATGTTCACATTTCACCCCGCGGTCGGGATGCTGCACAGCGCAGCTATGAAGAAACCCTCGAACTATGGAAGAGCCGTGTCAATCCAGGTCTGCGGCATTGGGTCGAAAGGGGGTTACTGAACGCCGCCGAAGCAGAACGGACCAGAAAGTTGCCCGCCCGCGAGCAGGCGGCAGCCATCCTCGAGTTCGAAAAGCGCAGGCTGTATTTCAGCGAAGACTTCTCCAAGTCAATTCTCTACTCCGTGGCGCCCCCAGGCGCCTCACAGCATCTCTCGATGCTCGCCTTCGAACGTCAAAGAACACGATAACCCTGTCGTCCGCTCGATTCTGGAACATCATGGCTGGTTTCAAACTGTAAAGTCTGACTTGCCCCACTTTACTTACCTGGGGGTCAAGAAACAACTGCTGCCATCTCTTGGCCTCAAAATGCTCAGAAACGGCGACCGCGCGTTCTGGATTCCAGACGTTGCATGCCCGCAACCTCCAAAACCCTAAGCCCGATAAGCAGTGAAGACCGAGGGCCGGAGACCGACCCGCCTTGAGGGGAAAGCCTCTTTCCTACTTCCGACTCCTGACTCCTGGCTTCTGACTTCTTTTCTCCAGCGCCTCTTCAATCCTCCGCAGCATGAAGACATCTTCGCGGTTGTAGGTTAGCAGGTCTCTCAGGAGACGCTCGTCGCGGGTGGCTTGATATCTCTTCCAAGCGTCGTCGGCCCACTTTCCATCCTTGCCGGGCAGCTCGCGTTTCAGGCCCAGCATCTCCTCGATGGCCTTCTGCCCTCCCCACAGACCAGCCTTCCAGCAGGCCGGGCAGAGGTCCAGGTGCTGGAATGTCTTGTCCAGCACCACCCCCATTTGCGCGGCAATCACCGGGAAGTCGAACCCCGTGTAGCCCTTCACATCGTCGGGAATGGACCGCCCGTTGTAAGTGACAATGCGCTCCACACCATCGAGCACCGCCATCAGCGCTTCTCGGGTAGCTTCATCACCCACGAGCTGGAAAAACGCCTCCTTCTCGCCCTCCATGACCCTCACCCCGATCACCGTGATCTTGTGGTTCTTGCAGTCCCGGAATAGGCGCTGGTCGGCGAACGTGCCGCCGTAGCTGGTTTCGATATCGAGGTAGGCAGTTTTCACATTCTCCCCTTTCGAGCAGCCTCTTGGTTTAGGCGGAGGTGTCAGTAGTCAGTTGTCAGTAGTCAGTGGTCAATTGAAAAGACGGGGCGGGGGACTAGCGTTCTTCCCCGCCTACCAACTACCTTCTGTCTTCTGACCCCTGGCTCCTGACTTCTGACTCCTGACTTCTACTCGCCACCTGTCACTCCCGCCCCAAAAAACTCCGGCGCTTTCGCGGTCTTGGCTGCTTGCCGGGTTCGAGCGAGCGCGCCAGTTGAACCGCTTCGAAGCCAAACCTGTCGCGCAGCTTATCGGCGGCTTTAAGGATCTTATCAAGTTTTTCGCGCTGCGGGGCCTCAAGCAAATTGCGCTGGAACACGGCGCGTTCAAGGTTTGACGCGCGGACACCCACCAGGCGGACTTTCTTTTTCGCTTCGTAAGTGCTTTCAAAGAGGCGCAGCACGTTTTCAAAAATGACTGAATCAATGTTGGTGGGCTCGTCGACGGTAACGTCGCGAGTGAGCGTCTTGAAGGGGGCGTAGCGAAGTTTCAACCCCAGCGTGTGCGCAAACAAGTTGTGATCACGCAATCGCCGCGCCACAAGTTGGGCCAGATAAGAAAGGGTACGCTCCAATTCCTCGAGGCCGTTAATATCTTCGTCAAAAGTGGTTTCGTGGCTAATGGATTTGGGCTCTTCCGCGTAGGCGTAAGCGTCAATGTCCCGGCCGCATGACTTCGTGTAAAGCCATTCGCCGAATTTGCCAAACTGCTCCCGCAACTTCTCCTGGCCCATTTGCTGGAGGTCGCCGATAGTGGTGATGCCCAGGGAGCGCAGTTCCGGCTCCGTCACCTTTCCGATGCCAGGCATGCGGCGGACGGGGAGCGGGGCAAGAAATGTGGCCTCACAGCCCGGGAAAATGTAAAGCAGGCCGTGCGGCTTAGCCTGGTCGGAGGCGATTTTGGAGACGAGGTGGGAAGTGGAAAGGCCAATCGAGCAGTTGAGGCCGGTCCGCAGCTTCACGGTGCGAATCAGCTTATCCGCAGCCCGAAATGCCGAGCCGTGCAGACGCTCGCAGCCGGTGAGGTCGAGATAGGCTTCGTCGATTGACACCATCTCAACCACAGGGGTGAATTCGCCGAAGATTTCGTAGAGCTTATGGGAAAAGTCGCTGTACTTGTGGTGTTGGCCGCGCAGGAAGATGGCGTGCGGGCAGAGTTTCTTGGCGGTTCGGATTGGCATGGCGGAGTGCACGCCGAATTTGCGCGCCTCATAGCTGGCGGCAGCCACCACGCCGCGTCCCTCGGGGTCTGCGCCCACAATGACTGCTTTGCCCTTGAGCGACGGATCCTCGAGCTCCTCCACGGAAACGAAAAAGGCGTCCATGTCGATGTGCAAAATTTGGCGTAGCATATGGTAATAACTCGGGACCCGGGAATAGGAACTCGGGATTCGGGTTCTGGGGGTGAGCTGTTAGCCATCAGCCCCCACTCGTCAGCGGGCGAAAAAAAGGCCGGCGGACAATCGTCAATTCCAGCCCTCAGCCCCCAGTCCCTGGCCCCGAGTCCCGGCTTTCCTGGCACTCACCACCCTCGGAATGCCGGCCAAATCGGGCAGAACTTCGATTTCCGTCCAATCCGGGCCGAGCAGGGCAATCACCTGCTCGCGCATACAGTAGCCAATCTCCACTACCACGAAGCCGCCGGGCCGGAGCGCCGCAAGAGCTTGCGGGAAGAGGCGAGCATAGATTTCGTTGCCTTGCTCGAGGTTTCCCCAAGCGATGCGGGGCTCAAATTCCCGCACCTCCCGCTGCACCATCTTGATGTCCCGCTTCCCTACATAGGGTGGATTCGAGACTACAAAATCGATCGCACCCAGGAAGTCTTTATCGAGAAATCGAGCCAGGAGGTCGCTTTCGAGGAATTTGACGCGTTCCGGCATTCCCAAGCGAACCGCGTTTCGCGACGCCACCACCAGCGCCGGCCTGGAGATGTCTGCGCCGAAAAGGATGGCGTGGGGAAGCTCGGAAGCGAGCGCCAGGGAAATGCACCCCGAGCCGGTTCCTACGTCCACGATGCGCAGCCGAGCGTCTTTCGGAAATCCGCTCCGGCGCGCCAGTTCAAGCACTCGCTCCACAGTGTGCTCAGTTTCGGGGCGAGGAATCAGGACGTCGGGGGTGACCTCGAAGTCAAGCCCCCAGAATTCCTGGTGGCCGGTGATGTATTGCGTCGGCTTGCCGGTGCTTCGCTCCTCGATCAGCAGAAAGTACCGCTCGGTTTTCTCTGGCGTCAGGTCGATCTCAGCGTTGGAGTGTAGAAAGGCGCGCTCGCAATGGAGGACGTGCATCAACAACAGTTCGGCAGCGAGCTGCGCGGAAGGGACCTGGTGCTGGAGGAGCCTCTCGAGACCGGTCTTGAGAACTGCGCGGAGCTGCATGGCGGAAAGCAGTGGTCAGTAGTCAGTAATCAGTAGTCAGCAAGCAGTCGGCAGAGGGGAGAAGAAAGAAAGCAATTCAAAATTCCAAGTTCAAAATTACCCCAGCCTCCCCCCCCGTTTATTTAACTGACTACTGACAACTGACCACTGACGACTGTTCTTCAAGCTGCCACAGTCGCTTGTTTCAACTTCTCGGCCTGGTAATAGGCGATCAGCCCCTCGATGATGTCGTCGAGCTTTCCCTCCATCACACGGTCAAGCTGGTGAATGGTCAGGCCGATGCGGTGGTCGGTAAGGCGATTCTGAGGGAAGTTGTAGGTTCGGATTTTCTCGCTGCGATCGCCGCTGCCGATTTGTGAGCGGCGCTCTTCGGTGATCTGCTGCTGCTGCTCCCGGAGCTTCATTTCGTAGAGCCTGGAGCGGAGCACGCGGAGCCCTTTGGCCCGGTTCTTGATCTGCGACTTTTCATCCTGGCAGGAAACCACCATGCCGGTCGGCAGGTGAGTGAGGCGCACGGCCGAGTAAGTGGTATTCACTGATTGGCCGCCCGGCCCCGATGAGCAGAACGTATCGATGCGAATATCTTTGGGGTCAATCTCGATTTCCACTTCGTCGGCTTCCGGGAGCACCGCCACCGTGATGGCCGAGGTATGGATGCGTCCCTGCTGCTCGGTGGCCGGGACGCGCTGCACGCGGTGCACGCCGCTCTCATATTTGAGCTTGCTATAAACCCTTTGCCCTTCGATCAGGGCGATGACTTCCTTCAGGCCGCCGATGCCTGAGAGGCTGGTCGAGAGCACTTCCACCCGCCAACCCTGTGATTCAGCGTAGCGGTTATACATGCGGAAGATTTCCTGCGCAAAGAGCGACGCCTCATCCCCACCCGTGCCGGCGCGGATTTCCACCACCACGTTCTTCTCGTCGTTCGGATCTTTGGGAAGCAGCAGGACTCTGAGTGCCTCTTCCACCTGCGTCTGCCGCTTCTCCAAATCTGCGAGTTCCTCGCGCGCCAGGGCTTTCATCTCGGCGTCGGTAGAGGCCTCCTCGAGCATTGCGCGGGTTTCCACCAGCCCCTTCCGGATGCTTTTCCACTCCCGGAACTTCTCCACAATCTCGCCGAGCTCGGATTGTGCTTTGGCGGCCTTCTGGTACTGGCTTTGGTCCGCCAACACGGCAGGGTCGCCGAGTTGCGCCACCAACGCCTCATACTTGGTTTCGATTTCCGGCAGTTTCTCTAAGAAATTCATAGCTCACCGAAAAGAGTCGTCAGTTGTCAGTCGAACCAACGAGGCTGAAGGCTGGAGCAATCCTGAATCACTGCGTGTCCCAACCCCCATCTCCCCACTTCCGACTCAAGTGACGGCCCGGGCGGCGGACAACTGACCACTGACAACTGACTACTGACAACTTCACGCCACCACCAACTCCCCCCCGCGCGCCCTCTCGAGTTCCATAGCGGTCTCGATGGCTTTGATGGCGGTTTCGAGCTGGTTGTCGTCCGGCTCGCGCGTGGTGACCCGTTGCAGCCAGAGACCGGGCTGCGCCGCCCAGCGCCAGAGTTTTCCCTGTGCCTTTGCCGCAAAGCGGATGAATTCGTAGGAAACACCCGCGATCACCGGCAGCAGCGCCAGCCGGCCCACGAACCGCATGACGAAGGAGTGAAACGGCAGGAACATGTAAACCACCATCGCAATGGCCATCACCACCAGCAGGAAGCTGGTCCCGCAACGCGGATGAAAGCGTGTACACGCGCGCGCCGTCGCCAGGTCAATTGCACCCCGCTTCTCAAACGCCCACACCACCTTGTGCTCCGCCCCGTGGTACTCGAATACCCGCCGGATGTCCTTCCATTGCGAAACGAAAAAGAGAAACCCAAGGAATAAGACGATGCGAATCGTTCCGTCCAGCAGATTAAATATCAGCAGGTTGCCCGCCGCCGGGTAATGCCGGCTGATGGCTGTGGCCAGAGAAAGCGGCACAAACTTGTAGAAGAAAATGAAAAAGCCCAGAGAAAACACCAGGTTCAACGCCAGGATCCAGTTGCTCAACTCGACTTTCTTTTCTTTTTCGGCCGGCTTCCCCACTTCCTCGAGCGCTTGTTCAGCGGAGTAGCGCAAGGCCCGGATTCCGAGCGCCATTGCCTGGCCCAGGACGCCCAACCCGCGCAGAAGCGGGTATTTCAGCCAGGGGTGCTTTTCCGACGGCCTTTCCAAGTAGGCTTTGGCCACCGCAATCCCCCCGCTGGGCTGGCGCACCGCCACGGCATAGCTGTGCGGGGAGCGCATCATGACGCCTTCGATGACCGCCTGGCCTCCCATCAATACCTCTTCCGGCGCCTGGAGAAGCGGCAGCGCGACCAAGCGGAATAAGTAGCGAAAGTGTGAACCCCTGCTAGTCGAGAACAATCCCATAAACCTTCCGGCTCCTCGCCCCAGCGCGTCTTCCAGCGTAGCAACCATTAGTGTGGAGGCTAGTCCGATCCCCGGAGAAGGGGTCTCGACGCGCAACGGGCTGTACTATATTAGATGCGCGCAGGGGAGCCATTGCTCAGCATAGCCGCAAAGAGAGGGGGTGTCAATTCGGGCACTTTCAGGTGATGGCACACCGAACAGGCGCGCGGGGAAACGTAATCGGTTCAAATAGGCGTTAACTAAAGGGCTTCGGCATCGTTCCGAAGCCGCGTCAGCGGCGCAATAATGTGGCCCACGGCGCAAGCCGTGGGATCACGCAGCGCAGAGTAGAGCGTGAGCCCGCCGCGGCGGGCGACATAAGAATCCCGCTCGGCCCGTCACGATTATGTCGCCCCTGCCGGGGCTTAAGAAGTCATTGCAGTTCCCTTTTTTCCCACGGCTTTCGCCGTGGGCCAAATTATGCCGCCCGCCCTGGCGGGCGGTCCCGCAGAGCGGGATGGCCACTGCCGTGGCTCAGACTTCGCCCAGTGCGCTTATCCTAGCGCCTACGCCCCTCGTGGGTGCCCCGACAGCCAGGCACAACCATACGCAGCCACAGGGCAGGCACGAGGCCTGCCCCTACTATCGGAGAGTTTGACGAGGCAAAGCGGGAATGCTAGTGTAGTGTCAAGGAATTGGGTGGACAGTGTAGCGCCGCCCCGGCCCCGCCGTGGGGAAGCAGCATTTCGGCGAGCGCACTGTACGGATATTTTACACGACACTCCACCAGCCGGTTAGCAATGAGCTATGGCGAACGATCAGAATCATTTCGAATTTACAGGCGTGGTCTTCAGGGACGCCAGGCATTTCGTCTCCCTCTGCTTGGAGGTTGACGTCGCCTCGCAAGGACGGACCCTGCGTGAAGCCAAGAAAATGCTTGCGGAGGCTGTGACGTTGTACCTCGAGACGTGTTTCGAGAACGGCATTCCCTACTTGCGGCCGGTGCCCCGAGATGACGACCCTCGCGTAAGTCAGCCGGAAAGTGTGCTCGAGTCCTTCCCACTCAAAGTAGATTTCAAGGTCCACGCCTTTGCCTGAGCTGCCCGTCATTCGACCGAAGAGACTCGTCGCCGCGCTCAAGAGGGTGGGCTTCTATGAAGTGCGCCAAAAAGGAAGCCACCTACAGCTTAAGCGTGGAAATCTGCTGGTCACAGTACCCATACACTCTGCTGACCTCAGCCCTCCCCTCCTCCGCTCAATCCTCCGCCAAGCCCGAATCTCAACTGAAGAACTGCTCGCTGTCCTTTGAATCCTGGCGTCCCCTCAGTGCGTTCAGCTCTCTGTCCGGTGATCGGCCTTCAAGGCCCCGCCAGCATGCGCCTTGTCGCCTGACCCGGACGGGGCTATACTGCGCCATGGCTCTCTGCGTGCCCCCCGACGCGGCGGGATGTGAAGCGTGGGTGTGACATTCAGGTGAGAGTTGGACAACCCCTTGCGGGGTTGGGCGACCTTGCAAGCGAACAGCTACCGTGGGCTGGCGCCCACGGCTACTCACCGTGCACCGCTTCGCGGTGAGAAGATGCTGGTGGGTTTGGGAAGGAGCAAGGCCGTCACGTACAAGCCGCACAGCGCGGCCCGGTGCCCGCAACCAAAATGGGCGTCTCCGTGTTCTCCAACGCTTCAAAGCCTCAACACAGAGACCACGGAGGCCATCAGTGACCTCCGTGTTAGGTTTTTCCTGGTCACGGAGGACTCGGAGCCCCGCACCGGGTTGTGCAGGGCGGAGGCGTTGTTGGTTCGGGAAGAAATCTTCGCGCGCCGACAAGGAGTTTAGGAATAATAGTACAGGGAGGGCTTCGACAAAGGAACGATGTTTCGCAAGATCCTGATAGCCAACCGGGGTGAGATTGCGGTGCGCGTGATGCGCGCCTGCCGCGAAATGGGAATCGGCACCGTGGCCGTCTATTCCGACGTGGACCGCAAATCACTGCACGTCCGCTATGCCGACCAGGCTTTTTACATCGGGCCGGCTCCCTCCGCCGAAAGTTACCTTCGAATCGACCGCCTGCTTGACGCCGCCAAGCGCAGCGGCGCAGAGGCTATTCACCCCGGTTACGGCTTCCTGGCCGAGAACCCGGAATTCGCCCGCGCCTGCGCGGATGCTGGGGTGGTGTTCATCGGACCGCCGGTGGCCGCGATGGAGTTGATGGGCTCGAAAACCAAGTCGCGGCGGGCCCTGATCGAGGCGGGCCTGCCGGTGGTCCCCGGGGCCGACCGCAACCTGGAATGCATCGAGGAATCGCATCGAATGGCGGAGGCGATCGGCTACCCCGTGATGCTCAAGGCCTCGGCGGGAGGGGGCGGCAAGGGATTGCGCCTGGTGCATTCTCCCGCCGAGCTTGAATCCGCCTATAACATGGCGCGCTCGGAGGCGCAAAACGCCTTCGGCGATCCCTCGCTTTACCTCGAGAAATACCTCGACCACCCACGCCACATTGAAATCCAGATTCTCGGAGACCAGCACGGACGCCTGATTCACCTTTGCGAACGCGAGTGTTCGCTGCAAAGAAGACACCAGAAGGTGCTGGAAGAATGCCCGTCGCCCGTCGTGCAGGAGGAGTTGCGCCAGCGCATGGGGGAAACCGCGGTGCGCATCGGAAAGCTGGCCGGATACTGGAACGCCGGCACCGTGGAATTCCTCGTGGACCAGAGCGGCAATTTCTATTTTCTGGAAATGAACACACGGCTTCAAGTCGAACACCCGGTTACGGAACTGGTGATGGGAATCGATTTGGTGAAGGAGCAGATTCAGATTGGGGCGGGAGAGAAGTTGGCGTGGCGGCAAGAAGACGTGCGCATGAGAGGCGCCGCCATCGAGTGCCGCATCTACGCGGAGGACCCCACCAACAACTTCTTCCCTTCCCCCGGCTACATCAGCCGCCTCCAGGTGCCTGCGGGCCCGGGCGTGCGACGTGACAGCGGCGTCTACGAAGGATGGACAGTCCCTCTGGAGTATGACCCCCTGCTTTCGAAGATCGCGGTATGGGGGACGACGCGCGGCGAAGCCATCGCGCGCATGAGGCGGGCGCTCGGCGAATACGAGATTTTCGGCATCAAAACCAACATCCCTTTCTTCCGGCGCTTGCTCCAGCACCCGGAATTTGTCGCCGGCCACCTGGACACCGGATTGATTGACCGCGCCCTGGCCGCCGGCCTCATGGAGGAAGCACCACCTTCACCCGAGGAAGAGCGCGTCGCCGTGCTGGCTGCGGCCCTCCACATGGGAGGAGGAGAAGGAATGAAAACTCCGGCCTCCACACGCCACAGCGCCTGGAAAAATGCGGGCAGAGACTCGCTGCATAACCAGTGGCCTCGGCGGGGGAGATGGAGAAGCTGATGAAACTTGAAATCAAAATCCATTCCGGCTCGAAGACCTCGGATCATAATTTCGAGTGGCCAGCGCCCGCGAGCACCATGCAAGGCAGTACAGGGCCCGCACCCGCCGGGGCGGAGGTTTCAGTGGATGGTGAGACGCTTTTTGCGGATGGGGAGAAGATCTCGCCGGGGATTTATTCCATCCTGATCGACGGACGGTCTTACGAAGCGCTGGTCAGCAAAAGGGCGGGCGACGCCGAGGGTTACTCAAGCCCCTTCGTGGTTACTGTAGGTCTGCGGCACTATCTGGTGGAAATCCGCGATCCCCGCCGCTGGCGGCGCGATGGGGCTGGAGTTCGAGAAGAAGGCCCACAGGAAATCGTGACGCCCATGCCCGGGAAGATCGTCAAGGTGCTGGTTACTGAAAACCAGGAGGTGGCCCGGGAGCAGGGACTTCTGGTGATCGAAGCGATGAAAATGCAGAACGAAATCCGCGCGCCCCGGGCCGGCCGCGTAGAACGCATCTACGCGCAGGAAGGAACCGGCGCGGAGGCGGGGTTCCGCCTGCTGCGGCTCGTCTAAGAGCGGACGCAAACCACTTTCAGGCCGCAAGCACGCCCTCTAGAGCGGCGACCACCCCCAGCCGGACAGCCTTTCAATTGGAGGACGAGGGACTGAGCTGGCCTTTGACGATCTGCTCCGCCAGATAATTTTCGACCTTCGCCCGGTTGCGCAGCGTCTCGATATAGGCCGCTTTCAGAAGCTGCTCCCTTTCGTTCCTCAGCGTCTGCCGGATGGCATTCTGAACCCGCAACTCAGAAAGCGTATGGGTCGCGGCTGGTTCCATGCCAAGCAGTTTGATGATGTGGTACCCGGTAGCAGAGTGGATGATCCCCGTGAACTGGTTGACCTTGAGCGCGGCGACGGCCTGCTTGAGCTGCGGCGTGGAGTCCAATGCCGAGACCGGGATAAAGCCCATGTCACCGCCCCCGGAAGCCGTTCGAGCATCTTCGGAGTATTCCTGCGCCACCGTGGCAAAGTCATCCCCGGCGCGCAAGCGGGCGTAAAGCGCCTGGATCTTCTTCTCGGCGGTGGCGGGGGTCTTGGCGTCGTCGTTCTTCAGGTTGCGCACCTCGGGGTCCGCAACGGGAGTGACCTGGATCTGGGCCAGGTGGTACGCGGTTTCAGGGACATTGAAGTTGGCCTTGTTGCGTTCGTAGTAGGCCGCAATCTCGGCGTCGGATACCTTTATATTTGCGATGATTTCCTTGTTGATAAGTTTTGTGATGATAATATTCCGGCGCATTTCGTTGCGGAGATCCTCCATTTCAAGGCCCTGGTCCCGGAGACGTTTCTGGAACTCTTCCGCCGAATATGGGCTCTGAAGCTCGGCCACCTTGCTATCCACTTCGGCTTCCGAAACGGTGATACCGGCGTGGGAGGCGTGGTCAACCAGAATCTGATTATTGATCAGTTCATCCAGAAGATTCAGCTTGAAGCTCCAGCCTTCTTCCTGGCTGTTGGTGTCGGACCCTGCACCCTGGCGGCTTCGATAGACCCTGTCCACTTGATTACGGAAGATGGGCTGGCCATCGACCTTCGCCACCAAGTCGCGATTCGACGCGTTTTTCCGCTGGCAGGAGGTGAGAATCGCCAAGCCTGCAACCTGCATGATGATTGCCAGCGCTGTGGCGCCGCGCAAGAACGTTTGGTTTGTCATGCCAGTATTGTAACTCCATCCGCCAATAAAGAAGTGGGCAAAGTTGGGGCGCCTCTGGTAAAATGGTTGGGTTGCGCGATAGAAGCATTTAACCTTCCGGCGAGGTGTGGCTATGGCTCTGGCTTGTGAGATTTGCGGGAAAGGCCCGAGATACGGAAATCGGATAAGCCACGCCCATAACGTCACCAGGCGCCGGTGGAACCCGAACCTGCGCCGCGTTCATGCCCTCATGGAGGGCGTCCACAAGACCGTGCGCGTTTGCACGGCGTGCATTCGGGCGGGCAAGGTTGCCAAAGCCAAGTAGTATGCGGCAACCCGATCAACGTATCACCCGTTCAACCTGGTAAACCCCCTCAATCTTGCGCAGGGAAGATACGATCTTCTCCAAGTGCTCCAGATCCACGATATCCAACGTCACATCGACTTTCGCCTGGCTGTCGCCCGTGCGCACCTCGATGTCCTGGATGTTCGAATGAACGTCGGCGATGGCGCCGGTCACGTCGGCCAAAAGCCCCTGCCGGTCGCGGGTGAACAGGGTGAGCTTGACGGGATAGAGGCTGTACTTGGGCCCCATCCACTTGACCTCAATTCGCCGGTCGGCGTCGTAAAGCAGATTCTGAACGTTGGGGCAGCTTTTGGAGTGCACCGCAATTCCTTTCCCGCGGGTGATGTAGCCGGTGATTTCCTCCCCCCGAATGGGATTACAACACTTGGCGCGATAGACCATCAGGTCACCGTGGCCGTGCACCTGGATGGCCATATCGCCGGAGATACCAAGCGCCCGTTTCACCGCGGTAAGCCGGGAAGGGTGGGCCGTCTCGACCTGAGCTGAGGGAACCAGCCGGGCGAGCACTTGGCGCGCGGAGAACTTTCCATATCCGATCCCCGCGTGCAAGTCATCCACCTGGGTGCAGCCGTTGTCCCGCGCCACCCGCAGGTAATCTTCGGCCTCAATCTTCTTCAGCGTCACGTCGAATTTGCGTGCCTCCTTCTCCAGCAACCGCTTGCCGATTTCCACCGCCTGCCCCCTTTGCTCCACGTTGACCCAGTGCTTGATCTTGTTGCGGGCTCGCGATGTCTTGACTAGAGCAAGCCAGTCGCGGCTGGGGGTGCGTTGCGTCTGGGTCGCAATTTCGACAATATCGCCGCTCCTTAATTTGTACTTGAGGGGAACGATGCGGCCATTGACCTTGGCGCCCACGCAATGGTGGCCCACCTCGCTATGGATGGCGTAGGCAAAGTCGATGGGGGTCGCCTCACGAGGCAACACGATCACCTTACCCTTGGGAGTGAATGTATAAACCTCTTCCGGGTAAAGATCGGTCTTCAAGGCGGAGAGGAGCTCGTTCGGGTCGGCGATTTCCTGCTGCGATTCCACCAGGTGCCGCAGCCACGCAAAGCGCTCCTCATCCTGCGGCGTGCGCGGGCTGCCGTACTTGTATTTCCAGTGGGCGGCGATCCCTACCTCGGCGATGCGATGCATCTCCTCGGTTCGAATCTGGACCTCGAACGGCTGGCCCTGATGGCCAATCACTGAGGTGTGCAAAGACTGGTACAGATTGGGCCTGGGAATGGCGATGAAGTCCTTGATGCGGCCCGGGACGGGCCTCCAAGTGTTGTGAATGACTCCCAGGGCCGCATAGCAGCTCTCTTTGCTATCCGTGATAATCCGGACGGCCAGGAGGTCGTAAACCTGCTCCACGGGGACGTGCTGCCTCAAGAGCTTTTGCCAAATGCTGTACAAGCGCTTGATACGGCCTTCAATGCGCGCCGGGATAGCATGCTCCTTCATCTTTGCATCCAATTCGGCGCACACTTCAGCAAGGAAATCCTCATTCACCTTGCGGCGGCTTTCCACGGCCTTCTTCACATCAAGAAAGGCCGCGGGTTCGAGAAACTTAAACGAGAGGTCCTCCAGTTCACCTCGCATCTTTCCCATTCCCAAGCGATGGGCAATGGGCGCGTAGATCTCGAGCGTTTCCCGGGCCACGCGTTCCTGCCTCTCGGGCGGCAGGTACTCGAGGGTACGCATGTTATGCAGCCGGTCGGCGAGCTTCACCAGCACCACCCGGATGTCGTCCACCATATAAAGGACCATCTTGCGGATATATTCGGCCTGCTGCTCTTCCCGGCTCAGGAACCTGATGCGGCCGATCTTCGTCACTCCATCAACGATACGCGCCACTTCAGGCCCGAACTCGAGCTCGATTGCTTCGCTCGTCGTGCCCGTGTCCTCCACCACGTCGTGCAGCATGCCAGCGGTCAGACACACGATGTCCAGCTTCAATTCCGCCAAAATCTGGACAACCCCGAGCGGATGGGAAATGAAGGGTTCACCGGAGAGGCGCTTCTGCTCGGAATGGCGGATGACGCAGAAGTCATAGGCCCTGCGCAGTGGTGTCAGGTCTTCTCCGGGACAATAAACCTGGACCTTGCCGGCGATGTCTTCAAAGTGAAGCATGGCTCCAATTAGCATTTTAGGGCAGCGGGCAAGGCTGGTTCAAGCATTTCACCTGAATCCCTCTCTATTTGCCGACCATCAGACTCCCCGCGGGCTTGCGAACTGGTCGCTGCCCGGTTCCCTTTCCAGACAGGGAATTAGGGTACCAGAACTCGCCAACTTGGACTCACAACCAATTAGAGAGAAAGCGGCATGTTAAACCTGGAATTCAAGGTGTTCTGCCTCCCTTGAAGCAGTTGACCACATTCAAGGTCCGCCCATGGGCGGTTAACTTGACCTCCTCGAGCGAAACACAAAGTTGATTCACTCTTGGAACATAGGATGGCGGACGGCTTGGGACATAGTGGCCTTTACAGAAGAAACCAACGAGGCTACGGTAGGACAATCTTAGATTACAACGGACGGATTCCGCCCTTACTTCGACGCAATTCATTACAGCCTGGGCACGAGGGTTAGGTTTGCGCAATTGGTCTAGTTGTGTGCAGCTCCCCACGATGGCGAACAGCGGCACACTCCCCCCGAAGTTGTGGATGCTGTTCCTCTACCAAGTTGGGGACAACCGGAACTGAGCAGGATTTTCACGTCACATGTTGAGAGGCAAAATCTTTCAATCCGTATCCGATGTGGCGCATGACGCGCCTGCCGAACGCTTTCTCAACAAAATCGGATAATCTGAAAGCTGCCTATGCGCTATGGTTTGCGTGGTACAATTTCTGACGGCTTCAACAGACGCTTAGGGAAACCCCCGCGATGGAGGCAAACCTAACGGATCGCGTCTGGAAGATAGAAGAACTCTTCGAATGACAGGCGCAAACCAATACCTTACGAATCAGTTGACCGCCTACAAAATGTTTTGGCGAAGAAGATTTTCAACTACACCCAGGACAAAAAGAAGGCGGCCGGCAGGGCGCTCGGCACGCTGGTTGAGATCGTCACTTTCTACCTGTTGAAGTCCTGGGGTTTTGAGCGCTCGGTAGGAATTGAAACAGCACTGGCTGAGTACGGAAGACCTGATATTACCCACAACGTTGAATATTCTCTCCACCCAATTCTGCGAGAGCATATGTGTTCTCTGCCCACAAAGTTACCTATTACCACAACGCGTATTTTTGCCGGGATAGACGAGAGCCGTTTTTCGCTCGCAGGCTTTGAAAAGTCCAATGCGACGCTTTTGACGAGCACCTGGATTTTAAGGAACTCGTGCGTAGTGTCAAGTTGTGAGAAATCGCGCCTTGTGGCAACGTTGGGTGCAATGAGCGGTGATGTTTTCGGGATTATGTTACTTGAACAGTCCTCGAAACCATATGCGATCTTCGAGTGCAAGCGAGTGGGAGTCGAGGAAGGAATGCGGAAAGGACCGCAGACCATCGAAAAGGCGAAGCAGGGAGCCTACGTAGCAAAGTCTGTGTCCTCACTTCAAAAGATTCGCACAGCATCTGGAGAGCTTCGCGGGCTAATCTATAAATCAGGGAAAGAGCCGTATATAAAGCCACATGCGGAACTTCTAGGAGAGGTGATCGCATCGGACAACCCGGAACTGCTGCGCGATTTTATCCTGACGGTTGGGGTCGTTAGCAATCATGGCAATTGGTTCACGTCGGATGACCACAACAAAGAACTCAAAGTTCTTGCGCAGTCCTATGACTGGCTGCTTTTCCTGACGGATGAAGGTCTGGCCGAGTTTATCACCGAACTTTTACTCGACCCCGCGCCGTTATTGAAGCCAGCAAGGACTGCTTTCCTCGCAAGCTATTCGGCAAAGAAAGAAAAGAATCGGTTCACGAAGGTTCAGATGGACTACAAAGCGGATCAAGTGTTGCAAGCGTACTTCAGGGACAGGGAGCGCCGAATTGAGGGCTGGTTCAATGTTATCGCGCCTACAGGCAGAACAATTCGGAAGCTGCAATCGGAGCTTTCACAACTACGGGACAAGGACTGGAGGGTAATACACGAGCTATGACGGCTGGTAGAAAAGTCGTTGGGCACGCTAAAGATTGGGGCACCCCCAAAAAGTATGTTGACGCAGTGAAGGAGTGCTTTGGAGGTACTATCGACCTTGATCCCTGTTCAAATCGGGACTCAATCGTTGACGCCCGTGTTGAATACCGTCTCCCTGAGAAGGACGGCTTGCGGGACACGTGGAACTTTCCTACCGTTTACGTCAATCCACCCTACGGAATCGACCGTCAGCATGGCAGGACCATTAAGGAGTGGATCAAGAGGTGCGAGGAGGCCCACAGAGTATACGGCTCAGAGGTTCTCGCGCTTGTTCCGGTCGCGACAAACACGGGACATTGGAAGAGATACGTCTACGGCTGGGCCACAGGTATTTGCTTCTTGTACGACACGAGATTACGCTTTCTGGTGTGCGGCAAGGACAAAGGGAAGGGTGCTCCCATGTCGTGCGCAATGATTTATTGGGGGCAGAATTTTCGGCGCTTTTCCGAAGTGTTTATGCGCTTTGGGGCCGTCGTCAACATTGAAAACCTTAAGGGTATTAAGATCGGCGAAGCAAACCAGAACGAGAACGGCCAGATGGAACTCGCGGTTTCGGGATGACCACCTCGCAACAAAGAGCAACACGCATTTAGGACACCACCACCTCACAAACACCCTCTCCGGTGACCGTAGTTTTGTGGTAGGCTTCATGATTCCTTATTAGAGGAAGGGTCAAAGCAGGCCTGCCAAATTTAGTGTGAGTCGCCCGCAGCGGGCGGAGCAAAGGAGGATACATGAAACAAGCCAAGTGGATGCTCTTATCCATTGCGCTGCTTCTAGCAGTTGGAATTTTAACCTCATGTCAGAAGCCTTTTCATGAAGAAACCGAACGGTATATCTTTGTCGCCTCGAATACAAATCTCCCTTACTGGCAGGAAGGCAAAGCCGGATTCATGGATGCAGCTCGTGGGCTTGGGGTGAAGGCCGAGTTTACCGGGCCGGAGACGTACTCTCCGCAAGACGAGCTGGCGGCCTTTGAGAAGGCAGTCTCCCAGCATCCTGCCGGTATAGCGGTCTCGCCCGCCCGGCCGGATGTTCTCAAGGATGCCATCGACGCCGCTGTAAAGTCCGGAATACCGGTCATCTGTGTAGATTCTGATGCGCCGGAGTCGCACCGCATCTTATTCGTTGGCACGGATAATTATCAGGCCGGGCTCATCAGCGGGAAGCGTATTGCCGATTTGATCCACGGCCAAGGTCAGGTGGTTGTGATCACCATACCAGGACAGCTCAACCTGGACGAGCGGGTCCGGGGAGTCACCGAGGCGCTTAGGAAGTATCCGGATGTCAAAATCAGCCGCACGCTGGATGACAAAGGTGATCCGCGCTCGGCCAATGACCAGATTTCTTCCCTTATCGACGCGAAGGAAAAGATCGATGGAATCGTATGCGTGGAAGCCTCGGGCGGCCCGGGCGTGGCGGAAGCGCTCCACCGGTTGAACCTCGGCGGTAAAATCCCCATCGTGGCGATGGATAAGGGTCCCGAAACGCTCGACTTCATCGCGCAAGGCGTGATAGCCGCAACAGTCTCACAGAAGCCCTACACGATGGCTTTCTACGGGCTACGTTTCCTGGATGACCTGCACCACAACATCGTTCACGAGTTCAAAGACTGGCAGACCGCGCCGGTTCCGCCCCTGCCAACTCGCGTGGATACTGGGACGGCCGTAATTGACGCGGGTAACCTAGCCTCTTTCCGGGCAGCCGAGGCGACGCGTAGGCAGCCGCTTTGAGCGGTGAAGGCCGCCGCGAAGAGTCTTATCTCTCGGGCCAGGCCCAGTGCGGAAGAGTATCGGCTTGGTTATTGCGGGAACGGGGCGGGAGGCGGCCTCCTGCTTCGGAAGCCGGGTGAATACACCCGGCCCCTTGAGAGGGGCCGGGTTGCCAGTTCGACAACAATTCAGGAATAGCTTGCCAAGCGGTGCGGTCGTCCTATGATCCGCCTGCTTTCCTGACGGCTATTGACTTGTCAACCCAGTCATCAGCCTGTTTCAAGTCAGCTTCGCGCGCCGCAGCGTCAGGTTCCAAATCAGCTTTTTGCCGGTACATCAGGTTCAAGTATGCCATCGCATTGGAGTCGTTTGGCTTGAGCTGGATAGCCTTCTCCAGAACCTCCACCCCTTCCTTGACGAGCGCACCGTTTTGATCTTCCAACTGCGCGCGGGCCTTTTCGGGAAAAGGCGGCAAGCTGCTGGGGTTCTTGGGATCCTTCGGGAATTCGATCTTTAGATCCTTCCTCATCTGCTGCGTACGAGGAAAAACGATTGCCCAATCCAACATCCCGATCCAATAGTACGGGACAGGATTATTCGGCTCAACCTGCACCCAATGCCGCTGGTAGTCCTTGGCCTTCTCGAACTTCCTCATGTTGTAATACAACTCACCGACGCTGGCAATGGCTGTAGTATTGTTGGGATCCGTCTTCAGGACATCCTCGAAAGCATCGATCGCCTGTTGGGCGACCTTCGCGTTTTCAGGGGATTCTCCGCCAGGGATGTACTGTAACTTATACGCAGTAGCAAGGTAGAGCCTGGCATTCAATAGGGTGGGATCCAAGCCCACGGCGTTCTTGAAATGCAAGGTGGCAGATTGAAACTGCGCATTGCTGAAGGCGGTAACGCCCTTGTTGAGCTGGTCCCGCGCCCTGAGTTTACTACATCCGCTGCTGGCAGCCAGCAAAAGCAACAGAGCCCCCAGCAGGGCAAACTTATACACCTTCATTAGAGTTCCTCCGTCAACGTAAGCATAGTTGGGGGACTATTGGCCTTCTTCCAAGGCCTTAGTAACGAGGCCGATCTTATCGAGACCGGCTCCCTTAGCGATGTCGATGATTTCCGCCACCTCCGCGAAAGGCAACGTGGGATCGCCCTTCACGAACATCACCCGGTCGCTGCGCGTCTTGAAAATGTCTTCGAGGCGCGAACCGAGCATGCGGATGTCGACCGGGTCCTGGTTAATCTTAATGTGATGGCCATTGTCGATAGACACCACGATAGTTCGGGCGAGAACCTCCGGGTCAACCTTAGCGTCCTTCGGTCCGGGTTGAGGCACAAGTGCGTCCAGGCCCTTCGGTGTCAAGGGCGTGATCACCATAAAGATGATCAGCAACACCAGTAGGACGTCAATCAGCGGGGTCACATTCATGTCCACCATGGGACCTTTCTTGCTCCCCCCTACGGCCATAGCCATAGTGGTACCCTCCTTCTACTTTAGCGAACCGTAACGCGACGTTACTGAGTCTCAGCAGCCGCGGCCGCAGCAGCCGCATTTCGAGCCTGGACCCTTTCGGCCAAAAGTCCGATTGAGTCCACCCCCGCCGCCCGCACCTCGTCCACGACGGAGACAACATCACCATACTTGGCCCGGGCATCGCTCTTGATGTAGACAGTCTTATCGAGCCTGTCCGCGATCCGGTCTTTGACCTGGGCGGTGATCTTGTCCGGAGTGATGCTGTCCGAGCCGAAGTAGATCTTCCCATCGCGGGTGATTGCCAGGACCGCAGCATCTTCCTTGTCCGCGGCCTGCATTAACCGTGGGTTGTTGACACGCGCCAAGTTGACGCTGACCCCTTTCTGCAACATCGGGGTGATCACCATAAAAATGATCAACAGCACCAGCATCACGTTGACCAACGGCGTCACATTGATATCCGAGACAGCTCCAGGCGCTTCCGCTTTGAAAGCCATTATTTCTTCCCCCGTGACGACCTCTTGATAAAGTAGTCAATCAACTCGGACGAGGAGTTGTCCATTTCCACGTCGAAAGACTCGATTTTTCCGGCGAAGTAATTGTAGGCCCACACTGCGGGCACGGCCACAAACAGACCTACCGCAGTGGTCACCAACGCTTCGGAAATACCGCCCGCGACAGCAGCCAGACCTGTGGATTTCGCGCCGGCAATTCCTTTGAACGCGTTGATGATGCCGAGCACCGTTCCGAATAGCCCGACAAAGGGTGCAGTGGAGCCGGTGGTGGCAAGGGAGGAAACGCCGCGTTTGAGCTCGGCATGCACGATGGCCGAAGCCCGCTCCAGGGCTCGCTTGGAAGCCTCGATCGTCTCACCGGATATTTCTGCGGAAACCTGATGCGCCTGGAACTCTTGCAATCCAGCCGTTACCACTTTCGCCAAGTGGCTCCGCTTATTCTGTTCCGCAATGGAGATAGCCTCATCAATCTTGCCGTCCTTCAAAGCTCCAGCTACGGCGGGAGCAAATAGCCTGGATTGCTTGCGAGCCGCGCTAAAGGCGATCCAGCGGTCAATCATGACCCCGATCGACCAGCATGACATGATGAACAGCACGATGACCACCGACCGGGCGGGCCAAGCCATCGCACGCCACATGGTGACAGGATCGAATCCAATCGACGCCTCACCTTCCTGGAACAGCCACAAACTCAAGGTAACGAGATTCACTCCTAGCATGATGGTTTATATCCTCCTGGAAGATTTTCCTATACCACAAACTATTCGGCCAAGGTGAAGATCACGTCCACCTCGGTTACAACCTCGACAGGCTCCCCGTTCAGCAAGGTGGGCTGGTAGCGCCAGCGCTGCACAGCCTCCTGGGCTGCTTTCACCAACAGCGGGTGTCCACTAACGAGTTTCAATTCCTGGATCGTGCCGTCCTTGCTGATAATGGCCTCCAAGCGGACTGTCCCCTGGATGCGGGCCATTTTTGCCAACGGGGGATAGTCAGGTTTGGGTTGAAAAATGAGTTTGGCGCCTTCCACCTGACCACCCACGCGGATGCGCTTCGGTGTGGCTGGCTTCGGTGGGGGTGGGGGAGGAGCGGAAGTAGCGGCGGAAAGCACTCCACCCAGAACACCGCCAAGAACACCGCCCATCTGGCCTCCCGGCACCCCTCCGGGCACGCCTCCTACTACACCAACGGCCCCGGCGTTAGTCACCGGTTCAGGCTCGTCTTTAATAATCCTAACTGACCTGGGGATAACCGTAGGCGCTTTCATGATGTCCTCCACCGTCACCCGCTTGATGATTCGAGGTGCGGCCGCAGCAGGCGGGGGCGGAGGGGGCGGAGGGGGAGGCGGCGCTGCCAAAAAGGTCATCAACTGAGCCGTGGGCAGAGCCTCCGTGTAGATCAAGGGGACCAGCACCAACATGCCGACAACGATGCCCTCGATTATGTAAGCGATCGGAATTGTCGCTCGCCTCCAGTTGTCGGTCTTTACCGCGGAGTAGCACAAATACGCGATGAAACCAATCACGTTAAAAAGGAAGACGATGACAAACCAAACAAGGGCATTGAGCTTCAGATGACGCGCATCCGCCACCACGTAACACAACATGAGCGCGTAACCCGTAACCAGCAATGCCATAATGCTGGCTTGTGCCGTAATCACTTTCGTCTCAGCTCCGAACGACAACACGCGCAAGCCGAAAAACAGGGCTACAAAGACCACCACACCGATTGCCAAAGAGATGAGCCAATGCTTGCCCTTGAGAACCGACACGCGCGATGGAGAAGATTCAAGTAGACTCTCGTCGAACATGGCTACCGCCTCCTAGAATTCTCAAGACGGCCAGGGTTAATGATCCTGGCGCCAAACTAAAGATAAATACTACCGTCGAGCAGGTACAGCTTCGCGGGCGTAACTCTTGGAGTTCGCCACCGCCGCACTTCCTATTAACCTTCTCTGAAAAAAGACCAGAATTGGACTGGCGATGAAAATCGAAGAGTACGTCCCAATAATGACTCCCACAACGAGCGCAAAGGAGAAACCGTGGATGACCTCCCCTCCGAACAGGAACAAAGAGACAACGGCCAGGAAGGTCAAACCCGAAGTCAGAATCGTCCGGCTCAGGGTCTGGTTGATGCTGCGATTGATCAGGCCAACAAAGTTTTCCCGCTTGTTGAGCCGGACGTTTTCCCGGATCCGGTCGAAGACCACAATCGTGTCATTCATGGAATAGCCGACCAGCGTCAGCAAGGCCGCAATCACCGTCAGCGTGATTTCCTTATTGAGCAAAGAGAAGAATCCCAGCGTAATGATGACATCATGAAAAGTAGCGACTACCGCGGCGACGCCGTATGATAGCTCGAAACGGAACCAGATGTAAATCATCATGGCGCCCAGCCCCGCCAGCGTAACGTAGAGAGCTTGCCGGCGAAGGTCCATGCCGACCTTGGGCCCAACGACCTCGGTGTTCTTAACGGCAAAGCTGGAAAGGTAGAAGTCATTTCTCAGCGTCGCGATAACTCCCGCGCTGGCGCCCGGGACCGAGCTCAGTTCCTGGAAGTCCGAAATAAGCCCACTTCTCGGTGCAGAGTTTCTGAAATTGATAACTGCATCCGCCAAATCGCGGTACGTCTTGGTAGCGGAATCGAAACCTTTCGAGGAAAGTCCCAGAGGGTCGGCAGCCATCAAGTGATCGGAGACTGTTTGGGGACTGGAGTTATTGAAATCCAGTTTGCCCGGCTGTCCCTGCCCGAACATGCCGGACAATGCGGTCACGATAGCCCGCTTCCCTTGATCCAGGGCTTCGCTTGAAGTGGTTGCCTTGAGATCCAGCCCAATAATGACTTCGTGGTCGCTGGATACGCCGATTCGCTGAATCGTGGCGCCACGCAGATTCTGCCGGTCAAGCTCGCTGCGGATGGCATCCAGGTTGGGGGCCTTGGAAAACTTCACATGGACCACGGTTCCACCCCGAAAGTCGATCCCGTAGGCGAGACCCCCCTTGACCGCCATGGAAATCAATCCGGCAGCGGCCAGCGCGAGGGACATGGCGATGAAGTACCACTTTATCCCCATCCAATCAATTTTCGGTTCGTGAAAAAACTCCATGGCCTAATTCCGTACCTCGCTGCTTTCTTTGACACCGAACGTCAACCTTAAGTTCCCCTAATTTCCGCTAGATGCTGAGTTCCGCACCTTTCTCCCGCCGCGAAAGGACATAATCAAATATCACACGCGACACAAAAACGGAAGTGAAAAGATTAGCCAGTAAGCCGATGGTTAGAGTGACTGCAAAACCCTTTATCGGACCGGTTCCGAAGGTAAAGAGGATCGCTGCGGAGACAACAGTCGTTACGTGCGTATCAATGATGGTCACAAAGGCATGCTCGAAGCCACCTGCAACCGCCGCCCCCACAGCCTTGCCCAACCTTAGCTCTTCTCGGATGCGCTCAAAAATCAGCACATTGGAGTCAACCCCCATGCCCACCGTCAGGATGACTCCCGCAATGCCGGGCAAGGTCAAAACTGCCCCAATGTAGCCCAGCGCTGCGACCAGGATAATCAGATTCATAATGAGCGCCAAGTCAGCGTTAATGCCTGCTCCGCGATAGTAAACAAGCATGAATGCAATCACCGCCACAAAGCCCACAATGCATGCGATGATTCCATGGCGAATCGAATCCGCCCCCAGCGAAGGACCGACAACCTGCTCAGAAAGGATGGTGATGGATGCCGGCAATGCGCCGGAGCGCAGTACCAGAGCCAAGTCCTGCACTTGTTGCGGGGAAAAGGGGCCTGTGATTTCGCCGCGGTCGCTAATCTGGGCCTGGATCACCGGCGCGTCATAAACCCGATTGTCGAGGACGATAGCCAGTTGCTTGCCCAGGTTGGCGCCCGTCACCCGCCCAAACCTCGCCGCACCATCGCGCGTCAGAGTGAAATTCACACTCGGACGCCCATTGATATCGTGAGAGGGTTCAGCCCCGGTCATGTCCCGCCCGGTAATCGCCGCCACGCGGTTGAGCAAGTACCAAGTTTCGCCGTTCTGTCCGGTGGGTCCAGGCAACAATTGCGTATCTGGAGGAAGCACTCCGCCGTGGGCCGCCAACGCCGACTCGCGACTCGAGACGGGTGCATCCTGAACTATTTTCAACTCCAGAAGCGCCGTGGATTGAATAATGTCCTTAACGCGCGTCGGGTCATCGACCGATGGAAGTTCGATGACCAGTTCAAAGTCCGCCGCTTGCCCGTATTCGGCAATGGTTGGCTCCCTGACGCCCAACTGGTCCACCCGGTTGCGGATGGTGCTCATTGACTGGAGTATGGCTTGGTTTCGAATATTTCCCGCTGCGGTGGTCTTGAGGGAAAGCATCCAGCTCGTGGCATCCCCTGGCATGCGGGAGAGGTCCCAGTCCGAATATTGTTCGCTCGACAAGGTCTGCAACTCGCCGGCCTTTTCCTGGGGGACACCCTTAATGACAATCCGGTGTTGGGGAGGCTGAGCATGTGTATCATCGGCTTTCTGAACGTCTGCGTAGGGAATGTTTTTTGCCCTCAGCTCGTCTTTTAACCTCTCCAGGGCCTGGTCGGCGGTGATGTTCACAGCGTCTTCCACCTGAACCTGTAACACCAAGTGGGTTCCGCCCTTCAGGTCAAGCCCCATGCGAATGCGATTGCGGACGTTTTCTTTCAATTCCTGGAAGTTCTTCGGAAAGCCAATTATCCCCAGGAGGCAAACCACGATCACAATGCCTATGAAAATCGCCCGTCCTCTGATCTTCATTTCCATGACTTGACTTCCTTCATTCCCCCGCAGGAGCGCACTCCGTCCTTACCTCTTCTGCTTGGCGGCGAGATCTTGCTTCGCCTCCCCGCTCGTCTCTTCCGTCACGATGCCTGTGATGGCTGACCGCGCCACATCAACCTTCACCTGACTGGCAATCTGGAGCTGGACGACACCATTCCTGAAAGAAATAACCGTTCCGTGAATCCCGCCGCTCGTCACCACGCGATCACCGGACTTGAGGTTGGCGAGCATTTCTTGCGTCTTGCGCCGCTGTTGCTGTTGAGGCCGGATGACCAGAAAATACCAAATCGCGAACAGGGGCGCAAAAAGCAGAAGGAACTGGCTCAGCGCCCCACCCGCGCCCGGGTCTGCCGCCAAAAGAAATGAGTTCGTGAATGTGTACTCGATCAAACCCGAGCCGATGAGCAAAGGATTTTAGAATATGACACCCCGCCAGCGAGGAACATGAACAGCGGGGTTCGGGCTTTCCGGATTCGTCTCAGGGATGGTTTGCGCGCCTTAAGGTCTCGCGCGCACCCTAGAATGAAACTCCGCGAACGCTCCAAAGAACAAAGACTGCCTCATTTTGCGCATCGTGTCAACGTAAAAGTGGAGGTTGTGCTGGGTGGTCAAAATGGCACCCAGCATCTCCCCCGCAACCAACAAGTGGCGAATGTAGCTTCGAGAATATCGCCGGCAGACCGGACACTCACAAGCGGGATCAAGCGGCGATTCATCCCGCGCGTACCTCGCGTTCTTGATTATTACCTTACCCTGCGAAGTGAAGGCACAGCCGTTGCGCGCATTCCGAGTGGGCATGACGCAATCGAACATGTCGATTCCGCGCGCCGCGCATTCCACTAAGTCCTCGGGCGTCCCGACTCCCATCAAATAGCGCGGGCGGTTGGGGGGCAACAGTTTGGCTGTGTATTCGGCGACTTCATACATTTCCGCCTTGGGTTCACCCACCGAGAGCCCGCCCACGGCGTAGCCTTCGAAATCCAATTCCAGCAGGCCCTCAGCGCTTTCGCGTCGCAGATCTTTGTCAATACCACCTTGGACTATACCGAAGAGCGTGGGGCCGAACGGGGCGGGGACTGGGGACTGGGGGCTGGGGGCTGGGGCAAAAACTTCAGCGGGTGATGGCAGGAGAGCCGACTTCTCCCCAGGCCCTAGCCCCCAGTCCCTAGCCCCTTTCTCGCCGTAGTAGCGTTTGGCCCGGCTCGCCCATCGCCCCGTCAACTTGACGGCGCGATGCAGGGCCTCGCGGCTTGACGGGTACTCTACGCACTCGTCGAGCGTCATTATAATGTCCGCCCCCAGCGCAAGCTGAACTTCGACGGCTCGCTCGGGAGAAAAGAAGTGCGAAGAGCCATCCAGGTGAGATTTGAACCAGACTCCGTCCTCCGTAACACGGCCAAGGGACTTCAGGCTCATGACCTGAAACCCCCCGCTGTCCGTAAGGATCGGGTGAGGCCAGCCCATAAAGCGGTGCAGTCCACCTAGTTCCCGGATAATCTCGTGACCAGGACGGAGATAGAGATGATAAGTGTTGGCCAGAAGAACTTGAACCCCCAAGTCTTCCAGTTGCGCCTGCGTCATCCCCTTGACGGTGCCCACGGTCCCTACCGGCATGAAGACCGGCGTCTCCACGATCCCGTGCGGCGTGTGAAGAAGGCCGGCGCGTGCTCCTGTTGTCGCATCCTCCGCTACAATCTCAAATCGCAATCCCATAAAATACCGCAAGACGGCACATAGCCAGAAGAGCCCCGCAGGCGCGGGACCACTGAGATGTTCCGTGTTCTCTGTGTAGAGGCTTAAAAGGCACGAAGAACACGGAGATTCTCGTTTTGGTTGCGGCCCGTAGGCTGCACTGAGCCTCTGGAGTCGAGTTACGTGAGCATGGCCAGACCAACCTTTACAACAATCCAGATCCCCCAAAAACCCGCGTAAACCAGGAAAATCGGCAACGGTTTGACTTTGCGCTCTGTACCCTCGTCAGGCCAATCGCCAGCAGGATCAATAACCAAATAGTGAAGATATCAGCGGAGGAAGCCAAGGCGTATAGGGGTTTGGAAACCTCCAGGGGGTTGAGGAAAAAACCCACGTTGGCGGGCACGGGATTCTGGGGGTTAAAATGGTCGGGATCGCCAAAGAGGATCACCACCGCCGCCATCAGCGAACTTAAGAGCGCCACAAGGTTTGCATAACAAACCAGGGAAAAGACAGTCTTGAACTTCGTCTGCGCTCCAAAAATCAGATTCACAATGAGAATTCCTAAGCCTGCGACGATTAACAGAACAATCGGCGCCGACACAACTCCGACGATGTGCGTGAAAATAGCTGCAATCGGCGCGCCTTGGCGCACCGCCTGATTTATTTGGTCGGGACTCATGCCGGAAGCCCGGCTGCTCTGTTCGAGCGACGTGCGGATGATGCGCTCCGGGCCAATCTTCCAAAGAATGGTCTCTGTGACAGCGATCGCCCCAAGCGCGAGAGCTATCAATGGCGCCACGAATCCCGGTTTGCGCGCTACGTCGGCTAACGTTCCAGCCGGCGAGATAAAGACACCGATCAGTCGCTTCGGGGAGGATTGCGCTGGAATATCCGCGCCAGCAAGCTCCGCAACAACATCACCCATAACCATTTCCCCCTTTGGACTGAATTGTTGGACAACCTTGCGATACGCTTGGATTGGATAAGTGTCCCTCGATACCGCCCGGGACAGAGACAAAGCGAAGCACCTCTGCGCACGTTCGAGTCAAACTACCATGAACGCATAGCATAATATCAAGTCGCGGTGGAGCAGACAACACGCTACGAGCAAGGCAGGTGTCAGGCGCCAAGTGCCAGGCGCCGGGGCAATTCTGAATTATGATTGTGGATATGAATTCGGAGCTGCTTCCTTACACTGTATTACTGCTTTGTCACTCGCCGGTTTGCGGCTGCTGCCTAGACGCGGCTGAACACCCATCCGACAAGGTACCCAACCCCGCCGCCGTAAAGAAGCAGCGGTCCGAGCCACGTACGGACCTGGACCAAAGGAGGGTAATCGATCCCCGGCCACGGGCCGTAACCGCCCCAATACACCTTGAGCAGCAAACCTAGGATCACAACCGCGAGCGCCTTTTTCCTGATCGCCAGCGCTTTTTCAGGCCCAATCCAATAGGATTTCTGAACGACGGGAGTTGCGGGCCGTCTGATGAAGGGCCCGTCGCACTTGCGACACTGGACGGCGTGGTCGTAGTTGGAGTACCCGCAATAGGGGCAGAGTTTCATGGAAGAGTGCTTTGGAGCCAGGAGGGAAAAAGCATGTAGGCCCCAGAATCGATTCGCCGCCCCCTGCGGAAGGGCCGACCAACACTCGCAGGGGGGAACCCGATGCTATTCGCGGACTGCCGCATCCAGGAAGGCGCGCAGCTTCCGGCTGCGCGAGGGATGGCGCAGCTTCCGCAGAGCTTTGGCCTCAATCTGCCGGATACGTTCCCGGGTCACGGCAAAACTCTGGCCCACTTCCTCCAGCGTGTGCTCGCTGCCATCGTCGAGGCCGAACCGCATCTTGATGACCTTCTCCTCGCGCGGCGTCAGCGTCTTGAGCACCGACTCGGTCTGCTCTTTGAGGTTGATGTTGATGACGGCCTCGGCCGGGGAGATCACACCCCGGTCTTCGATGAAGTCGCCCAGGTGGGAATCTTCCTCTTCTCCGATGGGGGTCTCGAGCGAGATGGGCTCCTGCGCGATCTTCAACACCTTGCGCACCTTGACCACGGGAATTTCCATCCGCTTGGCGATCTCTTCCGAAGTCGGCTCGCGCCCGTATTCCTGCACCAGGAAGCGGGAGGTGCGGATCAGCTTGTTGATGGTTTCGATCATGTGCACGGGAATGCGGATGGTGCGCGCCTGGTCCGCAATCGCCCGGGTAATGGCCTGGCGGATCCACCAGGTGGCGTAAGTGGAGAACTTGTAGCCGCGCCGGTACTCGAACTTGTCCACCGCTTTCATCAATCCGATATTACCTTCTTGAATGAGATCCAGAAATTGAAGACCTCGATTCGTATACTTCTTGGCAATGGAAACCACCAGCCGCAGGTTGGCCTCGATCAGGTCGCGCTTGGCAGCTTCCGCCCGCTCCTCGCCGCTGATGATGTTCTGGCAGCTCCGGCGGAGTTCCACGGCGGAAGACTGCGTGCGCTCCTCGAATTCCGTCAAGCGCTGGCGGAGCTGCCGGAGATCTTTCCTCAGATCCTTGTTGCCATTGGTGCGCGAGCCCTCCACTTTCTTTTCCGTCTTGTTCAACTCGCGTTCCAGCGGCCTCAACTCATCGATGGACTGCCGGATTGTTTCGATCAACAACTTCCGTTCGGTGTGGGTGAAGAGGATGGACCGGAAGAGCACCGAGATCAAGATGCGGTGGCGGGCTACCGCCCAGCTATAGCGCCGGAAATCTCTGGGCCGCCGGGTGCGGGGGATGGAGTCCCGCTTGGCCCGAAGTTGCATCAGCTTCCTGTAAAGCCGCTCCATCTCATCAATGCAGGCCATGACATCCTTGGCCCGCCCGGAAACTTTCTCCTCCGTGAGCTCGTCGTCGTCAAAAACCACCACTTCCTTGATGGTTTTGTCGCCACTCCTCAGTTCTTCGCGCAGCGCGAAAAGCGCCTGGATGACAATGGGCGAACGCGAAAGCGTTTTCAGCACGTTGAGCTGGCCGCGCTCGATGCGTTTGGCTATCTCAACCTCGCCTTCACGGGTGAGAAGAGGGACGGTTCCCATCTCGCGGAGATACATGCGCACAGGGTCGTTAGTCTTGTCCAAGGCGCCCGGCGTCAAATCGAGTTCAACGTCCTCCGCATTCTCGTCCCCTTTGAGATCATCGACCTTTTCCAGCCCCAGGCTGTCGGTCGATTTGACTTTGGGAGAATCCAACACCTCGATTCCGGCGTTGTCAAACATGGAAAGAAGGTCGTCGAGATCTTCCGCGGAATGAACGTCGGAGGGGAGAAGGTCGTTTACCTCATCGTAGAGGAGGTAGCCCTTCTCTTTTCCCAATATAATGAGCTTGCTGACTTGATCAAACTTGTCGTCAAACGCCAAGGCCACGGCCCCCTGTGGAAGAAAAAGGATTAAGTCGATACTAAAAGGAATAGGGCGACACACGCCCGGCATTCCGGCGTTGCCGCCTTCAGCACCACTAACACATCACTATGACAAGCCGTCAAACTTCTTCGGCTCCATTATATTAGATGTAGTATACACCGTTTCGTTTGTCAGTGGTGCGATATTTTTCCGCCTTCTTCGATCCCACGTAGCTCACTCTCCAGATTGGATTTAGTCAGCTCAAGCTCTCGGGCCTTTACCCAATCATTCAACTGGATGGCCTCCTGGACCGCGCCACGCAGTTTATCGAGTTGCTGTCGCGCTCGGCGAGCTCGCAACGACCGAAGGTGTCGATCTATGCGTCCCCTGTCGGGGGGCTCGACAGCCCAAAACAGGCTCTCATAAAGCGCGCGGCGTGCCTCAGCGGTCAGTGGTTCTTCCAAGGCCGCCGGTTCCGCGTTCTCTCCCTGGCGCCGCAGCTCCAGGAAGCGCTTGAATATCGGTTCGGTCACTAGACCATCGAGCATCCCCTGCTCCACAATCTGAGGAAGCAGTTCATCCGCCAGCCCCTGGTTTTCCACAAACGCTCGAAGCAATTCCTTCTCCGCCGGGGTCGCCTTAGGAGCAGCCGATTCAGGCCGGAGGTGCGTTTCGGATCGGCCCGTGCCCGCGGCGCGCCGAAGCTCCTCGCGCAGCAAGCGCTCGTCCAGGCGCAATCGTTCGGCTAGCCGGTTCGCCAACTCAGCCCGCAGCATGGGGTTGGGAACCCGGGCTAGATATGGCATGACGGCATTTGCCGCCGCAACCTTCCCTTCCGGCGTGTTAAGGTTGTGCTTGGCTACGGCGGTCTCCGTAAGGTAATCAATGTAGGTGGGCGCAGTCGCCAGCAGTTGCCGGTAAGCAGCCGTACCCTGTTTCCGGACAAAGGAATCCGGGTCGAGCCCTCCCGGCAGCGCCAGCACTTTCGCTTCGAAGCCCTCCTCAAGCAGCAGTGCCAGGGAACGTTCCGTGGCCGCCACTCCTGCCGAGTCCGGATCGTAGTTCACCACCACGCGGCGTGAGTAGCGTGCCAGCAAGCGAATCTGCCCCTCCGTCAGGCTCGTCCCGCAGGAAGCCGCTACGTTCTCGATTCCGCTTGAGGCCACCGCAATGCAATCCATATAACCCTCAACCAGAATGGTGTAGTCAAGCTTGCGGATGGCTTGTGCCGCCCGGTCCAGGTGGTAAAGCACGCGCCCCTTCGTGTAAATAGGAGTTTCAGGCGAATTCAGATACTTGGGCTGCTCGTCCCCCAACGCCCGGCCCGCAAAAGCCACCACTTTTCCGCTGTCGTTGGCGATAGGGAAAACGATGCGCCGCCGGAAGCGGTCGTAGCGGCGGTTCCTCTCTGCGTCGTGCACCACCAACCCGCTCTTCTCCAGCATTTCGAGCTCGTACCCGGTCCCGCCCGGCGTCATCTGTTGCAAGGCCCCGGTGAGGTGCCGGGTAAGAGCTTGGCCATCGCCAGGCGCATATCCCAACCGGAAACGGCCCACCACCTCGTCCGAAAGGCCCCGGTCTTCCAGGTACGCCCGCGCCAGGCGCCCTTCCGCTGTGCCGCTGAGCTGGCTGACAAAAAACTTGGCGGCGGCTTCGTGCATTTTGTAAAGCGCCGCGCGTACGCGCGCGTTGGCGTCGTAGGTCTCGTCGCCGAAAGTCTCCGAGAGCCTGACGCCCGCCTTCTCCGCCAGCCGGCGTAGCGCCTCGGGGAACGTGAGGCTGTCCATCATCATCACGAACTTGAAGACGTCACCGCCCACCCCGCAGCCAAAGCAGTGGAAAATCTGCTTCGCCGGGTGGACCGCGAACGAAGGGCTCTTCTCCTGGTGGAACGGGCAAAGACCCATGTAGTTCGCCCCGGCTTTGCGCAGCTTGACGTAATCGCCCACCACTTTGACGATATCCGCCGCCGCCCGTACCTCGTCCACTTGGCTCATGATCCCCTATGACTCCGCCGTTCCTGAATATAACCTATTCCCGCAACTCAGATCAGTCGTCAGGCCTCAGTTATCAGTTATCAGTCCTCAGTTTTCATCTCTCAGCTTTCAGCGATCAGCTCAAGAGGCAGAACTGAGGGGGGCAGCCCGGATATGCCACCACGGGTCCTGGAAGGGCGGGGCTTCAGAGTCCGTGTGAAAACTCGTGGATTCCCGCTTTCGCGGGAATGACAGGTCGGAATACAACCCCTAAATCCAGCGCTGTCACCGCAGCGGAAGCGGGGGTCCAGCCTAGCCAATGCCAAACACGAGTTCTCACACAGACTCTGAAGCCTCGCCGTTACAGGGCCTTCCAGATAATTCCTGTGTCCCGTGCCGCGCGCAGTCCCGCGCTTGCGGGACCGCGCGCGGCACGGGGTCTACAGAGCGCGGGAGCCGCGATTTCGGCGGGGCTAAAGCCCCGCCCTTCCTTTCTTTTCAACAACATTCCCGCCCTGAACTCGTAAGTGTCTTTGTTTTCTATAACATTCCCGCATCGGTCCGGGTTACGGAAACCCGACCCTTTGTTTTCATGGACATTCCCGCGTCGTTCTCGCATTTTAGGGAATCCGCTTGTTTCTTTCCCTCCGCGCAACCGACATTGTGTCCAAGTTTACCCAGGGAGTTTTCTGCACGTTTCGCCTTGGCTCGCGCATTTTCGAGGGCGAACTCGGGCCTCGGAGTCGCAGGCCGGAGAAGAACCGATAACTTCGCCCCACAACCTCACAGGCGATGGGATGAATTGAGGCGTCGGAGCAGCATGGAGAAGGAGGGTTTCCATAAAGCAGCGCGGACCTACCCACACGCGATTTACTATTCTAGCCTACCCATCTCAAAATATCAAGAGAAAACAAGCCGGGGCAGTGCCCTAATTTGACGGAGTGATTTCGAAATGGAGATCCGTACTTCCTAACCCCAAAGGGGTGACCTAACACATCCCAGGCCAGCGGCCTGGGCCAGCAAAACCCAACCCGTTTCCATCCGCAAGCCCTGAAGGGGCGCGCTAACCGTTGCCTCTATCCCCTTCCCAACGGCATTTTCATCTCGATCTGTGGGGCGGAACGGTGGGATCCGTAGATCGCCTTTTCAGGGCTAGGCACGGGAAACAATCCGTCAACCCAGCCCGTTTGGCCTGGGCTGTGTTAGGTCGCCCCGTTGGGACTCCTTCGCCAATAAGGGCGCCACCACGGTTCACTCTGGCGCGGGGCTCCTGATGCCCCTCAAGGCACTGGCCAGACGTGACCCGGCCAGGGGGCAATTGCTTTACCCTGATCCTGGGAATTAAAATACCACGTGTGATGCCCGGCAAGGCTGCCATCATCTACCTACGCTCCTCCCTGGGAACGAAATCCGCCAGCGCGCAATTGCCTTTTCACCCGATCGACATTGAAGCAGTCGAGATCATGGGCCGTCTGCATGACGCACTTAAAGCAGGGGGGTATACAAGCCATCAACTCGAACGCTTCCTTGTCCGCATCCTTTTTTGCCTTTTTGCTCAGGACACAGGCATCTTTGAGCGGGAATCATTCAAGCTGTATTTACTGAATCGCACCGCTGCAGACGGTTCTGACCTTGGACCGCACCTTGCCCTCCTATTCGATGTTCTCAACACACCAACCGAAAAGCGTCAGAAGAACCTCGATGAGACTCTTGCCGGATTCACCTACGTCAAGGGGGAATTCTTTGCCGGGGACCTTGGCTTCGCCGGCTTTAACCGCGACATGCGCAATGCGCTGCTGGCATGCACGCTTTTCAATTGGTCGCGCACCTCCCCGGCGATTTTCGGATCACTTTTTATGGCCGCCATGGACCAGGACGAGCGGAGACAAATAGGCGGCCATTACACCAGCGAGCGCGACATTCTTAAGGTCATCCGCTCACTTTTCCTTGACGAAATGCGCGCCGAATTTGAGCGTGCAAGAGGAAACGAATCCGCACTGAAACGCTTCCACGAAAAGCTCGCAAGACTCCGTTTCCTCGACCCGGCGTGCGGCTGCGGCAACTTCCTGGTGATTACGTACCGTGAGCTGCGTTCACTCGAAATAGAAATTCTCAAGTTACTCGACCCGAAAATGGAACGGACGTTGGACATCCAACACCTGTCCTTGGTGGATGTGGATGCCTTCTACGGAATCGAGAACAGCGAATGGCCCGCACGCATTGCCGAAGTCGCCATGTGGGTAATGGATCATCAGATGAACATTCGCCTGTCGGAAGCCTTCGGCCAATGCTTCGTCGGCCGGCCGCTCAAGAAATCTCCAACCATCATTTGCGGCAACGCCCTCCGCCTCGACTGGAAGAATTTACTTTCGCCTCGCCAATGCAGCTACGTCCTCGGAAACCCGCCGTTTGTTGGGAAACACTATCGCACGGACGAGCAACGAGAAGATTTGCTCGCTGTTCACAGCGGTGTAAAAGCGGCCTCTGACCTCGACTACGTTACGGCGTGGTATCGCAAAGCTGCCGAATATATTCACGGTTCGCGTATCGTTGCGGCGTTCGTTTCCACGAGTCTCCATAACCCAAGGCGAGCAAGTGCCTCTCCTCTGGCCCACTCTGTTCTCGCAGTTCGGGATTAAAATCCACTTTGCTCACCGGGCTTTTCCCTGGGAGAGCGAAGCGCGGGGCCAAGCACAGGTTCATGTGGTGATTATCGGGTTCGGCGCCTTCAACCCGGGTAGCAAACGGATTTACGACTATAGCTTGGACGGAGAAGAAGTAACTGTTTTCACTGCAAAGAACATCAGCCCTTACCTCGTGGAGGGAAACGATACTACGGTCAGCAAGCGGACCAAATCGCTGGCCGATGTTCCTGAAATGCGGTGTGGCAATAAACCGAGCGACGGTGGATATCTTATTTTGGACGACGAGGAGCGGCGAAAACTTGTCAACACTGCGCCCGCAACCGGGAAGTTCTTGCGTAAATTCATCGGCGCGCAAGAGTTCATTAATGGAGGTCAGCGTTGGTGTCTCTGGCTCAAAGATGCCGCTCCCTCGGAGTGGCGCGCCGTGCCGGAAATCATGCGGCGCGTCGAACAAGTGAGGAAGTTCAGGCTTGCAAGCAGCGCAAAGCCCACGCGCCAAGCGGCGGGTAGCCCGGCGCTTTTCTTCTTCATCTCCCAACCCGCCACACATTACATTGCCATACCTGAAGTCTCATCCGAGCGCCGCAACTACATCCCGATCGGTTATCTCCCACCTGGGGTCGTAGCGAGCAACAAGCTCTACATCATTGCTGAACCAAGCCTCTACGTCCTCGGCATTTTGCAGTCGGCCATGCACATGGCCTGGATGCGGCAAGTAGCGGGTCGACTGGAAGGCCGATACCAGTATTCCGGAGCAATGGTCTACAACACGTTCCCGTGGCCCGAAGAGCCGAGCGCCAAGCAACGGGCTGCGGTAGAAAATGCTGCGCAAGCAGTGCTGAAGGCACGCCAGGAATTTCCCCACGCTACCCTGGCCGACCTTTACGACCCGCTGGCGATGCCGCCCGCACTGGCCGAAGCCCACGCCGGCCTCGACCGCGCCGTTGACCTCTGCTACCGCCCGCAACCCTTCCAAAACGAGCGCCAACGCGTCGAGCACCTCTTCGCCCTCTACGAAAAACTGACCGCGCCCCTCATTCCCGCCGCCAGGAAAGGACGAAGAAAAGCGCAATGAAAGCTCCATGTCCGAGCAACACACCCTGAGCCCACATTTCTCACTACGAATCCGCCCGGACCTCGCGCCCATCTTGCTGGATGGAAGGCGATTCGAGCATCGCCAGGACAGCCAGCACGAAGCCCAGGGTGTGGGACATCCCCGCATGCCAGGGAGCCGCACAGCTCATCTGTGGCGTGTGGTCGGGAACGATAACTCCATTGAAACCATTGCGCTTCAGGATCGACAGGACGCGTATCATATCAACGTCGCCTTCGTCGATGAAAGTTTCCCGATAATGGGGCGCCTTCCCAATCACGTTCCGGAGGTGGATGTAAGCAATCTTCCCTTGCCTGCTGTATTGCTCGATGGCCTCGTAAACATTCCCTTCCGCCATCTCCCCCAGCGTTCCCACGCAGACTTCCAGAGCGTTACTCTTACTGGGCACAAGATCGATCAACCTTTGATACAGGTAGGGCTGATAGACAAGGCGAGGCTGCTGGCGCAAGGTCGGCAAGGGGGGATCGTCCGGGTGAGCGGCGAGCTGGACACCGGCTTGCTCGGCAACAGGAATAATCTCCTCCAAAAATCCTTGAAGCCTGCGCCACAGCTCTTCAGGAGAAATGGATGGAAGCTTACCGGGTGGGGCGTTCCGATCATAAATCATGTTCCACACCACCCCGTTCGGCATGGGCGCCTCCACCGGCCCATCCATTCCCACCGAGAGGGCGCCGCCGCGTCCAAAGGGGCCGCTTACACGCCCGCAGACCCCAGCCAGACTGAAGTTGTACCCCAGGACCGGAATCCCTGCCTCTCCCATGCGGCGAACGATCATCTTGACGTTCTCAATGTGGCGAGGGCGCAATGGGCCATGCAGGAGGATATCGTGCCAATGGGCAGGGTCAAGATTCTCGATCGCGGCGAGAGTAAGGCCGGCATCTTCAATCTCGGCGCGAATTGCCTTCAATTCGTCGACCGTCCACAGCTTCTCGGGATCACCGGCAAATCCCCAAGGTTGATCCTTCCCTCCTGTAGGTTGGTTGTTGCGGGGGTTCGCGGAACCCTGGTTGAAGTAGTCCACCAGATGGATAACGACGTGTGTACAACCGGCCTGACGCGCGAATGCATAGTACTCGCGTGTCAACATATGGCGGTACAGCCCCAGTCCAAGCTTCATAAGTTTGTGCCCTGCCCGAGGTCAATTCTCAGGAGGTTGCCGGAATGCCTCTGGCCATTTCATTTAGAGCGTGCCGCAGCCCTTTGCCCCGAAGGGGCAAACCGTGAGTAGTCCCGCAGTCGCGGGATGAAACCCACGGAAAGGAGACGAAAAACCCGCACCGGCCCCGTAGGGGCTGGACTGGTCAACCCCGTTGGGGTTGAGATAATTTATTGGGCAACGCTACCCGCAGGATGAAACCTGCAGCCACTCACAGTTTGCCCCATCGGGGCCTGCCGCTTCCCCTCCAGGATCTTCGCCCGTTCGCCTGATCCGTCAAGTTCGCCCCCAAAACCAGCCGCTTCTTCGCGTGTCCATCGGCACGAAATACTACCAAGCCGAGATCACACGATCAGCTCGAAACGGTGAAGTTTCTTGCGCTGTCCCTCAGGCCTTGCTTGCACCTGTTCCCGCCTCCTGGAAAGCCATGCCGCCGGCGGGTACGAGCAAGCCGCCGTCCACGGCATAGGCCGCGCCGGTTACGAACGAGGCCAAGTCGCTCGCCAGGAAGACAATCACTCGCGCAACCTCTTCCGGCTGTCCCATCTTGCCTCGAATATGGAGGCGGTCACACTCGGCCAGTACCTTCTCGGGATGGCTATCGAGGGAGGCTGCCCAGCGCAGCATGGGCGTGTCAATCGCTCCGGGCAGCACACAATTGGCTCGGATGTTCTGCTTTCCGT
This sequence comes from uncultured Acidobacteriota bacterium, assembly GCA_963832915.1. Taxonomy (GTDB): domain Bacteria; phylum Acidobacteriota; class Terriglobia; order UBA7540; family UBA7540; genus CAVROP01. The sequence continues at coordinate 179,078 of CAWHWE010000011.1, forward strand.
AATCGAGCGCGATAGAACGCGTAAGTCCCAAAATCCCGTGCTTGCTGACCACGTAGGCAACGGAATTGCATTGCGCCGTCAGAGATTGTACGGAACCCGTCATGACGATAGCCCCTCCTCCCCGCCTGATCATTTCCGGGATTGCGTACTTGGCCATCAGGAAGGCGCCTTTCAGGTTGACGTTCAATACCTTGTCCCACTCCTCCTCGGTTGCCGTGGTAGCGGACCCGTAATATTGGACCCCGGCATTGTTGACCAATACGTCGATGCCACCCAATCGGGCCACAAGTTTGGGAATCAAAGGCTCGACCTCGGCTCGGGAGCTCACGTCGGCCTGGAAGTATTCAACGGAAGCGCCCTTTTGCCGAAGTTCCGAGATTGTTTTTTCACTGGCGCCGGCTTTGCAGTCCACCATCGCCACCGCCGCATTCCGGTTGGCGAATTCTCGCACGCAAGCCTCGCCAATCCCAGAACCCGCGCCGGTTATCACCACCACTTTGCCTCCGAAGTCCATGCTCCCCTCCTTTCCAAATCGTTAAGTAAGCTCCAACTTCATTGACTCCACGTTTCCGCCCAAACAGGTCTGCCGGGGCATGGCACTGGAGCCAGCCTCGGAATTGCAAAGCGGGAGCAAGCTCTCGCACTCCAATCACAACGGGCGTCAGCTCACTGCGGCGCTGCCGGCATGGTGATGCGGCCTACAGTTTTTATATCGATCTCAACCTGGCTGTCAACGCGAAGGAACAAGGTGCTGGGATCCTTCAGACCCCAATCCACGTAAGGAATCTCCAAATGCGTGCTGGCGGTCAACTGATCCCCGCCCCTGCGCACCGTGGTAGCAAGCGTGACTTCATGTTCCCTTCCGTGCAGCTTGAAAATGCCGCTTAGTTCAAGGGGCGAGTCTCCCTGCGTCTCGATGCGGCCAGTGACTCGGGCGGGTACGAAAGTCGCTTCCGGGTATTTCCGGCTCTCCAGGATATCCTTGTGCATTTTGCGGTCGCGGCTGCCGTTGCCGCTCTCGCCGCTGGTGACGTCCACCACCACCAGGCCGCCGGCTTTGCCTGTTACGGGGTCGAACCGGATGGTCCCGCTCTTCAGTTTGAAGGTCCCATGCACAGAATGAAGAAAGTCGGACAAGGTGAATTCAATGTGCGTCTGCGCCGGGTCGAGTTCCAGCACAGCCTCCTGCGCAAGCAAGGAGGGAGACACGGCAAGCGCAAAGACAACCGCAGCCCAGGTGAAAGTGTTTCGCAATCTCAAATTTGACCTACTACGACCAACGAAGCAATACCAGCTCCGAGCAAAAACCCGGCCCCATCGCCCCCAACAGGCTGAGCGTTCCCGGGGCCGGGCGACGGTGGTTCATCACTTCTTCAAGCACCAGAAGAACCGATACGGAGGAGATATTGCCCACCCGGCGAAGGCATTCCCAGGAGGCATCGAGTGCCCCGTCGGGAAGACTGAGCGTGGCGGCCATTGCCTCGAGCACTTTGGGACCACCCGAGTGCAAAATCCAGGTCCCGATGTCCTTTCGGGTAAGACCGTTGTCCCCCAAAAACTCATCCACGTCATGGGCCCAGTGACGTTCCACCATGGCGGGCACCTCGGGCGACAAGACGATGTTAAAGCCCTTTTCAGAAATGCGCCAACCCATGACGTGCTCCGTTTGCGGATAGAACACAGAGCGGGTGGCCAGGATTTCCGGCCCATCTGCATCCCTGTCCGAGCCGGTCACCAGGACCGCCGCCGCTCCATCTCCAAACAGGGCCGCGGAAATCAGGTTTGCAATGGAGAGGTCATCCCGTTGTATGGTGAGCGAGCACAGCTCGACGGCAAGCAGCGCCGCCACTTGGCTGGGGTAGGCGCGCACGTAATCGGCGGCACGGGAAATGCCCGCAGCCCCCGCAACGCATCCCAGGCCGAAGATCGGCACGCGCTTGATACTCGGCGAAAGCCCCATGCGATTGATCACCTTGGCGTCCAGGGAGGGGCTCGCAATGCCCGTGACAGACACGACAATAAGAGTGCCAATCTCGTTTGCACCCAGCCCCGCGCGCGTCAGCGCGCCGCAGAGGGACTGCTGGCCCAACACCGGAGCGGTCTCGATAAAGGCGTCATTCGCTTCGCCCCATGACGCGATATCGTAGTAAGCGCTCAGGGGCAGGGTGAGATAGCGTCCCTCTACGGCCATGTGGGAATAGATCCGCTCCAGGCGCTGCGGATTTGCGAGCTTTTCTCCAAAATACTTCTGGAGCGCTGCAACCAGAACTTCCTGCGTATAATGATGTTTGGGGAATGCGCTTGCGACGCCCGCGATTTTCATAGCCACCTCCAGAGCTCGATTGCTCCCGGGTCCGCTACTGCTGCGCCGAGTGGAGCCGTTCGAGTTCCCTTCGAAATAGTGTGTTAAGGGGAAATTGCCGCACCAACCCGGCGAGCAAATCCCCTGCCTGATTCCGATTCCTGTCCCTCAGCGCAGCGACGGCAAGCAAGAGTTGCGCGAACGGAAGCAGGTAGTGTCCCTTCTCTGCGGTAAGCCGGAGTTTTTCGATTCCCTGCTCCTTATCGGTCTGCGCGCCGTAAACCCTCAGCAGCCAGCGCACTGGGGCGGGTTTCAAACCCAGGATGTAGTTCTCCACTCCGACGGCCAGGTAGGCGTCGTAGTAAGACGGGTCAACGGCCAGCAACTCCTCGGCAAGAATCCCGGCACTCTTCGTATACCCCAGCGAGGCCAAATATCGCTTTTCGATTAAGGCCAGGTAATCCGAGCGCAGCCCCAGATCCATGGTCTTGGCCAAGAGGGCGTTCCCATCCCGCGGTGACCGCGCCAGAACACCGTCCGCCACCTGTTGGCTCCTCGCCAGCGCTCTTTCAAAGGCTTGTCTCGTTACGGGGTCGGGCGCCAGCATCTTGCTCCGCTTGAATTTCTCATCGTCCAAAAACAACTCCGATTGGAGCACGCCAAGCCGGTCGAGTTCCGAAAAGAGATAAGCTGCTGCGTCCGAAGCAGGTCCCAGCGGATCATCGGGATGCAATTGCTCCCACTCGTTGAAGGTTTTGTGCGCCTCCTCGAATTGGAGATTATACATTTGATGGAATCCCAAATCGAGAGGGGTTGAAGAAGAAAGGGTGGCCTCACCCAATAGGGGGGGTGCTAACCCAAGTACGGCAAGTGGTGCGAAGAAAAGGGTAAGTGCTTTACGCATACATTATCCATCCCTGGCAACTGCAACTATTTTCGAAAATCGCTCGACGCCCCGCTAACGTTTATTAGGATGCGGCATGGGTGGGAAGTCAGGTTGAGAAGACACACACGCCAAAAACTCCAGGGCTGCACAGACCATACTCCCTGAAGCGCTCTGGGGAGGCCCAATTTTGTGAGACTTATAACGCCCTTTTCCAAGCTTCAACTTCCGCGTTCTATTCTACCAGTTTCCGGTTACCATTTCCTCTTCTCTATCCCCATGCCTCCAGCAATTCCGCATCCCCAGCTTTTGAATTGAGCAACCTCTTTCTGTAGCTCGCTTTCCCTTACTCTGGTGGTCCCCAAGCAGATTCGCATTCGTATTTTCCTCTTGACAAGCCCTTCTGTCTTATATATTAGTATCATATAAGACAGGAGGTGCCCTTTGACCCGTTCCAGCTTTTCCGATTCCGAACGCCGGCGCCGCTCCCGCTTGGCTCAAATAGCTCATACCCAGCGCTTCTTGCGCGGCACCCTCTCTACTCGTCACGGCCGCTGCGGCAAGCCCAATTGCCATTGCGCCCGTGGGGAGTTGCACACGTCCTTATATCTGGTCCAGAGCCACCAGGGAAAACTCCGCCAGATTTGTGTCCCCAAGGCTTGGGAAGAACGCATCCGCCAGGCGGTTCAGAGCCACCAGCAGATGCAGACGCTGATCGAAGAACTCTCCGAGCGCGAGTGGCAGCGCTTGCGAGAGAGAAAGGAGTAGGGCGGTTCTCCGACGCCTCATCCGATACTCGGAAAAGGTATTTGAGCTGTCGGGGAAGATTTTGTCTCCCCTCACCGACGGCCGCCTCCAACCCCGGATTCGCACCCCGGTACTGGTGCAATCGGCCTTGATTCTCTTCTGGACTCGCCTGGGCAGCTTGCACGCCCTGGAGACGGTGAAGAAGGCGCGCTTTTGGAAACAGTGGCTGGGGCGGGAGATGAGTAGCGTCGATACCCTCGGACGTGTCTACGTCGGCCTCAGGGTGGCGGAATTGAGAGAGGGACTGCATCGCGTCTATACGCGCTTGAAACGCAACAAGGCTCTGCCGGGGATGCGTGGCTGGGACGTGGCGGTGTTGGACGGACATGAAAGCCATGCCAGCTACCGCCGTCACTGTTCGGGATGCCTGCGGCGAACGGTGCACCTGGAGAGCGGGGACCGGGTGCAGTTCTACCATCGGCAGGTCACTCTCATGCTGGTGAGCGAAAAGTTCCACCTGCTGGTGGACTTGGAGCCCCAGCGTCCTGGCGAGGATGAAGTGACGACGGCCTTGCGCTTGCTGGAGCGCGTGCTGGCCGCCTATCCGCGCGCCTTCCAGATCGTGTTGGCCGACAGTCTCTACGCTCAGGCTCCCTTCCTGAATTTCTTGCTCGCCCATGGGAAACACGCCATCGTGGTTCTGAAGGACGAGCGGCGTGACCTCTACCGCGATGCGCAAGGCCTCTTCGCGCTGACCCCGCCCCAAAACGGTCGCTATCGCCGCCGCGACTGTCGCTGGTGGGATGTGACGGACCTCCGCTCCTGGCCTCAGGTTCAGGCCTCCTTGCGGGTGGTCCGCTCACAAGAAACCGAGGTCGTGCACCGCCAGGATGATGGAGAAAGGGAGACCCCAACTAGCGATTGGATCTGGGCGACCACCTTGCCGGCAGCGGTCGTGCCTACCGCCTCGGTGGTGCATTGGGGGCACGCGCGATGGGATATCGAAAACCAGGGCTTCAACGAACTGGTCAACGGCTGGTACGCCGATCACGTCTATAGGCATGAGCCGCACGCCATCGAAGCTTTTCTGCTCACCATCTTTCTGGCTTACAACCTCTTCCATGGCTGGTTAACGCGCAACCTCAAGCCTTCCCTGCAACGCGGCAAGACCCAGGTCTTCTGGGCGCGGCGCATGGCGGCAGAACTTTATGGCGACCCGGGAGTCTTGCCGCGAGGCCCCTGAACCGCGAATCGCACGCATCGCCCCGGAGTGTTTGATCACGTCTCCCCACCGACCTGCCATCGCCGCCAAGCGATCAGGCTATGGTGTCGTCATTTTGCAGCCCGCGGCCTCCCTCACTGCCTCCCCAGGTCCCCAGCACCGGCTGCGACCAGACGCGAATCTGCTCGTCAGCCCGAAACAGACGAAAACAACCGTCTCTCGGCCACTTGTGGGACCGGATGCGGAATTGCTGCCATGCCTCCGGCTGCATTGACGCCGCGCCGCCAATCCGATAGAATATGGAGTTAGAGATAAGGAAATACCGAGAGACCGGCTTTGAGGTCCATCCGCTTTAACCTCCGTTTCCGCACTCGTCTGGCGCTGGTGATGTTCGTCACCATGACCTGCACCGGCGCTATTCTTACCTGGAACTATGTCAATCATCGGCGCGAGATCCTGAATTATGTGGCTGGGGAGACCTCGCGGTTATTAACCTTCAGCCAGCTTGCTCAGACTCAGGTTCCCGCGAAAACCAGCGTGGATGATGCGCTGAAGATCTACCAAAAGAAACTGCAGGATCTGGGGCTCTCCAGTGTTTCCACTACCTCCACTGAAGGCCAGGTAGTGGCTAGCACGAATCCCGGGCAGATCGGGAAGAAGATTCCCATCAAGAGGAGACACCTGGAAAGCAAGAAGGATCCGGTGCGTCTTCCGGCGGAGTTTCCGGAGCTCGATCCGTACCCCTCGGTTGACCAAACCTCCTTTGTAATTCAATACCCTCTGGTGCTTGGCGATAAAGTGATCGGGTACGCGGTGATAAAAGGTGAAAGCGACCAGATGACAACCTTATCCCGCTTGTGGTACAGACAGCGGCTCTCCTGGATTCTGGGAACGATGCTGGCGGCGTTGTGCGTGGTGCTTTACCTAGCCTTTCTTTTCACCAAGCCGATTGAGCAACTGGTGGCAGGCGCGCGGCAGGTGGCCGCAGGGAACCTTTATATCTCGCTGCCTTCCAGGGGTTCGGACGAGATGGGCCGCCTGGCTCAGACGTTCAACCAGATGGTGGAGCGTTTGCGGGAACACCGGGCGCTCCAGGAACGCTTGAATGAGGCTGAAAAACTCTCCTTGCTGGGCCGGTTCGCGGCTACAGTGGCGCACGAGGTTCGCAACTCGCTGAACTTCATCAACCTCAGCATCGACCAGCTTCGCGCCAAGCATTCGAACGGCGATGACGTCGCGGCGCGTGACCTCCAGCGCAACCTTGCCAACATCAAGGACGAAATCAGCCGCCTGAATCACCTCGTGAACGACGTGCTGACGGCGGGACGTCAAGCTCCGCCCACGCTCCTGCCTTGTGATTTGAACGCCACCCTCACGGAAGCACTGGCGTTGGTGGAGCGGCAAGCGCGCCACCAGGGCATCCAGATCAAAATGGACCTCGCACAAGACCTGCCGATTTTCCGGCTAGACTCGGCTCAGATGAAGACCTGCTTTTTGAACATCCTTACTAATGCCATCCAGGCCATGCCTCTGGGGGGGCAAATCCACATTTCCGCAGCGATCACCAAAACGCCGGAAGGCGCGGAGTTCCTCCAATTGCATTTTACAGACACCGGGCCGGGCATTCCCCCTGGCGAACGTGAGAAGGTCTTTGCGCCTTTTTACTCGACCAAAGCCACCGGCTTCGGGCTGGGGCTGGCCATCGCCAAGAAGATCGTTGAGGACCACGCCGGGCAAGTCTTCGTCGACAACGGAGATAAGCCGGGCACAGACCTGGTGGTCCAACTTCCATTTCCTCCACCCTCGCGGCCCAAGCACGCAGCCCTTGCTGCCTCCCCGGCCGCATGAGGACAAACTCTCATGTCTTCCGGAAGTATTCTGGTAGTTGACGACGAGCAGCGGCAACGCGAAATCTATCACGACATTCTCCAGGACGAGGGCTACGCCACCCAGACTGCCCCCAGCGGCGAAGCGGCTCTCCAGTTGCTCGCGAATCGCCGCTTCGATTTGGTCATTACTGATTTGAACCTCATCGGGATGACGGGAATTCAATTGCTGAGTGAGATCGTGGTGGATGACCCGACCGTCGCCGTCATCCTCATCACTGGCTACCCTTCCATCCAATCGGCAGTGGAAGCAACCCGCCGGGGCGTTTACCAATATCTGGAGAAACCCGTTGACCGGGCCGAACTGCTGAGAGTGGTGGAGGAGGTTTTCGACCGCCTAGCGACACTCAAACGCACAATTCTGGGTGACTCCCCCGCCACCAAGGCCATGATGCGCATGATTCTGAAGGTCGCTCCCACGGCCCACACAGTCCTGATCCTGGGGGAGAGTGGCACGGGCAAGGAACTGGTGGCGCGCGAGATTCATCGCAACAGCCCACGGGCTGAACGCCCCTTCCTGGCCATCAACTGCGCGGCGCTCACCGAAACCCTTTTGGAAAGCGAACTCTTTGGCCATGAAAAAGGCGCCTTTACGGACGCCCATCAGCAAAAAAAAGGCCTGTTCGAAAGATCTCACCAGTCTACTCTGTTCCTGGACGAAATCGGAGACACCAGCCTGGGCATGCAGGCCAAGATACTTCGCGTGCTTCAGGAACGGGAGTTTATGCGGGTGGGTGGTACCGAAGCCATCAAGACGGACGTGCGCATCATCGCGGCCACCAACAAGAATCTTGAACAAGGCGTCCGAGAAGGCAGGTTCCGCGAGGACCTCTACTACCGATTGAACGTCATCCCCATCCTCTGTCCACCCCTGCGGGAACGGGGGGATGACATCGCCGCGCTGGCTTGCCATTTTATGAGGAAGGCAGCCTTCGTCTCCGGTCGTAAAGTGGAAAAGATCTCGCCGGACGCCATTCAGGCGCTAAAAAACTATTCCTGGCCCGGAAACATACGACAGCTTGAATGGGCCATGGAGCGCGCCGTGTTACTGGGCGAAACGGAATGTGTCGCACTTCAGGACCTTCCGCCGGAAGTCCTTCAGCGTGGTTCGGCTGTCACTGCCGCCCCGGCCCCAATTTCCGGCGAAGCACTCAGCCCGATTATCCCCGAAGGCTCCTGGGAAGACCACGAGAAAGCCAAGATCATGGAAGCCCTCCAACGCTCGAACTGGAACATCACCCGCGCCGCCCAACTGCTGGGTATGACCTTCCGCACGCTCCAATACCGCCTTGAAAAATTCGGCATCAAGCGCCCGGGTGCGTAGACAGCGGCGTTCGCGTGGCACATCTCTGCCACGGGGGACCTTTTTTGCATGTGCCCGAATCCCCGCCTCTGCGCCTGCGCTTCTGGCATTCTATCCATCACGAGCCTAATTTTGAATCGATCGGAGTCGAAAATGCGGGCGCGGCGATAGAGCCTCGCAGTCAGGTAATGCAGACGATCCACGCCGTCTTAATGCGGCTCTCGTTGCTCTTGCGTAATTTAAGCGGGATGGTAGTGGGGCTTACATAAGAGCCAATTCACGCACCACCTGCAACCAGGGGGCGGCCAACCGAAGCTGTGGTTCCGCCGCCCCCGCGCAAGCGGCCCTACGATTTTCCGAAACTGGCGATGGCCTTGGCTTCGTCATCGTGGACGTCGAAAACGGTATAGAGCTTGGTGATCTGGAGAAGGTCGTGGACCTTTTGGGTGAGCTTCAGGAGCTTTAACTCCCCGCCCTGGTTCGTAACCGCCGTGTAGGCGCTGACCAGTTCACCTATGCCGGAACTATCAATGTAGGTAACATCCGCAAGGTTAATCAAAACCCGCTTGTTCCCCTTGGTTAACTGGCCTCGGATAAGCTCGCGCAATTGCGCGCAGCCTTCTCCCAGGGTGATCCTGCCGCTAATGTCAACGACTGTCACCGAATCAACTTGTCGAATTGTAGCTTTCATGCTCACGGTCAGTTCCTCCTAGTTTAGGTTAGTGTGCCGGATCAATTCGCTTCACCATGGTAACTTCGGTTCCCGCGCCTGGAAGGTGCTTCACGTGGAATTCGTCCATAAAAGTACGGATCAGGTATATCCCACGGCCGGAAACCCTCAGCAGGTTTTCGGCCGAGCAAGGATCGGGGACTTCGCTGATATTGAAACCGTTACCCTGGTCGCGAACGCGAATCTCAAGCCGGTCTTTGTAAATTTCGAACCGCAGCCACACACTCTTGCTCGCGTCGTTCTTATTTCCATGCCAGATGGCATTGATCATCGATTCGTGCACGGCCATTTCGATCTGGTGCTCGGACTCTTCGCCAAACCCTGCTGTTCCGGCGACTCTTCGCACCATCTCTTCAACCACCTCAAGGTTTTTGAGATCGCTCTCGAGAGTCACTTCCACAACGCTGGGTTCAGCAGTCATAAGCCGCGGCCGGAGCTAGTTCTCCCGTCCTTAATAATTACCTTAGGAGGAAAGGAAAGTCAATGAAACAGCGAACCCTTGGAACTCGTCACGCTCCTCCTGGGATTTGCTCACAGGCCTTTTATTCCCCCTTAATCACCACCTACCGTGCTTCCGACCTCACTTCAGTATACTCCGCTGGCTCTTCCTGAATTGCTCCCCCTGTGACGGCTCACCGGTAGAATGTGGTAACCAAGAGAGTAAACTCACACGCCGGACGCCTTCTCCCAAAAGCGAACAGGGCTGCGGCTTGTGGGAAAAAGAGCTTCAGCCCTTTTCGACTGGTTGCATGAGGCGGACCTACTAACGCTGCGTTCCGTGGCCCGCCACCTGGTCAGGAAGAGGGTGGCGTCTTCATTGCTTCGCCGCTCGCCAGGGCACATAAGAATAGGACCGCCGCCAGCATCATGCCTCCGCGGGGCGAAACTCCAAGCTTGTCTTGCAAAATCGGCAGCATCTTCAATACGATACACACTAAAACAGAAATTAGGCCAAGCCCCCAGCACACTTCGAGCACGCTACGGTATACCTTAGACATCGGACACCTCCTGCTGTTGCAGTAAAGGGTGGGTCAGTATAGCAATATGGCTCCTCTGATTCAACGCATCAAAAGTAACATTTTTTGATTGCTTGACAGGTGCAATTGCAACCCCCCTAGCCGCATTTCTCACCACGATTGGACGCGCCTTGGGGGCCACCGGAAGGGCGGGGCTTCAGAGCCTGTGTGAAAACCTCGTGTGGTGAAACAGGTCGGGACCCCCTCACCCGCCTGCGGGCCGAAGCCGATATTGTTTACGGCTCGCCGGTTCCCCTTCGGCGGGCATAGGCCCGTCCCGCACCGGCTGGTGGAAACGCCGGCGCGGGCCGCCCTCTCCCCCAAGGGGGAGAGGGCTGAGTTTTCACACACACTCTTCAATCCCGCCGAAATCGCGGCCCTCGCCGTTTGTGGGTCCCCTTAGCCAACTGAGTACAAGGTCTGTTTAAACGTGTTTTGTAGCGTTCAAATAGCTTTCATAGGCGTGTTTGCCGAAGCACACGAAAACCACCTTCTCGAGGGAGGGGTTCTTTTCCAGGGAGCTTTTCACCTCGCCCACCGCGATCGCCGTGGCGCGTTCAAGCGGAAAGCCGTACACGCCCGTGCTTATCGCAGGGAAGGCAATGGTGCGAACACCCTTTTCGGCGGCCAACTCCAATGACCTACGGTAACAACTCGCCAGCAATTCATCTTCATGCCGGCCACCACCGTGCCAAACGGGCCCCACAGTGTGAATCACCCACTGCGCCGGCAAGTTGTAGCCTTTGGTTATTTTTGCCTGGCCGGTGGGACAACCTCCCAGCGTCCTGCATTCCTCAACCAGCCGAGGGCCGGCAGCGCGATGGATCGCCCCATCCACTCCCCCGCCCCCCAGCAGCGTCGTATTCGCCGCATTCACAATCGCATCCACGCGCTGTTTTGTGATATCACCCTCGACCACCATAATCCTCTCGGAAATCAAACGCCCACCCCTCTCCGCGGCCGCTCTTTGAACACCCGCTCGATACCCTGCACGGGCTCGCCCTCACACTCCGCTGCGATAGTAGCCATCGGCTCCTCAAGCGCTTTCCCGTAGCAAACTAAGTAGAATTCCGCAGTTGCACCTTGGAAGCCGCCGGCGGACACGCGCTTGCGGTATAGGCGCCATACTTGAGGAAAGCTTCGTACATGGCACGAATGTTCTCCAGGGACACATCCGGGCCGACCTCGCCACAGGCGATAATACCGCCTTGGGAGGAGCCACAAGCCTCGAAGGTCCGGTGGACTTCTTCCATTACTTCCGTCGTTGAACCGAGAGGCATAACGCGCTGCCGATCAATATCCGTTCGAATCGCCACTCGTCCCCGGACGTTTTTGGCAATCCAGTCGTGGCCCACCACCGCAACCTGGCAATTGATCACCTGCACACCGATCTCAATCAAGTCACCGAAAATATCTCTGATCTGGCCGTCCGTGTGATACCAGACATCCATGCCTCGCTCGCGCACCCGCTTGAACATCTGCGCGTAGCGTGGTTTGAAAATCCGCCGCCACGTTTCAGGTCGGATGAGCAGACCGGTCTGGCCGCCCCAGTCGTCGGCAAAGTGCAGACCGTCATATTCGAGCTCCGTCCACTTGTCAATCCATCGCAGGTTGAAATCCAATAATCCGTCCAGGAGGCGGTAAAACTCCTTGGACTCGATGGCAATATCCATCAGGAAGTTTTCCATGCCGCGCAACTGCTGGAGTTGCTCGAAGTAGGTGATCCACGCTCCGCGAGCGTACCAACGGTCGTCGTAGCCCATCATGTGTCCGCTGTAGAGTCTCCCTCGGGGAGGCCCGGCGCTGAAATCTTCCGGCCACTTGAACTCCTCGTAGCGACTCAATTCGCCGAGGGGCCATCCCACCGGGATGCCGCAAACCCCTAGCCATTCCGAAAACCATACCGTGCCAAAGTCGTCGCTGTTTCTCCCTTTCATATACACCGCGGGGAAATCTTCGAGGGCCGCGTTTTGCATATAGTCCCAGCCGAAGTCTTCGCGGAATTCCGTCAAGATTTCGTCCAGGGTTTGGCCGTACCTTAGCTGCGCCGCTGGAAGCACGGCATGAGAGATCGGCGCCCGATCAGGATTATTAAAGGCTATGGCGCTTTTGACGCGTTGCCGGCTGTTCAAATTGCTTGACTCCTCTAGGCGTTGCTTGGAAATATGGTGCGCAAGTACCGTGCGTCGTAGCCGATGCTTTTCTCAACCCCCAGAGGGGTCTTAGTCCCTTCGATTTGCATCCATCCGCTATAGCCAATATCATCCATGGCCCGGCGGACCTCAGGGAAATTGATCGTTCCCTTGCCGTAGAGGTCGTCGTAATCCTTGGCGTGAAACTCGCAGATATGCTTGCCCAGGAAGCGGATCTCCTTGTAGATGTCATAACCCATTTTGTGAGAGTTCCCCATATCGTAGTAGACCTGTACGGCGCTGGAGCCCACCTTATCCACCATGGCCATGTGCTCCTCAGCGCTGAGCCAACTCTCGATGCCCAAAACGACGCCCGCCTTTTCCGCTTGGGGAGCAATCTCTTTGAACCGTTGAATCACCACCTCGGTGCCCGTCTTATCGTTCTTCAAGTCGCCCTTACCGAAAAAAGCCATCAGCACCACGTGCGTCCCGAAGGCACGTGAGACCTCGAGGCTGTCCGCCACCCACTGCTGCGCGCGCGGGTCGCTCTTGTAAGGGAATTGGTTCAAGATACCCAGAGCCAGGGACGCAATCTCCACTTGGAGTCCTTTTGACACGGTCAAATAATCTTTCTGCAGTTCCGGCTTGAGAAGTGGAGAACCGTTTTGGGGATCTCCCATGTCCACCATAATTCCGTCCAGCCCCAATTGCTTTGCAATCCCCAGCGCCGCTGGGTCGGTCCTCTTTTCCAATGTCCAATCACACGCCCCGATCTTGAAACGCTGTCCGGAGTGCGGGCTTGGGTTGGACCAGAGGGATGAAGAACTCATGCATCCCGCCCCCATGGAGAGCCCGGCGAGACCGAGGCGGGCGCTGTACTTCATCATCTCACGCCGTGTCTGTCTGGTAAGGTCCATTGTGCATTTACTCCTTCAGACCATGAAGCTTCGGGTCCAACCTCTCCTTGGATTTCATCAATTGCTCCCAGCTAACCTCGGCGCGCTTATAGGCCGCCATGCGACCGAGGATCGTGGTCAGGTTGCTTCTCACGCTCGGCGCCGTGGTGGGGTTGGAGAAGCGACGCTGGGTGACGTCATCATAGAAGGTGGCAATATTGCGAACCGCCCCCTCCGCGTACATCTTCTCTGACGTTCCACCTTCGTACGGCACTTTTCCCCGGATGGCCACGCTTCCCGCGTAATGGGCGTCAATGGCGCCCTGGGCGCCATACATGCGGCAGAGGATGTCGCTGTAGCCCTCTCCAAATTGCCTCGAGGCGAAAGTCACAATCACTTCTTCGGGGAAAGTGAAAATCACGGAGAAATGGTCCCAGCAGCTACCCTCGGGGCGCGACTTCAAGCCACCCTTCCCCGTGGCGCGTAGAGGATGGCTGTCCATTATCCAGGTAGCAACATCGATGGCGTGAATATTCTGCTCAGTGATAATGTCCCCCGAAAGAACCCGGTCCACCCCCCAGGCGCGCAAGCGGCGCTCCGGGTCCGCAGGGTTGACCCGTAATTGCTCGATCAAGTGTGTAAACGGGGATCCCGCCCAGTAAGCGGCTTCGCCGCATAAAATCGGGCCAATATCACCGCTGTGCACGCGCTTGACCGCTTCCTGAAAAAAGGGGTCGGTGCGAGTTTGAAAATCCACCAGGAAGCATAGGTTTTTAGCCGAAGCCTTGCGGCTGCTATCCTCGATGCTTTCACAGCCTGGCACGTCCACGGCCACCGGCTTGGCTAGATACACGTGGGCCCCAGCGTCCACGGCGGCGGCGGATTGTTCAGGGTGGAAATAGGGCGGGCTTATGATGGCTACGGCGTCAATTTTCCCTTCCAGCATTCTGCGGTACCCCAGCAGGCCGGAGTAACAGCGCTCGGGCGCCACATTGAACTTCGTGCCAAAGGCGTTCACTTTATCTGGGAAGTAATCCATCGCGGCCGCGATCGCATATCCGCCGTGCTGTTGAAAGAGATCTGCAATCCAGGTCCCTCGGCCGCCGCAGCCAATCATGCCGAGGGCGATTTTCGAGTTAGCTTGCGAGCCGCGCACAAGCTCGGGCTTCATCGTTGAAAAGGAGACGACTGCTGCTCCCGCGCCGGCAATGAACTCTCGACGGTCCAACGTTCTCCGTCGTGGGAAGACGGCCGATTGCTTCGATTCTTCTGCCATGAGATTGTATTCCTCCGAGTGGAATCTTGCGGAATTACGGATGTCCTCACGAACCATAGCAGATTGCGGGGGGCGGCACAACACTGGACTGGCAGGGGCTGGACTGACGGAGCAGAATTTTCTCAAAGGTGCGGCGCTAGCGCACCGTCCCACCTAATTCTTTATAGCAACCACCCCCTACTACTACTACGTTAAGTTATTGACCTCCCGCGTGAGAGGTGTTAAGCTCCGGTCCATGACCGAGAGCGAAATCGAAAAATGTCGAAAGCGCTTGGAACAATTCTTGGCCGACTTGCTGGAGCCGCTGGGGCGGCGGGAGCGACGCCATTGGGGCTCGGTGCACGTACGCGGCCTGATGCTGGACGGGGAACGCAAGTCGATCGAGCCCATGGCGGCGCGTCTGCCCGACGGGAACGTGCAGGCCATGCAGCAGTTGATCGGCCAGAGTCCCTGGCCTTGGGCGACCGTTTGGCAACGGTTGGCGCAACGGATGACAGCCGAGCTGCAGCCCCATCCGGTGTGGATCATCGACGACACGGGTTTTCCCAAGAAAGGTACCCACTCGGTGGGAGTGGCGCGGCAATATTCGGGCACGCTGGGCAAAACCGCCAATTGCCAAGTAGCGGTGAGCTTGCATCAGGCGACCGGGGAAGAAAGCATCATCCTGGACTGGCGGCTCTATTTGCCGCAAAGCTGGATACAAGATCCCCAGCGGCGCGCCGCCGCCGGCATCCCCGCCGAAGTGAAGTTCCAGACCAAGTGGCAACTGGCGCTGGAATTGATCGACGAGGCGCAGGCGTGGGGTTTGCGGTGTGGTGTGGTGCTGGCGGACGCCGCCTATGGAGAAGTCACGGAATTCCGCCAGGGACTGCAGGCTCGTCACCTTCCTTATGCGGTAGGCATCCCGTTCACCGTGAGGGTATGGACGAAACCGCCCCGCCTGCGGAAAGCGCGGGGGCGAAAACGTCGGCCGACGGTTTACCATTACGGCGAGCAGCGGCCGTGCGCGGTGGGGGAAGTGCCGGGAAGAGTTCGTGGGTGGAAACAAGTGCGCTGGCGAGAAGGCACCCAAGGCTGGCTGGAGTCCCGCTTCTACGCTTGCCGCGTCCAGCCCGCGCACGGATTCGACCAAGGCGAACCGCCCCACCCGCAGGTCTGGCTGCTGGTGGAATGGCCGCCCGGCGAGCCCGCGCCCACGAAATATTTTCTTTGCGACCTGCCCGAGAACTACACTCTGCGGCGGCTGGTGCGCATCGTCAAAAGCCGCTGGAAGATCGAACAGGATTACCAGCAGCTCAAGGAGGAACTGGGGCTGGATCACTACGAAGGCCGTACTTGGACGGGTTGGCACCATCATGTCACCCTGGTCATGTTGGCGCATGCTTTCCTGACCTTGGAGAGGTTGCGCAGCAAAAAAAACTTCTGGGTGGACCCTGCCACAGACGCGTCGTGAGATCCAACGCATGCTGTTTACCTGGACCGGAGAGTGCGCGTATTGTGGCAGCGTAATTCGCAAACGAAACCGTCCACCTTGACTTAACGTAGTAGTACTACCCCCTCCTTATCAGGGAGGGGAGCCAGGTCACCAACTCCCCTCCTCTCTGAGGAGGGGCCTGGAGTTTCTACATTTAGGTCTGGCGAATAAGATTTATATTGACAGACCGACCTAAAACCCGCTACCTTATCTCCTGAGTACTGGCTCAGGAGGTTACCATGCCCGACGATGTCAGGGATTCCATCCTTTCTATATTCGAGGCCTCCCTGGATGCCCAATTGCGGGCGGTTCGCCGTCTCCGCGGCGGTTCCCAGGCGCCCGCCCCGACGCGGCGCCGCGCAAGTCTGTCCCAAGTTGACATGGCGCACGACATACTCAAGAAGGCTCGCGCCCCCTTACACGTTGCCGAGATCCTGGCTCGCATTCACTCCACCTTCCATCTCACCGTCGATCGCGAGAGCTTGGTCTCTTCGCTGAGCAAGAAGGTCGCCCGTGGCGATCGCTTCCTGCGCACCGCCAAGAACACGTTCGGCTTACGTCCGGAGGCCCCATGACTCTGCTCGCCGCCTGGTCGGAGATCGTTTCGGACTGGGACTCCAGTTTCCCCCAGCGCCGCACCCTGCGTCGCGCCGTGCGCCAAGCCCTGGGCGCCTTGGTCTGCGTGGGCCGACGCTGTCTGTCGCGCATCATCTGGACCCAGGGCCGCCAGCAGCGCAGTTGGAGCAGCGAATACTTTCTCCACTCGCGTTGTCGCTGGGAGCCGCAGACGTTGTTTGCCGGCGTGTGGCGGCGCGCCTTGCCCTACTGTCGCGGTCGCCTGGTGGGCGTCGCCGTCGACCACACCCGCCTGCGCAAGACGGGCCGCGCCATTCCCCAGGTACGCTATCATCGCGATCCCCTCTCGCCTCCCTTTCATGTCAACCTCATGCGCGGCCTGCGCTTTCTGCAAGCTTCCCTGCTGCTGCCCCTGCACCGGCGGCACAACGCCAGTTGTCGCGCTCTGCCGGTGCGCTTTGAAGAGGCGGCGCCGCTGAAAAAGCCTTCCCGCAAGGCGAGCGCGGAAACCTGGCAAGAATATAAACGGATGAGCAAGCTCCATAATCTCTCGCAGCGTTTTGTGCAGATCGTGGCCCCCTTGCGCCAGGCGCTGGACGAGGCCGGGGGAACCGCCAAGCTGCTGGTGCTGGCCCTGGACGGCAGCTTCTGCAACCGCACCTGTCTGCGCGCCCCCCGCGAGCGCACCGAGTTGATCGCCCGCGCCCGCCAGGATGCGCGGTTATGTTTTCGCGCCCCCCAGCCCTCCCGGCGCTTTTACGCGCTGGCCACCTTTACTCCCGCACAGGTCCGTCA
Source organism: uncultured Acidobacteriota bacterium (assembly GCA_963832915.1). GTDB lineage: Bacteria > Acidobacteriota > Terriglobia > UBA7540 > UBA7540 > CAVROP01. Next base: position 196,316 of record CAWHWE010000011.1, read on the forward strand.
GGACGAGTCCCACCCCTGGAAGCAGACCAAGTTATTCTACGGAGGCAAGCGCCGCCGCATCCGTTATCAGGAGGTGTCGCATGTCTATTGGCGCCGCGGCGCCGGCCAGATCCCGCTCCGCCTCTTCGTCGTGGCTCCTACCCCTTATCGCAAACGCAAAAGCTCCAAGCTCTACTACCGTCAACCTGCCTATCTGCTCACTACCGATCTGCGGCACTCCGCCCCCCAGTTGCTGCAAATCTACTTCGACCGCTGGCAGATCGAAGTCAACCACCGCGACGAGAAGGATACCCTGGGCGTCGGACAAGCCCAGTTGTGGAACATCGACGCCGTACCCAAACAACCCGCCCTGGTGGTGGCCACCTACAGCGCGCTGCTGCTGGCCTCTCTCCAAGCCTTCGGCACCGAACGCACCCAGGCTTATCAGGCTCTGCCCCGGTGGCGACGCAAGGCCCACCGCCCTTCCTGCCTCGACCTCGTCACCCTGCTGCGCAAAGAGATGGTCGACCATCCCGAAAGCCCCCAATCCCTCGGCTTCCATCTCACCGACCGCGCCCTCACCCACGCCGCCGACGCGTGAATATGTAGAAACTCCAGGCTGACCCCGCAAGGCGGGGTCAGCATGATGGGAAGGCGAGAATGTGCCGACCTAAAGGTCGGCCCTACTGCCGCTTTTCAAACTCGGGTTTTGCTAAGGCCGACGCCTGAAGCAAGCTTCCGGCGATGGAAAGCGGCAGCCCGCCGCCGCGGGCCGCACTTCAGAACCCATGGGCTACGGAGACATCGGGCACTTTCGCGCCTATCACTTGTCACCGGGTTCCAACTACTTCCACTCCCACGACTTCGTTGTGGTATTTCCCTTATCATCGACATCAAACTCGAACACAGCGGCAACGGTGTTCAAGCGTGCCAGCTTCGGAGATGCGCTGCTGTAGTACACCGCACCCCGATAACTGATGGCGCCGCCAGCCAGGAACTTCCCCACGCCCTGGCCTTTCCAAGTAGCCGTCTCGCCATCCTGTGTCATGACGACCCCTTGTCCCTCTCCGTACAGGCTTCCATCCGGCCTCCCCTCCGACCAGTAAGTTGCGATAGTGTGGGCATCAACGCCCAGGATCTTTCCGTTGTCCTCGAATGACACTTCAACCTTGAAAGTGGGACACGTTGAAAGCACTCTCCTTGACGTTCGCTTTCCGTGCGACTCGGAAATTAGTTCTCCAAGCATGGTTCTCCTCCTTATTTGGGTGGGACTTTCGTTTTGGTTCGGATAGGGACAAATATACCCTGGAATGTGCCCCCCGTCTAGCTCTGAAAAATATCCTTTAGTTCAGGAAGTAGGTGCGGTAGAGGGTGTCGCGTTTGACGGGACGGAAGCCTGCTTCTTCGATGAGGCGGCGGAGTTGCTCCTCGCTGGAAGTCCGCGTCACGCCGGCAGCGCGAACCACGTTCTCCTCGATGAGGATGCTGCCCACGTCGTTGCCACCAAAGCGCAGGGCGATCTGGCAGATTTTGTGGCCCGGGGTGAGCCACGAGGCCTGGACGTTGAGGATGTTGTCCAGGTAGATGCGAGAGACGGCAAGCGTTTTCAGGTAATCTACGGCGCTGGCTTCCTCCTTCACGAAGTTGCCGAGAGAGGTGTTCTCGCGCTGGAAGAGCCAGGGGATGAAGGCCGTGAAGCCACCGGTCTCCTCTTGCAGTTGGCGGACGCGCGCGAGGTGGTTGATGCGATGCTCGAGCCTCTCTCCACAGCCGAACATCATGGTGGCAGTGGTGCGCAGCCCGAGGCGGTGCGCGGTGCGATGCACCAGGAACCACTCCTCCGTGGTGCACTTCAGCCGCGCGATACGCTGGCGCACCTCGTCGTCCAAAATTTCCGCCCCGCCGCCGGGGATGGAATCGAGCCCGGCATCCATGAGCCGCAAGATCGTGTCACGAACATCCATGCCGGAGACTTCGGCGATGTTCAGAATCTCCGGGGCGGAAAAGCAGTGCAAATGAAGGATCGGGTACCGCTGCTTGATGCTGGAGAGCAGGTTTTCGTAATAATCGATCTTGAGGTCAGGGTGAAGGCCGCCTTGCATGAGGATTCCTGTGCCGCCCAGAGCGAGAGTTTCATCGATCTTCTGAAAGACGGATTCGAGCGGCTGGATGTATCCCTCGTTCGAACCCACCGGCCGGTAGAAGGCGCAAAACGAGCAGTACTCCGTGCAGACGTTCGTGTAGTTAATATTGCGGTCCACGATGTAGGTGACCACGCCTTCCGGATGGAGCCGCTTGCGCACGGCTTCAGCCTCAAAGCCGAGGCCGAGCAAATCAGCGGAATTCAGCATGTCGAGAGCTTGCACGGGAGTTAGAGCCATAGCGAAAGTCCTTCTCCGTCTAGACGAAGCGCAACTCCTTTTCGACCGGTATGATGCCCGCCTCGCGCGCCAGGTTAAAAAAGAGACGTAAGCCCCTGAGGTTCTCCTCATCCAGAGAATAATCGATATTCTCCGTCAAGTAAACCTTTACATCGGCAGGGTCCATATTGAGCTTGAGCGCGTATTCAGCGGCAATATCGTCAACGTGCGCCAGGCCGAACTCCCGCGATTGTTCGAAGTCTTTCCGGCGCTTGGCGAGGTCCGTGTCTCGCTGGCCCGCCCAAAAGGCGAAGACAAACGGCAATCCGGTAAACTTCTTCCATTCCACGGCAAGGTCGTACACCGTCGCTGAGCCGCGATAAGTGAGCGCCGGGTCGCCGATCACGAGCGCCGAATCAGCGCGCTTCAACATCTCCTCCGGGCGCGGGGCAGAGGGAATGAGCTCGACCGCGCGGGAGTAAAACTTGCACATCAGAATGCGAAGAAATGCTGCCGAAGTTCGCGAGGAGGTGTCCACGGCAACGCTTTGGATTCTTTCGATAGGGACCTTGCTCAAAAGGAGCACACTGCGGACGCGCGATTTCGAAGCGATGGAGATGCCGGCGATAATCTGAAGGTTTTCGATGCGATGGTACTCGATGGCCGGGATGATACCGACATCCGCCTTGCCGTCGCGCACCGCGTCCGCGCAATTGGCCGGAGTGGCGAACTGGAGTTCATGCTTGCCCTGCTGCCGGCCATGCAGCATCCCCCAAATCAGCGGCACACTATTAAGGTACTGAACAACGGAGATTCTAAGTGTAGACATATCGATCACAGCCAAACGGGAACCACAATTCTATCCCAACGGTCGGTTCTGTCAAACTCCACGCACAGAAATGCAGGGCCGCCTCCCGCCACGGCGGGACGGCCAGGCCAGGGCAAGCCCCGGGCACTGGAAGTCGCGGTCATTCCCGCGAAAGCGGGAATCCACTCCGGCGGCCTCCGGAGATGGATGCTTACAGACTGGATTCCCGCTTTCGCGGGAATGAAGGGCGGATCGAGTGGATCCCCATTCAAAATGACACCAGCACGCAGGCGGTCATAAACCAAATCTCATCGATAAAAAAGCCCGAATTCCCGGCCGGCGCTTCGCGGCAAAACTTTTCTTCTTGCCTCCGCATCTCATGTTCTGCGATTTTAGATGAGCGCCGGCACGGATGGCGAAGGGTTGGGTGAGCGGTCCGGAGCCGTGGCGTGTGTATAGAAAAGGCGCAAGCTTGGAAAACGACTCTGCGTAAGGTGGTAAGGAAACTTGAGCGACGAGGACACGCAATTCTGGCTGGGGCTGACGAAGCTCGAAGGTCTGGGCGTGCGCGGCGCACACAAGCTCGTGGAGCACTTCGGTTCGCCGCAGGCCGCCTACATGGCCTCGCTGACGGAGCTTGAAAGCTGCGGAATTCCGGCGCGCGTGGCGCAGTCGATTTTTGCTCAAGCGGGATTGAAGGAAGCCGCCAGAGACCTCGAAGCCTCCGCCAAAGCCGGTTGCCAAGTTGTGGAGTACTCCAGCGACGATTATCCTCCGCGGCTCAAGCAAATTCCTGACCCGCCGTTGGTCCTTTATGTTCGTGGGGATGTCAAAGTGCTTTCGCGTCATGCGGTGGCCATTGTCGGTGCGCGGCGGCCGACGGCTTACGGGAGCCAGGTGGCGCAGCGGCTGGCGCACGACCTCGCGCAGAGACAATTGGTGATCGTGAGCGGGCTGGCTCGGGGTATCGATTCCGCGGCGCATCGCGGCGCCCTGGAAGCAGCGGGAAAGACGGTAGCGGTTCTGGGCTCGGGGATTGACGTGATTTATCCCCGCGAAAATAAGCGGTTGGCGGAACAAGTCACCGAGTCCGGAGCATTAATTTCGGAATTCCCGCCCGGCACCTCACCCGCTCCGGAGAACTTTCCCATTCGAAACCGCACCATCAGCGGGCTTTCGCTGGGCGTATTGGTTATTGAGGCGGCGGAATACAGCGGCTCCCTGATTACGGCGCGCCTGGCCCTCGAGCAGAACCGGGAAGTGTTCGCCGTGCCTGGCAACATAACTTCGGCCCAAAGCTTCGGCCCCAATCATCTAATAAAACAAGGCGCCAAGCTCGTGGATGAGTGGATCGATGTCATCGAAGAGTTCCCTGCGGAAATCCGCATGCAACTTCTTCCTCCCGTGGAAGCATCGGATGAGGCTGCAAGCAAACTTCAGACGGGATCGCTTTTTGAACAGTCTTTGACGCCGGACCAGAAAGCGGTGTTCGATGTGTTGCGCGCCGACCAGCCCCTGTTTGTGGATGCGATACTGACTTCGGCGCTCATCCCACGTCCACAGGTGATGACCGCGCTCCTGGAACTTGAAATGGCGGGAGTGATCCGGCAGTTGCCGGGAAAGAATTTCATCCGCAAACTTTAGGAAAGTTCTTATTATGAGTAAATCGCTAGTCATTGTCGAATCGCCGGCCAAGGCAAGAACGATCAACAAATACCTTGGGTCGAACTATCTTGTAAAGGCCTCCATGGGGCACGTGTTGGACTTACCCAAGAAGGACCTGGGCGTGGACCTCGCCCACAATTTCAAACCAACCTACATTACGATTCCCAGCCGGAAGGCTATCATCGCGGATCTGAAGTCCGCCGCGGCAAAATCAGCCGCTATTTACCTGGCTGCCGACCCGGATCGGGAAGGCGAAGCCATCTGCTCTCACTTGCATGAGTTGCTGGACGGCAAGAAGCGGAAGTTCTATCGCGTCCTCTTCAACGAGATCACGGGCGACGCCATTCGCGAAGCGTTCAAGGTTCCGGGAAAGATCGACTCCAAGCTGGTGGACGCGCAACAGGCGCGACGCATTTTGGACCGTCTGGTGGGCTACCAGGTAAGCCCGCTGCTTTGGGACAAGGTGAAGCGCGGAATTTCAGCCGGGCGTGTCCAAACCGTGGCCTTGCGCCTGATCGTCGAGCGCGAACGGGAGATTCAGGCCTTCCAGAAGAAGGAATACTGGACCATCAGCGCCCACGTGGAAGGCAAGAACCCTCCGCCCTTCGACGCGCGCTTGGCGAAGTTCCAAGGCAAAGACCTGGAGATTCCCGACCAGCCAACAGCCGACCGAATCGTCACGGCGATTAAGGCTGCGAAACTGGTAGTGGCGTCGGTAACCACCAAGGAAAAGCGGAAGTTTCCGGTGCCGCCCTTCATCACCAGCAAACTACAGCAGGAAGCCGTCCGCAAGCTGAACTTCACTGCCAGGAAGACCATGACGTTGGCGCAGCGCCTTTACGAAGGCCTGGAGATGGGTGGCGAAGGTTTGGTAGGCCTCATTACCTACATGCGCACAGACTCTACTCGCGTGGCGGAAGGCGCCCTGAGTGCCGTGCGCGGTTACATCCTGAGCACTTTCGGGAAAGATTACCTCCCCCCTGCTCCCATACACTATAAGAGCAAGAAAGGCGCCCAGGACGCCCACGAAGCCATCCGCCCAACCGAGGCGACCCGAAACCCCGACTCCATCAAGAAGTACCTCAGCGCGGACGAGTACAGATTGTACAAGCTCATCTGGCAGCGTTTTGTGGCCTCGCAAATGACTCCGGCGGTCTTTGACCAGACCACCATCGACATCTCTGCCGGCGACTACTTGCTACGCGCTACAGGCTCGGTGGAGAAGTTCAACGGCTTCCGCGCCGTTTACGAAGAAGGTAAGGATGAAAAGGCAGAGATGGAGGACGATGAAGAACTGAAACTCCGCCTGCCGAAGGTTGAGCAGGGCGAAAGGCTGAACCTGCGAAAGATTCTGCCGGAACAGCACTTCACTGAACCTCCCCCGCGCTTCAACGAAGCTACGCTAGTGAAGACGCTGGAGGAAAAAGGCATCGGCAGACCCTCCACCTACGCCACGATCCTCTCCATTATCCAGAACCGCGAGTACGTGGAGAAACTTCAGGGCCGTTTTTATCCCACCGAACTCGGGATGGTGGTGAGCGACGTGTTGGTGAAGAACTTCAGCGACATCTTCGAGGTGGCTTACACCGCCCGCATGGAAGAAGAGCTGGACGAAGTGGAAGAAGGGAAACTCACCTGGACGGAAGCTCTCAGTGAGTTCTACACGAAGTTCAAGAAGGATTTGCGGGTAGCCGAACGCGATATGGTGGACATCAAAGGAGAGGGCATCCCGACCGAAGTGAAGTGTGAGAAGTGCGGCAAGCCCATGGTGATCCGGCTGGGACGCAACGGCCAATTCCTCTCCTGCACGGGCTATCCCGATTGCGATGGAACCAGCGACCTGCCGCCTGAACTGGCTGCAAAATATAGCACGGGCGGGCCATCCGCGCCCGAAGTTCCGGAACAAACCTGCGAAAAATGCGGCAAGCCCATGGCCGTCAAGCGGGGCCGCTTTGGATTTTTTCTAGCGTGCACGGGTTATCCCGAATGCCGGAACACCAAGAGAATTGTGATGAAGGAAGGCGCTGCGACGGCTGTCAGCGACACGGTGCTGGAGGAGAAATGTCCCGAATGTGGCAGTAACCTGGTGCTCAAGCACGGGCGCTACGGGCAGTTCACCGCTTGCAGCAATTATCCGAAATGCAAATACGTGAAGCGGCAGACCCTCGGCATTCCCTGTCCGGAAAAAGGCTGCGCGGGTGAGCTGGTGGTCCGCCGCACGCGCAAAGGCAAGACGTTTTACGGCTGCAGCCGCTACCCTGATTGCAAGTTCACCGCCTGGGACAAACCCGTCGAACGAACCCTGCCCCAATTGCGGCCATCCCCTCCTGCTTGAGAAGTATAAGAAGGACGGCCCGCCCATTCGCTATTGCCCGAATGAAAGCTGTAAATACGAGCGTGCAGTGGCGTGAGAGCAGTCAAGAGTCGAGAGTTCAACTTTCCCAGAGGCTGGAGACAGGCAGAATGAGGCCGGGAAATAGAGGTGAGATGAGGTTTTCTCCGAACTCCAAGCGGGCGGCCAATTCGTATTCGCCCTCTTTCAAGCGGAAAATCTCCACGGTCTTCTCGAAGGGGTCCACGCGCCAAAATTCCGAGACGCCGTAAAGAGCGTACTGCTTGGGCTTGATCTCCCGGTCCAGTTTCGCCGTCGATTCTGACAACACCTCCACGACGAGGTCCGGCGGCCCTGATATGTTCTTTTCTCCGACAATGCGGAGCCGCGACCTGGACACAAATATCACATCCGGCTCAAGCACCGTCGAGAAGCTGAATACAACGTCCAGTGGCGCGACAAAGACTTCCCCCAAGCGGTGTTTGCGAACATGTTGCCAGAGTTCCCCAGAAAGATTAGTGACTATTCTTTGATGAAGGGTTATCGGTGAGGGGGTCACGAAGAGTTCTCCATCCACAATCTCGTAGCGGTTCCGGTCGGCCGGGGTGTACTGCAAGTCTTCGTAAGTGAACTTCGTGGAGATGCGCACGCGTGAATTATAACATTCCTGGGTCGAGGGATTGCGTATTTAAGAGACCAAGTCGGCAAGCTGTCTGAATGCGTTAGCAAAGTTCAGGGGTCCGTCTTCAAGCAGACTTTCTGGGGGGTAAAGAATAAGATGTAGATGAGTTGGAGTCAAAAGCGGGTGTTGAGGAGCCCATATGACTTTCTGGGGAGTAAAGTGTAAGGGATGCGGGAAAATGCACCCTACCGCCATGTACAGAAAGGGAGACACCTCCGGACGTGTGAAGCCTAATGAACCGTTTGAGTACACATGCCCCCGAGACAATAAGGCGTACGAATACTTAGGGAAAGAGGAACAGACTTACGACTATAAGGACAGCAGCGGCTCCTCTGCTGACTAAACAGGCACCCGGTGGCACGGACATAGGCTCTTGTCATCTATTTGGATGATTCTGTGCCGAAGAATGGTCCTGCAAAATGGAAATCCTGGGCAAGTCTGAAAGGGAGCAGAAAGTGAGGCGCGAGCAAAAGGGGCCGCGTGTCCAGCAGCGCTCTCTACAACAGCAGCAACGGGATGCCGTGGCTCATGGCAGACGTTGGGTGAAGTGTACTTGCATCGGCTGCGGTACCCAAGTGCTTGTCCACGTCAAATGGCGAAAGCCCTTGGTCATGTGCAAGGAATGCCGTGCCAAGCGACGGCGTCGGCTCCTTGCCGCACACGCGCAAAGCTACGCCAATAAAGCGCTGTGCCCTCGCATGCCAGCAGGAGGGTGGCCCGTCGGTGGAGGCCTGCCGTCCCTGGGCAAACGGCGATAGTGCTAGAGAAGGGCCTTTGATGAAAGTGGTCACGATCGCGGGGGGCGGGCTGGCAGGCAGTGAAGCCGCGTGGCAACTCGCTGCCCGGGGCTTTCGAGTAAACCTGTACGAGATGCGACCGGCGCGCTCCACGCCCGCCCACAAGACGGACCGTTTGGCAGAGCTGGTTTGCAGCAACTCGCTCAAGTCGAACACGCCGGGCGCCGCCGCGTGGCTTCTGAAGGAGGAATTGCGCCGCGCCGGATCCCTCCTGATAAAGCTGGCGGGTGAGTGCGCGGTTCCAGGGGGCGCAGCGCTGGTGGTGGACCGGGAGCGATTCTCGGAGTCCGTCACCCAGGCGCTGGGCGAGCATCCACTCGTCACCGTACGCCGGGAGGAACTCGGGGAGATTCCCTCGGACGGCCTGGTGTTGATCGCCACGGGCCCCCTCACCTCGGACGCCCTGGCTCGCTGCCTTCAATCGCTTACGGGCTCGGAAAACCTGGCGTTTTACGATGCCATCAGTCCGATCGTGGATGCCGAAACCCTGAACCATGACCGCCTCTTCCCTGCTTCACGTTATGGAAAAGGCGGTGGCGACGACTACCTGAACTGCCCGCTGAACCAAGAGGAATACCAAGCCTTCTATGACGCACTGCGAAGTGCGGAGAAAGTGCAGGCGCATGAATTCGAAGACCTGAATTATTTCGAGGCCTGTCTGCCCATCGAAGAACTGGCGCGGCGAGGGTATGACACGCCTCGCTTCGGTCCCATGAAGCCGGTGGGTCTGGTCGACCCGCGGACCGGCTATGAGCCATTCGCCGTGGTGCAGCTCCGTGCAGAAAACCTGCGCTTTTCAAGCTACAACCTGGTGGGGTTCCAGAACCACCTCAAGTTTCCCGAGCAGGCGCGCATCCTGCGCATGATCCCCGGGCTCGAAAATGCCGAGTTTTTGCGCTTCGGGCAGATGCATCGCAACACTTATATCAATGCGCCAAGGGTGCTCGAGGCCGACCTCAGACTTCGCGCCGCGCCCCACGTCTTCATTGCAGGCCAGCTTTCCGGCGTGGAAGGATACGTGGAGTGCATCGCCACGGGGTTCCTTGCGGGAGTGGCGTTGGCTCAGCAGGTGGCCGGGGCTGTCTTCACGCCGCCCCCGCGCACCACAGCGATCGGGTCGTTGATCCACTATATTTCGCACGCCGATCCTGGCAACTATCAGCCTGCCAACATTTCTTTCGATTTGCTTGCGCCCCTGGAGAAGCCGCCCAGGGCTATCGCGCGTGACCGCCGCGCCCGGCGCGCCAGACAATGTGAGAGAGCCCTTGCCGACCTCCAGTTGTGGATTCAAACACTCTGTGCTAATTCTATCGTGCCACGAGTGGAGATTACAGGAACCGTGGGCAACGGCGTGTGAAAGTGCGTGGCGCGCTTTGGAGTGCGACCCGCCGCGGCGGGCTGCCGCTTTTTGTCAGGCCAGCTTGCTGGCCGTGCGAAGGAGCGCGGTGCTCGGGGCGGTGGAAGCGCAAGCAAGCTCGCAAGTGGAAAGCGGTCCCGCAACGCGGGACCGCACTCCAAAGCCCCTACGGCGCCACGGATGCCCGGCATGAATGAACTCATCGAGCGCTACGTCAACTACCTCCAGTACGAGCGGAATGCCTCCCCGCATACGGTGCGTAATTACCGCAGCGACCTTCTCCAGTTCCGGGACTACCTGGCGGAGGGCTGCGCCACAGCCGTGGTCGATGTCCGATCGGTGGATGCCTTGCGCATCCGTGGCTTCCTCGGCATTCTTTTTGAGAAGCGGGAAAAGAAGTCTTCCATCGCCCGGAAACTTTCGGCGGTGAGGGCGTTCTTTAAGTTCTTGAGGCGCGAGGGAGTGCTGGCCGAGAATCCGTCCACGCTGGTCTCGACTCCCAAGCAGGACAAGACCCTTCCCAGGATCATGACTGAGGAAGAGATGAACACTTGCCTCGACGCTGTGGCCGAAGCCACCAAGACCGGAGAGCCCGCCATGCGACGCGACCGCGCTTTACTGGAATTGCTCTATGCCTCAGGCCTGCGCGTGAGCGAATTGGTGGGCCTGGACCTCCGCAGCGTGAACTTCGGAGACTGCATGGTGCTCGTCCGCGGCAAAGGACGGAAGGAGAGGATCGTACCGTTTGGCTCGAAGGCCAAGCAGGCCATCGAGGATTACCTCCCGGTCCGGCAGAGGATTCTCCAGGAAAAGAAGAAGTCCGGCCAGCAGGCCTTGTTTTTGAACGTGTGGGGCGAGCGGCTCACGACACGCTCCGTGGACCGGCTGGTGAAAAAGTACGTCCGGAACTACGGGCCGGCCGTAAAGGTCAGCCCACATTCGCTCCGCCATGCTTTTGCCTCGCACCTGCTCACCGAGGGGGCTGATCTGAGGGCGATCCAGGAAATGCTGGGGCACACCAGCCTGTCAACTACCCAGAAATACACGCAGGTCTCCATCAAACAGTTAATCGACGTCTACGACAAAACCCACCCCAAGGCATGAGACTGAATCGCAAATCAGCAAGGGAATTGCCGGTGTCCATACGTACCTTCCTGGGGTGGCCCAATTTGTGGAAGAGCGGCGTCTGCGATGGAGAAATACGTGGTTGACAGTCGGCACGAACTCGACCTGGTTAAGTCGGAGAGGCTCAGCCCAGGGACAGTCGCCACATGGGAGGACGTAGAAACTCCCTCGGTTTGTCTGATACGGCTAAGAGCTGTCCCCTGAATTCCCAGGGGGCACAGGGAGAAGTGAGGCACTGTATCTGTTCAAACTCTTGGGTGGAGGGAGGATTGTTCCTTTATGAGAAGTTTTGTTAGACAGATTGAGGCGCTAACCAGAAATCAGAGTTTGTGCCCTTTGCCCGCCGCTTCATTCCTGATCTTGACGCTGGGTATCTTCATATTTTCTGGGCCGCGTTATCTTGTCGCGCACCCTTCGGAAAAGCCATCTGCATCTGAGGGCGGCACAGATTGTAAGTCAGTGAGTATTCGGCTTGCGGCGCCCAGGAATCCTGCGCTCAATAGGGTAGTCGAAATACTTGCCAGTCGAATCCGGGAGCGGTCTGGTATCAACCCCATGTTCCGTGCAGGGGGAGCGTGTAGTGTCGAACTCAACGTTCAGCAAGGCATTGGCAGCGAGGGCTTTCGCATTGAAGACGTTTCTCCAGGCAAGGTGCGCATTCTCGGGAACGAGAGCCGAGGACTGCTCTATGGGGTGGGGAAATTCTTGCGCAGCAACACCTACCACCAGGGTTCGTTTACCCTCGGGAATTGGAGTGGGACCTCCGTGCCTGAAGAGCCGCTTCGCGGGATCTATTTTGCGACGCACTTCTTTAATTTCTATCACGAAGCCCCCATCGAAAAAATAGAGCGATACGTGGAAGACCTCGCCTTGTGGGGTTACAGCACGATCTTCGTCTGGTTCGATATGCACCACTTTGAGGGGATGCAGGATGCCTCCGCGCAAGCGATGATCAAGCGCCTCAACGCCATTTTGAAGACCGCGAAAGGCGTGGGCCTTGATACCGGCCTCACCTTGATCGCGAACGAAGCCTACGCCAATAGTCCCGCGGCGTTGCGCGCCGACTGGACCGCCGGCCATGATGGCTACTTCCGAGAGCCTCAGGGGCACTACCACGTGGAACTTTGCCCCCACAAACCCGGGGCGAAAGCTCTGTTGTTGAAATGGCGCGAGGAAACGTTTCAGGCATTCAAGGATGTGGGAGTCGATTATGTGGTGATCTGGCCCTACGACCAGGGAGGGTGTACCTGCTCGCAATGTAAGCCTTGGGGGACGAATGGATTCCTGACGATGGCCGAGCCGATCGCTGAACTGGCCCGTCGCAACTTCCCGGGATGCAAAGTTATTCTCTCGGCCTGGTACTTTGATAAATTTACCTCCGGTGAGTGGGACGGGCTGGAGCAGAAATTCGGCAAAGAGCAGCCCAAGTGGATTAATTACATGATGGCGGATGACGCCGGTGTTAAGCGCCATTCAGGCAAGCCACCTGAGCACCGCGTCCCGGGAGGTTTTCCCTTACTGAGTTTTCCGGAGATCAGCATGTGGGGTGCGGGTCCATGGGGGGGCTTTGGCGCCAATCCCTTGCCCACCCACCATCAGGAGTTATGGAATTTAGGAAAAGATTCGCTGGCGGGTGGATTCCCTTACTCTGAAGGTATTTTCGAGGACCTCAATAAAGTGCTCTTTGCCCAGTTCTTCTGGCGGAAGGATAATCCGGCGGGCTCGATTGTGGACGAGTACGTCTCCTCCGAATTTTCGCCGGAAGTTGTGCCTTGGGTGCGGAGGGCGATCGAGATTTTAGAGAAGAACTATCCGCGCCGGATGGAAAATCTGGGAAAGGAAGGTGGTCCGGTGCGAATCGTGCTGGAGCACAGCAGTGACGCAGAAGAGGGATTCAGATTGATGCAGCAAGCGGATAAGAGTCTCTCGCCTCAAGCGCGAGATTCGTGGCGTTGGCGTATTCTCTACCTGCGAGCGCTGATCGATAGCGAGCTGGCCGGGAATGACTTCAGGGTCTCCAGCCGTTGCGAGGAAGCTCTGCGGGAACTCGGGAGTATCTATTACGCCCAGAGGGCTCTATTTTGGGTGTCTCCCCCTACGCAAGAAGCCATAGAGAGATTTCGGAGGAAGGGAGACTAGGCGCCAACGGAGAAGTTAGTCTTATGCAGTAGAGGGTGAACCAATGTTCTCATCGGCAGGTTCTGGCTTTCTGATAATCCTAATTGCAGGAGTTGTCCAAGGCAGCGTCTTGACTCCCATGGCCTTTCTGAAGAAATGGTCATGGGAAAATACCTGGCTGATTTATTCGACCTTCGCCTACCTTCTTCTCCCCTGGCCTTTCGCCCTGTTGACTGTCCCGAAGCTCTTCAGTGCCTTTGCCGCCGTTCCTCATCAGACCATCTTGTGGACCCTGGTGTTGGGGTTTGTCTGGGGACTGGCTGTGGTGTTGTACGGTTTGGGGGTCGATATGCTTGGGCTCGCCTTGGGTACAGCCATAATTCTGGGGATGGGTACTTCGGTGGGATCAATCGTGCCTCTCATTGGGCAGCATCGTGAGAAATTATGGGCTTCGTCGGGAATCACCACCCTGTCCGGCATCTTTCTGTTGACGATTGCCGTAGTGCTGTTCGCGGTGGCCGGCCAACAGCGGGACCGGATCTTGCAGGCGTGTTCAGGCCGATCCGCTGTCGACATGGGGCTCGTGCGCAGTGGCCGGTTTCTCGCCGGGTTGATTATCTGCATCCTCTGCGGCCTTTTGAGCCCATTGCTCAACATCACGTTTGCCTATAGCACGGAAATCCAAAAGCAAACGATTAACCACGGAGCTAATCCGATCTTTGCAGCCAATGCCATATGGCTATTGTTGGCAAACGCTGGCTTCCTGCCTAGTTTTTTCTATTCCCTGTACCTGTTGAGAAAGAATCGGACGTGGAGCGCCTTCTGCTCCGGTGCGGGCAGGTATTGGTTGTTACCGCCTCTGATGGGCCTGATGTGGATATCCTGCATCGTCCTGTACGGTGTGGGAGCAAATCAGATGGGTTCCTTGGGCCCCGTCATCGGTTGGCCGGTTCTTGTGTCCACTTCGGTCCTCGGCGCGAGCTGCTGGGGATTCTTCACCGGAGAATGGAAAGGGATTCATGGCCGGCCCGTCCACCTCCAGGCAGGGGCGCTTGTGGTGTTGGTTGCGGCGATGTTCGTCTTAGGCGTGGCAAGCAGGTTCTGATGCTTAATGATTCCTCATAAAGGAATCGTTAGCCGCTAAGGGTTCCTGGAACAATGAAGCGATGAATGCGGAACTGTCTCGGCGTTTGCTCGGAGAAGGCGAGTGGCCAATCCCTCTCACGGCGCCCTTAATTATTCAGGGCGCCGGATGCACATCGTCAAACGAGGAAACGGGAGCGGACACTTTCCTGCATGGCGAGGCTACGACTTATAAACCATTCCCCAACCTCAGCAGAGGCTTCGAGGAGCATGTTCAAAATGGCCCTTGCAAAACGCAGACAGGCATCCAAAGCCATCACACCCAGCCAGACCACTAAATGCTCCGCCGACCTTACAGGGTCTCGAAATTCGAAACTGAGGCGGTTGTGTGGCCCGTCCGTACGATACGTCATCAGGACCATCCCCGCATAAAGGAATCCGGCTGCGACCGCCACCCCCGTCATCAAGTGACCGATTACGATGCTCAAGTATGTAACCATCTTCTCGTTCACCTTTTCCTTTCTTCAAGGCCCCTTACACTAAGTTAGATTCGAGTTACGCGAAAAAGGTTCCTCGGCTTGTCAAACTATAATTGTTTGTTTTTCATAGAGTTAGACGTACCTCGCGCCGAGCTGGTCGGGATGGTCGAAATGTCCATTTTAGGTTCTCAACCGCCTCCCGCCTGGTCGACAGGGCGCAGAGGTCCGGCCCCGAATCAAGAGGGGGTTGACAATCTACAGGCTTTGGCAGTAGATTATCTACAGCATGAAACCTAAGCGAGAACACTATCAAAATCGGATCGAGTTATTGCAGGGCACCCTCGACATGCTCATCCTCCAGACCTTGCAGTGGGGGCCGCAGCACGGCTACGGAATCAGCCAGTCTATTCGGGGACGGTCGGCCGAAGTCTTGCAAGTTGAGACCGGCTCGCTCTACCCAGCGCTCCACCGCCTAAAGAAGCAAGGCTGGTTAACCTCGCAGTGGAAGCAGACGGAGAGCAACCAGCGCGCCAAGTTCTATCGCTTGACCCCGGCAGGCAAGAAGCAGTTGTTCTCGGAGCAGGCTCGCTGGGCGCAAATCGTCACCGCCATCGCCGGCATCATGAAGCCCGCGCCCGATGAAGGCTAGATTCTGCAGGAGGTTAGATTCTACTCTCTCCCGAGGGGCTGA
The DNA here is from genome assembly GCA_963832915.1 of uncultured Acidobacteriota bacterium. GTDB lineage: Bacteria > Acidobacteriota > Terriglobia > UBA7540 > UBA7540 > CAVROP01. The sequence continues at coordinate 211,792 of CAWHWE010000011.1, forward strand.
GCATGTACCACATCTTTTGCTGGACACCGGGGGTGCGAGCGCTACTGAAGGCAAAACGAGCCCCGAAGGGGCGGACTAGCAGAGCCCAAGCCAACGGCCTGGGTCTGAGAATCCGCCTTTTTCTTAGCGGTAAGCCCTGAAAGGGCGAAATAGCATTGGGGGAGACGCACAGACGTCCGCCTAGGCCCGGTCGGTGGATTTGTTACGCCCTTTCAGGGCTTGAAAACCTGAAATAGGGTGGCCTTTCTGGCCCAGGCCGTCGGCCGGGCTTTGTTAGGTCGCCCCTTTGGGGCTGAAAGCATGCATCCCGCGGAGCGCCCTGTGTTCAGCAAAAGATGTGGGACATGCTCAGCCCGAGGGGAGAGGGCCGGCGACCTGCGTTTTCACCAGCCCGTCAACCAACGGGGTCGGGTGAGTGGTCACTTGCACGAATCTGAGCTATCAGGTGGTGAGCCATGAGTCTCTGGCACTGGTTGTTCCGCCGAAGGCAAAGTGAAAAGGACCTGGACGAAGAAGTCCAGAGCCACCTGCGCATGGCCGCGCTGGAGCGCATGGAGCAGGGCGAAACCGCTGAGCAAGCTCGTGCTTCGTCGGCCCGCGAATTCGGCAACGTCACTTTGGTCAAAGAGGTCACGCGCGATATGTGGGGACTTCGCGGGCTTGAAAACCTGCTGCAAGACCTCCGTTACGGCCTGCGGGCGATGCTGAGAAACCCGGGATTCACCATAGTCGCCCTCCTGACGCTGGCGCTAGGTATCGGCGTAAACACCGCCATTTTTAGTGTGGTGAACGCCGTCCTGATTCGCCCCTTGCCCTACCGCGACCCGAGCCGCTTGGTGTACATCTCCGAATTCTGGCCGCGGGAGAGGCCCGTCAGGTCGGTGCCCACCCCCGACTTTGCCAACTGGAGCGAGCATGACCGGCTGTTCGACGGGCTTGCGGCCTATGGCGGCGATGAGGTGAATCTGACCTCTGCCGGAGAACCGGAGCGGCTTTTGGGCGCAGAGGTCACGTGGGACTTTTTCCCCTTGCTGGGGGTCCAGCCATCGCTCGGACGCGGCTTTCTTCGAGAAGAGGATCAACCTGGCGGACGGCAAGTGGTATTGCTCAGCCACGAACTGTGGCAGCGTCGCTTCGGGTCGGACCCGAGCGTCGTCGGTTCGTCCGTCATGCTCGACGGCGCTCCGCACACGATCGTCGGGGTCATTCCCGCCGGTTTCCGATTCCCTGACGATGAGTTCAAGGCCGAGTTGTTTCTGCCCATGGTCGTGGCGCGAGCCGCCAATTGGGGCTCTCGAGACATGAGACTCATAAGACCTTTGGCGCGCCTCAAGCCAGGTGTCACGGTCGACAATGTTAAGGCCGAGCTGGGCGGCTTGGTGCAACAAACTGCCAGGCAAGAACCCCCGCCATTCGCCCGCATGCGCGCCGGCATGGAGGTGCGCGTGACGCCCCTCCACGAAAGGCTCGCCGCGCCCGCTCGCCCTATTTTGCTCGTCTTACTCTGCTCAGTCGGGCTATTGCTGATCATGTCGTGTGTGAACGTCGCCAGCTTGCAGCTTGCCCGAGGCGCGGCGCGGCAGAAGGAGCTTGCTGTGCGAGCTGCCCTGGGCGCTCCCAGGCTGCGCATCGCGGCGCAATTGCTGACCGAAAGTTTGGTGCTCGCGATAGCTGCTGCGCCCATTGCGCTTCTGGTGGGCTTCACCGGTCTCAGGGTTCTTCAGGCCCTTGCACCACCTCAGATTCCACACTTGGAGAGCGTCCGCCTGGACCACACCGTGCTGCTTTTTACGTTGATCGTTGCCACGCTGACCGGCATCCTATTCGGACTCTCTCCGGCGATATTGTCATCGAAGGTAAATCTTGACGAAGCCCTAAAGCACAGGACATCGCGGTCCGCGCCAGGCCACCCACAACACCGCATCCGGAGCATCCTGGTGACGGCTGAGATCGCGCTGGCTGTCGTTTTGTTGATTGGAGCGGGTCTTCTGGCCCGAACCTTCATTTATCTTATTACGGTAAATCCCGGATTCGATCCCCATCGCTTGCTTACGCTTCGGATCTCAGTTTCCGGGAACGAGTATTCCAAACCTGAACAGCAGGCTGCTTTCTTCGAGCAGCTTCTGGATCGTATGAGGGCGCTGCCTGCTATCCAGTCCGCTGATGCAGGGAGCGGACTCCCTCTCATGGGATCGGGACGCCTTGGGGGGACCGATGTCGAGGGCCAGCCGAAAGCGCCCCCCGGGTTGCGCCCAGGCGTCCCGAATGATGTGGTTGGCCCTGGCTACTTCCGAACCCTGCGAATCCCCTTGCTCGCCGGTCGCACGTTCAGTGAGAAGGACCGTGAAGGCGCTCCCCAGGTCGCCATCGTCAATCAGGCTTTCGCCCATCAGTTTCTTCCTGACCAGGATGTGGTCGGAAAGCATGTAAAATGCGGAGCAAGAACCGGCCCGTGGCGCGAGATCATTGGGATAGTTGGAAGCGTGAGACAGCTTGGCCTCGACCACCCCGAGTCACCCGAGATATACGTTCCCTATTTACAAGCGCCGGCCCCAGCTATGGACGTCGTGCTTCGTGCCGCTGGCGATCCTCTCAACTCCGTGGCAGACGTGAAAGCCGCCGTTCGAGCGGTGGACGCCAACCAACCGGTGTACGACGTCGCCACGATGGATCAACGATTGTCAGAGTCCATTGCGCCGCAGCGATTCAATGCCTTGCTGGTAGGAATGTTCGCCCTTTTGGCGCTGGGGCTGGGAGCCATTGGCATCTATGGCGTGCTGGCCTATTCGGTGGCGCAGCGCACTCACGAAATCGGAGTCCGCGTGGCATTGGGCGCTCGCCGCGAGGACGTACTGGTGCTGGTGGTGGGCGAGGGGATGCGGCTTGTTGCTCCCGGCATGGGGATTGGCCTACCAGGCGCTTTGGCCCTCACCCGCCTGTTGCGCAGCCTGCTGTTCGGAGTCAAGCCCAGCGATCCTGCAACTCTGCTGGCCGTGCCGGTGGGACTGGCGCTGGTGGCCGCTTTGGCTTGTTATCTTCCCGCGCGCCGCGCCACCAAGGTCGATCCCATGGTGGCGCTGAGATACGAATGATTGGCGATTGATCATTGGCGATTTGCGATTTCTGATTGAAGGGCGCTGCCTCTCCGGACTGGGGTCCGCAACCAACAATCGGCAATCGAAAATCGTCAATTCGGAAAAACTGCGGAGATTCTTCGGCCCCAGAGAACGAGGGCCTCAGAATGACACGTGCGCGTGGGGCCTTTCTTCTGACTCCTGGCTCCTGGCTTCCGCTCGTCACTCATCACTCGTCACTGCCTTTAAGTTCTGCTGATTTCTTCCAGGAGCTGCCGCAACCGCGCCATGGGGACTTGAGCCTGGCCGAAGCGGAGCAGGTTGTAGAGCCGAGTGAATTCCAAGACGCCTGATCCGAGACGCGTCCCCAACAACGACTGAGCGAATTCCCTGGGTGTTAGCGCGGCAGGTTTTGGATGGCCTTTCTTACGTAGGGTCTTTAGCAGCCGTTGATAAGTCATGGTGGCTTGGCTCGGGCTCAGTGCGAGTTCCCGGCGTCCAAACTTCCAAAGCCAGAAAAACCTGATTTCAGCCAGCGAACCGCCCTTTTCGCCAACCACTAAAGCGGCCAGGATGGTCGCCATGAAAAAGAGCATGAAAAGCTTGTGCGACATCAGCCACGCTTCGACGTGGTAGGTCATCCGCACTCCTCGCCGCTTAAGCTGCTCAGTACGGTCCATGAATTCCTGCTGGAAATTTCTGGAGGTTTGTTCCATCTGCCGCGCCAGCCGAACTTGATGGGTGAAATCGTAGTTGACAACCCACTCGGTCCAAAAGAGGTTCAGGGCATCGACGTAATCGTCCCAGGCTCCGGCGCGGATGGGGTTGGGGTCGGCGGGCGTGGGATCAAAGGTGATCCAGCCGTATTTCGGAAAATACACTTCCACCCAGCTATGAGCATCCCGAGCCCGGACCACAAAATCCTTGCCGATACGGTTAAAGGAACCCGTCTGAAAGCCATTCACCAGTCGCGAGGGGATGTTGAGCGTTCGGAGCATCACGGCCATCGCGGCGGCAAAGTATTCACAATATCCTGATTTGGATTTGAACAAGAAACTGACCATGGGGTCTTTAGGGTCAATGGCTGGCGGGTCGAGCGTATACCGGAAATTGGCGCGAAGGTAATTCTGAATGGCGGTGGCGCGGTCGTAATTGTTCGTGGCAGCCGATGTAAACTGCCGGGCAAGGTCCGCGATCTTCGGGTCCAGATCGGGGAGGCGAAGATACACCAGGCGGATATCGTCAGTATATGTAGTGGAGGCTCGCTGCAACTCCCGGACCGGAGGAAGCCCTGTCTCCGAAACCACATCGTAAGCGAGCGGCGCGAAGGCATACTGAGAGCTATGCAGGGAGCCCGTTTCGTCGATATTCACCAGGCGAAGCCGGCCCATAACCTCCTGGGGGGTGGGGGCGGCGAAAAGCACGTCGGTGGAGAGCGCCGAGCGCAGCACATGGTAGCGAAGCGGTCGCCGTGAACGGCTCTGCCAGCCCTCGAGCCAGGGCAGAACAAAGCGTTGTTCGGTGGCCGGCGCTATGGGTATTTGGTCCGTGTTGTCGTTAAACCAGTGCGTGCCGTCAAAGCTGGTCAAACCTACACCCCGCCATTTCACACCCTGGAATTGCCGGGGATCTCCTTCCACCGTCACGCGCATGACCACCATCGGGGAACGCAGGATCTTACGGATGTCTCCAAGGTTAACGGTCTCCGAGAAGCCGGTAATGTTCTGCGTCTGAGAGGAGAGGGCGGTCAGGTAGCCCGTCCGGTATCTCGGGATGACGAAAAAGAGGACCGTTGCCAGAACAAAAATGCCGACGGCTAATTCCACGGCCGCCCTCATCAGCGCCCCTTCGATGGCTGCCCGGTTCTGTCGAGGCTTTCGGAAAGGGCCTTCCGGGGCGCGGGACGCCGACTCCATTCCCTGCTTGATTTCGTAGCTGATGAAGGTCGAGATGGAGAAGATGACGTAAAGGGTGAAGAACACCAAATACGTCGTGCTGACCGTCAGGATGGCGCTAGCCAGCACCATCATGAAAGATAACGTGGCGAGGTAACCGTAGTCGCGATAAGTCCTGGCGGAGAAGATCTTGATTACGGTTGTGAATAGAATGAGGTGAATGGTCGCGGCCAGCATCCTATCCAGCGCCCCCGGGCCCGGCGAGAATATCAAGAAGTCGAGCGCGTAAAAGAAGATGTAAAAGATGGAAATCCGCGTGACGGTGCGGGGAGAGAGGGAAAAGTCAGCCTCGCGAGAGTAGCTCCAAAGCTTCACGGCCAGCGCCGTGGAAACCACTATGATCGAGACCAAATCCAACTTGCCCGTCATGGCCACGGTGACGAATCCTGTAGCCAGCGTCAGCAACAGGGAAATCTCAAAGTAACGCTGCACGCTAATGTTGGATTGGAGCCTTAGGAGCGTGGAGGGGTCGGGTTGTGCGGTTTTTGCCATGACCATCGTTGCGCTTCCGGATTACATTTTAACGCAAGCAACACTTCCTGACACAGTGCTCTGGAGTGCGGCCCGCCGTGGCGGGCCGCACTCCAGACCGCCTGCAGCGCTATCCACCTGGCGTGTGGCGCACCGGGCTGACAATTCAGGTCCGGTCAAAACACTTGTTGCGCGATTTTGCGAGCCAGTTGTGAAATGGCGGCCTGCCGCAGACTCGAAATAGGAAACCATCGAAGTCCTCTTCTGCGGGGAGGGTCTGAAATCTCCGCCGGGTAAGCATGGACACGAATGGAGCGGTAAGTAATTCCATGATGGAGCTCGGCGATGGAGTCGCGGAGGGTGAGGGAGAGGCTCCCGAAACCAGCGAGTTTATTGTGCAAGCTCACGAGCGCCTCGGCGCGTGAGGGGCCGAAAGCAGAGGGAAAATTCCACAGGTCATCTAACAGGCCGTCGCCCAGGCCGCGCACCATGGCCACACGCGGTCCGCGCAGGAGGATGGCGGCGGCCAGGTAATGGGATTCCGCCGCGCGTCGGGGACGTGGCTGGGGATAAAGTTGAGGCCGGCCGGATTTGTAACCCCGGCACCAGCTTCGCACCGGGCAATCGGCACATCGGGGAGCACGAGGCAGGCAGAGGGTTTGTCCTAGCTCCATCAACGACTGGTTGAAGTCACCGGGGCTTCGAGGCGAAAGCAGACGCTCGAGTTGGGCTTCCACAACGCGGCGGAAACCAGGCTGATGAAGATTGCCCCGGAGCGCCACCAAACGCGAAAGGACTCTAGCCACATTTCCGTCCAGCAGCGTGTACGGCAGACCGAAGGCAATACTCAGCACGGCCCGCGCGGTGTACTCCCCAACTCCGGGCAGCGAACGAATCTGCTTGTAGTCCCGGGGGAACGTTCCAGCAAAGCTACAAACCAGTTCCTTGGCGGCTTGGTGCAGGTAACGGGCGCGGCGATAGTAGCCAAGTCCGGACCATAGTTGCAGGACTCGTTCGAGTGGGGCGCGCGCCAGGTCGGCAACGGTGGGAAAAGCCTCGAGAAAACGTTCGTAATACGGGATCACGGTCGCCACCTGGGTCTGCTGAAGCATTACCTCAGAGACCCAGATGGCATAGGGATCACGACTCTTGCGCCAAGGGAGGGAACGCGCGTTTCGACGAAACCACGCCAGCAACGCCCTTCGAATGGCATCTTCGGCTCGGCCCGAAAACTTCATCTGCTTCATACTATCCCTTTTTCTTTTGTATGTGTCGGCTCTTGGGTAGTGGGTCGGTTTGGCGTAGAGGCAGCTTTACGCCGCCATTTGGCGATCCCGCCTTGCGGGATCGCCGCTACACAACCAAACTGGCTCACCACTCCGGTTTAAGCATGCTTGCTTTGCGTTTACAGGCAGCCTAAAATGCCTCTCAACAAGGATGCTGCCCTTGCGGCGCAACGGGCCTTTAGGGGCGACCTGATTTGACCTCGCGTCCTTGCCAAACGGGCTTGGACCATGCAGCACGCCTCTCGTCAATCAGAGGGCCTCCGGGATAACGACTGCGTTGCCATCGTGGGTGGTGGACCCGCCGGTTCGTTCTTCGCCATCCATCTTCTTCGCGAAGCCCAGCGTCTGAATCGACACCTCGACGTGGTCATCGTCGAGAGGCGTGGTCTCTCGAACTTGGGCACCGACATCTTTCAGGGCAGGGGATGCAACTTCTGCGCAGGCGGCATCTCCCCGAGGTTGAATGAGATACTCGAGGAGCACGGCCTGGTGGTTCCGGAGGAGATCATCCAGGGGCACATCGATCACGTGTGGATACAGGGCCAGTGGAAGAACTTCCGGCTTCGTGTTCCCAAAGGCATGCGGATGTACTCCGTATTCAGGGGCTCGTTACCCAGCAGAAGGGGCGGCAGACCCGCAGGGTTCGACGCGTTTCTGCTGGGTGAGGCGGTCAAAGCAGGCGCGCGTATCCTGTATGGCAAAGCAGAAGCCATTGCCTATGCCGCGTCCAGGATGCCCCGCTTGACGGTGCGAGCACAATCCGGAGAGAAGATCTCGCTCGAGGCCAGCTTCGTGACCATCGCTACCGGGATCAATGCACACGGAGGCTTCGACTATGGCGACGATGCCCTGATCGCCTCGCTCCAGCGTTTGAATCCGAGGTTCGTTCCCGGCAAGTCCCGCAAGGCCTTCATCTTCGAGCTGGACGTGGGCGAGGACTATCTGACGCGCCATATGCACCGCGAGATCTACTTTATCGAATACGCCTCGAGGCGCCTCGCCCTCGAGCATACAGCGCTCGTTCCCAAGGGCAGGTTCTTGACCGTCGCCATGATCGGCAAGTCAATCGACGAGGCAGTCATGGCTGGGGACATTCAACATATTATCCACGATTTTCTGACGCTGCCTCCGATCGAGCGCATCTTGCCAGGCGTCGAGTCGGCTCCCATCGCCTGTGCCTGTGTCCCCAGAATGACCGTGACTACCGCCAAATCCCCCTTCGGCGACCGGTTTGCCATCATTGGCGACGCGGTCGGGTCGCGGTTGAACAAAGACGGCCTGTTCTCGGCCCACGTGACGGCGAGCCGGCTGGCCCAGACCGTGCTCGAGGACGGAACCGACGAGCAGGCTCTCGCCAAAGGATACGGGAAAGCCATCAAGTGGCTGGCCGCAGACAACCGCTTCGGACGGGTGGTGTTTGGCGCGAGCCGGGTGGCGTTCACCACGCCGGTGCTCAGCCGCATCACCTACCAGGCGTTTGCCATCGAGTGCAAGGAGCGAGATGAGCGCAGCCGGCCTTTGAGCGTGGTGCTGTGGAAGATCGCCAGCGGCACGGCCGACTATCAGGAAGTGTTTTGGGAGATGTGCGGCTACGACGTGCTGCGCTCCGTTCTCGCGGGTGCGGTGGTCACGCTAAGAAACGTGGCGTTCGAGGCACTCTTGGGTCTGAAATGGGGGGAGTGCGGCCGCTACCCGACGGTGGTGCTCAAGGAGAAGCGGGAAGCGCTCAAGGAAGTCCTGGCCTCAAGCCTGGGAATGGAGCTTGGCGGGTCGCCTGACTTCGAACGGATGTATGCGATCAAGATCCGCGGCTCCGAGGAAGAGATCATGCAGGAGTTGGCCAAGTTCGGCCACCCCAATGCGAGGTTCCTCAAGTTGCGCTTGGTCGAAGTGCGACAGATCCAAGGAGCGCCGAACCAGGTCGGATCGGTGATTCGATATAGAGTACCGCCCCTCGAGTTGGGCGCGGAACTGCGGCTGACCAAAAGAGTTGGCTTCGAGACCTTGCTGTATCAAGTCAACGAACGGCTGGCGGACCACGGGAAACTCATCTTCAACGTCGCGCCGACCAAGGACGGAAACAGCCGGCTGTCCATTTACGCAGCATTTGACTACAAGAGAGGACGGGGCTTCGCACGTCGGGTCCTATGGGGAAGTATCAAGACGCTGTTCCCAGAATTCCTGCATGACGTGGCGTGGAACCACGCCCTGTGCACTATCAAGGAGGAGGTCGAGCGGAAGCACGACTACACCCCCAAACGCTAGTTTTGTGCGTCTTACAAACCTCTACAATCGGATAGTGGGTTGGTGCCATCGTAGTGTGTGTGTCGCAGAGCCCCACGAGCCACGTACCATGCGAATGCCGGAGACCTCGCAGGCATGAGTTATGACTCGCGCGGTTGAACCAACTTCCAACAATCTCTCAACCGGGAGTTATTGTGAATATGCGAACAACCTTGGGATTTCTTCTCGGGATGTTTTTATGGGTACCGCTTGGCATCTGCGGTAAAGCCGGCAGCGATTCAGTGGCTGCGGCAAAAGCGATTCCAGCCACTCCGTCGATTAACACTTTCTGGATCATCCCCCACACCCACTGGGAAGGCGCCGTCTTTAAAACACGGGAGGAATACCTGGAGATCGGCCTGCCCCACATTCTGAGGGCGCTCGAGCTGCTGAGGACCCACCCGGAATATCGTTTTGTACTTGACCAAGTCGCTTACGTGAAGCCATTCCTGGAGAGGTATCCCGAACAAGAGGCGGTTTTCAGGAAACTGGTGTCGGAAGGAAAACTGGAGATTGTGGGCGCGAACAACGTCATGCTTGACGTGAACATTCCCAGCGGCGAGTCGTGGATTCGACAAGCCCTCTACGGAAAGACCTACTATCGCGAGAAGCTCGGGGTGGACGTAACGGTGGGCTGGGCGCTCGACACCTTCGGGCACCATGCCCAGATGCCGCAGCTCTTGAAGCTCGCGGGATACAAGTCATATTGGTTCCAGCGCGGCGTGCACAGTAATGACACTCCCTCTGAATTCCTCTGGGAGGGAATTGACGGCACCCGGATTCCCGCCTTCTGGCTGCCCTTTGGCTATGGCATGTTCTACCCCACGCCCCCCGGCTTGTTTGATTTCGATCGTTACGCGCGCCAACAATGGGACACGCTGGGGAATTATTCCCGCTGGCCGGAGCGTGTGGCAGTGGCCGGAGCCGACGTCATCGAGCCCGAAGAGGCCCTGCCGATCATGGTGGGCGAATTCAATCGTGAAGGGAAACAGCCATTTTCCTTGCGTTTTGGAGTTCCCACCGATTTCGAGTCCGTGGTGGCGCAGCGGCCCGCGCGCCCCGTCGTGACCGGCGAACTCAACCCTGTCTTTCAAGGTGTCTATAGCGCCCGAATCGAACTCAAGCAATGGATGAGAAACCTGGAGCGCATCCTTGCTACCGCCGAGAAATTGGGCGCCCTGGCCTCCTGGCTGGGGCTTCCAGCGGACAACAGTAACCTAACTCGGGCCTGGGAGCCGGTGCTCTTCAACCAAGCGCACGATCTATCCTCAGGCACGATGGTCAACAAGGTTTACGAAGACACGATTCGCGGATATCAATTCTCCAAAAGCCTCGGCGATGAAATGGTAGAGACGGATATCGACGCGCTCGCCTCCAAGATTGACACGCGCACGGAAGGCATTCCAGTCCTCGTCTTCAACCCTCTAGGGTGGCCGCGGAGCGATGTGGCGGAAGTTGACATAGGATTTTCAGAAGCAGGCCATAAGGCCGTCGAACTCATTGGCCCTTCTGGTGAAGCCGTTCCGATCCAGTACATCGAAACAGAGCGGTATAGTGATCGGGGCATCAAGCACGCGAAGATTGCCTTCATTGCCCGCGACGTACCGCCCCTTGGATATTCTCTATATCAAGTAATCCCAAAGCGGGTCAGCTCAACTGGCGGCGAAAACAGTGCAGCTTCCAGCCGAGGTTCGAGCTCGACCATGCATGAAGACTTCGGGTCCGTCGAGAACGAGTATTACCGGGCCAGCTTTGACCTTTGGACGGGTGCAATGACGAAGTTGCAGGTGAAGTCCGGCGATTGGGAAGCCCTGGGTGGCCGCCCCGCCAATGTTGTGGCGCGCGAGCAGGATGGCGGGGACTTCTGGGAGCTCTATGGCACGCTGAATGGCGGCAGACTCACCGCCATGACCCGCAAGCAAGGTTTGCCTACACCCCAAAACACGCACTTCAGCAATGAATGGGTGGGCGGCGACGGAAGAACTGAAGAGGGGCCGGTTTTTTCGGAGTTCCACATCGAGCACCCGTTCGGCGAGGGCAGCTTCCTGACAACCGTCAGGCTCTACCCGGGAATTCGGCGCATCGACATCAGGGCCGAGATCCTGAATAACGAGAAATTCGTGCGTTACCGGGTCCTGTTCCCCACCTCCATCACAAGCGGGCAGAGGTTCGACGAAATCCCCTTCGGCGCAATCGAACGGCCCCTGTCGCAGGAGTTTCCCGCGCAGAATTGGTCGGACTACGGCGACGGCCGCAAGGGGGTAGCGCTGATCAATCGCGGGCTTCCCGGCAACAACGTTGCGGATGGGACACTGATGCTCTCTCTGATGCGCTCGGCGAGAATCTCCGCCTACCCTTTCTTCGGCGGTTATGAGCCGGGCGTCTCCTCGGATTTAGGGTTGGAGCTGGGGGTGAAGCGGACCTTCGATTACGCACTCGTGCCCCACGAAGGAGATTGGCGTGCCGCGGAAATCTACCGGGCGGGCTGGGAATTTAACAACCCGCTGGTGGTTCGGAAGGTAAGTTTACACGCAGGTAGCTTGCCCAAGCAGTGGGGATTGCTGAATGTGTCCCAGCGCGATGTGGTTGTCTCCGCGTTGAAACCGGGCCGAGGGGGCAGCGTGGTCTTGAGAGTTTACGAGGCAGCAGGCCGCCCAAGCAGCGGCGTCAAGATCAAGCTGAACGCAGGGATATCCTCAGCGCGTGAGGTGAGCCTTCTTGAGGACGGTGGTGCGGAGCTCAAGGTTGCGGACGACACCCTCCAGTTTGACCTGGGCCCTTATCAGATCAAGACCTTCAGCCTTAAGCTGCTGCCACTCAATCCAGGCAAGTGAACCTCGCCCCACATTTCTGGCGAGTGTCAACCGAGCGGAGACCGGCAAATTGGAAAGGGGTTGGCTTCAGGCGTACAATGCAGACTGGGAGGTGCTGAATGCAACGGCTGATTGCATTTTGCTTGGCTTTATACTCGTTCTTCCTGATCAAGACGAATATGCCCCGCTTGCCGGTGCGCATTCCCACACACTTTAACGCGGCGGGAGAAGCGAATGGATGGGGAAGCCCAGACAGCCTGTGGGTCTTGCTGGTGCTTCAAGTGTTGGTCTGCGGCCTTCTCATAGGGGTGCCGCTTCTGAGCCGGCGCTATCCTGACAGTGTCAATTTAGGAACGCGAAAGCTCAGCGACCTCACACCCGCGCAACGCGAGCGAGTCATGCCCATATTCAGCGACATGATGGGGTACATGAGCGTCCTATTCGGCCTTCTCTTTAGTGTCCTGCTTCGCGGAAACATCCATGCTGCGTTATCCTCCCATCCCCGCCTTTCCCCTTGGTGGGGGCACTGGGCCTTCCTTGCCGGCCTTGTCGCGACCTTCATTTACTACGTTCGCCGAATCAACGCCGCAGCAGACGAGATGCCTCCAGGAGCCCGATCCGCGATGTAGCGCTTGGATCGCCCGCGAGTATTTGCGGTGGCAAGGTTGGACGTTTCTCGCGACGGGGGAAAGGCTCAGGAATTCATCCTGTCGATCACAGCCGCTGCAAATTCTTCCGTGGTGTTGCTGCCGCCCAGGTCAGGAGTGCGGACGCGCCTCTCCCCAGTCACTTTCTTGAGTGCCTCGAGAATGCGCGCGCCCATCTCCCGTTCTCCAAGATGCTCCATCATCAACGCCGCGGTCCAAATGGCGGCGATGGGGTTCGCGATGCCTCGGCCGGCGATGTCCGGGGCGCTGCCGTGCACGGGCTCGAACATGGGAGGGCCGATCCGCTCGGCCGGGTTCAGGTTAGCGCTGGTCGCCAGGCCGAGGCTTCCTTGCAGCGCGCCCCCCAAGTCAGTGAGGATGTCGGCAAACAGGTTCGAGCCAACCACCACATCCAGACTTTCCGGGTGAGTAATCATACGGGCGGCGAGCGCATCCACATGGTAGTTTGCCACGTGGACGTCGGGATAATCCCTGGCGACTTCGTGCAGCACCTCGTCCCACAAGACCATCGTGTAGGCCATGGCATTCGACTTGGTGGCGCTTGCCAGGCGCTTGCGAGGCCGGTTGCGCGCCTGCTGGAAGGCATACCGCATCACGCGCTCCACGCCCTTGCGCGTGAAAATGGACTGCTGGATTGCAACTTCATCCGGGGTGCCGCGCTTGAACCTGCCGCCGACGCCACAATATTCACCCTCGGTGTTTTCACGAATGAAGAGCATCCGAATATCCTCGGCCGTTTTCCCGCGCAGCGGCGGCTCGAGGCCGGGGAGAATTTCCACCGGACGCAAATTGACGTAAAGGTCAAACCCGAATCGAATGCGCAGCAAGAGTTGGCGGAGCGATACGTGATCCGGGACCGCCGGATGTCCAATGGCGCCGAGAAGAATGGCGTCGAAGGAGCGAAGCTGTTCAAGCCCGTCCTCCGGCATCATGCGGCCGGTGCGGAGATAGTGCTCGCATCCCCACTCGAATTCTTCGAAGGATAGGCTGAAGCAGTCGCCCAGAGTCTTTGCCGCCGTTTGCAGGACTTTAACGGCGGCAGGAATCACTTCCTTACCGATCCCGTCACCGGGAATAAGGGCGACATGGTAATGCTTGTCGGGCATGGCGAACTCCTTTACGCAACCACGATGCTCGGGCTTAAATAGTGTACAATCTCAGGACGAGGAAAAAAATGAGCAAGCGCTTCTGGCTATTGGGTGTTTTGTTTCTGACCGTGCTCTGCATGTCGGCTATGGCGCAGCCCCGTCCCCCGCGAATCATCGACTGCCACGTTCACTATAACGGGGACCCGGAATTCCTTCACAAATTACTCTCGAAGTTGGCTTCCGTAGACGGGGTTGCCTTCCTCCTGGTTTCTCCCGCCGACCTCGGAACCGCCAAGCCGGTTATCGACAAGTCTTCCAACCGGCTGATTGGATTTGCCAGAATCGACCTTGACGATCCCCGCGCGGTCGAGCTCGTGGACGAGTTCCACGCGGCCGGGTTTCGTGGCTTGGGTGAACTGGAAAACCCGCTCAAGAATTTCTCCGATCCCAGCTACTGGCCGGTCTACGAGCGTGCTGAAAAATACGGCATGATAATCCTCTTCCATACGGGCATCGTGATGCGCACTAATCCCGAGATCGCTGTTGACGTAAGCGTGGACAGGATGCGGGTGACGGCTCTGGACGTCATTGCGCGGCGCTTTCCGGGTATCACCATCATTGGCGCACATCTTGGTAACCCGGACTATGCCTGGGCCGGAGAGTTGGCTCGCTGGCATCCCAATCTCTTTCTTGACGCCTCGGGCTCGTCGTTGATTAAATTGCAGAACAACTATACATTTTTCAAGTCGATTTTCTGGTGGTCCGGGGTGGAGAGCCCTCACTCTCCCAAGTCCTCAGCCAACGCCTTCGAAAAACTGGTATTCGGTTCTGACGTGTTTGGTGGCGACTTGGACGAGTTTGACCTGGCGGTCGAACGCTACCACAAAATGCTCGACGCCTGCGGCGTTCCACAAAAGGCGCAGGACAACATTTTCGCGGGAACACTCTGGCGCATACTGCACCCAGCGCCGTAGAAGAGGATTCAGGATGCGGGATTCAGGATTCAGGGGAAGAACTTACGCTGTTCTTCCTGAATCCTGAATCCTGACTCCTGTATCCTGGTTTTAGAAAATCTCGAACCTCTCCTGCTCCACGGCCGGATCGCTCTTGATGACAACGTCTTTGTGGGTGAGTGATTCGAGCTCCGAAACCAACACTCCTTCGTGCGACCTGAGAGCCTTGGCCACTTCGGGGTTCATGCGCAGCGTCATTACCTTGCTTTCGATCTGGCTGGCCATCTTCCGCGCTTCAGCCAAAATCTCATAACAAACCGTCGTGGGGGACTTTACCCACCCTGAGCCGGAGCAGTAGCTACAACGCTCGCACAGCGTCCTTTCCAGGGATTGCTTGACTCGCTTCCTGGTGATGGCCACCAGACCAAAATCGTGGAAGGCGATGACCTTGGTGGGCGCCCGGTCTTTACGCAGGGCCTCCTCCATGGCCTCGATCACCTTGGCGCGGTTCTTGCGCTCGTCCATGTCAATGAAATCGATGACGATGATGCCGCCCAGGTCCCGCAGGCGAATCTGGCGGACGATCTCGTTCACGGCATCGAAGTTGGTTTTCAGGATGGTGTCTTCCAGGCGGTTGGTCTTGCCCACGAATTTGCCCGTGTTCACGTCAATGGCCACCAAGGCCTCGGTCTGGTTAATGACGATATAGCCCCCGGACTTGAGCCACACTTTGGGCTTGAGCGCCTTTTCGATTTCCGCCTGGATGCCAAACTCCTCGAACAGCGGTGTATCACGGGTGTAGAGTTTGACCTTCCCGATCAGCGAGGGTTGACTGCGATTCACAAAATCCAGCACGCGCTCGTATTGGATTTCATTGTCCACTCGCACGGATTTGAAATCCGGGGTAAGCGTATCGCGCAGCACCCGTTGGACCAGATCGAGGTCGCGGTGGATCAGCGCCGGAGCTTTCACGCGTTCCGTTTTGCTCCGTATTTCACTCCAGAGGGTGGAGAGGAACTTCAGGTCTGCTTTCAACTCTTCCTCGTCGCGGCCCTGGCCGGCTGTGCGCACGATGAACCCGCCGGTCAAGGAGCCTTTATGTTCGAGGATGATGTTCTTCAGACGCAGGCGCTCCTCTTCAGATGTGATCTTCCGCGACACGCCGATATGATCGACGGTGGGCATGTACACCAAGTAGCGGCCGGGCAGCGCGACGTGAGAAGTAATGCGCGCACCCTTGGTACCCAGCGGCTCTTTGGAGATCTGCACCAGGATCTCCTGGCCCTCTTTGAGCAGCTTCGAGATCTGGACCGGCTGGTTGTTGCCGGGCCGCGACTCCCGCCGGGGCTCGCTCCGGCCCTGATTCCCCGTTCCTCGGCGTCCTCTCCGGCCACGCCGGGGCGCGAAGCGCGGGCGTTGGTGAGGCTCCCGCAGAGTGTACGTTCCTTCATTGGGCGTGCCAGGAGTCTCGGCTGGTTCTGCCTGAACGGGCGCAGGCTCCTGCGTTTCCTCGTCCACCACGGGTGAGGCAAACTCTGGAATCGTGTCGGAGGGTTGATCTGTATCCTGGCCAGGTTCGGCGACGGATTCCTCCGCGCTCTCGCCGGCAGAAGCAAGTTCTGCGGTCCCTCCTGCCATCCGCTCGTCCAACGGGCCGGCGGTTTCATCCAGAGCTTCGACGTCAGACTCGGCGGTGGCAAACTCGTCCGCCGCTTCGAATGAAGGCGTCTCCGGAGTCTGTGGTGTTGCCTCCGCCTCGACAATCCGTGGCTCGGCAATGGCCTCTCCTGTTTCCAGAGCGACCGGGCCGGGTTCTGCACCCTGTCGTTCAGTTTCCGGCTGGTCAGTAGCGGAGGAAGAAGCCTCTGACGACGGCGGTTGCAGACTTTCAGATTCTGCCGGAGCAATCCCTGCGGCATCAAACCCTTCGGCTTGCTCCAGGGCCTCGGCCTCCACTGCCGTTCGCTCGGCAGGGATACTCTCCTCAAATGCCAGCTCTGGCGACTCTGGGACCGCGTGGCTATACTTCGCCAGGGTTTCTCCAGGCAAAATCTCGAACGCGGTAGGGGCAGAACTCTCCTGCTGCCGGGGGACGAACTTGTGCTCTCCCTGGCGATGCTCGCCAAACCTCCTCCCCCGATGCCGCCAGCGGCGACCGCGCGGGTCGAACTGACTCTGCTCGCGCACCTCTCCCGTGGGTCCAGGTGGATTGGAAGCGGCATGGGTTGCCCCTGGGGCGGGGGTGACGCTCGTTTCGGGGGCGGTTATCTCGACAGGTTGGCTTTCGAGTGGCGCTTGGGCTGGCGCGACCCCGTTAGGTACTGGCGCGATTGCCGGAACAGGAGCGACCCTCTGAGGTGTTGCTTCTTTGTTCGCCGCCTCGGCAGGTGGAGCAGCCCCCGCCGCAGCCTGCGCCTGTTCTGGCGTCAAGCCCACCGCGCTAGCTTCCGCCTCCTCGAGGATCTTGTCGTAATCTTCCTGGTCCTCGAAAAAGAAATCCGAAACGTAGAGGAAGGCGTCCCGCTCCAGCCCAATGTCCACAAAAGCGGATTGCATCCCGGGAAGTACCCGGCTGACGCGGCCCTTATAGATCCCACCCACCAACCCCACGTCTGTGTCGCGCTCATAAAACACTTCCACTAACTGGTCCTCTTCCACGACGGCCAGCTTCGTCTCGCGAGAAGACGAGGAGATAAACATCTCCTTTGACATGGAAACTCCTTTTCAGGGTTTGCCGGGGGATCCATCCGTTTGTCGTAGCGCCGACCCCGCGACGGCGGGGTCGGCATCCCTCGTGCCCCGACCAGTCGGGGCGCTACGCGGAGATCAACCCTCAGCGTCCCTGGCCCGGTCGCTTCATCGAGCTGTGAAGCTCACCGCCCGTGAGACCGGGCTACATCGATCTCAGATGGCTTTGTTGTCGCGCCTACAAGCGCGCAGCATTGCGGACCCACCCTGTCCGCAGATCAACTGGCGCGAACCCAACCAGTTCTGTACTTCAAACTCCCCGGTGTAGCGCCGACCTTTAGGTCGGCAAGTGCTGGCCTAAAGGCCAGCGCTACTTCCGTCACGCGGATTACACCTAATTCACGAATCGCCTTGCCCGGACATTCATAGCCACGCCCAAGCCGAGGAAGGTGAACAGCAGAGATGATCCTCCCTGGCTCATGAGCGGCAGCGGAATGCCCGTCACCGGGAAGAGCCCGATCATCATTCCCGTGTTGATGGCAACCTGGAAAAACAACACCGACGCAAGTCCAACCAGCAGAAACGCTCCGGCACGATCTGGCGCCATTTGCGCCCCATCCAGCAAGCGGAGCAGCAACGCGAAGTAAAGCAGCAAAACAACCAACGTACCGACGAATCCCTGTTCCTCTGCATGGGCCGCAAAAATGGAATCCGCATGGGAGACAGGAATGAAGCCCAGACGGCTTTGGGTGCCGTTTCCGATGCCTTTTCCCCAAAGGCCGCCCGAACCGATAGCAATCTTTGTTTGGGTTACCTGGTAGCTGGTGCCTTGCGTGTCCTGTGCAGGATGAACATACGTCATTAGCCTGTCGCGCTGATAGGGCCGGAGAAAGTGCCATCCCACCGGCAGGGCCAGCGCCCCCAACAAGAACAAGACCGCAATTTGCTGCCAGCGAATGCCAGCGAGCAGAATGCCCGCGCAGACAATCGCTATGAATGTCAATGCCGTGCCGAGGTCAGGTTCTAAGGCCACCAGGATTGCGGGCACCCCCGCCAACAAGCCCAGCTTGACCAAGTCGCCCCAGGTAGCGGAGTTGCCTCGCCTTTCGGCAAAATAGGCTGCACCACAAAATATTATAACTAATTTGACCAATTCTGACACTTGGAAAGTAATTCCGCCAAAATGCATCCATCTCTTGGTTCTGGCGACCGCATGGCCAGCCACCAGCAGCTCTACCAAAACGAGCAGGGATATGACATAGAGCCACGGTGTTTGTTCTAAAAGGAAGTGGTAGTCGATGTGGCTGATCACTAACGCCAGAACGATGCTTAGGATCAGCCAATAAATCTGTTTTCTATGCTGGCCTTCCAGGGCGGAATGCACCGTGGTGCTATAAATTTCAATAACGCCAATCACAGCAATAGCAATAGCTAGACCGAGCAGCACCCAATCTATATCGCGGAACCGAAACCGCTTGCTCATTCGTTTGCGAACTCCTCCTAGCGAAATTCCGCGAGTGTGGTCGGTCTGGTGGATTGCACCGCTTGGGCTTTGCTCAGCATCCGCGCTTGGTTCTGGGTTTGTACCAGCGGAGGCTTCTGCGCTGCTTTCTTGTCGAAATAAGCTTTAATCACCTCGCGCGCCACGGGTACTGCCACGGTTGAATGTTCGCCCCGCATGACCAGGGCGGCCACCACGATCTCAGGTTTATTGCTGGGAGCAAACCCTACAAACCAAGCGTTATTCTTGAAACCCGCATTCTGCTCTGATTTCATAAGGTCAACGCTGACAACCTGGGCGGTCCCAGTCTTACCGGCAATATCGATTCCCGGGCAGCGAGCGCTGGCGCCCGTCCCTTCGCCTTCATTGACAACACCCCACATGCCGCGCGTTAGCGCGTCCAGCGTGCTCTCGCTCATAGGAAAGCTCCCCTCGCGATCGTCGAGAGGATCCACTCCCAGGGCCAGCAATTGGTCCCTGAAAGCCAGATGGGGCCGGGAGAAGGTCCCACCGCTGGCGATGGCGCCGATCGTATGAGCCAACTGCAATGGCGTAACCACCACTGCTCCCTGGCCGATGGCAACGGACATAGTCTCGCCAGCATACCATTTATGCTTAAAGGCCTTTTGTACCCATTCAGGGGAGGGGATCAGTCCTGGCGCCTCCCCCGGCAAATCGATTCCGGTTCGCGCACCCAACCCCAAGCGCTTCGCGAAATAGTCAATCTTCTCGATTCCCAGGAGCTTCCCCAGCGTGTAAAAGTACACATCGCAGGAGACGATGATGGCGCGGTGCAGGTCAACACTTCCATGTCCCTTATGCTTCTCCCAGACCCAGTCGTGGTAGGTGTGCCCATAGATTTCAACTGCCCCTGCGCAATGCAAGGTGAAGTCGGATTGGATGGTCCCCGTTTCCAGGGCGGCGGTGGCAGTAACGATTTTGAACACCGAACCCGGCGCCAGTTGCGCTTGGATGGCTTTGTTCATCATGGGTTTCATGGGATCGTCGGTGAGTTTTTCCCATTCCCCTCGGTCGATGCGCTTGGCGAAATCGTTGGGGTCAAACGAGGGGTGGCTGACCATGGCCAGCACCTCGCCGGTCCGGGGGTCAAGAGCCACGACGGCGCCGGGCTGGTCGCCCAAGGATGCTTCTGCCGCCATCTGTAGGTCCAGGTCAATCGTCAGCCGCAGATCGTTTCCCGGCAGGGCGTTGATAGCGGTGAGTGAACCCACTTCCTCACCACGGCTATTCACAATCACCCGCCTCATCCCGTCACGTCCGGACAGGATCTGGTCGTATTGACGCTCGATTCCGAACTTGCCCACCACGTCACCGGGCCGATAAGGTGAGCCGGGCTTGGCGATCATATCCTCTGACACCTCACCCACGTAACCCAGTGCTGCTGCGCCTACCTCGTGCTTGGGGTAGAGGCGCTGCTGAACTTGGATGAGGTCCAATTCGGGAAACTCAAACCGGTGAGATTCTACGAAGGCGATATCATCGAGAGTGGCTGATTGCTTCAGAAGGATGGGTTGAAACCGGGGCAGCCGGGCCGTATGCTCCATCAGGCGCTGCACCTCGACCGGGTCAATACTCAATCCTCGCGCTACTGCCCCCACGCGCTCAGGCGACAGGATGGAGGCGTTTTCGCGCAGTAGCAGCACACTGAATGCCGGGAAATTGTCCGCCAGCACGCGCCCTTCGCGGTCCAGAATCCTCCCGCGTGGAGCAATGACCGGCAGGTTTCGAACCCGGTTGCGTTCAGCTTGTTCGAGGTAAAAACGATGCTGGGCGATCTGTATGCGCCAGTATCCCACCATCAGCCCGAGGAAGGTCAGAGCGATGGCGTATTGGAAGAAAGCGATCTTCCAGCCAGGAAGGCGCTCTTGCTCCGGAAATCGAACTTCCATTTACGTCAAACCACCAAGCCGGGTGCACCGCACAATGCCACCCCTTCCCCGTCAACCTATCTCTCTATCAAATCAGCAAGGTAGCACATGCAGTGCTGCAACTCAAGGCAATTACTCGTGCAGGTGCTCAGCTTTCCACCGCATGGCAGCGTAGATGCGTGTCCGTCCGCCCGGGTGGTCGTAGAAGAGGAACTCCTCGATAGGGCCGGGATCGAGCTTGCGGTAATCAGCGAGCTTCAGATCGACTTCGGCTTCGGCATCCGGCTGGCGAGCGGCGTTCAGCCCAAAGATGTCCGCTTCGTATTCCTGGACTCGAGACTGAGTGTTGAGGATTGGGGTAAGCACAAAAAAGTAAAGAGAAATGAGGAGGGCGAAAAGCGGCAGTGCAGTCAAGTCTCCGGCCGCGTGGGCTCCCCACTTGCTCCCCCAACGCCCCAAGGCCCACTCGGAGCCTTTGCGCAGGAAGGCAAAACCCAAAACGATGATGATGCCGTAGAACATCAAGCCCTTGTAAACGTGGTGCATGACGTAGTGACCCATTTCGTGGCCCATCACCGCTTCGATTTCGGCGATGGAGCAACGCTTGAGCAGGTTATCGTTCAAGACAATGCGCTCCGTGCCCAGGAACCCCGTCACGAACGCGCTGACGCGCGTGGATTGCCGCGAAGCGTCCTGCACAAAAACATCCTTGGCGGAAATGCCATTGGCCCGCGCCATGCTGAGAATAGGGTCGCGGATGGCCGGATCATCGAGCCTCGTGTACTTGTTGAACAACGGGGCGATGAATACGGGTCCGATCAAGGAAATAAAAGCCAGGAAGGCGAGGCTGGTAATCGCCCCCCAGATCCACCAAGTGCGTGGCAGGCGCCGCACGATGCCGTAAAGCGCCACCATCAGCAGCCCGCCAAGAACCACACCTAGTCCTAAATCCTTCAATTGATCGCCCATCCAAGGGCCGAAGGTTTGTGTTGCCAGCCCGTACTTATGCTCGCGGATGAATCCCTCGTAAACCGTGAGTGGAAAGGTAACCAACGACGTGAGCGCCAGGAACTCAGCCCAGTAAAGGAAAGTGTGAATCGGCTTAAATCGTGTGATGCTTTCTGCCAGGTCGCGCATACGCGCCGACAAGCCTGTCACCAGCAAGAGGAAGAAGACAACCGAGGAAGCCAGGAAATCCCATAGGATGAGCCGGTATCCGCCCTCGAAGTAGGCATCCGACTTGGCCTTCTTGTCCGGCGGCACTTTCGCCAGGTATGCATTGGTGGCGGCTACAGCATCAAAGTGCTCGCCGGTTGACGTTGTGGCAATCGCACCCGTTTGGGTTTGCGGCGCAGCCGTTGCAGCAGTTTGTGCTCGGACAAAACTCGTTGACATCAACATCGCAAGCACCGCCATGAAAACCGCTATCAACACGATTCTCCGCCGCATCTGTTCCTCCCAATCAAATAGGGTTGTGGCACACGCGAAGCCGGACGTTGCACGACTCGCCCGAATCATAGCATTGCCGTTTTGCAGGTGGCAATGCTCACCGCAGCTCGCATAGTGGTGTCATTTGGACCGAGTCATTCCCGCGAAAGCGGGAATCCACGCGGCGACGATGGCGCTACGGCTTCCGGGTAACGCAGCAAGCACAGCAGGAGATGGTTGAAGAAGACATCACCCTGGATGAAGTCGTGCAGGCGATCCGGCATGGACAAATTGCCGAAGTAGCGCAGGGCCCGCGGTCCGGCCCTGCGGCTCCTCCAGCGGCGCGGGTTTTTGCC
>CAWHWE010000012.1:0-50315 GCA_963832915.1 uncultured Acidobacteriota bacterium
TTTCAGCAGGTCGCGGACTTTTATCGAGCTCGTATTTGCTTCCGCAGCGCGTGGTGCCTTACGGCATGCCGTAGCGCGCCATTAGACCGGTTTATTTCTTCCCGGCAGCAGCAGGTGGTTTTGCCGCTTCAATAATCCCCAGCACTTCGTCTTCACGGATGATCAGGAATTCTGCATCGTCGATCTTGATTTCGGTGCCGGAGTACTTTCCAAAAAGGATGCGGTCTCCCGCCTTAACGTCAAGAGGAATGACCTTGCCTTCTTCGGTCTTCTTCCCGCCGCCCACGGCGATTACTTCGCCCTCTTGGGGTTTTTCCTTGGCTGTGTCTGGAATGATGATTCCACCTTTCACGGTTTCTTTCTCTTCCACTCGCTTGATCAGAATCCGATCATGCAGGGGCTTTACTTTCATGTTTGAGTCTCCTCTCGTCTACAAATTCTTTTTATTACTCACTTCCAAAAAACTTATCGCGGTCAGCCCAAGCTCTAAACCTTGCCTCCCAACGCCATCCGCGCCTGATCGTTCAGGGCGCCTGCCGGGAAGCTCTCCAATGGAACTATTAGCACTCTTGGCTGCCGAGTGCTAATCTAGCTCTTTCCTGGTAACATGTCAAGCATCAAAATCAGCACTGAGGTTGGAGGTGGGTCAGTTTGGTGTTGTAGCGGCGATCCCCCAAGGCGGGATCGCCAAATGGCGGCGTCCCGATCAGATCGGGACAGGTTCCGCCGCCGCTACACTACCAAACTGACCCACCTCCAATCAGCATTTAAAATTTCACCAGTTGGTAAGACCGACGCCGATGTTCTATAATGTTGGCAATTATGCGGCTTGTCTCAATTATGCGCCTACGTCTGAAAGGCTCCGGCCTTGGGCACCGCCTCGGAATAGGGCTCTTGGTCCTTGGGCTAGTTGTGGCATACCCGGTCGCCGTTTTTTCTTGGCTACCTCAACCGCGGTTGACCCAAGACACTCCTCCCGACCAGCAAGACCGAACCAGTATCCAAGCCCCGGAACAAGCCCAGAATCCGGCCGACCAGCCCAGTCCGGACGGCGAGCAGGGGCAGATTGAGACAAGCTCTGAGCAATCGCAGTCATCCGGGGCTGAGCAAGAAGACGCAATGCTGGCCGGGATTCTTACTGTCTTGGGAAACCTCACCAGTCCGGATCTCGGCATATTGGGTCAGGCCTTCGACACTAGGGTGCAGAAGCAAGATGAGCCCTCAATTGGACCCTCCGCCGTCGAGCTAATAGAATTGGGGGACTTGGATGGCGACGGGGTTTCAGAAATTGCCCTGAAGTTGCTCGTCGTCGCAGGGGGCCAGGAGGATACCCAGACGCAGGCGGCCTCTGCTTCCTTGCGAAACCTTTATTTGCTCTCTTGGAATGGGACTCGCTGGAAAACTTCGCCCCTTGCCGCCTCAGCCCAGGATCTTCAATTCAAGGTCGTCCGGCTCGGGAAAAAAACGGGGTGCTGCGTTGCCGTGGTGAGCGTGGTCGGGGAACAGGCCTTCCCTTACCCGACGATATTTCAGTTGCGGGAACATGAGGCCTCCTTACTCTGGGACAGCCAGGCAGGAGACAACCGCTACAATGCCCTCGAGTACGGCAAGATCGAATTTCAGGATAACGCGAAGCTTGACCAAACGGACATGATCGTAATCGGGCGGGCAGACCCTGGATTTCTGCAGTTCGAGCCCGGCGGGCATCGCGGCTTCAGTGCAAGATGTGTTTATCACTGGGACGGGCAAGCCTACGTTCCTGCCCAAACGGAATACTCACCGGGCCCTGATAACACTCTATACCGTTTCATCGCGGCGCTGCACCAGCATGATTTTCACAGTGCCTACACCTTGATTGACCCGGCCAAATTTCTGAAGACGGATACGCCGAGCCAGGAAGACTTCCGCCAGATGATTGAAAAGAACTGGCGGGAGTTTTTGGACGATCAGGTTTTCCAGGCGCGAGAGGCCCCGGCCGGCTCGCCGGACACGCTTGCCTTCGAGCTTCCCGAAAAGCACTATGTCTACCGGCCCACGCTGAGCAATGACGGCAAATTCCTGCTGACCGGCCTGGGGCGCAACGTGGAAATGCCCGGCACAGGGTCAGCCGGAAATTCTCCATGAGCGGGCTGCGCCGATTCAATGAGGTTTCGGGTTTTGTCCTCGCGGGGGGAGCAAGCCGGCGCATGGGAATTGACAAAGCCAGGTTGCCGTTTGGCTCGGAGAGGATGGTGGACCGGCAGATTCGCTTGCTGCGGGCCATTTGTCGTTCCGTATCAATCATTGGCCCACCCGGGAGATTTGCCGACACACCGATCCAGGTTTACGAGGATGAAATCCCAGGCCAGGGGCCTCTGGGCGGTATTCATACCGGGCTGCACAGGGCGCGCACAGAGTTCAGCTTGTTTTTGAGTTGTGACATGCCCTTGATGGAGGAGCGGTTTCTCCGCTACCTCTGCGAGCAGGCATTGGCAAGCCGCGCCTCCGCAACGCTTCCCCCGCCTGGCGTGAAGGGGCGGTACCCCCTTTGTGCCGTACTGCGACGGCGTGTACTCTGGCGGGTCCGTTCCCGCCTTGCGTCGGGGCAGAACCAAGTGGGTCGATTTTTCTCGAGTTTTCAGCGGCGCACCATCAGCAAGGTCGAATTCGCGCGAGCTGGATTTTCCCCGCGCATCTTTTGTAACCTGAATACGCCAGAGGAATACAAGAGGGCGCGACAACGATCAATACACAGCGCCCCATGAACAGCCAAGAACCCCAAAGCATCGAATCGCCCTATTTTCGGTTCGTCCACGTTTACAAAGCGTTTGACGGTCAGCGGATCCTCGAGGACGTGAATTTTGAGGTGCGTCGAGGCGAGATGGTGGTCGTGCTGGGGAAAAGCGGGGTGGGGAAGAGCGTGACCCTCAAGCACATTTTGGGCTTTCTGCAACCGGACGCAGGACAGGTTTTCGTTGCCGGCCTGGAAGTATCGAAGATGCCCGAAGAGAAGTTGTTAGACGTCCGCCGGCGCGTGACCATGGTTTTTCAATCGGGAGCGCTGTTTGATTCGCTGACGGTGGGCGAGAATGTTGCCTATCCTCTTCGGGAGCGTGCGGAACGCGGCCTGGCGCTCGATGAAGATAGAATTCAGGCCCGAGTCGGTGAACTCCTGGCGATGGTGGAATTGGATGGCGTCCGCGATCTCATGCCTTCGGACCTGAGCACCGGCATGAAGCGCGCAGTGGCCATCGCGCGGGCCCTTGCCGCCAAGCCGGAAGCGCTTCTCTACGACGAGCCAACCACCATGGTGGACCCGCTGATGGCGCAGACCATTGCTGACCTGATTCTGAAACTGAAGCGCCAGGCCGGCCTCACCTCGGTGGTGGTGACCCACGACATGAAGCTGGCACGCAAGCTGGCTGACAGGGTGGTGTTCCTCGTGGATGGGCGCGTGGCGTTCTTCGGGGCGGTGGATGAGCTGGACGCATCCCCGGAACCGATGGTGCAGGATTTCATTCGGCTCGACGAGGTTTCTTTCTTGAAACAGAACAGTTGACAGTCAATAGTCGGCAGTCAACAGTTAAACGATGAAATCCAAAACCAGCATGACCCTTGACCGCGTCCTTTCGCGGTTTGGCTTGGCGTCGCGAGCTGTGGCGCGGGAAGCTATTCTTGCCGGGCGGCTGAAAGTAAACGGCAAGGTGGTGCGCGACCCGGACGTTTGGGTGCGGCCGGATCAGGCAGCCCTGCATCTTGACGGTCAGCGCCTGAAGCCGGCGCGCAAGACTTACCTGCTCTTTTACAAGCCCAAAGGTGTCATTACCAGTCACGGTGATCCTGCCGGGCGCAGAACCGTGTACGAGTACCTTGGGGACATTGGAAAGTGGGTGTCGCCTGTGGGCCGGCTAGATAAGGACACCTCCGGCCTTCTCCTCCTAACCAACGACACTGAGTTTGCCGACCACGTCACCAACCCCCGCAGCAAAGTCCCCAAAACTTACCTCGCAAAGGTCAGCGGGATTTTGAGTGAAGAGAATGTCGCCAAGCTGAACGCAGGCGTCGAGATGAAGCGAGGCGATTGGGCAAGCCCCATCAGCGTGCAGCGCGTCGAAGACCGGGGGAAATATACCTGGTTGGAAGTCGTGCTGGCGGAAGGGAAAAACCGCGAGCTCCGGCGCATGATCGAAGCGGTGGAATTTAAGGTTCTCAAATTGGTCCGCACATGCATTGGCCCGTTAACATTGGCCGGACTGGAAGTCGGGAAGTGGCGCGAACTGACCCCCAGCGAGGTGGCCGCAGTGCGTAAGTCTTCTGCAAGCCTCAGGGGAAACCGCCCCGGACTGGATGCTGGGCACCCCGGCTCGACCGCTTGGTGATGGAAATGTGATTACCAAAGAGGCCAGGATCGGTATATATTGCCTGTACCAAATTCCCTGATCAGTGTCCTTTGAACTATGAATCGTGCAGCTCGAAAAGAAAAGAAACCGGCACTCGGCACTCAGCGCATCAAAGTGGCTGTTGTCCAAGCAGCTCCCCGCGTTTTCGATCGTCAACGCACCCTGAAGAAAGTTCACGCACTGGCTCGCGACGCAGCCCGCCAGGGCGCCCAGTTGGTGCTGTTCCCGGAGGCGTTTGTCTCCGGCTATCCTCGGGGGATGGACTTCGGAGCAGTGGTGGGTTCGAGGTCGGAAAGAGGGCGAGAAGACTTCCGTCGATATTGGGAGAGCAGCGTGGACGTGCCCGGCCCAGCCGTCGAAGAGCTGGGCCGGGTGGCGCGAGAAAACCGCATCTACCTGGTGATCGGTGTCGTCGAGCGGGAAGGTGGCACTCTCTACTGCACGGTATTGTTTTTTGCTCCGGACGGCAGCTTTCTCGGCAAGCACCGAAAGGTGATGCCGACGGGAGCGGAGCGCCTGGTATGGGGGTTCGGAGATGGTTCCACAATGCCGGTGTTCGAGACTTCCTTGGGAAGATTGGGCGCGGTGATCTGCTGGGAAAACTATCTGCCCTTGATGCGAGCGGCGATGTACGCGAAGGGCATCGAGATTTATTGCGCACCCACCGCCGACGCCCGCGACTCCTGGGCTGCTTCCATGCGGCACATCGCCATCGAGGGACGCTGTTTTGTTCTTTCCTGCAATCAATTCAACCGTCGGCGTGATTTCCCGGATGATTACGATGCAGTTTATGGCCATGACCCCGAGGCGGTCGTCACCCGCGGCGGCAGTTGCATCGTCGATCCGTTCGGCAATTTTCTTGCCGGGCCTAACATGGAAGGCGAAGCGATTCTGATGGCCGAGATCGATCGCGGGCAGCTCATCCGTGGCAAGTACGATTTGGATGTCGTCGGCCATTACGCGCGACCGGACATTTTCCAACTCCACGTGGACGAACAGCCGAAACGCCCAGTAACCACCCACGCCGGCGACCCCAAGAAACCTGCACTTCGAACCGGCCGTCGGGCTGGTCCCGATCCGGTGGAATAGCATAGTCTCGCCTTGTATTTATTCGCCCGGCGGGTGCGGCATATTCAAACCTAAGCCGAACACGGCAGACCGCAAGCCACGGGTGGCGCATTAGCGACTACACGCGGGCGGCTCAGACATCGTTTTGAAGCTGTGAGAGAATTACGAAACAAATTTCTCACCACAGAGACACAGAGGCACTGAGAAGTGAAAAGAAAGGGCATTTTCTCTGTGTCTCGGTGCCTCCGGGGTTGATGCAATCGATTTTTTCACACCTTCTTTGGGATGTCTGCTTACGAGATTCAGGGCATGGGACAGTTGCTGGTCTGCCACCACGCGCACGGTCCGCCCATTTACTTCCGGCCATAAATATGGCAAGCTTGTTTTTATGAGAACGACGGTTGATATTCCCGATCCGCTTTACCGCGAGCTCAAGGGAAAAGCCGCGACCGAGGGACGCTCAGTTAAAGAACTGATCCTTCGGGGAGTCGAGGCCGAACTCCAGTCCAATCGAAGGAAGCGAGGACGACGCGTTTCCCTTCCCATCATCCGATCTAAACGGCCGGGGTCCCTGCGCTTAGATAATGCCAAGATATACGAGATCATCCCTTTTCCCTGATGTGAACGTCTGGATAGCTCTTACTTATGAACGGCACGCTCACCACCTTGCCGCCAGAAATTGGTTTCAGGCGCTGGAGCGCGATGCGCGGCTCTTCTTTTGCCGATTTACTCAGATCGGTTTCTTGCGGCTACTAACAAACGAAGCCGTGATGGGCCGGGATGAAGTGATGGGTCAGGCTCAAGCCTGGGAAGCATATGACCGTTGGATTGAAGACCCGCGGGTTCTATTTATTGATGAACCGTGGGATTTGGAGCCAAGCTTCCGGTCCATGTCACAATCGCAGCGACCGGCTCCGAAAGACTGGGCGGATTCGTACCTCGCGGCTTTCGCCATGATTTCGGAAATGACGCTGGTTACTTTTGACCAAGGGTTCCAGGCGCGGATCAGGGATCTGATCGTCTTGAGATAATAGAATCCGCTCACGGGACTGCCTTTCCATTCTCGGAGACACATCACTCGTGAAAATGGACCGGATACCATGATCTGCACGCGCCAGACATCAAACTGGCATGCCCGTGCCACCGGCGGCCAAGGGTACGGGGAGGTTGGAAGGTTTGGAACGTTGCCTGCCAGTTCACGGACCGACCCGAACTTCATGGCATACATGCCGAGCGGCCGCACTACCTATTCCTGCCGCAACGCCATGGCCGGATCAATCCGCGCCGACTTCCGCGCCGGCAAATAGCAGGCTACCAATGCCAGGCTGGCAAGCAGCAGCGGTGTGCCTACTAGCAGTGCCGGCTCGAAGGCTTTTACACTGGCCACGGAGAAGAATAAGCCGGACATCAGGCGCAGTCCGGCCCAAGTTAGAGCCATCCCGATGATCGTGCCCGCCGTCACCAGGACGGCGCCTTCCTTCATGACCAGTCCAAGCACGTCGCTCCTCTGAGCGCCGAGCGCCATGCGAATGCCGATCTCGTGGCGGCGCTGCCTCACTGAATAGGCTGTCACACCCGCCAAGCCGACCAAGGCCAGGATCAATCCGAACCCGCCGATCAGGTTCCAGGTCCAGGCAGCCGAGCGCAGCGAAGACATAAACTGCGCGATCTGTTCCGTCATACTGCGCGCGTTGAAAGGCGTGAGATTGGCATCTGTAGCTGATATTTCGCGCTGCACGGCGGCGATGACGTCCACGCCGGGCATTCCGCGCACCATCAGCGTCACGCCGCTCAACGAGGGCTGCGCGTAGTCCGCCGGGCGCAGGGGGAAGTAAATCGCCGGGTGCTTCTTGCTCGCCACGAGGTCTTCCGCCACGTCCTTTGCCACCCCCACGACTTCGAATACCTGTCTGCCCTTCCCTAAGACCCCAGGGCGAAAATCAAAGGTGCCGGGCATGGCTCCGAATCCGCCGGATGCTTCGTCATTGCCGATCTCGATGCGCCGTCCCAATACTTCTTCTCCACTCCAGTAGGCGCGCACCAGTTCCTCGCTGACCATGACCGCCGTCGCCCCGTTTGCCTCGTCCTCCTTGCGGAAACCGCGGCCAAGCAGGACCGGGATGCCGGCCGTCTCGAAGTAGTCCTTCCCGACCACGTGTTTGCGCGCCCAGTGCATCGCCTTTCCCCCGCCCGCGCGGGCATCGGAAAATATCGCGCCCGGGTTGCCGTCCATAGCTACCGGGATCGTGTCGGTCAGAGTTGCGGCGGTCACGGCGGGAAGCTGCTTCACCCGGTCCAAGACCTTCTCGAAGAACGCCGTGGCCTGAGCGCCCGAATATCCATCGCGAACCGGATCCAAAGAGATTAGGTAGAGATTCCTGGGGTCGAACCCTTGCTGAATGCCCATGGTGGTTTGGATGCCGAGCCCTAAAAACCCGGTGAGCAGCAACAGCGTCAACGACCCGGCCATCTGACACAGCATCAGCCCGTTGCGCAGGCTCAGGCGGCGATACCTGCGGAGCTGGATGGCGCCTCCTTCTTTGAGCGCGGGCGTTAGATCGGCGCGCGTGGCCTGCAATGCGGGGGCGAGGCCGAACGCTAACCCCGTTATGCCGGTCACCGCAAGCGCGAATAACAGGGCGCGCCAGTCGGGGGTCAGGTCAAAGGCCACTGGCATGGGGTACGGCATCCTGATTCGGGAGGCGAGGTGCATCAGCCACTCGGTCAGGATGAACCCGAACACGCCCGCCCCCGCCGCCACCAGCATGCTTTCAGTCAGCAACTGGCGAATGAGCCGGACACGGCTGGCGCCTAGTGCCAGGCGAACTGCGATCTCCCGGCGACGGTCTGCCGCCCGTGCCAGCATCATGTTGGCCACGTTGGAGCACGCGATCAGCAACACCAAGCCCACCAACACCATCAAGACTTCCGTGAAGAACGGCCGGTCCTGTTCCCGAATGGGCAGCACTTTTCCTCCGGAAACCAGCAGCACGCGCCGGCCACCCCTTTCTCTGTCGGTGTCGCCGTAGTCCCGCTCCATTTGCCGGGCCGCTGCGTCCAGCGCAGCCTCCGCACGGTCCGCAGTGACTCCCGGTTTCAGGCGCCCCACCATCTGGAACATCGTCAGGTCGCGCCGCTCCAGCGCGTTGTCCGCGAGTTCCGGCGCGAGGCGCGCAGAGACGGACACCGGTATCCACACATCCGCAGCAAAATACGCTGGGGATGCTCCCAAGAAATCTCTTGGACCGACGCCGATCACGGTGCAAGGCTGTCCGTTGATGCGCAGCGTCCTTCCGACAGCCGATGGGTCAGAACCCAGATGTTGCTGCCAGAACCGGTAGCTGACCACGATGACTGGCGTCCGGCCGGGCTGCTCCTGTTCTTGCTCAAAGAAGTGGCCTAATACGGGGCGCACGCCAAGAGTGGAGAAGTATGACGGCGTGACCAGGTGTCCCCAAGTTCGTTCTGTGTGACCATCGAACGAAACCCCGAACGGAACAGGCGCAACATAGGCCAGCGTGGAAGAGAACAGGTCGCTTCGTTCGCGGTAACGCTTGTAGTGTGTGTACGATATTGGCGCCTGGAGCGCGACCAGTTCCTCGGGCTTCGGAACGCCGGGAAGGTTGCGCAGAATCATTCCGTTCACTTCGCTGTAGGCGCAGGTTGCCATCGCGATGCCCAGGCTGAGCGAAACCAGCGCGACCAAAGCGAAGCCCGGGGAGTTGGCAAGCATGCGCAGCCCATAGCGGACGTCCTGCCGCAACTCGGCCAGGTGCTCGATGGGAACGCGGATAGCGATGTCCGTGAGAAGACGCAGCAGTCCAAGCACGCCATGCCGCTGCCAGATGGGCTCGATGGCATCTTCAGTCAATTGCACCAACTCGTCACCGTAGGCATTCTTGAATTCGAACGGGAAGGCGCAGGCGAGTGCGCGGTAGAGCCGCAGGCTGATCGCCACCGGCCGGTTTTGCGGGTGGGTCATAACTCCGCCTTTCGAATTCCTCGCTTGGCGTGGAAGACGCGAACCAGATCTTCGAGCCTCTCGCTTTCGGCCGCCAGGACGCGCCGGCCGAGTCTGCTGAGGCGGTAATAACGCCGCCGCGCGTCATCCAGCTCCGGGGCCGGCCGCTCCTCGGATTCTTCGATCAACTCTTCATCGATGAGACGCTTGAGCGTGCCGTAAAGCGTCGCTGGCCACAGCCGTACCCTGCCGTCCGTGCGCTCCAGGACCTCCTGCATGATGCCGTAACCGTGCTGCTCCTGGTCGGCGAGCGACAGCAGGACGTGAAACCAGTGAGGTTTCAGTGGGAGAAAGCTCTCCGTACTTGGCGGTTTCTTCATGGTCACACTCGATACAACACCATATATATATCAGCAAGAACCGAGTGTCAATGATTTTCGGTCTCGCCGCGAACACAACTCGCGGGGAGGAACAGTAGGAAAATGCAGAAACTGATTACGTTGGGAAAACCTAGCGTCATGTAACGTAAGTTCATTCATGAAGTCTGCCCGGCAAGGGATTCGCTTCCCAGCCCCGTCAGGGGCGGAAGATTGTAGCCCAGGGCGCAAGCCCTGGGAAAGACGACCCACTCCCCGCCTTCGGCACCCCTCTCCCGCGAGGTCGGGAGAGGGGTAGGGGTGAGGGAGGGGTCGCCTACCCACGGCTCACGCCGTGGGCTAAGATCTACCGCCCCTATCGGGGCTGTAGAGCCGTTCTCAGAGTACGGCATTTATGCAACGAACTTCAGTTGCAGGAACCTAGTCTAACCCAAGGCGGGAACCACGGCTTTACCGCTGCGAACCCGAGGTCTGAAATTTGGTCTGAAGACAGCGGCCGCAAAGACGGTGAAAGGTTTTTCAACGACCTGCTGAGTCGGCCAAGGGTGCGGGAAGGTTGAAAGGTCTGACGTCAACTGCGAGCTCGTACACCGACACGAACGTCAGGGCCTGCATGCCGAGCGCCCGCGCTGCTTCCACATTCTCAGTGCGATCGTCAATGAAGAGACATGCTTCGGGTTTGGAGTGCACCGCTTTGAGGCAAGCGTGATAAATGGCGGCGTCTGGCTTGGCGAGTTGCACTTCCGCGGAAAAGCAGACATAGTCGAAATCCCTGAACCAGGGAGCGTGTTGCCGCATGTTAGTGGAGATCTCGATAGGCATGTTCGAGAGGACGGCGATTTTCAGGCCGCCCCTTTTCAGCGCCCGAACCCACTCCATCATGACGGGGTTCGCACGCATCCAAATGGCAATGTCATGGGCGATGAGGCTTTCAATTTGGGTAGGCGTGAGTTCCTTGCCGGCCGCTTTTGCAATGCGCCGCCAATAAGCGGGACCGTCAATAGTCCCCCGGTCATAGTCGGTGCGCTTGCCCCAATAAATCTCCTCGAATAGCCTCCCGTCGATCCCTGCCAGTGCAGCCAATCTACGATAGTCGGAGGGTTGCGGGGGGAGGCTCAAGACATAGCCAAAGTCGAAGATCACGGTGTTGATTCTTATACTCATACGTTTCTACAGAAGACAGGCCGGCGTCCGGCGCTTCACGGGTGGCGCATCCGTTGCATTTTATGTATGCGCCATTGATCTGACGGCAGAGGGCAGGTTAGGGCACATACATAAAAGACGACGTAAGCGCCACCCGTGATCTCAAAGCTCTTCAGCATCCTGTCAGGATTCAAAAAGTGATTCCACGAACTCGCGCGGGTCGAAGGGGAGAAGGTCGTCCACTTTCTCGCCGACGCCGACAAACTGGATGGGTAGGCCGAGCTCGTGAGCGATGGCAATCACCACCCCACCTTTGGCAGTGCCGTCGAGCTTGGTGAGAATAATGCCGGTGGCTCCGCCGTGGTCGATGAACTGGCGGGCTTGCGCCAGGCCGTTCTGGCCGGTCGTCGCATCAATGACCAACAGGACCTCGTGCGGAGCGTTGGGGATTTCTCGCGCCGCGATGCGGCACATCTTCTCGAGTTCGGCCATCAGGTTGAACTTCGTGTGGAGCCGGCCGGCGGTGTCCACAATCACCATATCGCAATGGCGGGTCCGGGCGGCGGCCAAGGCGTCAAAAAGCACGGCGGCGGGATCGGCGCCGGACTTCTGCTTGATGATGTCAAGGTTAAGCCTGCCCGCCCATACTTCGAGTTGTTCTGTTGCGGCGGCGCGGAATGTGTCCGCTGCGCACAGCAGGGGCTTGCGGTTCTGCTGCACGTAGAGGTTCGCCAGCTTGGCAATGCTCGTGGTCTTGCCCACCCCATTGACTCCGACTACGAAGACGACCGCGGGCATGCCGGCAGGGGGTTGCCTGGCAGTAGGGGCAGCGGTTTGCAGGCTGCCAGTGGAATTCTCGAGTATCCTGAGAATTTCCTGCTCGATCGCAGCGCGAAGTTGTTTGGGTTCGGTGAGCTTTCTATGGCTGACTTGCTCGCGCAAACGGTCAAGAATCTCGCCCGTAGTCTTGACTCCCAGGTCGGCGGTGATGAGCGTAGTCTCGAGGTCGTCGAGAACTGACTGGTCGACCGTCTGTTTCCCTTCAACAATTTCCTCGATGCGCTCCACCAATTGGGCCTTGGTGGAAGCAACTGCCTGCTTGAGGCGCTGGAAAAGGCCAGGCTTTTTCTCTTTTTCACTCGATCCGAAGAGGCTCAGCGGCATACCTTTCTATTCTATCTTGAAGCGCCGAAGAGAAGTAAAGGAAATGCAAGGGCGAGGGGGAAAAGGCACTGGCGGGCAGAACAAATCCGCAGATTGCGCAGATCACGCAGATCACGCCAGGAATCTGTGTCATCTGCGGAATCTGCGGACTATAACCTGAGATACAGACCTTGATAGTAAGGTCCAGCTCATGAATGAATGAGAAAATGAACAAAGGATGGATTCCGGACAGCGTACACTTAAAGGCCGAGGGCACGCTGTAGCTAAATGAACCGATGAATAAAAGGGAGCATGGATAAATTCTTAATCTTGGGTGGCCACCCCTTAGAGGGCCAGGTAACCATCAGCGGGGCGAAGAACGCCGCCTTGCCGGCCATGACGGCCGCCCTTCTCACCGAGCAGCGTGTGATCCTTCGAAATGTCCCGAGGGTTCGCGACATCAGCACGCTGCGCAGCTTGCTGGAGGATTTGGGGGCAGATTCTTCCATCTCTCGTCAGGAACACGGCAACCGCGTGGAAATCGAGGCTCGCCGGCTGAACGAACCCGTAGCCCCCTACGATTTCGTGAAGCAGATGCGCGCCTCGATCCTTGTGCTCGGCCCGCTTTTGGCAAGGTTCGGCCGCGCGCGGGTCTCACTTCCCGGCGGATGCGCTATCGGCCTGCGTCCCGTCAATTTGCATATCAAAGGGCTGGCCAAGCTCGGCGCTACGCTCACCATTGAGCACGGCTACATCGAAGCCCGCACGGACGGGCTCAAAGGCGCGGAATTCCAATTCGATACCATTTCGGTGACGGGCACCGAGAACCTGATGATGGCGGCCACGCTGGCCGACGGGATCACGGTGCTGGAGAATGCGGCGCGGGAGCCCGAAATCCTGGATCTGGAGGCGCTACTCAATAAAATGGGCGCAAGTATTGAAGGCGCCGGAAGCGACCGGATTGTCATTCGAGGGGTGAGCCGTCTGCACGGAGCCGAGCACCGGATTATCCCCGACCGCATTGAGACGGGGACGTTCCTTGTGGCCGCCGCGATCACCGGCGGGGGCCTCACGCTCAGCAACTGTAGCGACCCGAGCCAACTCTCGGCCGTCATGGCCAAGTTGGCGGAGGTGGGTGTGCGAGTCAAGAAGCCGCCCTCGATCTCGGGCCACGGCTCCGAGGCGAACGTGCTCGATGTACAGGCGGGTGAATCCTTGCGCGCCTCAGATATGACGACGCAGGAGTACCCGGGCTTTCCCACCGATATGCAGGCGCAATACATGGCCCTGATGACGCAAGCCGAGGGGTCCTCCGCCATCACCGAGACGATTTTCGAAAATAGGTTCCTCCACGCCCTCGAGCTGGCGCGCATGGGCGCGGACATCTCCGTTAGCGGGCGAAGGGCGGTGGTCAAAGGGCGGAGGTTTCTCAGCGGCGCGAACGTGCAAGCTTCCGATCTGCGCGCCAGCGCCTCCCTGGTCCTTGCCGGCCTCGCCGCTCAGGGCGAAACCCTCATCGATCGCGTTTACCACATCGATCGCGGCTACGAGCGCATCGAAGAAAAGCTCAACAAAGTGGGAGCCAAAATCCGCCGCATTTCGGAAGGGTGAGACGGCATCCTGAATCCTACTGACGGTCGCCAACCCTTACCAAGGGCCTGATCTCCTTCCACTTCTTGAATCCGATACCTTTAATCACCATCAAATCTTCGACACGCCTGAAAGGTCCGTGCTTCTCGCGGTAAGCTACGATTTGTTTCGCCAGACCGGGTCCGATTCCGGGGAGCTTCTGAAGGTCATTCGCGGTGGCTTTGTTGATGTCGATTCCCGCCGCCGGGGGATTGGCGGCCTTCCCCTGCTTCTGAAGGGCAAAAACCCGACTATTGCAAGGCGCCCCCCCCAACATGACCACCAACGCGAATATGCAACCTAGGCGTCTGAACATATCCCCAACCTCGCCCTGACCCATCCAATACGGCTTGGGAAGACAATCGTAACATCCTCTAACCCGAGTTTCAGACCCTTTGTTGAATTCTCCCACTCATTGACTCCTCACGAAAAGGGTAACCGTATTGGGAAGAAAATCCCTCCTCGTGTAAAAGGTTCACTATCCGCGAAACTGATTGCCCGGTTAACCGACCACCGAGTGGCACTTCAGCGAAAGTCATACCGCCTCGTGAGAATTATTGTCGGATGGCAAAGTGCGCAGGTTCAATAATGAGCCGGACATTAGCGGATCATCCGATGGAGAAGCTTAGGATTTTACCGTGGGATACACACCGGGAGAAACTTTGGAACTTCTCGTGCACCCAACCTGATGAAGATAGAGAGATTCCTGTTATGAGCGAGATTCTTTCAAGGGTGTTCGTTATCGGCGTCCTCCTCTTTTACGCCGGACTGATTACGGGGTTCCTGTTATGGAATCTGGGGCGATGGCTTCGCGGCGCAGGCAAGAAAAGGAAATGGCCCGCCCTCCTGGAACACCTCAGCACATCGCGCTTCTTCAATCGTCCCCATGATGCCCAATAAGCACGCTAGTGTGCTGTAACATCCAATTCTTGACAATGGTCACGGGGCACTGCCTGGATGTAGGGGTACGGCTTGCCGTACCCTTTTGGTTCGGTCGTGCGATAAAAGTGAAGAGGGTACGGCAAGCCGTACCCCTACATCCAGGGCGCAGCCTGCTGGCCGCAACCAAAACGAGACCCTCTGTGTCCTTCGTGCCTTTCAAGCCTTAACACAGAGCACACTGAGCGTCTCAGTGATCCCGCGCCTGCGCGACTCTTCTGACCACGGAGGACACGGAGGGAAAATGCACCGAAAAATGCACCGAAAGGGCTCTAGTGGAGACAAGGTGGCGTATACTCTCAGGCGCCGGAACGCCAAAAAGGGAATTCCGGTCAATACGAGTTGGGGGTCGGGAGATGAAGAACCTTTTTCGCCTGATTATCTTCGTGCTGGTCGCAGCCGCAGTCCTGTTTGTTGCTAGTCCGGGGCGATCGCAACAGACGGCCTTCTATGTTTCACTTGGTGGCAATGACAGCAATGCGGGTACAGAGGCACAGCCTTTCAAGACTCTAACAAAAGCTCGGGATACGGTCAGAACCCTGAACAAGAGTATGACCAAGGACATCGTCGTGTACCTTCGGGGCGGGACGTACGAGGTTGACCAGACCCTTTCTTTCGATGAGAGGGATTCGGGGACCCATGGCCACAACATCATTTACAAGAGCTACGCTGGCGAGAAGGCCGCTATCTGTGGAGGCCGGAAGATAATCGGATGGGAGCGGGATTCGGGCAACGTCTGGAAAGCGCGAGTCGGCCTTCCTGACTTTCGACAGCTATACGTGAATGGCGTGCGCGCGGTGCGGGCGAGAGGCGGACGGCTGCCGGGCGCGGAGCTCTACGGGAGAGACGGGTACAAAACCTCCGACGTAAATATGGCGACGTGGGGAAACCAGAGCGATATCGAGTTCATTTATGATCTGGAATGGGAGAGGACCATCGCCAAGGTCCACTCGATCCGGAAAGAGGGTTCTAACGCGGTGGTCACCATGCTCCAGCCCTACTTTACCCTCGTGCGGCTAAAGGGCGGCGTGCAACCCAGCTTTCCCACTTATATCGAGAACGCTCGCGAGCTTCTGGATGCGGCGGGCGAATGGTATTTCGACCGGACGGCCCAAGTGGCGTACTACATCCCCCGCGCCGGCGAAGAGGTGAATTCAGCGGAGATCATTGCCCCGGCGGTCGATAAGCTGCTGGAACTCAGGGGAAGCCTGGATGCTCCCGTACACAACATTCAATTCGAAGGTATCACGTTTTGCCACGCATCCTGGGTGCGGCCCAGCCAGGTCGGCCTCATTGACATCCAGGCCAATTTTGTTATCACTCCCCATAACCTGATCGCCCGTAACGACGGGAGCGTGGACAATCTCCACAACGAAAACAGCAAAAGTCCCTCCAACGTCGTGCTGCATGCCGCGAAGTCGATTCGCTTCGAGCGCTGCACCTTCACCCGATTCGGCAGTGGCGGAATCGACTTGGAGTACGGTTCGCAGGACAACATCATTTCGGGCAGTAAGTTCTATGACCTCTCGGGGTCCGCCATCCAGGTTGGCGACGTGATTGATCATCACCCGCGCGACCCCCGCGAAGTCGTGAAAAACAACCAGATCGTGAATAACTATATTCATGACGTGGCCATCCAGTACGTCGCTGGGGTTGGCATCTTTGCGGGGTACACGGATGGAACGGTGATCGCTCATAACGAAATTCGCAACTTGCCTTACAGTGGCATTTCCGTCGGCTGGGGATGGGGAGAAGAGGATGCCGGGGGCTCCGATCAATATTATCAGCCCATTACTTATAAGGAGCCCACACCCTCCAGGGAACTTCACTGCGAATACAATTATATCCGTAACGTCATGTTGGAGCGCAACGACGGCGGTGGAATATACACGCTCTCCAATATGCCGGGATCCATCATTCGCGGCAACCTCATTCATGATAACGCCGGCCGGCCTGGCGGGATTTATCTGGACGAGGGCAGCGGGTACATCGAGATCACAGGGAACGTGGTTTACAATGTCAATAAAGCAATGAATTACAATAACCGGCCACAAAACAGAATCGCCACATGTCACGAGCACGATAACTACTTTGACCTCAAACCTACAGACCGTGATTTCCCGAAAACGGTGGCGGACAAAGCCGGTCTTGAGCCTGCGTATCGCGACCTGCTAGAACCTGACGAGGGTGGTCAAGTACACTAGCCGGCTATCATCCGAGGTGCTCTATGACACAGACTCGTAGGCAGTTCCTGTTCGGCATTGCTCCCCTGGCGCTTCCTGCGGCAGTCTTCGGCCGAGGCAGCGCGGTGGCGCCCAGTAACCGTGTGACGGTGGCCATGATTGGCATGGGCCGTCAGGCGGTGCAAGTCAACGTCAAGCAATTCTTCGAAATGCCCGACGTGCAGGTGGTCGCCGTCTGCGACGTGGATGCCTGGCGCCTGGAGAACGCCAAAAGACAGGTGGAGGTGGCTTACGCCAGAAAAGCGCCCTCCGGCGGTTACAAGGGCTGCCTGGCTTACAAGGACTTCCGCGAAGTACTGGC
Organism: uncultured Acidobacteriota bacterium; assembly: GCA_963832915.1. Classification (GTDB taxonomy): domain Bacteria; phylum Acidobacteriota; class Terriglobia; order UBA7540; family UBA7540; genus CAVROP01. The sequence goes on from CAWHWE010000012.1 coordinate 17,184, forward strand.
GAACCAAAGCATCGACGCAGTAATGATCTCTGCTCCCGATCACTGGCACGTGCCGATCTCGATGGAAGCCATCAAAGCGGGCAAGGATGTGTCCTGCGAAAAGCCTCTCACTCGATCCATCGGGGAAGGTCGGCAGCTCTCCGACCTGGTGATGAAGCACCAGCGCGTGTTTCGCACGGACAGCGAGTTCCGCTCGCTGGGGAATTTCTACCGCGCCGTCGAACTCGTTCGCAACGGGCGTATCGGCGAGCTGCACACCATACGGTCAGGCGTGCCGTTTGACGATGTCGCTTGCCCGCCGCAACCGGAAATGTCTATCCCGCCCGAACTCGATTACGATCGCTGGCAGGGACCCGCACCACGCGCCCCGTACACTGAAAAGCGGGTTCACCAGCCGCATTCGTACGAACGTGGGGGGTGGATGCGCCACCTTTACTATTGCGACGGGATGATTACCAATTGGGGCTACCACCTGAACGACATTGCGCAGTGGGGAAACGGGACCGACCGGACCGGCCCGGTGGAGGTCGAAGGGCGTGGCGAATGGCCACCGCCTACCAACTTTTGGAATGTGCCGGCCACCTTCGAGATTAATTACCGCTACGCGAATGGCGTCCGCCTGATCTACAAAGTCGAGAAGCCGTACGTGAAATTCGAGGGCGAAGAAGGCTGGATCTATGCCGAGTATGGCAAACCGCTGCAGGCCGAGCCCGCTTCTATTCTGGGTTCAATCATCAGGGAAAATGAAATCCATTTCCCGTTCAAAAGCGATAAGCAGGATTTCATCGATGCGGTGAAGACGCGCGGGCGGACGCTGGAGGACGCCGAAGTCGGGCACCGTACTACTTCGTTGTGCCATCTCGGGCATATCGCCATCCGAGTGGGCAAGCGGCTGGAGTGGGACCCCGCGAAGGAACAGTTCACCAACAGTGATGACGGAAACGCCTGGGTCAATAAACGGATTCTCAACCCAGAACATGCATGAGGAGACGCATTCATGAGATCAGCCCTTTTCCTATTGACCCTCTCGATCGTGCTTGCCCTGCCTCTGCGGGCTTCGGAAGGACTTACAAACCCCTTTTTTGCGTTCGATAACGGCACGGGTCGCGATCAGAAGGCATCGCCGGGGGATCAAGCGGAACTGGTGAAACGAACTGGATACGCCGGCCTGGGTTTTTCCGGCACCCAAGGCGTTCCGGAGATGCTCAAAGCCCTCGAAAGCCGCGGGCTCAGGCTTTTCAGCATCTATGTCGCTTCGCGAGTTGACGGTGAGCATCCTGGTTTCGATCCCGCCCTGCCGGAAGCCATAAAGCAGCTAGAAGGCCACGGAACCGTGATTTGGCTTACAGTTCAAGGCAGTTCTCAGGACGGTGAGGCACGCGCAACGAAGATTGTCCGCGAAGTCGCCGATATGGCGTCTGCTTCGGGTTTGCGAGTAGTTCTCTATCCGCACATAGGTTTCTATGTGGGGCGCATTGAAGACGCGTTGCGTATCCGAAAGCTCGCTGACCGTCCGAACGTGGGCGTCACATTCAACTTGGCACACTTCCTTGCCGCCAAGGATGAGCCCAACCTGGACCTGCGATTGCGAGAGGCGCTCCCTTTTCTGGAAATGGTCAGCATCAACGGAGCGGACCACGAAGGAGATTGGTCCCGGTTGATTCAGCCCCTCGACCGGGGTGAATTTAATGTCTACGGCCTTCTAAAGAAGCTGAGAGCGATGGGCTACCAAGGCCCCATCGGCCTGCAGTGTTACCAGGTGCCCGGCGATATGGAAGAGAACCTGAGGCGCTCGATGGCTGCTTGGCGCGACTTTTCCAGAAGATTGGCCGCAGAAGAGTGACGACCGCAGGCAACCCGCGTTGAAAGCAGAAAGCAGTAGGCCGCGGGCAAGAGAAAGAAAGCAATTCCCAATTTGCAATTCAGATTTCAGAACGGGGCCAGTCCCCAGTCCCGCTTTTGTCGAATTGTTCAGAGTGGCATGGCTGCCTTATCCTTGAGAGCCTTGATGCGGTCGCGGAGCTGAGCAGCTTTTTCAAACTCAAACTGCTTGGCGGCTTCGCGCATCTGGTTCTCGAGGCTCCTGGTCAGCTCCTCGATCTGGCCAGGGGATACATCGTCGTCCGGCAAATCGGCTGGCACTGTAACATAATCCGCCGCCACGATGGAGGCCAGGGCCATATCCACTGGCCTGACAATGCTCTCAGGAGTGATGCCGTTATCCTCGTTGTAGCGTGTCTGTTTGGCCCGCCGCCGATTGGTTTCGGAGATCGCTTGGCGCATGGATTCCGTCGTGTGGTCGGCATAGAGGATCGCCTTCCCGTGCAAGTTCCGCGCCGCCCGTCCCATGGTTTGAATCAGCGCTCCCGCCGAACGCAGGTAGCCTTCCTTATCGGCGTCCAGAATGGCGACCAGCGAGACCTCCGGCAGGTCGAGCCCCTCGCGCAAAAGGTTGATACCGATCAGGACGTCGAATTCACCCCGCCTTAGGTCGCGCAGAATCTTCACGCGCTCCAGAGTCTCGATCTCCGAGTGAAGGTAACGGCAACGCACGCCGACTTCGGCGTAATACTCCGCCAAGTCCTCGGCCATGCGCTTGGTGAGCGTGGTGACGAGAACCCGTTCATTGGCCTCGGCCCTGCTGCGAATATCACCCAGCAGGTCCTCAATCTGGTGGCGCGTGGGGCGGACCTCAACCTCAGGGTCAATGAGGCCTGTGGGGCGAATAATCTGCTCCACCACTTCCCCGCCGGTCTTGGTCAGCTCGTAAGGGCCCGGGGTGGCGGAGACGTAAATTACCTGTCCCACTCGATGCTCGAATTCCTCGAAGGACAGGGGGCGGTTGTCCAGGGCGGAGGGTAGCCGAAATCCATAGTCTACAAGAGTCTGCTTGCGGGAGCGGTCGCCGCGGTACATGCCGCGCAGTTGGGGCACGGTCTGGTGGCTCTCGTCGATGAAGATCAGGGCGTCCTGTGAAAGGTAGTCGAGCAGGGTGGGGGGTGGCTCTCCCGGCAGGCGGCCGGAAAGATGGCGCGAATAGTTTTCAATGCCGTGACAGTAGCCGATCTCCCTCATCATTTCCAGATCGAACATGGTGCGTTGATGAACGCGCTGGGCTTCCACCAGCTTCCCTTGCTTCTCGATCTCGCCCCGCCACCACTCCAGCTCGCTGAGGATGCGCTGTATGGCGTCGTCTTTCCTTTCGGCAGGCAGAACGTAGTGGGTGCGAGGATAAATGGGCAGGCGGGAGTATGTTTGCTTCACCTGGCCGAACAGCGGGTCAATCTGGGCCAGATTCTCTACCTGCTCGCCCCACATTTCGATGCGATAGGCGACATCCTCGTAAGTGGGAAAAACCTCAATCACGTCGCCGCGCACGCGGAAGGCGCCCCGCCGGAAATCCGCGTCGTTGCGTTCGTACTGGATTTCGACCAGCCTCCGCAGGATGTCCTGCCGGGCAATCTTCTGCCCTTTCTCCAGCAGCAAGACCATTCCGAAGTAGGCCTCAGGCGACCCCAAGCCATAAATGCAGCTCACGCTGGCCACCACGACGCAATCGCGACGCTCGAAAAGCGAGCGAGTGGCGGACATGCGCAGCTTGTCCAGCTCGTCGTTGATGGTCGCTTCTTTCTCGATGTAGACGTCGCTGGCGGGGAGGTAAGCTTCCGGCTGGTAATAGTCGTAGTAGCTTACGAAGTACTCGACGGCGTTGCGCGGAAAGAAGGAGCGGAACTCGTGGTAAAGCTGGGCGGCAAGGGTCTTGTTGTGAGCCAGAATCAGGGTGGGGCGGTTCACGGCCTCAATCACCTTGGCGACAGTAAAGGTCTTGCCCGACCCTGTAACCCCTAACAAAACTTGATGAGGCTTGCCTTCCTCAATCCCCCGCAGCAGCTCCTGAATGGCCGTCACTTGGTCGCCACGAGGCTGGTAGTCACTCGAGAGCTCGAAATCCATGGAGCTGAGTTCGCGTCCCGCCATCATTTGATTATACCCACCGGCTTTCAAGCATATTATGTTACCATGGTCGGGTTTCGCGCAGTCAAATCGCATGATAAGGCGGGGTTAATGATTCAGATTAGATGGGGGCGAGGGCGTTGGTTCACTGGTGGGCTTTTGATGGCGGGGCTTTTAATGGGTGGCGTGTACGGACGGACACTCGGCGGGCAGGCGCCGGCGAGGCCGACCGCGAGTGCTGCCGCGGCCGCCCAAACACCCTCGGCCGGTAAGATAGTGCTGAAGGTCGGCGATGAGTCGGTAACTCAAGGGGATGTTGAGGCGACCCTCAATTCGCTCACTCCGCAAGCCCAAAGGTCGCTGTCCCTGCAGGGTCGCAAGCCTCTTGGGGACCAAATCGCCATGATGCTCATTCTTTCTCAGCAAGCCCTCAGCCACCATCTTGAATCCACTGCTGGCTTTCAACACGCGCTCGCCATGGCGCGGCGTCAAATCCTTGCACAGGCAGCGTACCAGGAAGTCGCGCGACAATCTGTAGTAACACCCGAAGAAATCAGCGGATATCTTGCGTCGCACCAAAGCGAGTTCGAAGAAACCCAGATCGAACAAGTCGTGGTTCGCAAGAAGCCGGAGGGAGCAAAGGAAGGAACTCCAGGGTTTTCGGCGGAAGATGCCAAAACCCGCGTGGAGGAAATCCGCAAGGCTTTAAGCTCCGGCGACGATCCCAAGAAGGTAGCCGAGAAATATCAAGTGCCGAATCTCATTCGGGTGGATGCCGAACCCGTCGTCGTTCACCGGGGAGCCATGCGAGCGGACATGGAAAAGGCGGCCTCCGAACTCAAAGATGGGCAGGTTTCGGAGGTGTTTGACTTTCCGCAGATGCTGGTGTTCTTTAAACTTGTATCCCATAAGGTGGGGGAATTGAAGAACGTCTCTTCCCAAATTGAGGATACCCTCCGGCAGCAAAAGATCACCAGCGCTCTCGACGCGCTCAAGAAAAATGCGAAGATTTGGATGGATGACGCTTACTTTGCCGTGCCCAACCAGCCCGGGTCCCAGGGGGCAATTAAACCAGCTTTGCAGCCGGGAGGACCTGCGGCTCCTAAATAGTTGCACCTTGACGATCCCTGTGCGGGGGTCTGACCTCTGTCAGCTATGTCAATCAAATCATTTTTCAACAGGTTTGTTGAAAACCTTGTGGAAAAGGCCACTCGATGTTACGGGAAGGTTAAGGATTGGAAGAGCTTTTAACTCTTTGCACCAACCTGTAGCATCTCCAAACTCCCCCTGAAAAACCCAGACTATTCTCCTTTCTTTGGGTTCCTCCGTGGAATTTGTGGGTGACCCGGGAGAGAGAAAAGGAGTAGCGCATCCTGCTCCGAACCTGTTAAGGGATATGTGGACCAACACAGATCCCGGCGCAGGGGGGAGACAGGATGCGCGTCAAGAGTATTCTGAATCAAGTGGAGAAGTACAAGGATTTTGTGTATGAGCGGGTACGGTGGAAGGAGGAGGGGGGAGAACAGGTGCTGGCGGTGGAGGTGCGGCCACGAGCGCATCGTCCGGGTCGGTGTTCGGGGTGTGGGGAGCCGGGGCCGGGATATGACCGCTTGCCGGCGCGCGCCTTCGAATACGTGCCGCTGTGGGGGATGCGGGTGTACTTCGTCTATGCGCTGCGCCGGGTGCAGTGCGCGCGTTGCGGGGTGAAGGTAGAGATGGTGCCCTGGGGGCAGGGGAAGCAGACTCTGACGCGCAGCTATCTGCAATTTTTGGCCACCTGGGCGGGCCGGGTTTCCTGGCAGGAGGTGGCGAGATTTTTTCACACTTCCTGGGAGAAGGTTTTCCATGCCGTGAGCTGGCAGGTGGAGTGGGGGTTGGCGCATCGGGATCTGTCGGGCATCCAGGTTCTGGGCATCGATGAGACGGCCTGGCAACGTGGGCATCGCTATCTGACGGTGGTTTATCAATTGGACGGCCAGGCCCGGCGCCTGCTCTGGGTGGGGGAGCAGCGCAGCGCCCAGACGCTGTTGAACTTCTTCCACTTTTTCGGCCCCGAGCGCACCCGGCAGTTGCGTTTCATCTGCAGTGACCTGTGGCGGCCTTATCTGGAAGTGGTCGCCCAGAAGGCTGGGCAAGCGCTGCATGTCTTGGATCGGTTCCACGTGGCGATGAACCTGAACCAAGCCATAGACCAGGTACGCATCGAAGAGAGCCAAGAGTTGCGGCGGCAGGGGTTCCGCCCGCTCCTGAGCCGCAGCCGCTGGTGCCTGCTGAAGCGGCCTGAGCATCTCACCTCGCAGCAGGAAATCAAGCTGGCGCACTTGCTGCGCGCTAACCTGCGCACGGTGCGTGCCTATCTGCTCAAGGAAGACCTGGGGTTCTTTTGGACCTGTCAGGGGGTGCTGTGGGCGCGACGCTTCCTGAAGGGATGGTATCACCGGGTGCTGCGCTCTCGCATCGAACCCCTCAAGAAGGTGGCGCGCATGCTGCGGGCGCACGAACCTTTGCTGTTGAACTGGTTTCGGGCGCGTAAGCTGATCTCCAGTGGCCCTACCGAGGGCCTCAATAACCGTTTGCAATTGACGCTGCGAAAAGCCTATGGCTTTCGCACCTTTCGCGCCGCCGAAATCGCTCTCTACCATACTCTTGGTGCTCTGCCGGAACCGGAGGCCACCCACAAATTCTGCTGAAGAACCTTTCTTTGGCACTAACCCGGATTTCTCACCACGCTGTGCCGTTTTAAGTCAGGCGACCGGAAGGGCGGGGTTTTAACCCCGCCGCAAAGCGGCTCCCAACCTTTTGTTCGTCTCGCGCCCCGCGCAGTCCCTCGATTGCGGGACTGCGCGGGGCGCAAGAGGGGGATCAATTAGAAGCGTCGGTAATGGCGGGGTTAAAACCCCGCCCTTCCCCGTTCGTCGTGAGAAATTCCGGCTAAAGGAGGGGCTGCGGCCTCTTGAGTTTAACCTCGATAACTTGATTATCTTCTTCGAGTTCTATTTCCTTGCCATAACTTTGGCGATGCTCAGCCGTGACGGACAAATGGACAGTTCCTTTTGGAATCTCGGTGAATTGGTACCGCCCTTGAGCGTTTGTTTTCGCCCCGTACGAGACGCTATGGCGGAGCCTGCCAGGTGGCTGGAAACTGAGCGTAAGCCGAGCTTGACTGATGGGGTCGCCGGTGTCGGCCTCTTTGACCACAACAGTAAGGTTGGCCTGCGGAATTGGTTGTTGCGGCGCGGATTTTGACACTCCGCAAAAAAGCATGATTGCAGCACCGACGAAAACCCAAGTTCGAAATCTCAGATGATTGGAGCGCAGCATGGAATCGTTCCTTCCTTCCAGACACCCTTCGACCTATCCATAACAGAGTGGACGAAGAAGGCAATCCAGAGTTGCCGTAGCCTTCTTTCTCGAGACCAGGGGCACCTGAAAACCAACTACCAACATCATAACCCACTTTCCGAAAGCTTCAAGGATCAACAACCCCGATTCGATCCCGATTGGAAGCAGCCTCTACGCGTCCTCCACAGTTTCTGCCGGCTTCACCGAATCGGATATCCACTGCAAGTAGTTGCGCGAGCCATCGATAACCGGGAGGCAGATGATCTCGGGCGTGTGATAGCTGTGGACCTTTGAAATCTCGGTCCTTATCTCAGGGAACAATTCCCTGGTGCTCTTGATGATCAGCAAAAACTCCTTCTCCTCGGCGATTTGGCCTTCCCAGCGATAAACTGACTCAATGGGTTGTGAGATGTTAACGCACGCTGCAAGTCGAGTTTCCACCAGATGGCGGGCGATCTTCTTGCATTCACTCCGGCTGGCGGCGGTGACGAATATAACGACTTTGTCGGTCACAATTCCTCCCCCAACGGCGGAATTGCCTGCTGTCAAGGCAAAGTAGAAATGTCCTAATCCCAGCAAAGTAGAAATGTCCTGTTCTTAGCAAAGTAGAAAGTTCCGCTTTTCGTTCTTTGGCGGCTAACCGGAGGAGCCCGTAGGGCGACGGAGGTTAGCCGCCAAAGAACGTCGGCGACCCACCCCGTGTCGCGTCCGGCAGAATCACTCCCAAAGGAGGACTCTTCCGGAGATGGAAATCTTTCATCCAGTTGTGCACAACCTTGGGGCGAAGCCTCGGCGCGCTTGCCGGTTTCCGGGGTGAGGACGTTTTCGGTTGAGCCAGGCACTCCGCCACGCTCAGGCCGTACTGACGAAACTTCACCGCCAGGCTCCCGTCCAGCCGTTGCTCCACCCGCACCCGACCGCCCCGCAGTCCGGGACGGATATCACCGCGAGCGATCTGATAGATCTTCCCCTGATAGCGGATCGTATAGTCGGAAGTCACGATCCGTTCTTCCACTTGACTCAGGATCGCCGCCAGCTCATGCTCAGCACCTAGCGGTCGATGCGCGTCGCTGCTGCCCGCCGGCAACACCGTGAAGCTCTGGTTCCACTGCGGCAGGTACTTCTGCTCCAGATAGGTCTGTGCATCTTCTAGGCTACTCGCATTAGCTAAGCGCAGTCCTTTCACCAGCCGGTCCTGGGCCGTGCCGAAAAAGCGCTCAATCCGACCTTTGGCTTGCGGCGAGTGCGCCGCAATCCAGCCAATCCCCAGTTCCCGCAAGGCCCGCCCGATCTGCGTCCACTCTTGTTTTACGGCCTCATCCGCCGCTTCCACCCTCGGCCGATTCACCGTAAAGAGGCTGCCCTTGTCCGTATAAAACTCCACCGGCCGACCCCAACCCTCCACGTATCCCCACAGCACGCGCAGGTTCGCTTCCGTGCTGTCCTGCTCCACGAAACTGGCATAGGCTAGACTGGTAGCATCGTCGATCATCGCCACCAAATACAGCCGCGGCCCCCGCCCTTCCAGCCAGTCGTGCACCGAGGTGTCCCATTGCACCAACTCTCCCCGGCAACTCCGGCGCCGCCGCCACACGTGCACCTCCTCGACTTGGCGCCGCTTCCCCCGCCGCAACCCGGCGGCCATCATCCACCCCCGCAGTGTCTCCTTGCTCACCTCCACCGCCTCATCTTGGGCCAAGTATTCGCACGCCAGCGTGGGGCCAAAGTCACGGTACTTGGCCTTCACGAGCTTCAGCACCCGGCTGCGCAGACCCTCCGGCAATCGCCGGTTCGACGCCTTTCCCCGCAGCCGATGCACCACTCCGCGGTCACCCTCCGCCGCGATCCGCGCCAGCAATCTCCGCACCTCGCGGTCGCTGATCCCTAACTGCCCCGCTGCCTCCCCTTGCGTTAAATGTCCCCCCTGCACTTCATGCAACACCTTCAACCGGTCCCGCTCTTTCGCACTCAACATCAGCATCTCCTGTTTTTCCATCCCTCAAGTTTGACGGAGGCCAACAGGACATTTCTACTTTGCTGAAACCGGACATTATCATTTTGCCGCGACACGGCGGAATTGCCTGCTTGCTCGAAACCACTGCCAAAGATACAATAGCGTCAGTGGACTCGGCAATGCCATTCGTTCCGCCGCTGGCGATTGGCGTGGAGTAAGGGCATCGTGTTGCTGTGACTGGAGCAGCGGTCTCCGTTGGATGGGAAACGCTGTCAGAACCAGGGGTCAGGTGGGTTTTAACCCCGAATGCCTTTGTGCTTGAACCATGGATAAGCTCTCTTGGGACGCCGCAACCCTACGCCGTAACGCCACCTACTTCCTTATTCTGATTTGCATTGCGCTGTTTGTTCACGAGATATTTGGGCCCCACGGCTTCCTGGCCCTTCGCCAGGAGAAGAAGGAAACCGAGAGTCTCCGTGAACAGATTCGGCAACTTCAGTACGAAAACGAGCAATTGGATAAGCGCGTCAAGGCACTGCAGTCCGACCCGAAGGCCATCGAGCGCGTGGCGCGGGAGCAGATGCGTTTGGCGCGTCCGGGAGAGATCATTTACGCCTGGCCGGAAAAGGATCCGAAAAAAGACCAGACTGCTCCCACTTCCCAGGAGAACCCACCAAAATGAATCGCCAAGCTCTGGAAACCGAGCATGCAGCACGTTTGGCAACTGCCCGAAACCCGGCCTTACCGTACCACGCCTTCGAGCGGGCTTGATGCCGCGGCGTAGAGTTTCTTTTGCATGCGGCCGGCCAGATAAGCTTGTCGTCCGGCGATCACAGCGTGCTGCATGGCCTGGGCCATCAGGATGGGGTCCTGAGCGCCGGCAATGCCGGTGTTCATCAGGACAGCATCGGCGCCGAGCTCCATGGCAATGGTCGCATCGGATGCTGTTCCCACGCCCGCGTCAAGGATGAGGGGCACGCTGGTGATCATCTCACGCAGGATACGTATATTGGCGGAATTCTGAATGCCTAACCCGGAGCCGATGGGCGCTCCGAGCGGCATCACCGCGGCAGCGCCGGCGTCGATCAGTCGCCGGGCGGCAATCAAATCGTCGTTCGTATAGGGCAGGACTACAAAACCTTCCTTGACCAGTATTTCGGTAGCCCGCACGAGTTCGAAATTGTCGGGGAAGAGCGTTTTCTCGTCTCCTATGACTTCCAGTTTGATCCAGTTGGAGAGGCCCACTTCCCGAGCCAAACGCGCGGCGCGGATGGCTTCATCGCCGGTGTAGCAGCCGGCGGTATTCGGCAGAATGAAGAACTTCTTGCGGTCCACATAATCGAGCAAAGACTCCTTGCTGCGGTCCGTGAGATTCACGCGACGGACGGCGACCGTCACCATTTCTGCACCAGATGCCTCGTGGGCCCGCGCCATTTCTTGAAAGCTCTTGTACTTTCCAGTGCCGATGATCAGTCGCGAATGGAACTCCCTGTCCGCAATCCGTAGAACGTCGTTGTCCATTTTTCAGCTCCTTCAATTTGATTCTAGATGCCGAAGGATGAAATTGCAATGAAGAGGGCGGGGGAATAGTGGGTCTTTTTGGTTTTGTAGCGCCGGACTTTGGAGTCTGTGTGAAAACTCGTGGATTCCCACTTTCGCAGGAATGACGGGTCGGAATACAGCCCCTAAATCCAAGGCTGTCACCCCCGCGGAAGCGGGGGTCCAGCCTGGCCAATGCCAGACACGAGTTTTCACACAGACTCTTTAGCCCGGCACGGCGCCAAAATACCCCGATATATCGGGGCGCTACGCCAAATTGAGTCGCTACCGCCGGGGGAGTCGGTGATAGATTAGGGAAGGAATTACATTAATTTCTCGCCTGTTTCGGAGTCGAATACCCAGGTACAGGCGGCCGGCAATTGGGCTTCGATTCGCTGCCCATTGCGCAACGTCAGCGTGCGAGGTCCGCCCGAAGCAGAGTGTACGAGCAGCATGCCGTTGCCGGCATAGACGACGTCGCCCTGATCATTGTAAATGTGCACGCCGGCTTCTCGCAGCAGATAGCGCAGCAAGCTGGGATCGCGCAGAGGAACGCTGGAGAACCACGCCGTGTGACCCGCCAGCCGCTTTCGCGCCAGGCCAGCGTGCTCGCTCGCTTGCAGTTTCCCGAGGACCGTGGCACCGACGTCCTGGGCCGCGAATAGCGGTTCAATTGCCCGCTCGAACCCGAACGTGCAGGCGGGAGCGCCCGCGGTTTGAACCACCACGCGCGCCGGAGAGGTCTTGACGGAAACCACCGAGATTCCAATCAGACCCGAGATTCCTTCCGCGTCCAATGTGGCGCCGTCGATCAGGCCCGGAGCGCACGACCAGAACAGGTGCCTGCCGTCTTGCGCCACTTTGGTTCGGATAAGTTTCCGTTGGCTGGGATCGATGCAGAAAGTGTTGGCAAAAATCACGGCCTTGTAGGGCTGCAGATCGAGCTCCGCCAAGTCAAAGAGGTATACCATATCGAACGCCGCGCCGCTGTGGAAAAGGTCGGCAGTCGTGCCGTCCAAAAGTTCCGTCGAGACGGGGTCGAGATCTCCATTGTGGGCGGTGTAGTAAAACGACTCCGTATCGAAGACCAGCAGGACATCGGCCCCGGACGCAAAGGGCCGGCGGTAGCGTGCGGCCTGTAGCTTCTGGAGCTTCGCAATCTCCGCCTGCATCTCTCGCGAGTCCCAACAGCCTGCGGCTCCCCAGGTTGGCTGGACCTCATGCTCGCAAACCAGGTCGTAATACCAGAGCCCCATCCCCCGGATGTTTGGGCCGAGCACGTTGCGGCGGAGAATGGCCACGCTCTGGGCGCGAGCCTGCTGCCGATCCGCGATCCTCAGATCCCAGATATCCGGCAGAGTATCCATTTCGTCGAGCGTCAATTTGCCGTGCCGCCGGGCGGATTCCAACAAGCCGCGCGACATTCCCGGCATCCCCAAATCCAGGTGCTTGTACGATTGCGGTGCGCAGAGTACGTCTACGTAAGGTGATTCCAGCGCCCGCCGGACTTCCAGGTGCCCACCCATGCCCATGCGCCCGAACATGGTGAACCAGTACCCGTGAAAGCCGCCGGCCAGGATGGGTCGCGGCCAGCTTTCCTTTACGGTCCGGCAAAAATGGATGAAGGAGTCGGTGACAGCCTGGTGCTGGCAGTGCAGATAGTCAATGACTTTGCGGTCGCGCCGCGGATTGCGAAAGTATCCGTCACAACGCATCCGTTCTTCGACGCCGGGAACTGCCGCCCGGGCCAAAGAAGCGTCGCGGTCATTCCACGCCGTCTGCAGCGCCTGGTCGGTACTGTACTTCGCTCGCAGCCACTGGCGAAAATGGCTGGTCATGGCAGGACCAGTATCGGGTTCGTTGTCAACGAAACCGTAGTAGTGCCATTCACCGTAAACCCCGGCGGCTACCTGAACGCAGAAGAGCGCCTCGCCCTCCGGCGTCGCGGCCAGGGCCTGGCAGAACTCGCGCGTTTTCGCGCCGCACTCGTCGAGCCAGCGTTGGGAAGCCAAGCTGTGACGCGGCACTCGCTGGAGGTCAAATTCCATCGGGACCCAGGAGGGAAGTCCCCAGCCGCGCGGATGTCCCAGAGGTCCGTTCGCCCACTGCACGCATTCTTCCGGATGCGCCTGGTTCCACCAGGGTGGTGAATTGACCTGTAGCCGCAGCATGACCGCGGCTTCCGGACAGGCGTCCAGAATGCCGCGGATCTGCTTCCTGGCGCGCTCGATGTTGAACTCCCGCTCGGAGGTCCAGAGCTGCTCCATCCACACCTCCGCCTGGAAAAGCCGCACCCCGGCGCTGGCGAATTCGGCGATGCTGTATTGGGCTCTCTCTTCCCAGGCGAAGCGGTAACCCGGGCAATGCCCCAGCGAGTAAATTACCGGCAGCGCCGGCTGGCCATCCACATACAGGGTGGGACGCTCCTGATGCATGGCGATGCGAGCACCTAGGTGCTCCCCGGCGCTTCGCTCCAGTCCGCTTGCCGCGTTCGGAGCAAGCACTGGAATTGCGCCGATCGCCAGAAACTCCCGGCGGTTGATTCGATTCATTTCTGCTCCTTGGCGATCAAAGACTTTGCGCCGGCGTCTGGCCGGTGCATACTTGCCGTGGCTTGAGTTGCGGGCGAAGTCGCATTCTGCCCTGGTGATTTGTTGCTCTCACGCCTGGTAGGAAACGCGGCGGGTGCGCCGCTCGCAGGATCGTGTAAACATAGCGCGGTGGAACATCTGGCGATGCCGCGATGTGCGCTGGTCCCCAATCGGAATTTTCGCCACCCTTTCCCGATCGACCGGTAACATACACCCGACCGCTTCTGAAGGCAAGGTTCAGCCCAGAAATCAACTCACTTGTTTTTGACTTTTAGTACAGGTACAATTAGTCAGGTCAGGGCACTGAATCAATAGTTGGGGTTGGGGGTGAAACTGCTTGGTGAGGGGGTTCTTCCCCAAAGCGTGACCAGGATTGCCGGTCCGCTTTCGGGTTAGCACTCTACCCCCGCAGGCCTTGCCAAAATTCCGATGAACGCTGAGGAGGCATGCGATGATCAAGAGAATTACAATGGTTGTGGTGACGCTGTTCGCTTTTGGCTGTCTGAGTTGGGCTGCAAGCAAGTCATGGACGGGAACGGTGAGCGATGAGCATTGCGGGGCCAAGCACGCCAAGGCCAGCGCGGCTGCCGAAGGTTGCGTTGAGAAGTGCGTGTCAGGCGGCGCTAAGTACGTTCTCGTCAGCAAGGGGAAAGTGTACCAAGTGGATGCTCAGGGCAAGTTCCAGGGCTTGGGCGGCAAGTCTGTGAAGGTCACGGGAAGCCTGAGCGACAGTACGATTACCGTCGCCGAAGTTTCCCCGGCCGCAGGCAAGTAGAGCCCCGACTGTGGAAACTCGACGCTGGGTGGGGATCTTCGGTCTGCCAGTTTCCTGGCCGTTTATCTGGGTTGGCGGCATCTTTTTTTCCGCCTGGGGTGTTCCTTCGAGTAAACAGGTACATGCTGGGGGAGGGGGAACGACCAGCTCGAATGTTTCCTCTCTCTCATCGCAGGTCTGTCTTTGGTCAGTCAAGAAGGAAACGAGGGAAGAGGCTGGGGACTAGGGCTGGGAGAAAGCAAATCCCTATCACGTAGAATCGGCGAAGAAGAAAGGCGAACCTCCCTTAGTCCAGCATCCAGGCCTGGTTCTCCTGTCTCCTGACCCTTTTGTTGCTACAATTGGAGGTGGCCCGAATGCGGAAAATCACCTATCTCTGTGTCGCACTTTTGCTTGGCGCCAGTTTGAGCTTCGGCGGCGCTGCGAAGGCCGGGACAAAGACCTTTGTCGGAAATATTAGTGACTCAATGTGCGGCCTGAAACACATGATGCCCGGGAAGAGCGACAAGGAATGTACCGTCGAGTGTGTAAAGGCTGGCAGTAAGTATGTGCTTGCCGATCTCGCCAGCGGGAAGGTTTACGAGCTCAGCGACCAGAAAAAACCTGAAGAATTCGCGGGACAGAAGGTAAAAGTCACTGGCACACTTAAGGGCGACACGATCAGCGTTACTGCAATGGCACCCGCACAGTGAGTGGGGCAGCCACGTTTCGTGCTTTGTGCGGCTCCCGTAGTGTGGACCACGGAACATGCCCAGCCGATGGTCGGCGCTCGCGCAAACCTCAAAAGCACTGTATAATCATGGCGCTGTGACTTCGGAGAGGAATTGAGAGCACACTATGGAAACGGAAGGCAAGACCCCGCAGACGCAAGAATGGAAGGTTCGGCGCGTGGGGACAGTTACGTTCGCGATTTCAAAACCCAAACGCAAAGCTCAAAAGACGCGCCAAATGCGGCTGAAAAACAAACGTCGGTCGCGCTGAGCGCCGTTTTGGAAAGACTCCAGGGCTGACAAGAAGAAGAGAGTATTCCACCTCTTTCGTCAAGAGAGATTGGGAGGGGGGCTGAGGCCCCCTTTTTGTCTGGGGGTTATTTACCCCGTCGTTGGCCTGCCCGTGACCAGAGGACAGGATATGCACGCGGGGTTTCCCCTCTCCGCTGCGCACATCCGAGGCCGTGGCATGATCCAGGTCCTGAGACATTACGGGTATCCGTTCCTTTTCCTCGTGGTTCTCGCAGAAAGCCTGGGATTGCCCGTGCCCGGCTTCCCATTCATCCTGGTTAGCGCCGCGCTTTCGGCGGAATTACATTTCCGCTTGGGTGGCGTTGTAGTGCTGAGCGTCTTGGCTGCGTTTGCCGGAGACTCCTTCCTGTACTTCCTTGGAAGACGTCGCGGGCGGTCCATCCTTAGGAAACTCTGTGCTCTGGCCCTCAATCCTGATTCCTGTGTAAGCCGCACGGAAGATTTCTTTGAGCGATACGGTCTGAAGACGCTTCTGGTCGGCAAGTTCATCCCCGGTCTGAATACCGTTTCCCCTCCCTTAGCCGGGATGCTTAAGGCCACCTTTGCCCGTTTTGCATTGTTTGACCTCGGGGGCATCGGCCTCTGGGTAATGTCGGCAGTGTTGCTCGGATTGGGGTTCCGCACCCAGGTTGAGTGGCTGATCGAGTGGTTGGCAGCGTTCGGAAGGACCAGCGTGTTGATCTTGGCTGTGCTGCTGGCCGGCTGGCTTCTACTGAAAGCGATTGATCGCCGGCGATTCTTCCACCTCCTCGAAAAATCGCGCATTTCTCCGCAAACCCTGAAGGAACGCCTTGACCGTGGCGAGAACCTTGCTGTGGTGGATTTACGTTCTGACCTTGCTTATCGCCTGGAAGGTTTGAAGGTTCGCGGCGCGATCCACATCCCGCCCGGGGAATTTAAGCTTCGTTACCGGGAAATCCCGGAAGGCCGCCCCGTAGTGATGTACTGCACTTGTCCAAACGAAGCCACGAGCGCCAGGATGGCGCTGCTGCTCATGAGCAAAGGGTATAACGAGGTTTGGCCACTGCGCGGGGGGTTGGACGCCTGGCGGGACCTTGGGTACCCCACGGAAACCTATCGCGCTGAGGAAGGGCCGCCCACTACGGTTTCCGCTGCAAGCCCTTCTGTTTCAGTTTAGCAAGACAACTTTTGGGCGTATGATATGCTCTATATGATTAAGAGGGTGTTGCGGTGGCCATAAGAGTGGGCTGGGTTCGTAGAGGAAGGACTATCGACCAATGACCAAGAAAGCAGCTTTGGGGATAATGACGGTACTCGTTGCTGGGTTATTCGCACTCCTGGCCGCGGCAGCCGATCAACCCTTGACGCCGGATGACATAAGTTTGCTGCTGATGGGAGGGTCCTCGACCCAAAAGATTGTCACTCTGGTTGAACAACGGGGCATCAATTTCCAGATGAACCCGGATCTGGCAAAGAAATTTCATGACGCTGGGGCCAGCGATGATTTGATAGACGCTCTAACCAAGGCAGGCTTGAAAGCCAAGGATGCTCCTTCCGCTCCTGCCGCATCCGCGCCTGCTCCAGCCCCTTCCCAGCAAACACCAGCGGCCAATACGCCTGCTCCTGCCCCCGCCCAGCAAACGCCAGCGGCCAAATCACCTGCTCCCAACTCCAAACCTGCGGACGTGGATCGGAAAGTCGCGGAGACGTTGAGCAGCCTTATGGACAAGACGGAGGCTTCCACCGCGTCTGCAAAATCCGCGCCCGACAAGAGTCTGGCTGATCCTAGCCCGGACCAGGTTCAACGTATCATCAAGGAATTCGCCGCCAAGGAGAAACTCTTTAAGGAAGCGCGCAACAATTACACCTACCACCAAATCAACAAGGTGCAGGAATTAGGACCGGACAACGAAGTCGAGGGCGTTTTCGAACAGGAGTGGGACATCCTCTTCGACGATGCCGGCAACCGGATCGAGCGTGTGACCTATGCCCCCGCGGATACCCTGAAAAAGATCATCATGACCAAGGAAGATTACGTTTCGATGCGGAACACTCAGCCCTTTGTGCTGACCTCGGATGAACTCCCGGATTACGAAATCAAGTATTTGGGACACGTGAAGGTTGACCAGATTACGGCTTATGTTTTCTCCATCCGGCCCAAAGAAATAGAGAAGGGGCGCCAGTACTTTCAGGGCGTGGTGTGGGTTGATGACCAGGACCTGCAAATTGTGAAGTCAGAGGGCAAACCCGTACCCGAGTTGAAAACCCACAAGGGCGAAAACCTGTTTCCCCGTTTTACCACTTGGCGCGAGCAGATCGACGGGAAATACTGGTTTCCTACATACACCATGGCCGATGACACCCTCTATTTTTCCACCAGCCCCGTTCACATCAAAGAGATCCTTCGTTACACTGACTACAAGCAATTCAAGTCGAAAGTCCGCATCCTGAGCGCCACTCCCACGGATCGGCCCAACGCGCCGGCAATCCCCGTGGCCCCAAATCAGTAGCGGGGCGGCTGACGTACGGTTGGCGCGTTCACAATCTTGCCTGAGCTACACGATCACGCTTAGTCTCGACGGGACGCTTGCTTGTGCCGCAGCGACGATACGCTCTGCAGCGATCAATCTTGGTGTGCCCACCCAATCTGCTTACCGACTCCTCCCGAACACGTCATTAGAAACAGCATCAAGTTAATCGTGCCTGACCACCGAGCGGTAGCCAGGAGGTTTCGATTTTGTCGGAACCCGCAGCAACGCACTTTCGTATGGGAATTGGGAGGTCTGGAATGCAAAAGCTGCTCAGTAATCTTCGTTACGCGGTGCGACAGTTCCGGCGGTCGCCGGTTTTTACGGCAGCGGCCGTAATCACCCTGGCTTTGGGAATCGGTGGAACCACGGCAATATTCACCTTGGTTCATGCGGTGATGCTGCGTTCCCTGCCGGTGTCCGATCCCGGGAAACTTTACCGTGTCGGCGAGGGGGACGGGTGCTGTGTGGAAGGGGGACCGCAGGACCGCTGGGGATTCTACTCATTCCCTTTGTATGAACGGCTGAAAGCCGAAACGCCTGAATTTGAAGAGTTGGCCGCTTTCCAGGCCGGTGAGTCACTCCAGAGCGTGCGGCGGCAAAGTGAACCAACTGCGAGGCCGGTGCGCTCAGAGTACGTCACCGGAAATTATTTCTCCATGCTTGGAGTGCGGGCATTCGGCGGGCGAGTGATCAGTCCTGACGACGACAAGCCAGGTGCTCCGCCGGTGGCTGTACTCAGCCATCGCGTCTGGCAGGCCAGCTATGGCGGCGATTCTTCGGTAGTGGGTTCAACGTTCGTTGTGGAAGGCCATCCGTTTACGGTGATCGGAGTGGCGCCGCCCGGCTTCTTCGGCGAAACGCTTCGTAGCGACCCTCCCGATATATGGATCCCCGTGCAGCAAGAGCCCTTGATCGACGGGGGAGGCGAACTCCTGCACCAGTCCGCGCCCGCATGGCTGCGCGCGATGGGCCGCCTGCGGCCGGGAGCTTCGATTGCCGGAATGGGTCCACGTCTCACGGGAGTGCTGCGGCAATGGATGCAGCATGATGCCGGGTATCCCGCCAACTGGATGCCCGACGTGATCCGGTCGCTCCCCAAGCAAGTGATCAACGTCGTCCCCGCAGGCGCCGGCGTTGCCGAGATGAAGGAAGAGTACGGGCGCAGCCTTCAAATCCTGTTCTCCGTTTGCGGCTTGGTGCTGCTGATTGCCAGCGCTAATGTGGCGAATTTGCTGCTGGCTCGCGCCGTAACGCGCCGCGGGCTAACCGCGCTGCGCCTGGCTCTGGGCGCCTCGCCGCGGCAGATTGTTGTGCAGGCCCTTACGGAAAGCGTCCTGCTCGCTGTCGCCGGCGGTGTTGTCGGACTCCTGGTGGCTGTGGGAGGCGCGCGCCTGCTGCTCACGCTTGCCTTCCACAGCGCGCATTTCCTGCCGGTCAGTCCTATGCCGTCTTTTGTGGTCCTGGCGTTCTCCTTTGGATTGGCTCTGGTTACGGGAGTCATTTTCGGTGCGGTTCCCGCGTGGTTTGCCACACGCACCGATCCCGCGGAAGCCTTGCACGGGTCGGGCCGCCGAACGAGCGATCGTTCCTCTTTCACCCGCCAAGGGCTGCTGATCGTGCAGGCTACGTTGTCCGTGGTGCTGGTAGCCGGCGCCACCATGCTGGCGCGGAGCCTGAACAACCTTCAGCACCAGGATTTTGGGTACCAAGTTCCAGGGCGCGTGCTGGTGGAGCTGCACAATCCACCGGCCAGCTACAGTCAATCCAAGTTGGCCGCGCTCTACCGTGAGCTCGAGGACCGCCTCAATCGCCTGCCGGGAATTCGGGGGAGCGGTTTGGCGCTCTATAACCCGCTCACCAACAACTGGAGCGAACTCATTTACGTGGCCGGCCATCCTGCGCCTAAGATGGGTGAGGAATCCGCGTCCTCATGGGACCGAGTTAGCTCCAACTATCTTCAGAACTTTGGCATGGGAGTTCTGCGTGGACGGACGATTACCGCCCTCGACAACGAAACCACGGAACTGGTGGCGATCGTGAACGAGGCTTTCGTGAGGCGCTTCTTCAAGAGCGGCGAAAACCCGCTGGATCAGCACTTCGGAGTGGACTTCCCCGAAAATGCCGGCACCTTCCGGATCGTGGGCGTGGTGCGGGACGCGAAGTTTGCAGGCTGGGGGTTAAATCAGCCGGCGCGCCCCATGTTCTATGTGCCGCTCGCTCAAAGCATCGCCTACAAGCAGGATATGATGAAGATGGTCGAGTTGCGCTCACATTTTATCGGCGGAGTCATGCTGGTGACCGGCGCCCCTCCCGGCGTGCTCGAGCCGTTGCTGACGAGGACACTCGCGGAACTCGATCCCAACCTGACCATCATCAGCGTCAGGACTATGGAGCAGCAAATTGCCCTTTCCTTTGATCAAGAGCGTGCAGTTGCCAGCCTCGCGGGCCTGTTCGGGATTGTCGCTCTCCTGTTGGCCGCAGTTGGGGTGTACGGCGTCACGGCCTACACGGTTGCGCAGCGAACCAACGAAATCGGCATTCGCATGGCTCTTGGCGCTGATCCTGCGAAGGTGATCCAACTGGTGCTGCGCGGCGCCTTTAAGCGCGTGATGGTTGGGCTTTTGCTCGGGTTGCCGCTGGCCATCGGCGCCGGACGTTCGATTTCAGCACAGCTCTATGGCATTACCTGTTGGGATCCGTTAGCGCTCACCGTGGCTGCGGCCGCGCTCGCCATCTGCGCATTCTTCGCAACCATAATTCCGGCCGGCCGCGCAGCCTCAATTTCGCCCATGACCGCCCTGCGAATTGAGTAGCGCACCTGGGGAGGAGCAGCTTTACAGAGTTCGTCGTAGCGTGCTCAAGCGAGTCGAAGTCAGAGCAGCGGACTTATGGGGTCAAATCTGCGGTGGGCAGAAACTGCGGAGCACGGCGATGCCGGGTGGCTTGCTCAAAGGCAAAGGCGAGCTTGATCAAGGTCTGCTCACTATAAGCTCTGCCAAAAAACGAGATGCCCACGGGCAAACCGAAGACGAAGCCCACCGGGACATTGATGTTGGGGTAACCAGCCATTGCGGACGGAGTCGAACTTCCGCCGGAGTCGTGGTCTCCATCGACCAAGTCAGTCACCCAAGCAGGCCCGCCGGTGGGCGCCGCCAGGGCATCCAGTTGAAACTTCTCCATGAGGGCATCGATTCCCTGCGTTCGTGTGAGGCGATGACTCTTCTCCAACGCGTCCAGGTATGCCTTCTCCGTGAGCGGGCCCTTAGCCTCCGCTTTGATGAACAAGTCCTGTCCGAAGTACGGCATCTCCTTTTCCCGGTTGCGTTCGTTGAACTCGATGATCTCCCGCAGGGAATGCACCGGCGCGCCGGGCCCGAGTGCCGCCAGATATAAGTTCATGTCCGCCTTGAGCTCGTAAAGGAGCACCTGGAGTTCGGAGTCCCCAAGCTGGTCCATGGTTCCAAGCTCAACCGGATCCACTATGACCGTGCCCCGGCGCTTCATTTCTTCGATGGCTTGGTTCATCAGTTTGTCCACGGCATCGCTTATACCGAAAAATTTGCGCACCACGCCGATTCTCGCACCGCGCAACCCCGCCGGGTCGAGGAATTTGGTGTAGTCCGCGAGCGCCATGCCACGGCTCGCCTCTGTTGCTGGATCGCCGGCGTCGACTCCGGTTAGAGCGCCCAGCAGGATTGCAGCATCGGTAACGCTTCGAGCCATGGGGCCCGCCGTGTCCTGGCTATGGGCGATCGGAATAATCCCGGCACGGCTGACCAGACCAACCGTCGGCTTGATCCCTACAATTCCGTTGACACCTGATGGGCAGACGATCGAACCGTCGGTCTCGGTGCCTATGGCCAACGCGCAGAAGTTTGCCGAGACGGCGGCGGCTGACCCGGAACTCGATCCGCAAGGATTCCGGTCGAGCGCATAGGGATTGCGCGTCAGCCCCCCGCGCCCGCTCCAGCCGCTGGTCGAATGCGACGACCTGATGTTGGCCCACTCGCTGAGGTTGGTCTTGCCGAGGATCACGGCGCCCGCTTCGCGGAGCCTCTTCACCAGGAAGGCTTCTTTCGGCGGCCGCGCTCCCACCAGGGAGAGCGACCCCGCCGTAGTCATCATCCGGTCGCGGGTGGCGATGTTGTCTTTGATGAGGATGGGGATGCCATGCAGCGGTCCGCGCGCCCCCTTGGCTTGGCGCTCCCGGTCGAGTTCCGCGGCGATGGCCAGCGCATCCGGATTGAGTTCAATGACGGAGTTTACTGCCGCTCCATGCTTGTCAACTTCCTCGATACGCGCAAGGTATTTTTCAGTGATGGAGCGCGCCGTAAGCCGGCCGGATTGCATTTCACCCTGAAGCTTGGCTACCGTGGTCTCTTCTAGTTCGAAAGGCTGCGGGCGTGGAAGCGCGGCTGGCGCCGCAGACGGCGCGGTAGTGCCCTGCCGCGGAGACGAAGGCAGCGCCGTGGCCGCCACCGCGGCGAGCATTCCGGAGTTAAAGAACCCTCGGCGATTTAGCTTGGAAGAAGTGTTGGAATTATTCGTCTGATCCAAGGTGTTCGACCTCCTCTTGTCAACTTTTGCACCGGTCGCCGAACAACTCCCTCACCCGGCGAAACGCGCCACCCTCTCCCCCTTGGGGGAGAGGGGCCGGGGGTGAGGGGGTTCGCATTCGAGGATGGAACTTTTATTGCATGACTAAGAACCGGAAACGTCACGCACAGTTTGAATCAGCCCCTCCAGGTCTTCGATAGTGGTGCGAGGATTCATGAGCGTGGTCCGCAGGTAGACCGTGTGGCGCAAAACGGTTTGCACCAGGAAGTACTTTCCGGAAGCCACCACCTTTTTTCTCAACTGTCCTTGATGCGCGTCGAGTTTTTCAGATGCGTTCTCGAGGCCTTTGAGCGCCGCGGGCACGTGGGGGAAACAGAGAATGTTGCTAGCCGGTTCTGTGGCCAGCTCAAAATCGGGCTGGGCTTTGAGCAGAGCTGCGAATTCCCGCGCCAAGTCGAACGTCTTGGTGACCATCTCGCCGATGGTCTTTGCTCCGTGAACGCGCAGGGCTAGCCATAGCTTGATACCCAACGTTCTCTTTGTACACTCGAGGGTACGAAGGGCAATGTCGAAGTCCGCTTCCTCCGGGCGCCGGGCGAAGAGATAACTCGCTTCTTGAGAGAAGGCGCCATAGTTGTCTTCACGGTGGCGAAAGAGGACGGCTGTGATCAAGCTGGGGGCGAAGAGCATCTTGTGCATGTCCCACACCAGGGAAGAAGCAAGCTCGATTCCCGCCGTGAGGGTGCGATACTTTTCCGAGTACAGGGCTGAAGCTCCATGGGCGCCGTCGATGTGAAACCACACTCCCTTTTCCCGGCAGAACTCGCCCATCTGCTGCAAAGGATCGAAAGAACCCGTGGCGGTGGTGCCGGCGCTTCCCACGATGGCAATCACCCTTTTCCCTTCTTGAACGGTTCGCCGGTAAAGGTCGGCGAGAGCGGAAATATCCGCTCGAAAGTCGCTGTCCGTGGGAATCGCGACCACGGACTGCGAACCCAGGCCGAGGACTCCGGCCGCACGCGTCAGGGAGTAATGCGCCTGGTCTGAAACCAGGAGAGCGAGAGGAGGCCCGGCATGAAGTCCCTGCCGCCAAGCTGAGCCTTGCGTAGCATGGTTGCGAGCTGCGAGTAGCGCCGTCAGGTTTCCGAGAGAGCCTCCGGAAGTCAGAACGCCGTCCGAATCCTTGGGCCACCCCACCGATGCGCACAGCCAGCGAATGACTTGCCTTTCGATCTGCGTGCCAGCCTGCGCCATTTCGTAGACCGCGACGCTGTTATTGAGCAAACTCGATATCAAGTCCGCCAGCGCTGCCAGCGGCAGGGCAGGGGGTACCTGGTGGCCCACGTAGCCAGGATGATGCAGGTGAATGCTCTGCCCGATGATCTGCGCAAGACAGTGCGACACTTCAGCATCCGCGTCCTCGGCGGAGTCCAGGGGGATAGAGTCCTGGTATTCCTGGGCGAGTTCTTGCGGGGCGTGGTGAGGAAGAACGGGCAGTTCACCCGCAAGGGTGGAATGAAGATAAGCGGCCAGTGCATCGACGACTTTGTGGCCGTTGCGCCGGAATAACTCGGGGTCGTAAGGATCGGTAAGCATAAGATGCAATGGTAGCGCAATCGTAGCGCGGGCGTCTCGCCCGCTGTGGCGGGGCATCCTGCCCGCGCCACTTTGCGGGAGCGGGACGCTCCCGCGACAGCGGGTGAAACGCCCGCGCTACATGCCTACATTCCTGATACAATTTCCGACTATGAAATCACTCAACCTGGATTGGCGGTTCGTGCTGGTGAGGCCGCGGAACCCGCTGAACATCGGAGCGGCGGCGCGCGCCATGGCCAATTTCGGCTTTCACGAGATGGTGGCCGTTTCGCCCTACAGCCCGGTGTGGCAGGAAACGCGCTCGGCAGTGGGAGCTGAGGAGATTGTCACTTCAGCGCGTGCCGTGCCGAGTCTGGTGGAAGCCATAGGGGATGCGTCCACGGTTGTGGGCACCACGGCTGGCTCTCGACGCAACCTGGACCGCAACCTTATTCCACTTCCTGATTTCGCTGCTTGGCTCCAACAACGCCAAGCAACGGGTCGCGTGGCACTGCTGTTCGGTTCCGAGAAGACCGGCCTCTCAAACGAACACATGAGTTATTGCCACGCCCTGGTTCGGATCCCTACTGTGGCTGATTGCTCCTCTATGAATCTGGGGCAGGCAGTGGCGGTTTGCGCTTACGAGTTGTCGCGCCTCGACCTAGGACCAACCCGTCCACCGCGGCTGACCGTCCACCATTCGGAGCCGGCCAGCGCCCAGTCTCTCGACCACTTGTTCGACCGCGCCGCGCGTGTTCTGGATCAAGTGGAGTATTTGAAGCCCAAGAGCCGTCGCGCCATGCTCATCAAGTTGCGCCGGCTGATGCTCGACATGGAACTCACCAACCACGACGCCAAAATCCTGGGCGGAATCCTGGCGCAGATCGAGTGGAAGATCGGGAAAAGCAATTCCGATTCCTGAATAACGGCCGATCATCCCAGGCGCGCCAAGATTTGAAGTTGACCCCTACTCGCAACGCAGAGCTTTCGCGGGATCGAGCCGGGTGGCGCGCCG
Source organism: uncultured Acidobacteriota bacterium (assembly GCA_963832915.1). Lineage (GTDB taxonomy): Bacteria > Acidobacteriota > Terriglobia > UBA7540 > UBA7540 > CAVROP01. The sequence continues at coordinate 42,000 of CAWHWE010000012.1, forward strand.
TGCGGGCAGGTATGCTGCCAACAGCGTCACGGCCAGAAAGAACACCACCACTGCGGCGTACATTGCCGGCGACCCACCGGCTTCCGTGTTCGTAAGCGACCTTATGGTCTTGCTCGCGGCCACCCCCAGGCCGAGACCACCTGCGAGTCCTGCCACTACCCAAAGGCTTGTGGTCCCCAGAACTGTCTTGATGACGGCGGCACGGCTCGCGCCCAACGCCATGCGGATGGCGATCTCGCTGGTCCGCTGGGAGACCAGTAAGGAGATTACGCTGTACATCCCCGCAGCCGCCATTGCCACCGCCAGCAGAGCGAATACGCCAATCAGATATACGTCGAACCGAGGCTCGACCACCGAATCGGCAACCAGTTCTTTCATCGTCTTGACGCCAAAGACCGCCTGATCGGGGTTCACAGAAACAATTGCTGCTTTCACTCGTCTCAGCAACGGCCCCGGTGGGAGCGCTGAACGCACCAGCAAATACACATTCGGCCAGGACATTTGCTGTGCAGAATAGTAACATTCCGGAAACGGCTTGGTCTCCAGGCTACGCGTCCGGACGGTGCCGACCAAGCCTACGATGGTTATGGGTCCCTCAGGGTCGGCGATCTGCTTGCCGACCACATTCGGTCCAAGGCCGAAGTGCCGGGCGAACTCTTCGTTCACAATCCCCACCGTGAGTTTCGGTCCCGCGTCGCTGAGGCGATAGGTACGCCCGGCGAGCAGTGGAATGCCCAGGGTGCGAAAATAATCCGGGGTAATTTGATGGGACCACGCCATGGTGCCGGGGTCCGCCACCCCGACAAGCTGCACCGGGCCGCCCCCACGCGCTGGACGTAGCGGCGGGCCAGTCACGGTAGCGGCCGCCTCCACTCCCGGGATGGCTTCGATTTTTTCCACGTAGACTTCTAGCACCTTGCCCGCTCTCGGGTCCGGTTGCTCCACCTTTCCAAACGGCAGCTTCAGCCGCATGGCCAATACATGCGCAGGATCGAATCCCATGGGCGTGGAAATCAGCCTCCACAGATTTTGCGCCACCAGGCCCGCGCCACACAGCAGGAACATCGAGAGCGCCGCTTCAATCGCAATCATGGAGTGACGCCAACGGGTTCCCTCGCCGGTGGCCACGCGCGCGCTGAGACTCGGCCCGGGCGTCCAACGGCTACCCTTCACTGCCGGGATGATGGCGAACACAAGCGCCGAGACCATCGAGACCGCCAACGTGAAACCGACGACGCGCGCGTCCAAATGCGCGGAAGCGAGAAGGGGACTGCGTACCGGCAACAATCTGACGAGAACGCGCGCCATCCAGCCCGCCACCAGCAGTCCGGCCACGCCGCCGCAGCATGCGAGCACCAGTCCCTCCAGAAGAAACTGCCGGATCAGGCGGAGGCGGCTTGCGCCCAGCGCGGAGCGGATGGCGATTTCCCGCGCGCGTCGCAGCGAGCGCGCCAATAGCAGTTGCGCGGTATTTGCACAGGCGATCAAAAGTAATACTCCCACGCCTCCCACGAGCAGCCACAGCAGCCGTCGCTCAGTCCCGACGATGGCGTCGCGCAATGGTATGACATCAAATAAGAAAAGCTTCGGGTCATGCGCGTGGCCAGGGAATGGCGAAGCATGTTCGCGCGCCAAAACCAGTGCCATGTCCCACATGTCGGATCCCGCCTGTGCCAACGTGACGCCCTCTCGCAATCGGCCAAGCACGCGCACCGGGACGCCCTGGCCGAGGGCGCTCACCTGGGAGGGAAGGGATGCCTCAATAGGATACGGAACGTAGAGGTCAACCGGTTCCGGAATGCCCAGCGTGGGATAATCAAAATGGGATGCCGGGGGGAGCACGCCCACCACCTCGGCAGACTGGCCATCGAGCCGCAGCGTGCGCCCGACAACGCCGGCGTCTGACCCCATGCGCGAGCGCCAGAAGGCGTTGCTGAGGATTACGACCGGCGTCCGGCCCGGCTGATTTTCTTCCTCCATAAGCGTCCGGCCTAGCGACGCGTTCACTCCCAGCAGCGGAAAGAAGGAGGCCGTCACGCGCGCGGCAAAGACCCGTGTGGGCCCGCCCGTACCACTGAGTTGCATGTCGCGGTGCTCGGCAAAAGCGAGCTGTTCGAGCGTGCGGGTGCGGGCGCGAATTTCGAGAAACTCGGAAACGGTCGGAATCCAGCCATTATTCTCGATGACCGTGACCAGCCGCCCGGCATCGCGATACGGCAGCGGGTCGAGGAAAGCGGCCTTTAGCAAAGTGAAGACCGCCGCGTTGCCGCCGATGCCCAAGGCCAGCACCAGCACAATCAGGCCCGACACACCGGGATCCCGCCGCAGCAGGAACAGGCCATGCCGCAGATCCTCGAGAGACGACGCCAGCCACTGGACCACGCGCGCCTCCCGCATCTCCTCTTTCGCCAGCAAGAGATTTCCCATGCGCCTGCTGGTCTCCGACTTCCGCCTCTGCCGCGCTGAGCCCGCGTTCCCGGGAGCGGTGCAGACGCATCTCCCGATGAAACTCGAGCTCCTCGTCGAGCTCGCGATCGAGTCGCGAGGGCCGGAGTACGTTCAGGAATCGCCGCCAGAGCGCCATCAGGCCAACCTCAGGACGCGAGCGATGGCATCCGCCGCGAGCAACCAATCGCTCTCTTCTTCTTCCAGTTGGCGGCGTCCGGCCGCGGTGATCCGGTAGTACCGTGCCCGCCGGTTATTGTCCGAAGCCGCCCACTCGGACCGTATCCAACCGGATTCATCCATACGGTGCAGCGCTGGATAAAGTGATCCCTCGCCCACCTGGAGGACGTTCTTCGAAAGCTGCTCGATGCGTTCCGCGATGGCATACCCGTGCATGCTATCGCCGCAGGCCAGAATGCGCAGCACCAGCAGGTCCAGCTTGCCGAGCAATTGGTCCTTATTGATCTTTCCCATCGTCCTTCCTATCGACGTCGATGGGACGATCTTAAGCCCGGCTCCGCCTGACTGTCAACGGGATTTTTTCGTTAGGCTGTGGCACGATTTTTTACATGGGAGGCAAGGAATTTTATTGATACTGACAACGCAGGCAACGGCTTCAGGCTGGGAAGAACCGGAGAGTTTCAACGACCATTTACAATTCAGAACCTAGCTTTCGCTGAGCGAGGTGGGCAGTTGTACGAGCGCCTCCGCAGGACGGAAGGCGGGTCGGGTTTGAGGGTCGCGCCAGTTGTCGAGCATTGCGACCTGCTGCACACAGGAAATAGTGCAGCGCGGCGCGCACGACTTCTGAGTGTGATACTCGTGTTCAAGGTGTGCCCGGGTGTATTTCTCGAGTGGGATGGCGGGATATCCGCGCTGCTGCGAGCAATAGTGAACCAGCCCATCCTCGCAGATATAGAGGTAGCGGCTGCCAGCGCGGCAGCGCCACTCGTTCCCCAGCCCGCGTGAGACGTTCTTCTGGAACTGGTTGAAGCGCGAGTAGGAACGCTTGCCCATGTCCATAACCTGGGCGAAGAGCTGTTGCTGGGGCTCGCTAAGCGGCTTAAGCTGCCCTCCGTGGTCGTGGAGGATGCCCACGGTGCTCGTGAACCCGAGCTCAAGCGCCCGGCGCGCCACCTCCCGAGCGTCGTCGGGGTTGCGAACCGGGCTTCCCAGGACGGAGTTGATATTCACCTGGAAGATAGCGTAACGGGCAAGCAGCCGGAGCTTACGGTCCAAAACCCGCAGGCTCTTTTTTGAAACTTCGTCGGGCACTACGTTGTCAATGCTGATTTGCAGATGGTCAAGTCCGGCTCGATTCAGGTGCTCGATGCGTTGGGGAGTCAGCAGGTAACCGTTGGTGATCATACCGGCCAGAATCCCGCGCTTGCGGATGCGATGCACGATTTCTTCCAGTTCGGGGTGCAGCAGCGGCTCGCCGCCACTGATCGTGACGATGGTCGTCCCCAGCGCTGCCAGCCGGTCGACGCGACGGAACATCACCTCGAGAGGGATGGGTTTCGAGAGGTTGTCGTATTCGTTGCAATAAGCGCAGGAAAGATTGCAGCGCCGAGTCGCAATGAGGTGGGCGAGAACAGGGTGCTTGGTGGAGAGCAAGCCCCTGGCAATCATCCGCCATTCCCGCAGACGGGTGTTCCAGAATCGCAGTTTCCGACGAAGGGTGAGTTGGTCCATTGGCGTCAAACCGGTTTTCATCGCGACGCTTGGCGGCGCAGTGGGGGATATGATCCACACGGCATACTCTGCCAAGCGCTAATTTCCCAAAAAAAGCGTCCGGTAAAGCCCCTAAGCAACAAAGTAACCGTCGAGCATAGTTCACCGTTTACCCGCTGACAACAAGCAAAACTTGAATGGTAGAGAATCAAGACTGAACTGCGGGTTTGGGCGGCTAATCGTTGGGTAATGCATGTGGAAGCTACGCAGAGCATTGGAGTTGTCAGCAATTGTGGGCTTGCTCCTGGAGGCTTGCAGGGGTATGCTAACGCTTGCTGGGAACCTCGCAGGTGGGCGGGGTGCCGAAAGGTGGCCATTGAAAGCGATACCTGTGGTACGGGCAGCTCGAATGATTGCCCGAGGTACGTGGAGCTTCTGCATTGACCGGCCGTTAGTGGTTTCTTTTGAGCTAACGCATTCCTGCACGGCCGATTGCAAGCATTGCGACAAGGGCGGGATAAAACCCGACCCGGCGGGGCTGCTGCGGGCGAAGGATTACGCGCAACTGCGCGGCGCTCTAAAGCCCATGGTGGTGCAGCTCTCGGGCGGCGAACCCCTGCTGCGGAAGGACCTCGCGGAGATCATCCGAGCCGTGAAGGAGCCAAGCGGCCTGCCTTACACCATTCTGGTGACGAATGGACGACTCTTAACGGAAGAGAAGTACCTGGCTTTGCGGGCCCTGGGCATTAACCAGGTTTCAATCTCGCTGGACTTTCCCGATTCCAGGCACGACGATTTCCGGCGCTCACCCGGGCTTTATGCTCACCTTGAAAAGTTGGTTCCCGCGCTTGCCCGGTACGGCCACGACGACGTGGCGCTCAATACCGCCATCACGCGCGAGAATCTTCCGGCGCTGGTTGCGACTTACGAAAAAGCCAAGGAGTGGGGAGTTGCTCTCTCTTATAGCGCCTATACGCCTCTGCGCACCGGCAGTATGGAGCATTACGTGCAATCCGAGGACGACCTGGCGCTGCTCCGCAAGACTCTCGACCAATTACTCGAGCTGAAAGCAAAGAATGGCCGCATCGCCAACTCTCCCTGGACGCTTTCAGGTATCCATGATTTCTTCCGCGATGGGACCGTGCGGGGATGCAGCGCGGGACGGAGGTTTATGGTGGTGACGCCTCAGGGCGGCTTGCGTCCGTGCTCGATGTTTGAAAACGAATATGCCTCACAGAAGGAGATCCTGGAAGAATTTGTCCCCAATAACCAGTGCGGGGGTTGTTACGTTTCCATTCGCTCCTACCTCGACGCCTCGTTTTGGACCCTCCTCAAAGACAACGTGGGCAGCCGTGTTTTTTCGCGGAACGGGAACACCCCGCAGTGCCATCATTGAAGGCATCCGTATTTGACTTCAGATTAGATGAACAAGCTCGTCCGCGACTTCAGCGATTCGGCGAGAAAGGTCGCGACGCCGCCACACTCGAGGCCTCCCACCAACTCGGACTCGCTGATGCCCATTACGTCCCGGGACATTTCGCAGGCGATCATCCGCACGCCTAAGTCGCGCGCCAGGGAGATCATACTCTCCAATGAGCTGACGTTTTTCTCCTTCATCATGGAGCGGAGCATCTTCGCGCCCACGCCGAAGTAATTCATCTTTGAGACAGGGAGCATTTGGCTGGAGCGCGGAGACATGAGCGCCATCATCTTTTGGAAGAGGGTCTTCCCCGAAAGCTGCCGGCCTTTCCTGAGGACGCTGAGGCCCCAGAAGGTAAAGAACATGCTCACCTGCTGGCCCATCGCTGCGGCGCCTGTGGCGATAACGAAGGCCGCCAGAACGCGGTCTAAGTCGCCCGAGAAAACGATGAGGGAAACCCGGTCTTCCGGAACGCGTTCCTCGACATCCCGGAGCCGCTTTTCGAGGTCCCGAACCTTATCTTCGAGCGCCTGCATCTGGGTGGGGTCGAAGCCGGCTTTCGTCTGGATGCTGCTCTCCATACGCCTGCCTCCTTAAGTCGTCCGCTTCACGTAATGGACGTACACATTCGCGCCCTCAACGGATTCCGTCTCTTGTGCGATGAGCTCGACGCTTTTCGCGATCTTCGCCCAGCTCTGGAAGTCTGCGACTGAGCCTCGGTCGGTGGACATCACCTTGAGCACTTGGCCGGGTTCGAGTCTTCCGATTTCTTTACGCGCGTTCACCAGGGGCATGGGGCAGTTGAGGCCGCGCGCATCCAACAGCTTGTCAAAGGACTGACTCATGGTGTTTCTCCACTGGAATCTTTGTACGCCTGTGAAAGGGCACACACGTTTTTGCCCAGCTCGAGGGTGGATGCATCATCTTCGCCGGCCGCCAGCAGGCCGGCGTTTATCCTCTTGATGTCTACATATTCGGGAATGAATCTGGGAAGGCTCTCGATGAGGTAGCGAACGAACCCGTCCTCGCTCTCGCGCTGAAGAACGAGGAGGCCATCGTTGCACTGCTTTAGGTCATCGAGGGAGGCGGCGAAAATCCCCTTATCGTTCGCCTCATCGAGTCTGCTGAAGTGCCCGGGCAACACGGTCATCCGTCCGGGGAGTCCCAGGAGTTTGCGGAGCGACCGACCGTGCAGGGGCGCCCAGCTCTCGGCCTTCCCGCCCAGATCCGGGCGCGAAATGGAGCGTATGAAGATGCTGTCGCCCGTGAAAAGATACCGGTCGTCGAGCCGGATGGCTACGAGGCCGAGCGTGTGGCCGGGAATGTGAAGCGCCTCGAGCTCGTGCTCTCCTAGGGAGAAGATCTGGCCGTCCCGAATCGGCTCGAAGGGGAAGGTCGCGGGAAGCACGTCGATGGGATGGATAGCGTCGTAGGGGTGGAGGTGGTAGGAAGACCCGGTCTGGGAGGCGAGAGCTGGTCCACCGCTGATGTGGTCCGCGTGGGCGTGGGTGTCGATCACCCTTTCGATCGTCAGGCCCTTGGTGCGAACCAGGTCCAGGTAGGGGGCGAGGTGGCGAAGAGGGTCGATCACCACCGCCTTCCCCGCGCTTGCCACCACGTAACTCAAACAGCCGCGCGCCGGCCGACTCACCTGATAGACGGCCAAAGAGGGAGTTTCGACGATGGCGCGGGTCGCATAGTGCAAACCCCAGGCTTTCATTCCACCCTTGAGGTTGGCGCTGGCGTAGCCGAGGCGGCGCAGCCCTTGCGCGACGTACTCTGAAGTGTCTCCCTTGGCGCACACGCTGAGGATCGGCAAAGCGTGGGGAAGCTGGTTTGCCATGTGCTGCTCGACGTAGGCGACGACTGAGTCCACCATCTCGTCCTTGCCGCCCAACTCAAGCATCTCGAAGTAGGGAACATTGACCGCTGGCAGGGGCTCGCGGCCCTCGATTCGGAACCGCCCGAAATCGTCGCGGTTGCGTACGTCAAAAACAAAGAACCTCTCGCAGCGCTCCAGGCGCTCGAGAAGATCTCGGGTCGTCCAGACGGTTTTGTTCAATGTTCCAATCACCCCGGTACTCCTCCTCGATTCGTCACTGCCTTAACAGCTTTTCGATGGCTTCCACCACCTCGGGAGAGTCCGGCTTCACCTTTGATTCGAAGCGTGCCACGACATTTCCGCTTCGATCCACCAGGAACTTGGTGAAGTTCCACTTGATATCGCCGACAAAGGTGGGATTCGCCTGCTGGGTGAGATATTGGTAGAGAGGAGTGGTGTCGTCGCCTTTCACCGAGACCTTGGCAAACATGGGAAAAGTGACGTTGTACTTGAGCGTGCAAAAGCTCTTGATCTCCGCATTTGTGCCTGGCTCCTGCGCCCCAAAATTGTTGGCAGGAAACCCCAGAATTACAAAGCCCTGGTCCTTGTATTTTTCATAAAGCGACTCCAGAGCCGAATATTGCGGCGTGAAACCGCATCGGCTGGCGACGTTCACCAGCAGGATAACCTTGCCCTTGTAACTCGAAAGCGAAGTGGGCTCGCCATCGATGGAAGGAAGGGTGAAATTGTACACGCTGGCGCCCGCAAACAAAGGGGCAGCAAACGATAGAGACGCCAGCAGAAGGGTGAAGAGCAGACGTACACTCAGTCCCTGAATGCCCATGGTTTTCTCCTTTGTGGTATTGCACCCTGACCCCGAGCCTCTCTTTCGGTCGGGATGAAACTATAAGATAACCCAGGATGCGGGTCCGTCGCAAGCTCCCTGCCCTCAGGG
>CAWHWE010000013.1:0-97306 GCA_963832915.1 uncultured Acidobacteriota bacterium
GGGGACGCACTTTTTCTGTTGATGGCAGCGGTCGGGCTGGTGCTGCTCATTGCCTGTGCCAACGTGGCAAGCCTGACACTGGCGCGGGCTGCGGCGCGCGAAAAGGAACTTGCCATGCGCTTTGCTCTGGGGGCGGCGCGTGGGCGGATTATTCGCCAGCTTCTTACGGAGAGCCTCATCATGGCGGCGGCGGGTGGGTTGCTCGGTGTCGTCTTTGCCTACCTGGGGGCGAGTTCGTTGGCCGCTTTTCTTACCTCGAACTGGTATTTTCCCTTGGAGATCAACGTTCATCCCGACTTGAGAGTCCTCGGGTTCACGATGGCCATCGCCCTACTCACGGGAATCCTCTCCGGCCTTGCCCCGGCCCTGCGTACCACTCGAATCGACGTGGCTCCAGCACTGAAGGAAAGCGCCGTCAGCCTTCCGGGGACCGCCCTGATTGGCCGGAGATTCGGGGTGGGCAGCGTGCTTGTCGTCGCTCAAGTGGCGCTTTCGATTCTCGTCCTGGTGGGCGCGTCGCTGCTGGCGCGCACCCTCATCAACCTCTCAACCATGAATATTGGCTTTGATGCGCACAACGTCGCACTCTTCAGCGTGGAGCCCGAGTTGAATGGTTACAAAGGCGAGCGGCTGGCGAGTCTCTTCCCCGAATTGCAGCGGCGTCTGAGCGCTATTCCTGGGGTCGCTTCGGTCGGGTATTCGACGTTTCCTCTGCTGAGTGGCGCGTACGGGACGCAGCCTATTTACTTCGCCAATGAACCCGACCAATCTCCCCAGGTTGATGTTCTCAAAGTGGGTCCAAACTTCTTTGAGACCATGCGCGTCCCACTGGTTGCCGGGCGAACGTACAACCCGCGCGATTTCCTCGACACATCCGAGAAGGAAGCGAAAGTTGTCATTGTGAATCACACCTTCGCGCGGCGTTTCTTTGGTGAGCACAACCCCGTTGGCCAGTTGCTCAGCCTGGCGGAAGGAAAGGCGCCCAGCGTGGAAATTGTCGGCGTGGTGGGCGATACAAAGTATAACCTGCGTGAGGGGATCGAACCGACCCTCTTCTTCCCATTTCCCGCTGGCGGCGGGACATTTGAAATCCGCACGGCTTCAGACCCTAAGGCACTACTTCCTTCCATCCGCGGCGCGGTGAGGAGCGTGGACAAGAACCTACCTGTCTCTCACCTTATGACGCAAACGGAGCAAATCGACCGAACGATATTCCAGGAACGGTTGGTAGCGTGGCTCTCAGGAGCCTTTGCTCTGCTTGCGCTGGTGGTAGCCTGCATCGGACTCTACGGACTCCTTGCCCACGAGGTAGCGCGGCGCACGCACGAGGCGGGGGTGCGCATGGCGCTGGGAGCCTCATCGGTAGAGGTGCTTGGTCTTGTTCTCTGGCGGGGTATTCGGCTGGTTGCGCTGGGCATGGTGATTGGCATCGCCACGGCACTTGGCCTGACACGCTATCTCCAGAGCTTGCTCTATGGGGTTCGTCCGATTGATCCGCTTGCGTACGCTGCGGTCACGATCTTGCTGTTAATCGTGACATTCGGCGCATGTTACCTGCCTGCGCGGCGAGCGGCGAGAGTCGATCCCATGGTGGCACTGAGGTATGAGTAAGCCATCGGATTTGGAGGACCGGAGCATGGCTGAAGCCGCCAGCTACGAGCTGGCTCCGGAAAATGTCCTCCGGGATTGAGCAGCCGGCTCTACGCCGCGCGACCGATGTAGCGCGGACCTCCGTTTTTGAGGTCCGCGGTTCCTCCATAAATTCAGACTTCCGAACCCGAGGGCAGACCCTGTTTTGGAGATTTGCGGTTTTTCCCACTGAGGAACCGCGGACCCCAACGACGGGGGTCCGCCCTACCCCTCAGCTTCGCGTTTCCGGATCCAAGGGCAAAATGGCCATCCTCAACCCGCAGGCTTCAAAGGCGGACGGCGCATCAGACAACGAGTTTGATGTCCGGAATGCTTTTTGGCGCAAAACCAACAGATGCTATAGCTCTTTCGGAAAGTACGTGCTTGGCCGGCGCTGGGGCTTGGATTCCCAGGGCTTCGAAGGTGTGAAAAAATAAACAATCTCACGCAAAGACGCTAAGGCACAAAGACTCGCAAAGAACAACTGCATTGTTTTCTTTGCGCCTTCTGCGACTTTGCTACTTTGCGTGAAGTGCTTTTGCCCATCCAGGGATTATTTCACGGCTTCTTGCGCCCTGGGCTAAGTTCTATCGCCCGCTAGTGTGCTGTAACATCCAATTCTTGAAAATGGTCGCGGGGCACTGCCTCGTTGTAGGGGTACGGCTTGCCGTACCTTTGTGGATCGGTCGCGCGATAAAAATGAAGAGGGTGCGGCAAGCCGTACCCCTACAACCAGGGCAGCAGCGCCGTTGGCCAATTGTCAAAAGAAATTGCCGCGCTGAAAACCACTTGACACGAGTAATCTATATATGTAGAGTTTCTGGTATGAAGACGCCGAGAATATCTCCCGAGACTCTCCTGGTTCTGGAAAAGTTTGTTGAGAGCCCCACGGCCTGGCGCTACGGTTACGAGCTGAGCCGCGAAACGGCACTTCCGTCCGGAACGCTTTACCCCATTCTGATACGCCTCGAAAAGCACAAGCTGCTAGTGGCTCGCTGGGTGGTTACGGAGCAAGGTGTACCTCCGCGGCACACCTACATGTTGACGCCCGACGGATTGGAATTGGCTCGCGCCAAATTGGCTGAGGCTCGCCCGCCCTTGGTGACGCGGCGGCCCGCCTTGAGCAAAGGATAACGGTCATGCTTGATGCACACCTGCATCACTCGGCAAGATTGCTCCTTGAAGCCTCGATTCGCATTGCGCCCCGCTGCACCCGCCACTGGGGCCAGGCGATGCTGGCGGAACTGATGTACGTGGAAGGCCCTTGGGCGGCGCTCGGCTGGGCGCTCGGCGGCGCCGGCGTCCTTGCCAAACACGCCCTCATCTCTCTTTTCATTCCTGGCAACTCCGGGCAGGCCATCACGCCCCAGGGAGGGCTCTTCGCCAAGGAGGTTTCCATGCGCAAGGCTGCCCTCATCACCACCGGCGGATGCATTCTTGCAGTGCTGCTTCTATTCGTTGCTCCCGCATTTCGCCAGGCGTTTCAACTTTCGCTCGCGCCGTGGCACTGGGTGTTCCATTTGAGCCCATCGGATGACCAGTCCAGCTTGCGCGATCTCGCCCGGCGGGCTGAGGACAAGCACGATGCGGAGGGGGTAGCCTTCTGCGCCGTGCGTCTTCGGGATGACCGCGAAAGTGCTCGCTTGGCGGAAGAAGCCGTCCGCCTGAACCCGAACTTTCTTTGGGTCTACGCGGTTGTCGCAGTGCGCCACCCCACGCTTCCCGAGATCAGCCAGTGGGTCCCCATGCTGGAGCAGCTCGATCCGCAGAATGCCCTCCTCCACATGATTATCGCGGAAAGTAATGACATCCTTCATGTGGGTCGCGAAGATGTCGCGTCGCACGGAAATGCGAAAGACCCGGCGTGGCTGAGCGCCATGGCGGCCGCGTTCCACTCTGCGAAATTCGACGATTATCTAGACCGTATCGAAGCCTTGCAGGGCAAGGTCGTGCCCAGGTACGGTCTGCACGATCCGGGTCAGCTCATGTTGGGAGACGAGCAGTCCGTACCTACATACACTTTCTGGGATTCTCGGAACTACGCAAAATTCCTTATTCAATCCGGGAAAGAGCTCGAAGCCAAAGGTGATAAAAAGGGCGCGATCGAGAAATATTGGGGTGTGGCACGTTACGGCCAGGTGATTGATTCTCATTCACACGCCGATATGGAACATTGGCTGGGCACAACCCTACAAAGCACCGCCTACCAGAAACTCCAAGAAGTTTCCGAGAGGGACGGGAATCACACCGAGGCCGCGCAATTCACTTACCTTGCGACCAGGTTCGACCCAAGCCGGACACTTCCAGAACGGCTGTGGCAGGATGTAGGCGCGCAGGATTTTGCCCAATGGGACGCTTTGCTAGTGACTGCATTCGGTGCTGATGATGCTCATCTTCGCGGGGTGCCTGGCGATTGCCGCATCCATATTCATCCTGCGGCGGAAGGGCACGGGGCCAAATGGTCTGCGCGCCAAGCGTCTGGCTGCGAGGCTCGTTTTGACGGGCTCGGTGGGTTTGTTTCTCTCCTCCGCGATGCTCTACGTCACCTACCGCCCTTACGCGGAGATCCTGGATCGCATCCTCAAACTCGATAGGGACCCCCGCTACGCGGATCTTTTCGATCGTGTCCTCAAGGGCGATATGAGCGGCCCCTACGCGGAGGATCTCAGTCGCATCGTCAAGGTCAATAGCAGCGGCATTGACAGCCTCCGCAGCTTTCTAGCTCACACTCACGACCTGCCGGTCGTGCCAAGGCCTCCCGGCTGGGATCCCTACGGGTTTCACCACCCCCTGAACTTTGCATTTTATTTCTGGCTGGCCGTGATTCTATTCAGTCTAGTCGGGCTCCTCCTCGTGGCGATAAGGCACTTACGCAGCCACACGCGCGCCCGCGTCCCGGCATAATCCGGATTTCTCTTTCATACAAGGAGGGTTCAATGAGCTTCTCGACCAAGAGTTTTTTAATGGGTCTCGGGGCAGGGGCAGCAGTGGCGTTGCTTGTTCTGGATATCTGGGGCAGGCATTACACGAATGAATATTTCCTGAGCTCGCAGCCGCGCCTGCTTCTGCCTTTTCTTCAGCAAGGTTTGGAAAACATCGTGAATTCACAAATGTCTGCGCACCTGCCGCAGCCCTGGTTGCCCGGACTCAGCAGCGGTCCGCACGACGGCTGGCAGTTGAAGAGCCTTGCCGGAAAGCCCGTAGCGCTCGGTGACTTCAAGGGGAAGGTGGTATTTCTCGACTTTTGGGCAACGTACTGCGGCCCTTGCGTTAATGAGATGGCCGGGGTCAAGCGTCTGGCCGACTCACTCCGAAACGAGAACGTCGCCTTCCTGCTGGCCGCCCGGGATGACGAGGCGCACGTTCGAGAATTCCTCCGCAAGCACCCCATCGATTTGCCCATCTACCTCGCGAACGGAGGTGCGCCGGACATGCCCGCCGTCCCCATCCCTGCCAACTACATCCTGGACCGGCAGGGCGTGGTCGTCTTCCAACACATTGGCGCAGCAACATGGGACACCGATAGCGCCCGAGCTTTTCTGCGCAGCCTCGAAAATCGCTAAAAGGAGAGGCGATCCTTCCTCTCGAATCAGGTCTGCCCTACGCTTGCTTTTCCACCTTAAGCTGGCCATGTTCGATCAGCCAGGTGAGTGACTCCCAGACAGCTTCCATCGAGCTGTAACGTGGTTGATAATCAAGCAGCTTTTGGGCCTTGGCGATGCTGCAATTCGAGCAATGAGTCAGATGGTCCCAGGTATTTTGCGCGTCTTTGGCAGAGACTGTGGCTCGGTACTCCTCCCAAGGGACAAATCGCAGCCGCGCGGGCTGCCCAAACCATGCGGCCAGAGATTCCGCGTAACCCCGCATCGTCATCGCCGCGGGCGAGACGGAATGGAAGCTCTCGCCCACAGAGGCATTCCGGTTGGCAATCGCCTTCATGAAGGCTTGCGCCACGTCGTCCGCATGAACGTGATGGAACGTCTCCAGGCCCTGGTGCGGCATCAGCAGTTCTTCTCCCCGGGCGAGTTTCCCGTACACGTCCAGGCTCCATGTGCCCAATGGGTCCAATGGCACCCAACCCGGTCCCACGATGTGACCGGGGAGCACGGAGGTTGCCGGGAAACCGTGGACCTGGGCTTCTTCGATGAGATAGGCTTCGAGTTGCGCTTTCTTGATGCCGTAGTCTCCAAACGGACGACGCGGCGAGTCCTCCGTGATGGCAGCGGTCACGGGATAGCCGTGGACCCAGATGGTACTGCAACTGAGGAAATGGCGCACCTTTCCGCGCAAGGCCTCGACCAACTGCCGGGCGGCCGCCGGATCAAAACAGATCATGTCAATGACGATGTCGGGCTTGAGCCTGCTCACGCTCAATCCGAACGTCCCTGCCGCATCCTCGGCCTGGCGGTCCATGGTGACGTGCTGCACTTTCTTCCATGCGGGATCAGGCAGGTATGGCTTGCTTCCTCCTCGGTGGATGCAAACCACCTCGTAGCTCTCGCGAATCAGTCGCGGAATGAGAAACGTACCCACATGACCCGTCCCACCAATCACCACAACGCGCATCGATGTCCTCCCGTTCGTTCCGGATTTCCATTTTCGTTTTCCGACCAAAAGGTAATATACAAGCGACCACCTCCGCGCGCAATGCTTCAACCCAGCGCGGCCGTTGCCCGCAACCAAGACGAGGCTCTCTGTGTCCTCCGTGCCTTTCAAGCCTTAACACAGAGCACACGGAGCATCTCAGTGATCCCGTGCCTGCGGGACTCTTCTGGCCACGGAGGACACGGGGGCACTGCTGAGAGGAGGAAAAATCTTCGCGGCGCGAAAAGAAATTCGGGATTTGTAGTCCAGCGAGGAAGCACCGCGGACCTCCCGCCAAGGCGGGACGGAGGTTTGCGCTACGCTTGCCGGCGCCAAACCAGGACACCACCGCGACGACATGTCTCTTGACATTCACAAGAAGATAGGCTAGAATACTATGCTCCTTTAGGCTGAATTCAGGGTTCAGGAGCAAGGAGACGAAAAAACGATGGGCAGGAGAGGCAATTATGGATGGTGAACAGTGGATTCCCTTAGGTCTAAAAAGTGAACGAACGACGCGCGAATGTCTATGAAAACAAAGGACCGTTGTAAAACAAATGAGCGCAAAGCGGGAATGTTATAGAAAACAAATATACTTATCGGCTTAAGGCGGGAATGTTGATGAAAAGAAAGGTAGTTAGTAGGTGGTAGGACCAAGGTGTGGGTGGAGCCGCAGCCGAACTTTAATCGTTGCCCGTAGATTTTTAACCCCGTTGGGTCTTGTAGCGCCGGTCCCGCGCAGCGGGACCGGCTCAGCCCCAATTTGCCGACCCCGCAAGGCGGGGGCCACGCCACGCCAATCTGAGCCACCACCGGATAGATGGTACTGTCCCAATTTCAGACGTAGCGCCGGCTTCCAGCCGGCACCGAGCCGCCAAGATGGCGGCGCTACGTTCAAATTAGGACAGCACCGGAAAGATTGCCAGCTTGATTTGAGGGCCTTCGCTGTGACAAAGTGAGAGGCCAGACTGCTTCATGCGCTGGCGCTTATAGACCGAGGAGCTCAGATTTCATCCCGGAGACTTAACCCGTGAATCCCAATCCCGACCCCACCAAGCACTCCGAAATCCCGATCTGGAATGCCGAGAACTGGTTTTACGAAGATTTCGAGATCGGCCACAAGATCCGCTCCATCCGGCGCACCATCTCGGAAGGCGAAAGCATGCTCTTCAACGCCCTCATCCTCGATATGCACCCTTACGTGGGCGATCAGATCTTCGCCAGCACGGAAGGGGTGTTTGGCAAACGCCTGGTTGCCGGGGCCATGGTTTTCAGCTACGGGCTGGGACTGGTGGGTACAAATTGTGTGAACGCCTTCAGCTACGGGTATGACAAGCTGCGCTTCATACGGCCGGTCTTTATTGGCGACACCATTTACACCATTCGGACCAACCTGGAGAAACGGCCAAAGAACAAAGAGAGGGGCTTGGTCAGATCCTGTTATGAAGTCTTCAAGAACGAGGGTGAGCTGGCGCTCTATTGCGAGCACCTGCGAACTGTAAAATACCGCGACCCGTCTCGCTGGCAGGGTCAAGCGGAATAGTCAAGGTGGAATCAGAGGTTCCGCTAGGGGAAGAAGCCATCATGGAAAGAACAGCAAACTGCAAGGCGAAGTTGGCGCGCATGAACAAGACGTTGCACCATCAGGAGGTGGATCGGGTCCCCATCAGCGACTTTTTTTGGGGCAGCTTTCTGGCGCGATGGCGTAAGGACCTTGGGCTTGCTCCCGACACCGATGTTTATAAGTACTACGATCTCGATTGGGTGGTCACCATCCCCAACCTGGATCCTCACATCAAGCAGTTTGAAGTCCTCAAGGAAAATGAGGAAGAGGTGGTAGTCCGCACGGGGTTCGAAGCGGTGCTCCAAAAGCGCCTGGCTTATCCCATGCCAGCCTACCTCAGGTTCGATACCGATACGGTCGAAAAGATGCAGGCGTTTCAATTCGATGATCCTTGGGATGAGCGGCGCTTCTTCAAAGCCGGTGACAACCAGATTGCAGGCGTCGGTGATGGTTTTGAGCGAAATTCTCCTGCCTGGATCGACAGTGTGAAGAAGAACTATCCGGATATCCCCGTTTACGGCAGCGTCTGCGAAGGCCAGGAGATGCTGTGGCGCATCCTCGGCACGGAACATGTGATGCTATGGATTGGGCTGCATCCTGAAGAAGTGGGAAAGTTTGTGGAGAGAATCAATCCCTTCTCCCTGGAACTCCTTAAGGCCCAAATCAGGGCAGCCGACGGCCTGCTGGACGGAATAGTCATCTGGGGAGACGTGGCCTACAAGCAAGGCCTTTTCTTCTCCCCCAACTATTGGCGCCAGTACTTCAAACCCGGCGTGAAAGCCCTGGTGGAGGAATGCCACCTATGCGGGTTGCCGGTGATCTATCACGGCTGCGGAAATGTGCAGAGGATTTTCGAAGACTTTATCGAAGTGGGCGTGGACGCTTACAACCCGTTGGAGGCCAAGGCCGGTATGGACGTGGTCGAATTGCGGCGGAAATACGGCCACCGCATCGCGTTCTGTGGAAACATGGATGTGATCCAGTGGGCGGAGGGAAGCCCGGAAGACCTGAAGCGGACCGTCCTGACCAAGTTGAACGCGGCCAAAGGCGGCGGGTACATCTTCCAGTCGGACCACTCCGTGCCCAGCAACGTGTCCGGACAGAACTACGACTACGTGGTCAAGCTGGTGCGTGAGTACGGGAAATACCCACTCCGCTTGGGGGAGTACGACCTTCCCGATTTAAAGTAGTGGCGGAAGCGCTTTGGAGTGCGGTCCCGCGTGCGGGACCGCTCTTGTGCCGCGAGCTTGCTCGCGGTCATCTCGGCACGGAACGTCATCCAGGCCAGCAAGCTGGCCTGCAAGAAAGCGGCAGCAAGCTACCGCACTCCAAAGCTGGAGGTTTTTATGGATTCTAAAGAAAGACTCATGACGGCACTTCATAAGGGGAAGCCGGACCGGCTGCCGATTTCAGTCCACCAATGGCAGGCCTACCATCTCAAATACTTCCTGAATGGTATTTCGGCGCTGGAGGCCTTCCAGAAATTCGGCATGGATGCGCAGATCCAGTATTTCGGCGATGTGGGTCAAAGCGCCCTGGTTGATTATGATTTCACTAAATTCTCCACTCCGGAATGGCACGATGAAGTTACCGCGGTCAGCAACGACCCCGACAACCGAATGGCCAATCATGCGATTCAAACCCCGGAGGGGATGCTGACCTATAAGACTCGTGGCGACCGGAAGACGACCTGGATCACCGAATACATGGTTAAACGCGATGAAGACATCGAGATCATTGACAAGTATTTGCCGGTGGGGAAACTGGATCTGGCCCCGGTGCAGACCCTCTACGATGAAGTCGGCGACAAGGGCATTCTGCGCGGGTTTGTTTGGGGAGACCAGGGCGGCTGCTGGCAACACGCCTGTTGCCTCATGGACGTCACCGAACTCATCATGCGCTGTATGGACAAACCGGACTGGGTTCATCGTTTGCTGACTATTCTTCTCCATAAGAAGCTCCGCTTCATCGAATCGATGAAAGGAGCCAAGTTTGACCTGGTTGAGACGGGCGGTGGAGCGGGTTCGTCCACGGTCATTTCTCCCAAATTGCACAGGGAGTTCTGCACGCCTTACGACCGCAAAATGCATGACGCCCTGCACGACCTCGGATTCCTGGTGGCCTACCACACTTGCGGCGGGACGCGAGGAATCGAGGAATTGATTGTCGCCAATGGCGCGGACATTTCAGAGACGCTGGCCCCGACGAGCATTGGTGGAAATCAGGAACCCTGGGAATTCAAGCAAAAAGTGGGTAACAGGCTCGCCGTGATTGGCGGGCTTGACCAGTTCAACGTGCTCACCGCAGGGCCGGCCGAAAACATCCGGCAAACCGTGTGCACGCTCTTCGAGAAGGTCGGGCAGGACGGAGGCTACGTCTGCTCGGTAAGCGATCACTTCTTCGATACGCCGGTCGAGCATCTCCAGGTGATGGCCGACGCGGCGAAAGAATGCGTCTATAACTGATATGACTATAAACTCAATAGAGATTCGTGTATGCCACAACACCCGCGCGGCCATGTCCGACTCGGAAATGCGCATGGGAGGAAGATCGACATTTGATTTCCTCGTCATTTCAATGAAGACCGACACGGGGATCGAGGCGAATTCCTTTGGATTTGCGGGACGCGGCGCCGGGATGGCCGGAGAGATTGCAGCCTCGGCGCTAAAGCCCTTCTTCCTGGGCAAAGACCCGCTGGCGCGGGAAAAACACTGGCAAGACTTCCGCACGTACGACCGCTGGTGGAACCACGTTCCGATTTATTCTTACGGCCCCTTTGACATCTGCCTTTACGACATCGCCGCCCAGATGGCGGGGCTGCCACTCTACAAACTGCTTGGCATGTACAGGGACAAGGCGCCCACCTACGCGAGCTCCTTCGTGCTGCCGGCGCCCGAAGACTATGCCCGGCAGGCGCTGGAGGTTAAGAACAGGGGCTGGCACGCCTACAAGCTTCATCCCCCTGGAAAGGTTGACTTCGATCTGAGGGCGTACCGGGCCTGCCGGGAAGCTGTCGGCCCGGATTTCAAGCTGATGGCCGACCCGGTGGCGGCTTACTCCCACGAAGAGGCTTTGCGGGTGGGGCGCGAGCTCGAGCGGCTCAATTTCTATTGGTTGGAGGAACCCCTCTTCGACGTCGATTTCCACGGACTGCGAATGCTGACTGCCAAGCTGGACATCCCCATCATCGGCACCGAGGTGCTTGCCGGCTCGCACTACTCCACCGCGGACTGCATCGCCACGGGGGTGGTGGACATGGTCCGCACTGATGTGTCCTGGAAGGGGGGTATTACGCCGGTCATGAAGACGGCCCACTTGGCGGAGTCCTTCGGGGTGAAGTGTGAGCTGCACACCGCCATCTACCACCCGCTGGAAGTGGTGAACCTGCACTGCTGCTGCGCCATTTCCAACTCCGAGTTCTTCGAACTTTTGTACCCCCTCTCCTATATGGACTTTGGAATGAGAAGCCCATTGCAGATTGACGCCGAAGGCTACGCGCACCCTCCCGAGACGCCGGGGATCGGGGTTGAGTTCGATTGGAATTTTATCGACAACTGTACCATTAAGAAGCTGTAGCGGCGATTTTATATCGCCATAGCTCGTCCGTTCCCGACGCGGGGTGGCGGCGTAAAGCCGCCGCTACAAGAAGGAGCCAACAAACTTATGCAAGCGCCAAAGCTTAAGCGGTATGGACAGATCATCGGACTGAAACCGGGAGCCTACGATATGTACGTTGAGCACCATGCGAAGGTCTGGCCGGGAGTTTTAAAGACCATCTACGACTGCAACATTCGCAACTACTCAATATTCTACAAAGACAATACGCTCTTTGCTTATTTCGAATATATAGGCGACGCCTTCGAGGCTGACATGGCGAAGATGGCTGCGGACCCCACGACACAGGAATGGTGGGCTATCATGAAGCCGTTGCAGCAGCCGATCCCCACCCGCGCCGAAGGGGAATGGTGGGCCGATATGAAAGAGGTGTTCCACGTTGACTGAGAGGGCCCAGCCGGGCCTCCGGTACTGACAACGGACTAAGAGAGCCGGATGTGCCGGCCCTCCCACATAGACTCCCGCTGTCGCGTCGGCTGGATTGTGAATCGTCAACTCGATCCGCGTGGTGCGGCGGGGCTCGAGAGCGAAGGGAAAGTCCTCCAGCGGGTCGCGATCACCCCAATTAATGCTGTTGTGCCCCGATGATAATGTCCCCTTCTGTCACCGATAGAAATGTCCCCTAAACTCATGGCCTCTGAGGAGGCCACAGTGAAGAGGACGAGGATGGATGAGCGGGAGTTGAGGCGAGGGGCGGTGTTGTCACAGGTGGCGGGGAAGGGTTGGACTTTGGTGCAAGCTGCCGAGCGCATGGGAGTGAGCTATCGGCAGGCGAGGCGATTGTGGAAGCGTTATCGAGTGAAGGGGACAAGGGGGCTGATGCATGGCAACGTGGGGCGGGCGTCGAACCATGCCAAGCCGAAGAGTTTGCAGCGACGGGTCTTGGGGCTGATAGGGAAGAAGTACGGTGGAGAGCCCGGCGAGCGTTTCGGTCCCACGCTGGCGGCGGAGCACTTGGAGCAAGACGATCATGTCGCAATCGGGGTGGAGACGTTGCGGCAGTGGATGCTGGAGGCAGGATTATGGAGCCGGGAGCGGAGAGGGCGAGCGCATCGGCGAAGGCGGGAGCGGAAAGCGCATTTTGGGGAGTTGGTGCAGTTGGATGGAAGTTTCCATGATTGGCTAGAAGGGCGAGGTCCGCGGGGTTGTCTGATGAACATGGTGGATGACGCGACGGGTACGACGCTGTGCCGGATGGGCAAGGAAGAGACGATCTGGGCGGCGGTGGGAGTGTTGGAGGCGTGGATGGAGTGCTACGGAGTGCCGCAGGCGTTGTACACGGACTGGAAGAACGTGTACGTGCGAGAGCCCAGCGCGCAGGAGCGGATGCGAGGAGAAGAGCCTGTGACGCAGTTCGGACGCATGTGCCGTCAATTGGGGATTGAGATCATCGCGGCCAGTTCGCCGCAGGCCAAGGGGCGGGTGGAGAGGAACCACGGGACGCATCAGGACCGCCTGGTAAAGAAGCTTCGCGTACGAAACATAACGAGCCTAGAGGATGCCAATCGATACTTACAGGAGAAATACTGTGAGGAGCACAACACGCGTTTCGCGGTACGGCCGGCAGCCCCGCAGGACTTTCACTTGCCCAGCCCTGGGGTGCGGAAACTGGACAGCATTTTCCGGCTGGAGAGGGAGAGAGCGCTGAGCAACGATTGGGTGGTACGCGATGAGAACCGCTTCTATCAGGTGGAGCGGCAGCGCCTGCATCACGCGCCAGCAAAGAGCAAGGTGAGGTTATGCGAGTGGGAGGATGGGAGGATCGAGATTCACTACCGAGGGCAGAAGCTCAGCTGGCAAGAGATCCCAGCACGCCCGCTCCCGAGAAAGCAAGAGGACGAACTTCCAGTGGCCATGGAGGCGACGAAGAAGAAGTGGAAACCAGGGCCGCACCATCCCTGGCGGATGGGCCCGTGGACTGACCGCACGCCGTTGGTCTCGGCCTCCGCTTCGCCCTAGACGCTCCGCCCTTCGGGCTCCGCAGGGCTTCGCTCCGGCCGAGACCAACGGCGTAACTCACCACTCCAGCAGAAACAAAGGGAGAGACAAAGTACGTGAAAGACAAAACCGAAAAAGAGGACATTTCTATTGGGTTAAGGATGGGGACATTTCTATCGGGGCTTGACATCACCCCAATTAATGCTTGACGCACCCCACTTTGTGAGCTAGGCTTTGCGCTTGATTTACGGTGTGCTGTACGGCAGGCGGGAGCAAAGGTAGTCCGAATGGTTGCTCCTCTATCTGACGAAGTCGATTTTAAACAGTTTGGGGATATCGTTATAGATCAACATTGCAGCATCGGTGACTGCGCGGTTGCGGTCCCTGGGTACGACATACGGATCTTACCTCCGTCCGGAATCACACAACTGTTCATCAACGAGTTAATAATGCGCGCGGCCGTCGCTGGATGAGCCAGCCGAGTTTTGTGGCGGCGTTTATACTCGCCATAGCAGTCATTCGGGTATCCGCCGGCAAGCACAATGAAGAAAGGAGAATCTGCGGTGATTTCGATGCAAAAATCAAATTCAATACCTAAGTATTTATCGTTGTATTGCTACATGTGGGATGTTCTTGACGAAGGGATTAATTCCTTCGCTCATTTGGTCAAGGATGCGGGATTGAATAACATCTCGATGGCATCAACCTATCACGGGGGGAAGTCGCTTAACCCTCACAATCGGAAAAATCACGTATATTTTATCGAAGAGGGGGCAATCTACTTCAAACCTTCGGGTGGATTCTTTGATAAGACAAAGATGAAGCCCAGAGTCAGCCGGCTCGTTGCCGAGCGTGATTACTGGAAAGACATCGTGACTGCTTGTGAGAAACGTGGAATAGGGACCACGGCCTGGAGTGTTTTTCTCCACAATTCGTATTTGGGAGCCACATATCCTGAGTGCACGACGCAAAACGTTTTCGGAGACCACTACCTCCACTCACTGTGTCCTTCACAGCCGGCAGTCATGGATTATATGCGTGCCCTGGCTCAGAATCTCGCCGCATACCCCATACAGGCAGTAGAGTTCGAGTGTTTTGACTTCACTCCTTTTCACCATTATTCTTTTCTGGAAAAGGAGGGGACGAAGCTGACGCCTTTCGCAGATCTCCTCATGTCCATCTGCTTTTGTCCGGCATGTTTGTTGCAGGCGAAGCAGCGGCACGTTAAAGGGGGAGCTGTTGCCAAACTAACCAAGGGTTGGATCGAACAATACTTTGATGGGAAACACCGGCAGGAGAGAGCGCTCGAATCCGAAATTGCCACTATCCCCGGCCTGGCAGAGTATCTCCAGATGCGCTTTGAGGTGCTGGCCAACTGCTTCGCCGAAGTTACTGGGACGCTGAAAGCTCATGATAAAAGGGCAATCTATATTGTCATCGATCAAGAGCAGCGGCTGAATTACATGAGGGGGTTGGATTTGCTCCAGGTTGGGTCGCATATGGACGCCATCGAGGTGTTGTTCTACCACCGTAAGTTGGCCGATGCGCCTGGAATCGTACGGAAGATTCGCCGTGCTACCGGGAATATACCAGAGGTTTACTTTGCGGTGAGACCAGGCTATCCCGACGCCGACCGAGCGAAGGAAGTCGTCCGCATGACAGACGCGGTCGTCAACGCGGGGGTGAACGGAATCTCCTATTACAACTTTGGTCTCCTGGAAAAGTTCCATATGAACTGGGTCAAGCAGGCTATCCGCGCCTTGTAGGGCCCCGGACGAGGGTACTCACCACAGAGGCCACAGCGTCCGCAGAGTAGAGCTGAAAGAGTTTTCTCTGTGGTCTCTGTGCGCTCTGTGGTGAAGCTTTTCTTCGTCGCATGAGATTCTTCCTTGGAGATGGCGTCATGAAACCTGCAGACTTTAATCCGGAAAAGTTCGATCGAGGTGGGAAATACACGCTTTACCTCGAATTGGGGCCGGCCGCCAGTAATATCGAATTGCCGGTTTTGCTGGTCCGTGGAAGTCGGCCGGGAAAAAGACTTGTGGTATCGGCAGCCGTGCACGGCGACGAATACGAAGGGGTCCGAACCATATATGATGTGTACCACGCACTCGACCCCGCGAACCTGAGCGGAGACTTCCTTTCCGTGCCCGTGTCAAACCCACCCGCATTCTGGAACGGCACCCGGTCGAGTCCGCTCGACGGCGGCAATCTCGCACGTGTTTTTCCCGGGAGTTTGGAAGCTGGCCCTACCGCCGCGATTGCGTATCATATGGCGGCTTCGATTATTGCGCATGCCGACCTGTATCTGGATCTGCATAGTGCTGGAGTCAAGTTGCTGATGCCCACGATGATCGGTTATGACGCCGGGGATGTGCGTTCTCGGGACGCGGCGTATGCCTTCGGTGCAAAGGTCCTCTGGGGACATCCCGGAACTGCGCCGGGCCGCACCATAACGTTCGCGGCCCAAAAAAATATCCCTTGGCTGTACACTGAGGCGCATGGGGCGGGCCGCATCGACCCCGCAGATCTCGAAATATTTGTAGAGGGCGTTTTTAATCTGTTGCGTCATTTAAACATCATATCCGGCCCGCTTCGAACTAACCCGGTAGAGTGGCATCTATACGGCGCCGGGGACATTGATAAAGGTTTTGTGGCCAGTCAGCGCGGCTTCTTAGTGACATCGGCCACCTTATTCCAAAGGGTCCGCGCTGGGGACAGGCTGGGGTATCTTTGCGACCTACTAGGGAAAACGATTGAAACCTACCTCGCCCCAACCGACGGAGTAGTCGCGATGATCAGAGCGTTCCCGGCGGTCGAACCTGGCGAACCCTTGTTCTTATTAACTGACCTGCTGGGGGACAGCTCGCAAACGAGCTAAACAACAAGCTCCGGGCGCCGATGTCAAAGTAGACGCGCCAGCGAGTTTGGAAAACGCGGGTCAGAAACTGAAGGAGTAGCTATGAAACGGTTTGCCATTGTTTGTGTTTTGATTCTCGCCTGCG
The DNA here is from genome assembly GCA_963832915.1 of uncultured Acidobacteriota bacterium. Lineage (GTDB taxonomy): Bacteria > Acidobacteriota > Terriglobia > UBA7540 > UBA7540 > CAVROP01. The sequence goes on from CAWHWE010000013.1 coordinate 16,336, forward strand.
GCCTCGTAGTGTGGCGTACCCAGTCGGCCCGCGGCGCAGCGCCGGGCCTCAAGATCGGCGTTGCCAGCGAAACGATCACTCCCTTCTTGGATATACCGTTGGTGGGGTATTATTACCCTCGCATGCCGGACGGCGTGCATGATGATCTCCACGCTAAAGCGTTGGTGATCGATGATGGGCACGATCAGATCGTGTTGGTTGCATGCGACCTCGTGGGGCTCCCCAGGGAAGCGGCGGAAGAGGCGCGCCGGCAGATCAGCGCCCGCTTTAAAATTCCAGCAGATCATATTCTGATTAGCGCCACGCACACGCATACTGGCCCCGAGCCAGTTCCAAATTACGTCAGCAATTTGGGACATTGGATCGCAGACAGCGTCCTTACTGCGGAAGGCAAGAAGCAGCAAGCGCTCCTTTGGGTTGCCACCGAGCAGGAACCCGTCCTGGCCCACAATCGCCGCTATCTCATGAAAGACGGCACCGTTCAGACGAATCCCGGGTTTCTGAATCCCAAAGTTGTGCGGCCGGTCGGTCCTATCGATCCCCGAGTCGGTGTGCTCTTCGCTGAGGACGAAAAGCACAACCCGATGATGACTTGGGTAAATTACGCGATGCATTTGGATACTGTCGGTGGGACCTGGATTTCTTCGGACTATGCGTATTACCTGGCCCGGACCCTGGCAGAGGTGAAAGGGGCCGACATGCTTACCACTTTCACCATTGGCGCGGCTGGGGACATTAATCACTGGGACGTGCAGCGGCCCGGCCCGCAACGAGGTTTCGAAACTGCGCAGAAGCTGGGAGAAACGCTGGCAGGTGACGTCGTCAAAGCTTACACGCACCTTCAGGCGCTGGATTCCGTTCGTGTCAAAGCGGTCTCCGAAACCATCCAACTCCCCCTCCACGAGATCACGGAGCAAGAGGTGAAAGAATCCGAAAAAATTGTTGCTCAACCTCCTCCTATGGGCGTGGACTTCACGTTGGACCGAGTTAAGGCCGAAAAGGTTATGCATGTTTATAAGCGGAAGGGGCAAGCTCTTCAGGCGGAAATACAGGTTTTGACCGTTGGACCGGTTGCCTTCGTGGGTATCCCGGGCGAATATTTCGTCGAGCTCGGGCTGAGGATTCAGAAAGAGTCTCCGTTCCCATATACTTTCATAGTCGAGCTGGCGAATGGCGAGCTCGGATACATCCCCACCCAGAGGGGTTTCGAGGAGGGCGGTTACGAACCTACTTCCACGCCCCTTGCCCCGGGCAGCGGCGAAAAGATGGCCGACAAAGCCATCGAGCTCTTGAACCGGTTAAAGTAGAGAAGGAATAAAACGGTGGCTCAATCATTCTGGCTGGGGATGGGAACAATATTATTGAGCGGGGTCGCTTATGGAGTCTTTGCAATACCGCTGAAGTATTCCCGGCGTTGGCGATGGGAGAACACCTGGCTGCTTTATGCGCTTCTTTCGATGGTGATTCTGCCCTGGATGCTGGCGATTGGATTTGTCCCTCAGCTCCGGGCCCTCTGCTCGGGCACACCGAGCCGGCTCCTTTTGCTTCCCTTGGGTTTCGGTTTCATCTTGGGATTCGCGCAGGTCGCCTACGGCATAGGTATAGTGTCGGTGGGGATTTCCATCGCAGTTTCCGTGGTGTCGGGCGTCAGTTGTGTTACTGGCGCTCTAGTCCCGCTGTTGGTCTTACAACCTTCGGATCTGCTTCGCACCAAGGGTATTCTGCTTTTAGTGAGCTTGCCCATCTTGCTTGCAGGCGTTGTTCTTTATGGCATGGCCGGTTACCGGAGAGAAAAAGAGCAGGAGAGGCTTGCTTCTGAAGCTCATGTCTATCCTTGGGGCTTCGGCACAGGGCTCGCGATCTGCATTTTCACCGGTGTTTTCGGGTCAAGCATCAATCTCGGTTTCGCTTTCAGTGGTGAAATTATTCGCAAGAGCCTCGCCTTAGGCGGGAGTTCCACGACCTCAACATTTGTGGTCTGGACCCTCGTATTCGGAGCCGGCTTCATTCCAAACCTGGTCTATTGCTCCTACCTTCTATTCCGCAATCGCGGCTGGTCACGATTTCTGGCCAAGGGTTGGCCGCGAGAAGCAACGTTCGCGACTGTCATGGCGGTGCTTTCGCTCGGAGCCTTCATCGGCTACGGGAGGGGCGCGACGGTCATGGGCAGGTATGGTACATCAGTGGGCTGGGCACTCTTCGTTGCTGCCACGGTGGTGGCTTCTAACGTGGCAGGCCTCATCATGGGCGAGTGGAGAGACACCTCCCAACACACACGCCGGCTGCTTATTGCAGCAGTGTTCGTGCTGCTGGCGACAGTCGGTATCCTTAACCTTGGTGGAATACTCTAGGCCAGCAGTGAAGAAACAGCCCTCTCCCTTGGGGCAGATCTTTACCCATATCGCTTGCTGGACACCGGGGGTGGGTGCATTCAGCCCCCGGAGAGAGGGTGTTCCGATGCCGGCGTTTTCACCAGCCCGTCAGCCGACGGGGACGGGTGAGACCCAATTCCCTACTTGTATCCCACATCTCGTTCGAAGGGGAACATAGGTTTCGGTCTATAGTGATAGATAAAGTTGCCGGAATTTGCCGCCGTGATTCCCGGCGTATCAACCTCGATGATATGCGCCGAAACTTCTTCGTAGGCCGCGCGAGGAGCAACCGCTCCCTTTGCCACTAGCACTCGTTTTAATTCCGGCTTGATGCCCAGACTTCGGACCTGTTCAAGGCTAAAGGGCGCCATGCGCAAAGAAGTAAGAACAATGGTGTCACCTTCAGGGCTCTCGACGACGGCTGTCAAACCTTGGTTGTTCCGAAGCTTGCCCCCATGTCGCACCTTGTACTCCTCAAAATATCCGTCGTGGAGCAAACGAATGCGACCCGAGATGGGTACCGGCCGGCCGTGTAAGTTGTCAGTTTTCCCGCCAACCTCGAGTGAGATGTTCTGCCCAACCCCGGCACTGAGGCAGGCCTGAACAGCTTTCGGGTCATACAGGACCACCAGAAAATTGTGTATGCCAGCCTTTTGAAGTGCGTCGAGAATCACCGTGCTGTCGCCCGGGCTGCCTCCGCCCACGTTGTCGCCCACATCGAGCAGGGTGGTCGGCGTCCGTTGTCGCTGCCCTATCTCCTTTACGGTTTCGGAGACCGGCGTCCCTGTTATGTTCCATTCCTCACGTCGTTCCCATGCGCGTAGGGCCAGCGCCCGCGCTTCCCGGCGTGCCAGTTCCTCATCCCCGTCCGTCACCACCAAGAATGCAGGCCCCATTTCTTCAACATCTGCATAGGCAAACCCGGGAGCGATGCTGGCCGAGATTATGCCTGGCCGTTTGATCAAGCTCTCCAGATCCCGATACAGTGACGCTAATGGTTCTGCCTGCGTTCTCTGAGCGAGAATGGTTATCAAGACGGGCGGCTTCTCAAGGGCCTGGACGGGGCGGATACGTCCTTCCAAAGTCTCTTGCAAAATCCTGGCCGCTTCCCTTCCCCGCTCACGCTGGTCGAGGTGCGGATTGGTCCGATAGATCATTGTTGCCGTAACACCTGAGATCATGCGGGGAGAGACATTTGCGTGCAGGTCAAGCGTCATGACGATAGGCAGGTCCGGACCGACAACACCACGGATCTTTTCCACCGTGTTTCCGTCAGCGTCCCGGATGTGTTGGGCAACCATGGCGCCATGCAAGGCAAGCAGCAGTCCGTCCAGTGACTCGCCGGCGAGGCGCGTGAGTATTTCTCCCAGAATCTCCTCATAGACCCCCTGCTCGAGGGGTCCTGCGGGCATGGCCCCGGCACTGACCAACGGTATAATTTGCGTTCCCCCGGCGTCCGACTGCTCGATCATGCCCGCTATTTCGTGTTGGGACTGGGACCATTCACGAATGATGTCTTTGCCAAAGAGCACGCCCCCTTCCTTGAACATTTGACGGGTAGTGGGGTTGGGATTAAAGCTGTTCGATTCGTGGGCAAATGAAACCAGACCTACTTTTTTCACTAGCGAGACTCCCTTCCAGCAGTAGTTTGTAGTACCTTCGCGGCGCTCGAAGATTTCTCCGTGTGCTCCGTGGCCAAAAGAACCTAACACAGAGATCACTGAGACCCTCCGTGCTCTCTGTGTTTACGCTTTCCAGGCTCGGAGAACACGGAGAATTGCCTTTTGGTTGCGACCGCGGGCCGCGCTATAGAGTAATGCTCAATTCGATCGCCTAAGCCCATCACAAGCCTTACGCACTGCTGCCAGAGTAACGCCAACGTCAGCTTCAGTATGCACGGCTGAGACGTACCATCGGCCGTCGGGCAACAAATAAATCCCTTCCCCGAGCATCCCTTCAATGAATTGGTCCCGCATTCCATCGTCCCGGTTCAGGGTCTCGCGATAGTTGCTCATCTTCTTGGCAGCAGTGAAGCTGATATGGAATGCAGCCCCGACTCCGTTGATCAAGGCGGGGATGCCTGCTTCAGCCAGAGCAGCTTCAATGCCCTTCTTGAGGTATTCACCCGTTTGTTGGGTGCGTATTAAAGCGGAGCCACCATCGGCAGACAGAACCTCCAGCGCCGCCTCGGAGGCTGCAAGAGCCAGCGGGTTGCCATTGAAAGTGCCTGCCTGCACCACGCGGCCCTTGGGAATCAGTTCCATAATCTCCCTTTTTCCCGCCACCACGCTCAACGGGTAACCAGCGGCGACGGCCTTTCCGAAGGTGGCCAGATCAGGTGTCACGTTGAAGAGACCCTGTGCTCCTTTTGGATGCACGCGAAATCCTGTTATGACCTCGTCAAAAATCAGAACGATTCCGTACCGCGTCGCCAGCTCCCGCAAGCTTTCGAGAAAGCCGGGGGAAGGCATCAGGCAGCTACTATTACAAAGGATCGGCTCGGTGATAATCGCGGCAATCTCCTGATAATGTTCACGGAGAGTATTTTCAAGTTCTTTAAGGTCATTCCACGGCAGGATGTAAACATCGTCGAGCACGCGCTCGCTCTGCCCCTCGGTGCCCATCTGCTTTGCGTTGGTTCCGTCTTCTGCCACCTTCGGGTGATAATTTATGAGGATGTTATCGAACCAGCCGTGATAATGGCCCTCGAACTTAATGAACTTCCGCCTCCCCGTATGCGCCTTTGCCAGGCGCAAGGCCAGGTGGACTGCTTCCGAGCCCGTGCTGTTAAAGGCCACAAGCTGCGCGCAAGGGACCATTTCACATATCTTGCGCGCGACGGCGGTTTCCAAGCGATGTTGCGCGCCGATCAGGCAGAACTTCTCGAGCTGGCGCCGGACGGCGGCGATTACTGCGGGATGACTGTGCCCAAGCATGAGCGGCCCCCAGGCAAGTCCGTAGTCCAAGTACTGGTTGCCATCCACGTCAACAATTCGGTTCCCCGAAGCGGATTCAAAGAACAGAGGAACCGGCTTGCAGGCGGCGCGGAGCATGCTGCTGACCCCACCGGCGAGGTAGCGCTTTGACTCGTTAAACATCTCAGCCGAACAGGCATAAGTTCTCATATCAGTCACCCCCTATAAAGGTCGAACCCCTTGATGACCAAGCTTCGGTATAATCTTCTTACCTGCGAGCAGCCATCAGTATGAATCTAAGCCCTGAGAAAATCTCCGTGTTCAGGATCTGGTCGTGGTTTCGAATCCCCAGGTTCACGGTTTGCTCAAAACGGCTCAGCAATCATTCCATGGGGGGCGCGCTCGGCAGACCACGGTCGAATCTCAGGCGGAGGGTCTTCCAGAGTAAAATGGGCGTTCTTTTTTATAGTCCGCCGCGAACACCACCGATGTCAAGCTTTTTACTAGTTGTCGATTGTGGTAGCATCTGCTTCCTGACGGGGCGCGTGTCCGAGGGCCTGTGGGCGTTTTTGTGCTTCGGTCCTGGTCGAAATTCAGAGGGAGTGCTCAGATCAAGATGACTTCCAGAGAAAGAGTGATGGCTGCCTTCCAACACGAAGAACCCGACCGCGTGCCAGCGTGGTGCGGGTCGTCGATTGAGTTTTGGGAAAAGGCTAAGCGGACCTCCGGGCTTCACGACGAAGGACTACGTCTGCGCTTCGGTGATGACTTTCGCCGGGTTTTTCCCGTCTATGCCGGGCCCCAGTTTACCCTGTCCCCTGGCGCGACTTCCCGAACCCCCTTCGGCATCGAGCGCGAGGGTCTCGGTTACGGGCAACCCAAAAGTCATCCGTTATCCAGCGCCGCTCTGGCGGAAGTTCACGCCTATCCCTGGCCCGAGCCGCGGTGGATGGATGTTTCTCACATCCGTGCCGAAGCGGACAAGTACCAAAGGCAGTACGCAATTCTGGGTGGGGATTGGTCACCCTTCTTCCACGACGCCGTAGACATGCTGGGCATGGATGTTCTGTTCCTTAAAATGTACGACGAACCGGAAGTTGTGGATGCGGTCGTGCAGCACATCATGGATTATTATGTGGGCGTCAGCCAGCGAATTTTCGATGCCGCTGCCTCAGCCATCGACATTTTCTTTATTGGAAACGATTTCGGAACTCAGCGGGGCCCTCTGATGAGCCCGAGTCTCTTCCGGCGGTTCATCCTGCCTCACCTCAAGCGACTGGCTCGCCTGGGCCATGAATATGGATTGAAAGTCATGATGCATTGTTGCGGTGGGTACGCTCCTCTCATCCCCCAGATGATCGAGGCTGGACTGGATGGCCTGCATGCGGTCCAGCCGTCTTGTGATGGGATGGATCTGGCGACGCTGAAGCGTTCCTTCGGTGACAAGATCCTCTTCAATGGCGGGATCGACTCTCACCATGTGCTGATCCGGGGAACACCCGAGTTCGTCCGCGAAGAAGCGAGAAAAGTTCTCGACATCATGAAACCGGGTGGAGGCTATGTGGCAGGCGCCAGCCACGACTGGATTCTCGAGGAGACGCCCGTGGAGAACGTTCTGGCCATGTTTGACGCGATCTGTGAATTCGGCAGCTACAACTCTGGCGATTCTCGATCGCGTTGACCTCTCGAATACGATGAAGATGAAAACCCCTGGGCAACTACAGCAAATATTCCGGGGGTTCGTTGTTAGGAGGCAATTGATGTCTGGTTTCCGAGGCCGATCCACTAACCGACGCCTGTTGTTGCTCCTTGGGGCTCTCGCAGTATTCTTATTCCAAACCACTATATTCGTTTCCTTCTTAGTGGGCAGCGCGCCGGGAAGCATCCACTTGGTTCTTCGGACTCGCGTACAGCCATTCAAGGGGAGCGGCCAGTGGGTGGAGGTCAACTTCGTCGAGAATCTCCCGCCTAAGGAAACGGCGATTGTAATCTGCGACATGTGGGATAAGCATTGGTGCAAGGGCGCTACAGGACGAGTGGATGCGCTCGCCCATCGTATGTCACCACTCCTGAAATTGGCTAGAGCGCGGGGCGTGCAGATCGTCCACGCCCCCTCAGACGTCATGGATTTCTATAAGGATTATCCCCAAAGGCGTCTGATGCAGAGCTTGGCAAAGGTTCAGCCACCGCAGGCCCTCGATCTTTCGGATCCGCCGCTGCCGATTGATGATTCCGACCGCGGATGCGATACGCCGGGAGATAAGGAGCACCAGGCCTGGAGCCGCCAGCATCCTGCAATTGATATTGAGCCTCAGGACGTAATTTCCGACGATGGAAACGAAGTCTATAGCTTTTTGCATGAACGAGGCATCCAATACTTGTTCATAATGGGGGTGCACGCCAACATGTGCGTCTTGGGGCGATCCTTTGCGATCAGGCAGATGACGCGTTGGGGCATCCACTGCATCTTGGTCCGGGATCTCACGGATGCCATGTATAACCCCGCAATGAAGCCCTATGTCTCGCACGGGCAAGGTACGCAACTGGTGATTGAGCACATTGAGAAGTACTGGTGCCCATCAATTCTGAGTGCGGACCTGCAAACGGGCCTGAAACCGTAAGGGCTGGCGAGAGGAATCGGTCAGATTTCCAGACGAATTGCTAGACACACAAGGGGAGGCGCAAAATGGCAATCAACAGAAGGCGATTTTTGGAAAGGAGTATTCAGGGAGGATTCGGTGTCGCGGCAGGCGTGTACGGATTACAAGCGGCATCGAAAGCGGCTGCTGCGAGCGACAAGGTTGTCGTGGGGGTGATGGGAGTGGGAGGCCGAGGGACTTTCCTGACGCAATTGTTCGCCTCCAGGCCGGACGTTGAAATTGCCTACATCTGCGATGTGGATAGCCGGAAGTTCCCGCACGCAGTAAAGCTTGTGGAAGACATCAAGGGAAGAACCCCCAAGACAGTTGGAAATTTCCAACGCATCCTCGAGGACAAGAATGTTGATGCGATGGTTTGCGCCACGCCTGACCATTGGCATGCTATGGCCACCGTCCTCGCCTGTCAAGCAGGTAAGGACGTTTACGTCGAAAAACCGGCTTCCCATAACATCTGGGAAGGCCGGAAGATGGTGGAGGCAGCGCGCAAGTACACGCGAGTGGTACAGGTCGGGATGCAAAATCGGAGCAGCACATCTGGCAAGAGTGCGCGCGAGATGATTCAGTCCGGAAAGCTGGGTAGTATTCATCTTGTGCGTGTCTACAACATGTTAAACCGGGAGCCTGTGGAGAGAACGCCAAACGCCGCAGCGCCGGAAGGATTTGATTGGAACATGTGGGTGGGTCCCGGACCACTGGTCCCCTATGACCCCATGTATTTCAAGAGGGTTTTCTGGGATTTTAACGGAGGGCTCATGACTGACGATGGAGTTCATCAATTGGACTTGGCTCGCATGGTTATGGGCCTGTCCTATCCCAAGTCCGTTCACCATGCGGGCGGAAAGCTCTTCTTTAATGACATCTCGGAAACCCCCGACACGACGATTGTGACCTATGAGTATGACAAGCTGCGGCTGGTATTCGAACAGACCGTTTGGACTCCTTATATGAAGAAGACTCCCGACAGTATAAGGGAAAGTCTGACCCAGTTTCCCGATTGGTTCCCCTTCAACGCGACCAGAATAGAAATATTCGGACGCAAGGGCCTGATGCTTCTGGGGCGACAAGGAGGAGGATGGCAGCTCTACAACGAGGAAGGGAGCGTGATTGCGACGGGCAAGCAGAGGCACTCGGAAATGCAGGCGGGACATGTGGAGAACTTTATAAGTTGTATCCATAGCCGGAAGCACCCCAATGCCGACATCGAGGAGGGCCACACTTCCGCCGCGCTATGCCACATGGCAAATATCTCCTATCGGTTGGGGGACCGAAAGCTGGAATTCGACAGTTCCAAAGAGGCCTTTGTAGATAATAAGGAAGCAAACCATTACTTGAAGCGGTCTTATCGCAATCCCTGGGTGATACCCGAGAGCGTGTAGTCTCGGAAAAGGACGAGACCGGAAAGTGCATCGCTTGTGGTTTCGGATCGAGAGGCAACAGGCGCCCTTCTCTCTCGGCACCAAACCTGGTAGTGGGTCAGTTTGGTGTTGTAGCGGCGATCCCGCAAGGCCGGATCGCCAAATGGCGGCGTCCCGATGAGATCGGGACAGGTTCCGCCGCCTCTACATCAAACTGACCCACTACTCAAAACTTGAAACCAAAAACAACCACTCGAGGTTTTATGGCCATTGAAGACTATGTCAGTTCTTCGCGTCGGAAGTTCCTCAGGAGTGTGGCGGGAGCCGGAGCCATGGCCGGCCTGTCGAGCATTCGGTCCAGCGATGCCGAACCGGGCAGAACTCTCAGCCGAGTGCAGACTTGTTATTTTTCAAAACACTTGCAATGGCTCAACTGGGATCAAATGGCGGAGACCGCCGCTGAATTGGGGTTTGATGGTATCGATGTGACGGTGCGAGACGGAGGCCACGTCCTGCCTGAGCGCGTGAAAGAAGACCTGCCCAAAGTCGCGAGAATTGTCAGGAAGGCTGGCTTGGATATCCCGATGATTACGGCTGGAATCGTGGACATCCACTCGCCTTATGCGGAAGCCATTATTCGCACGGCCAGCGAGGTTGGTATTCATCGCTACAGGTGGGGTTGGTTTTCCTGGTCGGATACAGCCAAGGAACCCGATCTGTCAAACTTCCACGCGAGCCTTGGAAAGGCCTCCGCAATCCTTATTGATATCCCTGGCCGGCTCGCCGAGTTGAAAAAGCGTGTTGCGGAGTTGGCGGAACTGAACCGGAAGTTCAACGTCTGTGCCATGTACCATAACCACTCAGGCTCAATGGTGGGCGCTTCAGTGTGGGATCTTTGGGTGCTGCTTAAGGACTTCGACCCACGATGGGTGAGTTCCAATTTCGACATTGGCCATGCCACTGTAGAGGGCGGATTGGGCGGATGGATCAATAGCACACGTCTGATGACCCCTTTTATTAGGGGGACAGCAATCAAGGATTTCAAATGGGAGAGAAATGCGAAAGGCGTTTGGGAACCCCAGTGGTGTCCGCTTGGGGAAGGGATGGTGAACTTCCGGGCGTTCTTCGCCATGTTGAAAGAAGGTAACTTCTCCGGCCCTGTGCAGTTGCACACTGAATACCCGCTGGGCGGAGTGGAAAATGGCGCTCGAACATTAACCTTGGAAAAGGAAACGGTCTTGGCTGCGATCCGCAAAGACCTTGCTGCCTTAAAGGCGTGGATGAGAGAGGCACAATTGGTTTAGCGCGGGGGTTGCTTGGTTATATCGGCCCATCTGATCCCTGCTGGCCGTGCAAGTGACCCCTCACCCGGCCCGCGTCCCGATGAAGTGCATCGGGATCGCGGGCCACCCTCTCCCCTTGGGAGTCTGTGTGATAACTCGATATTTCGCCCTTTTCCACAATGCAAGTGACTGATTCTCCGTTGGCGAAAACGCGAAATCAGAGGTTGTCACACAGACTCCTTGGGAGAGGTCAAAACCCAATTCCCTTCCGCCATTGCGGAGAAATCCCGGCTAGCTTCTTCACATCGGAAGGAGATGAAATGATGACTCACCGAGAGCGAATTTTAGCAGCCCTGAAGCACAAGGAGCCAGATCGGGTTCCTCTTGACCTGGGCGCTACGGGAGCCACCACGATATCGGTCAAGGCCCATGAGCGATTACGGGCCCACCTTGGCCTCCCGTCGGAGCCGCCACCCGCTGTGTTCTCCACCCGCTCCACGACGGTGGTTCCTGACGAAGCTATCCTGCGTCGTTTTGACGTCGACGCCCGCCCCCTTTCACTTGGAAATCCAACGGACCGGCCAGAGCGTAAGCTTTCCGAGGATACGTTGTTGGACGAGTGGGGAGTAACCTGGACAAGGCCTGGTGGCACCCATTACATAAACTCCGACGGCCCTTTCTGCCATCTTGCAGACCCTGCCCTTCAGGACCTCGAGAAGGCCGATTGGCCCGACCCGGCAGACGCAGGCCGCTTTGAGGGGCTTCGAGATCGAGCCCGGAGACTGCACAAAGAGACGGATTACGCCGTGATCTTAAACCTCGGCATAGGCCCCGTCCATGAGTGCCAGTATGTTCGCGGCTATGCGACGTGGCTCGAGGATCTCTTGCTCCGCCCCGTCTTCTCCGAAGCCCTCCTCGACCGGGTCACCGACATCATGATTCAGATGGCGAATTGCGCCTTGGAAGAGGCGGGCGCGTACGTTGATTTGGTCATGTATGGCGACGATATCGCCACCCAGAATGCTACCCTGCTCCGACCGGAATTGTATCGGCGGATGATTAAGCCCCGGCATAAGGGGATAGCCAACGCCATAAAGCGTCACGGGAAGCCGATTGTTTTCCACTCCTGCGGTTCTGTTTACGCCCTTATCCCAGACCTGATTGAGGTGGGAATCGATGCCCTGAACCCCGTCCAGGTTTCAGCGGCAAATATGGCTACGGAGCGCCTTAAGCAGGAGTATGGACGTGAATTGGCTTTTTGGGGAGGAATCGACACGCATCGAGTGCTGCCCACCGGAACGCCTGCGGAAGTGCGCGAAGAAGTGAAGCGCCGCATCGACGATTTGCACGACAATGGCGGTTACGTCCTTTGTGCCGTGCACAACATCCAGCCCGAGGTTCCCCCGGAGAACATCGTGGCGATGTATGACGCTGCCCTTGAGTACGGGCGCTAATCAGGGAGGATGCCATGAAGGCCTGTTTGCTCCATTCGCCCGCGCGGGTCGAGACCAATCCACTCGACTTCACTGACGTGCCGGATCCAGTGGTCCAAGACGATCAGGTGCTGGTCCGGGTTGCCGCCTGCGGGGTCTGCCGGACGGACCTGCACGTGGTCGAGGGAGAGTTGCCGGCGCGCAAGTCACCCGTGATTCCGGGGCATCAGGTGGTGGGCCGCATTGAGAGGATGGGTCCCGAGGCCAGCCGTTTCCACCTCGGCGACCGGGTTGGCATCCCCTGGCTTCATCACACCTGTGGGGTCTGCGAGTATTGCCGCGCGGGGAAGGAGAACCTCTGCGACGCACCCACATTCACGGGATACGTCGTGGACGGCGGCTATGCGGAGTATGCGCTGGCAGCAGAGAAATTCGTCTACCCCATTCCCGAGGGCCTCGCGGACGAGCAGGCAGCGCCGCTACTCTGCGCCGGGATTATCGGCTTCCGCTCGCTGCGCCTCTCGGGCATCGAGCCACGCGGCAGGCTGGGTTTATACGGCTTCGGGGCGGCGGCCCACCTGGCCATCCAGGTAGCTCGGCACTGGAACGTCGCCGTCTACGCCATGACCCGCGACGTGCGCCACCAAAAGCTGGCGCTCGAGTTAGGAGCTGTGTGGGCAGGCGGGACGGTCGAGGAACCGCCTGCAAAACTCGATGCCGCTATTATCTTTGCGCCTGCCGGTGAAATTGTGCCCGCGGCCTTGAAGGCTCTGAAGAAAGGTGGAACCCTCGCGCTGGGCGGCATCCACATGAGCCCCATCCCGCCACTCGATTACAACTTGCTCTACGGCGAGCGTGTCCTGCGCAGCGTCGCCAATAACACTCGCCAGGACGGCGAGGATTTCCTCCGCCTCGCCGCCGAAATCCCCATTCATAGCGAGATCGAGGTATTCCCGCTGCGCGAGGCCAATCGGGCGCTGAATTCACTCAAGAACGACGCTATCCGCGGCGCCGCCGTGCTGCGGGTCAACTGACTGTCCCCTTACAGTCAGGGGGTTCCTTGGCGGGGTGCGCTACCCGTGTTTCTGAGTGTCCAACATTCTGAGTGTCCAACTGACAAGGATAGACAGAGCTGGTATTCTCCACTTGAAGGACCAGGAGGAATGCCCGTGAACGTTCACCTTACGCCCGAGCTGGAAATGCTCGTTCAAAAAAAGTAAAGACCGGCCGCTACAACTCGGCGAGCGAAGTGGTCCGCGAGGCACTGCGGCTTTTCGAAGAGAGGGACCGCATTCGGGGGCTCCAGATTCAGGATCTCCGAAGGAAAATCAACCAGGGCTGGGCTTCTCTCGAACACGGCGAGGGAGTGGACGGAGAAGAATTTTTCAGGACTCTCGAGCGAGAAGAACGAGAATTGGCGCGAAGGCGCAAACCGGCATGAAGCGCTTCAAACTTTCCCCTGAAGCCGCCCAGGACATTCGGGAAATCTGGGCCTACATCGCAGCCGACAGTATCAAAGCCGCCCGCCGTCTTCGCCTCCAGATTTTTGATGCATGCCGGAGGATTGCCGACAACCCAGGAATTGGAAACAGCCGAGAGGACCTCACAGACAAGCCCGTGCTCTTCTGGCCGGCGGGCTCATACCTGATTATTTACACCGACCGAAAGCCGGCCCCGATTATAGCGCAATCGGAGTTGTAGGTTTATTTCAACAACTGTCGCACACATGTCAGACGCCGTAAATCCGACACATAACGCCTCACGGCTGGCCATGTACCGCTGCCATAAACGCCCGTAGCGTGGCAAAGTTGTAACCGCGCTTCTTGAGCTCGGGGATGAGCCGCGACAGCAAATCTACCGATTGCGGCAGCTCATGGAACACAAGGATGTGCTGGTCAACGCCCTGGCGCTCGCGCTGTTCGATGCTGCGCAGAACGTAGTCATAGTCCGAGGGCTTGGGGCACTTGGCCAAGTCATGGCCGGCGCAAAAGTAATCTTCGGAGTCAACGTCGCGCAGGGCGGCCGGCACGGTTCTGGACTTTGTCATGACGTGGTAACCGCGCGCCTCGATCTTTTTCTCGAGCTCGGGCCAAATGGTCCAGTCCGGGGGACGCAGATAAGCGGGTTTGTCGCCGGTAATGGCCTGGATGAAGGTTGAGGCCCTGTCAATGTCGTTCAGCACCCATTCTTTACCATATCGCTTTGTCATCAGCCGGAAGTCGCCGTGACCGTAAGTATGATTCTCGATCTCGTGACCGCGCCGGTGCTCTTCCTGGGCCGCCTCCCGGCAAACCCCACCGTCGACTTTGCGGCATGTCTGGTCCGCGTTCTTCGAGAGCCGCCAGCCCATCACAAAGAAAGTTGCCTTAATCCCCTGCTGATCCAGCAGGCCCAGCAAACTCTGGGACGCGGTTCCTTTCCCCGATCGAGTTCCCATCAGCACGTAAGGCTTGGGTCCATCATCGAAGGTCAGTGCGATGAGCTTGGCACTACGGGTCGCTGGTGCCCTCGCGCCGGCGTTTCCTGGAGCAGACGGGTTCTGGACTGGAACGGCTGGGGCGGCGAGCGCGATCAGTAGCATGCAAAGAGTGGTTGTTTGTGACATGACGTCTCATTATGCCCCCACTCCGCCGGCGTCCGCCAGCAATGCTGCCGCGAAACAGCGATTCCTTCAAAGTCGGCCAAAAGCGGCTCTGCCGCCTGGTGTGCGGAAAGCCTCTGAAGCTGTGAAAGAATCGCGTTTTGCCATCGCGCCGTAGGGGTCCCGCAGGCGCGGGATGGTTGCTCCCGCCCTGGCGGGACGGCCACAAGGGCCGCCCCTACAACTCGGTTTTTTTACAGCTTCTCTGGCTTTCCCGCGCAACCCGCCCCCTTTTATCCCTTCTCTCGGCTGGAAGGCTCAGCCTTCCAGCCGAGAGAAGGGGGTTAGTCACGGCCCAGGCCCTCGGAAAGGCGAAGCCTTTCCGCACGGCAGGCGGCAGAGCCGCTTTGGGATCTTAACCATCGGGGACGTTGACACGACAAGGTATATACTTACAGGCTCGCCGTTGGTGAGGGTCGAACCACTTCCTTCGATCCGGCGAGTTGAGATACCCGCGAAATGTCCACACGAATTGGGTGGAGGTAGGCAATGAGTCCTGAGCTTTCGCGAAGACTGGTGATTCTCTCCGGGCCATCCTGTGTCGGTAAAAGTCCACTGGAAAAGGCCCTTGCCAAGTTCCATCCGGAGTTGCGCCATGCCCTGCGGAAACTTGTTCTTCACAACAGCCGTGCCCCACGACCCGGTGAGCAGGAGGGGGTCGACTACCATTTCCGCACCCGGCCTCAGATCGAGGCGTTGCGAGCCGAATCCCGCTATACCGTCTTGGACGTGCGAGGAGACCTGCAAGCCCTGGATCTCGAAGCGTTGCGGGCCTTGTTAAAAGAAAGCAACGCATTCTTCGAGGGAAACCCTTTTGTGGGGCGAGCCCTCCTGACGCATCCCGGCTTGGCTGGCATTCATCGGCTTAGCATTTTTCTTTCCCCTATTTCGAAGGAAGAGGTTATCTACCTCAAGGCCCCGGAGCGCAATGTCTGCCTTCCGGATCTGCTCACCGAGATCATGAGGCGCAAACTGCTGCGCCGTACGCGCCGCCAGAAGTTGGAGCTTTCGGCAGAAGATCTCGAGAATATTGAGGCGCGCGCTACCAGCGCGTTTCGTGAGCTGAAGGAAGCCTGGCATTTCGATTACGTGATCCCCAACCATGACGGGGAAGACAGCGACAACTGGGAGGCCTTTTATTATCCAATTGGAGAGGCTCGAAAAGCGCTGAGCGCGTTTGCGGGACTGCTGGAAGGTATGGTCTCACCGCACATAGAGAAATGGGAGGAAGATCTGATTCCTTAAGGCGCCAGGAACTCGATCTTTCCCTCCTCTTTTCCGTCCCAAGCGGCAAAATACACCTCCACCCTGATCTGAGGGAAATCTTTTCCCAGAGCCTGTCCCAACTTTCGCAGGTCCTCTTCCTGGCGCTGGCGCGGTTCGGAAGAAGAGTGGAGATGCAGGGGAAGGCTTTTGTACCAGGCGCAGTCCTGGTGCTGGATCAGGATTAACCGCCCGATATCGTGGTTCTCCACGAAGAAGCGGAACCACCTCCAACTTGCCCAGGAGAATTTCGGCAGATACTCGACAAGCGTCAAGCTTTGGGGTCCGCCGGGGATGGCCAACAGGTCGTAGTTGCCCTCCAGCCCCAGATGCCGGTTCAAGAACTCGTGAAAAGCCGCCTGGAAGCGATGATCGCCGCAATGCACAACGAGGGCGCGAGGCGCCTCGCTCAGGAGTTTGGAGCCGACTTGATAGGCAGGCATAACCAGTTATCCTTGCTTCCCCTCTGCTGGCGCTGGCTGCACAGGCGTCTTGGGTTCGGCCGCTTGCGTTTCCTTGCCCGCGGTGAGTCTGCCGCCGTCGACGCCCAGTTGCGAGAGCACGGCAGGCAAGTCGAGGCCCAACGCTTGCAACTGTTGGAGCAAGCTGAACACCAGCGCCGGGCCGGTTTGGGCGATGCGACCAATGCCTCCCGTCCCGTCGCCCGCCGCACTGTTTCCTTGGTCAATAACCACCACTCGATCGATGTTACCTAGCGGGGCAGCAACCGCTCCGAAAATACTTGCTGAGGCTTGGAGGACAGCAGGCAACTTTTCGAGTATGGTCTGGAGCTTGGCGGCCTCGTTGAATTGCTTCCACGCTTCCGCCTTCTTCAGGATGGCCTGTGCCTCGGCAACGCCCTGCGCCTCGATGGCACGCGCCTGGGCCAGACCCACTGCTTCCACCTTGGAGGCCTCGGCGCGGCCCTGCGCCTCGGTGGCTGCGGCTTGGCCCAGACCTTCCTGCCGGAATTTCTCTTGCGCGGCTTCGGCCATAGCGATCTGAGCGGCCTTACTGCCCTCTGCTTCCAGAATGGCAGCCTGCTTCTTGGCTTCCGCACGCAAAATGGCCGCCTGCCGGTCCGCCTCGGCGGCCTTGATGACCGTGGCCTCCAGTTCTTTCTGCTTGCGTTGTACCTCCTGTTCCTGGACGGCAATCTGCTCCTGGGTGCGCACCCTCTCCACCCGCACCTCTTCCATGACCACGGCCTGCTTGGCCTTGGCCTGCGACAGCGGACCGGCTTGCGCGGCCGTAGCCTTTTGCGTTTCCACTTCGGCCAGGAACTGGGCCTGCTTTACCTGAAAGTCGCGCTGCGCCGCAGCAATGTTGGCGTCCGCGTCGAACTTTGCCTTCTCGCCTTCCTGCATGGCCAAGGCGGACTTGATCTTCGCATCCCGCATGGCCTCGGCCTCGCCAATGGTCCCATCGCGTTTCACCTCCGCCGTGCGCTTCTTGCCCAGGGCGTCCAAGTAACCTTCTTCGTCGGATATGTCCTGGATGGTGAGCACGTCCACACCAATGCCCATTCTCTCCAGGTCCACGGTGGCTTCCGAGGTCAGCTTCTGGGCGAAGCTCTGGCGGTCGCTGTTCACCTCTTCCACGGTCAGGGTGCCGAGGATCGATCGCAGGTGGCCTTCCAGCGTCTGAAAGATGACCCGTTGTATCTCTTCGTGCGACATGCCGAGAAAGCGCTCAGCAGCGGCGCTGAGGGACATGTCATCGCCTTTGATCTTGACGTTGGCGACCGCCTTCACCGAAATGGGCACGCCTTTAAAGGTGTAGGCGCGCTTGATTTCCAGCGGAATCGTGAAGACGTTTAAGGAAAGGTAGTCCACCTGTTCCAGGAGCGGGAAACGGAAGGCCGCACCGCCCTTGATCATGCGGTAGCCCACGATTTTGCCGTCCGGGGTCCTCCGCTTCCGTCCGCTGAAGACGGCCACGGCATTGGGTGGCACTTTCAGATAGTTCCGGCTGAAAAGAGCCATGGCCACAATGAGAGCCAAAACGACAAAGACCACAATGATGGGAACGAAGAACTGGGTAATCACATTCATGACTTCCCCCCGGCACTGGAAAATGAAAACTCGAAAATCGAAAATCGAAAATGGAGAGTGGTTAGTCTGGCGGGTTGCTGCGCTCTTCTGACCACCCACTTCCAAACGCAGCGTCCTAAATAGTTGCGCATCCTTAGACGCAGTAGCCGCATTAATGGCTTTGGCCGTCGACCCGGATGCGAGCTTATTTATTGCCTCGAGTTTAGATAGCTCTATAGAAGCGGCTATTCCAATAGTGCCACATCTGGCGTGTTGACAGGGCCATGTCATAGTGATCGTTACTCTTGTCTGTGAACCGTCTAGGTGCGCACGATCTACCGTTGTCACTGGCATTCAACTCGCCTGCCCAGAGTCCCGCACCCGGCGCAGGATGACTTTCTTCAATAAATAGCGCCGGACAAGGAAGATCCCAATCAACGCGCCGGTGGTTCGCCATATCAAATCGTTTATGTACTCAGCGACCGAAAGCGGCATCCCCAACACATGCGCGCATAGGAAATAGCAAAAAAATGGGAATAGCATTGCTTCCACCAAGTACTGGGAAATCAACGGCACAATGATCGCCAGAGCCCAAACGCTCGCTGTAGCTGCCCTAGACAGTTTCTGACCGGACCGCTTTGCGTCCCCGGCGGAGTAGAAGGCACCTACGATAACCACCACAAACGGCACCACACTCAGAAGCTCGAACATCTTCTCCTCCCAGGTGTAAGGATACGCAACTATTTATGACGCTGCGTCTAGTGTCCTGAGTCAGAAGTTCGTTTGCAAAACCTTGCGACGGCCTCCAGGATTTGGTCAGCGGTTTTGGTCCATACGAAAGGCCGGGGGTCTTGGTTATAGGTTTCCACATAATGGTGCAGAGCCGCCTCCAGTTCTTGGGTGCTGCGATGAGCGCTACGGCGCAGTTGGCGCTCCGTCAGGGTGGCGAACCAACGCTCGACCAGATTGATCCAGGACGAACCGGTGGGAGTGAAGTGCAAATGATAGCGAGGATGGCGCACCAGCCAACGCTGAATCATCGCAGTCTTGTGCGTGCCGTAGTTATCCAGAATCAAATGCACGTCCAGGTCCGCGGGAGTGGCGGTATGGACCGTCTCCAGAAACCGGCGGAACTCGAGGGCGCGATGCCGACGATGACACTCGCCAATGACTTTGCCGCTGGCCATCTCCAGAGCTGCAAACAGCAACGTCGTGCCGTGACGTTCGTAATCGTGAGTTCGCCGCTCGATTTGTCCGGGGCGCATCGGCAGCAGCGGTTGGGTTCGGTCCAAGGCTTGGATCTGGGCCTTTTCATCCACGCACAGCACCAAGGCTTGGTCGGGCGGGTTCAGGTAGAGTCCCACGATGTCCCGGACTTTCTCGATAAACAGTGGGTCGCGCGACAACTTGAAGGTTTCGCTGCGATGCGGCTGCAAGGCGAACGCCCGCCAGATGCGGCTGATGGCCGTCTGGCTCATGCCGCAACGGCGTGCCAGCAGTCGCGTGCTCCAGTGCGTCGCATTGCACGGCATTGATTCCAGGGTCAGGGTCAACACCCGTTCCACCTCCGCATCGCCGATGCGGCGCGGCGCTCCGGGGCGTGGTTCGTCCAGCAACCCCTCCAGACGCTGGACGACGAATCGTCCTCGCCACTTGCCCACGGTGGGTTTACACACGTGCAGGGCAGCGCTCACCGCCGTGTTGTTTTTTCCCTCTGCGCAGGCCAGCACGATGCGGGCGCGCAACGCCAGGGCTTGAGCGGTTTTGCGCCGCTGCGCCCAGCCCTGCAAGGTTTCTCGCTCTTCAGCACTCAAGGTCAATTCCGGTGTAGGGCGTCCTCGTCGCATTGGTGTCCTCCTTCTTATAAACCCAATGCACGAGAACTTCCATTTATTAAACGAACTTCTGACTCAGGACACTAGTTTCCAGTTTCGCTTTTCGCTTTTCGAATTTCGCTTTTCGAATTTCCAGTTTCGCTTTTCGAGTTTCGATTTTCGAATTTCGAATTTCGAGTTCCCGCTACTCTGCCCGTCGCACCACAACGGTCTCGCCCACGACAGCTTCGATCTTCACCAGAGTATTGAGGGGAATCTGTTCGCCGTCTTGCGACCGGGCAATCTTCTCCACCACGCTCTCCCCAATCGTGCACCGGACTTGTCCCACTCCAGCTCTCGGGATGGCCACGCTGACCTGGGCTATGCTCCCTGCCAGATCGCTAATCCGAATTTCGCTGGAGGCCTGCTGGCTGAAAAGGAAACTGGCGAAGAGGTAAATGATGGTCCCGAAGACCAAGCCGCCAGCCACCCCTATAACGGTGCTCACCTCCGTGCTATAACCAAGGTGGATACCAATAGCCCCGAAGCCGCCAAACGCGGTTATGAAAACACTGAGGATGCGACTGCTGAGGATGCTGACGCCCGCCTCCCCGTGCACGTCGCCGTGAAAATCCGATTCATGGCCCGCCAAGTCGCCATGCTCGAACAATTCCCCGGACACGAAACTCACCACCAGGATTAAGAACCCGATGGACGCAATACCTAGAAATACTGCAAACGCTGAGAACCCGGCAAAGGTCAACATGAGTCAGCCTCGCAGTATCGAGGGAGATTAGGGCTTCCCAAGCACTCCCAGGACGCATGCATAGAATCAGTCACGCCTAACTCTAGAACCGACCCGTGCCGAAGTCAAGGCAACCAGCACACTCACCCTCCCTGCGCTTTCAGGTATTGGTGTCATTTGCGAGACCCAGTCATTCCCGCGAAAGCGGGAATGACCGGCGGTTCCCGTGGATCCCCATTCAAAACAACACCAGCGCTCTGAGAGCCTTTCGCGTTGCGTTTCCGTTTTAGTCTGTATAGAATCAAGCCAATCGGAGGAACCATGAACGCGCACTCTTTGTTTAGCCCATCGTACCACTTCCCGTTCTCCCGACGCGCCGTCGTCACGCTTCTGGCGCTGGTCGCGCTGGTTTGGATCCGCCCCGCCTTCTGCGACGAGATTCTTGACGCGGCCCGGGACGGCGATGTGAAAAAGGTGCAAGCCCTGATTAACGGCAATCCAGACCTGGTTTTGAGCAAAGACGGCAACGGCTTGACGGCTTTGCACTGGGCGGCGGGAAGGGGCCATCGGGAGCTGGTGGAACTGCTCATGGCCAGCAAGGCCGATGTCAATGCCAAGTCCGGCAATGGCTCGACCCCTTTGCATCTCGCGGCGTTTAACGGCCACAAGGACGTGGCAGAGCTGCTGCTGGCCAATCACGCGGAGGTTAATGCCAAGAACAACGACGGCTGGACGCCATTGCACGGGGCGACGCGTTATGACCACCTAGACGTGGCGGAACTGCTGGTGGCCAATGGGGCCGATGTCAATGCCAAGGTAAACAATGGCTCGACCCCTTTGCATATGGCGGCTGCTTTGGGCTACAAGGGCTTGGCGGAATTGCTGTTGGACCACCAAGCCGACGTTAATGTCAAGGAGAGCCACGGATTTACACCCTTGCAACTGGCGGAGTCTAATAGCCAACCGGACGTGGCGGAGTTGCTCCGCCAGCACATCGGCCAGGGCGCCTCCACGCCCACGCAGGCCGCGCCGACCACGTCCGCACAGGGTGACAAACATGGCGCAGAAGCGCTCGCCCACGAGATTCAGGAACGCCCCGCGAACGCTGGCGAGATAAAGGAAATGATTGCGGAGATTTCTCGTCGGATAACACCGTTCAATCTGTTGGATGCGCAGGACGGATTCAAGGGACAGCTGGAAAGCAGCGATAATGTTCTGAGGTCCTCTTTTGCGATTGGTGAGATGACGACGTCGACTATCGCAAGACAGCGGCCAATGGGCGACAGGACTTCTGTTGAGATCCTTCGGAGGAATGGGAGTCTCGTTGCGATATCATTCAAGAATGTTGCGGGCAACTCTGGATTTTCCGAGATCTGGGCGGCAAAACCGGCAGTGATTCTTAGCGATCCAACCACTGCAAGTACCTCAGGTGGCGTCGGATTCAACCGAGTCGCCCTCCTCAATGGCGGGGTTGCGACAGAATATCGAATTGTTGGACCGAACGTCTGGTCTGTATCGACCCATCCCGATCAAGAATATATTAATAGTGTCGAGTGATTTCCGCCAGGCTGGCGCATGGCGGTCTGAGGCGATTGGAGACCGGGGACAAGTGGGGCATTTTCTGGTAAATGCGTCGCCCGTGGCTCGATTGCCCCGAGTGGTCGTTGCGGACGCTGTGCACCATGTGACTACGTGCATCGCCGGAGCCACACCGGTTGCAATTTTTTCCCCAGCGTGAACCTTCGTCGGCGCTTCCGCCGGTTTAGCGAATCGGAATATGGCTTTCACGGGCTCTTGACATGAGTAATGAAAGGTGGTGGAATCAAGCCCCTCGCAAAAGGACCTGAAGCTCTTTGCCAAAGTGCATATTGTCGTGCCCTACGCCGCCTCTTGGGAAAACGCCAAGAGTCGCCTCACGAGGTGGTGTACGGCAAATCTGGCAATGCACGAGGGACTCTTAAACCGTTGCATAGGCCATCACATATCCCAAGGAGCCATCAAAATATGAAGTCAAAATCCGAGGTACTCGAAGTCCTTGCCGGGGCGCTGACTGAGGAATTGGGCGCCGTGGTTCAATACATTTTGCACGCCGAAATGTGCGATAATTGGGGCTATAAATCACTCAGCGGTTTCACGAAAAAGCGCGCCATCGAAGAGATGCAGCACGCCGAGAAGTTGATTGAACGCATTCTCTTCCTGGAAGGCGCGCCGGACTTGCAGGCGTTACCAAAAATCGAAGCGGGCAAGGACGTCGAGGATCAATTCGCGATTGATCTGAAGGGTGAGCAGACGGCCATCGTCAGCTACAACCAGGGAATCGGCACCTGCGCAAAGTCCGGCGACCAGGGCAGCGCTGATCTGCTGCTGGCGAATTTGCACGACGAAGAACGCCACGCCGACTACCTCGAAACCCAACTGGGCCTTATCAAGGAACTCGGCTTGGCAAATTATCTGGCCCAACAACTGGCAGAGTGAATCCTGGCTGACTCTTAAAAAGCCTCGGCTCTTACTTATCGAAAAGCTCCAGTTCAGCAATCTGGGATAGAATGTGCCCGATAAGGGCGTGTGCTTCCTGGATGCGGGGAGTTGAATCTGCCGGGACGCAAATGCAGCAACGCGCCACCTCTTTCAGCATTTTTCCGTCTCTTCCTGTGAGGGCAATGGTGACCAAGCCCTTGGCTTTCGCCGTTGCCAGCGCCTTCAGCACATTGGGAGACTTTCCGCTGGTTGAAATGCCCACCGCAATGTCTCCTTCTCCTCCCAAGGCTTCCACCTGCCGGGCGAATACGTTCTCATAGCCGTAATCGTTGCCTATTCCGGTGAGTGCAGAGGTGTTGACCGTCAGCGCGAGAGCGGGGAGAGGGGTTCGCTCCAACTGGAATCTTCCCACAAATTCCGCGGCAATGTGTTGAGCGTCGGCGGCACTCCCGCCGTTTCCGAAGAGGAGGATCTTGTGCCCCTCGCTCAAGGCCGACACGAATTCCTCTGACACCGTGGCGATAAGGCTCAGGATGTCTGTGTCGTCGAGTAAGGCTTGTTTCACTTTCAGACTTTCCCGGATCGAAGTAGTCACCAGGAGTGCGATGTCATGGCTCATATAAATTCCTTCTGTGAAGGAGTAAGTAGCTCGTTGTCCGTAGTCCGTCGAAAAAGGGGCTGGGGGCTAGGGCAATTCTGAATTGTGAATTCTGAATCGTGAATTGGAGAAGCGCAGCGGTCAGAGGTCCTTGGCTCAGCGCCCAAATCAAGCTCTGAATCCCCAATTCACGATTCGCCATTCACTATGCACAATACGCCTCACACCTGACACCCGAAACCTGCCCCTGCTTCAGAAACCCATGGCGACACAAAGGGCCGCCACGTCGCCGATGCGTTCGTCGAGCGCCGCTGGAACTATTTCGCAGCTTGCCACGGCAGGGGCCAGCGCTTCTCGGCGCATGACTGAACGCGCCGGATCGAGCAGCAAGTCGCCCAGCCGCATGGCGAGGCCTCCGATCACGATTCGTTCCGGGTTTAACAGGTCAACAAGAATGGCAAGCACGGCACCCAGCCGCCGGCCCGTTGATTGGAGAATCCCGAGGGCCACGCGGTCTCCTTCCTGGGCGGCCAAGCCCACGTCTCGCGCGGTGAGCGCCGTACCGGACTGAAGAAGTTGAGTGAGCGCGGTTCTTTGCTTTTTCTTGGCGGCCCTGACAACCGCCCGGGCGGCTAACTGGGCCATGCCGCCGCCGCTCGCCCATCCTTCGGCGGAGCCCGCTTTGTTATGTCCCACCGGTCCAGCACGCGTCAGCCGAATGTGGCCGACTTCTCCCGCCAGGTCGTTCGTGCCGTGATAAAGGTGGCCATCCGTGATGATCCCCGCACCGAGTCCTGTCCCCATGGTTAGGAAGACCATATTTTGTGCTCCCTGGCCGGCGCCAAAACGGTGCTCCGCCACAGCGCCTGCGTTGGCGTCATTCTCCACCTGGCACTCAGCGCCAAATTCTTCCTCCATAATCGCCTTGATTGGGACGTTATCCCAGGTTGGAAGATTGGGAGGCGATTGGATTACGCCTTGGATTCGATCCAGCGGGCCGCCGCAACTGACGCCAATCCGCTTGATGGCGGATGTCTCGAGTCCTTGCTGAGCAAGCAAGTCGCGAATGCCTTCCTTGGCCAGCTTAAGAGCCCGATCCGCGCCTTTAGCCGGAAGAGTGGCAAATGCCGTTCGGCCCAGAACTGCCGGCGGGTTCGCAGATATTACGATCGCTGTCTTGGTTCCACCCACATCTATCCCTATCCAGACTTTTTCATTCATGTTCAGCACCAGACTCTTTTGTTAACAACTCTTCTAAGTTGACAAAAGTAAAGCCGGCTTTCATGGCCCTGTCAAGGATGGCGGGCAGCGCTTTCACGGTTTGTGATCGATCCACAGTTTCCGGGGGACAGGCGTTGCGGCCATCGTGGAGGAGGATGATGGATCCTGGGGCCAGATTCTTGAGTGCTTCGCGCACGATCCCTTCCGTCCCGAGCTTCCAGTCGTACGCGGTTTCCGACCAGTTCACCAAGCACAGGCCCCGCGCCTTCAACACGGGGTGAAGCCCCAGCCAGCGCGCACCGAAGGGTGGTCGAAATAACTTGGGGCGTTTCCCCGTTACTTTTTCAATTGCTTCCTGGGTAAGGTCAATCTGGCGCGCAAAGAAGGCACGGCTGTGGAAAAAAGGAAACGGGTGGGAGTAGCCATGGTTCCCGATGGTGTGACCCTCGGCCTGGACGCGCCGGAGAATCTCAGGGCTGCGCTCGACGTTCCGGCCGCAAACGAAAAATGTGGCTTTCACATCACGGCTGCGCAGAATGTCGAGGATCTGCTCCGTGAAGCCTGCGCAGGGGCCGTCGTCGAAGGTAAGGGCGATTCGATTGCTGTTGCCAGGTCCGCGCAGGATAGCCGGCCCGAACAGTTGCAGGCTGGGGATACTCCAGACGTAGATATAAAGGCCAACCAGGCATATTGCGCAGATTAAGATTATCCAGATATCGTTCATTTCGTATCGTCACACTTCAGTGAAAAACGATGAGGCCCAACCGCATTGGTCCCCCCGCAGGTTGCGGGGTCTCCCCAGATGCGAAAGGAAATTGTATCATCAGCTTAACTCCGCGAGGGGCGGAAGAATTTCACCCAGGACGCAAGTCGCCATGTACCAGCGGCTTTTCGCGTCTGACGACTGTGGAGGTAACACAGAAGATACTTATCTTGACATTGCCACACGGCGCATTACATCAAAGGGCGTCGAAGGCGGTGCGCGCGGCACTCCTGGAAATTCAGCCGGGCATCGCCGTCGAGGTCGTGGACTCCCTCGGGCGTTGCACACCTTGGTTCCGGACCTACTCAATTCCTATCAAATTCCGTTGCGCTAATGGCCGAGCCTATGAGGAAGGGAATTGATGAACTGGCTCCCCTCCTTGGTAAGGAGGGGGCAGGGGGTGGTTGTGGTAAAGAATTAGCCGGGACTCCACACCAGGTCGGAGGCACGCCGTCTCTTGTCTTCTGCCTACTGCTCTATGACTCTTACCGTTAGACCAAAACCAAGTCGGGGTGGTAAACGCTGCCCTCCACCTGGCGAGCGATGGCGATGAGCCGTCGCTCGGGATTCAGGATTTTCAGTAAAGCGGTAACCGGCACACGGCCGGCATTGACGCCTGGGCCTACGCGCGTGGATTGGGCCAATTCGAAGGCGAGTCCGTGCCGGATGCCCACCTCCTGGCGTCCGCGAACCAGCAGTTCCGGAAATTCCGGCAGGAGGGCTTCGAGCCGCACCAAGCAGTCTTCTATCTTCTTTTCCTTGACCGCTTCGGCGAGCCGGTCGAGCGTCACGGCTTGGCTCTCTTTGAACTCCGCCACGCCCGTTCGCCGCAGATCGGCCAAGTACGCTCCACAGCCGATCTTTCGGCCCAAATCGTGGGCCAATGACCGGACATACGTTCCGCCGGAACACTCCACGGCGAACCGGACGTCCTGCTTCTCAATTCCCAGCAGCTCGAGCGCATAGATTTCCACTTCAACCGGCGCCAACGATACGGGCTTTCGCTGGCGGGCCAATTCATAGGCGCGCACGCCTCCTACATGTTTAGCGGAAAAAGGCGGCGGCGTCTGCATTAAACGGCCAGTAAATTCCCGGAAAATTCTTTCCAGATTTTCCCCATCCAGCGCCACGGGCAAGCTTTCCGAGGTCGGCTGACCCGTAGTGTCATAGGTATCGGTTGAAAACCCGAACCGCATGGTCCCTTCGTAGGCTTTCCGCGACTTCAGATAGAATTGTGCAAAGCGCGTCGCCTTTCCCACCGAAACTGGAAGCACTCCGGTGGCAAAAGGGTCTAGCGTGCCGAAGTGCCCCACTTGGCGAATGCCCAGAATCCGGCGTACGTGCGCTACGACGTCGTGCGAGGTGAGCCCGGCGGGCTTGTCAATAACGAGGACACCTGAGACTTCAGGATGGGGATCGACCATAGGTCAGTTGCGGGCACCGGGCGTCCAATGACGCAGTACGCCACTTGTCCGTCGTCAGTGGTCCGTTGTCTCTCCTAACCGAGTCCGGATTTCGTTTAACGGACGCCGGACGACGGACAAGCCTCAGACCAAAGAGGGAAACGAATTGCTCAGAAGAATTCCACGAAATGATTCGCCACGTCCTCACCCAGGATTTTTTCCGACTCGGCCAATACCTGGCGGAAGACAGATTCCAGCAGCGACTGGCTGTCCGAGATTGATGCCACGCCCAACGTGGCGCGCTGCCAAACGTCCTCGTGGTTCAACTCGGCAACGGCCACGTTGAAACGCGACCGGAGCCTATCGCGCATCTTTCGCAAGACGGCTCGTCTTTCCTTGAGGGAGTGGGCGTAAGGAAGCTGGATCTCCAGGGTCAGTAGACCGACGGGCATCGCATTCACCCCTGCGGTTCTGTCGCGAAACAACTGCTACAGCTACTGTTCGAACCCCTCAGACCGTCGGCGGGCGGGATGGAACAGTTATTCCCTGACAACCCCTCCGCACTACCGGGCGTCAGGCCATTGCAGGTTCGGGAACCCTTTCCTTCACGAATGCCTCGATCACGTCGCCGACCTTCACGTCGTTATAATTCTCCAGCGCGATCCCGCATTCCATCCCGGACCTTACCTCGGCCACATCTTCCTTAAACCGGCGCAGGGACCTTACACGGCCCTGGAAAACCACCACGCTATCGCGGAGCAGGCGGATGGGCGCCTCGCGAGTGATCTTACCGTCCTGGAGGTAACAACCCGCCACCGTCCCGACGTTGGAGATCCGGAAAGTGTCCCGCACTTCTGCCCGGCCCAAGGTCGTCTCCTTGAAAACCACCGCAAGGAGGCCTGTCATCGCTTTTTTGATTTCGTCGGTGACGTTGTAAATGATGGTGTGCAAGCGGATATCCACCTGTTCAAGCTGGGCGAGTTCAGTCGCTTTCCGCTCCGGCCGGACATTGAAGCCGATGACCACCGCATTGGAAGCCGAGGCCAGCAACACGTCCGTCTCAGTGACTGCGCCGACGCCGGCATGGATGACCCTCACTTTGACTCTATCCGTGCTCAACCTATTCAGCGTGTCCGCCAAGACCTCCACCGACCCTTGAACATCCGCCTTGATGATCAACGGTAATTCTTTCACGTCGCCGGCGGCAAGTTGCTCGTGCAACTGCTCGAGTGTCAGGCGGGCGCTCTTGGCCAGCGCGGCCTCACGCTGTTTGGCTTGGCGATGAAGGGCAATCTGCCGGGCCTTGAGAGTATCGTCAATCACCTGCAACCGGTCACCGGCCTGTGGGACATCCTCCAGGCCCAGCACTTCCACCGGGGTGGAGGGCAGGGCTTCAATCACCGGCCGCCCACGGTAGTCGAACATGGCGCGCACTTTGCCGTAGATCGCGCCGATAATGAAGGAATCGCCCACTTGCAAAGTCCCATTCTGAACCAGGAGCGTGGCCACCGGGCCCCGGCCTCGATCCAGTTTAGCTTCCAACACTGTCCCAGTGGCCAGTCGTTTCGGATTGGCCTTCAGTTGCTGGAGATCGGCGACCAGGAGAATCATCTCCAGAAGCAAATCCAGATTCTTTCGCTGCTTGGCAGAGACCTCCACGGTTACGGTTTGCCCGCCCCACTCCTCCGGCATCAAACCGTTCTCCGTCAGTTGCCGCTTGACGCGTTCCGGCTGTGCGTCGGCTTTGTCAATCTTGTTGACGGCCGCCACGATGGGAACATTAGCTGCCCGGGCGTGGTTGATAGCTTCCAGCGTCTGGGGCATCACCCCATCATCGGCGGCGACTACCAGCACCACCACGTCCGTGACTCGCGCCCCGCGGGCACGCATCATGGTGAAGGCCTCGTGACCAGGGGTGTCGATGAAAGTCAACTTGCGCCCTTGTGCTTCCACCTGGTAGGCGCCAATGCTCTGGGTGATTCCACCGGCTTCGTGCGCCGCAACATTAGTTTGACGGATGGCATCAAGCAGGGATGTCTTGCCGTGATCGACATGCCCCATGACAGTGACGACAGGGGCGCGGCTCTGGAGGTCTTCCAGTCGATCGGTTACCAACTCCTCCTGCAAGACTTCCTCTTCGTAGCTCACCACATTCGCTTCCGCGCCGAACCCGCGCGCAACCTCGACCGCCGTCTGACCATCGAGCGTTTGGTTGATGGTCGCGAAGATGCCTTTGTCCAAAAGCCGCTTGATCACGTCCTTGGCACGAACTCCCAGCTTCTCAGAAAGCTCTTTGATGGCTATGCCCTCGGTAATCGTGATCTTGCGCGTGGTTGGAATTTCTTCCAGGGGAACCGGTTTGGGTGGAAGCGGTGGGGACACAGCCGCAGGACGCTGGGGGAACGCCACGGGTCGCACCGCGGGAGGCCGAGCCGATGGAACGCCACCCGTGGCGACAGCGCCTGCCGCCGCGCTTGCTGCCGGCCGAGCCGAAGTGGGGTGCATTGGCCGTGGCTCGCCGGGCCTCCTGGAAACCGCAGGGCGCACAGGCGCCACTTTAGGTTTCACTGCGTGGGGGTAGATCGGCTGGCTGGCCGAGGGGTCGCGACGTACCACTCGGGCCGCGCGCGTTGGTTTGCCGTGCGCGATGGCACTGGCTGCCAGGTGCGAGAATTCGGGAGTCTTAGGTGGGGCCGGTGGGGCTTCCCTCACCGCGCCGCCACGCGCCACCGCAGACGTAGGCATTTCCGCTTCAACCCTCACCGCCGGTCCCGCGGCTGGAGATGCCGGGGGACCAACCACCACCCGTGCAGAAGGCACCTGGGCCGGGGCGGGCGCCACTTGGCCCCCTATGGCTGGAGGTGGAGCGGCAAGCGGGCCAGTAGGAGGGAGAAGCACAGGGGGAGATGGCACGGGCCTTACCACGGGCGGCGCTGGCTTCGGCACTGCTTGAACCGGCTGCGCCGGAGCTTCGGGGAAGTGAACCCCTCTTGGAGGTGGCGGCGTAGTCACCACCCGCCGCGCCGCGTTCTTTATCTCTTCCAAGGAGCGCGTCAAGGGATGTTGTAGCTCAGCCTTGATAATGTCGGGGAGCTTGCGGGGTTCCACGACTGCCGCAGGGGGCTCTTTGCTCACTACAGGAGTCGGCGGGGGCGGAGTGGGAGCTTCCTCAGCAACCTCTCCCCCTTCAACCAAGACACGGAAATGTTCCCGAACCTTGTCGGCAATCTCGTCGTCAAGCGCACTGGAATGAGACTTTTTCTCCACCCCGAGCACGGTAAGATAATCCAGGATGAGGTGGCTCTTGACCTCGAGTTCACGCGCCAAAACGTTGATTCTTATGTTGCCCATTCTGTCTTCTTAATTACTCTCCCTTGTTTCCCGCTCGTCGGCTGACGGGCAGGCGGAAATCTGCGGGTTGAAGCACCTACTACCCTGACAGTCTTATCTCATTCCTCCTTTCCTCCTTTCTCTCCCGCTGATCCCTCTCCTTCGCTGGATTCAGCTTGCTCAGCCGCCGCTTCGACGTCACCCGTCTGAACAGAAGCCTCCGCTGCGGCGCCTTCGGCACTTGATTTCTCTTCCGGGATTTCCTCCGCCGCCGTCTCGAGGGGAGCAGGATGCTCAACAAGGGGTTCATCAACCTTCACGGATTCTGCTTCTGCGTCAGCGGGCAAGGCTTCGGAGGATCCTTCGTTTTGCTCGAAGTAATCCGTTACTACGCGCCGGATCTTCTCCACCGTCTTTTCCCCAATACCCGGTATTTGGGTCAGGTCATCGGGAGTCATCTGGGCCAGTTGCTCCACGGTCTCAACGCCCTTTTCCGCCAAGCGTTGCAGAGTCTTGTCGCCGAGGCCGTGAAGCTCCGAAATGGAGGCCCCGCGCAAAGCCATGGCAGCCATCTGGGATTCGATTTCCTGGCGCTTCTCCTCTTCGCTCTTAATATCGACATGCCAGCCGAGGAGCTTTGCCGCCAACCTTACGTTCTGCCCTTTTTTCCCGATCGCCAGGGACAACTGCGTGTCATCCACGATTACTTCCAGGTGCTTCTGGTCCAATTCCAGAATCGAGACATGGTTGATCTTGGCCGGGCTGAGTGAGTTCGCCGCGAAAGCCAGCGGGTCATCATTGTATTCGATGATGTCGATTTTCTCCCCGCGGAGCTCTCGAATGATGGACTGTACTCGCATCCCCTTCATACCGACGCAGGCGCCCACGCAATCCACATCCGGGTCCTTGGAAAAGACAGCGACTTTGGTCCTGTCACCCGCCTCCCGCGCGATCGCCTTGATCACCACCGTGCCGTCGTAGATTTCGGGGACTTCCATCTCGAAGAGCTTCTGTACCAGCATCGCGTCGGCGCGCGAGACCACCACCTGCGGGCCGCGCGCGGCACGGTCCACTTGCGTGATCACCGCCCGTATACGATCGCCGATCTGGTAGGTCTCCAAGCGCGATTGCTCCTTGCGGGGCATGCGGGCCTCCGTCCGGCCCAGGTCGACAATAATGTCCGGCCCCTCCACCCGCTTCACGGTGCAATTCACCAGTTCGCCCACGCGCTGGTTGTACTCCGCGTACACGGTATCGCGCTCCGCTTCCCGGACCTTCTGAAAAATCACTTGTTTCGCAGCCTGCGCCGCAATCCTCCCCAGCACATCCGTGGCTTTGGGAATTCGTACCTCGCCCTCCACCACCGCCAGCGAATCGATCTTCAGCGCCTGTTCCAGCCCGATCTCATGATCAGGATCCTGGACGACCTCCACAACCTTCTTGACCGCGTGCACCTCAACCAGCCCCGTCAGCTTATTGAAACGCGATTGGAGCTCCTCGGAAGACTTGTAGTATTTTCGCGTGGCCACCAGGACGGCGTCCTCTACCGCCGCAATAATGATTTGCGAGTCAATACCCTTCTCGCGGCTCAACTGGTCAATTGTTTGGAACAAAAGACTTGTCGTCACCGGTGTCCTCCCACCTACTTGGAACCTGGGATTGGGGACAAGCAGCCAAGGATTACCACCCCCGGGGGACTTCCCTCGCCCCTACCCTCCAGTCCCTAATCCCCATTCAGATTTCCACCACGAGCCGAGCCTTTTGAATGTTGGAGAGTTCGAGCTCCTTGAGGCCAGCGTCTCCCAAGTCCAGCCGAACACGACCCGCTTCAAAGCCCGCCAAGCGTCCTTCCAGGACCTTTTGATTGTCCACTGGCTCGCGCACCACCACCCGCGCCTTCCGTCCCGTAAAATGCGTAAAGTCGCTGGCCTTGACCAACTGCCTGTCGAGACCCGGAGATGATACCTCCAACGTATAGCTACCCGGAAAAGGGTCTTCCACATCCAGCATGACGCTCAACTGCTCGCTCACGAGTTGACAATCCGCATGGGAAATTCCTCCCGGCTTGTCGATGTACACCCGCAGGAGCTGGCTTCCCCGCCCCCCCTTGAGTTGCACGTCAACTAGCGTCAACCCTTCCGAGACCGCGACTCGCTGGGCCATCTCCGTGATCTTCTCCAGGTCAGCCTCGAGCATCGCCGTGCGCCTTGCACTCCTCTCCCGTTGCAAATCCGATGGGGGGAAACCCCGACAAGATTCGCGACCTATAAAAAAAGTGGGCTTTCGCCCACTAAGCGCGTTCGCCATGATTAGTATAGACCTTGAAAGCGACAAATAGCAAGGCCGCCTAAAACCTGTTACTGGGGAGTCACTTGGAATGGGGATACAATCGAGCCGCTGGTCATTCCCACTAAAGCGGGAATCCAGTCAATCCACAGGAAATTTCCGAAGGTTTGCAGAGTGGATTCCCGCTTTCGCGGGAATGACCGCGTTTCGTAAGGGATTTTGGACCTTTAGGTAAGGCACAGGAGGAGTTACCGTGCCAAAATCCTTTCGTTATGCCTTGCAGGCTCTTAAAAAGGGAAACAATGCCAGCCCCTTCCTAAGTCCTCCGGTTTTGCGCTAAGATGGCGCGTCCAAGGCTGAATGGGGCGGACTCGTTCTGCCGAGCAGGTGGCAATTCAGGACCCGTCCCGTGCGCAGCCACAGATTCGTCAACAGTCTTTGCCGACCCGAACCCGACCGAGGAATTGTGGAATCATCACCCAAGGAAAGACTTTACGCTTTCAAACCCCAACACTCATTTTTTGTTGGCATTGATTCGGATGGTTGTGTTTTTGACAGCATGGAAATCAAGGTCAAAGAGTGCGTCATCCCCAACCTCATCAAATACTGGAAACTGCAAGCCATCTCGAAATACGCGCGTGCCGCGGCCGAATTCGTCAACCTCTATTCAAAGTGGAGGGGTGTCAACCGCTTCCCTGCCCTGACCAAAACCTTCGAACTGTTAGGCGACTGGCCCGAAGCGATGCGGCGTGAGGCGCCGATTCCCGATGTCACTAGTCTTCAGGCCTGGATCGATTCCGGCGCGGCACTCGGAAACCAGGCACTTGAATCGGAGGTTGCCAAAACGGGCGACCGGGAGCTGAAGCAGGCCCTGGAATGGAGCAAAGCCATCAATCGTTCGATCGCCGATATGGTTGAGGGAGTGCCCCCCTTCCCCTGGTTCCGCGAGTGCGCGGAGAAACTTGCGCGGCAGGCTGACGTGATCTGCATCTCAGTTACCTCCGGCGAAGCGCTGCAGCGCGAGTGGCAGGAGCACGACATCGCAAAGTACGCTGCCGTCATAGCGGGCCAGGAAATGGGCAGCAAGAAGGAACACCTGAAGATTGCAGCGGGAGGCAGGTACCCGAAGGAATGCACCCTCATGATGGGCGATGCGCCAGGTGACCTTGCCGCCGCGCGTGCCAATAGCGCCCTGTTCTTCCCCATCAACCCTGGGCACGAGGAGCATTCCTGGGAAAGGTTCTACCGCGAGGGCATCGACCGCTTCTTCAATCTTACCTATGCAGGCGACTACGAAGCCTCGTTG
The DNA here is from genome assembly GCA_963832915.1 of uncultured Acidobacteriota bacterium. Classification (GTDB taxonomy): domain Bacteria; phylum Acidobacteriota; class Terriglobia; order UBA7540; family UBA7540; genus CAVROP01. The sequence goes on from CAWHWE010000013.1 coordinate 50,235, forward strand.
ATCGATGAGTTCGAAAGGTTGCTCCCCGAGAAGCCACCGTGGAAATGATGGAATTGGCTTAGGGGTTGATCAATTCTATTTCTGAAGTGTGAAGTGTAAAGTACGATGTCCCTCGCGAACCCATGGCTCTTGACTCCTGAATCCTGGCTCCTGATTCATGTCTTTCTCAGGGCTCCATGTCGCCGATGGTCTTGACAATCCGTGTCGGCTGGTAGGGGAAGCGCCGTACGTCCTCCTCGCGGGTGACTCCGGTCAGAACCAGTATCGTCTCCATCCCGGACTCAATCCCGGTCACGATATCGGTGTCCATGCGATCGCCGATCATCACGGTATTCTCGGAGTGAGCGCCCAGGTAATTCAACGCCAGCCGCGTCATGAGCGGGTTTGGCTTGCCAACAAAGAAGGGGCTGACTCCGCTCGCCCTCTCGATAAGCGCTGCCATGGCTCCGCAGGCGGGCACGAGGCCGTCTTCCGCCGGGCCCGCTGGGTCGGGATTGGTGGCGATAAAGTGTGCGCCCTGGCAAACCAACCGGATGGCCTTGGTGATTTGCTCAAAATCGATGCTGTTGCTCTCGCCCAGAACCACGTATTCCGGGTCGTGATCCGTAATGATGTAACCCACATCATGGATGGCATCTGTCAGTCCGCTCTCGCCGATCACAAAAGCTGTACTACGGGGGCGCTGCGCATTTAGAAACCGGGCCGTGGCCAGTGCCGAGGTGAAGATGAGCTCGGGGGGCACGTCAAGTCCGATCCATTGCAGCCGGTGGGCGAGGTCAACGGGCGTGTAGCGCGGGTTGTTGGTCAACACCAGGTACTTGGCGCCGCTCTCCTTCAACCGGGCGATGAACTTGTCAGCGCCCGGGACGATGTTCGTACCGGTAACCAGCACTCCGTCCATGTCCATTAAATAACTCATGGCTGGCTCCATATCGGCTCCATCGAGAGATTCCGGTTTCAGGTGTCAGGTTCCAGGCGCCATGGGCTCGGTGCTGGGGACCAGGGAGAGGCAGGCTACCAACGCGCAACCCCGGTTTTTGTAGCCCTCGGCTCACTGCTTGCTGCCTACTGCCTACTGCCTTCCGTTCTTCACGGGGGCCCGCCGCAGCGCCGACTGCATCATCAGAAACTCCCCCACGTTGTCGGTGGTGAGCATTCCAACAAGTTGGCCGTCATGGACAACCGGTAAGGAACGGGACTTACTATCGTGCAGAACCACAAGGGCGCGTTCCAGCATGTCGTGCGAGTCAACGGCTTGAAACTCACGCTTCATAGCATCGCGAACCAGGGTATCAGAACCGTGTTGAGCGATGGTACGGAATACATCTTCCCGAGAGAGCACACCCAGGACACGGTCGCCAAATACAACCGGAAAATCCTGCTGCCCCCCGGCGAGGGTATGATCGATGGCGGTCTGGAGCGGGTCGTCCGGGTTGATGGTGCGAAATTCCGTGAGCATAGCCCGCTGCACCGGGATGCCCCCGAGGGAGGCGTGCACCTGCACCATCGCGGCTTCCTGTTCAGCCCCCATCCAAACGAACAAAGCGATGAAAAGAAGGAAAGGGTCTGTAAACAGGCCCACGAAACCAAAAACATAGGCGATAGCTTGGCCGATGCGCGAGGCAAGGACCGTGGCTCGTGTGTATTCCAAGCGAGTGGCAAGAATGGCGCGCAGCACGCGCCCACCATCCATGGGGAAGGCGGGGATGAGGTTAAAGGCGAGCAACCAGAGGTTGACCACCATCAGCCTGTTCAGGAAATTTCCTCCCAACCAATGGAACGGCTGAACCTGAGGGGAAATACCGGCGAAAAGCTCCCCTGCATATAGCGCGCCCGCAATCACCGCGTTCACGGCCGGCCCCGCCAGCGCCACCCAAAGCTCCTGGATCGGCACGTCCGGCATACGCTCCAGGCGCGCCAATCCCCCGATCGGTAACAACGTAATATCGCGCGTCTGTATGCCGTACTTGCGCGCGGCCAGCGCGTGGCCCAGCTCGTGCAGCACGATGCAAGCAAAGATGACCAGTATAAACAACGTGCCCGCAAGCGCGCCCTCCATGGTGCGACCCTGATGCAAATACACGCCGAGTATGAAAAGGATGAGCAGGACAAAGGTGGCATGCACGTACACGCCTATGCCGGCGATTGTTCCGATTCTCCAGGACCAGCGCATAATTCACTCCCCCCGCTCAGGTGCGCGCCTCGCCAACCGTAGTGGACCAGTCTGAGCAAGAGGCGCTTGAAGCCACCACAAGCGAAGGTAACACTGCTCGCATGGCGCCTGCAAGCTTCAGCTCCGCCGCCCTGGTTGTAGGGGTACGGCTTGCCGTACCCTTTTCATTCTTATCGCGTGACCGTACCAAGAGGGTACGGCAAGCCGTACCCCTACAACCAGGAAGTGCCCCGCGGCCATTGTCAAGAATTGGATGTTCCAGCACACTTGTGTCATGTAACACTGTATTGTTGACAATGGTATCACTTGACCGTTGCTAAAGCCGGGATCCTGAGGGTGACTGTTTTTCATCCGGCTGTGCGACAACCAGGAGAATCCTCAGGCCGATTCCTGGACGCGACGGAAGCGGAGTGTGCCCGACTTTGAAGAATCGCCCGCCATCATAAGGAGAATGGGATGGATTACACCTACGATGACATTGCCAAGATGATTGACCACTCTTTGCTGAACCCTAACCTGACCGACAAAGAACTCGAGAGGGGATGCCGACAGGGCGTGGATTACAACTGCGCCAGCGTCTGTATCATGCCGTATTACTTAAAGCGCTGTGCGGAGATTCTGCGCGGCAGCACGGTCAGGGCTAGCACCACGGTAGCCTTCCCGCACGGCGGCCACACCACGGCCATTAAACTCGCGGAGGCCAAACAGGCCCTCGACAACGGCGGTGAAGAACTGGACATGGTTGTCAACATCAGCAAAGTTCTCAGCGGCGACTGGGATTACGTGCGCCAAGACCTCAAAGCGGTCATTGACCTCACCCACGACCGCGGCCAAAAGGTCAAGGTCATCTTTGAGAACTGCTACCTGAAAAACGAGCACAAGATCCGCCTCTGTGAAATCTGCGGCGAGTTGCGAGCCGATTGGGTGAAAACTTCCACCGGCTATGGTAGCGGGGGGGCGACCATCGAGGATCTGAAACTAATGAGGGCGCATTCACCAGCACACGTTCAGGTGAAGGCGGCGGGCGGGGTGCGCGATCTCGACAAGCTGCTCGCGGTCCGCGCCCTCGGTGTGACACGCGTCGGCGCCAGTCGAACCGCCGACATTCTCGAGGAATATAAGCGCCGGCTTACGTTGTGAAAGGCAGGCGCCCGGGGAGCAGGAAGCGCCGAGCCCCACTCTGTCCGGGGGGGGTCTTCAAATTACTTCTTGGCCGCGTCCTTCAACCTCTTGCGCAGAGAATCCAGAGCCTCCGGGGCGCGCGTCGCCATCCATTGTTCATATTTGCGCGCCAGCGTCTCCAAGCTTTTCCAGGCAAGAGGATTCTTGCGTGCCTCACGCAGGGCAGGCGCCAGGTGTTTCACCTTTTCCCAGATCAGCCAGAACTCCGCGGTGTTTTCAAAAAACAGATCCGCTTTAAGCAGGCCGTGGTTCACAAGGGAAGCAGCCATGTCCCAATAACTTAGAGTCATGCGAAAGAACGCGTTCTCTTCCGACCCCTGGGGCAGTTGCCTGCCCAGCTCCTCAATTGAGTCGACCTGGAATTTCTCGATCATCCACTGGCGCGCCCGGCGCAATTTCTCCTCACGGCGCAGTTCGTAAAGACGCAGCAACAGGTCGGCATCGAAATGATCCATACTTTCTCGCACGCGCACCTCCCTAGATCGCCCCCTTGATCACTCCAATCGTCTGACCGCTTCATGTCAAAGGGCGCCAAGCCCATTATTTCGCGGGCAGCCATGATACCACGAGACCGCTGGTCGGATTCAGCGACCTAGGCAAGTAAATGCCCGAGCCTTCTGACTAACATGCTTTATTTTCAACGACATTCCCACTCCTAACACGTAACTATATTTGTTTTCTATGACATTCCCGCTTTCTATCGGGCCGTGAAATTGTTGCCCTTTGTTTTCATAGACATTCCCGCGTCATTCCCTCATTTCTTAGCAACCACGCTTTTCCTTCTTTCACGTACGCGGGCATGTTGTCCACATGAAACGAGCAGAGTTTTCGCGTTTTGGGCTTGGCTTGGGGCACCTTCGGGTGTGAATCGGAGCGCCGGCGTCGCATGGCGGACAAGTGGTTCCCGAAGGCCATGACCGCGTCCATGGCCCAGACCTAGAATCCTAGCCTATCTCTCTCCACTTGTCAAGAGACACCGTGTCCGCCTCACGCCTATGGGGTGGCCGGGACGCTGCGCCATTCCAGGTAACTGCCGCTTTGGATGACGTCGCGTGGCAACCTCAGCGCAAACTCCCGCAGACATTGAATCAGGTGCGAAACTTCCGAAGGATCCAGCGCGTAAAACGAGACCGTATCTCCACCCGCAATGACGTTGTTTCGGATCGTCCACCGGCCCACCCGGACCCATTCCGCAGGCAGGCCGCCCTCCCCCCCTGTAAACCAAGAATCGTAAACGATCGCGACTCGCGCTCCGGCTTGTTTGGAAAGGCGGGCGATGTCCCTGGTAAGATAGTTATGCGCTCGCTTCAACACAGTTATATCGCGATTGGCCAATCCCCAGAGATCAAGGCAATGGATATCCGCCAGAAAGTTGACCGCGCCAACGTCATTCAGCGCGACGACTGAGCCTTGGTAATACTGACGGAGGAAAGACCCCATTTGATACTGTTGTTCGAAGATGTTGGCCGTGCACTGGGGGAGAAACCAGAGCAGCCGCGTGCCTTTCACGGCCAAAGGGAAGAAGAGCAGGAGCGCCAGCGCACCGGTGGCAAGGTATTTGGGAATCGACTCGCTGCTGAAAGAGGTCCGAGGTGGGAAGTCGGGCATTATGATAGGGAATTGCGAGGCGATGAAAACAACGCCCAGCACGAAGAGATAAGCGTCGTACCGGAAGAGCGGACTGACCTGCACAAATTCCACGTGGGGAATAGCCGTCACCAGCAAAATTGCGCCCATGACTTGGCGGCTATCAAAAACCCCGCGTCCCTTCCCACAGGCCAAAACGTAAAAGAGTAGAACCGCTATCAATAGCACGAACACGTGCAGGCCCAGGTGAAGATTGACAAATGCGTTGATCGCCAGGGAGAGGAATAAACCGCTCAGGGATCTCAGGTCCGGCGTCACGCCCTTCAATAGAACGGAACTCGGAAGCCAGAACCAGCCGTGCGACACCGAGATGATCCCGTAAATGACCACGGGAAGAAATCCGCAAACCACGAATGCGAGGGCGTAAAACCACCGTTTGCGAAGAAGAAGAAGGCCGCATATGGCAAGGATCAGGAACATTCCCTCGAAACGCACGGCCGTAACCAAAGGCGCCAGCACGAGAAGCAGGGTTGAATCGCGAGCGGCGGTACTCGGCGCTTCACCGGAGAGCACGCGCGCGGCGAGAAAAGTCCCCAGCAGGGCAAGAAGTGTCTGGAGGTTTTGTTCCATTCCGGAAAGTATCAAGGCAGGAAGCGGGATCAAGAAGATAATCGCCAGAAGCGCTGCCAACTTCAGCGCCGGCGCCAGTTTGTAATGGGTAAGGATGGCATAGGCGACCCACAAAACAAGGACCGCGAAGAGCAGATTCCACAGCAGAGGCGCAATCTGGCTCACTCCGAACAAGTAATACGTAAAACTTAGAAGGAGTGTCCATAGTATGGAGGAGGAAGAAGAGGCGAATCCATATCGAGTGATGCCCCAGACCCCATAGAGGGAGAAATTCCTGGCCATGGCCATGTGAATGTACGCGTCATCAAGCGCGTAAACGAGATGCCCCTGGTTCTGGTAAAAGGAAGTGGCCGAGAGCAGCCCAAATAGAAGAGAGAGAATTAGAACCGATACGTAAAGCGGCCAGTGTTGCAGCAATTTTGTTTTCAATCGCCACTCCTCTCCTCAAAACGAGGGCAAAAGCGCGCGTCGTCCTTGCCCCCACGATCACAGAGGACTATACGCCAGCCTGGAAGATGTGTGCAGCCTTCGCGGTAAGAAAACGGCGTGAAAAGCGTGAGGAATCCAGTGCGATCATCCGCCCCGATGCGTCAATGGGTCAATAATGCAATGGATCAATAATCAGATGAGTCAATGGTCCAATTTCTTTCTGAAGTACCGATGGACGGTTTCGTCCTCAGTCAGTTCAGGATGGAAAGTTGCCGCAAGGATGCGGCCCTGCTCCACCAGCACCGGAAGTCCATCGCAGCGCCCCAGCACCCGCACCCCTTCCCCCACCCGGCGGATGATCGGCGCCCGGATAAAAACCATCTCCAGCGGGCGGGGCGAGAGTTCGGGACATTCACCCAGGCGCACCGAGCTGTCAACTTGCCTGCCGTAGGCGTTGCGTTCGATGCTGATGTCCAGAAGGCCCAGACGCCCCTGGGAGGGACTCAAGACTTCCTTCGCCAGCAGGATTGCGCCGGCGCATGTCCCGAACACGGGCTTACCAGCCGTCACGAATGCCTTGATCGCCTCGCCCATGCCTTCGTTGGAGAAAAACTTCAACATGGTGGTGCTCTCGCCGCCAGGCATGATCAAGCCGCCAACCTCCGCAAGCTCCGAAGCGTGTTTCACCAGCGTATAAGGCGCGCCGATGCGCTCCAGCATTTTGGCGTGCATGGCAAAATCGCCTTGAATGGCGAGTACCCCGATGGGTTTGTGTCCGTTGTTCATGGTCAGTAGTCAGTTCTCAGTGGTCAGTTGCCAGTAGTCCGTTGTTCGTAGTCCGTGGTCAGTCGTCCGTTCCAGCAACCGCCCCGCTCGACAGAAAGTAGCCCCCTCCCCCTTGAAGGCTGAGCGTCTCCCACACCTTTGACTGGATACCGGGGCCGAAGTGAATGAACCGCCCTCTCCCTTGGAGAGAGGGTGTCCAGCGACGGCGCTTTCTCCAGCCGTCGCCGGACGGGTGAGGGGGCATCGACCTTGCTTCGCCTCGTGCCGCCCGCTCTAGTGTAGAATACTTTCATGGCTCAAACCCGCCCATTCCTTGTCAACCTGATCTTCGACCCCGAGTACGACGGCTACGTCGCTGACGTGCCGCAACTCCCTGGCTGCATGTCGCAAGGTAAAACCGTTGAGGCTGCGCTGAAAAACGTTCGCAAGGCTATCACCGCCTACCTTAAGGTGGCCGGGCAGCAAGAAATCACCGCGCTCCCCGAAGTGCTCACCAGCCAAGTCGAGGTCCGAGTTTGACACTCCTGGCCGACAGAGCCCTTTCAAACCTGTACATACTCGGTCGTCGAGGCCGGCTCCGGCACGGGATCGCCTTGTTCCCGCAGGCTGGAGACATGGAGCTCCACGGCCTCGCGAATTAGTCGCAAAGCCTCTTGGCGCGTTTCCCCCACAACGGCGCAGCCGGGTAGGTCCGGCACGTAGGCTCCGAAGCTGTTTCCACCTTTTTCGATAACAACAAGGTATTTCATCAAGGCTGTTGTCCTTTCAATCCGGCTTGCTTGAGGATGCTGTTCAGAGTGCCCGGCGGCACATCCAGGTTTGGCTTGCCGGCAACTGTTACTGTTCCAGGCTTAGTCGGATGTTTGTACTGCTGATGACTGCCCGTTGTTCTAACCAGCCTCCAATCGTCCTGCTCAATCATCCTAATTACGTCGCGAAATTTCACATTCGCCATCCAGTAGAATCAATTCACTATTCACTCGGCTTGCCCCCAACCTATGCGCCTGCCGCCGAGACGGCGGCGCTACCACCCCCGCGTTTGCAGCAATTCTTTCGGGTCGAGTTTGGCTACGTCGAGGCCGCGCATGGCTTCGCCGACCTCGGCGGAGCATTCCGCCACCACTTGGGGCTCATTGTAATGCGTGGTGGCGCGGACGATCGCTTTGGCGCGATTATCGGGATCGGATGATTTGAAGATGCCCGAGCCGACGAACACCGCCTCGGCGCCGAGCTGCATCACGAGCGAGGCGTCGGCCGGCGTGGCGATTCCGCCCGCGCTGAAGTTGGGCACGGGCAGCTTGCCGTTTTGGCTCACCCACTTCACCAGGTCGTAGGGCGCGCCGAGTTCTTTCGCCTTGGCCATCAACTCTTCTTCCCGCAGCGTGGTGAGCTGCCGGATTTCGCTGGTGATGGCGCGCAGGTGGCGGACCGCCTCGACGATGTCGCCGGAGCCGGCTTCGCCCTTAGTGCGGATCATCGCGGCGCCCTCACCGATGCGCCGTAGCGCTTCGCCCAGATTTCGGGCACCACAAACGAAAGGCACCTTGTACGGCCACTTGTTGATGTGATGCTCCTCGTCAGCAGGCGTCAACACTTCGCTTTCGTCGATGTAATCGACGCCCACTGCCTCGAGCACCTGGGCCTCCGCGAAATGGCCGATGCGCGCTTTGGCCATCACCGGAATGGTCACCACTTCCATGATCTTCTTGATGATTTTGATGGAGGCCATGCGGGCCACTCCACCTTCCTTACGGATGTCCGCAGGTACGCGTTCGAGCGCCATCACCGCCACCGCTCCAGCGTCCTCGGCAATCTTAGCCTGCTCGGCGGTCGTGACGTCCATGATGACGCCGCCTTTCAGCATTTCCGCCAAGCCGACTTTCAATTTCATTTGTTGATCGTATTCCCACATGGATGCACTCCTTAAGAAATTTTCAGCAATCAGCCCTCAGCTCTCAACAAGCGTCCCATTCCCCTGCATTCCAGATTACTCGCTGACGGCTGAAAGTTGATGGCTGACGGCTATTTTACACCAACGCTACTCCGGCTCCCTCCGTGGAGCGTTTCCGGCCCGTCTTGGCCTTCCGGATCTCCGCCTTCAACAGGTCTCCAAGAATGGTAATTCCCTTTTCAATTTGTCCGTCCGTGAGGCCGCTGAAACACAAACGAAAGGCATTGTGCTTCGGGTTTTGGAAATAGAAATACCTCGAGGGCGCGAAGATCACGCCTCGCTCCCGAGCTTTCATCAGAAGTTCCGCAGTGTCGAACTGGGGCGGCAACTCCGCCCAGACGGACATCCCACCTTCAGGAAAAACCAACCGGACAGCTTCCGGAAAGTGGCGCCCGGCGGCCTGCCGCAGGACCTCCAGCTTATGCTCGTATACCTTACAGGTTCGCCGAATCCACTTGTCGAGCCAGCCGCGCCTTCCCAGTTCCTCCAGGACCGCCTGTCCCAGCAGGTTAGTGTGGAGATCGGCCCGCTGTTTGGCCCGGCGCAGGCGATCGATCACACGGCGCGAAGCCGCGATCCAACCCACCCGCAGTCCCGGGAACCCGACTTTTGAAAAACTGTTCAAATGAATCACCAGCCCGGTGGTATCGAGAGATTTCAAGGGGGGCAACTGCCGCCCGCTGTAACGCAGGGCCCCGTAGATATCATCCTCGACGACCGGAACCTGGAAGCGCACGGCAAGCTCCAGCAGCCTCTTTCGCGCCGCCAGCGGCATGGTATGGCCCGTCGGGTTCTGAAAATTGGGGCTAGCCAGAATCAGCCTCACCTTGGTTTGCTCCAGCATCGCTGCCAGGAAGTCCAGGTCCATCCCTTCCGCCGTCACGGGAATGCCAATCAAGCGGGTGCCCGGCGACTCGAAGACATTCCAGAGTCCCGTATAAGTGGGGTTCTCCGAGACCACGGCATCACCGGGGGCAACCAGGGTGCGGCGGATGAGATCAATCGACTGTTGGCACCCGTTCGTGATCACAAGTTCGTCCAGTTCCACGGGGATTCCGTCGCGCTGCAGGCGCGCCCGCAAATACTCCTTGAGCGGCAGGTAGCCATCGCTTGAACCGTATTGGAGAACCCTGCCACCCTCGCGGCGGAGCACGGAGTCCGTGGCGCGCCGAACGAAATCATGAGGCGTCATCTCATCGGCGCCGTGCGCGGCCGCAAAGGAGATGACTCCCGCCTCGTAAGCGCTGGCCATCAACCGTCCCAGGGAGTCGTCGCGCGGGTCCTCGGGAAAATAACTCTCCCAGAACACGTCGTTGCCTGCCGGGCGCGGAGCGCGGACAGCGGACCGCTGCGTTTCCGCCAAAGTCGTGACATACGTTCCCCGGCCAACCGTCCCCTGGATAAGTCCCTCAGCTTCCAGTTCGGCGTAAGCGTTGCCAACCGTCGTGCGATGCACCTCCAGGCGCTTCGCCAGCTCGCGGCTGGGTTCCAGCCGGTCCCCCGGCTTCAAGGCTCCGGAAACGATCCGCTCGCGCAATTGCTCGCGAATCTGAATATAAAGAGGCTTGGGCAAGCTGGAATCAAGAGTCACAAGCATGACGGCCAGATCTCCAGTCCGACGGTACCAGACCAGATTAGGCCACTTTCAGCGACCTGTAAAGAGCCAAGTGAGCCAATGTGAGAATAGGCCAATGGGGAGAAAGTCAGGGGCTGGGTAAGAACAGTGCGCAGTTGGCAGAGCGGAAAAACGAGGGCTGGGGACGGAGGGAGGACGGTAAGCAGTCGCCAGCCGGCAGTGGACCATAGGACCGGAAACTGGTGTTGGTAATCTGCTGTTCCCTGGTCCCCAGCCCCGAGCCCCGTTCTTGGCCGGGGCCAATTCAAAATCCAAAATCTAAAATCCAAAATTGCCCTACGCCCCTAGTCCGAGCCACGCTCGTCCTGCAGGTAGGGGTTTGTTTCCCGCTCCTCGCCAATCACGGTTGGAGGTCCATGCCCGGGGAAAACCGGCGTTTCATCGGGGAAAATCAGCAGCCGGTTGTGAATGGAGCGCAGGATTTCCTCGTAAGACCCGCCCCACAGGTCCGTACGGCCGATGCTTCCCTGGAACAGGGTATCGCCACTGAAAATCTTTTGGTGCTCGCCCGGAAGGTGGAGCGAGAGGCTGCCGGGAGAATGTCCGGGCGTGTGCAGAACCTCCAGGACATGCGGCCCGAAGCGCAGAGCGTCACCCTCTTTCAGGAATTGATCCACATCCACAACGCCAGGAGGGAGGAGGCCCAGCCATTCCGCCTGCACGGCCAGGTTCTGGTAGAGAGGCAGATCGCTCGCATGCATCAAGACAGCGGCGCCCGTGGCGCGTTTCAACTCCTCGAGGCCACCCACATGGTCGATATGCGCGTGCGTGGCGACGATGTACTTGGCCCGTAGCTTGTGCTGGGCCAGCACTTCCTGGACACGTTCAATCTCGTCCCCCGGGTCAATGACGATCGCCTCCCCGGTCTCCTCATCACCGATGATGGAACAGTTACAAACCAACATTCCCACGGGAAGAATCTCGTGAATCATCCTCGGTTATCCTTCCTTTCGCCCCCCACCATTGTACTCGATTTCGTTGACTCGCCTGCAAGGCTCTTCTATACTTGCTTCCATCGCGAGCAGGGTGTGCGGCAACAAATGAATTTGGTGGTGGTGGGCGGGCAGGCGCGGAAGGTCGGCAAGACCTCGGTGGTTGCCGGTTTAATTCGGGGGTTGAATACGCTTCACTGGACGGCAGTGAAGATCAGCCATCACGGCGGTGATGCCGACTCGCAGGATACCCCGTCGGCGGACGACCTCCCGGCGCATCTCGAGTTCTTATGCAGCGAAGAAGTGGACCCTCAAGCACTCCGCGACACGTCCCGGTTCCTCGCGGCGGGGGCACGGCGCGCGCTGTGGATGCGCGTGCGAAGAGGAAGCCTTGCTGAAGCGCTGCCTGGATTACTCGAAGCTTTGGAGGGCGACGAGCACGTGATCATGGAAAGCAACAGCATACTCACCTTGCTCAAACCCGCGGTCTTTCTGTTCGTAATTGATGAATCGCGGCGGGAATTGAAAGCGTCAGCAAGGCAATTCCTCCCCCGCGCGGACGCATTGGTCAGGGTGAGACCTGAGCTCAATGCGCCCGTCGGGCCGGGAATATCCCTCCCCATGCTCGAAGACAAGCCAGTCTTCCCGGTGTCGGCGGGTGGGTGGCCGGATCCCGCACTCAGCCGCTTCGTTCGAGAACGGCTGGCATTGGCGGGGAAACAGGAGATACTCGCCGGCCCTTCATTCCCAACAGGAGAATAGGAGCTATCATGGCAGCACTGAGCAAAACGGAAATTCGGGAAAGGCTGATGAATATGCCGGAGTGGTCGCTCATCGACAGTGCGATCTACAAGAAGTTTACATTCAAATCCTTCCTCCCGGCCATCGCCTTTGTGAATAAGATCGCCGAAGCCGCCGAACAGGCCAACCACCACCCCGACATCACCATCAATTACAACCAGGTGGGCATCAGCCTTTCAACGCACAGCCAGTCCGGAGTCACGCCAAAGGACTTTCAACTGGCAGAGGCTATCGACAACATCTACTCTCAAGCGTAGCGCCCCGCTGGGAGCCTTGGTGAAGGTTTTGGGTGAGGAACCGCTCTCAATCCCCGCGCCACAAGAACGGCGAGCCTTGGCTGGCGCAGGCTGCCGGGCAGCTTGGCGAAAGATGCGCCCCGGCATGTCGTTTTGATCCTTCAATCAAACTGCCTCGCGGCACCAAATCAGAAATCCCGCATTGACCACAATGGTAATAATCGCTTGTATCTTGTCCTTTGAGGGCGAAAGCGAATAGAATCGTGCCCATGCTTTCGTCAGGAAGAAACTGATGTCCACACTCGTGCAATGGATCCATGTGACGGCCGCCGTCATCGGGGTGGGAGGGATGGCGTTCCTGCTTTTCATCCTGATCCCCTCCCTAGGAGCCTTGGACCCCGAGCCGCGCGCACTGCTCGCTAAACGGGTCATGGACCGTTTCCGATGGGTGAGCTGGTCGGTAATTTTCTTACTACTCGTTTCGGGGCTCTATAGCATTCGCCAGTATTACTGGGAAATGGCCTGGGGCAAGTCCTGGGCGTTTTTGACTGTAAAGATCGTTCTCGCCTTCATCGTTTTCGTCATCGTGTTGGCCCTGACGCTGCCCTTGAAACTCTGCGACCGCGTCCGGGCCCGGCGGAAAATCTGGCTCGCCATCGCCTTCGGCGTGGCAGTGGTCGTCATCTGCATTTCCGCCTATCTACGCCGTGGGTAAATCGTTCACGGAGGCGCTCTTATGGGATCGATCTCAGTCGCATGTTGCAAGCCGAAGCCCGGTTGCGAGGAAGCGCTGCTTGAGTTGGTTCGCAACCATCTCCCACCGCTACGCGCCCAGGGTCTCGTAACTGAACGCGCGTCGATCGCGATGCGCACTGCGGATGGAACTATCGTCGAGATTTTCGAGTGGGTTTCTCAGGAAGCAATCGCGGGCGCCCACAAGAATCCTGCCGTCCTCGATTTATGGAAACGTTTCGAGGCGGTATGTTGGTATGAGACACCTTCCAACCTGCCAGAATTCCAGAACATGTTCGCGCACTTCGAGGCAATTTAAGCGAGAGCTGTTAGAGTCCTGTAACTGAAGTTCGTTGCATAAATGCCGTACTCTGAGAACGGCTCTACAGCCCCGATAGGGGCGGTAGAACTTAGCCCACGGCGTGAGCCTTGGGTAGGCGAGCCCTCCCTCACCCCCATCCCCTCTCCCGCCCGCGCGGGAGAGGGGTGCGGAAGGCGGGGAGTGGGTCGTCTTTCCCAGGGCTTGCGCCCTGGGCTACAATCTTCCGCCCCTGTCGGGGCTGGGAAGCGAATCCCTCGCCGGGCAGACTTCATGAATGAACTTACATTACACGACACTAGAGGATACGAATCCCTTTTTCGACCTTGGCTTTTCCACTTTCTAATTTCCAGTTTCCGAGCGGGCGGGCGCTATTTCATGTGGAGGACGGCCTCTTTGAAGGTTCCTCGCTCCCGCATAATTTTCTTTTGCAGGAGGATGATGGCCTGAAGGAGCATTTCAGGCCGCGGCGGGCATCCGGGAACGTACACATCCACAGGAATGAACTGGTTTATGCCCTGGACGATCGCATAGTTATTGAAAACGCCACCGGAGGTTGCGCAAGCGCCCATGGAGATCACCCATTTGGGCTCCGGCATCTGCGCGTAGAGCTGCTTGATCACGGGAACCATCTTTTGCGCCACGCGGCCGGCGACAATCATCAAGTCCGATTGGCGCGGTGAGCCGCGGAAGACCTCCGCTCCAAAGCGCGCGATATCAAAGCGTGAGGCCCCGGTGGACATCATCTCGATGGCGCAGCATGCCAGACCAAAGCTCATGGGCCAGATGGAGGACTTGCGCGCCCAGTTCACCGCCTGGTCCAGCTTGCTGAAAATCAAACCTTCAAATCCCGAGGATTCGTTCGCTTCCATAAATTGCGAGCCCCTTCAAAGATTATTATGCCACCTCAGGAATGTGATTTCAATTGCGGCTCGCTGCTCACACGCCCCCTTGGCGAACGAGGGCTTGAATTTGGGGCGCTCCGAGATAAAGGCCTGCAGCGACCGGCGACCACCGCGCGCGGTAGACATCGTGATCGCTCACGCTTTGAAACCGGCCGCTGTAGGACTTGGCGTCGTTCAGCACCGCCCGCATTTCCTGGCCAGTCACCAGTTGCTTGAGGCTCTCCCAATTGTCTTGGGTCGATTTGGGCTTCGTTGCGCTGACGGAAGCGACCTCGATGAAACCGAGCGTGAGGACCATCATCCCTATTGCGAAATGTTGTGTTCGACAATTCATATTTCACCTCCTGGAGTTTCAGTTTCCTCTGCTGACACGCACGACCTTGGCGCGCACGACGGATTCCTCGCTCTCGCCGAACTCTACCGAGATGGCTTCACCAGAAAGAGAACCGGGAGACCTCAGGGACGCCTGTTGGGAACGAGGACAACAGGCCGACGGGGGAAGGCTTATGCCGTACGGCCCGTACGCACGTCTCCGAGGAGTCGCACAGTGGCATAGAACCGATGAACCAATCGAACGATGATGGTTTTCCGTGGAAATCGAGGCTAGTGGACGTTATTCGCAAACCAAACGGCGACAACAGTGATCGCCACGGCAACTCCCACAAGCACGCCCAAAGCGATCCAACTGCCCCGGCTCATGTTTGGCCCCATCTGCTGCACGTTGTTGTATGCGATCTGGACCGGTACGGCCGTGTGGTCGGGCAGCACGGCGAAGCTCTCAGCCGCGATGGCCACGATATTGCCGTGGTACTCCTTCGCTTCCGACGTTTTCACCATAATGTGGCGGGCCACACCTAGTTCCGCCACCACGCGCCTTACCGCGACGGAATCCGGCTGGCCCGTCGCCTTGTAGGTGTTCTTTGCCAGACTCAGTTGCGTGACATTGCCGTAGGGAACCCGCGTTGGTGGGCCGGCTTTGGCCACAGCCAGCAGGAATCCACCGTCCTCGATGGAATGAATTGATCCTTTGAACTTCTTGCCGTTGGTAAGTTCGACTTTCACTTTCGCGCCCACTCCGAATTGATCCACCCGCTGCCTGGTCAGGCTCGGATTGGGTAGAGTGGTATTCGCCGAGAAAGCCACATCGGCCAACGATAATTGCATCAGACAAATAACAAGCCCTATGACCGTATGCCTCCTCCAGCTATTCATGTTCTCCTCCTCTTTAGAATCAGGGCGACCACAGGGCGCTCTTCATTCCCCGGGTGTTTCACTTGGGCGCGAGCACGTAGCCGCCAAAGGCACCGTAGTTATCTCACCCTAATCCAGCGAGGTAGGTAATCCTCTCCCACTGGGTGGACGGCAGGCCGTGACAGGAGATGAATCACTTCACGCGATATACGTCGTGCCAACCGCCTTTAGACAGTGCCGCCGCCAGGCCGCCGCCAGCCCCGCCAATAAGCACTCCGAGTATTGGCCCGTCCACCTCGAAATAGTGATTTTGGGGGTATTCCTTTCGCTGGCTTTCAGCGTAGGCCGCCGCTATTCCCAAACCCGCACCGCATCCTGCGGCAGCTCCTATGAGCACGTTCCGCATGCGGTGGGACTCATTCTTGGCCGAGAGGCGCAAAA
This sequence comes from uncultured Acidobacteriota bacterium, assembly GCA_963832915.1. Lineage (GTDB taxonomy): Bacteria > Acidobacteriota > Terriglobia > UBA7540 > UBA7540 > CAVROP01. The sequence goes on from CAWHWE010000013.1 coordinate 66,166, forward strand.
CATTTTGCCGAGAGAAGGTCTGCTCACCGGCAAACGTCCGAACGACAATTGCCTCATCGCTGAATCCCTGAAACTCGGCCGCATACGACTTCCCGTCGTTCAGCACCACCCGGACTTCCTGGCCAGTCGCCAGTTGCTTGAGGCTTGCCCAATTGGCGTTGGTCGATTTGGACCCCGCAGCGTTAACCAAACCGATCCCGGTGAAACCAAGCATCAGGACCGTCATCCCTATCGCGAAGAAATGGTTTCGACGATTCATGTTCTACCTCCTGAAGGTGTCAGGTTCTTGATTTTCCTCATGCTCGTAGAGTCGGCGGGCCGACCAGGGCAACAGGGGCTGGTCATGACCGCCGCCGGTCCGGCTGTCCAGCATCCAAGTCCGTTACTTCTTGGCCCGGTAGACCGTACGACTGCCTGGGAGCGCGCCTAAGGCAGCTCCACCGCCGAGCCCGGCCACGCGTCCCTGCTAACCCGCATTCAGCCCCTGCCGAAGACAATACCAACCCGGAAGCCGACCATGTTCACGGTCTCTCCGGACTCGACTGACCAAATGTGATGGCGGAACTCGAATCGCAGGCCGATACGGCGGCGCAGCCAGTAGTTCATTCCGCCACCGTAGTGAATCGCTACTGCCACGCCGCTCCCGACAAGCAGAGAGAATCCGCCGTCCACGAAAGGATCGAATTTGCGCTTCGAATCCCTGGAGATGAAATGAATGGCGGGCGTCACCGAAGCCAGGCCGGTGTTGATGGCGTACTGGTTTGTTACCGGCTTGAGGACGCCGATTTCACCGCCCAGGGCGAACCGGTCAGTGAGGTGGCCCTCGACTCATCCTCCCACATGGACGAAGTCCCCGTTCCAGCGTGTGTAGGCGCTCTTGGGCACGACCACCGGCCCGCCAAACGCGTAAACATAGCCGCTCGGCATCTGGGCAAAGGCCGGCAAAGAAGCGAGTAATATGATTAGCATTCCAAGGATTGCGTTGACCACCGCCTCCCCCCTTTCTGGTCGTCTTAATGCTCACACCTTGCGCAAACCCCTCAGGGCCCGCGACCATATAGTCCATGACGCAATAGAGCATGCGGCCACACCTCGGCCGGTACCCGACGGCAACCGATACCGTCTGCCCGTTGCGCTCGCGAACCCGCGCGAGTCGCGGATCCAGAGGCGTGGGCATTGGCTCAGGGTACTCCCCTCCGTTCAGTTCGAACCTATCTCTGTCCCCCGAAATAGAGGATGCAAAACGAAGGAAGGTCATGCTCGATTGGGAGGTCCGCAAGGGCTTCACCTACAGGCAGGCATTGATCTTTTACCGCGAGCTTTCCGATCACTGGGCGCAGATACATTAAAGGTGTCGATTAGTTGATGATTGATGGGAAAAACTATCAGCTCGAATTGATTCAAGACTCCTAGCATGTCACTTATACTAGTAAGATGTAGCCTGAGGGCCGGTTCGCTGATGCCGAGGCACGTCTGGGCTAGTCGCCTGCTCGTCTCGGGTTGCCAGTGCACTTAGCCATGACCAGAGCGTGCCAAGGAAAGGACCCAACAGTTCCATGCCCAAAATCACGATCAGCACGGCCCAGAGGATTCGCACTGCCGCCTCCCGTTCCGCCCTTGCACCGAAAACAGAATCCCTGGCAAGACTGCCTCCTGGGAACGGACCGCTGGTTTCGCACGGCCTTCTCGGGCATCCCAGCCTTCGCGGTCCAGAAACGAGGACCAGCCCGCTCTCAGGACCTTGGCGAGGTGCGCTTGGTGATGAACGGCGAACTGCGCAACTTCCAGCCGGCTGGAGACCCCCAGCTTGTCAAATATGTTCGCGAGATGACGCCTGACAGTCTCCCCGCTGATCATCAGATCGCCGGCTATTCTTCTGTTCGTGCGGCCTAAGGCGAGCTCGCCGATGACTTCCAACTCGCGGCGCGTCAGGCCGAAGCTGTGGCAAGGCGTCTCTCTCTTGGCAAAAAGTGAAATCTCGTCCAACGTCCTGGCCATGCTGACGCATGCGCCCCCCACTACGGATCGATACCCGTCCATGGACCCGCTCCTGCGATTAGTCTCTGGTACTCTCCTTGCCGCGCAGCAATTGCCATGCCAGATCATTGTTTGGGCACACCGGACGCTCGGGCCTGGAGGGGTTCAACTGGACGTGGCTTCAAAAATGAGGCCAAATGCCTGCCGCATTGCCGGTTTCGCTAGACGCGATGCCGGGCCGACAGTTGGCGTGACCGTCTCGGCGATTGCTGGATTGGCTCAAATGAGGCACTCGGGGTGAGGAAAAGCAAGAGCAGCCGGCTGGAAACGGTAGAGAATCCTCCCGTAGCGATCTTCGTCAGTTCGAAACCTGGCGCTCCTGAGGCCGCCTGATCCCATGCCTCTCCATCCGGTAAATCAATGTCTTGCGGCTGATATCCAGGTAGCGAGCGGCGTGTGTCTGGTTCCAGTCACACTTCTCCAACGCCTTTAGGATGAGTTCCTTTTCAATCGCTTCCAGGCTGATGCCTTGGGGTGGCAAGCCTATTTCAAGAGCATCTACGCCGGCTCTTTCCTCACGCAGGAACTCCGGCAAGTCGTGGAGGGTAACCTCGTCACCGCGAGTCAGGACCACGACACGCTCCACTGCGTTCTCGAGCTCGCGCACATTGCCTGGCCAGCGATAGCGCGTAAAATAAGACAACAGGGCGGGAGGAATCGTCAGATTCGGTCGACCGTTCTTTTGCCGGCTCTTGGCAAAAAAACACTGCACCAGATCCAAGATATCCTCCACCCGCTCCCGCAAGGGCGGCAGCACGAGAGGGATCACCGCGAGACGGTAGTAGAGGTCTTCACGAAAGGTGCCGTCCTCAATCATGACCTGGAGATCTCGATGGGTTGCCGCGATGATGCGGACGTCGACATGGTATCCCAATTCGGAACCGATCTTTTCGATCTCACCCTCCTGGATCAGCCGGAGTAGCTTCACTTGCAGCTCCGGCGGCATTTCGCCAATTTCGTCCAGGAAGAGTGTTCCTCCATCGGCCATCTCGATCTTTCCCTTTTTGTCGCCGACTGCGCCGGTGAACGCACCTTTCTTATGGCCGAAGAGTTCAGATTCAAGAAGATCCCGCGGAATCGCGCCGCAGTTAATGGTGATCAGCGGGCCATCTTTGCGCGAGCTGTTAAAGTGGATCGCTCGTGCCAGCAGTTCCTTTCCGGTCCCCGTCTCTCCTCGTATGAGAAGCGTGGAATTCGTTCGCGCCGCCCGCTGCGCGACGTCCAGAACATGCAGGAGGGCGTCGGAATGCCCCCGGATGTTCTCAAACCCGTATTTCAGATTGAGATTGGCGCGCAAGGCCCGGACTTCCTCGATGAGTCGAAGATGATCCAGGGCGCGAGCCACCACCAGCGACAGCTCATCCGGGTGCACTGGCTTGGTGAGAAAGTCATAGGCGCCCGCCTTCATGGCTTCCACAGCAGTCTCCACGGTTCCGAAAGCGGTGAGAACGATGACGACGGTTTCCGGGTACTTCGACTTGACCTCCTTGAGCACCTCAATACCCGAGAGGCCAGGCATCCTCAGATCCGTGATCACCAGGTCGTACCCGCGAAACTGCAGCAGCGAAAAGGCCTGTTGGGCCGAAGCTGCGGAAACCACGGTATAGCCGTCCTGTTCCAATTGAACTTGCAGCACCCGGCGCAGACTATCTTCGTCGTCGACTACGAGGATTCGGCTCATTTTCATGTGCGGATCGAGGGGCGGGGGAGCGAAACCCGCATCGTGACCCCATCGGGCGAGTTGCTGGCCACCGTTAGCGTCCCCCCATGTTGGCTAACGATCTGGTGCGCCAGGGACAGTCCCAGGCCCGTGCCGGTCTCTTTGGTGGTAAAAAAGGGATCGAAGACCCGGTCAAGACAATCATCGCTTATTCCGCATCCTTGATCGTGAACGTCAATCGTGACCTTGTTACCGTCCTCCCGCGCCGTCAGCAGCACGGTCCCGCCCTGCGGCGTTGCCTGAATTGCGTTCATGACCAGATTGAGCAGAACCTGCTTCAACTGCTCGGGGTCACACTCCAGGCGCCACAAACCCGGTTGAATGTCCTTCTTCAGATCCCGCCGGCGGGTTTCCCCTGCGTGTTGCGCCAGGACAATAACCGAGTCCAGTAAACCGTCGATTTCGACCGTCTTTAAATCAGGCGGGGTGGGCCTGGCAAAGCTGAGAAAACTAGTCAGCAATCGGTTCAGCCGGCGGCTCTCCTTCTGAATGATATCGAGAAACTCCCGACGACGCTCCTCGGATACGCGCTCACGCTGCACCACTGCGGCCGCGCCTTCAATGCTCGCGAGGGGGTTACGAATCTCGTGTGCGAGTCCGGCAGACAATTGCCCCAGGGCATAAAGTCGCTCTGCACGTTTCATTCCCTCGAAGTTCTCGCGCAATTCCTGATGCGCCCGACGCAATTCCTCGGCGGTCTCACGGAGCGCCCGGTCCTGCTTTCTCTGCCGATCTGTCAGTACTCCGGCCACCCCGCCTACGAGACAGAAGACACAGATTTCCAGGCACTGGTCGAGCACATCAACCTTCGACACGGTCCAGATAGGTGGCGTGCCGATCACAAAGGCGATGCCTGACAGGAAGGCGACGGCCAAGCCGCCGCGCAAGCCCATGCTCAAGCCTGCCAGGACGATCGGGATGTAGTACAACCTTTGTAATATGTAGATCCAGTGGGCCGCACTCAAAGGGGTCGAGAAATGGAAAACGCCGATTACTGCCACCACCACCAGAATCAGGCTTCGCCACAGCCAACCCTCCTGGGCTCCCGGCGTATTGTCCCCGGCAGTGCTCACCTTGGTGATAGAAGGCAAGGTCTGGCCCTCCACCGTTGCGTGCGATATTTTGCTGGGATGCGTTGCCATCGTTGGTCACGTTTGAGAGTCTGTGTGAAAACTGGCGAAACCAGGTTTCTGGCAACCAAGAATCAACCAGTTACACTGTGAATAGGCGTCCAAATTCGAGTTTCCACACAGACTCTTGAGGGTACGCCGATTCCTTCCGCTCTTCAACCCAACAACATCCGCTCGGTCGTGTCCTGCTTTGGCTCTGCATGTCCTACTTGGGCGTGGGAGCGCCAACGTCGCGCACACCTCAGCCGCAAAGAGCAATCGGGTTTCCGTTAGAGCGGTTTCCGCCGGAGGAAGAAAGAGACGGCGGGACACCGCGCTGCCATGTTAAAGCAGGGTACTAGCCCTTTTGGTAACCGAGCTCGCCTGGCAACCAAGTGCGGCGCCTGTCCGATTTGGGGCAGAAGTGCCTCTTTTGAGACACTTGCCAAAGCCGTTACCACTGCGCTTGCGCCCTCGTCGTGGCCATCCATCAGACGCCAAATGCGGGTCGCATAGAACTGGGGGATCGGGCTATCGCCAAGGGAAACCGCAATTCTGAAATCGGGCAGGACAGTTTCTTCCAAATTGGTCGAATTACTTTAGATTGCGATGGATTGAGACAGAACTGAAGAGGGACAAAGTAGTGCGACACGAAATTACCCCATTTCGGGGCGAAAAGGTTGGAAAATTGCTGGAGACGAAGCGGGCGGCGACGCCTTGGGAGGGGTGGCGGGGGTGGGGGGGGCGCGTGCTTGAGTTTCTGCGCAAGGTCAAGTTTCGGGAGGGGGACAGAACGTATCGAGCGGCCGGAGCCTGAAGACCTCGAGCAGATCTTCCATCGGTTTAGCTGGCCGGTGTACTCGTTGTGTTTCCGTCCGGTCGAACGCCTTGCAAGGAAGAAACGTTCGTTCGTCTGATGCGACGGCGTTGGTGGCGATTGATCGCATGCATGTGGAAAGGGCACCTAACCAGCTTCGGTGGGGATTCCGAACCGTTCTGGTTTTGCCTGACGTTGAAGGTTGCGAGCGCGTGGGAATTTCCGGGCTTTTAAGCAGCTCCATTGGTTCACCGAAATCACAACTGCAGAGACCCCGGCAGCGCATGCGCAAATTGACGTGCGAGGCTGCCTGGCAAAAGGCTGGCTAAGAACGACAATTTACAAACAGACCCCGAGATGGGAGAGGTTTATTTGGAGATATATCTCTTCTCTGGAATTATAGCTTTGATGATTGCTTGCATTGTGGTTACGAAAAAAACGGAAGGAGATTCCCAATCCACAAAGTCCGCACGCAAGAAGAGATGGCCCAGCTAAGTTCTGTGTCAACCTGGAGAGTCCTTGTCACCGGCAGGCAATTCCTCAGGAACGTGTCCTGTCCTTTTGCTGGGCTCTTGCAAAGACCTGAATCGCCCTGAATTGAGAGGTAGCTTATGAAGGATGGGCCAGAAATTCGCACCTTTGCACAGGGAATTGGGATTACTTTCCGAGGAAAGATCCTGGTCGTAGACGATGATGCCAAGGATCTCGAGACTTACTCTACATGTCTTCGGCAGGAGGGCTACGAGGTCCGTGCTTTTGTCTCCTACTCCGAGGGTTTATCCTGCCTCGAATCCGACCACTTTGACCTCGTCGTGGTAAGTCAAGGAAGTCCCAGGTTTGAGGGGCGCGAAGTATTGGAGCGCGCCATCGAGATCGACCGTCGCACGCCTGTTTTGGTTTTGGCGCGCTGTATCGACATGCGTTGTTACGTCGATGCGATGTATTTCGGAGCTTGCGACTATTTCGAGAAGCCCTTGTCCGCCACGGAAGTCTTGCGGATGGTGGAAAACCATCTCCGACTCCAAGCGAAGGCAGCCCGAGCGGCGTGAAACTTCAGGGTCTTTCCGGCTGTCCGCTCAGTAAGCTCCCGCTAAGAGCGAATTGCAAGAAACAGTGTGAACAAGAAACCGCAACTTTCATGAATCCTCCTTGAGCCCAAAAGGGCCCAAGTGTTTTAGCACTAATTCGCCTTTAACGGTCAACGCCCCATCCCCGGGCGGATTGTCAGCACATCAAATGCCCGGTCACTTGGGGTTTCCCGAGCCAAGCAGATTGAGTTTCTTGGTGTTGTCGTCCGGAATGCGGTCAACCAAAAGCAGGAAGGGATCCACGCCGGCTTGGTCCGGCAGTTCGCCGGTGGTGAAAGTGTAGCTGGAGCGAATTTGGGTGGTATGGACGCGTTCGCGGTAAAGCGTGCGGCCGTATTTGAGGCCCTTCCCGGGCTTGGCGAAGGCGCCGATGTCGATCCAGTCGTTCACGGGAACCTCGGTTTCATTGCCTTTCGGATCCGCCTTGAACTTGTGGGTCTCGAGGTTGAGGGTTACGTCAAACTTGCCGTCCGGCCGCCGGCGCGCCGTGGCGTCGAGCGTGCGGTTGGAAAATAGAGTGATATCCGCGAACAAATCCTGGATCAAATATTGGTATTGCGGCGGCGTTTGTTCGCTCAGCGCATCGACCAGCGCCCAGGAGGTTGGATAGGGCGGCGCGTTGTAGGCGTATTGCCGGAGCACCTCGCATAGGGCGGCATTCACCTTGTCCTCGCCGATCATCTCCTTGAGGTAATACAGCGCCACGCTGGCTTTATTATAATGGATATAGCCTTGCTGCGCTTCGACGGTCAGGAGCGGACGCTCCTTCAGCCGCTCGCTGCCACGCGAGCGGAGGTAGTTGTCCATCTCATAGCGCAGGAATTTACGCATGATGTCGCGGCCGTATTCCTTCTCCATCACCATCAGTGCCGAATATTGCGCCAGCGATTCCGAGAGGAGCGTGGCGCCCTGCATATTGGCGCCCACCACCTGGTGTGCCCACCATTGGTGAGCCATCTCATGTGCGACCACGTAGAAGACCATATCGATGTCGTCAGGATGGTTCAGGTTGGCGATGAACCCGATGGATTCCGAATACGGCATGGTCCCCGCAAAGGCCTGGGCGAACCTCGCCACGCGTGGAAACTCGATGATGCGCGCTTCCTTGTGGTAATAGGGCCCGAAGTTTTGCGTGTAGTAGTCGAGCGATTTCTTGAGGGAGTTCATCATGCGCGGCACGTTCCAGGGATGGTCTCGGTGGTAGTAGACTTCCAGCTTGATGCCGTTCCATTCCTCGCGCAAAACCTGGTAGCGAGCCGACATGAACGAAAAGAAGAAGAGGGAGGGGTGATCGAGCTTGTACTCGAAATAGCGCCGCCCGTTCTGCTGCCACTCCCGCACCAGTGAGCCGGGCGCAATGGCGATCTGGTCCGGCGAGGTGCTGATCACCGTGTCCACGTCCACCCAGTCCGCGTGCCCAAACAAGTAGTTGTCGCGGCAGTCGTCAGTGCAGTGGCGCTCCAGGGCCGGCATCAACTGCTGCTCGCCGAGCCCGTACTTGCGGCGGTCGTTGGGATCGGTCAGCTCGCGGCCGGGCTCGTAGCCGATCACCTGGCCGGCGCTGCTGTTGAAAAAGGTCCCGTTTTGCACTAGTTCAATGTTCCTCACCGAGTTTTCAAACCCGCGGTTGTGGCTCCTGACCGTGAACTTCAGGGTGCGGCTCTCGCCCGGCTGAAGCGGCGTGGTGAAATGGTAGATACGGTAGTATAGGCGCGCATCGTCTTTAGCCAACGAGGCGCCGGGGATCTCGATGGCCGTGTCATAGTCCCGGTCCAGCGAGAAGTGGACTTCGCCCAGCGGCTGCGCGTATGGGTTGTAGATTACTTCTTCGCCGCTCATGGTCATGTTCCGTCTCTCGGGGAAGATGTCGATGGTGTACTTCACGCTATGCACGCGCGGCTGGGGCAGCTTGTCAAACGGCTTGTAGTTCTTTTCGTAATCCGCCTGGCGCCGCTCGAGGTCCTTCGGCCCGTGCAATGGGTTCAAGACCTCCGTGTTGTAATAGATCCATCCACCCGTGGCGGCGAACGCCAGAAAGCAGGCCAAAGTCAGAGCCGGCCAAGCCCCATGGAAACGCAGCCGCGCGTTGCGCCGGCGCTCGCGCCAGCCCGTCTCGCGGCCCCGCGGCCAGAACATGACCGTGGCGATGGCCAGCAATCCGCAGAACAGAACCCAATAGAGCGTGAACCAACGCCAAGCCGTAATGTAGGGAGCGTCGCCGAAAAGGTCCGAGTAAAGCACATCGGGCGCTGCTCCGAACTGTACCAGATTCGTGGCGACGTTCAGGGGCCGCCAGATGAAGAAATTGGCGATGGCGAAAGCAATGTAGAGGAAGTAACCCAGGTACTTGTTGGGGGAAAGCGCGTGAATGAAAAATGCCAGGACGCCGAAAAAGAGAAAAAAGGAGCCATCGCGCAGAAGGAGCTGATGAAGGTAGAGGCTGAGTTGGAAGCGATAGTAGCCGTAACAAGCCTGGACGATCACGCCACTGAGCAGCGCCAGCAACTGCACCAGCATGACGGTGACGGCCAGCGCGGTGATTCGGGAAAGGTAAGCGATCCATTCGCGCGTGGGCAGTGAGTCCACAATCTCATCCATATGCTGGTCGCGATCCTTCCACACCAGCACGCCGGCGTAGTAAGTAATGATGGCGATGACAAAGAGATAGAGCGAGCCGGCAATCATCTGGAGGATCCAGTAGGTAACGGGCAGCGTGCTGTTGCCGTACCCCTCTCGCGCGGCTAAGATGAGGACGGGAACGCTGTTGAGCAACGCCGCAATCAAGACAACCACAAACACCGTGCTTCTCAAGATGCCGAGGAGATGGATTTTGACCGAGGCCAGGAACACCGTCCCCGGCGCCTCGCGGACGGCAGCAGAGGAGACGGCAGGCAACGGCGTGACCGTTGCCGCTGCCTCGGCTGCGTCGTCAGGAGCGCCTCGAGTCTTCCTGCGCCGCTCCGTGAAGCTGAAACGGAAGTAGGCAAAGGCGAGGAACGCCGCGCCCACCGCTATCCAGAGCAGGCGGTTCCAAAGCAGCAGGCCGCTCAAGCCCATCGCCACGGTGTTTTTTTCGGCCACGGTCCAATACTTGGTGGCGATCACGAAGGTGCGGATGGCGAAGGGATCAAGAAACGCCGACAGGTGCTCGCGCTCGAGGTTCTGCGTCAGCGCCCCCGCCACACCGTAGCCCGTCAACAGGCCCAGTGCGGACACGAACGAAACGATGTCATTGCGCGCCAGGACCGCGACCGCGAACATGACAGCGGCTACGAAGAAGCCGTTGGGAATGGCGAACAACAGGATACCTTTGAGGTGCGCACCCCAGTAAACCGGACCCCAGCGTTCGGGCTCCACCCAGGGCATGTACTTCGCCAGCAGGACGCCGATGGAAACGCCGAGCATGGGAATGAGGGATATCAGAGTGGCCCCGAGAAAGCGGCCGAATAGAAAATCGCGCCGCCGGAGCGGTGTGGTAAAGACGATCTCGTACGTATTGTGGCTGAAATCCCGGGTCGCGGCGGAATTGACGAAGGCGGTGGCAAACAGGAGGTTCAGCAGGCCGATGATGGCGTAGAAGTTCTCGATGACAAAGGGTGCGTTCCGGTAAGTGTTGGAGAGAGCCCCGCCCACCATAATATGGTCCGTGCTGGCCGCACCGAAGATCATGGCGGCGATAATCAGCGTGAAGATCCAGAGCATCCAAGAGCGGAGCCAGTTACGAATCTCAAACCACGCGATATGCCAGAGCATGAGAGTGTCTCAGTTCCATCCGCGGATTTTGGTGAAAAAGACGTCTTCCAGATCGGGCGCGCTCGGGGCGAAACCGGCGTCGGGCGTCTCGGCGCTTAGCACGTGGAGGAGAGGCCGTCCGCCCATCAAACGGCTGGAGATCACCTGATAGCGCTGCTGATAGTCGGCCAATTCCGATTTGGCTATGGAGCGCTGCCACACCCGGTTTCGAAGGGCTGCGATGGCATCGTCGGGGTGGCCTTCGAAGAGCACCCGGCCTAGGTGAATGATGGCCATGCGGCTGCACAGGTCCCTGACGTCTTCCACAATGTGGGTGGAGAGAATCACAATCACCTGCTCACCGATTTCGGCCAGCAAGTTGTAGAAGCGGTTGCGCTCGCCGGGGTCGAGCCCGGCCGTGGGCTCATCCACAATCAGCAGTTGGGGGTTGCCGATCAGGGCCTGGGCGATGCCAAAGCGCTGGCGCATGCCGCCGGAAAAAGCGGCGAGCGATTTCTTCCGCACCTCGTAGAGATTGCACCGGCGTAACATCGCCTCCACCACCTGTTTCCTTTCGTGACTCCGCGTGAGGCCTTTGAGCAGCGCGAGGTGGCCGAGCATGTCCTGGCAGGAAATGCGGGGGTATATACCAAACTCCTGGGGCAGATAGCCAAGTTGTCGCCGGAGTTCGTCCTTTTGGTGCAGAACGTCGATCGCCCCGAAGTGGATGCCCCCTGTGTCAGGTTCCAGGAGCGTCGCCAGGGCGCGCATCAGAGTCGTCTTGCCGGCGCCGTTCGGACCGAGCAGTCCGTACATCCCGTGCGGGATGGTCAACGAAACGTTGTCGAGCGCCTTGACGCCGTTTGGGTAGGTCTTCGATATGTTTTCAATCTTCAGTTCCATGCGGAGCTCCTGAATCCTCGTACATGCGAAGACGTTAGAGGTTCTTCAAAACTCGAGCCGTGAACGACTACGCCGGTCCACCACGTTCGGTGATGGGACCGTACATCTCAGGACGGCGCGCGGCGATGCGGTCAAACTCCCACTCCCCTGGCACGCGGACCACCCGGTTGCGGTCCGCCCCCGCCAAGTCCAGGTCCGCAAACAGGATTACCTCCTCAGTTTCACCCGCCTCGGCATGGACCTTGCCAGTGAAATCTACAATCTGCGAGTGGCCCGAGAAGCGGAATCCACGCTCTTCGCCCACACGGTCTGCCACCACCACGTGAAAATGGTTCTCCAGGGCGCGGACCTTGGGTGTGTGCTGCCAGGAATCTGAGCCAATAGGCCAATTCGTGGGTATGGTCAGGAGTTGTGCGCCCTTAAGTTTTAGTACTCTGCCCGCCTCCGGGAAGCTGCAATCGTAGCAGATATTGACGCCGATCTTCCCATGCAACGTCTCGAAGACAGGGAATGGCTTGTCTCCCAGAGCAACATACCGATCGATCCCGAGATACGGAAGATGAAGCTTGCGATAAGTGCCGGCGATTCCCTGTGGAGACACCACCACCGCAGCATTGAACATCCGGTCGCCCTCGCGCTCGAGCATGCCAACCACTGCCGTGCAATCGAGCGACTTAGCCGCCGCCCATAGCTTTTCCGACGAGGGGCCGGGAACCGGTTCGGCAACGGCATCAGCCTCTTCCCTGCCCGTGAAGCAATACCCGCTAAGCGCGCATTCGGGGAACACTACGATCCCCGCGCCGGCACGGGCCGCAGATTCCAGCCCGGCAAGGATTTTTTCCAAATTCCTTTGTTTGTCCAGGATCGTGACGTCCATCTGCGCCGCAGCAACTTTCATGAATCCTCCCTGAGCCCAAAAGGGCGCAAGTATTCTAGCAGTAATTCACCTTTGACGGTCAACGCCCCATTCCCGACCCCGACCTTCGGAAAGAAAAAAGCGCCCTTGGAGCCATGCAACGAAATAGGTAATGGCGCACTACCCGACCCTATTTGAGCTGGCAGACCCGTGTTATAATCCGTTATTATCCGTTCAAGGTTTGGCTAGGAAGGTGTACTTGTCACCATGCGAGCGGATTTCAGTTCCTGCCTGCGCACCTCACCGAGGCCTTCGGGTTGGCTTCCTCTTTGCGCGCCAAGCCACAATCTGAACTTGCCTGCAGTGATCGGCGCTTCCAACCATGGGCAAGCTCGCCACCCTTATTCGAGAGCGTGCCGGGGATTTCTACTGGTGAAAGGTAGGGAACGCCGATGAGCAGAAGTCGAATCCTGAACGTGAGCGCCGTGTTGGTTTCGTTCTTCTTAGTGCTGCCCGTTACTGGTGCTCAGGATAGAGCGATGTCGAGCGCGCCGGCTTTTAGTGGCGGCGCTTTTGTTACTCCTGTGCCGGGTGCTCCATTCTCCGCAGTGGTTGAGGAAGACATGACGCAAGTGCTCAAGGACGGAAGTTCCTTTAAGCGCAAAACCTCTGCCCTGGTTGCACGTGATTCCCAGGGGCGCATCCGTAATGAGCGTCACGAAGTCCTGCCTTCCTCCTCGACCAGAAAGCCTCAGCTCTTTTTGATACATATTTACGATCCGGAAACGAGGCTGAATACCTTTCTGAATCCCAACACGCACATTGCAAGGCAGAGGACTCTTCCCAATCCCCCATCGACCGAGCCCCCCTCCAATCAGGAGCTGCGCGATCTGGGCGCTCTACCCCCCAACCCGCACTTCCAAGTACAGGACCTTGGCGACGACTCGATGGATGGCATAGAAGTCCATGGCTACCGCAAAACGACAACGATCACGCCGATGGCTAGCGGCGTCGGGCGCCGCCACGTTGTCACCGACGAATATTGGTACAGTGAGGAACTGCACATCAACATGCTCACCAAACACAACGACCCGCGCACCGGCAACCTGACTGTGGCGGTCAAGCAGGTCAATCGCGACGAGCCTGTCGTTGATCTGTTCGCGGTTCCGCCCGATTACAAAGTGGTGGACATGACCCCGCCGGAGGCAGAAACGCAAAATCCTGTGCGGGTCGTGCACTAGTGTAACGTAACATTTAATAATTGACCATATAGGGTCAATAATGTATGCTGGGTGGATGTTGAGCCCAAGCACGGTTATCACCCTCAACGGCGAGGTTAAGACTACTTTGGAAACCCTGGCGCGGGCCGGAAGTACGACCCAACGAGTGGCGCGCCGCTGCCGAGTGATTCTGCTGGCGGCGCAGGGAACCCCCAACCGGGTGATTGCCCGGCAAGTGGGTGTTTCTCGGCCCACCGTGTCGTCCGTCCGTAGCGCCTTTGCCCAGGGCGGAGTGGACGCCCTTCGACATGACCCCGAACGCCAGCGCTCGCGCCGCAAGCTGAGGCCCGCCCTGGAGAAGCAGTTGATCGAGACGACGCTGCACACCCCTCCGCCCCATGCCACCCACTGGAGCACCCGCACCTTGGCTCGGCAACTGGGAGTGTCCCACATGTCCGTTCACCGGGCTTGGCAACGCTACGATCTGCAACCCCATCGGGTGGAAAAATTCAAACTCTCCAACGACCCTCAGTTTGAGACCAAGGTGCGCGACGTGGTGGGACTGTACATGAATCCCCCGGATCGCGCCCTGGTGCTCTGCGTTGATGAAAAGAGCCAAATTCAGGCCCTGGACCGAACGGCGCCGATCCTGCCCCTGCGGCCCGGCTTGCCTGAGCGCCAGACACACGACTATATCCGGCACGGCACCACCACGTTGTTTGCTGCCTTTAACATCCTCACCGGCAAAGTCATCGGTCAGTGCCTGCCTCGGCATCGAGGCCGCGAGTTTGTGCTCTTCCTCCGCCAGTTGGAACAAGCGGTACCTCCGGACTTGGAGGTCCACCTGATCTTGGATAACTACAGCACGCATAAGTGCCCACCCGTTCAACGCTGGCTGAAGCCCCAGAAGCGGCAGCGGTTCCATTTCCACTTCACCCCCACCAGCAGTTCTTGGCTCAATCAGGTGGAACGTTGGTTTGGCGAAATCACCCGCCAACAGATCCGACGGGGAAGTTTCCACAGTGTTAAAGAACTCGAAACAACCATCTACGAGTACTTGGCGGCGTGGAACCAGACTCCCAGACCGTTCGTTTGGATAGCCACGGCGGACATCATTCTCGACAAGGTCCGACGCTGTAAAGAATTAAATGTTACAGAACACTAGCAGGCTGCGGAAAAACTCTCCACGGGTGTCATCCTGAGCGTAGCGAAGGATCTCGCTCTGCGTATATTCTTGAAAATGCACAGGGCCAGATCCTTCGCTTCCCTCAGAATGACAGTTTCGAAGAGTTTTTCCGCAGCCTGCTAGGCGCTACTCGACGCGGCCCTAAAGCTTACCGGCCGGGTCGATTCAAATCATCCATTCGTTCGAGCACCTTGCGGTCATGGGCAATGAGCTTGTCGACAGTGCCAAACTGGTCCCAATGCAGAATTCGGTCTACACCGTAGAAATCCCGTTGAGCTTCCGCGAGTTGCGCCTTGGCGGCAGGCGATGTTTCCGCCTCCTTCTGGAGCTTCGCGATCAGCGCGTCGCCATCGCGAAGTAGTATGTCGAGTGCCTTCATGGTCTGCCGGCGCGGGGCTGCATTCTTGGCGGGGCTTACCAGGGCTTCGGCCAGAACCCTGCCGCTGGCGTTCTTTGGCGGCTTCACACCCATGAGGTAGCATAGCGTGGGCACCATATCGATCTGCTCCGCGTAATCGAAGCGTTGGCCGGAACGGATTCCGGGTCCCACCACCACCAGCGGCATCATCCATGCATCCTCGGCATCCATGGGATGCCCACCGCTATCGGCCTGTCCGTGATCGGCAGTCACAAAAAGCAGGGTCTTGTCACGTAGGCCGAGCACCAGCAGTTCATTCAGGAATTGTCCAAGGTACTCATCCGCTTTGAGGGCCGCTTTAACATAAGGGGAGCCTTCCGCCCAGATGTTGCGTCGCCATGGAACCGAAGGGTTCTTTTCCTCATAACTGAGGGATCCTGCGTTTCCTGTATCTTGCAAGTGGACCTTCATAAAGGCCGGCTTGGCCTGGCGCAAAAACTCGAGACACCAATAGATGGTCTGGTCATCGTGGATGGGACTCTCATCTGAGCCGTTCAGAAAACTGAGGTTGAACCCGACATTTATACGCGTGTAGGCCGTATCGTTGGCGGCGTGGGCAGTGAGGCGTCCCGGGAAGAAGGATTGCTGCACGTACTGCTGGTCGATGCGCAGCATGGGGGTGCCAGCCAGGATGACGGGATTGGGAATCGATGAGGAATGATATTTTATCCACTCACCTTGCTTGGGGTCGGCCGGAAGGATGTTATAGGACTTCTCGTAGTAGGTCCCGCCGGCGATGAGCGATCGCAGATTCTTCATATTGAGGCGGTCAACCGCCTTGTAGCTCAACCCATCGATGATAAAGATGATGGCGTGCTCGGGTTTTGTGCCGCCGCTCCCTTGCAGGAAGTTCATATTGCCCAGCGCGGCAAGGCTGGCGCCGGTCTGGGCACTGGCCCTTAAGAATTCCCGTCGATTCAGTTCCGAGTTCTTAGGCATGAGAACAAAACCTCTTTCATTGGCTGGCGCAGAGCGCAACTCCACGCTTCAGCGTGCTATATTAGCGCTGGTTATACCTTCCCACAAACGGCGCCGCGTCGATGGCCACCAACTACCGCTCCTACTTGACCCGCAAGGCGCCGTTAGGAACCGCGAAGACGCGCGGCAGCCGGTCTTCCACGGGGGGCAACGCGGGGAACTTCGCGTGCGGCTCAGTCTGATACCAGTAAGCAACAGAATAGAAGTTGTCTGAGCGATCGTTGCCGTTCCCATGCTCGATCGTCATGCGGATGGATTTTCGGAAATTGAGGGGGCTGTCGATGTGCCAGCGGTACACGCACCAAGTACCCCCGATCGCGAAGGGGTTCTCGACGTGGGGAACACCCACGTGCTGGTAATCGAACTGCTTGCCCTCGAAGCCCCAGGCGCCGTTGTAATAGTCTTCCGAGCCGGTTCCGTTGGTAATGGGCATTTCGCTTCCGTCCACGAACAACATGTCGTCGCCTTCGCCCCACCAGCCATTCTGGTTTAAGACGATGCCCTGGGTGACTCCCACAAAGTGTCCGCGCCCTTCGGCTTCCAGGAACACGTAGTTGTTCTTTCCATCCAGGTTCTTCGCTACCGCCGTTGACCAGCCCGGACAGGGCGCCGCCTGGCGATATTGCGCGTGGAAGTAGCCAATGTTTTCGGGTAAGCGTGACAAGATTTGGTAATCGATGTTGGAATAATAAGCGTCTACCCGCTGTTCGCTTTCGTTGGTCACCGTGATGCGTGCCGCCTTGGCAAAGGGCATGGGGAAATATGCATTTAGCGCCTTGACTGCGGCCACGCTAAGCAGCGCGGATTGATACATGAAATATTCGCCCAGGTTTAATCCAAAGAAATCCCCCACCGGGGTCTCGACACTAGGCTCGGATTCTCCATCCCAGTACATGCGCAGGATCAGCTTTTTCAAGTGTTGCGGGTCGCGCGCGGAAATCGTGAACCAGATGTGACTGATCATCCCGGGGCCTTGAACATCCATCAAAGTCTGCATGGCGCCCGGTTCGATCTTGAAAGCATCGGCATTCCCGCCGGTGCGGTCATAGCTCGAGGCCTTGGCCGTTTGGTAGTCACGCAGCAGGGCCAGCGAGATTTCCGCCGGATAAGAGAGTCCGCTTTCTGGGGGGGACGGTACAGCGTCAGCGCGGGCTGAGGCCAAACCGAGGACTCCCGCCGAGGCCAGGCCCAGCGTGAGTGGTGACGAAATGAACTTCCGGCGTTGAGGCATAAATTTTTCATCAGAGTGCATGCGTGGAGCTCCTTATGAAGATGGATTAGACCTGCGTATTCCTGGTTACAAGCCGCCCCCATCATATGCCGTCACTCCCCTGGATTCAAGTATACGAGTTGATGTCCTGGTTCTCAAGCACGTGTTTTGGGGCGCCGAGTTTGGCGATTTTGATCATCGCACGGCCTACCTGTTCCGTCGTCGTCACGTACTTTGGTAAGAGGGCCTTCCACAGGGGATAGAGCGGCGCTATCACAGCGTAAAGGGCTCGGTACAGTTTCGTCTTCGACCGGATTCCGTGCATCGGCTGAATATATGCGGGGCGTAACATATACGCCGCCTTGAAAGGCAGCCGGAGCAGCGCGTTTTCCGTCTCACCCTTCACCCGCGCCCACATCACGCGACCGTGCTCGGAGCTGTCGGTGCCCGCTCCCGACACATAGAGGAACGTCATGTTTGGGCTTAGCTTGGCCAAGGATTGCGCCGCCGTCATCGTAATGTCGTGCGTCACGCGCCGGTATTCCTGCTCCGTCATTCCTGCTGAGGAGACACCCAGACAGAAGAAGCACGCGTCATAACCCGACAGGCTCCCAGCGATGGCCGAGAAATCGGAGAAGTCCTGGTGCACAATTTCGTGCAGCTTCTCGTGTTGTTGCCCCGTCGCGCTGCGCCCAATCGTGAGGATGCTTTCCACCTCGCCATCGAGCAAGCATTCTCGCAAGACGCCCTGCCCCACCATGCCCGTAGCTCCAAAGAGAATGATCTTCATGTTGATTGGCCTCTCCGTTCCAGCGGGTTCAGGCAGGGCGCTGAAAAACCTTGGTGAACGTCGTCATTCCAAGGTGCTAAGCAGCGCGGCCATCATTCCGCCCGTGCCGTGGGGAATGCGGAAGTCATACCTTCCGGATTGACGACGATCTAATCATAACCCACAAGATGCGCGACGCAGAAGCGGAGGTGCCATCAATTCTACAAGCTCCGTCTCTCTGCTTGCCTCAAAGCTCCACCTGAGGTGAAAAGCCGCCGCTTGGCGCCTTGTTTTTCGCGTAAAATGGGGCGCGGGAGTGTGTTCTGCTCTTGCTGAACCTTGGATACCCTGGAGAACATCGACATGCAACGACTGTTTGAAGGCCTCATGCTTCGAGAGGTAGCTATTCCCAATCGTATAGCCGTCTCGCCCATGTGCGAATACTCAAGTGAGGACGGTTTCGCGACCGACTGGCACTTGGTGCATCTTGGCAGTCGCGCCGTGGGCGGAGCCGGTCTGGTCTTCACAGAAGCTACGGCCGTGCTGCCCGAAGGCCGCATCAGCCCGCAAGATTTGGGGATTTGGAGCGATGACCACATCGAGCCCTTGGCGCGTATCGTTCGTTTCATCCACGCGCAGAGAAGTGTTGCCGGAATCCAATTGGCCCACGCGGGGCGTAAGGGTAGCACCTATCGCCCCTGGAATGGGTCCGGTGCAGTCCCGGAATCAGCAGGCGGCTGGGCCGTAGCGGGGCCGAGTGCCTTGGCCTTCGCCGATAATTACGCGGTTCCAAAAGCCCTCACCGAAGATGGCATTCGGGCCATAATAACATCCTTTGCGGCGGCGGCGCGGCGTGCCGGGGAGGCTGGTTTCCGTGTTGTCGAAATTCATGCCGCGCATGGGTACCTGCTGCACGAGTTCCTCTCCCCGCTCAGCAATCAGCGCGAGGACCGATATGGAGGGTCGTTCGAGAACCGGACGCGACTCCTGCGCGAGGTCGTCGAGGCCGTGCGTCGAGTCTGGCCGGAACGCCTTCCCCTGTTTATGCGCATTTCTGCGACGGATTGGGTAGGTGGCGGCTGGGACCTCGACCAGTCCGTCGAGCTGGCCCGCCAGGTCCGGCCGCTCGGCGTGGACCTGATCGATTGTTCCTCCGGCGGGAACCTGCCCCAAGCGGTGATTCCCTTTGGCGCCGGTTACCAGACGCCCTTCGCCGAGCGAATCCGGCACGAGGCCCAGATACCAACCGGGGCCGTCGGCCTCATTACCGCGCCGGCGCAGGCGGACCACGTTATTCGCAACGGGCAGGCTGACCTTGTGCTGTTAGCTCGCGAGATGTTACGCGACCCTTACTGGCCTTTGCGTGCGGCGCGCGAGCTGGGCCAAGCAATCTCCTGGCCCGTGCAGTATGTACGGGCCGCTCCGGCCGGTTCCCAGGCCCGTCCGGCTGCGGATCTTCCCCGCCTTAAGGGTTGATTCGTCGAACAACGGTTCAAGCAGATTCTTGCTAATCTGCCCTGCGCTTCTGTCCAGAACAATAAAGCGCTCTCAACCGGACCACCGCGTCCCGCGCAGGTCCTTCCAGGGGCCGCCATCCTTGTAGCGCTCGGGATAAAGGACCTTTGAACGCGGATCCTCCGCGGTGTCGAGCTGTAGAACCATCCACTTCGGATACGGAACGCCCGGGTCCGATGCCGCGTCCAGGAGCCGCACGTCATCGTCCGAGAGCCGGAGGTCCACGGCACGGATGTTATCCTCCAGTTGCTCAGCTTTCCGGGCAGCGATGATCACGCTGCTGACAGCAGGCCGGGCGAGCAGCCATGCAATCGCCACACGCGCCGGAGTTGCGCCATGCCGGGCGGCCACCTCCTTCAGCGCATCCACAACGCGATAGCCCATCTCTTTGTCGAAGGGCACGAACGGACCTGCATCCGCGAACCGGGTCCCGCCAGGGGCAGGGTTGGCGCGGCTGTATTTGCCCGTAAGGAATCCACCGGCCAGCGGGCTCCAGACCAGGATACCGATGTTGTGGTACTCCGCGAACGACTGGAACTCGTATTCGAGGCCCCGGCCCACAAGGCTGTAGTACATCTGCGCCGTCACATATTTCTCCAGCCCCAGGCGCTCTTGCAACATCACTGCGGTGGCCGCCTGCCATGACATGAGATTGGAAAGCCCGATATAGCGGACCTTCCCCTGGCGCACCAGGTCGTCGAGTGTCCGCAGGGTCTCCTCCAGCGGTGTGTTGCTGTCCCATCCGTGCACTTGGTACAGATCGATGTGGCCGGTCTGGAGCCGCCGCAGACTCGCCTCCACTTCGCGCATGATGTTCACGCGGGTGGCGCCGCTCCGATTGAAGTTCCCACCCATGGGAAGGCGGGCTTTGGTGGCCAGCACGATCTCTTCCCTGATGCCTTTCAAGGCGTTGCCCAGGAGTGTCTCACTCTCCCCGAGGCTGTAAACGTCTGCGGTATCGATGAAGTTGATTCCACTATCGAGAGCCTGCTTTACCATCCGCGTGGTGTCCTCCTGGCCGAGGTTGCCCACGTTCATCTTGCCGCCGAACTGCATCGTGCCGAGCGCCACCTCGCTCACGACGAGTCCGGTATTTCCAAGTTTTCTATGCTTCATCTTCTATTCTCCTCCAGCTTGCCTAACGAAACCAAATGATAACGGGCGTCACCTACAGCACTTCTATACCTACCAGTACAGATGTCATAGAGAGACGGATGGGTGCGCATTTTTTGCCAAGAGGATGCCGGGAACAGGCTTGCCCATATTACACCCGGTCCGGCTAACAATGACCTGCGGCTCCTCCGCCTGCCCTCCAGAAACTTCACGCACCGGTGTCATTCCGATCCCGGAGCCGCGCGATCGGAATGACACCGGCAAATCTTCGTGGAGCCGGGCGGCCCCCAGAAGCGCGAACCTTATGAGGTACTCTGGAATCTCGTAAGCATGGTGGAGTCTGACTCATCCGCGGGCGGAGTGTTGCTCGAACCGGTTGCATCCTCGGCACAGGCCCTGCTCGAGGTGTGGGGGTTCATTGCTCTGCACCGCGACTGCGCAAGCAAACTTCTGAACGTGCGACGATACGGGAGTTGAGCGACTCCCATCTACGCTACGCCGTCACTCGCGATATTTCCCAGCGAGCGCAGTGACACCACAAACTTCCTCGGAGCAGACTTCCGGGGGAGTCAGGATTTGCACTTGTACGAGTTTAACGTCAATGTGGATTGTGGTCGGGCGCTTCGGCCAGGAGCAAGGTTTGCAACTGCGGATTCGTCGGTGGACAGTAGGCGACGAGGTGGAATTTATTCCTCTGAGCCCCCATATTATTCTCGTTGTGCCCATTGTGGGAACACGGAAAGATGTGGTTGTGCGCATCATCGCCCGCAACACACTCGTGCGGTTCGTTGCGAGCCTCACCGGCCATAAGGACTACCAGGTGTGGTAAAGTCCGCTCTGGACGCTTGGTTCCAGGAGGTCCGGCAAGCCGAATGGAAGAGGCCCAACGATGTGAAGGAGTATTACGGAAACGCCAGCATCGTCGGGCCTGACCGGGTAGTGTTTAATATCAAAGGGAACGCCTATCGACTGGTGGCTGCCATTGATTACCGTCGTGGCATTGTGTTCATTAAATGGCTCGGAAGCCACCAAGAGTACGACAAGATCGATGTGATGACGGTGCAATATGACGATCAAGCCCATCAAGACTGAATCCGATCACGCGGCAGCGCTCCGCGAAATCGAGCGCCTTTGGGGGGCGGACGAGGGGACCGCGGGGGGAGATCGACTGGAGGTGTTGACAACCCTGGTCGAGGCCTACGAGCGGGCGCATTTTCCCATCGATGCTCCGGATCCCATGGAGGCGATCAAGTTTCGCCTGGTGCAGCAGGGCACGGATAAGAAGGCGCTGATCGGCGTGATCGGCAGCCGGACGCGAGTTCACGAGGTGCTTCGCCGGGATCGAGCCCTGTCGCTCGCCATGATCCGGCGGCTGCATCAGACGCTAAATATCCCCGCCGAGGTTTTGATCCGCCCCGTCCGCAGACGCAAACGATCCCCGCAGACGCCCACCGCGGTTTGGCGGAAAAAGTCGGCAGCGCAAAAGCCTGGCGTGAGTGGTATCCGTGGATGAAGTACATGAAAAACATGCGCTAGCGCTCATGCCACCGCACCAGGAATCGTCCAGCCGTTTTCCCGCAGCCCGAGTCGTCGGGAACTTGGAAAACAAGCCTTGAATGGTCCTATGGGTGAATCGTTGTCCCGAACGGGGTTCGGGGCCTCGAAGCGGACTTCGGGGGAGCTTCGTGGTGGGAAGGGATTTCTCAGCAGGTGTGTTTAGTTCCTCTCAGCATGATCAACCTCCGAGTGGCCGGACCAGCCGCTCGGAACAGCCAAACATTGGCACTCGGCACCTAGGATATTTCCGGTGCGGGTGTCGGGATCCTGCCCCGAAAATAATCTGTTGACAGATTATCTGTCTCAAGATCAACATGAAGAACGATGAAGCCCCGTGAGACCACATCAGCCTTGGACCTTCCCACGTCCCCGGACCAGCGGACAGGCTTCTTGCTATCGGTCACCCATCAACTTACGCGAAAGGGATTCAATCAAGCCTTGCGACCGCTGGAGATCGAGACGCGCCATCTTGGGGTGCTGACCGCTATTGCGGCGCACAGGACGCTAAGTCAGGCGCGTATTGTCGAGCTTTTGGCGCTCGACAAGTCCGTCGTCGTGTTGATAGTTGACGACCTGGAACGCCTCGGTCTCGCCAAACGCGGACGCGATCCCGGGGATCGCCGCGCGCATGCGGTTCACATTACGGGCGAGGGGCGGAAACGCCTTGCGGCAGCACAAGGAATCGCCAGGCGGATTGGGCGCACGGTGTTTGCAGGTCTGAGTCAAGAAGAGCGGGGCCATCTAGACCGTTTGCTGCAACAAATTATTGTCAACTGCCACAAAGTGAATCGCGGGGAGGTGTCATGATTTTGGTCACAGGTGCGACCGGTAATGTCGGGCGGGAATTGGTTCCCATGCTGCTGGCTGCCCACCAAGATGTCCGCGTACTGGTGCGGGACGAACGCAAAGCCGCCCTGTTCGATCCAAGAATCCAGCGAGCAATCGGCGACTTGGATCGTCCCGAAACTCTGAGAGCTGCAATGGATGGAGTCGATCGGCTGTTCCTGGTCACGCCCTTAACCGAGCAAGTCGGCAACCTTGTCGCGGCCGCCAAATCGGCCGGCGTCAGGTATATCGTTAAACAATCGACCATTGAGGCGAATCGTTCCCTGGGTCCCGGGCGCTGGCACCGTGAACAAGAGAGGATGATCGAGGAGTGCGGCACTCAATGGACGTTCATCCGCCCCACGTTCATGATGACCAATACCGCCCAGTGGTGGGCGGCGACAATTCGGAGACAGGCCCGGGTTTACTTTCCGGGGCTCAAGGGGCGGGCTCCGGCCGTCGATCCCAAAGACATCGCGGCCATGGCGTCGCGCGTATTGTCTCAGCCCCAGGCCCACGAAGGAAAGATTTATGAGGTGACTGGCCCAGAACCGCTCACGATTGCGCGAATGATTCAGACATTGTCCGAGGCACTTGGTAAGCGCATCCGGTACGTTCGTATCCCCAGATTCGTTGCGACACTGTGGATGCGACGGTTCGGTATGTCGCAAACGCTGATCAAGGCAATGAAGGAAACCTTTGCCGCGTGGGACCGCGACGAGTACGCGCATGTATCGGACGCCGTGGCACAAGTGACTGGCCACGCGCCGGGGACCTACGAAAGTTGGTGCCGCCGCCACCGGGATCTGTTTAATGGCGTGCCGACTGGTCCTGGGAGCGTCCCGATGTAGGCGATATATGCGTCAATGACGTGCGGATAGGTCCATTTCGGTCGCCATTCAGAGTCGATCACGGGGTATCCAGAGATTATGGTTCTGAGGAGCAACCCGGAAGTTACACCCTTTATCGCTGGCGCTGGTACAGGCCTAGACTCAAAAACGATAGGGGCTTATCAGAACAGCCCTTACTACCAGCAATCATCCAAACTCCCCGGAACGGGGTTCGAGCCCTGGGAGAAAGAGCCATCACAGGGGACACTGTTGTCAGCCGCATATCCATGCATACTGGGCCGGCGGCGAAGGAGACCGCCGGTATGCCAGGACGAAAAACAAAAAAGGGGAAGTCCCGTTGCACGAGAACCATTCTTCGGATTCCTGATTTAGAACAGTCGAAGACGGCTGTTCTCAACTCACTTCCCGCCAAGACTTCTCAAGAATCCTACGCTCACGCCATCGATGAGTTTATTGCATGGTACTGCTCAGAACCGCGCCTTGCCTTCAATCGCCCCGTTGTTCTTCGATATCGAATCTATCTGGAGCAGAAGAATCTTGCTCCCTCGACCATCAACGTTCGCCTTGCTGCGGTGCGCCGTCTCGCCTATGAGGCAGCGGATACTGGACTTCTGAGTCCGGAACTTGCAGCCGGTATCCGGCGGGTGAAGGGGGCCAAACGTTTAGGGGTGCGGATTGGAAATTGGCTAACGGCGGAGCAAGGCAAAACATTGCTCCAGAGTTCGGGCTCGGACACGCTACGTGGCAAACGTGACCGGGCGATTCTCTCCGTGCTGCTGGGCTGTGGACTCCGGCGTGCAGAGCTCGTTGCTTTGAGCGTGGAAGACGTGCAGATTCGGGAAGACCACTGGGTGTTCGCGGACCTGATTGGAAAGGGCAAACACATTCGGACTGTGCCCGTGCCCGGATGGGTAAAGACGGCCCTCGATGATTGGACCGCAAACGCGGACATCACAGGCGGAAACATTTTCCGTCGTGTGAACAAGACTGGAGTTGTATGGGGCGAGGGAATCTCGCCCAAAGCAATCTGGCACGTTGTCAGACGTGCTGCTCAACGCGCCGGAATCCAAGGCCTTGCTCCACATGACTTGCGTCGGACCTGCGCCCGTCTGTGCCATGTCGCAGGAGGAGAGTTGGAACAGATTCAGTTTCTCCTGGGTCACGTCTCCGTCGAGACGACCCAGCGATACCTGGGCTGTAAGCAGAAACTCCGAAACGCTGTCAACGACCAACTTGGTTTGGAAGGGGCGTGAACGGGCGTTAACCCAAACGGGACTTCCGGTGAGCCAGGAGTCGCACTTCCACGAGTAGGCCGTTATTCAACGAACTGGCATATAGGCGATCCTTCAATACTGGGAGAGTGCCATCTCTTCAATGCGTTTTGAAACTGCCGCGCCTTAAGAGAAACTACCGGCCAAAAATCGATATGCAGTTCTCTTGATCTGACACGCACAACTGAGCTCCCGAAGGTGACCAATCGACGTGCCTCGCATTTCGTAAGGAATCCCGGTCGCCGGTATCTGGAAGAAACGCCATGGTTCCGCCTTCTGTCTCAATAAGCGCGATGCGACCTCCGTCCAGCAATCCGACCTGGATTGCGAGGACCGTTTCGGCAGGGTTCATCAAAACCTGGTTGACGCATGTAGGTGGGGCGAACGCCCACCTTCGCTGTCCATCGCGAGTGTTGATGCATTCAAGCCCCCCGCGGTGGCAGGCGAAAAGGGCACCGGTCCTCTCGCTGGCTGCAATGTCCGATAACTCTCGTGGGAATGGCCACCTGCCTACAATATGATCACTGCCGCCTAAGTCCACTGCATATGCAAAGAGTTCGCTTGCGGGATTGTGTTGAAGAACCAGCTTTCGTCCACCAAGAAAGGCGGTTTCGCCAAGGCCATTCCAAAGCACATCAGGATCAACCTGCAAATGGCGCCATTGCCCGGTGTCTGTATTCAGGATCACGGGGGCGTTGCCCCATGAGCCAATAGCCACCAAAGGAAACTCTCGACTAGCGGCAATCGCCATCGCATGAAAGTCAACTCCGGGAAACTGAAAGCTGGCTATTTCGCGGAGCCCCGCAGTTGAATGCTGGTCTACCTCGTAGGTTCGAACGCCGCGAGTGCAAGCCGTAACCAACCGATCCCTCGAATCCCGGGTTACACAAAAGGGGGACTCTATTAGCGCCGAACCAATCTTTTCTAAGCTCCGACCTGACAGGCGCACGAGGTCCACCGAATAACTGCCATAGCTGTTCATCACCCCCGGCGTTACCAGCAGTAACTTTTCTGTCAAAAATGTGGCGCGGAACGGTCCTTCCTTTGAATCGGTCGAAATCGTTAATTCGGCCACAAGTTCCAATGGGGCAGCATCCGCAAGGCGTTTACGTTGAAGTCCAGCATTTCGGCTACTTCCCCCGAGAGCAAGAACCTCTACATTGCGGGACGTTCGCTCGGCATCCTTGATCGCCAGGAGTTGTCCTTGGGGGGTAATCCTTAAAATCTGAGATAGTTCTTGTAGGGCCTCGGCGGATTCGTGCCCGGCTAAACATCCCATGATGAGATCGCAGAGGTATGTAGGAAATCTCTTCCCCACAATCGTGCCCAACTGTTCCGGATACACATGAATCCGTCGCCGCGAGAGAATCTCGTACATGCAACAAGCCGCTGAATACGCATCGTCGGCAACATTGGCATCCGCAGGCGCCTCACGCTGATGCGGCGAGATGTACAACACGGACCCTATTTGGTCTCCGGTGAGGGTCAAGTAGGCCTCCGCAGACAGATCCCGAATGATCCCAATATCGCCAATTTTCAGTTCACCAGATGCCGTGAGCAGCAGATTGTTCGGCTTTAGATCACGATGAATGTAGCTTCGAGCGTGCAAATACGCCAGTCCTTCAAGGAGTTGCGCACACCAGCGGAGAGCGGTCTCATCATCATACTCTCCGTGTTTGATCTGGTTTGCGACCGTACCCCCACCAACGTATTCCATTACAAGGAAGTCATCCTTGGCCGTTCGACCAAAATCGTAAGATTCGACGATTCTAGGGTTCTTCAGCGTGATCGCGTTTGCAATCTCAACACGAAATCGCTCCTTAGCAACTGCCGTAATCTGAAACCGCCCCCCGTGTAACAGTTTAATGGCGACTCGAACTCGGTCCCCAATTCGCTGAGCGTCGTAAACCGTTCCTACTCCGCCTCTGTCGATGAGGGCCTTGATGGCATAGGTTCCCGACCGCCCCGTCAGCAAATCACCCCGGCCAAGGTCGCGCTTGAACGCCAATACTCCTCCTGAACCGCACTGCTTTAGATACTTGAACCGTGGCCGACATTTTAACGCGACCACCACGACAATAGTAGTCAAGATGGTGTCGAACGCCTCGTAACTCCTGCTGCCCTTAAAATGGGCAACGTCGTCGCCAATCCAATAGCTGGTGCAGAGAGATAGCGGCGGAACGGAGCGAATCGTCCGTGCGTTCCGATCATTCCGAAGTTGCTTAGGAGTCCCTTAGAGGCCCCGTCGCCAAACAGAATAAATGGCCCATCACGTTAAGACCCCCGAAACGGGGTTCGAGGAAATATCGCCTCGGTAGTCGCCTAGCATTTATCGAGGACTCCGCGGGGTCAATCAGATGTTCTGGGAGAACGACGGCGCACCTGGAAATAACCTAGCGGATGGCCGCTCGGCTCCGTACCACTTGATCGCCGAACGCGCGCATCAGCGGGCAGAGTTAGGCGTAGTTTGCCTTACTCTGCGGTTGTTAACATGACAACCTCAACGCACGTATTAATATCCGATGACGAAAAGCCACGGAGTAACGCGGCTCGGAGCCGGATTAGTCTGCGGCTCTTCTTTGGGAAATGACGTGTAGCGGACGTGGGTTCGAGGACTATAATGGGCGGCACGTCGCGGGTGGCGCCGACATCGCCTTTTATGTCGGCGCCCCTTAAGAAGCCAGGGCAGGCCACGGCTAGGACGCGCTGGCTGGCGCAGAGCGCAGCTCTGCGTCTCGTCGGGAATCCAATTTCTGAAAACCGCAGAGCTTTGCTCTGCGCCAGCCACGGTCTCGCGGTCAACCGCGTGCTGTTGGCCGCCGATGAACACACACGTATTTGATGCCATGTGAAAGACCTTCAGCAACGGCGGCGAGGTGAAAAGCCGCAGAGTTTCTGAGAAGCAAAACTCTGCCTGCTCCCCGACCACTGGAATGCTACAGCGCTGGCAAGGCCCGCGTCTTAACCTTCCCCCTTAATTGCCAATAGTCATCGTCCTCGCGCGAATGCGCTAAGGAGTTCCCGGAGGACAACGCGCTCAATTTTGTTTTGTCTGATCCTGATTCTCGATGGCAGAAGCTATCAGGAACTCTTCCCGCCGACGCTCTATTGGGGACCTCGCTCTGCATTCCTGCTGGAATGAAGGTTCTCCTTCCGCATGGCCAGGCCGGCGAGAACGATGACTCCCCACACGAGGAGCGCCAACATGAGGAAAACGCAAGCCGCCTTAATTTGCTCCTGATTCTTATTGATTAGATATGACCGGTCCGCGACGACTTTCGCATATTTCATATTACAAGCCTGGTAATCCACGGAGAGGAATCCTGCCAGAGCCGGCAGCACTACGCCGACGGGGAAGAGTCTTTTGAGGATGATCCCCAGATGGCTGTTCCGAACCTTCCGTGTAATCCCAGCGAACGGGCGGCGGAGATATGCATACACCGCCAAGCCGATGGCCATTACGAAAGCACCGACGACGAAATAAGAATATATCAGGAACTCCTCATTGTTCATGCCGGGACCTCAGCACAGCCACGAGTACGGTGATCAGAGCTAAATACCCCAGCAAAAGCCAGAGCATGTACAAGACCACGTTCTGGAGTCCCGACGCGACCTTCCAGACGTATTCCATAAAGGGGTCACTTGTCTTGAGGTTGAATTCCGTACCGATACCGCCGGACGCGGCCGCCAGCAAAAGGCCGATTAAAAAAGTTCGCAAGTAGAAGACGGTGCCGTCAGGGAGTTTCACTACCTGGTTAAGCAGTCCTTGCAGGCTTTTCGAAACGGCGGTCCAGATTACTGCTGTCAGCGCGAACGCCAAAAGGAGGAGAATCGAAAAACTCAATAGGTTGTAAGAAGTCATGGCAGCTTACCTTCCTTTCGGCCACTCCCGGGCACGAAGCTCAAGTTGTGAGTCTCTAGGGACTCAGTTTCCACCTATGTACACCTACCGCCCCGATTAGGCAAGTGACATAATTCTGCTTGTCGGCACCCGTACAGAAGGGAGCCGATTTCATCGCTGGCTGGCGCAGAGCGCAGCTCTGCGTCTCGTCGGGTATCCAATTTCTGAAAACCGCAGAGCTTTGCTCTGCGCCAGCCACGCGAAAACATCTGAATTGAGATCCCCAATTTCGATATACTACAAGACAATGCCGTCAGTTGTGGAGAGAAGGAGGGCGTACTTGGTGCCAGCGATCACGAACGCGCCGGTGATGTCGGCATCAACCCAGCCACCAGATACGGGAATCGTGTCGACAGGAATCGACCCGTGACCGATCTGTGTCCCGGAAGGCAATCCGTCGCTCGCCACCGTCTCGATGCTGACATTGACCGGGGCAGTTGTAGCGTCAGTTGTGGATTGTCCCAGGTACAGACTCACGCGGGCGAGGTACCCGGTTAGGCCGGCGGTGAAGACCTCTCCCTGCCCGCCGTCACTACCGATCATTCCCGACTTGTTCTGCGCGGTCTGGGACTGGTCAAGTGTATCGGCAACGGCGCCTGCCAGCGCGGGGAACAGCAGCACGGGCACCGCAACCACCAACACAAATCTTGCCGCTAACGGCAAACATCGTGTGCTTCGACACATGGTTCGTCCTCATTTCGTGTCAGTCCGGGCAGGGACTCCCCTCGGTCAATGGGCCCCCCGCAGTTCTCGCCCGGCGTGACGGCGATCGACATCAGACCGCCGCTTACGCCTGTGGGGAAGGGCGAGCCAGCCACTTCCGTCAGCGTTCCGTCCTCCGCCACGGTGAAGACCGCCACCCCATTGTTAAGCATAGCCACATAGAGCAGGTGCACGGTCTTGTGCGTGTGGGGGTTAACTAAGCTGTTGCTGGCCATCCCAACGCGATAAAAAAAGGCGCCGACCGAAACCGGGGAGTTTGGGCCAGGCGTCAGAACACCGCTGGAATCCACCTTGAGGGCCCAGATCGAGTCGGTGTCCTGGTTGCTGACAAACAGAATCCGGCCAAAAGCGCTGTAGAGGACCACGTCCGACTCGATTCCCCCAAACACGAAGGGCGAGCCCAGGACCTCTGTCAAGGCCCCCTTCTTGCCCACGGAGAATACGTCCACGGCAGTCTGGGGCAATTCGGCCTCACCGGCGAAAAGGAGGTTGCAACCGCACTTGAAGTCCAATCCGGCCACAGACCCAACACCCGCGACGGGAAAGGGCGAGCCGGGTACGGCCGCGAGCGCGCCTTCGTGCCCGATGCTGAACATGGCCACCATTCCTTTTGTTCTATTGAAGAGAGCGACTGCCAGGAATTTGCCGTCGGGGCGGACCTTAGCCCCGTCCAAGACCGAACCGAAGTTTGTTAAGTCTGTCGAGCCAAGATAGGTGAGCCTGCCGTTCGCGGCCACGCTGAACCGGGTGATGGTTTCACTATAAGTGTGGGCAATGAAGAGGAAGTCGCCGTTGGGAGTTATGGCCAGAGAGGCGCCAAGGAGACCATTGCCCTGGGTGCTGAAAGGAGAGCCGGAGATGGGCGTCAGGGCTCCGGTCGCTTTATTCACCCTGAGGACCGACACGGTGTTGTCGCCCGCATTGTGCGCAAACACGTAATTCCCATTGGGCGAAGTGACGATCCGGTTGGACGCGAGATACCCTCCGTTGCTCCACCCCATCCCGCCGGTTGGGTAGGTGCCCACCTTAATCAGAGCATAGGTAGTGGGATTCACCCTGAACACGGTGACGGAGTTTGACGGCGAGTAAACGTTATCGTTGGTAAAAACGAAATTGGTGGCTCGGAGGGATGTCGGCAACAATCCCAGCGCGATGAACAAACAAAGCCAAAGCAACCGCATCTTGATGCTTGTCACGGGTATTCCTCCCTAGGCAGGACGGCTGCGCGCTACACGCACAACGGTTTACGCGACGCGTCTAGATTGCAAGGAGCACAAACGCGAAGAAAATTCGGCGGTTACCCTAGCACTTTAATGAGGGGGTGTCAACTCCTGGGTGCTCC
>CAWHWE010000014.1:0-269175 GCA_963832915.1 uncultured Acidobacteriota bacterium
TCGGCATGCCGCTTGAACAGGTCCGCGCACTTGCGCGCGTCCTGAAGGGTTTCAACTGAGCCGTACTTTGTTTCTTGCGGAGTCAGGCAGATGCCCTTGTAGCCTTGCTGCTCGAGAGTGCGCAGAACTTCTTCCCGGCCGTCGCGGGCCAGGATAGCAGGGAAGAAACCTCGATTGCCGATAATGACGCCTAAAGTCGTTGCCATGGGAAAACCTCCTTGAGGTGGCCGGCAAAGTCTTTCAATGGAGTCGGGCCAGAGGGCGATTTTAACACGAGACGAAGGGGGAGAGAGAAGCGCAATACTGTTATCGGAAACGGTCCAGCACCGGGAAGAGAATCATGCTGAGGGCCACATTCACCAGAACCGCGCTAGGCAGGTCCAGCGGAATGAAGGCAGGCGGGGAGTCCAGCAAGGCGTGCTGAAGCCCTGTCATGCAGAGGTTGTGGAGCAGGATAAGGGAAGCGGTCACCACGGATCGAGCGATTGGCGATTCAACGTTGAACCTGATAGCGGCGGCCGCAGCCAGATAGCCAACCAGCGCTTTCGCCATTCCGAACATGCCCAGGTAACCGTGCGAGAGCGCGTCCTGCGTGAGGCCTAAACCCGTGCCCAATGCGATGCCGAAAATCTTATTCTGGCGAATCATGGTGAAATACACGGTCACCAGCAAGGGAAAGTCCATGAGTCCGGCCAGGGGGATCTTGAGGGGCAGGAAGGTCTGGAGCAAGAGCGCTACCAGGATGGCCACCCAGAGTGTAACTGGTCGGACTCGAAAAGCCTCGACTTCTCGCTGGGGAGTAACCGGCATCGCGTTCTTAGACTATCAGCAGGATCAAGGATGAGGGTTAACGTTTAAGGCTTGTTGCTGAGTCGAATTAGGCTTCAAAACCACCAGCACGGTTTCGAGACGGCTTAGGTCCGCGACTGGCTTAACCTCAACGTTCTTATAAATGTTGCCCGCGCTAGTCCCAACCACCGTTCCAACGGGAAGGCCCTTGGGGTAAATCTGGTCGAGTCCCGAGGTCAGGACGGCCTCACCGGAGGAGATGGGCTCTTCATTCATAATATAGCGAATCAAGCAGGGGTTTTGGCTATCGCCCTTCAGGACGCCCTGGACGCGGGTCTTCTCCAGCATTACGCCCACTCCACTGGAGGGATCAGTCAGCAGGAGAACCTGGGAAGAGTGGGAGAAAACGGCAATAGTCTTGCCCACTACGCCTTCGGGGATAATCACCGCAAGGTCGGATGTCAGACCCGCATCTGCACCCTTGCCGATGAAAATGGCGTTGGAGTTCTCACCCGGACTGGAGGCAATAACTTCAGCAGCAACGGTCTGGAAGGGGAGCTGGTTCTTGAACTCCAGCGTGGCGCGCAGGCGCAAAGATTCCGCCGCCTGCTCGGAGAGCTGCTGGATCTGAGATTGCGCTGATACAAGCTGCGTATGCAGTTCCTGGTTTTCCTGCTGAGCGCGCAGTAGGTTGCGGTAAGTTCGCCAAGCCCCCTCGGAGATATCCGTTAACCCGCGCAGCGAACGTTGGAACGGATCGATCAGGGCGACAGCCCAGACCCGAATGAGACGGACGTCATGGTTGCGGGTGATTTGAAACGAGAGGAGTAGAAGTTGCGCAATCAGGACCGCGGAAAGGACAAAAGACGGGCGGTGGCGCGCAATGAAGGCCTGCATATCGGGGCCTTCCCGCGTGACGGGCTGTGCCGACGCCCTTAGTTCCGGGGAGTTCGGATCGAATGTCATTCTATCGCAACTCGACGCAGAAGGTTGAAATCCGTCAGCATTCTGCCGGTTCCCAGCACCACCGAGGCCAGGGGGTCTTCGGCGATGGAAACGGGCAAACCAGTTTCCTCGCGAATCCTCTTATCGAGGTTCTTTAGCAACGCCCCGCCACCCGTCAATACTATACCACGGTCGGAAATATCCGCAGAGAGTTCAGGGGGTGTGCGCTCGAGGGCCACGCGGATGGCGTTCAGGATAGTCGAAACGCATTCGGAAAGCGAATCACGGATCTCGGAGTCGTCTACGGAGATGGTCTTCGGGATTCCCTCCAGCAAATGGCGTCCCTTGATTTCCATACTGAGGGGTTTTTCGAGCGGATAAGCCGAGCCGACCTCGATCTTGATTTGCTCAGCCGTCCGTTCGCCAATCAGCAAATTGTACTTGCGCTTGAGGTAGGCTGTAACCGCCTCATCCATCTCATTTCCCGCCACCCGCACGGAGCGGGCGTAGACAATTCCGGAGAGGGATATCACGGCAATGTCGGTGGTGCCCCCGCCGATATCCACAATCATGCTGCCGGATGGTTCTGTAATGGGCAGGCCGGCGCCAATAGCCGCCATCATCGCCTGCTCCACCAGGAAAACTTCGCTGGCTCGGGCGCGCATGGCGGAGTCCTGCACGGCGCGCTTTTCCACCTGGGTGATTTCCGAAGGCACTCCGATGACAATCCGCGGGTGCACGAACATCTTGCGGTTGTGGGCCTTCTGGATGAAATAGTTGAGCATCTTTTCGGTGACTTTGAAGTCCGCGATGACGCCGTCTTTCAAGGGGCGAATGGCGACGATGTTTCCTGGCGTGCGTCCAAGCATATCCTTGGCTTCGCGTCCGACCGCCTCGATTTCCCCGTTGACCTTGTTGATGGCGACGATGGAGGGTTCGTTAACCACAACGCCCTTACCCCGCGCGAAGACAAGGGTGTTGGCGGTTCCAAGGTCAATCGCGAGGTCGGACGAGAATACACTGAACAAAGAACGCACATTCATTACGTCGTCAACTCCTGCTTTGATGGAGTCTGAAACCGCCCGAGGCGGTTCACTGAATAATCCAGCGTTACGCCACGATGATCTGTCAATAACATGTTGGCCGGCGGTAACAGTTCAAGCGGGGAAATCGCCTTCCACACCGTCCCCCCAGTTCGAACGAAATTGCCCTTCTCCAGGCTGGTCCTCAAATCAGCGCGCCTCCCTCGCTGAATGCAAGCCTCCTCGACCGGCATTGAACCGTCAAAACTGATGAAGCGCGCTTGGTGCTTTGAACCGTACGCACCCTTGTCCGCGCTTTGCCCGATTCTCACCGAGGCTGATTCCAACCTGCCTCTCTACCTTTCGCCTGTATAATCGGCAGTTACGAAATAACCAATGAGGAGCGAAAGCGCCGAGCCGGAAGCACGCAGAAAACTGCGGCGCCATAACAAGCCCTTTCCCCTCCAATTCGAGCCCCCGCTCTGGTCCACCAGAGGCCGAAATGCTTCGCCGATGGTTGTTTTGCACTCGGCTGTTTATTCTTGACCAATCCTGCCATAGGGTCAAGAGGATTCCAGGGGCTGGAGTAGTCCCCCTCAAGGAGCTTGAAATTTAAGTGTCATATTTTTCAGTGCCTTGCGGTTTGAGCTTGGCTGCGCCTGGTGAAATGCTCAGAAGATTGTGAGCCGGGGTGAGGAAAGGCGATGGCAGTGGTTCAGTTTGGCGTGGCGCCGACACCGCAAGCCGGGGTCGGCATTCCGGGGCTGCGCCGGTCCCGCCGCGCGGGGCCGGCGCTACAAAACCAAACTGAACCACCACCAAGCCGAGCAATTGCTTGCCGGGGCCGTCCGCTCTCCTCTATAATCAAGAAGGTCTTGGCTAAAGTCGAGGAGCTCTCATGTATAGGTTTTTTAGAAGAAATCGAGAAGCGGTAAAGAAGTACCTGCTGATTTTCTTTCTCAGCATCGTGTCCATAGGCATGGTGATTACGCTGGCGCCGATCCCAACAGGCGATACGAGTCGCGCGGAATCCAACGTTTTGGCCTCCATTAACGGGTCCAACATCACCACGACAGAGTTGCAGCGGACTGTCCAAGCGCGGTTTCGGAATTCCCAGCAGATGGACCAATCAAGGATAATTCCTATTGTCGCAGGAAGCATGCTGGATGAGATGGTCCTGCAGCGGGCTCTTATCAGTGAGACCAAAAAAATGGGGATCGAAGTCTCTGACCAGGAGCTTCAACAGACCCTGCAAACCATTCCCTGGCTTACGCAGAACGGGTCTTTCATTGGGATGGACCACTATCAGGACGTAATTTACCAGCAGACGGGGATGTCTGTGCCGGAGTTTGAAGCAGAACTACGGCAAAGGCTCTTGCAGGACAAGATCCGCAGCGTAGTGACGGATGGAGTCGAAGTTACTCCCCAGGAGGTCACGCAGGAGTTCCAACATCGCAATGCCAAGGCCAAGATTGATTATGTCCTGTTTGATCCCAGCCAGTTCATTAAAGGGGTTAAGGTCTCGCCGGAAGCGCTGGAAGCCTACTTCAAGAAGAACCCGGACCGCTATAAGCTTCCGGAGCAACGGAAAATCCGGTACGTGATAATTGACCCGGATAGCGTCCGCGGGCAGGTTAAGGTGACCGACGAAGAAGCTCGCCAGTACTATACCCAGCACCTTTCCGATTACAGGATTTCCGACCGGGTGAAAGTGGCGCATATTCTCTTCAAGACCACGGGCAAGACTCCCGCCGAGGCTGCGGCCATTGAGAAAAAGGCCAGCGACATCCTTAAGCAGATTAAAGGTGGCGCGGACTTTGCGGAGTTGGCCAAGAAAAACTCGGAAGACACCTCGGCCTCAAAAGGAGGGGAGCTTGGTTGGCTGGTACGGGGACAGACCGTGAAGGAATTTGAGGACACTGCCTTCTCGATGAAGCCGGGGCAAGTCAGCGACCTCGTTAAGACAGTTTACGGAATCCATATCCTTAAGCTTGAGGACAAGCAAACAGCGCAC
The DNA here is from genome assembly GCA_963832915.1 of uncultured Acidobacteriota bacterium. Taxonomy (GTDB): domain Bacteria; phylum Acidobacteriota; class Terriglobia; order UBA7540; family UBA7540; genus CAVROP01. The sequence continues at coordinate 4,771 of CAWHWE010000014.1, forward strand.
CTCCAATCCTTTGACGAGGTGAAGGATTCCATCCTTGCGGACCTGCTAAAGCAGAGAGTGACTGATGCCCAGGAAAAGCTGGCTGATGATCTGTTGCGCACACTTCGGCTCAAGCCGGACGCATTTGAGGATACGGTGCGCAAAGCCGGCCTGGAGCCCAAGGGATCTCCCTTATTCCGGTACGGTCAGGCCGTTGCCGACCTGGGAAGTGGAGACACATTCGAAAACCTGGCCTTCCAACTTCACAAAGGTGAAGTGGGCACGCCCATCAGCGTCCCGAAGGGCCAGTCCATTATTCAATTGACAGACATCGTCCCGGAGCATGTACCGACTCTGGAAGAAGTGCGCGCGCGCGTCGAAGAGGATTACCGCGCCGAGCAGGCGAATGTGCTGGCCGCGGACAAAGCCAAGCAATTTGCGGCTCAGGTCAAAACGGGTGACTTCGCTAAGATCGCGAAGGCCGATGGCCTGACTGCGAAACAGAGCAAGGATTTCACCCAGCAGGATTCCGTCGAGGGGTTGGGTTCAGCTTCGCAGCTTTCGGCGGCCTTCACCTTGAAGGAAGGCCAGACCAGCGATGTGATCTCCCTGAAGGGGAACAGTGTAGTGTTCCGCGTTGTTTCGCACACGCCGGCCAATGACGCCGACTTCGCCCCGCAGCGGGATCGAATCAGCGAAGAACTGTTGGACCGCAAGCGGAGCTTGGCCTTCGAACTGTTCCGCCAGAATCTGAAGCTCCGGCTTATCCAATCCGGGGAACTGAAGATGAACGCTGGAGCGCTCAAGCAGTTCATCGCGCTTTATCAAAACAAGTAGTTAGTCGAATGTCAATGCGAGTGAGCAGCGCGGACCCGTCAGCCGGCGGGTCTGCGGTACCCCACCGAGGCAGGGAGCAGACTGTAGCTTAGGCAAGTCCTCGTCTCACCCAGGCTGTACAGGCTCGAACGAGGCTATTTCTTCCGTCGCTCGTATCTGAGAACCGCAGAGCCCGGCCGATCCCCGATCTCCACAAGTAGTCCTTTATCCATTAGCTCTTGTCCCGTCATCTGCTTGGTTCCTGGAATGTCCAGGTTAGCAACCTCGTATTGAGCGGACGGGTCCAGGCCGTGCAATTTGAAGCGGGCCACCTCGAACGGACTGTCGGGGCGGCGGAAGACCTGCACCAAGCCGTCGCTTTGTTCGGGCCGATCGAATTGCCAGGCGACCCAAGTGTCGGTCTTTGTGCTGTAATCGACGAGTGGGTAATAGTCACCATAATAATATTCTGCGATCTTCCGCCACTGGGAGCAAAGGCGGCGCAGCCCATCGTAGTCCAGGTCCTTACGGCGAACGTCAAGCTGCAGCACGGCTGCCGGACACATATCACTCCGAAAAGAGTACGGGTCAACCCGATTGATCCCCGTTCCGAAGTAGGGTATCCAAAAGGCTATGCCGTAAGTTATATTCTGCATCGCGATGGGCTCGAAGACGAAGTCACTGCGCCACAGCGGGACCGCGCGGCGCATGGTTTCGAGGTCATTCCGTCGACCGCCCGAGGCGCAACTGTCAATGAGCATGTTCGGGAAGCGGCGTCGCAATTCATCCCAATAAGCCAGGTAGCCGGTAACATGCCGGATTTCCGTGATCCCCTGCCGATCCTCTTTGTCATTGGCCCGCCAGATGGAGAGGGGATCGAAATTGAAATCTTGCCGATACAGATCGATGCCTTGTTCCTTGAGCAGACCGCCGACACGCTCGACCAACCAGCGCCAGGCTTCCTCATTTCCCAGATAAAGCAGCTTGTTCTCTCCCTCCCGCCCCAGCAACCACTCCGGGTGCTTCTCATACAACCAGGAGCCGGGTGCGACGCGCTCGGGCTCAAACCACACAATTGACTTGAGACCCTTACTGTGTGCGTAGTCGGTCACCGCTCGCAGCCCTTGCGGGAACCGCTTTGAGTCCGGCTCCCAAGTGCCCACGTTCCACCAGCCATTCCGGAAGGGGTACCAGCCTGCGTCCATCCACCAGTAGTCGAGCGGGATGCGCTCCTCCAAGTATCGGCCGAGAAGGGTCTTCTGGTTCGACTCATCCGCGTCCTGCATGATGTTGGTAACGATTCCTGGTTCCGCCTCGAGCTGCGGCGCCGGGAGCTTACCGCCGGGGCGTGGCAGGTTGTGGGCTATCATCCACCTCCGCCAGACGTTTTGCGCTCGGGTCCAGTCCCCGCTCCAGAATTGCATCGCCACCAGCGGAGTTCGCACTTCTTCGCCCGGCAACAACTTGAAATGGGTCAGTTCCTGCCCGGCCCGCACTTGCAGTTCCCTTCCCTCGTCCCGCTTGAACTCCGCTGCCCACTGCCCCGGCCAACCCAGCGCGATGATCACTCCTTCCCCAGGCCACTCCACATTGAAATAGCACAGGTCGCTATTCGTCGGCCGGCCTCCCATGGCCGTGATTCGCTCCTCCGCTTTGGGGCCCAGCGCCGTCTCTAGCGGCTCATAATCGGTCGGCGAGCCTAGCGATCCTTTACTGTGGTGCAGTGTGAACTCCCCTTCAGCGCTCCGCTCGATCCGCGTATCCAGCGCCTGGATCTGCTCGAGAATCGGCGTGTCTTCCTTCCCTTCGTTCTTGAAGTACACGGTCCACTCGACGGTCGGGAAATCACGGTAGGCCACTGCCACGCATCGCACTCGTAGCCCCGTCTCGGGGTCGGCATAGGTCAAGGTGTACTCGGTGCGGTTCTCATCCAAGTGACGCTCGCTGCGCTGCATTTCCCAGGTTTTTAGCAACTCACTCGAGGGTCGATCGCGGTAGCGGAATGAAAAAGGCGCCCCGGCAGTGTAAGGCTGGCGCGCCGGTCCGACCGGCAGATCGGCCAACCAAACTGTGCTTCCGTCCGCCAACGTGACTCGAGCTTCGGCCCAATCCGCCTGATCCCACGCCGCATCGTCCCACGGCTTCCTGTCGCCCACCGGCTTCAATTCCAGCGTGAATTCCCTGGCCCCGGCCAGATTCACGTTTATCGGTACACCCGCCATGCCCTCGCGCATCACACTGGAACGGAAAAGTTCAGCCCCTCTCGCCTCCACCGAGAGCACGAAACTGCCTCTCCCCCCGTAGCCGAGGTCATCATGGTTGCTATCAGGGCCAAGCACCGCATAGAGGTTCTGGGCGGGCCTGGGAAGACGCACTTCAATTTTTCCCGCGCCAAAATGCAATCCTCTCTGATATCGTTGGGCGGCAATTCTCAAGGGCTGGCCGGCAATCGTATTCTTTTCGATCAGGCCGTTCCTCGTATAGACGAGCAAGCAGGCGCCCTCTGGCACGCTCTGGGACTTCCCCAAGAATTTGGCACTGACCCAACGGCCGGCTTCATCTGCCTCTTTGACTGTCGCAGAAAAAACCTGGCGTGGCTGTGCCGCGACACAGCAAAGCCACATCGCCATTGCAGCAACGAACGCTTTCATTCCATACCTCCCGAGCACGGCTCTTCCAACCAGTTCACGATTGAAGAAAACAAGTCTTCTCGTGTCAGATCTCGCTTGCTTGCGGCGGGTCTGCCACAGGCCGCCTCAGCAACTCGGCAATGTCGCGCCCCCCCACCGTCAAGACAGCCGGGGAGGACACCCGAGGGGCCAGCAGTATACTCCAAATTGGAAATCTCGGACCAAGCAGCAGGATGCTGAAGAACCTTTGTGAATCCGTCAGCCGACGGATCATACGGTGATGGCCAAGGGGACCGCGGAATCCCGGGAAGACGTAATGGGAATTCAGGTTGACACGCGACCGGGGAAGAGGTAAGGTCCGCTTACGTTGGAGCGGACTCATAAGGGGGAAATCGGTGGCCAAATATACGTCATCATCCAAAGTGCCTGTGAACGCAGATTCCTCTCAGGTCGAGAGCAGTCGACGAGATTTCCTGAAAGGCGCCACCACCGTGGCTGCAAGCCTGGTGGTTCCGAATGCGCTCCGGGCGGAAACCTCGAACCTGCTACCCACCGTGGCCTTGGGGCCACACCGCGTCACGCGGCTGATTGTGGGCAGCAATCCCATGTACGGCTACTCCCATTTCAATCATCTGTATGCCCAACACATGCTGGAGTGGTTCACAAATGAACGGATCGTCAAACTCCTGTTGGATTGCGAGCAGGCGGGAATCAACACCTGGCAGGCGAGTTTCAATTACGGGATGAAGAACCACATCCCCCAGCTTCGCGCGGCGGGAGGCAAGATCCAGTTCATTTGCCTGGTTGCCTCGTGGCACTACGATGAGAAGATGGACCGGACCCCGGAAGCCGTTCTGGATGGCACGATCAAGTGTGTGCAGGCCGCCATGGAGTACAAGCCGGTCGGCGTCGCGTTCCATGGCGGGGCCACTGACATCCTTTACCGTGCGGGTAAGATCGACCTCATTAAGACCTATATTGACAAAGTCCACGACATGGGAATCCTGGCGGGAATCTCCACGCATAATCCCAAAATCCTGGACTTGCTGGGAGAAAAGAGTTGGTCGAACGACTTCTACATGGCGGGGTTGCACTATCTCACTCGTCACCCTGAAGATTGGATGAAGGAAATTGGCACGCTTCCTGTGGCGGAGGGCTTCATCGCCTCCGACCCGCCGAAGATGGCCGAGGCCGTGCGCAGAGCAGAGAAACCTACGCTGGTCTATAAAGTTTTGTCCGCAGGTCGCAAATGCGGGTCGGAAGAAGAGAAGCGCCAAGCGATCGAATGGGCTTACAAGAACATCAAGCCGAGCGACGCGACGATTATCGGTCTGTACCCGCGGTATTCAGACCAGGTCAGTGAGACCACGAAAATGGTACGCGACGCGTTGGCTTGATGGCCTGGGGAAACAGTAAATTGAGCGCCAGGCGTGCAACGAACGCGTCGTTCCCGCCCCTGAATCCTGAATCCTGCATGGCCTGACGGTCCGCAGAATGCGGCAAGCAGGTGCTTTTCATTCCCTCCCTCTGAATCTTGACGGTGGGGCTGTCACCTATTGCTTTGGCGCTCGGACGGCGCCAACCGCACACCGGCGATGCAGCCCGCACGTAGCACAGGGCCCGCGGTCCGGCCCGTCGATCTTAATGGCGGGCGGCTCTTCCACTGGCGAGGGCTCTTGCCGCGCCGTCAAAACCACAGCGTGGTTGAAAAACCGCAAGGCTAGAGAGCGAGCCTTGCGCCACCGCCTTGGCGGGCGACATTCCGCGAGTTGCCCTATGATCTCTTGGTGCCTTGGTGTCTTGGTGGTGGACGGGGGTAGAACGGGAGTCCTGCCTTGCTCCAGAGGGGGAGACGTGGAGCATGCTGCTGCGGCAGGAAGGCGCCCTGGACCGCTCCATCGACCGCAAAGTGATACCTGATGATGGAGGCTCTTCACGATAACTCGGACCGCCTCAATGTGTTCTAAAGGATCGCGCCGTCAGGTGGTAGAATCACCGTTCTAAATCCCTCGCCCGAGTGGGCCCTTGAAACATCGTGGCAATCCGATGCAGAAGCTTGTCTCGCGCCAGGTCCTGCTTAGCGACGTGGCGGTTCTCTCCTATCTCGCGTTGCTCACCATTTTCATCCACTTCCTCACCAACGGCGGCTACGGGTACTTCCGCGACGAATTCTATTACATGGCCTGTGGTCAACATCTGGCGTGGGGATATGTTGACCAGCCACCCTGCGTGGCTCTCATGGCCCTCGTAACCCGCCACCTGTTGGGCGATTCGCTCTTTGCGCTGCGCTTTTTCCCGGCGATTTGTGGAGGGCTCATCGTTCTGCTCACCGGCCTCATGACGCGCGAGTTGGGGGGCGGGCGCTACGCTCAAGCTCTTGCGGCCGTCGCGGTCATGGTGGTCCCCGTTTATCTTGCCATCGATAATTTCTTTTCCATGAACTGCTTCGACGAGGTCTTCTGGGCACTCGCGGGCTACATCGTCATTCTGATTTTGAAGGAGGGCAACCCCAGGTTGTGGATTCTCTTTGGCCTGGTGGCGGGGATTGGCCTCCTGAATAAGTACTCGATGGGCTTCCTGGGGCTGGGGGTTGTTGTGGGCCTGGTGCTGACGCCCGCCCGCAAGCACTTCTTCAGCGTGTGGCTATGGCTTGGAGGCGCCATCGCCTTCCTCATTTTCCTGCCGCACATTCTGTGGGAAATTCGCAATGGCTTCCCCACCCTTGAGTTCATCCACAATGCCCCCCTTCCCCATAACACTCCTCTACAGTTTATAGCCGGCAGCCTAACAGAAATGCATCCACTTACTATGCCGATTTGGCTGGCCGGGCTGGCCTTCTTTTTCTTGGCCAAAGCGGGCAAGCCCTATCGGGTGTTCGGCTGGGTTTACATTTCCATCCTCGCGCTTTTCCAGCTCACCGAGGCCAGGCCCTACTACCTCTCTCCCGCCTACCTTTTTCTTTTCGCCGGCGGGGCCGTGGCGATTGGGACCTTTGTCCAGCAGCGGAAGTGGAACCGGCTCAAACCCGCGAGCTTCGTTCTGTTGCTCATGAGCGGGGCCGCAATGGCTCCCTATGCTCTCCCTATATTTCCTCTTGGAATCTTTCTCAAATACCAGGAATTCATCGGATTCACACCGGCGCCGGAAGAGAAGAGTGAATTGGGGAAAATGCCGGAACAGTACGAGGACATGTTGGGTTGGGAGAACATGGTGGCCACGGTTGCCAAGGTTTATAACAGCCTCTCACCGGAAGAGAAGCAGAAGTGCGTGATTGGGGCCAGCAACTACGGCGAAGCCGGCGCCATCGACTTCTTCGGCAGCAAGTACGGCCTCCCCCACGCCATCAGCAACCACAATAATTATTGGATCTGGGGGCCGGGAGAGAAGCCGGGTGACATCGCAATTATCGTGGGCGGCAACCCGAACGACTATCACAGCATGTACGAAGACGTGCAGCAAGCGGCTACCGTCATCTGCGAGTATGCCCGGCCCATCGAGACGAACCTGCCGGTGTACCTGTGCCGCCGCCCCAAAGTGACCCTCCAACAAGTCTGGCCGCGCTTAAAGCAATTCAATTAGAAGCCTGACATTCGGCTTGCTGGCACAGGCTACGCGCTGAAGCAACCGACTGTTCAGGCGCGAGGCGCAAGACGGACAATGCTCTGAAAGCCGCGCTGCGGCGGGGTTAAGACCGCGCCCTTCCGGTCACCCCTACAACGCACAGGTTGTGCCTGGTGCGGCCAGCTACCAGCCGACGGGCTTCCCCTTGTTCTGCTCGTTGAGCCATTTCTCGAGCGGAGCAAAGTAATCGCGAATGGCCGTGGCGTCCATTTGGCGCTGGCCGGTGATGGCTTCGAGGGCGTCGGGCCAGGGGCGGCTCAATCCCATCTCGAGCATGGCATTCAAGCGCTTGCCGGCTTCCTTGTTTCCGTAGATCGAGCAACGATGCAGCGCGTCTTTGCACCCCGCCGCCTGAGCCAGGGCGCGGTGAAATTGGAATTGCAGAATGTCGGCGAGAAAGTAGCGCATGTAAGGAACGTTCGCGGCCACGTGGTACTTAGCGCCGGGGTCGAAATCCTCCTCGCTCCGGTCCGCGGGAGGAGCCACGCCCTGGTATTTCAGCTTCAGTTCCCACCATGTCTGGTTATACTTTTCGGGTGGAATTTGGCCGGAGAACACCTTCCAACGCCACTGGTCAATAAGCAGACCAAAGGGCAGGAAGGCGATTTTCTCCAGAGCTTTGTTGAGCAGGAAGCCGATGTCTTGGGAGGAGTCAGGGGCTTTGCCGAGCAGTCCGATTTGGACCAGGTATTCGGGAGTTACGGAAAGGGCAATGGTGTCGCCCACCGCCTCGTGGAAGCCGTCGTTGGCGCTGTCGCGGAAGAGGAAGGGCTGGGAGTTATAAGCGCGCTGGTAGAAGTTGTGGCCAAGCTCGTGGTGGATGGTCGAGAAGTACTCGCCCGTGATGTCAATGCACATTTTGACGCGCAAGTCGTTGACGAAATCAACGTCCCAGGCGCTGGCGTGGCAGACCACGTCGCGGTCCTGGGGCTTCACGAAAAGTGACCGCTGCCAGAAAGTCTCAGGCAGGGGCGCAAAACCCAGGGAAGTAAAGAAGCGTTCGCCATAGCGCACCATTTGCCTGGCGTCCGTGTTCCGGCGTTTCAGGATCTCGGTGAGATCGTAGCCCTGGTCGGCATTTTGCGGAGCTACCAGAGGGTAGATATTTTCCCACTCCTGGGCCCACAAGTTGCCCAGCAAATGGGCTGGAATGGGACCGTGGGCAGGGACCACCGCGTCGCCATACTTCTCCCGCAGCTTGTTCCTGACGTAAGCATGCAGGGCGAGATAGAGAGGGCGGACCTGCTCCCAAAGCCGTTCGAGTTCCTGCGCGAACTCCTCCGGGGGCATGTCGTATTTCGAGCGCCACATGGCGCCATTATCCTGGAAGCCGAGTTCACTCGCCCCCTTGTTGGCGAGTTCGACGTAGCGGACGAAATCCTTCCGCATGGGACGGGAAATGGCATGCCAGCCAACCCAGGCATCCCGCAACTCCTTCGGGTCGCGGCTGTTTGCCATCACGCGGGTGATATCCTCGATGTCCAGGCACTTGGGTTTGCCGGGTGGGCACCACTTGCCCTGGCCATAGGCACCTTCCAAGGAGGAAACAATCTGCGTCAACTCCGCGCTTTCCTTCGGGTCCGAGGGTGTCGCCAGCGTCAGCGAGAGCTTCAGCAGTTTCATCTTGCGCGCCACATCCTCAGGCAGTGCCAAGTGGTCGAAGCGCGTCGCTTGCTTGGCCAATTCCACCGTGGCGTTGATGGCGCGCTCATCGGCCTTAGCCGCAAGCATCTCCGTATCCTCAGTAATGTAAGTGGCCTTAACCCAGTCCGCGCGGCCGGCCTCCACGTTCACCTCGAGCAGCTTAGCTTCCGCGTCCGCGATGAACTTCTTTGCTTCTTCCGCTTGCTTTTGCGACATCACCTTCTTTTCCGCTCCTGACGAAGATAAAGCCAGAACCAGGATTGCGCCCAAACTAATTATAATAGCGTCAAATCCTCGTGACCAAGGTCCCACGAGAGCCTCCCAAAATGGCATTCTCATTAAAGATCAAGCAATGCCGCTACCGCATGAAGAGCCGGGGCCGACAGTGCAGGCGTAGCAATAGTTGCGAGTGGCAATGCGTCGTTCGCAAAGGAGTTGGGAACGTGGGGCGGCTTGCTGAGTTGCTTGCGGGGCGCCTGTCCCATACTCCCGAACTGTCACGCTTTGGCTCGAATCTCCGCCCTCTTCAGCCAATTAAGGAGAAAGAGCGCGCCCACCAGAAACAAGGGCCCGGATATGACGACAACCCATGAGGGATGATGCTGGTTCCGGATGAGATAAAGCGTCCCTAAAGCAACAAAAAGGACTCCACCAACCCACTCCCAACGCCAGGAAAAGGCGAGTACGACCACAATGAAGGCGGTCGGAATAAGATGCATGGAGAGCGCAAGGATGGTCTTCACCAAGCCGAGGCCTGAGCTAAAGACATCGAGGGCGAACAGGCTCACGAAAAGTGCAAACGCGATGCACAGAACCCTCGGTGACCAGAACAACAGTCGCCTCACAGGCCCTTTCATAGCAATCAACTCCCTTCCTTTCCAAGTTGTACTCGCCACTCGTCACTGTCTTTGCCGCTCCTCCCTGACTATCGCCGTCAGGACCATGGAAACGATGCTGACCACCAAGGCGCCCCAAAATGCCGCCCAGAAACCGTCCACGTGAAAGCCCACGTGAACCCAGTTGACCGCGATATAGGAAGCCAGCCACAGCGTAATTCCGTTGATCACCAGGACGAACAGGCCCAGCGTGAGGATCACCAGCGGGCACGACAACAGTTTCAGCAGCGGCCGCACAATCGCGTTCACCAGGCCTAGAATGATCGCCATCACCGCAAACAAGGTCCAGCTATTCTTCTCGGCATGGATGCCCGGCACAAGCCATGCGGCCACGAATAACGACAGACTGCTCACCACCCAGCGTAATAGCAGATTCATTATAACCTCGCAATGATCTTCCGGGCGATGGCCTTGGTCGCTTCGACATTGTCTCCAACCATGTGCAACTGGAGGTTGACCAAGGCGTCGCCCTTCCGGAACATCAACGTGGTGCCCATGGGTGCGATGTAAGCTTCATCGCCGATTCCCGCCACCGGCTGGAAGAACTCCTGGCCTCCTGCGACGCCCTTCAAGGCCATCCTTGAAAACTTCAGGGCCAGCGTGCCTCCCTGCCACGTCACGCGAACGTCGAGGGCTTGGTTATTACCCGCTGATGACCTATATCGGCAGCTTGATGTCCCACCGCTGGCCTCGGAGATGGTTGTTCCCAGCGCATCGCCCACCTCCTCTTTCGTGACCAGCGAACACACATCGCGCGCCGTAGCCGCCCGCCTCGAACTTGCGCTCTGCATCGTATCGAGATGATACGTTTGGGACAGTTCCCTGGCTTTCTTCTTTACCCGGTAAAGCCCATAAACACAACTCCCAATTCCCAGGAGCGTGACCAGAGCAAAGAACGTCAGCAACCCGACAATGACTTTCAATACGCCACTTCCCGACTTGGCCAGTGCAGTGCCAGGCGCGGCTCCCGCTGCCTGGGCCCCGGCGGCCGCCGCGGGCGCAGATCCTTGTGCTGCTGGAGGTGGCGGCGCAACGGGCGAACCGCACTGTATGCAAAACCGAACGTCGTCTCCCACCGGCGAACCACACTTGGCGCAGAATCCGGCCATGAAATCACCTCCTCATCTCGCGACATTCTCCCCGGCGCCTGAGACTGGCATGCATCGCGCCCTTCAAACGCATGCGAATCGCGTGGCAACAGGTGTGCGCTCGAGAGGCTAAGGCCCCCCCGGACCCGACACCTGGAAAACGGCGCCGCAACCGCCGTTCGTCGTGTAGCTGCACAAAGAGTCTGTCCCCCCCCACTTGGTCGTCCCATAGAAAAAGCCATCGCCGCCTTGAAGCAGGGAGGAGGACGGATTCGCGCCGTCGTTGGGGGCGCCAGTAAACGAATACAGGCCGTTAACATTTCCTGCCGAGTCCATCTTAAAAACGGTGCCGCAGCCGGTGTACGTCGGGTTACTCTCGCCGCTCACCACCACAGAGCAGGAAAGATCTCCTCCGGCTGTCGCGGTTCCGTAGAAAGCGCCGTCACTGGCTTGGATCAGCGCGGAATATGGCACAGCCCCATCGGAGCCGCCGGAAAACTCATGCAGCGGAGTGAAGTTCCCCTTTGAGTCTATCTTGAAGATGGTCCCGCAGCCGGTATAGGAGGACACAGAGCAAGTGGAATTCCCGCCGTAGAGAGTTGTTCCATAAAAGAAGCCATCGCGTCCCTGGAGCAGGGCCACGGACGGATTCGCTCCATCCGCGCCGCCTGTGAACGAGTACAGCGTGGTAAGATTCCCCGCGGAGTCTATTCGGAAGATCGTCCCGCAGCCGGACGTTGGCAATATCTCGCAGGTGAGATTTCCGCCGTTCTGGGTGACTCCGTAGAAATACCCGTCGGTGGACTGAATCAGACTTCCCGCCGGGCCGTGCCCATCAGCACCTCCGGAGAAGAAGTACAAGGTCGTAATGTTTCCGGAGGTGTCCGTGCGGAATACCACTCCGGCGCCCGACACGCCCCCAACCAGCGTGGCGCCATAGAGGTATCCGTCGCTGGCCTGAATCAAGCTCCCCGAAGGCTGTCCGCCATCGGCGCCTCCCGTGAAGGAATACAGGGTCGTGAGGTTTCCTGACGAGTCCATCTTGAATATCGTCCCCTCGCTCTTTGCTCCACCCAAGCTCGTCGTGCCGTAGAAGGACCCGTCGCTGGCCTGGATCAAGGCCCCCAGCGGATTCGCCCCGTCCTTACCGGAGAACTCGTGCAGCGGAGTGACATTGCCCGAAGAATCCACCTTAAGGACCGTTCCGTCGCCATTGGCGCCGCCCAACTGCGCAGTCCCGTAGTAATAGCCATCACTGCTTTGGATTAGCGCCGCGGATGGGGCGGCACCGTCAGCGCGACCCGTAAACGAGTACACAAGCTTTTCGTTAAAAGCTCCAATCTTGACACTGGCGGAGCTGTTCACTTTCGGGAATGCCTGACTCGTGGCGGTGACCGTGGCAGGGGCCGGAACGGTCGCCGGAGCGGTGTAAAGCCCTGTGGCGGTGATGGTCCCCACTGTGGCATTGCCTCCCGCCACCCCGTTCACGCTCCAATTGACCGCCGTCTTTAACGTCCCAGTAACTTTGGCCGTGAATTGCTGTTGCCCGTTGACTAGCAACTGAGCGGTGGAAGGAGCGACCGTTAAGAGTGCCGAACAGGTGCTGGAGACCGTAAAGTTGACTTCGTTCGAAGTTCCGCCCCCTGGGGTGGGATTCGTCACGATAACGGGGATCGTAGTAGGGGCCGTTGCGACGTCAGGAATGGTGAGAGTAAACGTCATCGTGGTGCTGTTGTCGAAGGCAAATGTGTCGCTTGGGCTGTATAAGCCCACCGTTGAAGTACTCACGAAGCCGGTGCCGGTGATCGTCAGAGTTGGCGCCGCCAAACCTGGCAAAACACAACTTGGCGAGAGGGGGGGGTGATCGCCGGGACGGGATTCCCCACCGTCAGCGTGAAGCTCTGCGTGGCGTTGCTTCCCACACTGTTACTGGCCGTGATGGTGATGGCATAGGTCCCGGCCGTCCCGTCGGCGGGCGTCCCGCTCAGCACGCCCGCCGTGGTCAAGGTCACCACGCTCGGCAACGATCCCGTCTCGGTGAACGTGGACGCCGGGTAGCCACTGGCGGTCACCGTAAACGTCCCTGCCGTGCCCACCGTGAAGGTCGTGCTGCTCGCACTGGTGATGGTCGGCGCTTCGTCCACCGTCAGCGTGAAGCTCTGCGTGGCGTTGGTTCCCACGCCGTTACTCGCCGTGATGGTGATGGCGTAAGTGCCACCTGTGCCTGCTGCCGGCGTGCCACTGAGCACGCCCGCCGCGGTCAAGCTCACCGCGCTCGGCAAGGTTCCCGTCTCGCTGAACGTGGGCGCCGGGTAGCCGGTGGCGGTCACCGTAAACGTCCCTGCCGTGCCCACCGTGAAGGTCGTGCTGCTCGCGCTGGTGATGGCCGGAGCCTGGTTCACGGCGAAGTTCACGGCGCTCGATGATCCCCCACCCGGGGCAGGATTCGTCACCACTACCGCGTAACTTCCCGCCGTCGCCTGATCCGTCGTGCTCAGAGAAATCATCAACTGCGTCGAGCTCACGAACGTCGCCGTATGCCCCACCGCGTTGTAAGTCACCGTCGAGCTCGCGACGAAATTCGTCCCTGTCAGGGTCAAGGTCTGCGCCGCCGCCCCCACTACCGCCGAGCTTGGCGACAGGCTGGTGAGCGTCGGCACCGGATTATTCACGGTGAAGGTTACGGCGCTGGACGTGCCTCCACCCGGGGTGGGATTCGTCACGCTAACGGAATACGTCCCGGCTGTTGCGACGTCAGTGCTGGCCAGGGCGAGCATCAGTTGGGTGCTGTTGACAAAGGTCGGCGTGCGGCTGGAGCCGTTGTAGCTCACCGTCGAAGTGCTCAAAAAGCCGGTGCCGTTGATGGTCAGAGTTTGCGCCCCCGAACCCGCCGTAACAGAACTTGGCGAGAGAGAGGTGATCGTCGGAACGGGATTCCCCACCGTGAAGTTCACGGAGTTCGACGTGCCTCCGCCCGGGGCAGGATTCGTCACGGTAACCGGGAACGTCCCCACCGTTGCAACGTCAGCACTGGTGAGAGCAAGCGTCAGTTCGTTGCTGTTGACAAAGGTAGGTGTGCGGCTTGAGCCGTTGTAGCTCACCGATGATGTATTCACGAAGCCGCTGCCGTTGATCGTCATAGTTTGCGCCCCCGAACCTACCACAATAGAAGCTGGCGAGAGGGAGGTGATCGCCGGGGCGGGATTGTTCACCGTGAAGTTCACGGAGTTCGACGTGCCTCCGCCCGGGGCAGGATTCGTCACGGTAACCGGAAAGGTCCCGGCCGTTGCGACGTCAGCACTGCTGAGAGCAATCGTCAGTTCGGTGCTGGTGACGGAGGTAGGTGTGCGGCTGGAGCTGTTGTAGCTCACCGTTGAACTACTCAAGAAGCCGGTGCCGTAGATCGGCAGAGTTTGCGCCCCCGAACCTACTGCAACCGAAGTTGGCGAGAGGGAGGTGATCGTCGGGACGGGATTCCCCACCGAGAAATTCACAGCGCTCGACGTGCCTCCACCCGGGGCAGGATTCGTCACCGTAACGGGGTACGTCCCGGCTGTGGCGACGTCAGTGCTGGTGAGAGCAAGCGTCAGTTGGGTGCTGTTGACAAAGGCAGGTGTGCGGCTCGAGCCGTTGTAGCTCACCGTTGAAGTACTCAAGAAGCCCGTGCCATTGATGGTCAGAGTTTGCGCCCCCGAACCTACTGCAACCGAAGTTGGCGAGAGGGAGGTGATCGTCGGGACGGGATTCCCCACCGAGAAATTCACAGCGCTCGACGTGCCTCCACCCGGGGCAGGATTCGTCACCGTAACGGGGTACGTCCCGGCTGTGGCGACGTCAGTGCTGGTGAGAGCAAGCGTCAGTTGGGTGCTGTTGACAAAGGCAGGTGTGCGGCTCGAGCCGTTGTAGCTCACCGTTGAAGTACTCAAGAAGCCCGTGCCATTGATGGTCAGAGTTTGCGCCCCCGAACCTACTGCAACCGAAGTTGGCGAGAGGGAGGTGATCGCCGGGATGGGATTCCCCACCGAGAAATTCACAGCGCTCGACGTGCCTCCACCCGGGGCAGGATTCGTCACCGTAACGGGGTACGTCCCGGCTGTGGCAACGTCAGTGCTGGCGAGAGCGAGTGTCAGTTGGGTGCTGTTGACAAAGGTCGGCGTGCGGCTGGAGCCGTTGTAGCTCACCGTCGAAGTGCTCAAAAAGCCGGTGCCGTTGATGGTCAGAGTTTGCGCCCCCGAACCTACTGCAACCGAAGTTGGCGAGAGGGAGGTGATCGTCGGGACGGGATTCCCCACCGAGAAATTCACAGCGCTCGACGTGCCTCCACCCGGGGCAGGATTCGTCACCGTAACGGGGTACGTCCCGGCTGTGGCGACGTCAGTGCTGGCGAGAGCGAGTGTCAGTTGGGTGCTGTTGACAAAGGTCGGCGTGCGGCTGGAGCCGTTGTAGCTCACCGTCGAAGTGCTCAAAAAGCCGGTGCCGTTGATGGTCAGAGTTTGCGCCCCCGAACCTACTGCAACCGAAGTTGGCGAGAGGGAGGTGATCGTCGGGACGGGATTCCCCACCGAGAAATTCACCACGTTCGACGTGCCTCCACCCGGGGCAGGATTCGTCACCGTAACGGGGTACGTTCCGGCTGCGGCCGCGTCAGTGCTGGTGAGAGCAAGCGTCAGTTGGGTGCTGTTGACAAAGGCAGGTGTGCGGCTCGAGCCGTTGTAGCTCACCGTTGAAGTATTCAAGAAGCCCGTACCGTTGATGGTCAGAGTTTGCGCCCCCGAACCTACTGCAACCGAAGTTGGCGAGAGGGAGGTGATCGCCGGGATGGGATTCCCCACCGAGAAGTTCACCACGTTCGACGTGCCTCCACCCGGGGCAGGATTCGTTACCGAAACGGGGAACGTTCCGGCTGCGGCCACGTCAGTGCTGGCGAGAGCGAGCGTCAGTTGGGTGCTGTTGACAAAGGCAGGCGTGCGGCTCGCGCCGTTGTAGCTCACCGTTGAAGTACTCAAGAAACCCGTGCCGTTGATGGTCAGAGTCTGCGCCCCCGAACCTACCGCAACAGAAGTTGGCGAGATCGAGGTGATCGCCGGGACGGGATTCCCCACCGAGAAGTTCACGGCGTTCGACGTGCCCCCACCCGGGGGAGGATTCGTCACCGAAATGGGGAACGTCCCGCCTGTGGCGACGTCAGCGCTGGCGAGAGCGAGCGTCAGTTGGGTGCTGTTAACAAAGGCAGGTATGCGGCCTGAGCCGTTGTAGCTCACCGTTGAAGTACTCAAGAAGCCCGTACCGTTTATGGTCAGAGTTTGCGCCCCCGAACCTACTGCAACAGAAGTCGGCGAGAGGGAGGTGATCGCCGGGACAGGATTCCCCACTGAGAAATTCACGGCGTTCGACAGGCCTCCACCGGGGGCAGGATTCGTCACCGAAACGGGGTACGTCCCGGCTGTGGCGACGTCAGTATTGGTGAGAGCGAGCGTCAGTTGGGTGCTGCTGCCAAAGGTAGGTGTGCGGCTTGAGCCGTTGTAGCTCACGGTTGAAGTACTCACGAAGCCCGTGCCGATGATCGTCAAGGTTTGTGCCCCTGAACCTACCGCAACCGAAGCTGGCGAGAGGGAGGTGATCGCCGGGACGGGATTCCCCACCGAGAAGTTCACGGCGTTCGACGTGCCCCCACCCGGGGGAGGATTCGTCACCGAAATGGGGAACGTCCCGCCCGTGGCAACGTCAGCGCTGGCGAGAGCGAGCTTCAATTGGGTGCTACTGACAAAGGTAGGTATGCGGCTTGACCCTTTGAAGTTGACCGTCGAGGCCTTGGTGAAGCCGCTTCCCGTAACCGTGAGGGTCGTATTCAAAGAGGCTACCAAAACGTCGGTGGGCGAGACAGTGGACAAGATCGGGGCGGGGTACGTCAACAATACGATTGCCGAGCCTGAACTTGCGCTATCGGCCTGACTGGTAGCGGTCACTGTGACCAGACCGGTGCTGGGCGCCAGGTCCGGCGCCGTGTAGAGCCCGGTCGAAGAGATAGTGCCCAGCGTGCTGTTGCCACCGACCGTGGTATTGACCGACCAGGTGACGCTACCGTTTAGAGAGTTTGCGACTGAAACCAAGAACTGCTGCGTGCCGTCAACCATTACCGAGGCGGTAGGGGGTGAAACCGAAACAACAATCCCTGGAGACAAAGGAACCGAGGCGCCTCCACAAGAGCACATAAGAAGACAAAAGAGTGCGATCGTCGCAAGCACGGCGAGGACGGCGTGGTTTTGAGACTTGAAAGACGCTCCCCATTCCGGCGTTCTCATGTAAACCTCCCTACTTCGCTTCACTAAGCTGAAGACCTATATTCAAGTTGCGGTTTCCGTGCTGGCACTTCGAGCAGATTCTCATCAGCGGACAATTCTTCCGCCTCACTCTCAGCTTTTTCTCGAAGAAGCCTACCACTCTAGCAGGCATATCGTCTACATCTTCTCAAACGTTGCAGAAACGTGTAGCCGTCGAAGGGCGAAGCACGATTGTTGTACCGGCGTGAGGGGACGTCATAGGTAATGGCAGGAGCGGCCACAATGGGTCTTCTGTAGCAGATCAGGCAATCCGGGGATCCAGGAGGATCTCGCTGTCGCAAAAACTCAAAGCGCTTGAGCCCGGACCGCGGGTTGGGTCTGCTATACTCGCCATGAGCTGGAATGAAGATTTGCCAAACGCCGGTGAGGGTTCTTGCTTAGCCCCTTGCAATCCTGTTTGAGCCGAGGCACTGATTTGACGAGGCAAGTACGCGACCCTTCTACGCGCTGTCCGCCGCTGTTCCCCGCGCGGAAGCGGTTGTTCATGGCCTCACTCCTGTTCGCTTTTCTGTTCCCTGGTCTCACCTGGAAGCAAGCTGCGTCCTGCGCCCTCCTGCTCCTGCTGTTCGACACTCTAATCCTCCCTCGGCTAAATATCGACCTGAGCAAACGCACCGGCGTCGTTGGAGGCATCCGCGCGTTCTCTGCGGCGACTCAGACTTGCCCGGCGCCAACCGTGAACATGTGGACTGGAATTATCTTGTATCCCATTTCCGTTCTGGCGCTCATCGTCCTTTACCGTGATCACCTGCATATTGCGGCGGCAGCCTGGGCCATCATGGCGCTGGGCGACGGCATGGCGACGGTAATCGGAGAGGCGGCCCAAGGCCCTGCACTCTGCTGGAACCGGCAGAAGACCTGGTCCGGCTTCATTAGCTTCGCGCTTGCGGGAACGGTGGGCGCGTACCTTCTCACGCGCTGGATCGCTCCTGGAATCCCTCCCCACAAAACCCTAATGGTTTGTGCTGCCGCCTCACTGCTGGGGGCGGCGTTTGAGAGTATCCCGATCACTCTGGACGACAACATCTCGGTAGCGCTGGTCGTGGGCGCCTTCATGGCTTGCGCTTTCCTGGTAGAACGTTCCGCGCTCGAAAGCAATCTGCCCTACCTCGGCCGCCGCATATTCCTGGCCATTGCCGTGAATTTGGCGTTCGCGGTGGTGGCCTTGGCGCTGAAAGCAGCGTCGCGTTCCGGCGCAGTTTGCGGTTTCATTCTCGGGATGGCAATCTATCTAGGGTACGGTTACAAGAGCTTTCTTCTCCTTTTCGCGTTTGTTCTGCTGGGTTCGGTTGCCACGCGGCTCGGCTTTTCGAGAAAAACAGCTCGTGGTGTTGCCGAGCGCAGGGGAGGGGCGCGAAGCTGGCGCGAGGCGCTCGCCAATCTTCTCGTGGCGGCGTTTTTCGCAATCCTGGTGATTACCACCCATCACGAGGCTGCTTTCCTGATTGCAATGGTGGCGGCGCTGGCCGAGGCTACGGGCGACACCGTCTCGAGCGAGATCGGCCAATGGGCTTCAGACCGCGCTTACCTGATTACGACCTTCAAACCTGTTCCGGCCGGCCAGGACGGAGGAATTTCTCTCCCTGGGACGGCGGCCGGATTTACGGCCTCGGCCCTTATAATGGGACTGGGTCTTGGATTAGGGTTGTGTGGACCGTACAGGTTCGCAGGCCCCGCCATCGCGCTTGGCGCCGCACTCGCGGGCAACTTATTCGATAGCCTTTTGGGCGCCACTATTCAGCGGCGTGGTCTGGTCACAAATGGCATGGTCAACTTTGCGGGGACCAGCGTTGCGGGCGCACTGGCGCTAGGCTTGGCGTTTCGCTTGGGGCTTTGACTTGTGAACGCCACGCTGGCGGGTATTTCTCGCTACGAATGGGGAAGGGCGGGGTTAAAACCCCGCCCTTCCGGTCGCCCGACTCAAAACGGCAGAACGTGGTGAGAAATCCGGACTAGCGGCGATACCCGTAGCCTCGGCCGTAGAATCCACGGCCATAGAAGAAACCCGGCCCGTACCACAACCCCAAGCCTGCTCCCCAAGTGTAAGGGTAATAAGGGTAGTAAGAGTAGGGTGGTGGAGTAGCCACGGGAGGGGGCCAGCCGTACCCTTTGCAGTTCCAGCCAGGACCAGCAGCCGGCGGGCCCTGCGCGTTGGAAGCGCGGTTATATGGGTTCGTTGTATCCACATAGCGGAAGGCCTGTGGCGCGCGTTCTGTGGAAATCGTGATGGGTTTCGCGAGCCGGAATGTTAACAACGACTCCGGGTAGATCACCGTCGGGTGGCCGCGCGTCAAGAGCACGCCCACGGTTCCCGCCACCAATCCAGCCCCAGCGCCAATAGCGGCGCCCACACCCCAATCTGCGGCCGCGCCCACTGTCGCGCCCATGGCAGTAGATCCCGCAATCGCACTCGCATCCCGCGCCTTCGAGGTGGGACCAGTCAGACTCGTCAATTCCGTTCCTATCGGCACCTGCTGGCCATCCACCAGCGTCAAGTCGCTTAATTGCACTGCCAGCCGGGAAACACCCTTCACACGGCCTGCTTTTTGTGCGTCGGCTACGCGGCCGCCGAGCATCTGGCCCCTCTGCGCTATCACTACACCGTCCGCCACCAGTGGTCGCATAAGCGTAGCGGAAAACGCATCACCTGCCTGATTGCGGTCCGAGGAAAGCATCTGGTCGACTCGCACCGTCAGAAAAGTGCCCGCTTGAAGGGTCAAATGCGACGGTACGGCTTGGCTAGGCGCGTCGTTGGCCGGAGGGTCGTTGGCCGGGGGGCCGGAGAAACGGAGCCATCCAGGACTGGGCGCTGGACTCGGTGGCGGGGGACCGGTCTGATCCTGCGCAAACGTCAGCATCGAAGCGGCCAGCAAACTTAACGCGATGCAGTAAGCAATAATTCGAATCGGCTTGGTTGGTACGTAGCTCATATGCAAGCTCCTCTCCATGTCTCGTCACATGGTAAGGCATCTTCATTTCCAAACCCCGACCGCCTTTACTTCGCTGAAAATAAATGGCTTGATTAGATTCCTTGCTCGCCACGATCCGCCCCGCCTGGCCGTAATCCACCACTTGCTGGTCGATTTTGGCCACACCCCTTCTTTTGGAGTGCGGTAGCTTGCTGCCACTTTCCTTCGCTGGAAGCTTGCTTCCGGCGGTAGCTTGAGCGAGCTCAAGGCACAAAAGCGGCAGCCCGCCACGGCGGGCCGCACTCTAAACCGCCTCGCGGCATCAATATTTCCCGCGCGAAGTTCCGGAAAATCCGTACAACCCTTGAGGCTTGATACTTCCGGTGAATGAGCCAAGTCCTCCGCCTCATCGTAGGCGGAAAACAGCCCTTCGCTCATGTCCTGCAGGCGCGCTCCTAATCGATCGCGACGACCCGGCCAGTGTCCGCCGATTGTCGCAATGCGCTCATTACTTGCATCACCTGGCATGACTCTTCCGGTGGGCAGAGGCGAGGTTGCTGGCGCTCGGCGACGCATTGCGCGAAGTAGCGGAACTGGGCCACATACGCGTCCTCCGCCGAAGCCGTGGGCTCGCTCTCGCCGCCATCGTTTTTGTACAAACGGAAGAAGTGAGAGGCCGAGTCGCGATCCTGGACATTGGTAGCTACTCGGAACGTGTATTCCAGCGCCCCTTCCGTCCCGACAACAAGAATGCGCGTGCTGAAGGGGAAGGACTGCGGCATCAAGGAGCTCGCCTCGATGCTGGCCTGGGCATGGGGGTAATTCAAAATCGTATGGACGTGGTCCCAGCTTCCGGTGGGCGACTGGGTTCCCACCGTGTACACGCTTTGAGGATGTCCCAAAATCCAATGGACGAAATCCACGTCGTGGACTTGCAGGTCCAGCAGGGTGCCACCGCTCCGCGCTGGATCGCGGAACCAGACCATCCAGGGCGGGAATTTCGAGAGCCGGTAGGCGGTAGCGGAAATGACGGAACCGATTTCGCCCGCGTCAATCAGCTCCTTGATGCGCGCGTACTGCGGCCAGAAGCGAAGGACGTGCGCGACCATGAAGATGCGGTCGTGGGCCTGCGCCGCCTGGAGCATGCGCCGGGCAGAAGCGGCATCGAGCGCCATGGACTTCTCACAGAGGATGTGGCGGCCGCACTCGGCGGCCATGACGACGGCCTTCTCATGCAGGTCGGTCGGGAGGCCGATGACGACGGCGTCAAGGCGGTCGTCCCGAAGGAGTTCCGCGTAAGTGGAGTAAATCTGGCCTGAAAACGTATCGCGAATCTTTTCCGGCTCGAGGGTGGCCACCGCCAGCACCTGAACGCCCGGAACTTTTCGGGAGGCGTCCAGATGGACCTGTCCGATGTATCCCATGCCGGCAATTCCCAGATTGATCATATGCTATCCCTCCTCAATGACTGCTGCTGGTTTGAAATCCTGGCGGTGCTCGTGAATCTTCTCGATGGCATGAATGATGTCATCCATATCCTCACGCTCGGCCAGGAGTTGCCGGTGTTCGAGCCATACTGCCTCCCGGCAGGCGCGCTCCGCATTCGGACAAAGAGCTTCGAACGAGGCGTAATCGATGGTGTGGTCGTAGTGGCCGCACGTGACCGGGCATCCGCGGGGGTAGAAGTTTTGGCGAATGAACATGGGGTTCTTGTAAAGTGGATGCGCGTACCCGGCAAGACAAGAGACCCCTTCCGCAAGAAGCGCCGCCAGGAAATCCGAGCGTGAAGCCCCAAACTCCTCCTCACTGAAACGAAAGATGTAGAGGTGATGGGAGTGCTTAGTGACGTCTTCGCGCACGCGGAGCGGGGAAATTCCCGGCAGCTTGGACAGGCGCTCGTCGAGATAGCGGGCATTTTCCCTCCGCTTGGCGTTCTGGGCTTCGAGTCTCCTCAGTTGCTGCGAGAGGATGGCGCCCTGAAACTCCGTCATGCGGTAGTTCCAGCCGAGCCGGTGATACTCGTACCAGGGCCTGCCGATTTCCCGCCCGCCCCAGATGTAAGACTCGCAGAGTTCGGCCAGGTCTCGATCATTGGTGGTAATCAATCCGCCTTCCCCGGCGGTCATGTTCTTTGAAACTTGAAAGCTGAACGTGCCAGCGTGCCCTATCGAGCCCAATCCCTTACCGTTCCAGGTTGCTCCATGTGCGTGAGCCGCGTCTTCGACGACCACCAAGTTGTGCCGCCGTGCGATATTCAGGAGAGAATCCATGTCGGCTGCCTGTCCGGCGAAATGCACGGGGATGATGGCCTTGGTTCGCGGGGTGATGGCCTCTTCCACTCGGCGGGGAGCGATGTTGAAGGTATCAGCCTCGATGTCCACGAAGATGGGGACCGCATTAACCATCAGCACTGCACTGGCCGTGGCGATAAACGTATAAGGTGGCACGATGACTTCATCTCCGGGCCCCACGCCAAGCGCCTTCAGCACCACCTCGAGGGCAGCCGTGCCGTTGGCACACGCAATGCCGTACCTCGCACCCTGGAGTCGCGCGAAAGCTTCCTGAAACTCCGCCACCTTCGAGCGGGGCTGGCCCGCTTCGGGCGCCTTCAGTCCCGCGGCTTCCCCCTGGTAATAGCGCCACCAGTTACCGCTACGTAGCACTTCGAGCAAGGCCTGCTCCTCGTTTTCGTCAAAGGCCGGCCAGGAGGGAAAAGGCTTGGCCCGCTGGGGCGTCCCTCCAAAGATCGCCAATCGACTCATTAGATCCTCCTGTTCTCACGGTCCGGGCAGCTAATGTAATACATTCGAGCTCCGCGGTAAATACCTCCGGAGCCCTCCCCGCCTGTGAGATTTCTCTCCGAATTTGTTCATTCGTACTCCGCATCCTGAGGAGTTTTGGTCAGACGGCCCAGCATTCCGTAAATTCTAATCAAGGCGTGATCCACCATCCTTTCTCCTGCCCCGACCTCCACCCAGGCACTGGCGTCGGCGCCGCCATATCCGCCTTCGCTAGCAGCTCGGATGGTAGGGAGATACCCGTAATAGCCATTGGCGTAACCCAGAAAGAAAGCGTCTCGCACCGGGCAGCGATCGCGCCAGTTGATTTGAAATTCCACGAAAGCTTCGCCTGGCACCGTCATGAAGGCAATTCGTCTGTTGAGCAGAACGGTGGCAACCGGCAATTGCCATTCTTCCCGGATGGTAGGAGCAAAGTCCTCGAAAAACATCTCGCCGTAGCGCAATAAAGCGGCGCGGAATTTTTCCGGCTCCCAGCGCGAGTGGAAGGTTATCAAGTCCTCAGCAAATTCAAGACTCGCCCCTGATTCAGGTTTTGTCTCGACGGCATTGGCCACACGCGCGGCTTCGTGCCCCAGCCGCTCTCCCGTCCAGTCGCGCCATCTGCCTGCATCCTCCTCGATCGGAGTGACGGCGTAGTAGGGGTTGAGATCGGCCGGCGCGCCCTGAAGAAAGAAACAAACCGCTTCCCCGCCCAAAGCCTGCTCAACCCGGCGTGTCATCACCCCCGGGAAATCAGCCGAATACTTCAGGTTGTCGGCCCCCAACACAACCGGATGGCAGGCGTAGTTAACAAGGATCGCCAGAGGCTGGCCCTTGCTCGTGTCCACCCGAAGCACGGAAACAGTAGGGTCAACCGGGGAAGTTGGAACCCTGGTTAAGTTCCGGTCGAACCAGGTGATTGTTCCATCCGGATTCACTAGGCGCCGGTTGTGAGCGATATAGGCAGTGCCATAGCCCGTGCCCATGCGCGCCCCTTCAGCCCGCTCATGCACTGCGTCGATGGCCCGCGCAATTTTCTCAATCGCGATTGACTCCCAAAGTGGCGTGCTCCCCGGCGGATACTCATCCTTGATGACGGGTCCCGAATGAGTGTGCGAGGCGACGACGAGAACGTACGAAATCCCACTCGATTTCTTCACATCCTCCCGCAGCCGAGCCAGAGACGCCGGCCCAAACGGCCGCCCTAAATCGAGAGCGACCAGCGCCAAACGCTTCTCGCCAACCTCGAGCACCAGTACGCGCGCCCACAGTGGATCGAGAATGGCCGTTGCAGGACCCACGCGTGCCGCAAAACCCCACATCCGCTGGCCCACCGGTGGCGTGATATCCACCTTGGCCACGCCAGCCTTGAGGGCTGCGACCGGGAAATCAGTTACCATTTCCACCCTCCCCGTGCAGACATCGAAAGTACTTTCCCCGCATAAACATACGAACCCCCTCTGTGAGTGTCAATCGGATCGGGAGATCGGACGATCGGATGATCGGGTGAACAAAGAAGCTATCGCGCCGGGAGGTTTTTCCGATCATCAGTTCATCAGATCACTCGATCTCCCGATCACCATCCCTTTTTCACGGCCTCCCAGAGATGCGCCCGCTCGATGCTACCCCCCGCAAAAAATACGATACCGTCGCTCCCGTTCTGTCGCGCGACTCGGATGGACTCCAGAAGCCGTTCCGGCGGGAAGAATCCCGGCGGTGGATCGCCTACGAGCCTTTCGTTAATGTGTCGCAGGTTCAAGACGGCCTGACGTTCCGCCTCGGAATGGGTTGTTTGGGGAAGGCTCTGGAGCGCCTGCTCAAACTCGTTCTTGCGCGGGCCCGCGGGCAGTTGGGAGAGCGTGGTCTGTGAAAGGTGAAGAACTTCCGTGCGGTCCGATCCACCATCACCTCGGCGCGCTACCCACTGGTCGAGGGCTGCGTTCATCTTATCAATGGGGTCATACATTTCCCGGTACAAGTATGTCGTGGCAATTCCCTGATCGAGTTGGCTCTTGTCCACCCATTTTTTTTGATAACGCGTGTACTCTCCGAATTCCTTTAAGAAGGTCTCCCAACCAACGCTGAAATGGCTGCGGTAGGTCATGGGCATGAATTCATCTACATACTGCGTCCAGTCGCTCCAGCGCTGGCCGATAAACCTCCCGCTGGTTTCAGGGTTTTTGAAAACGGCGGCGGAAATCACGGCGTTAGGTTTTATGCTTTTCACCAGCTCGTACGCCGCGCGAGCAAATTCCTTGATGGCATCCGTGCGGTAGGTATAAAAATAATACGACATGTCCGGAGCGGAGTCATACTCGTACCTCCCGTACAGGAGGAAATTGGCTTTCTCGCGCCGGGTCCATTGCTCCCATTGCGGAGGTTTGGGCGTGTAATCCCGGCTCAGGTCGGCATCCACTCGGGGCAAGAGACGTTCGAGTGGAGTTTCGTGCGGCTCGGCCTCATAGGCAAGGTGGCTGTGCGTGAAAATATGCTCCAGGCAGTAATCACAAAAACAGTAACCGTCGGGGTTTACGTCCCCCGGGTAGCGGACGTAATCGTGGTGGATGCCGTCCACGTCGTAGTTGGTGACGATTTCCCGAATAACCGGAAGCAGATATTGATCGGTGTAACCGGGACGGCGCGCGGGGCACATCCGAACGTCCGAATACGGCCGGTTCGGTCCGAGCATCTCGGGAGAGGTCGTCTCACCGTCGGGATTGAGCGCCGCCCACTCGGGGTGATGCTTGAACACGTCGCCGGTCGGACTCTCCACGAAATCCACTAGCCAGGCATGCACTTTCATACCTCTCTTGTGCGCTTCGGCGATCACAGCACGGAGGGGATCAAAGTTGCGGTACTCGGGAGCAACGGATGCCGGAAAAAGCCGGCTCGCATAAAATAGCCAACCCTCGTTTTTGACTAACAGGACGATGGTGTCGATGTGGGCGTCATGAGCCTTGTCCAGGAAGGTGGCGACCTCGGCTTGATTGTTACCGGCGTCCCCCGGGGGGAGCCATAAGCCGTAAAGCTCCGGGTGGGAACGGGAGGATATTTCCTGAGCTATCCCCGCTGAGCACGCTACGAAAGCGGCTAGAACTACGACGGTGCACAGGGTCCTTCTCACAGCAGTAGTCCTCCTTCGGATCGGGAGATCTGGAGATCGGGAGATCGGATGAACATAGGAGGTGTCCTCCCGGGAGGTCTTTCCGTTCACCCCATCATCAGATCGCCAGATCACCCGATTGCTTTTCACGCGATCTCCTGATCCAACGCCCGCCGTACAACATGACGCCGATGGCAACCAGCGCGCCGCCCGTCCCAAGGGTCAGCGTGTTGGCATGTGGCGTCACCCAGCCCGACCCAATTACGAGCAGCACCATTCCCATAGAGCCGATCACCGACCCCACCACGGGCCCCGGGCTGACTTCAGAGGGGGAGGCTGAGATTGAGGGGCAAGCAAGCCGGTCAAAAAACGCCGAGGCCCGTTCCCCAGCCTCTCCCCTCGCCGGGAAAGCGTAGGCTGCCACGACGAGCACGAGTGTTGTGATGCCAGCAGGGATCGCGAGACTTGCCGCCTGAAACGCCGTCAGGTTGGCAGGCTTGAAAAACCACTTATACACCAGGAATGCGAGACCCGCCCCGATCCCCGCCCCGAATCCCGCCACAGCGCCACCCGCTGAAAGCCGCCGGCTAAGCAAGCCTGCCAGTACTGGCAAGACGGTGGGTGGCAAAAAGAACGCGAAGGCTGCCACCATAGTGTCAAAGATAGTCCAATGGAAATAGGTAACCACCAAGGCGATTCCCAAGGGGAAAAGCGCCACAAGCGCCGTCAAGGCTCGCCCCACTACCACCAGTTCCCGTTGACTGGCCTGGGGACGGATTAGCCGTTGGTGAACGTCCACAGTGAGGACTGCCGCGATGACGTTATATCCTGACGACAATACCGACATGGTGGCTGCGAACAAGGCCGCAATGAGCAACCCCAGCATCCCGGGAGGAAGCAGGGCAACGCTTACCCGCGCATAGATCGTCTGCGGATCAAATCCTTGCAGCGGAATGAACGCGCGCGCGAAAATCCCCGTGAAAATCCACAAGGGAGGCAGCAGGAGGAACAGAAAGCTCGCGAACCAACCTACGCCGTAGGATTCCCGGTCATTGCGCGCGCAATAGAACCTCTGGATTAACGACCAATTTCCGGCCAGTGAAAGTCCGCTGAAAATCACGAAAGCGCCAATGTACTCCCAGGTGTAGGGGGCGTGCGCCGGACGCAGAAAATCCGGCGGAACGGCGGAAATGAAATGGCTCCAGCCTCCGGCAGCTCGCCAAGCCAGGGGGACAAGCATGAGGATCGCCGTGCAGACCAAAACAAATTGCACAAAAATCGTAATGACGACCCCCCAAAGTCCCCCTGCCACGGTATAAAGCAAGGTAATCAATCCCACCGCGAGCATAGCGACGGTCGGCGAAATCTTCAGGCCGGCGGAAACGAAAATGGCAATTGCCACGATCTTCAGACCTTCGTCAATCACCCGGAGAGGGATGCCCGACCAGACGAAGAGCTGGCGGACCAAGGAGGAAAAGCGTGTTTCCAGGAATTCCATCGGGGTCAGCACCCCGGCGCGCCGCCAACGACGAGCGAAAAGCCAAGTCGTCAGCAACGTGGCCGGGACCGTGGTCCAGTAGAGCGTGAGTGCGACGAGGCCATATCGGTACCCGAGGCCGGCGTAAACCACAATGGAGAGGGCGCTGACATAAGCCATCACAAATGAAATCCCACCCAGCCACCAGGAGAGCTGTTTCCCGCCGCCAAAATACAAGTCAAGCGACTTCATATGACGCGAGTAAGCAAAGCCCACCACGATCATGGTCGCAAAATACGCGGTCAAGACGGCTAGATCAGCACCATGCATGTTAGTCCAATGGGCAGACGAAAAAGTCAAAAGTCAAAGTGCAAAGGGCAAAAGTCAAAGGCGGCTGGGCGCGTACCTTCGTATTTTGCGCTTTGCGTTTTGCATTCGGGTGTTATGCCTTTTGTCTTCCCCATCCGCCCTCAACCGACAGGTTCTGTACCGCCCGTCTCCAAGGACCTGTGAATCGCCTCCAACGTTGCGGTCACTTGCCGGCCATCGAATGCGGTTACCCTCGGCTCTTTTCCTTCCAGCAGAGCAAAGAGGAAATCCTCCAGACAGGAAGGAAACGCTCCCCGCATGCGGCCGAAAATCTCCGCATTCAAAAATCCCTTGGGATAAGAGAATTTCTCCTTCGTACTCACCTCGAAAGATTCGCACTTACGATCCATGTGGATATGCCCGGCGCTCCCGATGACTTCCATGAAGGATTCGACAATGGCAGGAAAAGTGTTGGGATAGACCCAGGCGGATTCGAAAGTGACGAAGGCCCCCGAAGCAAACTTAACTTGCGCCTGGATGATGTCGTATGTGGGGATGCCCATGGCTACCAGTACTTCCTTCCGCCCCCAGGCTCGCGCCTCTACGGGCTCTGAGGCCAGCCACCAGCGCATCAGGTCAATATCGTGCGAAGAAAGAAACCAGGCGGGCGTTGTGGTGCCGGCCCAGGAAAGGTGCTGCGTCGAGACAAAGATCGTGTCGTTCTTACGCGCGTACCCTGCCAGAGGCATCCCGATTTCACCGCCCGCAATCGTCGCCTTGGCCTGGTGATAAGCCGAAAGCCAGCGGTGATTGAAGGCCACCTGGATGATTTTCCCTGCCTGCCGCGAGATGCGAATCAGCTCATCGGCTTCCGCCGTGCTGGTCGTGAAGGGCTTCTCGACCAGGGCATGCCTGCCAGACTCGAGCACGGCGCGGGTGGGTTCGTAATGCTGCGAATCCGGCGTTGCCACCACCACGGCGTCCAGATCCTGACGTTCCAGCATCTTCCGGTAGTCCGTGTAGCCGTGAGGAACCCCGTAAAGTGAGCGCACCTTGTCTACCTGATCTTGCTGGAGCGCACTGACGGCAACCACTTCCGCCAAGGGGTGCGCTGAGTAGATCTTAGCGTACTGACTCCCCATAGTCCCCAGACCAATGACTCCGATTCTAATACGATCCATCGTTTCCCTCCTCCAACAAGCGTGCGAAATTGCTTCGCAGAATCTTTTCCCTGTCCTCGTCCGAAATTCGCGCCGACAAAAGCCGCCCCAGTACCATGGCGGCTTCCAGGTAGGGCATATCCGATCCAAAGAGCACCCGGTGCGCTCCCAACCGAGCCACGGCGCGCTCGATGATAGTGCGATGGCTTTGAGATCCAGTGATGTCAAGAAACGTATTGGAAGCGTCAGCGGCGACTGTGATCGACTGCTCATAACCTCGCCACGTCACCCCCGAGTGGCCCAAAATGATTTTGGCCTGCGGAAATGCGTGCGCTATAGGACCAAGCAGCAACGGGCCGCATTTGGGGTCGGAATCCCAGGTGTGCACGAGCACCACGGCATGCGTCTGGTTGGCGTAGTCCCAGATGGGACGGTAATAGTCGCCATCCACCGGATATTGATGGCACTCAGGGTGCAGCTTAATGAGTGGAGGGCGGTGGAAATAGCTCCACCGTTCCAACTCCCCAAGGGCCTCCCCCGGCGGACGTGGGTTCACCGTAATATATCCCCGGAAACGCTGCGGATATTTTCGCAAGACCTCGGCAACCTCGGCATTCCCCCGCGGACAGTCGTTGGAGCAGGCTAGCGTCGAGGTGATGGCGAGGACTTCAACATTCAGAAGGTCCATCACTTGCAGCATGTCTTCATAGCCTTGCTTCCAGGCGGGGAAATCGGGATGGGTGCCGAGGTGACCGTGGCAATCGAAAATCGGGATTGGCGACCTCATTGGTTTTTCCTCCCCAGCAGCCGACGCAAAGTCCCGCCCGCGATCGACAGCCTGGCCTCATCCGATATGCGCGCGGTCGCCAGGACCCCCAGCGCCGCGCCCGCGGTATAGAGTGGCAAGCGGCTCCCGAACACCAGGCGCTCCGGGCCGAACTTATCCACGAAGCTTTCAAGCTGGCGATGCGCCACATACGTCGAGGTATCAATGTGAAGATTCGGATGCCGCTTGAATAAGGGGAAAAGGTAACGCTCCGCGCGGTAGCCAGTTTCGAGAAGCAGAACCGGTAGGCGAGGGAAATTCTCCAGCAATCGGGCGAGCGCATCCCATTCGATATCTTCACGCGCCATGAGCGTCAGGACGGAATGTTCTTGCAGGTATTCGTAAAGCTCTCCCGAACACCATGGCGCCGGGGAGAAATTATGCTTCTTGACTCCGTAAGAGAGGCGCACGGCCATGGGGTGTCGCGGAGCCAACTCCTGGAGATGGTCCGGCAAGGCCGCCCAAGCCGGCGTCAGGCGCTCCCGGCATTCGCCCGCCAGAAGGTTGTTCCCTTCCTCGACATCGTACTCCTCGCAGGCGAAGTGGGAGACCAATGCCCGCTGGATGCCGAAGCGGTCCATCTCCTTTAACAACTCGTCGGTCTCCAGAGCCAATTCCCCGTATATGCCGGAGTGGCCCACGCGTACATTGGCGTCAAACACGTTCCAAGTGGCCACCTCACCGAATGCCGGGTCAATAGCTGATGCTGACAATGTGCCCTCCTTTGGCCAGACGCTCGAACGAAATGAACCCCCCAGCCTGGGCAGGAGTAACGAGGCCCTGATCAAGCCTCACCTCCCGCGTTGGCCTTTCCGCGTAAATCTTCAGATCGGTTGTTGCAGGGCAGAATACGTGGACTTCAACTGAAGCAGGAGCTTCGCTCAGTGCGACGTCGGTGGCGATGCTGGAAGAGAAAAGCGTTTGCCGGCCACGTTGCAAAGACTTGAGATTTCCGCCGAAAATCTCCTCCACACCGTTCCCGTGCTTGATGGCGAGCACATCGCCATCAACCGTCAGGCCACCCGTGGTCAATGGCCCCGGCTTCGACCTGAAAAGCACCTCCGCAGCTCCCCCTGCAGCCTGGAAGCCTTGGCCCGACGTGGTTGAAAGAGGTTGGGGTGGGGCCGGCTCTTCCCCAGCTTTTTGGAAGTGCAGGGCGACGAGAAAACTGCCTTGCTTCTCTCGTGCTGTATCCAATCGAAAAGCTTCACGTGGCTCGACCTGAGTCCGATCGAAGTCCCCATAAGCATTGGTGGGGATCGGCTGCGGGTGCAACGTCCATCGGGTGTTCTCCCCTGCTGCTGTAAGCGTGGCAAACGCTGCTGGGCGGCGGATCAGTGCTTGAGCGGCTGCGATACTTGTCTGAGCCCCGGGCGGAATATGCAGCATCCACGTATAGGCATGAGGCGTGGCGGCCTCCATCCGGTCGTGCACGATGAGGAGGTCGGGCTTGACAAAGAGGTACTCGCGCCGCAAGCGGTTAACCTGGCTCGCGTCCGCATAAGCGGGAGCGAGGTTGGCCGCAATGTAGTCGATGTCCGGCGAGAAGACATGTCCCTCAAATCTCGCGAAATTCTGGAACGCTGCCCAATATCGGCCGTCGTAGTCTTCCTGGCTGAAGGCGTCGCCGTCGACGATTACTGTATTGTGCGCGATGGCCTGAGTAAAGTAATCCGCATAGTGCGGATCTGTGTAGTAGTGTGCGTAACCCGCCTCGGCCACTAATTCCTCGCCATAAGCGGCGACTTGAAAACTCCCTTGGTCATGATGCTCGTGATTGAACCAGGGACCGGCTCGCAGCGAAACCACCGTATCTTCGGGCCGCCAGCCGCTGCGCATGACGGCGCTGCCGCGCGCCGGAAAGATGCGTGAAAGCGGCGGCTCGGGAGTCTCCGTCGCGGCGTGCGTGCAGCAGACAAGGTCCAGAAGGCCCGGTGCCTGTTCGTGCGTTTGCCCGGTTTGATGCGACTCAAAGACTCCCTTCAGACTTTGGTCGGTCGCGGTCTCATAGAACGCTTGGAGCGCGGGATCGCCGGCGAATTCTGCCCCCCAAGCGAACCCCGTGTGAGACCGGAGCTCAGAGCCGGTGTCACCGGTATCAAGCACCAAGTCCGGGCTAACCTGGGCATAGCGAAGCCACCAAAAGGCCTTCATCATCTTGTCGAAGCCTTGGGGACGAATGTCCAGGGCGTGCAGCGCCGCCATCCCCCACGACATCCCTTCCATGGCGAAGTGTTCATAGCCTGCCGGCTCGGCCTCGCTGCCGTCGCCGGGGAATAGGCCCTCGATCATGCGGTCGTACGTCACGACGAGTTCCGCCAAGGCCGGTCCGAATTTGCTCGCCCAATCAGGGACGTCGCCATATAGGGCCACGCAGGCTTCGATAGCCCCGCCCACCGTCTGAGACTCGTGGTTGCTGGGGGCGATCGGCAAACGATCGTAAGAAAAGTACCCGTCTAAGGCGGGGCGGATGGACTTCTCAAAAAATGCTTCAGCAATTTGCGATCTCTCTTCCTGCGATAGCTCGTCCGCGATCAGGTCATAACCGAGCGCCACCGACTGCGTGAACACGCCGGCTCCGTAGTAGTTGTGCAGCCCTTTCGCGATGAACCACGGTGGCGTCCAGGTAGACCATGCGGAAACAGTAAGCAGCGCGCGGCGGGCAGCTTCCAGCGCCTGCCGATCCCCGTTCATCCGAAAATCGAGTGCGTTGAAAGCGATGGCGTGGCCGTAACTTCCCAGTAACCCGAAATAATCTTCCAGACCGGGATGCACGGTGACTGTGGGCAGCAGCTCGATGTTCCGACCCGCCTTGGGATTGTACGCAAGGGACTTTCGAAGCTCGCTGGCGCGCCGGTGCACGATGGCCAGCAGTTCATTCGAGTAGGGTTGCGAGCGCAATTGTTCCAGGCGCTCGGAGGTGAGTAGAACACGAGGATGGGCGGAGACTTTGCCCAACACGAGGAAGCTAAATTCCGACTTGGCGCGACCGCTGGTGATTTCAGCCTGATAAAGGCCAGGCTTTTCCGGAGCGGCAACCTGTGTACCACGCGCTTCCCCAGGCGGAACGTTCTCGGCGCGCACCAGCCCCCCCACTTCATCGTAAACAGATACGCGCGCCGCGGGGCCGGACCCCAGCTTGATCTTCAACGGGCTACCTGCGGTTACCACATCCCGGGCCACAGCAACATCGTCAACCGGTGAGCGGTCCAGCTCCGGCGCACGAATAAGGACACTCTCCGGCCTCTCCGCTTGAATTTCCAATGCACGCAAAGTCAGCAGGCTGTGGCACCCTAACGGAGGCGCCGCAACTTCGGCCTCGAGAACAATCACCTGCACGTCCGCTCCCGCGGCAGGGATTTGCAGTTGGCGGCCTTCGACCTTTACCTCGCGCGCACCAGGTGTAGCGCCGCCCGGAACTTGTCCCGACATTGCCGGGAGGGCGGCACTTGCCGGGCTTAAGTCCGGCGCTACATCCTTCGCCACCCGTGACTGAGGGATTATGGAGTAGTTGTAACGCCGCCCATCCATGGCGCCCAGAGTGAGATGCAAACCTATTATTCTCCCGCACGTCTCGAAGCTGTAAACGATCCGAAACGAAGAAGACGGGACCACATGAAACATTAGCGGCCGCAGTAGACCTACACGCAGCAGCCGTTCGCCGTTGGAGGTCAGGTCACGGACCAGCACCGGTGAGCCGCCCACTTGCGTCGTATAAATATTAGGGTTGTAGCCCACATCCTGATACAGCGGGAAGGTCAGCCACCCTGGGATACCATGGCTGAAGTCTTCGTGAAAGGCCCAGGGTGTGAATTCCGATGCGGGCTGCCGTGGGGGCGGGCCTTGTGCCCGCCCGGCGCCGGGCCTCGAACGAGCAGCCGCGCCTACGACTGAGAATAGAACCAGGATGGCAATTGCAAGTGGCTTGCGCGCCACCAGGCGTGTGTTTCCGCGCTGCATGGGAAGAGTTCTCCTTTGGAGTGCGGGCAGCTTGCTGCCGCTATCTCCCGCCCCGCAGGGCAGCTTGCTGGCCGTGCACAGGAGCGCGGCATTCGGAGCGGTGAAGCGCGAGCAAGCTCGCAGGAGGAAAGCGGCAGCCCGCCGCGGCGGGCCGCACTCCAGAACGCCCTTCGTGGCCTCTTTGGCGAAGCCCTTCTTCCGTTGCGGCCAAGAGCCGCGCTTGCAGGCTCATGGCTGCGATTCCTGAGGGCTCTCCTGAAGCTGCAAAAGGGAACCAACTCGTTGCTGAATCTTCTCGAAGGCGGCGATAATATCATCAATATCTTGATGCGTGCCAAGAAAGATATAGTGTTCCAGCCACATGCCCTCCTTGCAAATTCGCTCGCTCTCGGGGAGGAACAGCGACTCGTAATCCTGCGCCGTGCTCCAGTTCCCGCAACCGCAGGGGGGAAGTGAC
Source organism: uncultured Acidobacteriota bacterium (assembly GCA_963832915.1). Lineage (GTDB taxonomy): Bacteria > Acidobacteriota > Terriglobia > UBA7540 > UBA7540 > CAVROP01. The sequence continues at coordinate 38,767 of CAWHWE010000014.1, forward strand.
TCCTTCCGAAAGAGCGGATTGCGGTACAGAGGATAAGGGTAGGTTGGCTGGGCGGAAATTCCTTCGGCGTGCAAGGCGCGCAGGAACAAATCGCGCGGCACGCCGGCGAACGCCGCAGGGTCGTAACGCAAGGTGATGATGTAATGGGGATGGTGGCTTACCCGCTCGTCGTCTTCCGCGAGCGAGAGACCGCCGAAGGACCGCATCTGCTCCCGAAAATACTGCACGTTCTCCGCGCGCCGGCGGTTTTGCTCCGGAAGCCTCTTCAGTTGCGCGCTGAGCACGGCAGCCTGGAATCCCGTCAAGCGGTAGTTGCTGCCCGAGGTAAAGTGCTCATACCAACCCGCCCCCTTGTGTCGCCCCAGGTTGCAGTAGCTCCATACCTTGTCAGCGATAGCAGAAGAGTTGGTAAGAACCGCGCCCCCTTCGCCCGCGGTCATCAGCTTGAAAGCCTGGAAACTGAAAGTGGCGGCAATACCAAAGTTGCCCACCGGAGTGCCTCGCCAAGCGGCGCCGTGGGCGTGGGCCGCGTCTTCGATCAGCGCCAGGCCGTGGCGCTCGGCGATGGCAGTCAAGGCGTCCAGGTCGGCAGGGTGCCCGCCGAAATGGACAGCGATGATGGCTCGGGTCCGGGACGTGATCGAGGCTTCCACGGCGGGAGGAAACAGGTTAAGAGTTTTCGGATCAATGTCGGCAAATACCGGGACACCGTGGCAGATCAAGACGGTGCCCGCGGTGGAGACAAAAGTGATCGGTGGAACAATCACTTCCTCGCCGCACTTGAGGTCCAGCGCGCGCAACGCCACCTCCAGCGCCACCGTGCCATTGCAACAGGAGATGGCATGCCGCACGCCCTGCATACGGGCGAAGGCCGCTTCAAACTCTCCCACTTGCGCGCTATAGCCCCCCCAGGTCCGGCTGTGCAGGACTTCCTGGAGCAACTCTTCCTCTTCTCGACCAAAGACCGGCCAGTTAAGGAAAGGTCTCTGCCACACCGGCTGGCCTCCCAAGAGCGCTAATTCCATGCCAACGCCACCCCCCCTGTCTGCCAAGCATAATGGGTGCGCCAGTATAGCACAAGGATTTCAGCACAGGTCTGGAGTGCGGCGCTTTCCATCAGCCGTCTGTTTTCCTGGCAGCGCGATGGTGAATTTCATCTGGAGTCTTTCCTTGTCGCCAAATATATCCGATAATCCCCTGCCGGCCGAGGCGCGCGCCTTCGCCCCCGGCGGTTCTGCCGACCTCGCGGGCAGGTGTGGCCTTGGGTCAACAAAACCAAGCACCGATGTCCATTGGGGTTTCTGGTATGACTCGACGCGAATCCCTTATCCAGTTGAGTACGGCCTTCATGATAGCCGTGAAGGCGCAAGGGCAAACTTATCTTTCGAGGCGGGGGGATTTTCTGAATTGGTCGAATGAAGAGGAGCGCTACTGGTTCTTTAGCGCGCGCGACGGCCTGGAGCGTTTTCGCCAGCTCGCTTACGCGCATCCGGACGCCTGCGAATTGCGGGAGATCGCGCGATCTGCCACAGGCTTGCCCGTTTACGCGATGCGGCTGGGCCGCGGCCAGAAGCATGTCGCCATCCTCTCGGGCATGCACGGCCCCGAGCCGAGTGGCCCGCGCGGCTTGCTGGCCTACGTCGACGCGCTGCTTAATTCCACCGCCCCTTTCGGGATTTCCGTGGATCGCGAGAAAATACTCAAGGCGACCACTCTGCACGTCATTCCTCTTCTCAATCCGGGAGGCGCTCAGCGCTTCTCACAACACTTCCCGGACTCCTGGCATGGCACCTGGATCCCCGACTGGACCGATGCCAACAAGATAAAGTTCTTCGCCGAGGGCAACGAGCCCATGCACTTTTTTTACGGCACCTACGTCAAGAAGCCACCCATGCGGTTTACGCCTGAGCAGGTTGCCCAATGGGAAGCGACGGGGCATGTGCTCGGCTCCAGCCTCACCGACCAGGGACTCGACATGTGGTTCGATTGGGACGATACGCAGGGGATGGAAACCCATGCAACGAAAAATCTCCTGGAGTCGGTGCGGCCTTATTGCGTTGTCGACTTTCATAACTTCATGTTTCCAACGGAAGTGTTTGCGCCCACCATATATTCCCAAGCTGGCTTAGCGCAAGAGGAGCGGGCATTGGCCCTCTCCCTACAGGAAACCTGGCGCACGCGAAAGCTGCGTTTCCATGACCGGCCTCCCCGCCCTTATCCGAAGCCGTCGGAGAAATACTATGAGGATTACTGGTTTCACCAACTGGGGGCGCGCGCGTTGATCGTCGAGGTGAATGGGGGGATGCTGGCGACCGAGGGAGCGGAATACGAGCCTGTGCCCGGGGAAGGTGCCTTAACGCGGAGAGAGTCACTCGAGACCGTTGCGGCCGCCGTGGATACGCTGGTAAAGCAGATTGCCGGGTAGCGGCGACTTTACGTCGCCACGTATGGAACTGTGGCGATATAAAATCGCCGCTACACTTTGGAGCGAGTTATGAAACCTGCTGACTGGGGTGTGATGGTCATCTACGCGCTGATGGCGCTCGCCATCGGCCTATATTTCACCCGACGCGCCAGCGGTGGGATTGAAAGTTACTTCGTGGGCGGGCGCTCTCTCCCCTGGTGGGCCATCGGTTTTTCGACTGTCGCCACATTTACTTCCGCCGGGTCGGCCTCGGCTTTCACCATGCTCGTTTTCTCCGGCGGCCTGCTGGGTAACTGGTGGTGGTGGATCCCCTGGATCATCTGGATGCCCCTGGTGGCGGTGATCTGGTCGAAATTCTGGCGCCGGTTGAAGATCGTTTCGACGGCCGAGTTCGTCCAGATACGCTATGGCGGCAGGGCCGCGGGAGTCTTCCGGTCTGTAGCGGCGGTCTATTTCAGCTTCGGCTGGGCGGTGGTGCTGATGGCCTACGTGACGGGGTGGTTGACGAAAGCCGTCGGTCCGATTCTCGGTTGGCGCGATAGCTCCATCATTCTGTTTGCCGCTACCCTCACCCTCTCTTACACCATGCTGGGCGGCCTGCTGGGAGCGGTTTACTCCGAAATCTTCCAGTTCGCTTTCTTCGTGGTTGCGAACGTCATCTTTATTCCCGTCATCATTCACCAATTGGGCGGGCTGAGTCGGATCTATGCCAATGTGGCGCAACTACGCGGCCCCGGGTTTTTCCAGGCTACGCCGCCCGGAGGAGATTTCACCTTCCTCACCATCTCCGCCCTCATCCTTCAGGGGCTCTTTTTCGCCGCCTCCCCTTCCGGCGGCGAAGGGTTTACCGCGCAGAAGTTCATGGCCGCCAAGAATGAGTTTCATGCCCAGGTGGGCCAACTCTTCAACGCCCTGCTTTCGCTCGTGGTGCGGATCATTCCGTTCTTCTTTCTGGGCCTCATCGCGGCCAGCATTTTTCCGCGCCATGCCCTGCCTGAGGAGAACGTCTGGGGTGAACTCGTGCGGCGCTTCGGATTTACAGGGCTCACCGGGATCCTGGTGGCCGGGGAGTTCGCTGCCTTTCAATCCGCCATCAGCACCCTGATGAACTGGGGCGCCTCCTATTTGATCAATGACCTGTACAAACGGCTGCTCAAGCCGCAGGCGAGCGAGCGGCACTACGTCTGGGCCGGACGCGTCGCAACCTGCTTATTATTGGTGCTGGCCTTGCTCGTGGGCCGCTTCTTGGTGAAGGGGATGATGGCTTGGTTCCTGTTTATCAACAACGTGATGATCGCCTTCATCCTGCCGCTCGCCTGGCTGCGGTTCTTCTGGTGGCGGCTGAACATCTGGGGCGAAATCGCGGCGCTGGCGGGAGGCTTGCCTCTCGGCTATATTATCTGGTTTCCACTCGACTTTGCCCACAAACCCTTTTGGCAGGGATTTCTGCTGCTCTTCGGGGCAGGGTGGGTGGTCATCCTCGCAGTAACTTTGCTGACCCCGGCTGAAAAAACTGAAACCCTGGAAGAGTTCTACCGAATTTGCCGTCCCCCGGGGTTCTGGGGGAAGATCACTGGGACGCTTCCCACCTCCGAACGGCAGCGGATCAAGAGCGAGTTGCGTTCCGATATCTGGGAATGTGCGCTCGGCATCTCGTTCTGTACCGCGAGCGTGGCCGCCACCGCCAACCTATTCGGACGCCACTGGCCTTCCAGCATCTTTTGGCTGGTTGTCGCCGTCGTCACCTTCTGGCTGTTTGCACGGCGTTGGACGAAGAGGGGAATTTTCAAGTCGCTTTCCAACACTTCTCCGCCTGACGCGGCCAGAGACCCGGGCTAGCGCCAATGCTGTTCACTTAATAGGTTTCTGGAAATCAGTTCGCAATTTGTTCTGCGGTAACCCCCTCACCCGCCTGCGGGCTGAAGCCGATGTTGTTCACGGCTCGCCGCTTCCCCTTCGGCGGGCGTAGGCCCGGCCCGCCCTGCACCGGAAGGTGCGGGGCCCCGGCTGGAGAAAGCGCCGGTTGCGGTCCACCCTCTCCCCCAAGGGAGTCTGTGTGAAAACTCGTGTCTGGCATTGGCCAGGCTGGAGCCCGCTTCCGCGGGGGTGACAGCGCTGGATTTAGGGGTTGTATTCCGACTTGTCATTCCCGCGAAAGCTCGAATCCACGAGTTTTCACACAGACTCTTTAGTCCGGCACAGCCCCAAAATGCCCCGATATATCGGGGCGCTACACCAAACTGAGCTTGAGTTTTGATTGACACACAACCTCATTTTCTTTAGGATACTGACTGGCGCAGGGCTGCACTTGTGGTTGCGATTTATTATTAGTTTTCGGGGGTTAAGTAAGAGACCTCCCGGTTTGTGCACGCCTTTTCACTGGGTGGGAGTCTCCACCTATTGCCCCTTAGTTCCCCTGCCGTATAGGACAAGCCCTGCGGAGCCGAGTTCTCCGTAAGGAGTCGCCATGTTCAGGCTCGACGCTGACAAGAAAGTCCACTTCTGCGACGGCGTCACGCGCCGTGATTTCCTGCATGCCGGAACCATTGCCTTTCTGGGATTGACCATGCCCCAGTTCTTCGAGCTGAAAGCCCGGGGCGCCGTGAAATCTGACAAGGACATAAATTGTATTCAGCTCATGCTGGTGGGTGGTCCCAGCCAGCTTGACACCTGGGACATGAAGCCGGACGCCCCCGCCGAGATACGCGGTCCTTACAAGCCCATCAAGACGAATGTGCCGGGCATCGAGATTTCCGAGATTTTTCCGCGCATGGCGAAGCACGCGGATAAATTCGCGCTGCTGCGCTCGGTCTATCACACGGCGGCGGCCGTCCACGACACCGGCTGCCAGATGATGCAGACGGGGCGGTTATTCCAGGGGGGGCTGGAATCGCCCAATTATGGCTGCGTGTTGCGGCTCGAAAAGGGCCCTAAGGGGGACATGCCACCCAACGTCTTGATCCCCTACACCATCGGTGCGTTGGGTGGCAACCTGCCACACGGTGACACGGCAGGTTTCCTGGGCAAGGCTTACGATCCCTTCGTACTAAATGCTGACCCTGCCGATCCGAGCTTCAAAGTGCCGGACATGCTTCCACCGGATTACATCTCCGCCGTGCGCGTGGACCGCCGCCGCGACTGGCGCCAGGTGATCGATCAGTCAGTGAGCTACTTCGAGAAAACCGACCAGGACGCGAAGCTGATGGATTCCACATTCCATCAGGCCTACACGCTCGATGACCTCCACCACGGCGCGCGAGGCTTTTAATCTGGCTCAGGAGCCCGAAGACGTTCCGCAAACGCTACGGCCTGAACCGCTTTGGCCAAGGCTGCCTGCTGGCGCGCAGGCTGGTGGAGCGCGGCGTGCGCTTCGTGACCGTGAACATGTTCGAAACCGTCTTCAACGAAATCACTTGGGACATCCACGGTTCGGCGCCCTTCAGCCCCATCAGTTGTTACCGCGATCGGATTGGCCCGATGTTTGACAACGCGTACAGTTCCTTGCTCGAAGATCTGAGCGACCGAGGTCTGCTCGACGCCACGCTGGTATTGGCCACGGGTGAGTTTGGCCGCACCCCGCGCATCAATCCCGCGGGTGGGCGCGACCACTGGCCCCAATGCTGGACCATCGTGCTCGCCGGCGGGGGCGTCAAGGGCGGCCAGACCGTGGGCTCGTCGGATGCGATCGGCGCTGCGCCCAAGGACCGGTCGGTCATGCCCGCCCACGTCGCCGCAACTGTCTACCAGGCCCTCGGCATACCCCTCGATTTTATTATGAAGACGCCTCAGGGGCGCGACGTGCGAGTTGTTGACCACGGTATCGATCCGATCACGGAGTTGCTCGCTTGATGTAGATGGGCGCGGGTGGTCGCCGCAAGCAAATCGACATTCTCTGTGTTCTCCGCGCCCCTCAAGCATTAACACGGAGAGCACAGAGGATCTCGCTGATCTTTGTGGTGAAGCTCTTCTGACCACGAAGGACACAGAGGCACTATTGACGCGGGGATCCATTTTTGCGGCTCGAGGAGAAATTGGGTTCTAGTACTCAAGGAAGGTCGTGCGACCAATCGAGGGGACTTATGAGGGCAGTCGTGTACCGGCTTTCGATAATTTCTCCCGTTGTCTTCGCACTCCTGGCAGTTACGCCAAGAAGCGTTCTGCAATCGCAGACAAGCCAACCGGCACAGGGACCTTACCACCAAACGGAAATGGGTGGGGCACGGCCTGCCGCGAATAGCTCTACAAACCATGCCGCCGGCTCACTGCATCCGGTTGCCGCTCATTCGACCTTCAAGGGTGTCGCCCTCAGCGGGATCGAAGTCCTGCCCACCTTGATATCCATTCTCGGTCCTCGCTACACGCAGCGAGTAGTGGTGGAAGCGACCTTCGTGGATGGGCACCAGGAAGACGTGACCTCGGAGGTCCAGATCACATCTTCCGATCCGAAAATCGCCCGCGTGGATCATGACGCGTTCATTTGGCCTCAATCCGACGGGCACACCACCCTTACCGCCTTCTTCCATGGCCAGCGCAGCACAGCGAGCGTGGAGGTTTCGAAGTTCACGGCTCCCTTCCAGTGGAGCTTCCGCAATGACGTTATCCCGGTGATGACCAAGGTGGGATGCAACCAGGGCGCTTGCCACGGAGCGGCAGCGGGGAAGAACGGCTTTAAGCTCACGTTGCGCGGGTACGATCCGGAAACGGATTATTACACGCTCACTCACCAGGCGCTGGCGCGTCGCACGGAGCGGATCGAACCTGCCAAGAGCTTGATTTTACTGAAGCCCACGCTGACCATTCCCCACGGGGGCGGAAGGCGTTTCGCGGTGGGCTCGACGGAGTATCAGGTCATTTCCGGCTGGATCGCCGAAGGCATGCCCAGACCGGAGGAATCTGACGCGGGCGTCACCAGTATCGAAGTGACGCCACGCGAGGCTTCGCTTCAGCCCGAAGCTGATCAGCAAATCATCGTCACGGCCCTTTACACCGACGGCCACCGCCAGGACGTCACACGCTGGGCGAAGTATGAGAGCGGAGATGAGGGCGTGGCCACTGTGGATCAGGAAGGGCACGTGAAGATGCATGGCTACGGCGAAGCGCCGATCACGGTTTGGTACCAGAGTCACGTCACCTTCGCGCGCCTGCGCATCCCCTATCCCTACAACATTCGTGCGGGCATTTACAAGAATGCTCCGCGACACAATTACATCGACGACTACATTTTGAAACACCTTCAGGTGCTGCATATTCCGCCTTCCCCACCGGCCAGCGACTCGGAATTCGTCCGCAGAATTTACCTGGACGCAGCGGGAATTCTTCCCACCCCGGCCGAGGTTGAGCGCTTCTTGAAAGATAACTCGCCCGACAAGCGTCAGCGGTTGATCGAGCAATTAATGCAGCGGCCGGAGTTCGTCGACTACTGGGCTTACAAGTGGTCCGACCTGCTGCTGGTGTCGAGCAACCACCTCTCCGACGAAGGTGTATGGAGCTACTACAACTGGATCCGCGAGAGCGTGGCAGCCGACAAGCCCTGGAACCAGTTCGTCTACGAGATCGTCACGGCCACGGGCAACGCGCGCGAGAATGGCGCCGCCAATTACTGGGCGATCCATCGCGACCCCCTCGATATCTCGGAGAATATGGCCCAGGCATTCCTCGGCATCACCATCACTTGCGCGCATTGCCACAACCATCCGCTCGCCAAGTGGACGCAGAAGGATTACTACGGGATGGCGAACCTTTTCGCCCGCGTGCGCCTGAAGACCGCAGGCCCCACCATTATGCGACCCCTCGTTGGCCCTGTTTTCGAAAACGTGACCGTCTATTCGAACCCCTGGGGGCAGTTTACCGACGACCGTTATACGAAGCCGCTGCCACCCAAGCCGCTTGCGGCCAAGGCCCTGCCCGTAGATTCACCCCAGGATCCGCGGGTGTATTTTGCCGGCTGGCTCACCTCACCTGAAAATCCCTTCTTTGCCAGGGCTATTGTGAACCGTGTGTGGCGAAGCCTGATGGGCCGCGGCCTGGTGGAACCGGCGGACGACATGCGGGACACAAATCCGGCGACCAACGGCGAACTCCTGGATGCGTTGGTGAAAGATTTTGTCAAGCACAACTATGACCTCAATTACCTCATCCTCACCATCCTGGAATCCGCCACGTATCAGACATCCTCGCGGCCCCATGACCAGAACGCGCAGGACGAGCAGTACTACTCGCACTACCTGATTCGCAGGCTTCCCGCGGAGGTCTTGCTGGACGCCTATTCCCAGGTGACACAGGAACCAGAGAAGTTTGAGGGCTATCCTCCCGGCACTCGGGCCTTGCAGTTGCCCGACGCGGCGGTGCGGTCCTATTTCCTCACTGCCTTCGGACGGCCGCCTCGCCAGCAGACGCGCGAAAGCGAACGGACCTCGGTTCCGACTGTCACCCAGGCATTGCACATCATCAACGGTGATACCTTAAACAACAAGTTGCGCACCTCCGGGGAAACGATCGACATGCTTATCAAACTGGGCTTCTCCGACGAAGAGATCGTGAATTATCTCTACGTGGCATCGCTCAGCCGATACCCGGTAGAAGCAGAGCGTGCCGCGCTGCTGAACGCGCTTCGTGAAGCCCAGAGCAAGAAGCTGGAAGGAGTCTCCAACCCTCGGCGCGCGGCCCTGACCGACGTGACCTGGGCTCTTTTGACGAGTAAGGAGTTCGTCTTTAACCACTGATCCTAGATGCAACATCACCCTTCACGGTCGGCATTGACCTTTATCACGTTCTGCGGACTCGCGCTTGCTTTGGGTTGGGTCGGGTGGTGGCCTGCGACCACAATGCAAACGACTCACGCTGCCTCTGCGCCGGCCTTCAGTCCTGATGTCGCGCCGATCCTTCAGAAGAATTGCCTGGCCTGCCATTCCAGCGCCGCCAAGATGGGTGGGTTCGTCATGGAAAGCTACGACCTTCTGATGAAGGGTGGTAAGGATGGGGCAGTGATTGTCCCTGGCAAGGGCGAGCAGAGCAGGCTCATTCAGATGCTGGAAGGGAAAGTTCAGCCCCGCATGCCGTTTGGAACCGATCCCCTTCCAGCCTCGGACATTGCCACGCTTAAGGCCTGGATTGACACCGGCGCCCAGGGGCCTGCTGCTGGCGAAGTTGCCCCGGCGCTAGCGCCCTTGGCCATTCCTGATATAAAACCGACGGCGCCCGCCGTTTCCCCCGTAGTGTCCCTGAAATTCTCACCCGATGGGTCCATCCTTGCCGCCGGCGGTTATAAACAAGTTCGGATGATCGATGCGTCCACAGGGAAGTTGATCCAAGCCCTGGAAGGTCACGCCGACTACGTGAGGTCAATTGTCTTCAGCCCTGATGGCAAGCGACTGGTGGCGGGCGGAGGCCTTCCGCAGCAATGGGGTGAAATCAAGGTGTGGGACGTGGCCAGCGGGGGGCTCCTCAAGACGATGCGAGGCCACAATGACTGCATTTACTCCGTCGCTGTGAGCCCCGATGGAAAGCTGGTTGCTTCCGGAAGTTACGACAAGACGATCAAACTCTGGGATGCTCAAACCGGACAGGAACTGAAGACCCTGCTCGACCACATTGACGCCGTGTTTGCCGTGGCGTTCAGTCCGGACGGAAAACTTCTGGCTTCTGGCTCGCAGGACCGCACGGTCAAAATCTGGAATGTCGCTTCGGGTGAACGCCTATACACGTTAAGCGATGCGCTGGACGGGATTACAAGCATCGCTTTTTCGCCCTTGGGAGAACTCCTGGCGGCCGCTGGATATGACAAATCCATCCACCTGTGGAAGATCGGAGAGAAGGAAGGCAGCTTGGTGCAATCGCTTATCGCCGACGAAGACAGCATTTTGCAAATCGCTTGGTCACCGGATGGAAAAACCCTGGTCACTAGCTCTTCGGACGGCTCCATCCGTTTCCGTGACGCTGTCACACTCGAGCCGCTCGGTGTGCTGAACGACCAGTCGGATTGGGTGGAGGCATTGGCCATCAGCCCGGATGGCAAATGGCTGGCGGCAGGCCGATACGACGGGACGTTGAGCCTCTACGACACAAAATCCTACAAGCCTATGCTGGGCCTGCTGCTGGCCCTCGAGCGTGCGGGCTCCGAGAAGGCGGCTGGCGAAATGATGGCCGAACAGCGATCAGGGCATTGAGTAAGAAATGTAGAAACTCAAGTTGAGCGGTCGTGCACGGGGCGGTAAAAATCCCCGCGCCGCGCATGTGGTAAGGGCAGGAGGGCTTCAGTGATGCAGAAGAGCGCCATCTCAGGTTCTCTCAAGATAGCTTTCATGTTCGTGTCATTTCTGGCCATACCGCTGCTCCTCTCCGGCGACGAGCCCATCATTCCACCCACCCTTTCGCGCATCTCGCCCGCAGGAATGGAGCGCGGCACGACCGCCACGTTCAAGCTCGAGGGCAGAGGACTGATTGCAGCGCACGCCTTGCTTTTTGACGCGCCCGGTTTCACAGCGAAGATCCTGATCGTCACTGCACTTCATGAAGAGATTAAGGCCCAACGCCCCGGCGTGGACCTCGATGCCGCTGTACCCCTGGGAGTGAAATCCGAGGCACAAGTGGAGATCACTGTTTCCAAAGACGCGGAACCGGGTGTCCACAGGTTCCGCATACAGACGCCGAACGGCACCTCAAACATGCTCCCGCTGGCCGTAGGGTCGTTGCCGGAAGTCCAGGGACAAACCTCGAGGGATTCTACGGAGCCGCAACAAGTGGAGCTGCCGGCGACCATCGTCGGCACAGTCTCCTCGGTTGGCGAGGTGGATAGCTACAGCTTTGCTGGCAAGGCTGGTCAGGAACTGGTATTTCAGGTTGTAGCATCTCGATTGGACTCCAAGCTCAAGTCCCTGTTGGTCTTGCGCGACTCTTCCGGGCGGGAGATTGCGTGGGCGGGAGAATACTTACGCAAGCCTGATGCCGTGCTGACTTATAAGCTGCGGAAGGAAGGCAAATACACAATCTCGATCTCCGACCGCGAGAAAGGTGGGGGTTGGGACCACTACTATAGGCTCGACGCCGGTCCCCTTCCGTATGTTACCGACGTGTTCCCGCTCGGCGTGTCCGCAGGTAAGCCGGCGACGGTAACCATCCAGGGAGTCAACCTTGGGGGTGTGCAGCAAATTGAAGTCCGGCCGCCCGCTCATGTTGATGGTTGGACTATTATCCCCCTCAGAGTCGAAACGCCCTTCGGCCCGGTGTTGAATAAACCCGAAATTGCCGTCGGTGACGAACCGGAGACCTTCGAGATGGAGCCTAACAATACCCCATTGGAAGCTAAGGCAGTCTCCATCCCGGTCACCATCAACGGCCACATTGATAACCCGGCCGGTGTCAACCGCGCCGATGATGATTACTTCCGCATTCATGCGAGCAGGGGCCAGCATCTCGTGATCGAAGTGGCCGCTGCCCGGCTCGGGTCTCCGCTGGATTCTGTCGTGGAAGTGCTCGACTCACAGGGGAAGGCCATACCGCGAGCCACGGTCCGTTGCCTTTACCAGACCCAGACGACGCTGTTTGACCGCGATTCGCAGTCTCTAGGGATGCGGCTGGTTTCCACGGCAGGACTTCATGAGAACGACTACTTAATGATCGGCGACGAGTTGGACCAAATTGCTTTCATTCCTGACCAACCGGATGCCGACGTTGTATTGAAAGGGTTCGGGGGACAGCGTTCCTCACTGCTTGGCACTTCGCCTAGTCTCCGTCCTTTGAACACGTCGGTTTACAAGGTGCAAATCCTCCCGCCTGACGCCAAGTTCCCGCCCAACGGCCTGCCCGTGTTCCTTCTGACGGAGCGGAACGACGACGGTGGACCCGGCTATGGTGCGGATTCGCGGTTAGATTTTGATGCGCCCGGGGACGGGGACTACCTTGTTCATCTCAAGGACATCCGTAATCTTGGTGGCCCCGGCTTCGCTTACCGCCTGACTATTCGCGCCGAGATCCCCGACTTCATGCTTGTGGCATCCCCCGACAATCCCAATATTCCGCAGGGTGGCGCGGTGCCGGTGACGGTCTTCGTAGATCGCTTCCAGGATTACAAAGGCCCTATTGAAATCGAAGTTAAAGGTCTGCCCAAGGGCGTGGCTGCGAGTAAGGCGGAGATCTCGGCGGAAGAGGATTCAACCGTGGTCGTCTTGTCTGCCGCGCCAGACTTGCTCCCCGACCTCCCTCCTGCGCATATTGAAATCCTCGGGCATGCAAAAGTGAATGGCCGCGAAATCACGCGGCGGGCGAACGTCGATAACACTCTTCAGGTGGCTTCTATAATTCCTCCGCCGGATGTCGTGGTGGGGGCTGAACCCGCGCAAGTAGCGATTGTGCCGGAAGGGGAGATGACCGTATCCCTACATGTCGAGCGAAGAAATGGATATAAGGGACGAGTGCCGTGCAACGTCGTAAACTTGCCTCCTGGCGTCCGGGTGGTTAACCTAGGACTCAACGGGGTTCTGGTGGCGGAAGACCAGACCAAGGGGACCTTCACGCTACGGGCAGCAGACTGGGCCAAGCCGATTGTTCAGCCAATCTACGTGGTGGCGCGTGTAGAGTCCAACTCCACTACAGAACACCCCTCCCCGCCTATTCTCCTCCGGGTGGAAGGCAAAGGGGATGCCAGGCATGACATCGCGGCTACAGGAGTCAAGACTGAACACCCGGGGAGGAGCTCGGCGGCGAACTCGGGTCCCCGGCCCTGACAGGCATTCAGCCGCATGAATCGCACTATTTCCGCAGGGAGAGAAGGTATGCAACTTGTGAGAAGAAATATGTTGTACGGTTTGTTCGCTTTGGCAGGTGTGGGCCGGAATCTCAAGCCCCTTCATGCTCACCCTCATGCTCCAGGGATGGGCACAAGTTCCGCTCCAGCTTCTCCATCTCCGTCCGATTCAAAGGACAATCGAGTTCCTGGCATCAGCGGTCAGGGAAAGATGCGATTCAGTGTCTTATACACCTCCGACCATCTTCCGCCGGGGGCGCAAAAAGTGTTGGTCAATGCCCACGGGGGCTTTGCAGTTGACCGCCGGCCTGGCAAAGAGGAGACGTATTTCGCGCTTCCCGGGGCTGGAATTCTCCAAATCAGTTCCGACCTGAAGACGGTAAATATGTTGGACACTCCGGATGAAATGAGGAAAGTCAACCTGCATGACACTACGGTCTGGTATGACGAGAATAGAACTCCGTATTTGACTTTTCCTGCCAACGATGCGGGAAAGATCTTCACAACCACCCTCGAGGGAAAACTGGTTCATACCCTCGATGCCCCGACCGCTGCGGTTGACTTCGAGCAACCGGAAGTTCACGACTATTTTCTAGGAGGGGGGAATTTTGCGCCCACCGCTGTGGAGCACCTGAACGGCCTGTATTACATTACGACGGGCTATTCCAATCTCGATTACGTATTAACGGCGCGGATCAATCGGGAAAACCGCTTCGAGGTAATTTGGAATGATCTGGCTTTTGGCGGTAAGGGTGATGGTCCGGGCCAGTTCGGCACTGCGCATGGCATTACCTTACCGCCGGGGAAGGTACGGCTCGACATCGCGGACCGTCCCCACTCCCGCTTGGAACGTTTTACCCGCTACGGCCATTACCTCTCCAGCCTGAAGATGCCCTCGGGCTCATTGCCTTGCGATATCAATTACCTGGACGAAGAGTACAGCGTGGTGCCCGCCCTGGATGGCCCGGACACGAAAAAGGGCGCGCCCATTTACATTCTCCAAGGTGAGACACTGATTTCAACCATCATGCCCAAGGAGGATCTGGGGCTGCAGAACTTCAAACACATCCACAATGCGGCACTGCGTAGAATCAATGACAAGTTCTATATCATCGCGCAGGCTTGGAACCCGGGCGACTTCGCCATCCTGGAGCAGGTGACGGTTTAATTCAGACTCGGGTATGGTGTTTCGGTAATAGCCTTTTGCATGGCCCAGAAGTTCTCCAGCGGCGTGTCCAACTGAACATGATGAGTGGGGGCGAGAATCAGACCACCGTTTTTCCCAATCGTATTGAGCCGCTCGAGAATCTCCCCTTGGACGTCGGCAGGCGTTCCGAAAGGCAGTGTGTGCTGCTCGTCAATGCACCCCCAAAAGCAGAGCTGGTCCCCGAACTGACGTTTTATCTGTGCCGGATCCATGCAGGCAGGTTGAATCGGGTTCAGGACATCTACACCGATTTCAATCAGCTCGGGAATGATGGGAGCAATCATTCCATCGGAGTGATAGGCAACTTTGAGCTGCGGGTTAAGGGCTTTGATCTCAGAAATGAAAGTGGCCATCCGGGGTTTAAGAAACCTCCGCCAGCATTGCGGAGAGATCATCATAGCGCTCTGCGTGCCCACATCGTCACCCACCCAGATCATATCCACGCCCATTTGCACGAGTTTCTTGGCCGCGGTCAGATGGTATTTATAGGGAATCTCCAGGATCCTTTCTGCGATTTCGGGGTTGAAGGTGAAGTCCGTCAGCAGTCGTTCCAACCCTCGTAAGGCCCATGCGGTTTCAAAGATCGTGGTGACTGTAACCCCCACAATCCAGTATTCCTCCTTGAAGGCCTGGAGGGTGCGCGCGGCGTCCTGGTAAAGCTCCGGGCGGTTGGGGTCCGGAGGCCGGTAGGTCTCGAGCGCCTCATCATTGGCGAGAGGATAGCCGGACATCTCCGTATAATTGCCTTTACCGTATCTTGTGGTGTACTCGCTCTGCTTCCACCCGATGCCCCATTCGTCAGTATAATTACCCGCTTCCATGTAGTACGAGTTGGCCCAACCCACCGAGGTCAACAGCATGTCTTCACCTAAGGCCTGTTCAAGTTCATAAGTGTTGCCGCCGCCGTGAGGGTTATGCGCGGAGCCGGTCTTATGAAGCAAGTCCGTGCGGAGCCTGGAAGCGAACTCGGGAGTAAAGCTGATCTGCATCGGACACCTGTCGGGTGCTTTGTGGCTAAGGGCCGTGAGAACTCTATCCCTGTGTCTCATCATGGCTGTCTTTCGTCCTTTCTTAGACTGCCGTCTCGCCGCACGGCCTGAAAGCATAGAGATCATGGGCCTTGGGCCCGCCCGTGAATATGAAAAACACCTGGATTCCCGCTTGCGCGGGAATGACCGCCAAGGTCACCCCTGCGAAAGCGGGGGTCCACTGATTGCTGCTAACTCGTTTGTTGCCTGAGGCTGCATCGGCCATTTTCATGGCAGCCGCACCCCATCCAATCTTGTTCTTCACCTGATCGTGCCATCCAGTTCGACACGGCGCGGGTCGTCCGTCAATTCCACCCTCAAGCGCAATTCCCATTCAAGGCTACCATAAGCTGGAACAACCGGAAGCTTGCCCCATTGTCGAGCCACGTCCCAACGGTCGAAGGGGGCCGTGCAAGGCTCCGGGGCGACATTGAACTGACCTTCCCAGGCGCCTTCGTTGACCCACATGCCGAGGTACGGGACCTGCTCCACCGGCCAAGCCAGGGCAACGGTCTCACGCGATTTCGGATCGTGGATGATGGCGAACCCTTCCTTCAATTCATCCATACAAAAGTACTTGAAGTAGTGCTTGCCTTCGTTGGGCCCGACCCGGGATAAATCCCATTCCTTACCCTGGGCGGTGCGGGCCACAGGGAAACTGAAACGCCCGCCGTATCCACCCAGCGCCGGCCCCGCCACCGTATTCATAATGTTGCGCACTGACTGGGGCAGGATGATCCTTGAACCAGGAGTGGCGTTGAATAACGGGTGCGCCGCCCACAGGGCAGGAAAGGCGCAGGCGCAAAAATTGTCAACACGGTAGCGAAGAAGCACCGTGTGGGAAGTCTCAAAGGAGACTTGCTTGGAGAGAAGGTAGGGAAATCGAACCCCGTGGACTGAAAGTCGAACCTCAGCCTCTTTCACCTCGAACTGCCAGGGTATGCTCCAAACCTCTCCATGGTCCGGCATCAACGTGCCCGCCCAGGGATAGGTGTCACAATGGCACTCCGTGATGGTTGGGAACATCTCATCGAACCCGGAGGGTTCCCCGTGGTTGTAGGGGGCGCCATAAGCGGCCTTGCGAAAACTGTTGCCGGGGAGCTGATACAGATGTTCGACCCCGGTTTTCTTGTGCAGCAGAGAAGCCATCTTTGACCCGTGATCGGGGAGGATGGTCACGCGCAGGGTATCGCTCTCCAACACCAGGCTTCGCACATCCTTGTAGGTTGCTTCGCTGATTTTGATCGCATGAGTTTTGGGATGAATTTTGCCGCTCATAGTGTCCTAAAGCGCAAAGAAACAGGGACTGCGCAATGATGGTACTCGATGCCCAAAACCCTGGCAAGAAATTGCCAGTCCAGCTTTAGAACCTTCATAACTTCACCCAATCCCGCCCCAATAAACCTCTCTCACTCCGTGCCCGGAAACGGCTGAAAAGCCAACCCGAAGATTGCATTTAGAGGCGATCGGTTGTATGTTTTCGCCGGTTCGAAAATTGAAAGCAGAAATTACCGATAATCAGCCTGCTTGCGATCGACTACCGTACCTAGGGAGGGACATTTCCATGGACCACTCCAACGCGCACATTCTCCGCAAGTTGATGGGACGATTGGTTGGCGTCTTTGCAACGGGACTGCTTATCGCCCTTATGTCGGCGGAAGCCCGTTCCGACAACGGGTCTCCCCATAACCAACTGCCCCCCATGGGATGGGAGCCTTGGAACATTGATCACTGTGGCCAAAAGTACAAATGGGATGAAGTATATTACCAGAAGCTTGCGGACTTCTTTGTCGATTCAGGTTTGCGTGACCTGGGATATCAGTATCTGACAATTGAATGCAGGGACCATTACCGAGATAAGGCCGGTCATGTTCAACCCAGTCAGGATACCTTTCCAAGCGGGTTCAACGCGATAACCACTTACATCCACAAAAAGGGCCTCAAAGCACGCACTTACAGCGACGCCGGCGAAGGCAAGTGCTGCTGCTTCGAGGGCGCAGGTTCCTTGGGCCACTACGAAGATGATGCCAGGCAATGGGTTGCTTTTGGCTTTGACGGAGTGAAGATTGATTGGTGCGGCGGCAACGACAAAGGCCTGGATCCCAGGACCCAGTTTCTCCAGTTCGCCGAAGCCATACGAAAGACCCAGCATCCTTTTTGCGTCGAAGTGTGTTGCTGGGGTAAAGGAAAACCCTGGGAGTGGGGAAGAAACGCAGGCGCCTTCTGGCGAACAAGCGACGACATCGATTCCGGAGGGATAGGTGGCGTCTGGATGACACTCATGAGGAACCTCGATGCCAACCGGCATCCCGAGGCCGCCTATGTTGGACCGGGAAGAGGATGGAATTACCCAGACATGTTAGAGGTTGGACATCCCGGTGGCCTTAACGAAACGGAGGAACGCACGCAGTTCAGCATGTGGGCTATCGTCGCGTCTCCGCTTTTCCTGGGCAACGATGTTTTCGACATGCCCCAGTATGCCAGAGACATTATCATGAACAAGGAAGTCATCGCGGTGGATCAGGACCCGCTCGGTATCCAGGGCGACGTGGCGAAGGAATACGACGGCGGAAAACTCCAGGTGTGGGTCAAAAGACTGAAGGGTGGTTCCAAAGCAGTGGCCGTGTTGAATCGAGACACGACAACGCGCCGGATCACATTACACTTTGGTGATATTGGAATTTCAGGAAACTGGCTTGTTCGTGATCTGTGGGAGCACACGGACAGAGGAGGACTCGCCGATAGCTATACTGCCGTTGTGCCATCGCATGGTGTGGTAATGCTGAGGCTTTCTCCCCGCCCCAAGGATCGGTGACTGGAATCGCATCTCAATCCGTCATGTACAGGGGACCATGCTCCGAAACAGCAGGGGCAGGTCACCAAGTGTGGAAAGAAACAGGAACTGCGCAACGATGGTTCCCGACGCACAACCCTCTGGCAAGAAATTGCTATTCCAGCCACAGAACCTGGAAGGGTTTCAGTAGTGATCTACCACTTAACTTGGTGTCAGAAAATCGATCCGCCGCCGCCCTCGAAAGCTCAATCGCCATCTGCTTACCTGTGGTATTAATGATGAACAGGCTATGGTCCGAGTGCGGAACCGCCAGCACGCCCGCGGGTACGGGCGCGCTGAGGAATTCTCCGCCGTCCGAAATGAGTTGCCGAATAAGGCGCAGCAAACTCTCATCTCCTGGCCAGAAACCTAATTTGACGACCACTCCCCGCCCCAGTTTCTTCTGCGTCACGGCAGGCCTGCCATCCAGGATAGCCTGCTCGCTCTTGAACGTGGCCATCAACTCTGCCTCCGGACCTACCTCCAGGAATTCGCAGTAGCCGTCCAGACCCACAGGAGAGGTTCCGGTCATTCCTCCGCCCCTCCATTCGACTTCGGGACCTTTTCTTCCGCTCGTCTCCGCTGAACCCATCCAGCGGACCGTTCGCACCAAACCTCCCGTCAGCTCTTTGAGATTGGCGGCAAATCCGTCAGCGCGGAATATGCCGTTTATATCCGTGTAGGCCGTGAAAGGCGTGATCACCACCACCCCACCGCTTTGCGCGAATACCTGGAGAGCAGCCGTAACACGCGGGTTGTCCAACGCGGTAGCCGCGGGTATCAGCACCAGCGAGTACTTTTGCAAATTGGAGGGGTCCTCTGCCGTAGCCAGATTCATGCTGTCCACGGCAATGCCCAGCCGGTGCAGCGCATCGAAGCTCTGCGGTAATACGGAGAAGCTCGATTTGATGTGCGGGTAAACTTCCAGCGCAGCGCGCTGCTCGAAGTCAGTGAGAGCTACCGCCGTAGCCTTCACCGGGTTGTCGATAAGCCGTTGCCCCCATTTCTGAAATATCTCTCCCAACTCGATGGCCCAGTCGAAGTCCGGCTCAGGATGGCCTGACCAGTCGAGCAACCCACCCCAATGGGGCCAATGCCCGCCTCTCCAGCGATTGCCCGTCCAGTAAAACAGGCCTGAGCTCCCGAAAGCAGCCGCTTCCAGTCCCCACATTTGGAACTGTTCCCGGCTCGGAAACGGGTCCCACATGGAGGTCCCGCCCGCTACTCCGAAGCGGTTTTCGGTGGTGATGAAATGCTTACGCCCGTAGGCCGAGCGGTGCATATCCTGGTGCCAAGTCAGATCTGCCCAATACTCCCGATTGTCTGCCCAGGGCTGATAGTAATTCAGGCCGGCGATGTCCATGATTTTGCCGGCTTGAGGATCGTCCGCTACCGCATCCCATTCCGTGTTCCAATCCGTCGTAATCCACTGTGTCACACCGGCCTCCCGCAAGGCCCCGGCTTGCATGGCAAAAAAGCCCAGAAGCACGTCCCGGCGGAAGTGCCGGTGCGCCAGCGTGAGCGCCGCAATCTCCTTCCCGCTCTCCTCGACTCCTTCACCTGGTTGAGGCACCTCCTCGAGCGACCGTATTTTCATTCCCCAACTGACTAGATTCAACCGGCGATTGAACTCCTCTGGAGTGTGGTAAGTCTTCTTCAACCACTCCCTCCAGGCTTTTTCGCAGGTGGGGTTGTAGCAAATCCTGGTCACGCTGCCTTCCATCTCATTCCCTAACTGCCACGCGATGACCGTGGGGTGGTCTTTGAACTCCTTCCCCAGAACCAGGATGTACTCGCGCAGAGCCTGACGGTACAACGGATGGTTCAAACATGGCGCATGCCTCGCCATCGGATGCGCCTTCACGCCGGGGTGAAGTTGAGCCAGTATCTCCGGGTTGCCGGCGGCGAGCCACTGTGGGGGAATGTAAGAACCTGTCCCCAGGATGGCCTTCATATTCCTCTTCTCCAAGTCATCCAGGAAACTCCGCAGCCAGGCGAAATTGTATCTTCCCGCGGCATTCTCGAGATTTCCCCAGGAAGACTCGGACACCCGCACCCCGTTCATGTGGGCACGCTGGAGCTGGTCCAACATCTTGTTCCACTCGTCTTTGGTTTGCAGCTCCGGGTAAACGCTGGCGCCAAAAAAGAACTCCGTGTCTTTCAGTTGGGACTTCGTCACTTGCTGAACCGCGTCGGATGGGGGCTCGCGGGGAGTTACGGCTCCTGAATTTGTGGTTAGAGATAGTAGTGCTTCTCCTATTACGAGCTTTCCGCTATGGCTGAGGAATTCTCTTCGCGAGGGCTCTGGGTTTTTCGTCATGGGATGCAATCTCCATTTCGCTTCAGCGCGTTTATTGAAACCCTTTACTATAAGCTGAGAATTCTCTGAATCATAATGCAGGGCCGTCCCTTGGGGGCGTCTTGGGCCGGGGCAAGCCCCTGGCTTGTCCAAATTACGCGCGGTCCTGTCAACGATGACCTGTGGCTCCGCCGCCTGACTTGCGGAAAGGCTTCGAAGCTGTGAAAGAATTGCGTTTTGCCGTCGCGTCGTAGGGGCAACCCTTGTGGTTGCCCTAGGGCGGCCACAAGGGCCGCCCCTACAACTCGATTTTTTCACAGCTTCTTCGCCTTTCCGAAGGACGTGCATCTTGAAGATCCTCCTCCGCGCAAGCTGCTAACTTGGGCAGTCCGGGGGAGAGCCCCGGCCCTACGACATCTGCGCATTGAATCGACACACGATTCGGGCGTAGCATCTAAATAGACGAAGGTCGAACCAGGAGATCGATCATGCGATGGTGGCTCGTGGTCGTGATGGCGATGGCTTGCGTGATGATGGAATCCCGGCCGGTCTGGGGCAACCAGAAACTCATTCTGAAGGATGGGACTTACCAGCTTGTTTCCAGCTACGAGGTGCAGGGGGACAGAGTGCGATACTACAGTGTGGAGCGCGCAGCGTGGGAGGAAATCCCCACATCCCTCGTAGACTTGGAGGCGACGAAACGAGCCCAGGAAGAAGAAAAAGCCACCCAGAAGAAAGAACTCGAGGAAGGCCGCGAGATTGAGCACCGACGCTTCGAGAAGCCCGTGGAGGTGGGATTAGAGATTGCCCCCGGCGTTCACCTGCCTCAGGAGGAAGGGGCTTATGCCTACGATGGAGTTCGGGTGATTCGCCTGATTCAATCTTCCGCCGAGGTAGTCACCGACAAGAGGCGGGCGGCGCTTGTCCTGGCCATACCAGCGCCCTTACTGAAAAGCCGCTCGATCGTGATGCTGACTGGCCCGAAAGCTCTGGTGCGCCTTCAGGATGCGCAGCCGACCTTCTACGTTCAGTCTTCGGATGGGCTGGGGGCCAGGCTGGAACTGATTTCCCTGAGGGTGGTGAAAGAGTCGCGGGTGGTGGAAAAGGTCGCGGCAGGCCGGGCCGGCATTGGGAAGCCATCGGAGCAGCGCGTCGCCGTGCAGTTGGAGCGCACGCAACTGACGCCAGGGCTTTACCGTTTGAAGCCTCTCCACCCCCTCGACCCCGGAGAATACGCCCTGGGCGACCTGGTCCAGGAGAAACTCGATTTGCAGCTTTGGGATTTCGGAGTCTTTGAGACCGCGAACAAGTAAGTCCTCACCGGCATTGCATACAGTTTCTTAATGCCCGCTCTCTCGGACCTCGACAAACGTTCCGTAAATGACGTTCTTGGACTCCCGATCCGAGAATGGAATCGGATGCCAGCCGTAGGGCACGCTGTCATACACCACTAGCAGCTTGCCGGGCTCAACCTCAATGAAGTCCGTGTAATGTGTGCTCTTGCCGGTGAAGATCGGAGTAACGTGCGACCAGTTCGCCCCGCTACCGTCCACGCTGAACATCACGACCACCGGACCCGGCCGCCCCGTGGTGCACGCCAGCACCCCGTTGCTCAACCGCCGCACTCGCAGCGCCACTCCCTTATAGGGTGTCGATGCCGGCTTCGTCCACGTCTTACCGTCATCCGAGGACCAAGCTTGCCCAATGAAGCCGTCGCCCCCTGTGCGGTAGATCGCGTACAGGCGCTTGTCAGCCAAACGCACAATGCCCGCTTCGCAGGGACCTTCACCCCCCATCCCTGGCCAGGGCTTTTCCCCGGGCTCGACCGCGGCCACGGTGGAGTATTCGCTCCAGCTCTTGCCCCCATCACTTGAGCGGATCAAGGCCAGCCGATAATAACGTTGGTCCCGCTCCGCCGTGTAATACACCGGGGCCAACAGATTTCCGTCCAACGCCTCAATAATCGGTCCCCAGGGCACGACCGTGGGTTGTTTGGCTAAACCCCCATCCTGCACCAGCCGGTCAAACAGCTCCGTGCGAGCCAGTTGGACGGGTTGCGACATTCGGAGGGGAACATCCCGCCACTGCTGAAATTCCATCCCCCCTCTCGAAAACTTGGTTAAGGTAAGATGCAGTTGCTCGGCCAGCTCCGGAAGATTGGACTCCACCCAACCATAGAGTTGCCAGATGGTCCCGTCCGGACGAGGGCTCTCGCTGTAAGCCCCATCTACGTTGGCTCCCGCGCCCATGGTATAGCGTCGGCTCCAGGTCAAGCCCTTATCTTTCGAGATGCAATACGCCGAGATGTCCCCTTCCGGGTTGACTTCGTCGGGGCTCATCCGCATGGTCGCCATGACTTCGCCTGAGGTAAAACGCTGAACCGTCGGGAACCAGCAGTAGCGATGAGAACTTGTTATCTCCACCGTCTTGCCAACCTGCACCTCGATTTCCTCCGCCTCGTTCTCGGGGAAGGGAGGCAGCGCCCACAAAGGCTGGCTCAAGGCCATAACAGTCATTACGATAATCGCCGCCAAGAACAGAGAAGAAGGGCTGGAGTCGCTTTTCCTAGCCATCTTGAATTCATCCTCCATAAGAAGATCGTCAGACAATTATTCGGGCAAGACACGTTGAATAATTGTGCTTAGACAACTGGAGCTCCGATCTTCGCTAACACCCCGCGCAGGTCCGAACGTTCTTCTTCAGTAAGATCCCGCGAAGGCGGCCGTACGGGTCCACCGCGTCTGCCGCAAAGCTCCAAAGCGCATTTTACTACTGGGGCTTCGGCGCTCGTTCGACCGGCGATTACTCCTCGAAACTGCTCCCACGGCCAATTTATGGCTCTCATAGAATCCATAGCTTTCTTGTATTCCCCGGCCTGCGTCTGTGCGTAAATATGGAGGTCGTGTTCAGGCCATACGGTGGCCAGGTGAGTGATAAACCCGCTTCCACCCAACATCGAGGTTAGTGGCCACATGCCCGCGTTATCGATGATGGCGATTTGTTCTCCGTACCGTTCCACACCTCGCATGAAGTCCGGGCCCCCCTCGGGAGTGGCCCATTTCAACGATACTACGTGGTCCAGACTTACCAACTGGTCCAGAACTTCAAAAGGTAAGTTGTACCCCTCCCAGAAAGTGTTGTACACCATGATTCCACACTTCTTCACCAGGGCATTGACTTTCCGGAAAAGGCGGAGCACATCCTCATCGGAGGGGTGATAATAGTAGGGCGGGCTCAATTGAATCGCGTAGGCTCCGATGTCTTCGGCGACACGCGCTATTTCCTGGGTCACACGTTCGTCGGTTGCTTGAGCGCAGAGGACAATCGGGACTCGCCCTCCGCTCACTTCCGCCACCGTACGCGCCAAAGTTGTTCGCTCCGAAACGGAAAGCATCGGGAAATCACCGCCAGCGCCTCCAACCAGGAAACAACCACTCCCGTTACGGATTCCATGTTGCATAAGGTATTGAAGGTTTTCCTTTAGGCCCGCGAGGTCCAAGCTGAGATCTCGATTATAGTGTGTCACGACAGGTATCATGGGCCCACAAAGAATTTTGTGAGCATCGCCTTTCGGGGCAACAGGCGGGAGACTCGCGGTGGCAATCGACGTGGGCTCCCCAAAGGCTGACTTGACGAAGCCGGGAAGCACTCCTGCTGTTAATACCCCCCCGGCGATAAAAGAACATCGTTTGAGACCCTTCCCAGTGGCATTGAAACTTTGATTGTTCATTCCACTCTCCCCTTTTCTCGCCTGAATCTGGCCTCGGAGGCGCTCTTTGGGTGTCTCTTTCTGCTTGGTCGCGTTCCATATAATCACCAATTTCTACCGCTGGCTCCAAAGTCCTTAAAGCTGTTTCCGCAGACACCCTCCAGACGCCCTCATGATCGCCCTTACACGATATCCTGGCGTGCCTCGTCCCAGCGCACGGTGCGGCCGTGGCGGTACGAAGTAATGGCCATCTGGCAAGCGATGGCAGCGCGGAATCCGATTTCGAAGGGGCAATTGGGTTCTTTGCGGCTGCGCACACAATCGGAGAAGTTTTGCATGTGAGTTTTGGTCGTGTCTCCGGCCCCCACAATGTCGGGGGGCGCAGCGGAAGATCTTCCCTCACCTTCAGAACTTCGATTACCCTGCGGAACGTAGCGAACCTCGCCATCCTTGCAAAGAACGGTGCCCTTGTTGCCGAGCAGCAGGTCATCGCCCTCGCCATAAAAATTGTTGCCAAACATCGAATTCCAGGTGAAAAGGATTTTCTCGGGTTGGTCCATGCTCACGTCCATGGTATCGGGGACCTGCATCTTCGGTGAGAGATAATTGCCACCCGTCATAGTTACGCTGCGGGGGATTTTCAATTCCAGCACTTTGCACCAGAAGCCCACCTGATGGACCATATTCTCAAAAACGTTTCCACCGGAGTAGTCCCAATAAAAGCGCCAGTTGACGTAGCGCTGGGGATCAAAGGGATGCGGCGGCGCCTCGCCCTCAAAAGCTCTCCAATCAAGGTGCCGGGTGTCGCAGTCGGGAGGAATCTGGCGCATCCAGCCGCCGTAGGGGGCGTTGCGGTAATGATGCGTGTGAATGGCGGTGATCACGCCCATGCGCTCCGGCGTGGCGAGCTCGCGCGCCGTTCGTGACCCCCGGGCTGGAGGTGGATTGAATCCCGACCTGCACCACGCGTCCCGAGCCCTCGAACGCCTTGCGCATGCGCCGGGCGTGGTCGGGATTAAAGGCCATGGTCTTTTCCTGGTAGACGTCCTTGCCGGCCTGGAGAGCCGGAATAAAATTGAGCGCGTGCTGATGCTGGGGCGTGGCGATCAGGACGGCGTCGATACTCTTGTCGTCGAGAAGCTTGCGGAAATCCTGGTAGGTTTTGAAATTGGGAGCGATTTGCCTGGCTTCGTCCAGGCGGCGCGTGTAGAGGTCAGCCACCGCGACGGCTTCGACGTTCGTGCACCCCAGCGCGACCTTGAAGATGGCCTGCCCGCGGCCTCCGGCCCCGATGAGGCCGAAGCGGACGCGGTCGTTCGCTCCCAGCACGCGGCCGGCGGGCATGAGACTGTAAGCGGCGTAAGCCGCTGTTCCGCCCACCACCTGCTGCACAAATACGCGGCGCGTAAGCATCCTGACCCTCCTTGGCATTACACAGTTGAATATTTCTTGTTGAGCGACTTGATCCTGGCGAGGAGTTTGGGTACGCCCGTCTTCGCGTCTTCATCGCCCTCGTATTCGGCGGAGGTAAACCCCTTGTACCCTCCCTGCGCGAACAATTGCCAAACCCGCTCGAGATCGAGAGGCTTTCTGGGTTCGCCGTAGAAATCGCGGATGTGCGTGTGGGTGGCGTAGGGAATGCAAGCCTCGATCTGGGTGTATGGATCCTCTGGGAAATTGCTGATGTCCAGATTGCACCCCGCGTAAGGCGAATCCACCCGGCGCAGGATTTCCGTAATGTTCACCGCCTTGGAGGTAATCCCGCCGTGGCTTTCGATGCCCAGCGTGATCCCTTTCGCCGCGGCGTAATCGCAGGCGGGCTTCATGGTTTCCACAACCCACTCGATGCCCTGTGCGTCGGTCGCGCCCTTGGGAATTGCGCCGCCGAACACGCGCAAGTGGGAAGCGCCGAGCATCTCAGTGACCTCGAGCCATTTCTTGATCTTTTCGATTTCCACGGCGCGCTTCGCCGGGTCGGGCTGGCACATGTCGGTGCCGATCGCCGCGCCCGAAAACGGAACGCCGTTGCGGAAGGCCAGACGCCGTAATCCAAGAATGTAAGACGGCTCAGTGGATTTCAAATAGTAAGTGGTCATATCCACACCGTCGATCTCCTGCTCCACGGCCGCGAGGATGAATTCTTCCATCGTCATAGGGCCGTTCTGGAGATATTTGCGGTACGAATAAGCGCAGCAACCCGAGAGGAGCCTGGGGTGGCCGGGGGAATTCTTGATGATCTCCGTGGGTTGGCCCTGAAGCGTGGTCGCGCCGACGGATAAAGATGCCGCGGTGAGGCCCGCGGCCTTGAGGAAATCTCGACGATGAATTGTGTTGGTCATGCGGTCTCCTGGGAATACAGCGAGGTTTTGCATTGCAGGGATTTCCATCTCCTGCTCCCGAGCAGTTGGGAGTATACGCCAAGCCACTTCCGTTTGCACGGTGCGAGCTTGTTTGTGCGAGCTTGTTTTTTAGCGCCTTGACAATATCACCGCCATGTGGAGAATCGTTCCTCGTCCGGCCCACTCGCCCCCTGCGCTGCGCCGAAGATGTGGATAAAGACCAGGGCTTGGCCGGGGATGCTTACTGCATACGCATTTCGTGCCAGTCCAAGGAGGATTTGTCATGTCCGTGACTCGTCGGAGGTTTTGCCAGTCGGCGTTGGTTGCGCCTACGGTTGCTCTTTTGGGGAAGCAGTCCAGCCATCCAGCCAATGGGCAGGCGCCCCGGGACTCGCCGGCCGTGAACTACATGCTGCGTTACTTTATTCGAACCGAGACGGCTAAACAGCAGACCGAAGACCTGATCGCCAACTGTCAGCAGAATCATATTCGTCATGTCATCCTATTTAGCGGCAACCAGTGGGATATGGGATGGAATCTGCCCACGCTCGAGGAGGCGAAGGCGCGCGTCGGGGTGTTAAGACCAATCGTTCAACGGCTGCGCAGCGCCGGCCTTCTTACCAGCATTAACATGTGGACGACGATTGGTCATGCGGATATAGGGCGCGACGAGCGGCAGCGGTTCTCCTGGCAGTTCATGGTTGGCGACGACGGGGCCGAAAGTCATGTTTGCCCCTGTCCTCTCGACCCCACGTGGAAGAGCTACGTGGCTAAGCTCTACGGCCTGTTCGCACAACTCGAGCCTGAGATCATCTACTTCGATGATGACTTCCGCTATCACAACCATCGGCCCGTAACCTGGGGTTGCTTTTGTCCGCTGCATCTGGCGGAGATGGCGCGGCGAACAGGGAAGCACTTCTCTCGCGAGGAACTTGTGCAGAGGATTTTGACTGCCGAGCCTCAGCCCACCGAAGAACGTACGCAATGGTTGCAGCTTTGTGGCGATTCTATCCTGGAGGCGACGCGCATCGTATCCGATGCTGTGAAAGAGTCGTCACCCAAGACCCACATGGGCTTGATGTGTTCGAATCCCGACGTCCATGCTGCCGAGGGCCGACGCTGGCTGGGCATGGTTGACGCCATGTCCGTGAGTGGCCACCAACCCGTTCTTCGACCCAGCATTGGCTCATATTCGGAGGACACTCACCGGGACGTGGCGCGCAACCTCGGGACGATGAGGAAGTTACAAATGCTGCTGGGCAGCAAGATGCGCTTCACGCCGGAATTGGAGAATTATCCGTTTACAAGGTTTTCCAAATCGGTTCGGCTGACTCGCTTACAAATCGCCCTGAGCATGTTGTTGGCTTCCCCCGATGTCACCCTGGATATTCACAGTTTTGATGAGACGAGGTTTGATTACGATTCGGCCATTGACGCCATGCTGCGAAATTCTGTGGGTTATTTCAGTGGCATTGCCAGTTGGGCAGCAGAATGCGGAAAGGAGCGCGGCTTACAGATTTTGTGGGATGGCCGTTTCCCGATGCATCGAAAGGTGAATGGGAATCGGATGACTGACTTGCCGGCGCCTGAATGCTGGGAAGGAGCCATGGACCTTCTCGGTTTTGCTACAACCTTTCACCCCGATGACGTGAAGCTGGCTAGCCTCTCCTACCTGGAGGAGCGTAGTGAGGAGGAAATCCGAAACGTACTGAAAGGGAAAGTCCTGATGGACGGCGACGCCGCGGCTCTTCTTGTTAAACGCGGACTCGGGCAGGAAATCGGGGTAAAGAGTTGTGATCCCGTCGCGGCAGCCAATTACGAAGAAATGACCAATGGACATTTCGCAGGGAAATTCCTGAACCGGGATGAGACTAGCGCCGAAGCTTACAAGTACCGTCTGGATCCCGTTGCAGAGGCCATTGTCGTCAGTGAGATGTTCGGCCCGGCCCGAAGCTTTTCTGTACCCGGGATGACGTTATTCGAGAATGCATCCGGCGGGCGCATCGGGGTTATTCCACAAAGCGGCTCGCGCGGTGACCTGTATATGTTGGACTTCCGGGGCTGGAAACGGCAGGCAGTTCTTAAAAGAATGCTGGAATGGCTCAACAAAGGACCTCTGCCTTTGTTCGTGGAAGACGCACCAAACGTCTGCCCTTTCCGGCGCGATGGCGAGAAGGCGGTACTTATAGCAATTGCCAATCTCAGCGTGGATCCGCTGCCGCATGTCAGCTTCCGGATGGCCCGTCCTTTTGAAGGAGCACTTCGGGTCGAATACCTGACGCCTGAGGGAAGATCCATACAGCTCCAGGTTCAAGGAACGATGCAAGAGGGTTATTTGTTTCTCCGAACGCCTGTGCAGATCGAACCGCTGGGCCTGGCATGTTTCCGACTGACCCCGGCGTAGCCCTCATTTCTCACTACGATTGGGCATTCTTAGGGTGCTGCAATGATCGACCGGGAAACGGAGGCTAGTCATGATTCTCAAATTTCCAGCCGCTACTTGGGCAGAGATCGCGTCCGCTTATGTGACAATGAACAGGGTCACTACCCTGCGGCGAATCATTGTTTTTGCTGCAATCTGCTCTATTCCGCTATGGTTCATGCTTCGCAGCATGGAGGGCCGCCTCGCCCCGGCGGGTCACAACCAAGCTGGTCCGGATTCGCACACGCCGACCTTCCGTGTGGCATTGCCGGAGAAGATACATCTCCTGCCTGAAGGGGCATCGGCGAAAGGCGTGGCGCCGGGTTTCACGTTCCGTGGGATCAAAGGCTGGGCGTGGGTGCCCGCGCAGTACCTGGCTGAGATTCCGGTCATGGCCAAGTACAAAATGAATTTCCTTATGAATTGTTACACCTCGCTTTGGGATTTAGAAGTCCATGACACTTGGGCAGGAATTCCTTCCGGCAAGGCGAATCACTGGCACAAGCCTCTGCCGCAGGCAAAGAAGTACGACTTCGAACGCATCGTACGCGAATGTCAGGCGCACAGTATTCAATTCTGTTTCAGCATGAACCCGAATCTCAATTCGGATCGGCCTTTCGACTACGATGACCCGAAGGATCTGGACGAACTCTGGGAGCACTACACCTGGATGCAAAGCCTGGGCGTCAAATGGTTCAACATTTCTCTTGACGACATCGCGCAACGAATCGACGCAGCAGGCCAGGCGAAATTGGTCAACGCCGTTTTTCAGAGGCTTCGATCCAGGGATCCCCAGGCGCAAATGATCTTCTGCCCGACTTGGTATGCCGGGCCTCATGGCAAGGCGGGAGAGTCCAGTCCGCGGCTGGGGACCGGGGATACGCCGGGGGTGCGGTACACGAAAGAACTAGCGGAAAAGCTCGATCCGGACGTGTACCTTTTCTGGACTGGCCCCGAAGTGTGCTCGCTGACGATCACGGCCGAGGAAGCGGAATATTACAAGCGGCTCTCCCGGCACCGGTTATTCATCTGGGACAATTACCCGGTCAACGACCAGAACCCGACGCTGCACCTGGGCCCGCTGATGGGTCGCGGCCCGCGGCTGGCGAAAGTTGCGGATGGATTTATTGCCAATTCCCTGAGCCCTCAGAACGAAGCCAATCGAATACCGATGCTTACCATAGCCGACTACTTGTGGAATCCGGAGGCTTACGACCCGGACCGGTCGATCGGCCAAGCCCTCGCGCACCTTGGACAAACGCCTGAACAAAGATCAGCGCTCAAAGACCTTGTCGAGCTGTATCCCGGTCGGTTGGTGGATGGCAGCCTCGACGACGGATGGAACTCACTTCGCAACCGCTTCCGCGCGACTCTTGACCAGGGTTCGCAAAGCGCCGCCATGGATTTCATCAAGAACGCCGATGGGGTCTCACGCCGCTTGGCTGAGTGGTTTCCTAATCAATTCGTTCTCGCCCGTCGAACCCTGGACTCTGACATTGCCGGCATGCGGGGAGAATATGCAAAGAAGTACCCTTGACGGTAGGGCCGGCGAAGCCGAGAGAAAAACTCACCTTGAAAAAGAGCCGATTTAGCGATTGACCTGGTGAGTTTGCTTTTGGATTCGGAGGCGCGAATCTGAGGAAGAACCGTAGAACTCAACTGCGGAGGTCTACGCTACGCTTGCTGACAGTGGCCACTTAGGCCGTCGCAGCCTTTGGGGAAGACTTTTGACTCGGCTGTTCGTCCAATCTGTATTTGCGGAGATGCATAACAAAACTGAGGCAGGTTTGCAACGGGTGTTCATCCATGAAGTATACCGATCCCTCTTTGGAGAGATTAACTTTGAACATGTCGCTACCAAAGTGCATGACGACAACCAAGTTGCTATGCCTGCCGAGAGCGGCCATCCTTTTGAATTCTGGGTCATTGTTTATTCCGCTGCCGAACGCGGCCTCGGTTCGAACGTTCGTGAACTGCATGCCTTTGAACCAGGAGCCGATCACGTTCACCGCCCTGGGAATTATCTGGGCGAAATCCAGGCCGATGGTCCGTAGTTGAAAGATATCCTTGAACTCGTCGTTTAGAGCTTCAACGGCTGAAAGCGCGGTCTCCTTGCGGGCACGGGTAATGAGAATCTTCTGATTCACGTCGAAGTAAGCATCAAATTTCTTCTGCTCGACTATATGTGTAATGGGGGTGCCGTGCCAAAATCCTTCGACGTACACTCCCTTTCGGTGCGTTAGTATGGCCTGTTCAAAGTTGCCGGCAACTTTGTGAGTGGAAAAGGCTAGCTGCGTATAGACAGGGTCTGCTTGCGGGTCATCACTGCCCCGCGGTCGCCTTTCTTCAGTCTTTAGCGTTTTTCGGTTACTAGGGAAGCGTACCACTTCGAAAGGCACAAATGTTCCACTCGGCATTGAGCACCTCCGCTGTTTACGGGCTGGAAAGGGCCAAAACTCTCAATGATGCCAGACGGAACTGCTCCCTTGAACCAGCTACGACGCTGATGCTATCTCTGTTCACGGACACCAACGGAGAGCTTGGCAAATCGTCCAGGCGGTATTTGCAGTCGAACGAAAGAATCAGTCGATTGTCTAATCGGGCAAGATATGTCGAGAAATAAGGGTTCATGTGGGTATCGAACTTTGCGGTCAGCGAGTATTGTCGATGACAGTCACCGACAGATGATTCAATTGTCTCCAAAAGCGGGAACAATTGATTTTCGATCAGTCTGCGGGAGTCGCGGAAGGAGATCTTCTGATCGGAAATCTGAATGTGGAGGAACTCCGCGCTCCCATCGAGGTCAAAAATTATGCCTGCGGATCTGACCGTCTTGTGTTCGGGCAGATCACGGAAAACCTGGAAGCCGTCTTGGCCTTCGAGAGATTTGGTGACCGATGCCACGAGGCCAGGCAACTTATCGAGCTTGTCGCTCGGTACCTCAAATTGAAAACTGGCGCTCCACCAAGTCGTCTTGTTGAGCAGCCAGAATTGCTGCCGCTTCGCGAAAAGATAGAAGTTCTCTTTTGTATGGAATAGCCACTGGACAACGGTCCCGAGAGGTCCGAGGAGCGACCAGACCCCTTTCCACAGGGACCAAAGGGTGCTCGAAAGCTTGAATAGAGTGGCTAGCAAGCTTGGTGGCACGGCTGAAATCATAGCAGGCGATTCCGTTAAGTCAAGACCGATTTCAAGAAATCGGGGTTTTCCGTGCGAGACAAACCCACGGTCAATCATATGGAGAGCCACTCTACCCAACCCGCCGCTCTGCGCAGGCGCTCGATGACTGCAAGCGGGCGTAGCGCCTCCATGCTTCAGGTCTACGGCGTGATTGGTCACCTCTCCGATCGTGCTGTATTCCAGCGGTGTGTCATCCCGCCTTGGGGGATCGCCCTGCTGTTGGTTGGCGGAAAAGTCCAGAGCGGGTTTCTTCGCTCCGCTCCGCTTCGCTCAGAATGAAATTTTCGAAGAGTTTTTCCGCAGCCTGTTCAGCCCCGCTCTTCCACACCCCTGGCAAGACTTGCGGGCTAAAGGCTCCATTTGAACCTGACTTCTTTCCCCTGGTACTTCGGCTTCGATGGCTCTTCTTCGACCCAACTGATGTCCATCCTTTCCTTTTTCCGCTGATCGAACAGTTCCATTATTTTCCGCTGCTGTGCGGAGGTCATTTCACCTATGCCGATGTCATCCCCGAACGACCCGTTGGAGATGGGGACAGGAACAGCAAAAGTCTCGACGGCATAGCGGCTGTACTCGAAACGCGTAACGGGCGCCCAGTTGCAGGACCAAAGGACGTTGCGGCAATTGGGGAAAAGTCCATACGGCCAAGCCTCCGGAGTGCACCAACTATCTTGATAGGTGCCATGGGCAACCAGGCAATAGGGGGCAGCTTGATCAAATTGAAAAGACGCCCCGAGGTCATCCGAAGCAAAGAACGCCGATTGTGGGTTGAAACTGGCCACCCTCGCGGCCACTTCTCTCACCAGCGTCATCATTCCCCGGCTCGCGTATCCGGGCGCAGCCTGCGGTCCCAAATCACTCGGGGCAACCACGAAAGTTTCATCCCAGATGAAGCCGTCCACTTCATTTCCGTACTCCTCCAGCAAGGCCTGGATGTATCGCAGATAAAACTCCCGCACCTCCGGGTGGAGTGGATTCTGAGCATAGGCTCTCCCCTTCGTGTCCGGACCCTCCCAGCCCCCCCAGCGAAGCACCTTGCTGGGATCATAGATTTCCTTCAAACCATCGGTCGCATTCATGCCGTCGGCATAGTAGATTCCCACCCTGAACCCCTTGTCCTTCGCGTAACGTATCCGCCGGTGCATATCGGCAAGTGACATGCGCACAGGCCGTGTGGCCTGCACCGAGTTCGCATGCCAAATGTACCCGGTCCCGCTATCCGGAGCATCCGGCAGCGACTGGAAGTGTGGGTCTGCGGCGTTGGGGAAGGCTGTCCATTCCTTGAGCAATGTCCCCTTCCGCCAGTCGAACGCGTATTCCCCAACGCAGCTATACCACCCATGCAAAGCCAGGAAAACCTTGCGGCGTTCTTCCGGGGCAATGAGTTTTGTCAGCGCATCAATGTCCGTGAACCACCCCTGCCCGTTTTTGCTCAAATAGTCGTAATCCACCATCGCCACTTCGTGCAGCCAGTCCGGCCCCGCTTTCACCTCCGCCAACGAGGTCGCATAAAACACCTGCATCGCCGCCTTCTCATCCCCATGGTGCAGACCTGTGTACACCGCCCGCTCTTCCTTCTGTACTCCTACTTGCCCCAGATACACACAATTGAACTTCCCTGCTTTCTCCCCCTGCGCCAGATAAAAGTAGGAGGTGAAATAGGGGTCCGTACAGTGCGTCAAGCGCAGGTCCGTCTGGTCCGCGTATTCATCCACCATGGGAATCGCCAGCAATTGCGGCTTCCCCATCGCTTCATATCCCCCCGCCATCACGTACACGTATTCGTTCTCGCTCTCGAACCCCAGGATCGGCTTCCGCCGCCCAATCCCGTTCTTCAACGGCACAAATACCTTCCGCCTCTCGAAGGGCAACTGGATGTTTTGCGGCAGCATCAGTTTTACGCCGTCGTGGATATTGGTCGAAGCCTGTATCCCAACCTTCTGCTTCAGTGCCACGATCCTCTGCGGCAAGTCCACAAGCTCCAGTTCGTAATTCACCGAGAAGTCATCCCTGCCGGAAAAATCGTAGTGAAATACCAGCTTGGCGCCGTCCTGACGTGAGGCGCTCGGCCGGTCACAATTGTATTGCCTCATCCCCCCCACCACGACCCGAGGCCGGTTGTCGCCCAGACGGTGATTGAGCAACTCCAATTTCCCATCCGTGAACGACACGATCTCCCCCGCCAACGTCACCTGCAACCGCCACCCGCCTTTCTCGATCATCTCATTTCCACTTCCCGCTCCGCCCGTGGCGTGGAGACCTCGGAAAGAAACCGAGGCTACCGATGCGCCGAGGACTTCAATAAATTCTCTCCGCCGAACTTTCATGAGTGGCCCCCTCTTGCGATGTGACTTCCGAATTCCCCTACGCAACGGAGTTTGTGGGCAGGAATTGAGATCTTTCCCACGCCTCGGAGGAAACAGATAGCGCATCCCGTGTTCGCCGTCAACTATTCTTGCAACTATTCTTGCAATGACGCCTTAGGCGTCGGCTAGGCCCAGCTTCATTCCCAGCGCTTGCTCCCTCGTCAACCCGCCTTGGTTTGTGCCAACACGTCCTGGATAAACGTCCTCTGAACCCAGCGGGTTGGAACGGAAAAGGGCCTCTCAACTTCAGATTTCAGCTTGAATTGTGAGTCTTGACCTGTTGCCTCAATAACAGAGGCAAGTCTATGTTGTTGGTCCAACGCCCTCGTCCAGGTAAGAATGAAATACCTTGGCTTACTTGGCTAAACATGGTAAGAAATAGTGTAGGGTAGGTGCCCAATGAAGATCGAAACCAGCGTCGTCACCACCAAGGGACAGCTCGTCATTCCCGCTCGCCTGCGCCGCCGATTCGGGATCAAAAAGGGGACGATGGTCACCTTTATGGAAGATGAAGGGCGTATCATCGTTCAGCCCGTCACCCGCGAATTCATTCGCGGCCTGCGTGGGTCGCTCAAAGGGGAACCCTCAGCGCTCGGAGCCCTGCTCGAGGAGCGTAAGCGCGAGCGCACCCTATGAAAACCTACGTGTTGGATGCGAGTGCCCTCATGACCTTTTTCGAGGACCGCGCGGGGGCCGGGAAGGTCGAAGAACTGCTGGCGAAGGCGGCGGAGGCCAAACAGCCGCTCGCGATGTCGGTGGTCAACTGGGGCGAGGTTTATTACTCGGTCTGGCGCGCACGCGGGGCAAAAGCGGCGGAGGCCAAGTTGCAAGAGATCGCCCAGCTTCCCATTGAGATTGTCGGCGTTGACATGGAACTCGGCAAGCTGGCTGCAAGCCTCAAGGCTCAGTTCGATCTTCCCTACGCCGACAGCTTCGCCGCTGCCCTCGCCCAAGCCAGGATGGCGATCTTGGTCACGAGTGACAAGGACTTCGAACGCGTGGGCACTGCCCTCAAAATCCTCTGGGTCTGATGTCGCAGGGCCTCTGCAGCGGCACTCGCCGCCTGCCCCGCCTTACAGTTTGTTTGACATAACCTAACGTCGCCTCTACATTGGCATCAGCGGGAGATCGCCGAATTCGCCTGGAGAATTGACCGTGACGATCCAACTAAATCCCGAACAGGAACACCGCATTTGCCTGTCCCCCAGCCTTCAGAGCCGGCTCGAACGTCAATACGCAAACGTCATGGCCGTTCGGCATAGAGCAGTGGAGTAGATTCGGCAGAGCGGTTTCTTGCGGCAATCTGGATCACTGCTGCGTAGTTGCTCAGCAGCCTCTCGTCGGTCTGGCCGTTCGCTCGAAGAAGGTCCATGGCCTCGTGGCAGACCTCGATGGAAGCTCTCATAAGAAAAGATTTTGCGAGAGACAATATATTTCCGGAAGCCGTCCCACGGCTGTCAAGCTGAGCGCCGGAGCGGATCACCTGGCCGGCCACCCATAGTTTGGTGCTCAGGTCTGCAACCTCAATTGCAGTGGACTGCGAACCCGAAGACAAATCACCGCACCCTTCATCCTTTTTGATTTGGTCAAGTGCAATCCGGAAGGAATCGCTGGCAAGTTGAAAGGCATTATGAGACGGGCCCCAGGCGGAGCTCGCAGATCTGCCCCTCAATCCGGCATCACTCTCCAGGCTCGCGAGTGAAGGCATGAGGTCCTCACCGCCAAACCCTGGCTCTCCCAAATTCCTGGCGATGGCAAGCCGCAGGATCTCGGAGGCGCCTTCCCCAATGGTCAACAGGCGCGCGTCGCGATAATTCTGTTCGACCTTGTAATCCCTCATGTACCCGTAGCCGCCCAGGAGTTGGATGGCCTCGTCGGCAATGCGCAGCGCGGTCTCCGAAGCAAACACCTTGGCCATGCACGCCTGCACCTTGAAGGGCTGGGATTGATCAGCCAGGCGGGCTGCGCTACGCACGGCTTGCCACGCCGCCCACAAACTTTCTTCCATGCCGGAAAGTTTCGCGCGAGTAAGCTGTTGCTCAAAAAGTGTCGCCTTGCCGATGTTTCGCGTCTTGGTGTAACTGGTCGCCCGCTCGAGCGAGTCTCGGGCAAGGCCCAGGACAAGCGCCGCCACACCAATTCTTCCCCGCAAAAGGACACGTCGCGCCACCTGTCCGGCGCTTCCGACTGGACCCAAAATAAAATCCTCAGCAATAAAGACGTTATCAAATTTCACCGTCGCGGTGTCAGTGCGCCACATACCCATTTTGCCGTGCAGCGGCGTGGAGGTGATGCCGTTTTGATTGCCTTGCCTTTCCACAACGCAGGCGGTAATACCTGCGTCTTGCCCGTCCTGGCCGATGGCCCGCGCTATGGCGACATAGAGATCGGCGTGACATCCGTTCGTGATGAAGGTCTTTTCTCCGCTCAGTATCCAGCCTTGCGAAGTTCTGGAGAGCTTTGCTCTCATATCATTAAATATGTTGCTGCCCGCCTGGGGCTCAGTGAGACACCACGCCCCGACGTTCCTGCCTGTCGCCAATGCTGGAAGGTATTTTCGCTTTTGTTCGTCGCTGCCCCCCAGCAGCACATGGGTGGTGGCAAGCGATTCATGAGCAGCAAGCGTCAGGGCCAACGACCCATCATAAGCTGCGATACCCTCGATGAGAGGCAGGAACCCTTGCAGCGTTCCCCCTTGACCGCCGAACTCGCTAGGGATGGCCGTGCCCAGAAACCCACTCGCGGCGGCTAGCGGAAGGAATTTGTCCGGAAACTCCTCCTTGCCTAACTCCCTAAGGTACGGCACAAGCTCGCGCTCGCCGAAATCATGCACTGCCTTGGCAAGCAGCCAAAGATCATCGTCCTGAAAGATTTCTGTGGGAAGTCCGCGCGCCGCCATCCGTAGCCTCCACCTATACTGTATTAGAGCAAAATGTGGGAGAATTGGTTTGATAACAGAAGGGAAACGATGGGTAAATTTCTATGGCAACCGAGCGGCGATTACCTTAGCCGCTCCAGGGTGGGGCGATTTATGGAATGCCACGGTATTCAGTCGTGGCAGGAG
Source organism: uncultured Acidobacteriota bacterium (assembly GCA_963832915.1). Taxonomy (GTDB): domain Bacteria; phylum Acidobacteriota; class Terriglobia; order UBA7540; family UBA7540; genus CAVROP01. The sequence goes on from CAWHWE010000014.1 coordinate 76,380, forward strand.
CTCATCCGCCGCTCAACCCTTGATATCGATTGGTTCTGGGACGCCGCCCTGGAGCACCTTGGAATCGAGTGGTCCCGCAAATATTCACGCCTATATGATGACTCGCAGGGCATGCCCTGGACCAAGTGGTTCTTGGGGGGGAAACTCAACATCGTTCATAACTGCCTCGACCGCCACGTCCGCGATGGTAAGGGGTCCAAAACCGCCGTGTTTTTCGAGTCGGACGAGGGATCTTCACGAACCTTCACTTACCAGGAACTCTATGATGCCGTGAACCGCCTCGCCTCCGCCATGAAACACTTTGGCATCCGGAAGGGCGACTACATCGCCATGTGCATGCCCATCTCTCCGGAGGCAGTCACTGTAATGCTCGCCGCATTCAAGGTTGGCGGTGTGTGCATGCAACTGCCGGCAAGGATTTCCCCCGGGGAGATAGTGCTGCATCTCCAGCATGCCCCGGCGAAAATCCTTTTCCTTAACGATGGGTACCCGCGTGCCGGCCGCCGGGTAAGTTCCGAGGACATCCACAGCGCGGTGGTGGAGCGCGCGCCGTGGGTGGGCCGGATGGTGATCGTTGAACGCCTTGGCAACGGGTTGGCCCAGCGATCGAAATGTGTAGCCTGGGATTCCTTTATAAAGGGCAGCAACGATGGGCGAGTTTTGGAAACTGAAGCCCTCGAAGCTGAACATCCGGCGCTGATCCTTAATAGCTCCGGAACCACGGGCAGGCCAAAAACGATTGTCCACACACAGGGGGGAACCCTGGCGCAGGTCGCCAAAGAAATTGGTTTTGCGTTCGACTGCCGCTCGAGCGATGTTTTTTACTGGTTAACGAACATTGGCTGGATGATGGCCCCCTGGGAGATTATTGGGGCATTGTTTTTCGGCGCCGCTCTTGTCCTCTACGAAGGCACGCACCTTTACCCCACCGCGCATCGTTTATTCGAGCTGATTGAAAAGTACAGGATCTCTATTTTCGGGTGCACGCCTGCGGTTCTTCGCGAGCTCGCCAGCCGGGAAGAGACCTTCTCCAATCATAACCTGTCCACCCTTCGCATCCTGGGCTCGACGGGTAGTCCGTTGGACGCGCCGACGTGGGAGTGGTACTTCAAAACCTTTGGCGAGGGGCGCTGCCCGATTATGAACGTCTCGGGCGGGACGGAGGTTATCGGCTGCCTCGTTTCCCCTCTGCCGGTCATGCCCCTTAAACCCTCGACGGTGGGAGGCCCCGGGCTGGGCATGGCCGTGGACGTTTGTGACGAAAAAGGGGAGCCAGTACGCGGGGAAGCAGGTTACCTCGTCTGCCGCAAGCCTTTCCCCTCCATGACGCGGGGGTTCCTGGGGAACCCGGAGCTTTATCTCAACACCTACTTCCCGCGTGGTCCGAACCTTTGGGTCCACGGTGACCGCGCCATGGTTGATGAAGATGGCTATTGGTATCTTCTGGGCCGGGTCGACGACTTAATTGTGCGCAGCGGCGTGAAGCACGACCCGGCAAAAATTGAAGAAAAGCTGGTGGCGTTCCCCGGACCGCCGCGCGTGCGAGAGGCCGTCGCCATCGGAGCGGAGGACGCCATTAAAGGAGAGCGCATAGTTTGTTTCGTGGTACTTGATTCACCTCCGCCCGCCGACCCTGAAGGATTCGTTCAGACGTTGAGGGCCCATATAAAACGGACCTACGATCCCCTGGCTCAGCCGGACGAGGTCTATTTTGTAAGTCAGCTTCCCCTCAACTTGGCGGCCAAGATCCCGCGTAAGCTGGTTCGCATGGTCTATGAAGGAAAAAGGCTGGAAAGTACGGGGTCGCTCACCAATCCTGAAGCGCTCGAGGAAATCCGGCAGGAAGGGCAAAGGATGAGGCGCAAAGGGTGAAGTAAGGGTGAAAGTATTCAACCCCTCTCCCTTGGCCTTCTATCCTTTAACCTCCAGCCGTTAAGCTTTGACCTTTGTGGACGTGGTCTCGTCGAAGGGAGCGGGGCACGCGATCGAGGCGAGTGATGGTTTCCAGCTCGGGTTTATTCAGCACCAGCGTTCCTTCGACAACCAGATCGGTTAACGCCGGGCTTTCAAATCCTTCCCCGATGCCTTCAGTACTATCGCGCAACCAAGCAAGGAGAACAGCGGGGTCCTTTACGCTTAAGACCAAATCCGCTCCTTCGGTACTCTCATCTTGCACCCGCAACTTTCCCTTCTCCACCGCAAAACTGAAATCCCCGCCGCCCGTCTGAACGTTGACAATGCGATTCCAGTGAGCAAGATTGGCAGTGGCTCGCGCGCTTTGGGGGATCAGTTGGGCGAGTTTCTGGAAATGGATTTTAACTTCGCGCAAGGCTTCCTGAAGTTGCGGAGTGGCCTGGCCTAATTCATGTTCAGAGAGCCGTCCCCACTCGATCTCGCTTTCAAGCAAGGGACTCTTGGCCAGTTGCTCAGCCGTAAGCTCAGCCTGGGGCACCGCAAAGATGTCTCCGATCTCGCCATTCCTTTCGTCCCGGAAGGCGATTTTTACGGGCGTGCCTTTCGCATAGATCCCCGGCCGGACCGTTCCCCGTGTGGTTCGAACTCTGATGAGCATGGCGGTATCACTGAGTTTACCGTCCAGAGTTTCAAGAAACACCCGGCCCGTGCCAAACGGCACCTGGCCCTTGAAACGGCTGGGAGCAAAGATAGTGATCACCGGACTGGCAGCCATGAGGCCCAAGTCCCTTACGTACTCCTTGCTCATCTCGATGAAATTACATGCCGGGCAACGCTTCATGAAAGGCGGGATGATCAGGTGCTTACACTGCGGGCAACGGTGGCCGAAGATTTTGCCTTCATCCCGAAGCGATCGAAAGAAATCGGAGAATTCCCCCTGGGTGTGTTGCATGGCAGTGAACATGACATCATTTCGCAGAAGGTATTTACTGCCTCCTGCCTTGACTTCCCTAATCCCCGCTTTGGGAAGCATGGCAGGTGAAATCACCGGCACTTTCTTTCTCCTGGGCATGATCAAACTCTCCTTTCCAGCACCATGGCCACACCATACATGGAAAGCGATGCGCCTGTGCCGTGCACCAGCCCGTGCTCGAGGTTCTTCCCGCGCAGTTCCCGCATGACGCTCCAGGCCGACATCATGTTGGACCCCCCAACGAAGTGCCCGCCGAACACGAGTCCGCCCGAGGGATTCACCAGGAATTTCCCGCCCGGCATGATGATGCCTTCCTCGACCAGGTCGTTGCCGTGCCCGAGCGGTACCACGCCCATTTCGGCGAGTGTGATCATCGCCTGGGGGATGAAAGCATCGTGCAGCTCGATCACCTGAATATCGTCAATGGTGAGCCGAGCCTGTTGCAACGCCTTTCGTGTGGCCAGGTGATCCGAATAGATGCGATGCAGGACTTTATAGCGCGTAATGTCGTTCCCGACGAAGTAGGGTTCATTCGCGGCTCCGACGCCCGTTATCCAAATCGGTTCACGGCCCGTCCGCTCTTTGATTTTCTGCGCCATTTCCCCTGAGGCAAAAATCAATGCGCAGGCGCCCTCCGTGTACACGCAGGTTTCAAGGGCTCGAATGGGGTAAACCACGTAACGCGAGTGGAGCACTTGCTCTGCGGTTACTTTCTCACCCAGCCGCTGTGCGTAGGGATTGTTCTGCGCGTGTTCGCAGAAGAGTTCAACTATCTTGGCGCGCGCCATGGGAGCGAGGTCTCCGGGATGCTCATCCATATAGGCCTGGACTACTTCCGCATAGCTTTCGGAGGCATGTGCGCCAAGCGGCCGCTCGAACCACGGGTCCCACGAATAACCGATTGCCTGTACCACAGCAGGGGTGGGGCTCTCAGCCTCGAAGTCATAACAATCGAGTGCCTTCTCCACCCCCAAGACCAGCATGAGGTCATACTGCCCGCTGGCGATCATGTTGTAACCCGCCAGCATTGCATAGGCCCCGGTGGCGCCCCCGTTCGAGACCCTCATCAAGGGCTTGTTCTGAAGCCCTACGATGCCTTGCAGGCCGCTTTCGGGGATTGCCTGGAACTCAAAAATGTCGTTGTAGATCCCTGCCACGCCGGCGTCGACTTCCTGGATATGGATCCCGGCGTCACGCACCGCCTCACTCACTGCCATCTGCGCCAATTCCCAAAAGGTCTTCTCAATCCAGCGGGAACGGCACGGAGTCATCCCCGCACCCATGATGGCTATTTCTCTCATTTTTGTCGCCCCTTCCACTTAATGATACCACTAGAAAGAGGGCAGGTGCCAAGTGTCAGGTGTAAGGTGACCCGTGTTGGTGAAGCACTGGCCGGTGAGGATCGTAAGTGAAGATCTCACGAGCCAAAAGCGGGAAGAAGGACCGCTATCGGGCACTGGCCTCGGCCCGTCCACGCTCGCTCCATGCGGGGCTGTTCAGTAGCAAAAAGGGCAGGCAGCGCGGTGACGGAAGCAATTCAGAATTGGGATTTGCCCGCGCCGTCGCCTCTGGAGAATGTTGGAGATGTCGCAGGCGGGCGGCCCAAATCTCTGCTAGAGTATTCGCGCGCTATGGACCGAGACTATTCCCTACCAAGGAGCATTGAACCATGAACCATTTTGACCGGAGGCACTTCCTGAAGGTTTCCGCCGCAGGCCTGCTGTCGGCGCAGGCCGACCGGATGTTCGCTGCGCCTGTGCAGCCGGTGACGGCGAGCGAGAGCAACGGGATCGTGCGCATGGAAGGCGCTTCATACGTTTTTGAATGGTCGGCACGGGACGATCGTTTCCGCCTGCTTGATAAGAAGGGCCGGCTCGTGACTTCAGGGGTAATGCAGCCCGCGATCACGGTGTCCGCGGATTCCGGCAGCGCAGCTACCCGGTGCACTTCCGGCAAGGCCGTGGGCCACGAGGTTAAAGACGGCAAGCTCACGGTCAACTATGAAGGAGTGAACGGCGGAGCGCGTCTGCAAGTGATTTGGCGCTACGATGAAACCGGATTCTGGCTAGACCCTTTCGTCTACGAAACCCCGGCTTCCGAAGACATTGTTTCCGTCCACTATTTCGCCGAGTGCAAAGAAGGGCGGGCTGAACCTTCTCTCGAAAGCAGCCACGTGGTTGTTCCGGGGATCAGTGAGTCCTCTGCTCTAAGTCCACTTGTACCACCCGGGATGGGATTGAACGTTACGCTCTGGCTGGGGCATGGCTCCTCCGTTTCAGGACTGCTGCAACAATGGGGTCTCCCCGCACACTATTTCTGCGGCTTTCATCTGAACTCGGGTTCCGCGACGAAGGGAGCGATGCTCGAACATCTCTCAGACGCCTTCTGCTGCGGCCTGGCAGACGTTCCCGCAGGTGACCTCCATTTTGAGATCAGCGGTGACAGACACAGCCCAATTCTGAGCTACCGAAGCGACCTTTGGAAGCACTTACGCGGCCCCGGAAAACTCACTTTGGGGGCCAAGTGGCGCTGGGTGACCGGTCCTAATTACTACGAAGCGATCCGGCACTATTACCTTGACCTGGTCAGGGCAGGAATCATTGCAGAGAAGAAGAACTCCTCGCATAAGAATGCGGTCCTCTTATCCCCTCAATTCAACACCTGGGGCGCGGAGGTGGCTTCCGGCAAAGGGTGGGACCAATTCGACGAGCCACTCCTGAACTCAATCTATGACGGATTGAGGGCCTCGGGGATGAAGCCCCGGACGTTTGTGATCGACGCCAAGTGGGAAGGAAGATACGGTCTTCTGGAGCATTCCACCGAGAGGTTCCCACATTTCGAGGAGGTCCTGAAACGTATCCGATCCGATGGCCATCACCTGGGGATGTGGGCCGCATTCATGCGTTGCGAAGACCCTCGCGACTTGGGCCTGACCACAACTCATGTGTTGCGCGGCGCGGACGGCAAACCCATTGTAAGGGCGGAGGGCCACATCCGTTACTATCTTCTCGATTTCACTCAGCCGGAGGTTCAAGAAGCTCTGGCGCGTCAAGCCAGGAAGTTTATCCGGCGTTACCAACTTGACCTGGTGAAGTTCGATTTTGGATACGAGCTTCCAGGGTTGGGCGAGGGAGCGCCGGGCGACATGAAGTGGGCAGGAGAGCGGCTGCTGGCCAAAGGTCTGGAGGTTGTCATCAAGGCGATGCGGGAGGAGAATCCCGACTTGGTGGTGATGTATTACTCGCTCTCACCACTTTTCAACGAGTACTTTGACTTGCACAGTCCGGATGACATGTTCATGTGCGCAAAGGAATACGATCTCGAAGCCAACCGGCGCTTCTTCTTCAGCGGCCTTCTGGGGGAGATCGGGATGCCCACCTACGGCTCGGGAGGTTACGACTGGTCCACGATGCCGGAAATCTGGTTTGACTCCGCCGTGGTCGGCGCCCTCGGTTCCTTGAACAGCTTTTCGGGTGACGAGGAAGACGAGGGCCCGACCCCGGAGCGCGTGGCCAAGTACAACGGTCTGGCGCAACTGCTCCGGGCATCGAATACCTTCAGCATCAGACCGATTGGTGCAGACTATATCACCCCCACGCGTGGCGCCCGCTCGCCCTCTTGGGCGCGATTGGAAAATGGCGAGGTCGTTCTGCTGGCCCTGCGGACTTGCGATGGGTTGGGAGGCAAGGGCGCAGGTAGGTATGCGGATTTGGCGGAGACAAGCGCCTCGTTGGTGGTTGCATCCAAGACCGCTGAAGGTATCGGGCATGCCTCCAGGCTCGCCATCGTTCCCTACGGCGACGGTGAGCTCACGATCAGGCGCGCTGGGGGGGAAGTGAAGCCAGCCGAGATGATCGAACATGCCTGGGGAAACCGCCTTGGCAAGAGCGTAAGTATCCCCGTCAAGAACGGGACGCTCACCATTCCCCTGCGGGAGCGCACCGACGATGGCTCCCCGGTGGAATGGTTAGAGGTAAACACTTGAACCCGAACGGTTCGGGTCGAAGGAAATTGGGTTATTGAAAAAGCGGTGTTTGCCCTCTCCCGCGGGGCTCAGGGTGACACATGGAGGGAACATCTCTGCGCGTGAGCCGCACTCACCGCCCTGAGAAAGGGTACGAGGAGCGGACTGCGAGAATTCGGGCTTTCGCGTTCGGCTCATTGTAAAACCCAACCGTGCAGTTTAGCCGGAAAAAGTAGGCATCACCGGCCCCTGCCGGGTAACGACCTTCTATGCCGTCCATCCCTCCACCCGCGACCATATCACCGTGGCCGTCCAACACGAGATAGATCTCCTCTTCATTGTCGTGGTGGTGAGGGCCATTGGTGCCCCCAGGCGCGAAGTCCATGACGAAGAGACTGGTGACCACGTGCCCGGCCGCAATCTTGTCGCGAGTGCTTTTCCTGTCACCCAGCAGAAGTTGGTATAGGACCGAGGGCGGGTGGCCCCCCACGGTCTGCTCTTTGACGTCATCGATATTTGCCATTTGGAGCTTTGGCGGCACGGTAATCGTGGTGCTCGATGGAATCTTAAATCCCATGACAATCAGGCGGAGTGGCAGGCCCGAATTGTCTGAAGCAGCATGGGTGATTCCGGGGGGAAGATACACGTAGTCGTTCTTGTGAATCGGGACCTTTTCACTGCCGTAGCTCAGCACTCCTGAACCATCCAGGATGAAGTATATCTGCTCTTCCGCTTTATACACCACCGTCGCGCAGGCGCCGTTCGGGTCAACAACGACCTCGCCGAACCGCGCAACTCCCCTCACTATACCGGTGACGGAATCACCCTCGCCGAACACGGGCTTGTAATGGCAGTTCTCTGTGCTGACATCGGAAGACTTTGCGGCGATGCCAGGAAGGTATCGATGCAGAAATGTTAAATCGACAGGCCTGTCCGCACCCAGCAAGTATGTCGCGCTTAAAAGAATAACAACCAGCTTGTTCATATTAGAGACCTCAACAAGATGACTTTGAGCAAGTGAGCGTGCTCATTTCACAGCGATGATGGAAATCTCTTCCAGTGGTAGCGCGAACCTCCGCCTTTGAGGTCCGCGGCTCTGCCCTCCGGCATCCGGAACTCGATTCGTTGGCGTCGCCGGTTGAATGACCGTCCTTGCCGGAGCCCTGGCGGTAAAGTACCGGGCGTATACCCGGTCGAGCCGATCGGCGTCTCGAACATCGTCGAGGTACACATGGGTGGCGACAACATTCGAGAAGTTCATCTTTGCCTGCTCCAAGCCGTCCAGCAGGTTGCGCATCGTCTGCCGGGTTTGAGCTTCAACCGTCGATGCATCAATCCCCCCCTTGATTCCGGGGGTGAAAGCGGCCTTGGCGGAACAGTAAAGGGTATTATCGGCTAAGACGCACGGGCTGGAAGAGGGGCTCGACTGCATGTTCTTGGGTCGCACAGTCCGACGTTTGCTCAAATCCATCACCGCCACGCCCGTGAACTCGACGTTGGCGCCACTAGGTAAGCCGACGACATGGATAGGGGTCCAGGCAGGAGGGTTCGCGGGATCGAAGTTTTTGGCGTAGACCCGGTTCAGGACGTCCGAAGACACTCGGTCGGTCAAATATGGAATCATGAAAACCACATTGCGAAAATCAGCGCCAGCAAGTTTAAGCGTTCCGCGCATACGATCGAGCGAGAGCTGCACCTGGGCTTCGGGATCTTGGGGGATGCGGCCTGTGTTGATATCGCGCCCCAGATGGCCGGAAAGGAAAAGGCGATCACCCACCAATACGCCGGGGCTCAGGGGGGAACTTGACGGATAACCCGGAGGCACGATCGGCTTTTTCCGCGACAAATCCTTAACCGCCACAGCAGTCATTTCCACAGGACTCCCGCCGAGACTAGCAACGCCAATGGTGGAACGCGCGGGCGGCGACTGGGGGAAAAACTCCTTCCAGCCTTGGTTTAGGGGGCCTTCATCCGTATAATCAGTCAAATAAACTTGTACGTAGACCACGTGCTCCATGGTCAGTCCGGCAGCTTCAACGATGGTCTTCAACTTGGAGAGGCACTGCCGAATCTGGGCTACCGGCTCCCGCGGAGCCAGGCCTTGAGCATCCTGCGCACCCTGACCCGAAACATAGAGAAGATCGCCGGTAAGCACACTTGGGCTGGCGGCGGGCTGGCGCGTCTGGGCCTGCCCCCAAAGGGCCAGTTGCGCTCCAATCCCCGTTATGCAGGCCAAGAAGGCGGCGCGCTTCAGGGCGGCAAGAATTCGCATGCCATCAACCTTTCGGGAATTTCCAAATGCGGAGCGCGTTCTTTCCCAGAATCAGCTCGCGGTCTTCGGCACTATAAAAGTCAAGTGCGCTGTTAACGAACTCCAGCTCTTTGTCCATCGGCAGTTCCCAACGTGGCTTCGGGTACCCTGTGCCCCAGATGATTTGCCTGGGACCGAATTCCTCATAGGTCGCCTTGAAGAACGGATAGGTGTCGTGATAGGGGAATTCTCTACTCAGAGATATTCCATAAGGCTCCGACGCGCTAACCCAAACCTGGGGGAAGCGTTTTAGCCGAAACATCTTACGAAAGTCGGCCCAGGGATCGGAAGCCGTCAAGTCCGGCTTGCCCAGATGATCCACAACAATCTTGACCCCGGCGAATCTCCCCGCCATATCTTCCAGCATGGGCATCTGCTGGGGAAGAATGTAGAAGTTGAAGACGGCGCCCAACCGCTCGGCCTCCCGCCAAAGGGGATAGAGATCCTTGGAGTTGAGCCAGCTCGAGTGGGGATCGTAGATAGGACTGAACCGCATGCCTTGCAACCCATGCTCTTCCATCCAGTATCGCAACCGGCCTGCCGGATCGTCGCCCAGTGGATTCAACAAGCCGTGGGCTACAAACAGGCCGGGAAACTTCTGCCGTGAATAGCTGATGTAGGAGTTGTCCCAGCCGTAGAAGCGGGGGTTGATGAGCACGGCGTATTTCAATCCGTACTCCCGCATCTCCGCGACTTCGTTTTCAATGGGCGCGTCAAGGGTGGGCTTCGTCTCCGGATGTTCAGGGTGATGGAAAGGGAACTGGGGATTAAGAGTCCAAACTTCCAAATGCGTGTCGATGATGAGGTGCTCTGATTTGGCGGCGCTGAAAGCAGCGGCAGCCGCCAGGGAGAGGAATTGCCTGCGATTAACCGTGTGAGGAGTGATCCCGGCTTTGGGCATCGCGATTCTTCAAGGAGACGGATTATAGCCCTTTGCTTTTTGCACTGCAATCAATCTTGACAACGGCCCGGTGGTTGGTGATAGGCTGCTGCCGGAACCTGAGCCTATCCTGACGCCCATGGAGGCTTAGGGGATGCTGGGAACGGGAACGAGCGCGCAGGTCAATCCGTCGGCTGACGGACTCTCTCCTTTCCAAGGTGGGGATTCGATTTTCATTCTCGGCGGCGCGCTGCAGCCTGTCGGCGGGAGCATTTGGGCTCAAGGAGAATATCACCATGAACCGGCGTGCTTTTCTTGCTTATCTTTCGTTCTTATCGGCCGCCGTGGCGAATGCCGCCAACCGGTTGCCTGCGAACCGCAATGTGAAGTGGGCTCTTTCCCTGGGCCTCTGGTCGCATTTGCCACCCTGCCCATTCACGGACATCCTGGACGTGATGAAGGAAACGCGTTTCATCGGTATACGAGTAACGGGCTTTGATGCTTTCCTGCAACAATACAAGCTCACCCTTCCACAACTGCACAATGAATTGTCCCGGCGTGGTCTGCACATCGTAACAATCTCCTTTGGCGGGCCACTGCACGACCCTGCGCAGCGGGGGAAGGTGTTGGATAATGCGAAGAATGCCATGAAGTTCCTGGCCGATTTCGGCGCCAACCACTTGGTGGTTTTTCCCCCGGGACGTGTCGGCTCTCAGGCGACCCCGCCGGAAGTGATGCGCGAGATCGCCACAACTTGCAACCAGATTGGCGAGCTGGCCGGCACGATGAGATTCACCGCCGGCTTGCATAACCATTTGGGCCAAATGGTTCAGACGCAGGAGGAAGTGGACCAATTCATGGCCATGACGGATCCCAAGCTCTTTGGCTTGTCGCCGGACACCGCCCATTTGCACCTTGCCGGTGGCAACGTGGTAAGCACGTTCGAGAGATACAAGCACCGAATCCGATTTATGGACTATAAGGACGCGAAGTGGACAACCCCTCAGCAGGATTGGGTGGAGTGGAACGGGAAGGCGCTGCCCAAGGAATCGCCCGAGGCGCGATTCTTTGCCAGCATTTATGACCTCGGTGACGGTGAGGTGGATTTCCCCGGTTGTCATCGCGTTTTGAAGGATGTGAAATACCATGGATGGATTTGTGTTGATCTGGACACGGTACGCAAGGGTCCACTCCTCAGCTACCAACGGTCCGGCGCTTACATTACCAAGATGCTTGAGCCCATCTACTTATGAATTTCAATCTGTGCGCTCTTTTAGCCTCAGGTGCTCTCACAGTCAGTATTTCGGGCCAGCAGGCGCGGACGCCGACATCGTGCGACACAACAAGGGAGCACACTTTGTACTCTTGGAACGCGACGGAGGATCCTGACGTGCTGAGATCACCGGATAGGGAAAAGGTGCTGACGGTGGAGCGGCTACCGCCAGCAGGTGGTGACGAAGGCTCGATTCGCTATACGCTAGTCGTCGGCGGCAGACGATTCTCAACGCGGTTACTAGGTTTTGGTGCCGAAGTCAGTTGGTCCCCTGACTCCTCGGCGTTTGCGGTTACAGAAACGGAAGGCGGTGGCGGTTTTGACATACGTGCATACGTATTCCGGATTGGCGAGAGCGGCCTGCAAAGGACCGACCTTTTTCCGCCGGTCGCCAAGGCGTTTGGCTCTCCGGCCAAATGCGAAGTGCCAGTTGCACCTAACGTAGGATTTATAAGCTGGCTAGATTCTCGCCGCGTCCTCGTGGCTGCCGAGGTTGTCCCTGTTAGCATTTGCAAGTGCAGCGGGATGTTCGCCGCGTACGAGGTAGGACTGCCAGATGCGAGCATCATCCGCAGGTACTCGCAAGCGGAGGCCAAGAAGAAGTTCTGGAGCCTGTTGGGGTGCGAGCTGCGCGACGCTAACGACGGATGTGCGAGCGAAATACAGCGACGGCGCTAACCAAGATCGATGCCTGACAGGAGTGAGGTAAGAGAACCGAGTGAATTGGAGGTAGAACCCTTATGGAACGGCGTGAATTCCTTTTGGGAACTCTTGCCATGGCCGTCCCCCATCCTGCCCCTAATTATCGCATTATCGATCCGCACGTTCACGTCTGGGCCAATGACCCACACTACCCGTGGGCAAAGGAGACTACGGAGCCACCCAAGAAGGACGCCACGCCCTCGATGCTTCTCGAACTGATGAAAGCCAACCAAGTTGCGAGGACCGTGATAGTCCAGCCAATTTATTACCGGTGGGACAACCGCTACGTTGCCGATTCGGTCCGAAAATATCCGCCATATTTCCAGGCGGTTTGCCGGGTGAACCCGGTTGATCCTGCTGCTCCCGATCACCTTTCCAGGCTGGCCGGGCAAGGGTTTCGCGGCGTGCGACTGAGTCCCGCGGCGGATGCCAGTGGTGATTGGATCACCGGTCCTCTGATGCCGCCTCTCTGGAAGCGCGCTGAAGCGTTGAAGGTGCCGATGCTCATTCTGACCTCGATTACACGCATCCCGGAGGTGGGCCGGCTTATTGAGAAATGTCCCGACCTGGACGTAGTGATTGATCACATGGCGGATTGCCCCGTCAACCAACCGCAAGAACTGGATAAGCTCCTGGCCTTGGCGCGCTATCCACGAGTGTTCGTAAAGATCTCTCATACTTGGTCAATTTCCAAGCAGGCATATCCTTGGTTGGACGCCCAGGAGATTGTCAAACGCCTCTACGCAGCTTATGGACCCAAGCGTCTGATGTGGGGCACGGATTGGCCCGTTCACGAAGCGAAAACCACTTACCACAGGACACTCACCGTGGTCCGGGACGACATGAAATTCTTGAACGAGACGGACAAAAGCTGGATCCTCTCGAAGACCGTCGAACGCCTCTGGCCTTTCCCATGATGTGCACGATCCAAAAGGAGATTGACCACAGAGGCCACAGAGTTCACAGAGAAAAGCCGAGATGTTTTCTCTGTGGTCTCTGTGCGCTCTGTGGTGGGCCTTTTTTTTCTTGCGGCAACTCTTTTGATAGGACACCACAATAGACATGAGCACCTTTATTAACGCCATCGAAATCTACCGGGTCAGTATGCCCCTCGTGTACCCCTTCCGCACCGCCTACGGTGATGATTCGGCCATCGAGAGCGTGCTGGTTAAGATGACCAGCGGCGATCATTACGGTTGGGGCGAAGCCAGCCCCATGGCAGCCCCCGCCTACAGTCCGGAGTGGGCTTATGGGGCATTCTTGATGGTGCGTGATTGGCTGGCCCCGCAATTGGTCGGCAAGCGCATCGACAGTGGCCACGACCTCCAAGCCGCGTTGGGAAGATGTAAGGGAAATTTCTTCGCCAAGGGCTCGCTCGACTTGGCATGGTGGGACCTGCGGGCACGCCAACTGGGGCAGCCCTTGTGGAAACTTCTGGGCGGCGTCCAGAGTGAGGTCGAGGTTGGGGCGGATTTTGGTGTCATGGATCACATCGAGGAGTTGCTCAGCGCGATGGAAGGCGCAGTCGCCCAGGGCTTCCTGCGAGTGAAGTTGAAGTTCCGCCCAGGCTGGGACATCGAGATGGTCCGCAAGGTGCGAGAGCGTTTCCCGCGCACGACGATCCACATCGACTGCAATAGTGGATACTCGCTCAGTGACACTGCCATGTTTCAGGCCTTGGACGAGTTTAATTTGGCCATGATCGAACAGCCTCTTGCTCACGACGACCTCATCGACCACGCCAAGCTGCAATCCTCTTTGCGTACGCCAATTTGCCTCGACGAAAGCATCACCTCTTTGGCGAAGGCGCGAAAAGCCATCGAACTTCGCTCCTGCCGGTGGATCAACCTCAAGCCGGGGCGCGTGGGTGGTCTTACCCAAGCCATCGAAATCCATAACCTATGCCAGAAGGAGGGCATCCCCTGCTGGGTGGGTGGAATGCTGGAGTCGGCCGTCGGAGCATCCCACTGCCTGGCGTTGGCGACGCTTCCAAACATTCGCTATCCTTCCGACATATTTCCAAGCTCTCGTTTCTACACTCGGGACCTGGCACAGCCCGATATCCGTCTTTCGGGACCCTCGCGGATTTCCGCAAGCACCCTGGGCGGCATAGGTTGCGAACCCGATCCGGCTGAGTTGGAAAGCCGAAAGGTGGATTACGCCAGGCTTCAGGCGTAGGAAAATCCGCCATCATCGCCTGCATGCCAAACAGCAGCATGTATGCGCCACCCGCGATCGCGCCGGCTTGGAGCTGCTTGACCGAACTACTTAGTTGGCCGCGCTTCATTCCGCCCCTTCGATGCGCACGCCGTCCACGTACACAAACGTGCCTTTGCCACGCGGCCCGCCGTGTTCACCCAGGACGGTGATCTTTACCGTGTGCTTACCTGTGGCCGGAAAAGTTTTTGAATAGACTCCAACTCCCCAAATGTCGTCTGCGGAGTACGTATCGACCACCGCCTCGCGTTGGCCGTCGATCGCTATCTCCGCCTTGCCGCAGTCGTCGCCGAGCTTGGTGAACCAGGTAAACTTCCTACCTTCGAATCCGAAGGAGAAGCTTGCGCCGGCTTCGTCACTGCGGCTGATGGTCCCCTCGTAAGCGGGCTGGAGATCCGTCTCGCGCTGCCATTTTCCCGCGAACGCGATGGCGGTTTGCGCGTCATCCAGGACGAGAGCCGGCTTCCCTCCCGCTCCCGCTGCGGTGGCAGGTCCTGAACGCAGCCCCGCGCCATCCACACTACGGACCTGATATGTCGCCGCGACGTCCGCGCCGGCGGAATGGTCAAAGTAGAAAGTGCCTTTGGCTACCTTGTCCAGGACCTGGTTATTGCGCAGCACTTCGTAGTAGGAAAGCCAATGATCGTCCTTGCCGGGTTCCCACGTTAGTTCAACGCCGGGGAACCCCATGTTCGCTGCCGCAACGATCCGCAGATTGCTTGGCGGCGTGGGAGGCAGCTTGTCAAGCGTATTGCCAGGGTGATAAGGCAGGTTCAAGTAGATCAACTCGCCGGGCTCCATCTTTTCGAGCTTGATACCATTCGCCACGAGGTCGGCGCCGGTGCGAAGCTGGCTGGCTTTGGATTCCTGAAATGAGACCATGTAGCTTTCGCGGGGGTTCAAACCCTTGGGTCTGACGGTCACGGGGCCAATCGCAGTTCGCTTGGGAATGATGATCCCCCGCTTGCCGTCGCGGCTCAGGCGCTCGAAATACATCGCCGGTTCGTCACCCGCTACCAGGGGGCGATAAACATGCACCCAGCGGCCCACCACGCCCTGGCTGCCGAGGTAGTGGTAGATGTCCACAAGTTCGCGCAGCCCTTCGAGCTTCTTCGGATCCCAGGTGTCTCCGGTCATATCAAAGTTGATGGCCAGCAGGCCCCGCCAGAGGGCCTTGTCGTACTGGCCTGGCTGCCAGATATCCGGGATGTCACTGGTCTTATCAGGAGGGAGAAGAAGCGCAGCCCATTGATTACGAACGATCCCCACCGCGCCGTCGCTGAATGAGACCGTTGAGGCGTAGCGCGCGTAGTCATAGCCGGCGTCATTGCCGCCGCCATTTACGGCCTGGAAAGCGCTATCGGGGTGCTTGTCGAGGAAATAGCGAATGATTTCCCGGAAACCCTGGTCCTGCCCGAGTAGCGGAGTATCGCCGCCGCTCGGAACGGTGGGGGTGCTGTCGTTTCGCCATTCGAATGGTCCGAAGCGTTGCCGAAACTCATCGAGTTGGTTCTTGAGATGTGCGACCACCTCGGGCTTGGACATGTCGAGCGTGCCGTTAACCACCCAATCGGGATGCTCACGTGC
Source organism: uncultured Acidobacteriota bacterium (assembly GCA_963832915.1). Lineage (GTDB taxonomy): Bacteria > Acidobacteriota > Terriglobia > UBA7540 > UBA7540 > CAVROP01. The sequence continues at coordinate 92,201 of CAWHWE010000014.1, forward strand.
AACTTTCGACTTCGGGTCGACCGTGTAGATGAAGGCGTAAATCAGCTCGCCCATGCCGTATTTGCGCAGATAGGCGCCCATAGTCTTGAAATCGGGACCATTCCAATCACCCGCGCGGTCCCACCAACCCCAATCGCGGTGGTAGACATCCGCACCCACTTCACGCATGAGGTCCGCAACGCGAAAGACTTTGCGGAAAGTGGAAGCTATGTCGCCACTTCCACCAACCCACGCGTTGGAGGGATCCTGCCAGGGCGTGCCCTTCCACCACCAGCCCAACATCCGAATGGCGGGGAACCATCCGGCGCGCGTGTAGTCCCAAAGGTACGCGTATTGCCAGTCGAGACATTCGTTGCCCGCTTCGTCCAGGTCCTTCTGAAACAAACCCACAAACGCCAGAGGGGTGGTCAGCGACTCACCGGGCTTGAGCGTCTTGTCGAAACCGGCCACGCGGAACCGGGCGTTCACCGCCCCGTCCTCCTCTAGCGTGAACTCGGACGCCCAGTGCCCGAAATAGTCCCAGCCCATAAATACGCCCTCACCCGTGCCCCGGCTCATCCACGCGTTCCAAGGAGCATAGCTGCTTGTGCCCATCCGAAAGCTTCTTCCGGCGCCGGGTACAGGCGGATTGCCAACATTCGTGAGGTCCGCCGTAACCGTGACCCGGCCGGCTTGGGGAGCATTCCAAACCAGCGCCACGTCTTCCTTGCCGGGGTGCATCACGCCGGCGCCGATGAAAAGTGAATCCTCCTCCTTGTCCCCCGGTTTGGTCCACCGCTGGCCGGCATCGCTGTAAGCTAAATCGAGGAACTGGCCCCCTTTGGAGTTGTAAAACTCGCCTTGGGCGGCGTACTGGTACTGCCACCCGTTCTTGCCTTGTTCTTTGGAAAACTCCTTTGAGGCTGTGTGAACATCATGGTCGGCATAGGTGATGGTTGGGTCGAATGACGTCGTATCTTTGGCTGCGCTGCCATATCGATTCAGAACAAACCGGACCTTGTCGCCGGCAACTACATCCAGCGTGGCTCGCAGGGGCATGTGCACCGTGGAGTTGGCAACGGCGGTCCACCCGTACGACACCGCGGGCCAATTCTCGTCGTGCCCGTCCAGCACGGGCCAAACTTGCCGATCATTCACCAGCACTTTTGCCAAGACGCCATCGCCGAGAAAATTGCCTTCGGCTGTCCCGCCAAAGGGATCGTAGGAATCAAATTCCCGTAACTTCCCCGTTTTCAGCTTCTCCGTTTTCAGCGTCCACGAACCCGGCTGGTTCTCTCCCCCAGTCATCCAGTGGAAGTCCACCGATTGCGGCGGTCCGGGCTCAGTCGTGAGGTTCAGGAACCCAGGCTCACTGACCCGCAATGGCCCCGTGCCGACGTTCTTGAAGCTGACCCACTCCCGAATAATCGACGACCCTGGATAGACTACATAGCTTTTCGTCGCTTCCAGGCTGTCACGCCGCAGCGTGAGGTCGAGCTGAATTTCACCACGCGGGAGCGTCCGCTCTTTGGCGTCCAAGAGCTTCCAGCCGCCCGAGGTCCCCTGGACCTTCTGCCCATCAATGACCGCGACCAGTTCGTTCGAGACCATGCCCGCCACGAGCAAATCCCGCCCACTCGCCTTGTCCCTCCAAGTCCGCGTTACGAACTTCCCCTCAGCCAGTGTGACTGTCCGCTCGACTTTGGAGGTGCCCAGAGTCCAGGTGTCACCTTTACGAATTACGTATGCGTCTCCGCTGGTGAGCGAGAACATCGGGGACGCAAGCAGAACGAATAAGACAGCCACGGGCAAGAGAACCTTCATGACTCCAACCTCCAGTTGAGATTTGTCGGCCTCGGGAGCAGCACGTGACGGTATCGCACACTCCGAACCCTGGTCAAACAATTAGTTTGGCGGCTGTCGGTACCCATCTAGAGCGGAACAATTCATAATTCACCATTCATAATTCTGACTTCAGCCACCGGTCCTTTGTTTTCATAGACATTCCCGCGTCGTTCTGTCATTTTTGCGTCTTCCACCTTTTCCACACCCTGCGGGTCATCGGACACAATGTCGCTGTCAGTGACCTCCTCGGTGTTCTCTATCGTGGAGACTTCGGCTTGACCAGCAGGAGCGGTCGGGAGGTCGGGCAATTCCTTTCGCAGCCTCATCAGTATCCTTACTTTGCGGTCAATCGAGCGGTCCAGGGCGCCTTCTTGGCGCAGCAGCATGCTCCACGTCTCCCCCTCTGGAGCAAGACAGGCCTCCCGTTCTATTGCGACTCTCTCCTCATTCGCCCTCTCGGCATATTCGAACTCCTCCCGCACGCTGGCGATTTCCTCATCCAACAGACGCAGAAGTTCCTGGTATTCCGGCTCCCCCGGCGGCTCGCAGTCGAAGTCTATTTTGCGTAGCGACTGCTGTTCTTCCTCGTCGGCTTGTTGCGCGTGGAGATACAGTGGATCACTGAAACGGTGCATCAGCCCGAAAATCAGCGCCTGTCGCCACCCCGTCACGCCTTGGTAAAGAGATTCCAGCTCGGAGTACTGGCGCGACCGGAAGGTGCGCTGCTTGATCTGGTCTCGTATGATTTCAAGAAAGGAAAGAGTCCTTCTCAGCCCCACGCCTCGATCATTAGACCTCGATAAGTTGGCATCCAGCATCTGGTGTTGGAAAGCGTCGAAGGTGATGCGGGCCATCTCCAGCCGGCGGCGGTGCTGCCAGTCTTCGATCCCCTGCAAGGCGCGCCGCTTCAGGCCGTCTTGCGCCCGCTCCAGCCTTTTGCGGCGCCAGTAGAGCCAGGCGAGGTCCTCGATTTGCTTCTCCCAGAGCGCGTCGCCGGGGCCGAAGGCGCTCCTGAGTTCATCGAGGAGGGATTGGAATTGTTCCGGGTCTTCGCCCAGGGCCTGCATGGCCTGGCGCTGATTAGCGTCGCTGACGTATGCGCCGTGCTTCAAGGCATTGAGCTTGGAATTCTCTTTGGCGGCGGGGCTGCGCGGTCCGGTAGAGTGCTGCGCATTGAGGCGCGCGGCGGCGAGCAACTGGGGCGTAAGTTGGGGTGATTTGCGTAAAGACATAGTTCCTCCTGGGCGGAGTGTTGGGATAGCGAGGAAAGGACTTCCCCGCGGGTCGGCTTTTCACATTAGTAGGCTAGCACAGCGGGGCGGGTTTGTCAAGAGACAATGTGTCCACACGCCTAGCCCAGGGCCTTTTCAATTGAATCATCGGATCAGTGAACCCGAACTCGCGAATCGGGGGGAATTGTTCCGTTCCACCCCTTAGGTTGAAGTCGCTTCGGCCAAACCCGCGGGTGGGGTCTACCCGGCGAGATGGGACCCGCGGGTAGGGGAGGGCTCGGCCCTCCCGGCTCCCCCGCCCACTGGCTCGGCCCTCCCGAAAGCTAGCGGGAGCCCAGAGGGCTCCCCTACCAGGGCCGGCCGCGGATAGGACGCGATGAGAGGGATGTTGCGCGTGCTTGTGCGGGGCGCGAAAAGCCGCGGACCTCACACGGCAGAGGTCCGCGCTACGTTTCATTACTTGCGTAGTTCATCCAAGCGGACCCAATCGCCTGGTGCGCGCTCGTATTTCCAGAACCACCAGCCGTTGCAGGAGCGCTTGCAGGCTGCGCCTCCTGCCGCAGAGGGGGAAAGGTAGATCTTCCCCTGAAACCGAACCGTTCCGTCCCGGCGAACCTGGGCGTGCAGGGTCTTGCCTTTGTAGCTGGCGCGTAATCTGAACGGCTTCCCGACGTACCTGGACAATGGCACGTGCTCATCCTCAGCCTCGTGGACGGTCTTCGGCAGGGCGAGATCGGCGTCTTGCCCAACAAGAGCGTTCAACTCAGCGCGATGGTAGGCCTTGATGTCCCGCTTAAAGCGGCGGAGCAGGTTCTCGGATGAGGTAAATTTACCGCTCTGCACGTTGCCTTTGGGTTTGGGCTTAACCACTCTGAGGAGGAGCGACTCAAGCTCTCTAAGGTGCTTGTCACCCACGGTGAGGTAGACGCTGAATCGGTCCCACGATTGACTAAGGCGATCCGTCAGGTGCGCATTCAAGCGCCAGCGCAGGTCACCAGCCAGTCCCACGTAATAGAGCTTTCCCCGGCGGTAGAGCGCATAGACGCCCTGCCGGCGCACCACGTAGCGCCGGATGATGGGCAGGTATTTTTCGAGCGCATCCCGGCTGATATTCTCCAGATGCTGGCAAACCAGTTGAGGCGTTTTGGGCATATCGTTTTGCTCATCCGCCGCTAGAGGGCGGGCAAGGATTTTACGAGCTTAACGGTTTCAACGCTCACGCGAATGACCTGGCCGACTAGCCGCACGATGTATTCGGGGTCGTCGGGGCGGTTGGGGTCGGAGCGGATGCCGCTATGCTTGTCTTCCGTCACCTGGTATTGGTCAATCACCCATTCGAGGGCGCTGCGATTGCCGAGGCGGTATTCAAAGGTTTCGGGTGGGATGCCGCCCAGCGTCAAGGAGCCGTTCACCTTGAGCGAACGAAGGTCTTTCGCCAGGCGCATCTTGTCCTCGACGCGATAGGAGAGCGGGATCGTGGCGCTGCCGTCCCGGCGGCCATTCGATTGCCGGCGAGACGCCGGCGCTACAGCGGTCGTCTCGATGAATTTCAACGGCCACGGTTCGAGCTTTTCGTATTCAATGTGCAGCCGGGCCAGTTCCTTCCCCGCTTTCGAGAATCCCCAGAAGTCCTTCGCGAGCGGGATGCGCGGCAGTTCGCGCTTCAGGTTCTCGGCGTATTTCGTGCGGTATTCGGGATGATGCAGAACGCCGTAGACGTAATAGAAGATATCCCATTTGGTGAATTTCTTGTCGGCGTAATGCTCGCGAAAATGCTCCAGCGCCCAGTCGGTGATGTTCTCACGACGGTTCGTGCCGTCTTCGTTGTACACGTAAAAGGGAAAGCACTGACATGGATCCGCGTAGAAGTTGAGGTCGACTATTCTCCGCGAAGCGACGACAGAGAACGCCTTGCGATCGTAGCCGCAGACCGCCATGCTGGAATTCTCAAATTCTGCGGCAGGCGTAGGGAAGATCGATGGCATGACGTAAACGCGTTCGTTTACAAACCTGTCGAAGAAGAGATAGCGCCTGCAAAAAGGGCGATAAAGGGCAATTCGAACTCTACTCTCGTCAAACGTCGCATAAGTGCCGCGTTCGAGGCTCAGCTTCAGGCTGCCGCTCCATTTAATCTTGTCGTACCGGACGAATTCATCAACGGGTTGCTTGCCACCAGACCGCTTGTAGCGGTCCACCTCACCATTGTAGTCGTCGATGAACCGCCGCACTCGATCACGGAGCGCGTCTGTATCGAAGTCATACGCGACCTCGTCGCGGTTGGTCTTTACACCACCAGAAAAAACCTTGAACACGGTTTGAGGGCTCGTTGAGTCCGCCGCTTTGGCGAGCTTGGTGCCGAGTGGAACAAAGCCTTCGAATTCAGCCGCGTGCTCTGGCACTAGCCAATTATGGGATGTATCGGGCTTAAGCGGCTGCCACGGCGCTCCGGAAACAGAATGGAACGAGGCGAGTTGCTGGAGCTTTTGCTCCTTGCGCCAATCCTCCGGGACCCGGTGATATCGCAATCCTGAATTCTCGCCGGGTTTTGTAGCGCCGACCTTTAGGTCGGCAGGTTGTGATGATAACGGCAATGCCGACCTAAAGGTCGGCGCTACAGGGACCTGCTTGCGAACAGCCACTGTAATTCCAACGCCGACCTGGATTCCAAAAACGTTGTGAGTCGTCCCGCTAAGTTTGGGATTGCGCCTGACATTCCCATGCATATCGAGATGATAGATGCTTGTGAAGTCGGTGAGCAGGTGCTTGCGCATTCCGCCATAGGCGAGTTGGTTCACGAAACTATTGTTTGATACGAAAGCCACGATGCCGTCCCGGCCCTGCAAGCGATCCGTAGCCCAGCGGAAGAACTTCACATACGGGTCTGACAGCGCGGTTTTGCTGCTGGCCTTGGAATCCTTGGCGTACGTTTCAGCCACGCGCTTGTCGATGACCTCGTATTTCCGATTTTTGTTGTTATCGTTCTCGTTTTGCTGGTTCATGTTGTACGGCGGGTTGCCGATGACCACCGTGATCGGTGTGCGGCGCTGGCGCTCCACGCGCTCCGCGTTCTTCTCCGTCATGTACATGTGGAGTTGCTGACGCTCAGCTAAGTCCAGCGTATCCACAAAACACAGTCCCTCAAACGGTTCGTACGTTCCGGTCAGCTCGTAGTAGGCGTGCTCAATGTTGAGCGCGGCAATGTAGTACGGCAGTAGCATGACTTCGTTGGCGAAAAGCTGTTCGCGGTACACGCGGGGCAAATCGCGGCCGGGCATGCGGCGCAACAGATTCACGACAAAGTTTCCGGTGCCGGTGCAAGGGTCGATAATGTATACATCGGGGCTCGAAAGGCTCTTCCCAAATTCCTTTTCCAAGACCTCAGCCACGCTTGCGCACATGAAGTTCACGATTTCCTGTGGCGTATAAACAATGCCCATCGTGTCAGCCAGCTTCACCGAGTAGCCCTGGAAGAAGCGCTCGTAAACAGTGTTGAGAAAGTGCTGCTTTTCGCCGAAGTCGGGCAGCAAGCGCGCCGCGCCCTCGATGGCCCGGTAGAAACGGTCCAGGCTCTTCAAATACTCGGTGCGGTCAAAGCTATGGCTCACCAGGGCTTCGATGACGCGCTCCACTTCCGCCGCGATGGCATTGCGCTTGACGAATTCCGGGTTATTGAAGACAGTGCGGAACAGGCGCTCGGTGAGGAGGTGCTGGACCAGCATCTCATCCACGGCCTCAACGCGGATATTGGGATTCAGCGCGGTGCGGCAAAGCTCAAAGAACTTCTCGAAGGCAGCCTGGAATCGGGCATTGTCCTTGTGCGCCTGCTGTATCTTCTCCACCAGGCCGCGCGCGAGTTCGGGCACGCGCTCCTTGAATTCGTCAACCGCTTCTTCAAAGCCTTCAATATCCGGCTCTGTGTAGGAGAAGAATTGGTTGAGAAGGGCGGCCAACTCCTTCGGGTTGCCGAGACAATACGGTCCGTTGATCTCCTGCTTGTTCTGGAACAGGACGCCGGTTTGGGTGTCCTCAAAGATGATGTTGGAGAGGGGGTAGCCGCGCGCGATCTTCTTTTTGATCTCGGCGTCAAGGTCGTCCTGCGTGTCTTTGGCTTCCCAGTAGCCACGCGGCAGGCTGTTGCGGTCGCGCAGGGTGCCGTCAGGACGAATGAGCGCGCCGCCGGACTTTCCCGAGAGCTCGGAGATGAATGTCCAGTCCTTGAGCCGGGCGGTCTCCTGGAGCAGGGACTCGAAAGGCGAACGCACGCTCATCTCGTTGAGCACACCCTGGTCCCGCAGGGCTGCGACGTTTTCGTAATACCTGCGAATGGAGCGATGCGTGGGTGTTATGAGATGGTGACCAGTCATAACAGTGGAGGCAATACTAGCACTTTAGCCGGGGGCGGGCCAAGCATGAATGGTTTTTGTCGGAGGGTGGATATTGCCGGCGGGTGCGAAGTACCCCGGACCTGTCTGGTAGGTCCGGGGCTTTTTGTTTCAAATCCTCGCGTTATAATCTGCTGACCAACGCACGCGATCCACGGCCAGCCCGCCCCGCGTCTCCTGTTCGGCGGCATCCACGCCCGCGTAGGCATGCACGGATTGACTGTGGCTACGAACTAGGCGAAGACGAGGCGGCCTTTGGGTTGGGGGATGGGTCGACCGAGCTCGGTGGCGGTTTCGATCCACTCCTTGATGACGACTTCGACGTTGGCGAGGGCATCGCGGTGGGTTTTTCCGTCCGCCGCGCAGCCGGGGAGTTCCGGGACCTCGGCGATGAAAGCCTGGTCTTCCTCGCTCCAGTAAATGATGACCTCATACTTGGGCTTCGGCATCGGGCTCGCCTCCCAAACCGTATTTCAGTATAACATGGCGGACCTGCTTTACCTGATAAGGCTTCGCCTTGTTCGTTTTAGGCTGAAGGTTCAGAATTTCCTCCACTCCCTCTCTGAAAAAGATGTGGTGACTGCCTCGAATTCGCTCGCTGAATCCGAGGTTTTTCAACACTCGGCGCAATCCGTCAAAAGGAATATTGGCGTCGGACGTCCCCCGCAGTATCTTCTCAAGAATCTTCTCCGGCGCCACCAATCTCTCCTCTCGTTGAGGTAAGGTTATCACGACCGTCCGGCCACTGGCACAAAGAAAAAGAACAGCGTGCGAGGCGGAAGCCGGAAGTCAGGAGCAAGCGTAGCGCGGACCTGTCCTGCGGGTCCGCGGTTTTTAGTTTCAAATCCTCGCGTTATAATCTGCTGACCAACGCACGCGATCCACGGCCAGCTCGCCCCGCGTCTCCTGTTCGGCGGCATCCACGCCCGCGTACTCAGGAAAGTTGGATTACTTCCACTCTCAGACTCGGGAAAGAGCTTCCTTGACCCTTTCCGGTGTCATGGGCAGTTGCAACAGGCGAGCGCCGGTGGCATCAAACAACGCATTGGCGATCACTGCTCCCACGCAGATTATGGGGGGTTCTCCGCCCCCTTGCGGGGGTGAGTCTTTCGCGTCCAATATTACGGTTTCGATTTCCGGCAACCAGGAGAAACGTGGGATGGTGTATGTATCAAAATTAGAGTCCAGAATTTCACCGCCTTTGAATCGAACCTCCTCACTCAATGCATATCCCAGGCCCATGGTGATGGCGCCCTCCATTTGCAGTCTGGCGCCTTCCGGATTGACGCACAATCCCATCTCTTGCGCGCAGACCACCCGCTTCACCCGGACGTTCCCTGTATTCTTGTCCACCACAACTTCGGCCATATGAGCGACGTAGGAATTGGCATCGGTCCCGCAAGCTACGCCATAGCCGCGATGGCTCGGAGTTTTCGCGGCTGACCAGCCGAATTTCCTGGCGGCGGCCTGCAAGACGCGTTGCATTCTCTCATCGTTGAGGTTCTTCAGCCGGAACTCGACGGGGTCCATTCCAGCCTTTGCCGCCAGCATGTCGATGTGGGACTCTCGGGCAAAGCTATTGGTATTGTTGCCGGGAGCGCGCCAAGGTCCGGTGGCGAACGGATGTGACCCTGGGGCCGCAGTCCACCCGGAACCATAGGCGACCGTGCGATGGTGTGGGATGTTGTAGAACTGCGCCGCACCTCTTTCTCCGGCAAAATAGACGCCGTAATCCCAAAACGAAATCAAACCTGATTCGGTGACCCCGGCCTGTATCTTAACGACGGCTGCGGGACGGAAGGTGTCATAGAAGAACTCCTCAGCCCGGGTCCAGACCACCTGCACAGGTTTTCCGGCCAGCTTGGCCAGCCTGACCGCCTCGAGGGCTTGCTGGTTGTTGCTCTTCCCTCCGAAGGCGCCGCCGATATAGGGTGTGATGACCCGCACATTCTGCGCCGGCAGGCCGAGAAGAGCGGCCGCCGCGTCCCTCAGGGCGAAGGGGGTTTGCGTGGAGGCCCAGAGCGTGGCTTTGTTTCCTTCCATCTTCGCCAAAGCGGCGTGCGTTTCGATGGGGGCGTGAGAGACGTAACTGTTCAGGTAGGTTTGCTCGAGCACCTGGTGAGCTGCATTTCTCCCCTCGGCAAGATTTCCCCCTTCAGCCACCGTCGCTCCTTGCGCTGCGACTTTGAGCAGGTGGTCAAAGATCGTCTTGTCATCCACGCCGGGCGCCGGCCGGTCATATTGAGCCTTGATTTTCGCCAGGGCTCTTTCCGCCAGGTCGGGATACGAGTGAAGCACGGCGATCAGATCTCCGTCCTCAATGATTTGGACGCCTTCGATTTCTCGAGCCCCGGAGGTGTCCGCACGGATGAGTTTGGCGCCGTGAGCCGGAGGCCTCAAGATCCGGGCGTGCAACAGGCCCGGCTCTTTCACATCACCGGCATACTTGGCTTGGCCGGTGACCTTCTCTCGGGCATCTCTTCTGGAGACAGGTTTCCCCACCAGGGCGAAGTCGGACGGGGGTTTGACTGTCGCGCCTTTCAGGTGGCGCAGTATCTTCTTCCCCTGGGCAAGTTCGGCGTAGGTCACTTTCTTCTGCCCTGCCTCCTCATAAACCACGCCCGCCTTGGTTTTGAGCCGCTCTTTCGCGACTTGCAGTTGTTCAGCCGCCAGCTCGACAAGCACGGCCTTGGCTTCCGCGGCGGCGGCTCTGAATGCCGGGCCGAAAATGCGGGTGGTCATGGAACCGAATGTTCCCATATCCCATGGACAAAGATCCGTATCGCCCATCGTCATGTCCACGGATTCCAAGGGGACGTCGAGTTCTTCGGCCAACATTTGGGCCAAGGAGGTTATGACTCCCTGGCCATACTCGACCTTGCCGGTAAAACCGCTCACCCGGCCGTCTTCTCCGATCCTGAGAAAGGCATTGAAATCCTGGGGCAGTGCCCGGCCCATACCTCGGCGCCTCTCGCCCTCTTGGAGCGCTGGCGAATCGGAGAGGGAGAAACAGACAACGATGCCTCCGCCCACAAGTTGCAGGAACTGTCTGCGGTCAAAGCGTAGCGGCGAGCGGCGCTCGCCCCAGGGCCGAACGCCGCTCGGCCCTGCCCCGTCAAGTTCCAGGTATTCTTCGTAGACGCTTCCGTGCCCTTTGGGTTCCCGTTTCATCTTGGCGCCCCTTCCCTCCACCAGTAGCAGCGCTCTATAAGCGCCGAAAGCCTTGATTCGAGAATGCGGCGATCATAGACCGCCGCTACATCTCTTTCGCTGCCGTCTGTATAGCCTGGATGATCCGTTTATGAGCTCCACAGCGGCACAGGTTGCCGTCCATATGCTCGATAATCTGGCTCCGCGTAGGTCGCGGAGTATTCAACAGCAAGCTGTAGGCATGCATGATCATGCCAGGAGTGCAATACCCGCACTGGAGGGCATCTTGCTCGACGAAGGCCTTCTGCAAGGGGTGAAGCTCGCCGTTTTTGGCTAAACCTTCAATGGTGGTGACCGCCTTGCCCGCCACGGCTTTAACCTGGAGCAGGCACGAGCGCACGGCTTTCCCATCCACAATCACCGTGCAGGCCCCGCAAAGCCCCTCGCCACAGCCGTACTTTGTACCGGTCAGGCCCAGGTCGTACCGCAGAACCCATAGAAGTATCCGATCGGGATCGACTACAAAACTCACCGGCTTTCCATTGAGGCTGAATCCGATGGTCTCTTTCATGCCTACACCTCCCCGAAGCGCCTCGAGTGTGCCGCGAGGTTCTCCCAGCCCGGAGACGCTCGATATGAAGCGTGCTTTGCCGGCCCCCATTATAGTCCCGCTTCAGGCGGGGTCAAATCCGTCAGCTCGCGGACTGCTCGGCCTGTAGCGCGGGCGTCTCGCCCGCAGTGGCGGAAGCGCCCCCTCCTGCACTGCTCGGACTGTAGCGCGGGCGTCCCGCCCGCAGTGGCGGAAGCGCCCCGCTCCCGGACTCAGAAAGTCCTAACTAACCCTTCGGAAAAGGAGTCGATCGAGGGCGAAGGCGAGCGGCAGGAGGGCGCGGGCAGGATGCCCACGCCACAGCGGGCGCGACGCCCGCGCTACGTCCCGGCTGCGCCTGACGTGCCAGCCCGTTATACGTGGGGCCGCAGGCCGGGCTGGGGCCACAACCCACCAAGGACGCTCGCCCTTATCACGACCCCTTTATCCCCTCCTCAACAAGGAGGGGAGTTTGCTCCGGCTCCCCCCTGGGCTTGGGGAAATCGGCCCGGCTTGTTGGAGCACCGGCCCGCCGCCAGGAAGTACTGCGATGTGGTTTGACCAGTATGCGTGGGTGATGCATACTAGTGCATATGAGGACGACACTTATCATTGATGAAAATCTGCTCGAACGCGCCGGAAAACTGACCGGTATCCGGCAAAAGACCGCCTTGGTGCGCGCCGGCTTGGAGGCTTTGATCGCGCGGGAAGCCGCTCGGCGCTTGGCCGCTCTGGCCGGTGCGGAGCCTGGGTTACGCGCCGTTCCGAGGCGCCGCACCGGGGCCACGCGATGATTCTTGTTGATACTTCGGTTTGGATTGCGCACTTCCGTAAGGGCGGGCCGGGGCTCGCCGGGTTACTGAGCGAAGCCTTGGTCTTGGTGCATCCGTTCGTCGTAGGTGAACTGGCGTGTGGCGATCTCAGGAAACGCGCCCGCATATTGAGCGATCTTGAATCGCTCCCCTGCGCCGTTTCCGCGACCCACGAGGAGGTTATGCGGTTGGTTGAAGACCGAAAGCTTTGGGGTCGCGGCATCGGCTGGATCGATGGGCACCTGCTTGCTTCCGCGCTGCTTTCGAACTGCCGGCTTTGGACGCTGGATACGAAACTTGCTCAGGCAGCGGCCGCCGCAGGAGTCAAGCTCTATCGTAGCCAGTGATGTTGGCTTCAGCCTGGTCCGCAGTAAGTATCCCCCGGTAGAGCCGGGGGCTCCCATCGGACCAGGCGCCGTTTCCAGGAGAATCATGGTTGAGAAATTTTGGCTGGGGATGGCCATCATTTTAGTCAGTGGCCTATTTAACGGAAGTTTCGCTTTGCCGATGAAATACACGCGGCATTGGAAGTGGGAAAACACCTGGCTGGTTTTTTCCGTGGTGGGCATTTTCTTCTTGCCTTGGTTTATGGCCTTCCGGTTTGTGCCCCATCTGGCTGAAGTCTACCGGACCGTTCCCACCCGGGTCGTGGTCTTGGCGGTTATGTTCGGTTTTCTCTGGGGAATTGCGCAAGTCACCTATGGCTTGAGCCTGAAGGCTGTGGGGCTGGCCGTTGCTGTGGCTGTCGTTTCCGGTTTGGCTTGTGTTTCGGGGGCATTGGTTCCGCTTCTGGTTCTAAATCCGGCGGACCTTTTCCGGGCTCACGGCGTTTTTCTTTTGTGTAGTATGCCTATTCTCTTTTTGGGGTTGGGCACTTACGGGGTCGCCAGCCGTTTACGCGAAAAAGAACAGCGAACGCAGAATCCAACCCAAGTCTCCCGGGGCGTGAGCTTCAAGACGGGGCTCGTACTTTGCATCTTTACGGGCGTGGTGGGTTCTTCGTTTAACCTTGGTTTTGCTTTCAGTGGAGATATCATCCGCCGAAGCATTGAAGCAGGCGCCCGGCCGGCGACGGGAGGCTACGCCGTTTGGGCGCTCGTGCTGGGCACAGGCTTTTTCCCCAACCTCTTCTACTGCGTTTATTTGCTCATTCGCAATCACACTTTCACTGCGTTTCTCCAGAAAGATTGGCTAAGAGAAACGCTGCTTGCGGTCTCCATGGCAGTGGTGTGGCTGTCCGGACTCCTCCTTTACGGGGCGGGAGCGACCCTGGCCGGAAAGTACGGAACGTCGGTCGGATTCACACTTTTTATAGCCATGAGCGTCTTGTCGTCAACCGTACTGGGCATTTTGACGGGAGAATGGAAATCAACCTCGTCCCGCACCAGGAGACTGCTAGCCATCGGTGTGGCTGCGATTCTTATCTCGGTGGTGGTCTTGAATCTGGGAGGTCTCTTCTGAGAAGAGGTCAAACAGAGAACGAGCGCCGCCGCTGCATGATGAGGTAGTACGTCATTTCTGTAATGAACTCACCGCGACCGAGACCCCTGGCTTTTCCAGCTAATGCCCCCCCTCCGTCCAGCCGATAACAGAATAGAGATCAGACAGACTTGCAAGGTCTTTTCATGCGAGTCACAGGGCGGAGCTAGGTCCTGCATTGCAACCCGATCTCCTGGCCAGCGGAAAGAAAAAGGATGAACCAATTCATGCAAGCTCTTTGTTCCGACGAAGTGCCAGCATACGAAGCGTGCCCCCTTTCGCGGCTTGCTGGGAAGGATGTTGGTCAAGAACGTGGAAGTTGTCTTGAGGAGTGAAGGTCATGGCGTGGGGAACAAAAAGTTGGGCTCTGAGAGTTATGGGGTTTTGCGGCGCTGGCGGTAGGGCAGGTGGGCGTTTGCTCTACGGTGCGGCACGCCTGGGAAAGAGGGCTGAATTGGGGGCGGTCATAGCTGTGGTCGGCTCAATTTGGTTGAGTGGACTCGCGTGGGCGCAGAATCCAGTCTCACCTACGACTGTGGCCCCGACCTCCTCCCTGAGGCGGGCAGCCGTGAGCGCCTTTCCGAGCAAACGGATGGGAGCGCGGTATGTAATCGCCAAGGACGATCTTCTGGAAGTCTACGTCGTAGATGTACTGGAGCTTTCGCGCGAGTATCGGGTGGACGGAGATGGGATGATAACCCTTCCCATGCTGACGCAACCGGTCATGGCGGCAGGCCTGACGCTCGACCAGCTTTCAGAAGCCATTCGCAAGGATCTTGTTGACGGCGGACTGCTTACGGACCCCCAAGTCGTCGTTACGGTGAAATCTTCAGCATTAAATTCAGTCATGCTCTCCGGCGCAGTAAGAAAACCGGGTGTTTATCCGGTCTACGTTCAAACCACCTTGCTCGACGTATTGGGGCAAGCTGAAGGTCTTAGCGACGATGCAGGCGGCACGGCGATTGTAACCCGCGCGGAGAACGCTCCGGGAGGGCCGGGAACCCACGCCGCCCCGGCCGCGCAGGATGCGAACCCTGCGGTCTCACGTTCGGTGAAGATTGACCTCTGGCGGCTCTGGCAGAACGGCGACGCGAGCCTTAACGTCGTTTTGCACCCGGGGGATCGGGTTATGGTTCAACGGGCAGGAATCGTTTACGTGGTTGGAGGCGTGAACCGGGCTGGGGGATTTGTCCTCACCAACGACCAGGAGCAAATGACGGTGCTGAAGGCTGTTGCCCTGGCCGGCAACTTCACGCACGAGGCCATGCCGTCCAAATCCTTCATCATCCGCAAGGCGCCAGGCGCTCTTGACGGAAGGCAGGAAGTCCGCATTGATCTCAAGAAGATCCTGTCGAACCGGGCTCCGGATCAACAACTGCTGGCGAGCGACATCCTCTATATACCCGAGAGCGGGGTAAAGCGAACCCTCGACACAGTTTTCAACAGCGCGGTCTATGCTTCGGTTTGGCGGATCCCATTCTAGAGATGACCACGGCTGCTAAAGGCGTGAACTCTGCACATTGGCGCGTCTCGTGCCACGCGGCCCTTCCGGGGCGCGAGCAGGATGCGGAGTCGGCGACAGGGGCGCAAGATGGCAGAGAATGACAAACTAATACCTACGAACGGCGGTCTTCCCGACCGCCCGACGTATCCGGTATACCCCGTCTCGAGCCTCGAGCCTTCGGGGGGTGACGCATACTCGTTCCGTACCTACTGGGAGATTCTCAGGAAACGCCGGGGCACCGTTTTCGCGGTTGCCTTCATTGTTACAACTTTGGTGACGCTGGTTGTCTTCCGAATGAAGCCGGTGTACCGCGCCACGGCCCGCATGGAGGTCCAGGCGGAGACCCCTCAACTGCAAACCCTCAATGAGCTGGGTCCGAGTGCGGCCACCGACGCAGCTTTCCTGCAAACTCAAGTCGATCTCTTGCAGAACAACAACCTCGCCTGGGTAACGATACAGCAGTTGGGGCTTGCGGCAGCGTACCCGGACCTCAGGACTGCCGGGAAGGACGGGCCGGCGGGCGCCGGCATGTCTCCCGCAGCGACTCAATCAAGCCTGATTCGGTCTTTTAAGAAGCATCTTCACGTCGAGTTGCTGAATGAGAGCCGGCTGGTGGAAGTCAGCTTCGAGAGTGTGGACCCGAACCTGGCGGCGAGTCTGGCCAACGCCCTGGTGAAGAATTACGTGGAGTCCAATTTTCGCTCCAAATACGATACCACCCGGCAAGCCTCGACGTGGATGGAACAGCAACTTGACGAGCTCAAAGCCAAGGTCGAGAAATCTCAGCAGGCGCTGGTTGACTATGAGCGCGAGAACTCGATGGCCGATATCGGAAACAAAGAAAACGTCGTGGGACAACGGCTTGCGGATTTGAGCAAAGACCTCACCACGGCGCAGACTGACCGCGCCAGCAAGCAATCCGTAAACGATTCGGTGCAGAGCGACAAAGCCGAGGCGGCCCTCGTTGCCAATGACGCTCTGCTGCAGCAGTTGGACTCGAAATACGCTGATCTCACCACCCAGTATGCCGCCACGACTTCTCATTATGGTCCGAACTACTACCGGGTGAAGGAACTGAACAACCAAATCACTGAGGTGGAGTCGCTCAAGGACCGGGAGCGCAAGCTGATCATTGAGCGGATCGGGAGCGATTACCGCACTGCCCTGCGCCGGGAGCAGCTTCTCGCCCGGGAGGTAGCTCAGCAAAGAGCCGAGGTCGAAAAACTGAACCAGCTTCTCATTCAGTACACCATCCTGAAGGGGGAGTTCGAGACCAACCAGCAGCTTTACAACGATCTGCTGAAACGTCTCAAAGATGCCACCATTTCGGCAAGCTTGCGCGCCACCAACGTCCGCTTGGCCGACGAAGCGATGGTTCCCAATATTCCCATCCGCCCGGACAAGCCGGTTGATATTGCCGTCGGACTTCTGGTGGGCTTGATTCTCGGAGTCACGCTGGCGTTTACCCGGGAGAGCCTGGATCGCACCATCAAGACAGCGGAGGACATCGAGAGGGAGATAACTGTTCCCACTTTGGCCGTGATTCCGCTCGGGACAGCATCGCGCGGGCGGTATGGCCGGTACTTCGCGCGGCATCCCCGGAAAGCAGGGGGAAATGGGAACCTGGGATCGACCGTTTTGAGTGCGCCCGGGTCAGAAATGGCGGAATCTTTCCGGGTCTTGCGAACCTCGATTCTGCTCTCCAGCGCGCCGGTGCCGCCCCAAGTTCTGCTGGTGACGAGTGCGCATCCCAGTGAAGGAAAGACGTTCGCTTCCGTCAACCTCGCTTTGGCGCTGGCTCAGCGGGGCAGCCGCGTCCTTCTGGTCGATGCGGATCTGCGCAAGCCAAATGTCTTGAAGGCCCTCGGTGTGTCAGATGGTGCGGAACCCGGGCTGAGCAGCTTTCTCACCGGCCGGCACGACATCGACCAGGCACTCCAGTCCTTCAAAGCAGCCCCCAACCTGTGGCTGCTTCCACCCGGACCGATTCCCTCGAACCCGGCCGAACTGCTGTCCTCTCCTGCTATGAAGGGGCTGATCGACGACCTCCGCCAGCGCTTCGAACACATTATCTTCGATTCACCTCCCTTGTTGCTGGTGACGGATGGAATCCTCCTTTCAGCCTTGGCGGATGGCGTGGTTCTGGTTGTGGAAAGCGGAGCCACCTCGCCCGGCGCATTGAATCGGGTTCGTCGCATCCTGGACCGGGCCGGCGCCAATACTCTGGGCGCTGTCCTCAATAAGCTGGAGGATCGGGTTGACGGGTACTACAGTTCGCGTTATCGGTATTACAACTATTACTATTCAAGAGATCACTCACCTTCAAAAGGGGCTGCGGCGGTGGCGGCCCACGATCAGACACCCACCTTCATGCAGCTAAGATGACCCTTGTTTTAAAATCCCGTGACCAGAGGAGACACGACGGTGATGCGAGATGTTGCGGTGATCGGGGCGGGTCCGGCGGGGTTGTACGCAGCTTACCAACTCGCCTCGGCAGGCATGGACGTCACGGTGCTGGATGCCCAGAAGAAGGTCGGTGAAAACACCGTCTGTTCCGGCGTCGTCGGGGAAGAGGCATTCGTTCGTTTTGGCTTGCCCAGCCGGCCGGTCTTGAACCGCATTGGCTGCATCCAGGCGGTCTCGCCCGCGGGAAGAATGTTGGAGTATCGCTCCGCGACGCCACTGGCTCGCGTGGTCGATAAGTCCGAATTCAACCGAGACCTTGCGAACCTGGCTCGTTCCGCCGGGGCTGAGTTGTGTTTAGGCCGGTATGTGAACTCGATCGACCGCGAAAAGGACGGAGTGCTTTTGCATTTCGGCTCGTGCCAGCGGGAGGTTGGGAGACTGAAGGCCCGGGTCGCCGTGATAGCGTCTGGAGTGAACGGTTCCCTCAACGGGGCCCTTGGTCTGGTGAAGCCTCGCGAGTTCTTGCGCGCCATCCAGGCTGATATCCCGCTGGGAACGGACGGGATCGCCAACCCCACCGAGGTGTATGTGGGGCGGTCTGTTGCGCCGGGGGGCTTTGGCTGGAAAATCCCTTTGGGACACGGCCGCGTCCGCGTCGGTCTTATGTGCCTGGAAGATCCCCGGCCATACTTTAGCGCACTTTTGCAGCGAGTGGCGCCCGGACTGGATCGAAGTGAGGCAAAGGTCCGGCAGAAGGCCATAGGACAGATGCCGGTCGGAAATTGTGTTGCGGAGCGGATTGTGGCGATCGGAGAGGCCGCAGCTCACGTGAAGACTTCAACGGGAGGTGGGATCTACTTCGGCCTGCTTTCGGCCGAAATGGCCGCCGACGTCTTGCTTCGCGCCTTTCGAAAGGGCGACTTCAGCGTTCAATCATTGGGCGAGTTTGAGCGCCTCTGGCGCGCCGCCTTCGGCCTCGAGCTGTGGACGGGTTATCTGTTCCGAAAGCTCGCCGCGCGCCTTTCCGACCATCTCATGGAAAAAGCCTTTGATAGGGCGAAGGGAATCGACCTGCTATCCAGGCTGAAAGGGAACCTGAGCTTCGACTGGCATCATAAAACCATATTGGCTTCAATTCGTGGTTTGTTCGCTCCGGCCGTAAGCGCCTGATTCCCTTTCTAATCCACCAAACTAGGAGGCCGCGTGCTCAAACGGGGCTTTGATATTCTACTGTCCGGGGTGGGGCTTATCGTATCGCTGCCGTTGTGGGGGATTATTGCCCTGGCGGTGAAGCTCCACGACGGCGGCCCTGTCTTTTATGGGCAAGAGCGCGTGGGGAAAGATGGGCGGACTTTTACGGGTCTGAAGTTCCGCTCCATGGTTCCTGACTCCGACCGTAAGTGGGGCGTAGTCCCCGCGGCTGAGAACGACCCCCGGATAACGAAGGTTGGAAAAATTCTGCGGGCCACCGCTATGGACGAACTCCCGCAGCTCTGGAGTATCTTCCGGGGTGATATGAGCTTTGTCGGCCCCCGGCCGGAGTGGGTCGAGCTGGTGAAAAAATTCCGGGCGGAGATTCCTCGCTTCGATTTGCGCCACAAAGTGCGGCCCGGCCTTACCGGGTTGGCCCAGGTCTACGGCCACAGCGAAATATCCCGGCGGCATAAGCTTCGCTACGACTTGCTCTACGCCCGGCGGCAAGGTTTCTGGCTGGACATTCGGCTGGTTCTCATATCGTTTGTCGTTACCTTCACGGGCCGGTGGGAGCTTCGGGAAGGCAAGGTCTTGCGCCGAGCTGCACGGCGATATCGAAAGCCAGCCTCGGCTGGGAATGCTTGGCCGGCTAAGGCGCCACCTTTGAAAGGTCCCTCGCAAGCACCGGCCTCCTCCTAAGTATTTCTGTGGAGCGAGTACGACTGCTCCAGACCACAGTCATTCCCGTCCCGCAGGGCGGGACGGGGATGACCGGCGTTTCGTAAGGGACGCCACTCCAAATGACACCACTACCCAATGTTCCCTGTGCACGGGTCTTGCGAGTTCCCGTGCATGTGATCAACCTGCACGAGGTGGTGCGGCAAATGGATGCGTGGATTCAAAAAGCGGAAGGCCCGCGGTGGGTTGCCGTGACCGGCTCACATGGCATCATGGAGGGATTCGCGCATCCCGAGTTCAAGCAGATCCTCGACTCGGCAGCCCTCTCCGTTCCCGACGGCAAGTGGGCGGCGCGCGCCGCAGCGGCGCGGCTCTCCCTCGAGCCCCAGCAGGTGCGCGGAGCTGACTTGATGTTGGCGTTCTGCGCACTCGCCAACGAACGCGGCTATAGCACTTACTTCTTGGGCGATACGGGTGACGTGCTTGAACGCCTCACCTCGAGACTCCGCGGACAGTTCCCCGGCATGCGAATTGCCGGCGCTTATTCTCCCCCCTTCCGGCCGCTAAGCAAGGAAGAAAACGACCAGATAATCGAAAGAATCAACCAAGCCAGGCCCCATGTGCTATGGGTATGCCTGGGGCTTCCGAAACAAGAGAGATGGATCTTCGCCAACCGGCAAAAACTTAGCGTACCTATCGTCATCGCGGCAGGAGCGGCGGCCAAGTTCGTGAGCGGTAGCGTCGCGCCGGCGCCCGCCTGGATCAGTCAGCACGGTTTCGAGTGGCTCTGGCGGCTTATCCGGGAGCCAAGGCGCTGCTGGCGCCGCTCGATGATCTATGGGCCACAGTTCGCCTTTTACACCATCCTGGAATTATGGGGCTTGCGCAGTTACGACTAGCGTCATGTAACTGAATTTCGTTGCATAAATGCCGTACTCTGAGAACGGCTCTACAGCCCCGATAGGGGCGGTAGAACTTAGCCCACGGCGCAAGCCGTGGGTCAGCGAACCCTCCCTCACCCCCCGTCCCCTCTCCCGCTCGGGCGGGAGAGGGGTGCCGAAGGCGGGGAGTGGGTCGTCTTTCCCAGGGCTTGCGCCCTGGGCTACAATCTTCCGCCCCTGACGGGGCTGGGAAGCGAATCCCTCGCCGGGCAGACTTCATGAATGAACTTACGTTACATGACACTAGCCAGGCATTGCCACGGAACGACGAGTCGTGGCTTCTTTGGAATGCGGATGGCAAGGACTTCAAAGGCTTCGGAAAAACTCGTCAGGGCAGGCGCTGAGCGGTACGACGGCCTATGCGGACGCAGCCTGTAAAGCCCCTCTCTTACTGAGAACCGCCAGGCGGCCAGGCTTCCGCGCCCTTCCCCTAGAACTTGGACAATGAACCCAACTCAAACCGTAATCGAGGCTCCTCGCATGCCTGCCCTTAAAATCGGGGGCAAAGTGCTGGCCCGCAACACTTTGCTGAACGTTGCCGGGCAGGTAATTCCGCTCCTGGTTGGGCTTGCCACAGTGCCCTACGTGGTCCGCCACCTCGGCCCGGACCGTTTCGGCCTCCTGTCGGTTGCCTGGATAGTGGTCGGCTACTTCGCCCTTTTCGATTTGGGCATCGGTCCCGCCACCACCAAGTTCGTCGCCGAGCTTCTGGGCGAGGGAAAGATTGAGAAGCTTCCCGCCGTGGTCTGGACCGCGCTGGTAACTCAAACGGGTTTTGGTCTCCTGGCCGGCATTCTGCTCGCCGCAGCCTCGCCCGTCTTCGTCAATCGCCTTCTCAAGATCCCTGCCGGACTCCGCCCTGACGCCCACTGGGTGTTCCTGGTTCTGGCTGTTTCCTTGCCGATCAACTTCGCCGGCGGCTCGCTTCGCGGCGTGCTGTCGGCGTCTCAAAGGTTCGACCTGCTGAATGCGATTGGAATCCCGAGCAGCGCGCTTGGGTACCTCATACCCGCCTTGGGTTTGGCGTTAGGGTTTGACCTCCCCGGAATTGTGCTCTTTCTGGTCATAAGTCGAGTGGTGGGATTGGGGGCTTCTTCTTTTTTCTGTATTCGCCTCTATCCAGCCCTGGGTCGCCGGTGCGCGTTCGACCGCTCGCTGGTTCGCTGCCTGCTCGGCTTCGGCGGCTGGGTTACCGTCTCCGACGCGGTTTTTCCCATCCTGCTATACTTCGATCGGCTTCTCATCGGCGCCCTCCAATCCATCGCCGCAGTCGGCTTTTATACGCCTCCTCTGATGATCTCGAACAAGCTGGGGATTCTTCCCGGAAGCCTCGCAGCCACTCTGTTTCCTGCCTTCAGCACTTCGGCCGGGCGCGGAGACGGCAAGTGGATCAGGAGCGCCCTCCTTCGTTCTCTCAAGTACTTGGTCTTGACTGTGGGACCGGCGGCGCTGCTGCTCATCTTTTTCGCTCATCCACTCCTGAACCTCTGGCTGGGAGCCAGATTCGCAGATGAAGGTGCACTCGTCCTTCAAATCCTTGCCGTGGGAGTGCTGACCAGCTCTCTTGCTTACGTTCCTTACCAGCTTCTGCGAGGGCTGGGCCGCCCTGACCTGACGGCCAAGTTCCACCTCCTGGAAGTCCCGCTCCATGTGGCCCTCGTCTGGTTCCTGGTCACCCGGTTCGGTCTCCCCGGCGCGGCGCTGGCCTGGACCTTGCGTGTCAGCCTCGATTTCTTTCTCCTCGTCGTTGCGGCCTGCTGGGTCACGCGCACCCCCCCTCGCTTGCTCGCGCGTAGGGACCTGTTGCGAAGTGTGGCGACGCTGACGGGCCTTGCGGCAGGCCTGGTGATCGTCCGTCTCTCGAGCCACGTGCTGCTTACCGATGCTTGCTTCACCCTGCTTCTGACCGCCGGGTTTCTGTTGGGCGGCTGGCACTACGCATTGGATATGGAGGAGAGGTGGCACGTCAGACTGTGGCTCAAGGTGCCACGCTGAACGAGCCTGCCCTGGGGCAGCAGGACGCAGTGCTGCTTCAAAACGAATGCCTCCCCCCAGCAGTCCGGAGGATATTCCATAAAGTGCATGTGGAGCGGTTCGGCATAACAGTCTGAGCGCGTATCCGTGGCAGGAAGAAGTGGAGTCAGCCCCCATGAGCTCAATCGCGTACAAATTGCGACTCTTGACTTATAACCCGCACCTCCAAGCGCTCGCTCGTGCTTTGCACGCTTCCGCGCTGCTCCGGAAAGTGTACTTTAGATTAACGGCCGAAAGCGGAAACGTGCTCCGGATGAACCTGATGAATGTCGGCGCGCTCTTCCACCGTTGCTCGGTTCTCGAATACCGGAACTTGGAATCCTGGCTGATGAGGAGCGAAGGGGACTTCTTGAAGGCCTTATTGTCTTCCCTTGGGGAAGGTGACGTTTTCCTCGACGTGGGAAGCCATATTGGGCAATTCACCGTCCCTGTGTCGAGGGCGGTCGGCGAACGCGGCTTGGTCATCGCTGTGGAACCCGAGGACAACGCCTGCCGAGAGCTTGAAAGGAACCTTAGACTGAACGTTGCTTCGAACGTTCGGATTTTGAGAGTCGCCCTGGGCGATCAGTCAGGGGAAGCCCTGCTGGCGTGGAGTGGAGGCAGTTGTCCCTCTTTGCTTCATGGCCCGGTAAAGACAGGCGAGACCCTTTCAACAAGTCCCTTCGATTCGTCAACCGGATCACAAGCTGTGACCCTGGAAGTGGGGGACGAAGTCATGGAGCGGGAGCGTCTGCCCATCCCCAAAGCGGTCAAAATCGATGTGGAGGGATACGAATATCACGTGCTCTGCGGGCTGGCCCGGACATTACGGAGTCCCTCCTGCAAGTTGCTCTGCTGCGAAATCCACCCGTGCTTTCTCCCCCCCCGAAGTCTCGCCTGAGATGATTCTCTCGCTGGTTCAGTCTCTGGGCTTCAATCGCCTTGAGACTCCAGAGCGCGCCAGCGAAATCCATCTGATAGCCGAGAAATCGCCCTCGGAGGTCGTATGAGAAGCCACTCGGGAATTCCGCGACTGGGAGTCATGCACCCCGAACTCGCATATGGCGGCTCAGAAACCGGGGCCTTGTGGACGATCGAGGCCCTGAAAAACGATTATGACGTCTGGCTGGTCACACGTTGCCGGGTCAACTTGAAAAAATTGAACGCATACTACTTCACAAACCTGAAACCGGGGGAGTTCACCATTCATGAGCTGCGGCCATTGCCCCGCCTGTTTCGCAGGCCCATGTTCGAGCGGTTGCGCCGCGCACTCTTCGTGCGCCAGTGCCGGCGTCTGGCCTCGAAGCTTGACGTCGTGACTTTCCACTATAACCCTTGCGACCTCGGCGTGCCGCTCATCCAGTTCGTGGCCGACTTCAGCTTTGCGTCCGGATTACAGCAGAATCTCGAGCCCCCCGTGAATACGCGCCAGCACTGGCCGTACGGGGACACCATAGCGCGGCGAGTTTATCGGAGGATCTGCAGGACCTTGGCGCCTGAAGATCCGGATAATTGGAAGCAAAACATTACGGTCGCAAATTCGCAGTGGACGGCCGGTCTGCTCAAAACAAAGTTCGGGTTGGTCCCGCGGCGAGTGCAGTTTCCTCCCGTTCCGGGAACCTTCCCCCAAGTTCCTTGGGCGGAAAGGGAGAACGGATTCGTGTGCATCGGGCGCGTGGCGCCCGAGAAACGCATGGATGACGTCATCTCGATTCTGCACCGTGTCCGCCATCAGGGACTTGACCTGCACTTGCACATCCTCGGTGGGCTTGACGGTTCGCTGTCCGCCATGAAATTACAGGCTCTTGCTGCACAGCATCCCGGCTGGGTGTTTCTTGAAGGTCGAGTGGGCGGCCAGGCAAAGCGCAAGCTGATGGCCCGGCACAAGTTCGGCATCAGTGGTTGTGCTAACGAGGCATTCGGAATCGCGGCCGCCGAGTTGGTGAAAGCTGGTTGCATCATGTTTGTGCCCAATTCGGGCGGACAAACCGAAATCGTTGACCATCCTGTACTCACCTTCAATACCCATGAGGATGCGGTAAAGAAAATTGTGTCGGTACTCGAGAAC
The DNA here is from genome assembly GCA_963832915.1 of uncultured Acidobacteriota bacterium. Lineage (GTDB taxonomy): Bacteria > Acidobacteriota > Terriglobia > UBA7540 > UBA7540 > CAVROP01. Next base: position 116,473 of record CAWHWE010000014.1, read on the forward strand.
CCGTCCCTTCAAACCACACTCTGCGAGCATCTGCGCGGGAGGTGGCACCTGTTCGACACAGGGTCCTTCCAGAACACGGTTCGGAGCTTGGTGGCGGAACTCATCAATGAGAGACGAAGCCGCAGGGCCGGCGGGAAGGGACGTCCGGAGTCATCTTGAAGGAGCAAAAGCATCAGGTCTGTGTCATCGTGCCTACCGTCGGACGCCGTGACGCCCTTCGCAGGATGCTAAATAGCCTCGCCAACCAATCCAGACGGCCCGCCGAAGTAATCGTCATCGGTGAGGATGTCACAGATGTGGTGCAGCAATTCACACCGGGTTGGATTCGCTTCATTTACCGGCCTAAACCGTCCTCGGCGCAGGCAAGGAACGTGGGAGTGCAGGCCGCGGACCCCGGGACCGATCTGGTTGCCTTTTTCGACGACGACATTGTACTGGAGCCTGAAGCCTTCACGCGAATGATGGAGTTTTGGGACCAGGCGCCCCCGGACCTTGGTGGCGCGGGCTTCAATTGGGCGAACCATCCCTCCAAGCCCCCGTCGGGCTTGAAAACGGCCGCGCCATTCAGATGGTTTGGACTGTATAGCGGCCGGGGGGGCGACGTGGTTCGCTCGGGGTTCCACGTCCCACTGCGCACAGTCACTGAAGACACCTTCGTGAAGTGGCTGCCTAGCGGAGCGGTGATCTTTCGCAAGAGCATATTCTCGCAAGTCAGCTTCGATGAGTGGTTTTCCGGCTACGGGCATCTGGAAGATCTCGATCTCAGTTATAGAATAGGCAAGCAGTGGCGGTTGGTTGTCGTCAGCTCGGCGCGCTTTAACCACTATCCATCGCCAGTGGGGCGGCCCAGCGCTTACTTGTTCGGCAAGATGGAAATTCTCAACCGGCTTCGGTTTGTCTCCAAGCGCCAGGAACTGTCAATTCCACTCTGCTATGTCTTTCTTCTCTTGCAGACCAGTCTCAAGGTAGGTACAAGCCTGCGGCGGCGGGATTTCCGGTATCTGCGAATGGCGGCCGGAAACGTGGTGGGGCTTGCGCTGAGTATCCGTGGCTGGCTGTCGGGTGACTTTGAAAGAGGGCAAACGCACAGTGAGGGAATCAGCCGGTAAGATGCGCTGGCAGGGTTGAGGAAGGGCGAGATGTGTAGAGCCTCGGTTATTGTTCCCACCATTGGGCGGCGCGACGACCTGCGCAAAATGCTGCGGAGCCTGGCGGGGCAGTCGAGACTGCCGGATGAAGTCATCGTGGTCGGAGATTATGTCGGCGACCTCCTATCGGAGTTTTGCACCCTCCGGCCCCGGTTCATTCATCAACCCGGGTCATCGGCTTCCCGGAATCGCAACGCCGGAGCCGCGGCATCTGGTTCCACATCTGACCTGCTGGCCTTTCTGGATGACGACATGGTCCTGGAGCCGGAAGCCTGGGCGGCCATGATGCGCTTCTGGGAGAGTGGACCGCCCGATCTGGGCGGCGCGGGCTTTAATTGGGTGAACCACCCTCCGAGGTCCATACCCCGCTTAAAGCGAACGGCGCTTGCTAAGAGGCTGGGACTGTACAGTGATCAGAGGGGGGCTGTGGTGCGGTCAGGCTTCCACACGACTTATGGCTATGTTGACGCGGATACGCCGGGAAGTTGGCTACCCAGTGGGGCTGTGGTTTACCGCAAGAGGGTCTTTATGGAATATGGGTTCGACAATTGGTTCGAGGGGTACAGCTACCTGGAAGACCTCGACCTGAGTTACCGAGTCAGCAAGCGCTACAAGCTGGCTATGGTCAGCGACGCCCGAATAAATCACTATCCTTCCGGCACGGGCCGGCCGGGCAACGTCCTGTTCGGCAAGAAGGAGGTCTTGAATCGACTTTGGTTCGTGCGCAAGCACCAGGAACTGTCCGTAGGGCTATGCTATGTCGCGATTGCGATTCGAATGGCGCTCAGCCTTCTCTCGGCTATCCAGACACGGGACATTCACCCTCTGGGCAGGATCGCTGGGAATTTGGCGGGGCTTGCGCGCAGTTTGCAGACATTGTTGAGCCCACCCACTTGGGGGCGAGGGAGCAAGGCCGCACATGAAGCGGGAAAGCCATGATGAAAAAGGCAGGTGAAGGGCTATCGAGGCCGACGCCGGGACCCGACTTCTTTGAAGCCCATGTCCAGCCGCTCACCTCGAACTTTTTGAGCACCGGGAAGCGCAGGCGAGACCGTTCATCGAGCGCCGGAAATCCGTCGTGTGAAATGAGCTTCCTCAAGCAGCTGACGTACGAGACGGCAGTTATCAAGGCGGCCAGATGGCTGGGATTGCGCCGGCTTTTGAGAAAACTATATTTCTGGTGGGCCCGCCCCAAGGACGGCATCCTTCCTGTGGAACTGGCAGGCATTCACGCCCACTTCTTCGTTCGAACTCCGGAAGAACTCCGCATCCTCGAGTCGGCGGGCGGCGCGGGGGGAGAACAGCGTGTCGTAGCCGAGGCGCTTCGGTTTTTGAGGACCGGTGATGCGGTATTCGACATTGGGGCTAACGTGGGTCTCTATACGGTGCTTTTTTCGAAGTCGGTGGGGGACTCAGGGCAGGTGATTGCCTTTGAGCCCGAGGCGCGCACCTGCGAGCATTTGTTGGCGAACCTGAAGCTCAACAAAGCCAGGAATGTCCGCTGTTTTCGCAAAGCACTGGGTGAACGGACTGGCCGGGCATCTCTCTTTACAGGCTCAATCATTGGAGGTGGCAGCCTTGTTGCGCAGAATGGCGCCGGGCACGCGGAACAAATCGTGGAGCTTGCCGCAGGGGATGAACTGGTGGCGGCAGAGAAGTTGCCTACTCCTCGCGCCGTTAAGATCAACGTCGAAGGTTATGAATACTCGGTGATCCAAGGCCTGCGCAACACCCTCAAAGAGCGCGGCTGCGAGATGATCATATGCGAAATTCACCCCTCCATGCTGCCTTCCGGGACCACGCCTGCCGCCATCCTGAACCTGGTCGATTCCTTGGGCTTCAAACATGTTCAACAATTCCCCCGCTGGGACAAGACCTTCCACATTATTACCCGCAAGTCCGCGGGGTGAAACGCGCGGGATGAGAAAACTCCGGATTTTGGCCTGCGCTTACGCATGTTTGCTCGAGGATGGCGTGCCGGTCATCGGCGGTGAGGCCGTTCTGGGGTGGAACATGGTCAGGTCGCTAGCGCGATTTCACCAGGTTTGCGTTCTGACTCCTGCCTCGAATCGCGCCGGGATCGAGGCCGAGTTGCAGCGTCACCCGGCACGAAACCTGAGGTTCGAGTATGTCGAGCTGCCGCGTTGGTTGCGTCCCTTCTTGGCTTTTGCGGGTGGGATCCAATTCTTTGCCTATCTCTGGCAGCTCAAGGCCTACCTCGTGGCGAGACGGCTGCACCGTCGCTTGCACTTTGATCTCTTTCACCACGTCACTTACGCCAACGATTGGATGGCGAGCTACATCGGGGCGTTTCTGAAAGTCCCTTATGTTCGTGGTCCGTGCGGGGGGGCGCAGCAAGTTCCCAAACCCTTCCGTAGCGAGTTTTCGCGCCGGGATCGGTGGTGGGAACGTTTCCGGGCGATCGGCCAGGCCGTGCTTCGTCTGGACCCGGTGTTTATCAAGAGTCAGAATCGTGCGAAAGCCATTCTGGTGTGTAACCAAGAGTCCCTCCAAGCCACGAGGCCGCGCTGGCATCACAAGGTGCGTTATTTCCCGGTGAACGGCGTAAGCAAGTCCGAGGTTGCGGCGGGCCTCGAAGGCGGCGGGCCAGGCACAGGCTTTCGCGTTTTATCGGCCGGAAAGCTGGTCCACTGGAAAGGCTTCGGGCTCGTGATTCGGTCCTTCGCGACTTTTGCGGCGACGCTTCCCGAGGCAAGGTTGATTATCGTGGGTGATGGCCCCGAGCTGCCACGCCTTCGCGCCCTGGCCGAGAAGCTGGGGTGCCTGAGTCGGATTGAGTTCACCGGATGGGCCGCGCGAACGGAAGCGGCGCGCTGCATGAGGGAGGCTGACGTCTTTCTTTACCTCAGCTTGCGCGAGGGCGGCGGGGCAGTGGTGCTCGAGGCGATGGACGCCGGCAAGCCGGTAGTCTGCTTCGATATGGGCGGCCCCGCCTTACACGTCACCGATGAATGTGGCATCAAGATCCCGCCGCATTCCCCCGACCAGGCAGTGCATGACGCAGCTTCGGCCCTGCGCACCCTCCAAAGCGACACGGACGCCCGGGGCCGGATGGGAGCCGCCGCCCGCCGCAGGGCTCAAGAGATGTACGGTTGGGACCGCCTGGGGGATGAATTGATGCAAATCTACCAAGCGATCGATTTTCGGGAGGACTGATAAGCTGTGCAGTCCATTTACGTACTAAAGAGGGCGCAAAGTTTGGCCGGCAAGGCGCAAAGCCGCGGCTTCCCCGTTCGCCGGCCTTCCCACCGGAGTTCTCTGTTGTATCTCGTGCTCTGGTTCATGTTATGGGCCGGGTACAACACTGGACCCTATTATTTCCTTGATCCATCCTTCCCCATTGACACTCGGGAGTTGATCCATGGTGTCAGGGCATTTTTCCCCATACTGGCCGGCTGGCTGGCTCTGATGCTGATGCTAGCTCGAGGCGTTATAAAGAGGCCCGCAATCATGGGCCCGCTGGGTCTGCTCAGCTTTTTCACGCTGGTTGGGCTAGCCCCGTCATTCTTGCTTCCGGCCGAACAGGCTTGGCAGGCAGTATGGTGGGGCGTCGCATTTGGCGCTCCCGCCGCGATCCTCGTTCTGATCCTATCGGACCCTCAACCGGACAATGCCATGAAGAACCTGCTAACCTTCAGTTGGGTCATCAACGTCGGCATGATGGTTGCCATTATCTTGGCTCTTCCTGTCATTGGGGGACCATCCTTCGTTCCCGGCGAAGGCAACGCTATGCATAGGGGTGGCACCTTCGTCGTCAGTGAGTTTGCCGGCATGGCGGGACCCCGAAGCACTGGACTGGGCAGATACGCGGGGGTCGCAGCGCTGGCGGCGTTGGGTAGGCTCGGGCAGGAGCGCGGTTGGGTGAGGCTGTTCTGGGCTATGGTGTTGCCTGCCTCCCTTTACGTCCTGGTGGTTGCCCGGGGTCGCACCGAGATCTTAGGGTTCATCGCGGGAGCTTTCATAATTCTAGTCCTCCGCCGGACGTCGCGGGTGGTCATGTTAAGCTGGGGAATCGTAGCGACATGGCTTTTGGCCACGGGCGGTTTCTTCCAGCGCTTTTGGTTGTACTCGACCCAAGGCGGGCGATTTGATCCTACGCTTTCTGGTCGGACGATTACTTGGCGGCAAGGTTGGGAAGTGTTCAATACCTCTCCCTGGGTGGGGTTGGGGTTTCAGGCGGACCGGTGGTTTCTGCCTCGAGCCCAGCATATCCATAATGGCTTGCTCCACGCTTTGCTTCAGTCGGGTGTAATTGGAACCGCGGCGTTCGTGGTGGCGTTTGTGGTGGCCTTGGCCTTTATGGTGGGACTTTATTGGCTCGGTCCGGAGTCGAGACGGCTTGCTCTCGTTGCTGAAGTTCCTGGCATCTTAATCTTCTTTACGGTTATGAACGTAACGGAATCGACCGCCTATTTTTCCGCCAACTGGCTGCTCCTCGCGCCCGTGATGGCATACCTGCAAATGGCATTCTGGAAGGAGCGCACTTTTCGATTCGGTATTGGCCGGTGTCTTCCGGGCTCAGAGCGGTCGCGCCCATTGATTGTGGCGAACCCCGGCACGTCTGCTCGAACTCCCCACCCTCCCGCTGGCGTGGCCCAACGGTTTCGGCCGCGCCTTTATGCACCTCCTCACCCGCGGAAGGTGGTTTGACCCGACGAGTAAATCATAGTTTTCTTGCGACGCTGACATTCGACTTGCGCTACGAGCCCTTCAAAACAGCCAAAAGGGCAAAAGATAATTGTTTTGACTCTGTCCCTTCCCCTCCTTCCCCCCCCCGCTTCACTCCCTCCTAGACAAAAGAACTGTATTCCCGCATGCGATCCAGAATACTCTGCAATTGCATCCTGTTCCGTCCTGCCGAGCCTCAATGTCCACAGGAAATCCGTAAAAGTCTAACCTTGGCCATTGGATTCAAGGCTCGTCCGTTTCCATCTGGCGAAAACCGCTGGTTGCTCTCCGGGCGGCGTCAGAGTAGAATCCCAATCTGGCAGTTATCCTCATTCCTGGCGGTTTTCCATGGCAGAGTGGAGTGGCCCTCTAAGAATAAGACCCGCGCGGGTTGAAGACGCGAAAGAAATCGCCCGGATTTACAACCAGGGCGTGCAGGACCGTACCGCGACTTTTGAAAACACCTACGTCACCCCGGAAGAGCGTTACCTCTGGCTGGCCGCGCGGCCGGACAAATTTCCGGTGATGTTGGCGGAGGTCAAACATACGTTGATGGGTTGGGCTTCGCTCAATCCTTACAGCCCGCGGCATTGTTATGACGGGATCGCGGAACTGGCCATCTACATCGAGCGCAGCCTGCGCGGCCACGGCGTGGCGCAGGATTTGATGAAGGCCATGCAGGACATCGCTCGCGTCAAGGGCTTTTATAAGCTCATCGGGCGCATCCTGGTCGAAAACCAGCCGGCGCGAAAGCTCTGCCAGGTGACCGGCTGGAAGGAAGTGGGAATCCACGAGAAGCACGGCAAGCTGGGGAGCGAGTGGCACGACCTGGTATTGGTCGAGTACCTGATTCCCGAGAATTTGAAATAACTCGGAGATGCCGTCTTGCTTTCCCGCTGTCGAATCAGGGCTGGCGGCCGTTCCGCCGCCCGGCTTTTTGATGCCGGTCTCCTTCCCCATGACCCGCAGCTACCGCAACGCGATACTCGGCGCGATTACCATTGCGGGAATCTGTGTATTCGGTGCCTCCAGTCCCTCTTTTACCACCTTGCAGGGCCCTCGGCGCGCGAACTCTTCTTTAGATCACCTCGCGGCAGCCGCCCCACGCCAACGCACGTTGATCTTCGCGGGCGACGTTATGCTCTCGCGGGGAGTCGGCAGGAAGATGTCCGCCAAAGGTGATTGGGGTTATCCCTTCCGGCAAGTTTCCGGGGTGTTACACGCCGCTGATCTGGCTTACTGCAACTTGGAGTGTCCGATTTCGGACCAGGGGCGCAACCTGCATCACCTTTATTCCTTCCGCGCCGATCCCCGGGCCGCGGATGGTTTGAAGTCGGCCGGTTTTACCATCGTTTCGGAAGCCAACAATCATGCCTACGACTGGGGACCGCCAGCGCTGTTGGATACGCTTGGGCGGCTTCATGCCGTGGGCATCCGCACGGTAGGCGCAGGTGAAAACACACTGGAGGCGCACCACCCTACGGTCGTGGATTTGGGCGGAGTCCGGGTGGCGTTTCTGGCTTACGTGAACATCGATCCGCAGGACGCCGCGGCCGGAGCCAATCATCCGGGCGTGGCGTGGCTGGACGTTGAGCAGGTTACGGCAGACATTCGCTTTGCCCGGTACCTTGCCGATTTGGTGGTGGTCTGCCCGCACTGGGGCGTGGAGTACGCCATCGCGCCCACGCGCCGGCAGGAAGAGCTGGCCCGAGAGATGATTGATGCCGGGGCCGACCTTATCGTGGGCAGCCATCCGCATGTCGTTCAGCCACTCGTGCAGTATCATGGGCGCTGGGTGGCTTACAGCCTGGGCAATTTTATCTTCGACCAGCAGGATCCCGCCACGCATCGCGGCCTCATGCTGAAGGTAACGGTCCGCGACAAAAAGATTGCCGAAGTGACTAAGGTCCCCATTGAGATCAATGCGGATTGCCAGGCCCTGCTCGCCACTCCGAAAACTGGAGCTTCCCAGCTTCTTTTTGCGATTCGCCTGCCGCATCCTTGACCCTGCGGTTAAGGGTTGAAGTGCTTCACTTGAAAGTCCTGGTTAGCCATGAGGCAAGGGTTGAACAACCGAATGCCGCCTGCAAGACGAGCGGGTGTTTGCTTGACACGGGCGGAGGGTTCGGATAGTTTTGCGGTTTAGGAATCCTGCGGATTTCTTCCGATATGAGAAAAGAGTACCGACGATGGTTGTGGCTGGGTATCGGAGCCATCATCATCGCGCTCATCTTCTACAACCTGAGTCGAAGTCCCGAGTGGGCCAACTTCCGCTGGACGCGTCTGTGGGCTTTGATCACCGGAGCCCGGCGGGGCTTGTTGCTGCTGACGCTGTTCGGTGTTTTCGGCACCTACTTTGTCCGAGCCTTGCGCTGGAGATTCTTCCTCAGCCCGATCAAGAAGGCCTCGCTCTGGGTTTTGTTTGTGGGCCAGATCCTGGGTTTCAGTTCCATCTATCTTATCGGCCGGCCGGGAGAATTCGTTCGGCCTGCTTACATTGCCAAGAAGGAGAACATTTCCAAGAGCACGATGTTGGCAGTGTGGCTACTGGAGCGAATCTTCGATACGGTGTTCCTTGTGTTGCTCTTTGCTGCGGCGCTGGATTTCCAGCCGCTGGAGCCTGAAACCGCGCGCGGGTCGACCATCCTCGCCACCCTGCATCGGGGCGGGGACGTCATGCTTGTTCTCGCCGTCTTGCTCGTGGTGGGATTGCTGCTCTTCTGGTTACGCTCCGACCAGTTTACCTCCTGGATGCTGCGCTTGTTCCGCTTCCTGCCCACAGCGGCGCTCCGGCGATTCAGACGCTTCCTGCGGTCGTTTGCAGAGGGCTTGAGCGTCATCCGTAGCTGGAAGGTCCTGTTGGGAAGTCTGACCTTGACAGCCGTAGTGTGGACTCTTAACACCACGGTGTTCTGGCTGGTGTTCCAAAGCCTGCGTGGGGAGGTGGCGGCCCTGCCTTGGCCGGCGGCGGCTGTGGCTCTGTTTTGCGCCGCGCTGGGACTCGCCGTGCAAATCCCGGGGGTCGGCGGCGGCTACCAGGTGGGCATTATCCTGGCGCTGAACGAACTTTTCAACGTGCCGGCTGAGGCGGCCACGGGCGCCGCAATACTGGTGTGGATTGTGATGTGCGTTCCATGCCTGGTCTCGGGGTTGGTACTGCTGGTGCATGAAGGGCTGACGTTCAGGAAATTGGAGGCCCTCGCCGAAGAGGAGAGGGAGCTCGCGGAGAAAAGTTTGTAGGGTGTTGAACGCAGAAGAGCCGCAGGTCTCCCGTTTTCCGGGACAGGACCTCCGCTATACGCGCTGCTTACTGCCTACTGGTACTGACTATGAGGTGTCCATTCTGCGGTCATGTGGAAGGCAAGGTCGTGGATTCGCGCGAGGCAAAGATCGGCGACACCATTCGCCGCCGGCGCGAATGCGCGAAGTGTGGCCGCCGGTTTACTACCTATGAGCGGATCGACGAAATCCCCTATATGGTGGTGAAGAAGGATGGCCGGCGGGAGAAGTTTGACCGTCAGAAACTTCTGGCTGGCTTACTGAAAGCGTGTGAAAAACGGCCCGTCCCGATGTCCAACTTGGAGGAGATTGTCAACGAGGCAGAGGCCTTTGTAGCCGAGGCGGCAGAAAGGGAGCGTCCGGCCACGGAGTTGGGGGAACTGGTTATGGGCCGCCTGAAGAAGCTCGACAAAGTCGCTTATGTGCGATTTGCCTCGGTTTACCTCGATTTCAAAGACATTCGGGAATTCATGGATGAGCTGAAGGACCTCTTGAAGGCCAAAGGCAAGTGACAGGATTCGGGATTCAGGCACGCCTTCAACTCTCAGCCCTCAGCTATCAGCCGTCAGCTTTCAGCACTTGAAAAATGGAGCGAAGCGCTCGTCCTGAATCGTGAATAGTGAATTGAAGAAGCGTAGCGGTGAGTGGCTCCGGGCGAGGCGTGCAAAGCAAATTCCGCCGCCGCAATTCACCATTTATTATTCATATTACTATTCATAATTCCGCCGCTCCTGAATCCTGAATCCAGAATCCTGAATCCTGTCTCTTCAAGTGCGGTTGAAGACGAAGGCACCGAAGGTGCGGAAAGTCTTGAAACCAAGACGCTCATAAAAGCGAAGAGCGCCGGCGTTGGCGTCGGTGACGGTCAGGGAAACCCGCTGGTAGCCGGCCCTGACGAGGTCGTTGAACGCAGATTCTAACAACGCCGTGCCCAGCCCGATTCCTTGCAGCGTCCTCGCCATGGCGATCTGCGGTATGTGAGCTGTATCGGAACGGACCGCAGTCACGGTCAGGACTCCGGCGAGTTTGTGCGTCATGCGATGAATGGCGACTTTGGAAACTTGCCCCAGAAACTCTCCGCAACCTTGGTAATAGAGGATGTTATCGAGGAGGCGTGTTGCTCCTGCCATTGAGCTGTACTGGTCATTGATCGCCGCATCGACGTGGTTGTGATAGGCGCCAAAGAGGAGTTCGGCGGCCTCGCGGGCATATTTTTTTTCGCAGGGCGTAATCCGGAACTCATCCAGGCGGATAGCGGCGCGCTGCGTGGGATCGGAAGAGCCGGATGCGGAGGAGGCTTGGTGTCGCCACTCGGGAAGGGACAAGGCCATGAAGCGGCGCCGATAGCCAGTGTAATTCCAGGAAGTGAAGTTGTTTTCGAGATCTTCGAAGGTGTAGTGCGGGAGCTGCGCTTCCACGCGCCGCAGGCCGGGAGTTGCGAGGAGCGTTTCGTTTACGTGCTCCAGTAGTTCCAGGACATGATCCAAACCCGCAGGCGCCGGGCCGACAAACAAATCTCCCACCAGGCCCTTCTCTCCGTCGCAGAAAAAGAAGCAGTAGCCACGCACTATACCGTCCAGAACCAGCGCATACCCCGAGAGGCGTTTCTCTTTCAGGCAGGTGGAAATCACGCGAGCCGAGGACTTGAAATCCCAGTAAAGATCTTCGTTCCAGGCGCGCGATTCGGCATCCAACAGCTCCGAGAAGGCCGAGACCTCAAAGCGGCGAATATCGATGATTTGAGACCCCACGACACTTTCCCTTTGGATGGCCGAAGTGAAATCTGCCTTCGCACAGGCCATCCCCCAAGGCCAACGGTCTAAAGACGGCGAAGCCTCTTGGCGCTCGCAAACCGATGCAAGTATAACCCAATTGCCCTTCTCCCAAGGAGAGGAAGGGGCCGAAAAAGAAAAGTTCTTGCAGATGAGAAAATGGGTTGTGATAACATTTTGACTCGAAAATTTCTGCGTCCTCCGGGAGAGCACGGGGCATGGACCCAACCACGGTCACCAATTCCGATACCCCCCCACTGCGCCTGAACCTCCCCCAACCATCGCCGCGTCCCTCCCTACGACATCGGATGGAATACTATTCCGCGCTCAGCTTGCTGAAGCTGCTTGGAGTGCTGCCTCACCGTTTGACGCGGGCGCTCTGCGCATTTCTGGCCTTTCTGAGTTACTGGTTCTGGCCCCGCTTGCGCAAAGTGGGTTTGTTCAACTTGAAGCTGGCTTTCCCTGATTGGCCTGAGAGCCGGCGCCGGAAGGTGCTTTTCGGCTTGTTTCGTAACTTCGGCAGGATGCTGGCGGATTTTGCGCATTTTCCACGGTGGAACCGCAGCAACATTGAGCGAATGATCATCTACGATGGGTTTGAGAACTACGCCCACGCCCAGAGCCAGGGTCGCGGCATTCTCTTTCTCACCGGCCACTTCGGGAACTGGGAACTCAGCTCTTTCGCTCACGGAGTGTACGGCTATCCCTGCGACTTCGTGGTGCGCGCTCTCGACAATCCGCTGATGGATGAGCTCATCAATCGCTATCGGCGCCTGGGCGGTGGAAAGGCCATCGAAAAAGGTGATTTTGCGCGCGGCGTTCTGCGCGCTTTCAACAAGGGTGACGCGGTGGGAGTGCTTATTGACGGGAACATGTTGACCAGCGAAGGGGTCTTCGTGGATTTTTTCGGCCTGCCGGCATGTACGACCACGGGTCCCGCGCGCGTGGCCAAGAAGACCGGTGTGCCCATCGTGCTGGGGCTGGTCATCTGGGATTCCAAGCTCAAGAAATATCGGCTCCGATTCGACCCCGTCGAATGGATTAATTGCCAGAATCCGGAAGAGGAAATCCAGGTCAATACTGCAAACTTCACCCGCTTGCTTGAAGATCAAATTCGGCGCTTCCCGGATCACTGGCTCTGGGTCCACCGCCGGTGGAAAACACGCCCGGAGGGTGACCCCCCGCTTTATCCATTTTGAGCAAAAGGTAGTAGGCAGAAAGCAGTAGGCAGTGGGCAGAGGGCAGTAGGCAAGAAGCAGTGGGGGATTCAGAATTCAAAATAGAATTGCTTTAGCCCGCGATACCTCGCTCCATTATTTCAATGGCTGATCGCAGATGGCTGATGACTGAGGACTGATAACTGAGAACTGACAACTGACTACTGACAACCCTTCCCGCGAGGCAAATTATGCAGACTTTGGAGCTTGCCAAGTTGTTAGGGGGAATACTGCACGGAGAGGAGTCTCGAGAAGTCCACGAGGTGGCGGCACTGGGAGCTGCCGGACCGAATGAACTGGCCTATGCCGAAGGCGCCAAGTCTCTTGAGCTAGCCGCAGTTTCCCAGGCGGGGTGCATTGTAGTGCCGGAGGATTGCATCCTGCCAGGCCGGACAACGATTGGGGTCGCGAACCCCAAACTGTCCTTTGTTCGCGCCGCAGCGGTCCTTTTTCCCCCACGCAAGGTCGAGCCAGGAGTCCATCCCACGGCTGTTATCGCTCCGGACGCCTGCTTGGCTGGAGACGTGACCATCCGTCCTTACGTGGTCATCGAGTCAGGTGTAAGTGTGGGCCAGGGGACGTATCTAGGAGTGGGAGTTTGCCTCGGTGAAGGGGCTCAGATAGGTTCGCATTGTGTCTTGCATCCGCGGGTGAGCGTTTATCCGGGGGCAAGGATTGGCAATCGGGTTATCCTTCACTCCGGCGTTGTGGTTGGATCCGACGGGTTCGGCTACGTTTTCGCCGAAGACCATTACGAGAAATTCCCCCAACGGGGCGGGGTGGTCATTGAAGACGATGTCGAGATAGGCAGCAACAGTACGGTGGACCGCGGCTCGTTGGGAGTTACGGTGATCGGCCAAGGGAGCAAGATTGACAACTTGGTTCAAATTGCCCACAACGTAAGGGTGGGGCGCCATTGTGTGATCGCTTCTCAGACGGGCATTTCGGGTAGCGCAGAAATTGGAGACTACGTGGTCATGGGCGGTCAAGTTGGTGTTGCGGACCACATTCGGATCGAAGAGCGGGCGATGATTGGTGGGCAAGCGGGAATCTTCAGGACGATTCGCAAGGGAACGAAGGTCTGGGGGACCCCCGCCCGCCCTCTGGATGAATTCAAGAAGATGTATGCTCGCCTCGCGAACCTGCCGAGCCTTGTCAGGAAGGTGAAAAAAATCTCGCGGCACCTTTCAGAACGTGATTCGTATAAGAGCCCCAAATAAGGGCATTGATATACTTGGCTGTCAGGGGGTGGTCGGTATGTTTGTCTTCGATGAGAGGTCTGTCAAGCAACTGTTTGATTCTGCCCTCAAAGATGCCAAGGAACGTTTGGCCTCTCTAGAGGTTTGTTGCTCCGGCAAGCCAAGTTTTCCAGGACTCAGCGGGTGGGTTTTTGAGCAGACTATCCAATACTGTTTGCATAAGGAGCTGGAGGGAAAGGGTATTAAGGCTGAGTTTGAGGAGCAAGTAAGTTTGGGAGGCGGTAGCAAGGCCGATTTGCGGGTCGGCGCGGTGCTTATGGAGTTCAAGGTTGGGGGGTTGTTTGGCCTGGACGCCGCCAAACCTTACGGTAAGTGGAGTGACACCGCTCAGAGAAAGGGTTACTCGTATATTTATCTTACCGCTCGGGAGACCCATAAACCCTATCGCGAGGCTGTGAAGAAAGCCCTCCCACGCGGGAACGCCTTCTTCCTGGACGAGACCAAGCCCGGCGAATGGGAAAGATTCGTCCGATGTATATTCAAACGCAATCATTGGAAGGACTGGCGGCGGCAATCCCCGACTATCTGATAGGGGGGGTTAACGGTGGTTGCATCGCCCCCGACAGTTGTCGAGGAATAAGAGGGAACATACCCCACGCATTCTCATACGGTTTGACCAAACCCCAATTGAGTCCCGGCCCCTTTAGGCGTAAAGGTCCGAAGGGCGTGCCATCTCGTTTCTTCTGAGGCATTTTGGAAAACTCGTCCTTGGCATCGGCGTGTTTAAGTATGAAAAAACGGAACGGTGCATCCTTGCTGAGCGGAGGGACCAGAACGACTACGAGGAAAAGGTCTGCTTGAATTCCTCCCTCGAAGAACTTATTGTCTATCCACAAGCCGGTTGCATTTGAGATTCCCTTCACTTGAATCTTGAATGGTTGCCCGTCCGGGACAGAACACAGCATATCCACACGCCGGGTATTCCCGAGCGTGAATGTGACGTCGTAACCTCTCCGTGACAGCTCGGCGCCGGTAGCCAGTACAGCAGCAGAGGATGTGTGCTGTGCGGCACGTTTCATTCCGGCTGGTTTCTTGTTCACCGACATTTCCATTTTGGCCTTCCCCGGTTGGCAGTATACACCTCGCTGTCTCCATCGGTGATAACGAAGTCAGCAAGCGTAGCGCGGACCTGTTCCCCAAGTCCGCGCTACGCCGGGCAGAATCATGGAGTTTTTGCGTAGCAGAAGTGGCAAGAATCCCCAGCAGCGGGGCGCATCGGGGGTGTTTTCACCCAGCAAAAAGGCGCGACCCCACCATCCCAGGTCACTGGAAGTCCGTCGGGAGTGAGGTTTGTTCCACGAAGAATCAACAGTTTACAGACATGAGCAGTCTGCTAAATTGTTGATTCTACGTGCGGAAAAAATTGTCTCCCATAAGCCCCCAATCGCACTTGCGGTCAAAGTGTCATCTAGTTGGCAACGGTGAGTTCGGGTACTTTGTTGCAAAACACCACAGGGCAAACTCAGGCGGATGTCAAAGTATCACTCTAAGGGACCTCATCGTGTTCGATGGATGGTTCGATCCCTGCGCACTTTCGGAACTGACATAAAGCAACTGCCTGGGAGACCGGCAAGTGGAAAAACCCGGCTTTGGCTGGCACCTTGCTGTATCAACCTGTGGTCCATAGTTTGCGTGGCCAAGCAATGAAGTAGGTTTATATACGGCGACATAAGAGGGGAGGGACGATGGCGAGTGCGAGTGTGGATGCAAGTCCGATCAAATTTCACGCGCCAGTTCCAGGGAGTCTGCCCGCACCGGAGCGTGAATTGCGGCGGAGGTTCCTGGAGGAAGCCCAGGTCGTGCCAGGGGGCGGCCGGATTTCCCAGTGCCTGCAATGCGGAACCTGCACCGGGAGTTGCCCGGTAAGTTACGCGATGGACATATCCCCCAGGATGGTGATCGCGCTATTCCGGGCCGGGCAAATCGAGGAGATTCTTCGAAGCCGGACGCTCTGGATTTGCGCTTCCTGTTACATGTGCACGACCCGGTGTCCGCAATCCATCAAAATCACCGATCTGCTCTATGCCTTAAAACGCACCGCGATCGACACCGGACTCTATCCCGAGCGATTCCCAGTGTACCGGCTGTCGAAGAATTTCGTTCGCGTCGTCAACCGGTACGGTCGCAATCAAGAAACGCTCTTGCTCCTGCTCTATTACCTGAGAAATCCCCTGGGACTTTTGCGGCTTCTGCCTCTCGCGATAGCGATGTTCCGGCGAGGGAGAATTTCGATGTTCCCAAAGAAGATCAAAGGGGTGGGGGCGATCCGCACGATTTTGCGGGCCTCCAAGGAGTTCGAATTGCCCCGCGAGAAGGAAGCTGTCCCGTACACTGAAGGAATGGTCGGATACGGGGCAGTGGGTAAAGATCAGCCCGAAAGAACCAGTTGAGAGGCGCCCATGGAGTATCTTTATTACCCCGGTTGTAGCCTTGAGTCTTCAGGGAAACCTTACGACGAGAGTCTAAGGGCGGTATTTCGCGCCTTAGGCATCGGGCTCCGCCAACTCGAGGACTGGAACTGCTGCGGAGCGACGATGTACATGAGCGTAAACGAGGCCCTTTCGCTGACGGTCAGCGCAAGGAACCTGGCGCTCGCGGAACAGGCTGGGTTCCGGGACCTTATCGCGCCCTGTAGCGCTTGCTACACCGTGTTGTTGAAGACCAACCGCTTCCTGCGGGAGAATTCGGAACTGAGGGCCAAGGTCGATCAACTACTGGGACAGGTCGGCCTGAAATACAGTCTGGGCGTCAGGGTGCGCCATCCCCTCGACGTTCTGGTGAACGAGGTGGGCGTTGAGGTGATTGCTTCGGCTGCCAAGCGAAGCTTGGAGGGCGTCTCTTTCGCCCCTTATTACGGATGTCAAATCGTGCGGCCCGAGCGCGGCTTTGACGATACCGAGTTCCCCTTAACCATGGATACGCTCTTCCAGCGGCTGGGCGCCAAAGCTGCGTACTTCCCTTTGAAGACGCGCTGTTGTGGCGGAATGCTGATGACCACCTTCCCGGACGTGTGCCTGCAACTTGTGAAGGACCTGGTGGAATGCGCTGCGGAGAACGGGGCGCAGTGCATCGTTACCACCTGTCCCCTGTGTCAGGTCAACCTGGAGGGGTACCAGAAGCTCGTAAACAAAAAGTTTGGAACGTCGTATCAAGTCCCCGTAATGTACTTCACCCAACTGCTTGGGGTCGCATTGGGCTGCTCCGAGAAAGAGCTTGGGTTCCACAGGAATCTCATCCCGTGGAGAGCTCCGATCTCAGAACTAGCCGCATAGAAGGAGGAGACAGATGGACCAGAACGGGCACCCGCGCATTGGGGTTTATATTTGTCATTGCGGGCTCAACATCGCCGGAACCGTGAACGTGAGTGAAGTCCGCGAATTCATCTCCCACGCGCCCAGCGTCGCGATCGCACGAGACTACAAGTTCATGTGTTCGGACCCTGGACAGGCGCTAATACAGGACGACATTCAACGTCTCGGCATCAACAGGGTTGTGGTTGCCGCTTGCTCTCCGCTGATGCACGAGATCACGTTCAGGAATGCGGCCAAGAAAGCGGGACTCAACCGGTATCTGGTCCAGATCGCCAATATCCGCGAGCACTGCTCCTGGATCCACGACGACATCCGCCAGGCGACGGAAAAAGCCAAAGCTCTGGTCGCGGGAGCGGTCAGACGCGTGGCCCTGCACCAGCCTCTGGAGCCGATGCGCGCCGAAGTCAACCCCAACGTGCTCGTTGTGGGTGGCGGGATAACGGGCATTCAAGCGGCCCTCGAGATTGCTGAATCGGGGACCACGGTGTACCTGGTCGAGCGTGATGCAACCATCGGCGGGCGGATGGGACAGTTTGACAAAACCTTTCCCACCCTGGACTGTGCCGCCTGTATCTTGACACCGAAGATGGTCTCAGTCGGGCACCGTGAAAATATCAAACTGTTGAGCTACAGCGAAGTGGTTGGATGTTCCGGATACATCGGAAACTTCAAGGTGAAGGTGAAGAGGAAGGCGAGGTTCGTGGACGAATCCAAGTGCACCGGTTGTGGCCTGTGCTGGAACACCTGCCCCGCCACACGGGTCCCGGCAAAGAGGACGATCAGACTCGGCGATCAGGTCGTAAAGCAGGTAGCGTAGGGCCGAACGGCGAGCGGCCCTGGCGGGCGAGCGCCGCTCGCCCCTACAGGAAACGGCATCCAGGCATCAAGGGAGGAAGGCGCATATGCAGTTGGAAACTGTTGAAAAAATCATTCAACAACACCACGCGGAGAAGAGCGCGCTCATCGCAATGCTTCAGGACGTGCAAAACGAATTCAGCTATTTGCCGCAGGATGTTCTCAAGCATATATCCCGAACTGTCGGCGTACCCCTGAGCCGCACCTACAGCCTTGCGACCTTTTACAGCTCCTTCAGCTTGAAGCCCAAAGGCAGGCACCCGATTGGAGTTTGCCTGGGCAACGCCTGCCAGGTTAAGGGCGCCGGGAAGATCCTCGAGAAGTTCGAACGGCAACTCGGCATCAAGTGCGGGCACACCACGCAAGATCTCAATTTCGGCCTGGAGGCGACCCGTTGCGTCGGTTATTGCGGGCTTGCCCCCGTGGTCACGGTGGGCCGGGATCTGCACGGCAAAGTTTCTCTGAACAAGGTCGGCCAGATCGTCAAGCAATACTCAAAAGAAGAAGCCCGCGAAGCCAAGGCTTAGGACGGAAGACTTGGCGAAGATCATATGGGGAATATGGATCTGAGCAAAGGAAAGATGATGAAACAATACGCACTTTCGATGGGGGGCAAACAGACCTGTTGAAGACTGGGAGCGGAGAATTCTGGAGGAGATCCAAATGCCGTATCGAATACACTTGATGGTTTGCGGGGGGACGGACTGCGTCTCCAATCGCTCGCTTGAGTTCAGGGATGCCCTGCAAAAGGAGATCGAAAAGCGCGCGCTTGGCGAGGAGATTCAGGTTGTGGCCACGGGTTGCAACGGTTTCTGCGGCGTTGGTCCCGTAATGGTTGTTCAACCCGATGGGATTTTTTACCAGCGGCTCACCCCCAAAGACGTTCCGCTTCTTGTGGAAGAACACTTCATAAAGGGCAAGCCCGTCAAGAAACTCATGCACGTTCCACCGGGGAAAGATGCGCCGGTCCCCAAGATGGTGGACATTCCTTTCTTTTCGCGTCAAATGCTCATCGCGCTGAGGAACCGAGGCCTGGTCAACCCAGAGAAAATCGATCAATACCTCGCCAGAGACGGGTATGCGGCCTTAACAAAAGCGTTTACCCAAATGACCCCGGAAGAGATTCTCGAGCAAGTTAAAATCTCCGGACTGCGAGGCAGGGGAGGCGCAGGGTTCCCGACAGGGACTAAGTGGGAGGCCGTTCGGGCTGCTGAGGGAGCGCCGAAGTATCTGATTTGCAACGGCATGGATCGGAGCATCCTCGAAACGGATCCCCATTCTGTCATTGAAGGAATGGTCATCGGCGCCAGAGCCATGGGAGCCCGCTGGGGTGTGGTTTATATCAGAAACGAATATCCCTTGGCCGTAAAGCGAATCCATATCGCCCTCGATCAGGCTCACGAGCGCGGTTTTTTGGGGAAAAACATATTGGACACCGGGTTCGATTTTGACATTTCCGTCTCGCAAGGGGCCGGGGCATTTATTTGTGGAGAGGCGACGGCGGTGGTTGCTGTGGTTGAAGGAAAACTCGGAGAACCGAGAGCCCGGCCTCCGCGGCTTGCGGAAAAGGGGCTCTGGGGGAAACCGACCTGCCTCAGCAACGTCGAAACCTGGGCGAACGTCCCTCCCATTATCAGCCGGGGCGGCGGGTGGTTTGCCCAGATTGGAACCGAAAAGAGCAAAGGCACAAAGATCTTCTCGCTGGTTGGGAAAATAAAGAATACCGGCCAGATCGAAGTCCCCATGGGCATTACTCTCCGTGAGATCGTTCACGACATCGGAGGGGGAATTCCCGAGGATAGGAAATTCAAAGCAGTGCAGATCGGCGGACCTACCGGCGGGCTTATTCCGAACGAACTGATCGACCTGCCGGTTGACTTCGAGTCACTCGCCGAAATTGGCTCCTTGATGGGCTCGGGCAGCGTGGTGGTTATGGATGAAGACACCTGCATGGTGGACGTGGCCCGGTCCTGCCTCAGCTTTGCCCAGGATGAATCTTGCGGCAAGTGTACTCCCTGCCGCGAGGGGACCAAGTTGATGCTCGATACGCTGACGAGGATCACCGAAGGCCACGGGACGATGGAGGATTTGGAATCCTTGGAGGCAGTCGCCAAGATCGTTGCAGAAACGTCGCTATGCGGATTAGGAACGACGGCGCCGAACCCGGTCCTGACGACCCTGCGCTATTTCCGAGATGAGTATGTCAGGCACATTGAGGCGCACAAATGTCCCGCCCATGCCTGCCGACAATTGAACACCTACCGGATCGACCCGGAGATCTGCGTTCAGCGCGGACACGGTTGCGGTGTGTGCCGGCGCGAGTGCCCGGAAAAAGCGATTATCGGAGAGAAGAACCAACCGCACAGGATCGACACCAACCTGTGCAGCAAGTGTGGGACATGTTTGGACCTGTGCCACTTTCATGCGGTGACTGTGGAATGAGAGGTGGAGTGTGATAAGGCTGACCATCGACGCAAAAACAACCGAGGTGCAAGAGGGGACGACCATCCTGCAAGCGGCGAAGCTTCTGGGCATCAATATTCCAACTCTCTGCTACCACCCGCTGATTGAGCCCTTTGCGGCATGCCGCGTGTGTGTGGTGGAATCGAAGACCGAGCGCGGAGACGAACTGGTGCCCTCCTGCCAAGCGGCCTGCCAGGATGGGATGGTGATCAACACCAACAACCAGCACGTGCTGGATGCCCGGCGGTTCGTCCTGGAAATGATGCTGGCGCGTTGGCCCAATGTCCCGATTCTGAAAAAGTACGCCCAGGAGGCCGGTCTCCATGCCCCGCGGTTTACCAGCGCGCTCAAGGATGAGCGCCCGGACGCGTGCATCTTGTGCGGTTTGTGCGTGCGGGCATGTGATGAAGTGGTGGGCGCGAGCGCGATCAGTTTCGCCGACAGGGGAATTCAACGCCGCGTTGCCACGCCGTTTAACGTGGAATCGGAGGCCTGCATTGCCTGCGGCGCCTGCGCGTTGGTTTGTCCCACCTCGCACTTTAAGTTCGAGGTTGAGGACCACAAGGGCAAGACTCCTGAGTTCCTTCTGGGGCCGAACACCGCGATCTATGTACCCACGCTTCAATCGGTGCCCAGGGTGCCCGTGATCGATGCGGAGAGCTGCATTTATTTCAAGACTCAGGGCTGTCAAAAGTGTGTGGAGGTCTGTGAACCGCAGGCCGTCAACCACAACATGGCGGAAGAAGAAATCGAGATCGATGTCGGGCAAGTGCTGGTGGCGACCGGATACGACGCATTCGACCCAACCCCCATGGCTCAGTACGGCTACGGGAGGCTCGACAACATCTACACGGGCCTTGATGTGGAACGGATGCTGAACGCAACAGGGCCTACGGGAGGGCGAGTTCTTCTCAAGAACGGACAAGCGCCACGCGCCGTGGGGGTCCTGCACTGCATCGGTTCCCGGGATGAGAACTACCATCGCTA
The DNA here is from genome assembly GCA_963832915.1 of uncultured Acidobacteriota bacterium. GTDB lineage: Bacteria > Acidobacteriota > Terriglobia > UBA7540 > UBA7540 > CAVROP01. Next base: position 137,453 of record CAWHWE010000014.1, read on the forward strand.
TTGCTCGCGGGTCTGTTGCATGTACGCGCTGAAGTTCGCCCATCTGATCAAGGAGCGCACTGCGGGAGAGGTTTACAACTTTTACATTGATATGAGGGCCTTCGGGAAAGGGTACGAGGAGTTCTACTCGCGCGTCCTGCACGAAGGTGTCAACGTCATTCGTGGCAAGGTAGCCGAGGTGGTCCAGGCGGGATGGTCGAAGCGTGACGAAGGCACACTGCTAATCCGGTGCGAGGACACGCTGATCGGCCGGTTCCGCGAGATCCCGGTTGACATGGTGGTGCTCTGCAACGCCATTGAGCCGCGACGCGACGCCGAGCAAATCGGCCGTCTTTTCGGCCTCAGCCGCAGCCCGGATGGCTTCTTTCTGGAGCGTCATCCCAAGCTGGATCCGGTGGCCACCACGACGGACGGCCTTTTCGTGGCCGGTTGTGCACAGGGGCCAAAGGACATTCCGGACTCAGTGGCCCAGGGCAGCGCGGCGGCGGCCCGAATGCTGGCCACCATCGCTAAAGGGGCGGTCGAAATCGACCCGGTGCGGGCCGAGATTGACGAGCAGTATTGCAGCGGCTGCCGGATTTGCAATGCGTTGTGCCCCTATAAGGCCATTGATTATATCGAGGAAAAGAACGTTTCCCGAGTCAACTCGCCATTGTGCAAAGGCTGTGGCACGTGCGTGGCCGCCTGCCCGGCGGGCGCCATTACCGGCACCGGCTTCACCGACAAGCAGGTCTATGCGGAGCTAGAGGGCGTCCTCAGCGTGTAGACGATAGGAGGGAGCGGAATTGGAAATGAACAGCAAGACCTTTGAGCCCCGAATCATCGGATTCTTGTGCAACTGGTGCTCGTACACGGGGGCCGACCTGGCTGGAACCAGCCGGATGAAGTCGGCGCCCAACTTGCGCATCATCCGCCTCATGTGCTCGGGGAGGGTGGACCCCTCCTTCATCCTGCGCGCCTTTCAATTAGGCGCCGATGGAATCCTGGTGTTAGGCTGTCATCCGGGCGATTGCCATTACCAGGAAGGCAACTTCAAGGCGCTTCGGCGGGTCCACTTGCTAAAGCGGATCCTGCGGGATTTCGGCGTTGACGAACGGCGCCTGCGGCTGGAATGGGTTTCGGCAGCGGAGGGCGAGAAGTTTGCCAAGGTGGCTAACGAGTTCACCGAGGAAGTGCGGGCCTTGGGTCCGTTGCACCTGGAGACAAACGTGCTCTCGCAATCTCTAGGAGGGGAACTGGAAACCCAGGAGGTGGCCGCATGAGCAAACCAAAGCTGGCATTGTATTGGGCGGCGAGTTGCGGTGGCTGCGAAGTCACCGTGCTGGACTTGGCAGAGAAGATCCTGGATGTGGCGGGGTTTTTCGACATCGTATTCTGGCCTTGCGCCATGGACTTCAAGTATAAAGACGTGGAAGCCATGGCGGACGGGACCATCGACCTCTGCCTGTTCAACGGCGCCATCCGGAACAGCGAAAACGAATCGATGGCGCACTTGATGCGCCGCAAGGCGAAGATCTTGGTGGCGTTCGGATCCTGCGCCATGGATGGATGCATTCCCGGCCTGGCGAACTTGACCACGCGCGAAGAGATTATCGAGTCGTCGTATCAACAAACCCCTTCCACCGTAAACCCGGAAAGAACCCGGCCTCTGCCTCTGGTTGCGGCGCCCGAGGGAGATTTGGAAATTCCGGAGTTTTACGATTCGGTGCGGACTCTGGCGCAGGTGGTTCCGGTGGACTACTTCATTCCGGGCTGTCCGCCCCAGTCTTCCCAAGTCCTCACAGTGATTTCCGCGATCATGCAGGGAGCGGTACTGCCCCCCGTGGGGTCTGTGATCGGGGCCGGAGAGAAGACCTGCTGCGAGGAATGCGGCCGTCCCCGAAAAGAGAAACACCTCAAACGCTTCTACCGGGTTTGGGAGGCTGAGACGAACCCGGAAGAATGCCTGCTGGATCAAGGGGTCATTTGCATGGGACCGGCCACGCGCAGCGGTTGTGGTGCGCTGTGCGTGAAGGCGAACATGCCCTGCCGGGGATGTTACGGGGCGGCGCCGAACGTCATCGATCAGGGGGCGAAGATGGTCAGCGCCATCGGCAGCGTGATTGACTTTCAGGATCCGGCTGAAATTGACTCGGCTCTGGATCAGATCGCCGACCCGTCGGGAACCTTCTACCGGTTCAGTGCACCCAATTCGATGTTGCAACACAAGCAGTCGAGTGCCTAAAGCGGAGGCGAAGATGCGGAAGATCGTGATAGATCCGGTGACGCGGCTGGAAGGCCACGGGAAGATTGCTATCTTTCTCAATGATGACGGAGAGGTCGCAAACACCTATTTTCAGGTGCCGGAGCTGAGGGGCTTCGAGCAATTCTGTGTGGGGCGCCCGGTCGAGGAGATGCCTCGCATCACAACTCGAATCTGCGGCGTTTGCCCGGAAGCGCACCACATGGCCAGCGTCAAAGCTTGTGACGCCGTTTTCCATGTGGAGCCTCCGCCCGCCGCGAAGAAGCTCCGCGAACTCCTGTATTCGGCCTTCTATGTGGGCGATCACACCCTGCACTTCTACGCCTTGGGCGGACCGGATTTCGTGGTGGGCCCCGATGCGCCCGCGTCCGAGCGAAATATCCTGGGCGTGGTGAGAAAAGTAGGCCTCGAAGCCGGACAAAAGGTGATCGAGCTTCGCAAGAGAGCCCAGCGAGTCGTCTCCCTGATTGGTGGAAAAGCCATTCATCCGGTTACGGGTCTTCCCGGCGGCATGGCCAAGCGGCTCAACACTGAAGAGCGCGACGAGATTGTGGGACACACGGCTTATTTCCTCGAGTTCGCGAAGTTCACGCTCGGCGTTGTCGATCAGGTGGTGCTGAGCAACCAAGCTTATGTGGACATGATCTTGAGCGACACTTACACCCACCGCCTCTACTCTATGGGGACCGTGGACGAGAACAACAAGGGGAACTTCTACGACGGGAAAATCCGCGTGGTGGACCCCGACGGGAAAGAGTTCGTGAAATTCTCTCCCCGCGACTATCTCCAGGTCCTGGCAGAGCGTGTAGAGCCTTGGACGTACCTGAAGTTCCCTTTCTTGAAGCAGGTCGGCTGGAAGGGTTTTGTGGATGGCAAGGACTCCGGCGTATACCGTGCCACGCCTCTTTCCCGGCTCAACGCGGCCGATGGCATGGCTACCCCCCTCGCGCAGGAACAGTACGAACGGATGTACAAAACGCTAGGGGGCAAACCGGTTCACCAGACGCTGGCCACACACTGGGCTCGGGTCATCGAGTTGGTCTACGCCGCCGAGCGGGCTGCCGAGCTGGCGCGGGACGACGAAATTCTCAGCGACAAAATCAGAACCATCCCCACAGCCACTCCCTCGGAGGGCGTCGGTTCCGTGGAAGCTCCGCGCGGCACCCTTTACCACCATTATGTCACGGACGAACGCGGCATCCTGCAAAAAGTCAATTTGATTGTGGGTACGACGAACAACCATGCAGCGATTGCGATGTCGATCCGCAAGGCCGCCCAAGGCGTGATTCGGCGAGGAGTGGAGATCACGGATGGGGTGCTCAACCGGATCGAGATGGCTTTCCGCGCTTACGACCCCTGCTTCGGCTGCGCCACGCACTCTCTGCCCGGCAAGATGCCGCTGGAAGTAGAGGTTTTCGATTCGCATGGAACCTTGCTTACCTCGCGCCGACGCGGGTCCGTATAAGTCTGGGAAAACTGCCATCGTGGGTCTGGGCAACCCGACTCATGGGGACGACGGGGTCGGACCTGTGGTGGCCCGGCAGGTTTACGATCTCGTGCGCGGCAAGGCAGACGTTGGCCTCATCGAGCATGCTGCTTCCGCTTTTAGTCTGGTTGAACGGCTGGTTGGCTATCAGCGAGCTGTGATCATTGACGCCCTCGTCGATGCGCAAGCAGAGGTGGGGACAGTTCGTCAGGTGGAGATCCAGGAACCCTCCGGCTATTCCTTTTTGAGCTTCCACACAGCGGGCTTTCACGATATCCTAACGCTGGCGCGGATGGTAGGTCTTGAAGTTCCGGATGCCATTGTAGTGTACGGCATCGCGATCAGGGAACCCGAGACTTTCTGTGAGAATATCTGCGCCGAACTGATTGCCAAGCTGCCGCAAATCGTGGAGGCCGTTGTGGCGGAGGAATTGCCGCAGCTCTGCGCCCCGGCGGGGGGCACGTAAATTCGTTCACTCTGTCGGCTCGAGTTCCAGCCTTTGGACCCGAGGCTGAAACGCGGACCTGACTTATTATTTGGGGATGGATTTCCGACTCCGGAAATCCAAAAAGGCAAGACGTGAGCGCCACCGGGAGAGCTAACCAGGCCCTAGGGGGCTACACGGGGAGAAACAACAATGGAAACACTTGAAGGCGTTTTGAGCGAGCATCAGTTCTTCAGCGGCTTCCCGGAGCGCCACCTCAAACTCATAGTCAGTTGTGCCTCCAACGTCCGTTTTGAGGCGGGGCAATTAATTTTCCAGGAGGGTGGGGATGCCGACAAGTTTTACCTCATCCGTCAGGGGAAGGTGGCGCTGCAGGTAATTTCCGAACGCCGCGGCCCCCTCACCGTCCTGACCCTTGGAGAGGGTGAGATTCTCGGATGGTCGTGGCTTTCCCCACCTTACCGATGGAAGTTTACGGCACGAACCCTCGGACCGACGCGTGTTCTTGCTTTTGACGGGCAGTGCCTTCGCACCAAAGCCGAAGAGGATCATGACCTCGGGTACGAGCTCCTCAAGCGCTTCTCGCATGTTATCGCAGCTCGCCTCGAGGCAACGCGGTTGCAGCTCATCAACGTTTACCAGGATCGATAAGTTGGGTGCGTTGCGGAATCCTGTCCACTTGATTCGCGGAACAGGAGGAGTGTCATGGAGATTCACAAACAAGATGCCTTGAACTATCACAGCCAAGGCCGCAAAGGGAAGATTGAAGTCACGGCGACCAAGCCTTGCTCGACCCAGTGGGATTTGAGCCTCGCCTATACGCCCGGCGTAGCCGAGCCCTGCCTGGAAATCCAAAAGGACGCCGGCCGGGCATTCGATTACACGGCCAAGGGGAACCTGGTCGCCGTGGTGTCGAATGGCACGGCGGTCCTGGGCCTCGGGAATATCGGTGCACTGGCGGGAAAGCCCGTCATGGAAGGCAAGGGAGTGCTGTTCAAGCGCTTCGCGGACATCGACGTCTTTGATCTCGAGGTGGGTTCGGAGGACCCTGAAGATGTCATCAAGGTATGCCAACTGCTCGAGCCCACCTTCGGGGGCATCAACCTCGAAGACATCAAGGCGCCCGAGTGCTTCTACGTGGAAGAAACACTGCGCCGGACAATGACTATTCCGGTCTTCCATGACGACCAGCACGGAACAGCCATAATCTCCGGTGCGGCCCTGTTGAACGCCCTCGAGATTGTGGGTAAGGACATCGAGAAGGTCAAGGTGGTTATAAATGGCGCCGGGGCGGCCGGAGTCACCTGCGCACAATACTATATTCGGTTGGGAGTGAAGCGGGAAAACCTCATCATTTGCGACATCATGGGCGTCATCTACGAAGGCCTCATCGAGGGTATGAACCCTTATAGGGCCCGCCTCACCTCCAAAACTTCGGCGAGAACCCTGGCAGAGGCCATGAAGGATGCGGATGTCTTCGCAGGATTCTCCGGCCCCAATTGTGTTACGCCGGAAATGGTTCGCTCGATGGCTGATCGGCCCATCATTTTTGCCCTGGCCAATCCGGTGCCGGAGATTAGTTATGAAGCCGCGAAGGCAGCCAGGCCGGACGCCATCATGGCAACTGGGCGGTCCGACTGTCCCAATCAGGTCAATAATGTTCTTGGCTTCCCCTTTATATTCCGGGGCGCCCTGGATGTTCGAGCCCGCGCCATCAACGAAGAGATGAAAATTGCGGCGACTCGCGCCCTGGCAGCTTTGGCTAAGGAAGATGTTCCCGACATCGTGTTGCGTGCGTACGGACTTGGCCGGCTGCACTTCGGTCCGGACTACATTATCCCCAAGCCATTTGACCCGCGTGTGCTCCTGCGTGAGGCCTGCGCGGTTGCCCAGGCAGCCATGGGGAGTGGCGTGGCGCAGGTGAAGATTGACGTCGAAGAGTACCGTGAGCAACTCTCTCAACGGCTGGGGCGCACCCAGGCAGTCATGTATAGTGTACGCCAGAGGGCAAAGGCTGCGCCCAAGCGGATCGTCTTTTCCGAAGGCGAGCACGAGAAGATCATCCGTGCCTGCTACCAGCTTGCCAACCTGAAAATCGCGCATCCGGTGCTGCTGGGACGCCCGATGGTTATTGAGGACAAGTTGCGCGAGCTCGAGCTCGGGAAATTCAGTTTCGATATCGTCGAGCCGGCCCGCTCGGCCAGGCTCGGCGCCTACGCCGAGGAACTCTACAGGCTTCGCCAACGTAGCGGCGTCACGCACAGCGTGGCGCGCGAGCTATTGGCCAACTACAACTACTTCGGCGCCATGATGGTGCACATGGGTGATGCGGACGGCTTTGTGGCGGGCGTCTCGCAACATTACCCCGACACGATTCGGCCGGCCCTTCAAGTCATCGCGATCCGCCACGACGTTCACAAAGTCTCCGGCCTTTACGTTATCGTGACCAAAAAAGACACCTTCCTCTTTGCCGACACCACCGTCAACATTGATCCCAGCGCCGAGGATTTGGCGGAGGTTGCCCTGCTTTCCGCGGAAGTGGCCGAAAGCTTCGGCATGCAGCCGCGGGTGGCGATGCTGTCGTTTTCAAACTTCGGCAGCACCCGCCATCCCTTAACCGAAAAGGTCCGCCTTGCCACCGAACTCGTCAAGCAGCGGAATCCCCAGCTTATGGTGGATGGCGAGATGATGGCGGATACAGCACTGGACCCCGAACTTCTGGCGGAGTACCCCTTCTCAACCCTCCGGGAGAAGGCCAACATCCTGGTCTTCCCAAACCTCGAAGCCGGGAACATCGCTTACAAACTTATGCTGCGCATCGGCGGCGCGGAATCTCTCGGGCCGATCCTGATGGGACTCTCGAAACCGGTCCACGTGCTGCAACGCGGCTCGACGGTGGAACAAATCGTCGATGTGGCCGCCCTCGCTGTCGTTGACGCCCAGAGAGACGCTGCCCACCCCAGCATGCCACTTTCCAAGGCCTCCGCAGCTTGAGTTTGAGGAGAAGTCATACCCGCAGGATGAAGTAGGGGCGGTTCGCGAACCGCCCCTGCCGTAGTCACACCCGCAAAATGAAGCGAAAGCGCATATCTTCACCAAACCATTGAACGAAGTTTGTGCCCCAGGCGTTGTTGAAGAGGCTGAAGTGAATGCCTTTGGCCATGTCGGGCTGCGCTTCGGAGTAGTAAATGGGCGACTTCTCCCCAAGTGCCGCGACGGGCGCATCCAAGGTTTCAATCGCGAAGCTTCCTTGCGCGTCTTTATAATAAATCCCCTTTGAGAGCGCGTGCATCTGCCGGTTTCCCCCACGAACAACATCGAACGGAGAAACAAAACGGTCCACTTTTTCAAGCATCCACCCTTGCGGGTCCGGCGCCTGGGGCAGGAAGCTGAGCCACATTGCTTCGGGGAGCCGGTTAGCCGCTTTTCCGAACCAGAGGAAATTCACCTGCACCGCCGGCTCGGCGTCCGCCAAAAGCAGATCGAGGTACATCTGGTGCGGCCAGGCGACAAGGCCGGAGCTCTCAGCTTCAGCATCCGCGATATGCAACCGGGCGACAATCCGGTGCCCGTTCGCGGCTTTGCCTGCCCAGCAATCGGCGAGCGTCGGCAACCACACCCGGCTTTTTGCGCCGAATTGTTCGATGCGGGGCTTTCCGAAATCCAGCGGCGCCCACCAAGTCTTGGCGACGATGTAGCTCCCAATAAAGCGATCGTAGTCCGCCTGGGAGAGCGTCTGGTAACTGAACAACGCCAGCGGGCGTTCAGGCGAAGCCCAGTCGCGGCCTCTCTTCTTGGCACGCAATCGACGAATCGCGCCCGTCTTCGGATCGAGCGCGAGAACGAAATGGGCGGTTTCAATCTCCGACCCGGCCTGGTGGGGATCGAGGCCGGCGCGTTCCGGTTCGGCCGGCTGCAAAGCGTGAATGCGCATCCGGGCCTGGCTACGCAGAGGCTCGGGAAGGTTCGCAATTCCCTCGTCGATGTCATTGCGTTTCTCGGCCCAACTGGTTTCCGCCCAGCGGAACTTTGGCTTATCGACCGCTTTCGCCAAGTCCTTCGGCGTGTAGTGGTCATAGTCTTCAAGCCGTTTCGTATCGACGCCCCCAGTATGCTCCGCTGCCAGGAGGATTCGCCGTAACAATCCCAGGTCGGTTGTATCTCCCACACGGAATTTTGCTTGCGCGATCCATTCCCGGCGCAACCGGGCTACCTCGCGATAGCGGGCCAACTTCACCGGGTCGCTAGGCGGTCCGAAGATCCAGGTATCGCCAATTTCCTGTGTCACTACGGGCAGGTTGCTGCGGTAGGGTTCGGCGGCTGTAGCGATCTGGCTGAGGTTCGAGGCAGTCACCTTCGCATTGGGGAATTGTTTGCGCAGTTCTGCGTAGATCTTCCGAATTTCGTTCGACCGAATGGGGGCCGGCGTTGTCCCCGCGCATCTCTATAGCCACGGCAAGATGTGAGCCGGGCGCCTGCACGACCCCGCCGTACTCTTTGTGGTGATACATCATCATAATGGAGGCGCCATCTGGATCCTTCCACACAAACATCGACGGCACATCGGGTGGGGTGCTGGCCGGATTGACTCCGATGTTCAGAAGCTTGACACCATTTTTGGCGAGCGGCCCGACTATTCCTCGGGAGTGACCTGGCACGTCAGTCATCTTGGCGGCCGTGGTAGTCCTGCCAAAGCGCCGGTCCAAAGATTGTGATAGACCCAATGCCCCCGCGATCATGGAGCGATCCAGCATTTCCGTCGACCATGAAAAAGGCAAGGCATGCCAAGCCAGATCTCCTGCGGCCACCGCGTCTTCCGCGCGCTTGCGCTGTTCGCTCGTGGCTTGTTCGAGGTATTCGTAGAGAAGCCACGATCCCGTTGTCCAGACGTAGCGGTCTTCGCCCGCCTGACGCATGCTGGTTGCGACCTGAATGGCTTGGGGAAAATACTGGTCGAAATACGTGCGCATGACACTGGCTTGGGTGTCTGTAAATCCCACGTCCAAATGGCACTTGAACATCACCAGCACTCGTTTGATCTCGCCCGCGGGCGTCTGCGCCGGCAGGCCGTGTACCACGCCTGGCTTGCAGGCCAGCGCCCCTCCGGTCACCAGCAAGTCTTTTATGAATTCTCGCCTTTTCATAATTCCGTCCCCGCTTTCCTCAGTAACAAGTTAAGAGGCTGTCGGTGGTTTTCGTTTCATCGTCTCATGCGGCGGGGATTCTACACCTTGCCGCCTCCTTTTGCATCGCCTTAGATCAGCTTCAGAATAATTCTCGGGATCGAGCGTTCTTGGGTGTTTGTTCAAATGCAAAAGACTGGGCGGTTTTCGTATCTTACGGGGAGTTGATCTCGGCGTCGGGACTTATCGCCGTCACTTTCGACCACCGGTTGCCTGAACGCAGTCAGGTGAAGGCTGCGGTCACAAGGCAGATCCCGAGCCAAGACTGGGGTCTCCGACCGCTTCCGTGCGGTTCCATCACGTCACTTTCAATGTCAGGTTTACAGAGTGGCTGAGGACGGTGGAACCTGACCTGAACGTGCCCGTTGCCGTCAGGGTGTATGTGCCTGCCGGTGTGCCGGAGCTGCTCCGAAGAGGATCGCTGCCACCACCACCTCCTCCTGCGCTGCCACCACAAGCTGCCACTGCCGCCATCAACAGGAATAGAGCAACAAGACTGACAAACCCCGCCCGGCCTCGTCCCATTCCGGGTTGCACCCAGGCACGGGTTGCGCGACCCAAGCTTCCCAACACTGCCAGCGCCACAATCCAGGGCAGCCAAGGCCAAGATTGGAGGGGTGCCATTGGAGGAAGAGGATTGGGCCGCGGCGCGCCAACAGACGGGGCAGTCGTGGTTACTCTTACCGTGACGTTTGTCGAGGATCTGCTCACGGTCAAAGGGCTCGGCGAAAATGTGCAGTTGGCGCCTGAGGGCGCTCCCGTGCAGGTGAAGGTCACGTTTTGACTGAATCCACTTACTCCAACGACGGTCAACGCGTAACTCGCCGACTGCCCCGGTGAAACGGTTGCCGAGGTGGACGAACCTGACGGAGCAGTGAAGGTGAAGTCTTCACCGGTGCCCGTAAGTGCGACGCTTTGCGGGTTTCCGACGCCGTTATCGGCGATGGTGAGGTTCCCCGCCCTGCTCCCTCCGGCCGTCGGCTTGAAGGTCACGCTGGCTGTGCAACTCGCGCCCGCCGCCACGCTCGACCCGCAGGAGTTGGTTTGCGAGAAGTCACCGCTCGCCGTGACGCTGGTAATGGTGAGAGCCACGCTCCCCGTGTTCGTGAGCGTAACGCTTTGAGCGCTGCTGCTGACGCCCTCCAGTTGTGCGGAGAAAGTCAAGGAGGCGGAAGAGAGGCTGACTGTCGGTGCGGCCGCGCCGGTCCCTGTCAGGCTGACAGTCTGCGTGGCAGGGCTGGCGTTGTCGGTGATCGTCAATGTGCCGCTCCTCGAACCCGTCGCCGTCGGCTTGAAGGTCACGCTGGGGGTACAACTCGCGCTTGCCGCCACGCTCGAGCCGCAGGTGTTGGTTTGCGAGAAGTCGCCGCTCGCCGTGATACTCGTAATGCCAAGGGCCCCGTTTCCCGTATTGCTGAGTTTGACGCTTTGAGGACTGCTGCTGGAGCCCACCGGTTGTGCGGAGAATGTTAAGGAGGCGAGGGAGAGGCTGACGACCGGTGCGGCGCCGCCGGTTCCCGTCAGGCTGACGGTCTGCGTTGTAGGGCTGGCGTTGTCGGTGATGGTTACGGCCCCGGTTCGGGCCCCGGCGACCGTCGGTTTGAAGGTCACGCTGAGCGTGCAACTCGCGCTTGCCGCCACGCTCGAGCCGCAGGTATTGGTTTGCGAGAAGTCGCCACTCGCCGTGATGCTGGTAATACTCAGGCTGGCGCTGCCCGCGTTCTTGAGCGTGACGCTTTGAGCGCTGCTGCTGGTGCCCACCTTTTGTGCCGGGAAATTCAAGGAAGCGGAGGAGAGGCTGACCATGGGCGCGACAACGCCGGTTCCCGTCAGGCTGACGGTCTGTGTAGCAGGCGTGGCGTTATCGGTGATGGTCACGGTCCCGGTTCGGGTCCCGGTGGCCGTCGGTTTGAAGGTCACGCTGAGGGCGCAACTGGCGCTGGACGCGAGGCTTGACCCGCAGGTATTGGTTTGCGAGAAGTCGCCACTCGCCGTGATGCTGGCAAAACTCAGACTGGCGCTTCCCGTATTGGTGAGGGTGACGCTTTGAGCGCCGCTGCTGGCGCCCACTTGTTGTGCGGTGAAGGTCAATGAAGTGAGGGAGAGGCTCACAGCGGGCGCAGTGCCGGTTCCCGTCAGGCTGACGGTCTGCGTGGCAGGGCTGGCGCTATCGGTGATGGTTATGGCACCGGTTCGGGTCCCGGTGAGCGTCGGTTTGAAGGTCACGGTGAGGGCGCAACTCGCGCTTGCCGCCACACTCGATCCGCAGGTGTTGGTTCGCGAGAAGTCGCCGCTGGCGGTGATGCTGGTAATACTAAGGCTGGCGTCCCCCGTATTGCTGAGGGTGACGCTTTGAGCGCTGCTACTGGCGCCCACCTGTTGTGCGGGAAAAGTCAAGGAGGTAAGGGAGAGGCTCACAGCGGGCACAGTGCCGGTCCCCGTCAGGCTGACAGTCTGTGTGGAAGGGCTGGCGTTATCGGTGATGGTCACGGCCCCGGTTCGGGCCCCGCTGACCGTCGGCTTAAAGGTCACACTGAGGGTGCAACTGGCGCTGGCCGCCACGCTCGAGCCGCAGGTGTTAATGTCGGAAAAGTCGCCGCTGGCGGTGATGTTGGTAATACTCAGGCTGGCGCTCCCCGTATTGCTGAAGGTGACACTTTGAGAGCTGCTGCTAGTGCCTACCGGTTGTGCGGGGAAAGTCAAGGAAGTGGGGGAGAGGCCGACCACTGGCATAGTGCCAGTTCCCGTCAGGCTGACGGTCTGGGTGGCAGGGGTGGCGTTATCAGTGATCGTCAAAGTGCCGGTCTGTGAGCCCACCACGGTGGGTGTGAAGGTCACGCTGGGGGTGCAACTGGCGCCCGCGGCCACGGGCGCGCCGCAGTTATTGGTCTGAGTAAAGCCGCTGCTGTTCGTCCCGGCGATGGTCACGTTCGTGACGTTGAGCGTGGAGTTGCCCGTGTTCAATAGCGTCACCGTCTGCGCCGCGCTCCTGGTGCTGTCCGCTTGGTTACCGAACGAGAGGATTGTTGGAGACAGGCTGGTTGCGGCGCCCATACCCATGCCGGTCAGCGTCACCGTCTGCGGCCTTATGTTGGCGTTGTCGGTGATGGTGAGCGCGCCGGTTCTGGCTCCGATGGCCGTCGGCGTAAAAGTCACACTCCCGGTACAGGCGCCATTGGCTGCGATCGGGGAGGAGGATATGCAGGTGCCGGTCTCAGCGAAATCCCCGGATGCGACCACGCCCGTCACCACCAGTCCCGCTGCTCCGACGTTGGTCAGAGTTGCGGTCTGCGGGGAACTCGTCACCCCGACAGCCTGGTTGGCGAACTTGTACGATGAGGGCGAGATGAGCAAGGAGGGAGACGGCACAAGACTCATCTTGGTCACAAAGGCATCGTAGGGTCCGCCCTCATATGCCGGCTGGTAGCTGCCCGAGGTTGTGGGGAAATCCAACGAGAAAGTTGCGCCCGTAACGTAGGCGCTTCCTGAAGGGTCCAGAGATATTCCGCGTCCGAAATCGTCGGAGCTTCCGCCAAGATAGGTGGAAAAAACAAGCGAGCTTCCGGTCGCGTTGAGGACGCTTACGAAGGCGTTGTAGAAGCCGGCGTTCTGTGCTTGCAAGGGAAGCGCGGTGGGGAAATAGCCCCCATAATTATATCCCGTCACGAATGCACGCCCGGATGAATCAACAGCAACACCATACCCAATCTGTGTTCCGCTGCCTCCCAAGTAGGTGGAATATGCAAGCGTGGAACCTGCGCCATTCAGCTTGGCAACGAACGCGCCGTAAGAACCACCGAAGACTCGGTCGAAAGCTCCGGCCGTGGTCGGCAAGTTTGCGGAGGTCGTGTACCCGGTCACATAGGCATTGGATGGGCCGTCGAGGGCGATGGCATAGCCGTAATCGCTTCCTGTTCCTCCGAAGTACGTAGAGAAAATAAGCGCTGATCCGGCGGGGTTAAGCTTCGCCACAAAAGCGTCGTAGCAAGGAAAGGTGTTCGGAGCTACAGCGCAGAGGCCGCCGGCGTAATTCGGTTGGAAGGCGTTCACGGTTGGGAAATTCGTGGAGTTTGTGGCGCCGGTGACGTAGGCATCGCCGGCAGAGTCCACAGCCACTCCGTAGGCGTAATCGTCGGCGCTTCCACCGAGGAATGTTGAATAGCCGAGCTCGGCGCCTCCCGAGTTGAATTTAACCACGAAGCCATCGTAGTTCCCGCCGCCGTAGGTAGCGTGAAGCACGCCGGAGGTGACGGGGAAATTAGGCGAGGCGGTGTAGCCGGATAAATAGGCGTTGCCGGAAGCATCGACCGCGACGCCAGTCCCTGTATCATCGCTGCTTCCCCCCCCCAATAGGTCGAGTAGATCAGCGAGGCTCCGTCCGGGCTCAGTTCTGCAACAAAGGCGTCATACCCTCCGGCATTCTTGGACTGGAGCGGGCGCTGCACCGGAAAATCCGTGGAGTTTGTGTCCCCGGTCACATAGGCATCACCGCTCGCATCGAGCGCAATACTCGTTCCATAATCCTCATTGCTGCCCCCCCCCAGGTAAGTGGAATATACCAATGCGGTCCCTGTGGGGTTCAGTTTCGTTACGAAGGCGTCGAAGCAAGCGATCGCGTCCACACCATCGGAGCAGGTGCCGCCACCGGGGGGAACTCTGCACCGGGTCCACAAGGGGAAAATTCGTGGAAGCTGTGTAACCCGTCACGTAGGCGTTTCCGGAGGCATCCACAGCAATGCCATTGGCGTAATCCATATCGTTCCCGCCAAGATATGTGGAATAGCTGAGGACGGGGTCGATGATCAGGGGCAGGGTCCTATCGTAGGGTGCGATTTCGAAGGTTACTTCGCCGTCCGGCTTAAGGACGTAGTGGGCGTCAACCAATTTTGGATTTTGGATTTCAGATTTTGGATGGGTTGCCGCTCCTGGTCCATTGTCTGAATGCGCAGGCTCCAGTGTACCATCGCGTGCGGCTGCCAACTGTGCACTGTTAACCGTTGACTGTTCTTGATAAACCACCGGCTTGTGAAACCGTACGTCGCCGCCAGTGGTATTCACAATGAGATCGCCGTTCGTCAAGATGCGCAGGGGCGAAGGAATCTTCGATTTTCGTTTCTGGATTTTGAATTGGGCGCTGTTCGTCACTCGTGGCCCGTGGTTGACGGCCACGGATTCCGCCCTGGGGGAACGACTGACTTCTGACGGCTCACCGCTACCTGCTGCCTTCTGCCTGCTGCCTTCCCATTGCCGGTCGCTTGCAACTGCAAGAGTGATGAGGCGGGAATCCGCGCCAGGGGCTACGACGAAGTCATACTCCAACTGCCCATTTTGCTTGCGGTAATAGACCAGATCCACCCCTGGATAGATGTTCTCGTACCGCACGCTGCCATAGGTTGGCACGTTGGTGCGCCATTTCTTGGGATCATTGCCAACCAGGTAATTGCGTTTGCCGGGTAATTCATTTGCGGGAGTGACCTTGACAGCAGGGTTTGCGTGCAGCAGCTTTAAGCAGAAGAAAGAAGGGATCTGGGCACTGGGGACTGGAAATGGCGTTGTCGAGTGGGGCGTGACAAGGAACGCGCTACGATCCCCCTTCCTTGTTTGATGCAACTGACCACGGACTGCGGACAAGTGACGTCTTTCCTCTTCTGACTTCCGGTTCCTGACTACTGGCTTCTGCATGGCTATCACCGCCTCATCCTTTGTCAGGAAGAGCGTGTAACCCGATGCGCGTGCCAGGAACTTCACGCGCGGGTCGGTTTGACCTAAGTTAGGCTCGAAACTCAGCAGGAGTTCGGCACGAGCAATCCGGGCGTGGACGACCGGTTCGGCGGCAACGAGGACGCGGCTGGCGTCATCCTTCACTTGGAGGACAATGAAAAGGATCAAGCTGATTGAGAGCACCCACACGCGACGAAGAATGACAAGCGCAGAAGAGGGCATTGATTTCTCTTTCCATGCCACAAGAACACGCAGTCACACTGACCCTCACGGTCATCTGTTACCTATTCCCTCACTTCTCGATGACACCGAAACACACAGTCAATCCGAACCGGTAACTCTTTCTGGTCATCTTTATCGGCCACAGAGCCTATTTCTTAACTGGGCGCTGAAACACGTCGGCGTGTCATTGGGAGCGGAGAAGTCAGAAGGCAGGATTCAGGAGTGGGGATTCAGAAGACAGAAAGCAGTAAGTATTGGGCAGCGAGCGTAGCACAGGTCCCGCCCTTAGGACCTGCGGCTCTTATAGCAGTTTGCAGTCTGACCAACGGGGAAAACCTCACGAGCTGCCGATGATGATTCCAGCGAGGAACACGAGCGCTCCACCTACCACCACTTGGAACGCGGCGGCTAGGAAGGGCGTATCCATGTAGCGGTGACGCACGAAGCTAATGGCCGCCAGCTCAGCGGCCACGATCACAACAGCCGCGCTAGTGGCGACCCTGAAATCAGAAATAAGAAAAGGCAGGGTATGTCCGATCCCTCCGGCAGTGGTCATCAGCCCGCAGATGACTCCTCGCAACCAAGGGCGGCCACGCCCGGTAAGGGACCCATCGTCAGAGAGTGCCTCGGCGAAACCCATGGAAATCCCTGCCCCAACGGAGGCGGCGAGGCCGACAAGAAAGGCGTCCCAACTCTTGTGCGTGGCGAAAGCTGCGGCGAACAACGGCGCCAGAGTGGAAACGGAGCCGTCCATCAAACCCGCCAAGCCCGGCTGGATAATCTGGAGCATGAACAGGCGGCGTTGCGCAGCTTCCTCCTGCGCGCGGGTCTCCGGCGTGAGGTGCTTCATCTCGAGTGATTCGGCAAGGGCGGAGTGTTTGCGCTCGGCCTCCGCCAGGTCGCCCAGCAGCTTGCGAGTGGAGGCGTCGGACACGCGTTCCATGGCACGCTCATAGAATCGCCGGGTCTCCAGTTCCATGATCTCCGCTTGCTTCCTCACCACATCTATGCCCAGCGGCCGGATGAGCCAAACGGGGCGGCGTTCCACGAACCCTTTAACGTCCTGGCGGCGGATCAGGGGAATATGCTCGCCGAAGCGCTGCCGGTAAATCTCGATCAGGCTCCGGCGATGCCCCGACTCCTCTTCCTGCATCTCCTCGAACATCTTCGCCGTGCCAGGGTAACTCTCGCGCAGCCCCTCGACGAAGTCGCCATAAATACGGCCGTCTTCCTCTTCCTGCGCAATGGCTAGGGCGAGGATTTCCCGTTCGGTGAGGTCTTTGAAATTTCGCGCCATGGACTTGCCTCCAACAAATTCAGCCAACACTCGCGGAGGGCGTCACGCCCTTTCCCGGATCTTCAACGAGCCAAGTGCAGCACTCGTGTCCGACACCTCGCTCCACCGTCGCCTTGCCCGGCGCGTAAGAGCTGAGAAGCTAAGCGCTGAAATTCCCCAGCTTGCGCGATAGCGGGACGTGGAGTTGGCATTCTACCAAGTAATAGGCAGCTTTCCCACAGGCTCCTGAAGCGAGAGACGTATCAAGCCGGCCAAGCAGCCGGAGACCGAAAAGGGGGGAGGGCACTTCACCTAAAACCGAAGTGCCCGTTGGGCTTTGGTAACTGTAATTTTAAGGCTTGCAGATTTGAAGGGTGGGTTGCGGAGTCTCATCCGTAGTTTATTAATTAAGGGTTCGGCTTGCACAACCAGGTTGCCTCCGCGCGTATGATGCAGACATTATGGCGGGTGGAATTCTTGCTGTCTGTTCAAAATTGCTCACTTTTCAATAATTAAGACATTATGCTCACTTTCGACAGCCCCCGGCTGGGGTCCAAAACCTGCCACACCTTTGTTCAATGAGTCGCCCACCGCCGTTTAGCCCCTGAGAAGCCCAGCAAGCGTAAGTTATTCTTTCACATACATCGAGTACGGATGGGCTGGTCCCGCCCCGCCGTGAGGGGGTGGCCGATGGCAGAGTCAAGCAACGGCGAGACCGGTTCCTCCGGCGGAGAACATTTGCGCGCCGCAAGGAAATTCACGAACAGCAATGCGAAGGACCAGCAGATCTACGCTGGCAGGCTCCAGCCCTTCGCTCCCCGGTTATCAGCGGCGAGAAGGTAGGGTTGGGCATCGACGCCGCGTTGCGCGAGGGTTTGCCGGATAAGCTCGCCAATGGTGGCAGCGTTGGCGCGCACAAAAGCCAGGATGGAAGGTCCCGCCCCACTGAGGCATATTCCCAAAACGTCAGGGTGCTTGGTGCTAAGCACCTCCGTCAAGCCAGGCACTAAGGCCGCCCGGTAGGGTTGATGCCAGCGATCTTCAAAGAACTCCGCCTGGAAATCCATCTTGCCGCAAAAGAACTGCGCGGCGAGAACCGTGGCGCGCTGCAAGTTATGAATCGCATCCGCGCGCGAGTATTGGCTGGGCAAGACCGCTCGAGCCTCTTTCGTCGCCAGCGCGTAGTTCGGTACGACCACGACAAGCTGAAGGTCTTCGGGAACCGGGCACGAATAGGCGAGCACTCGCTCCCCTTCGTTGACCGCCAGCGTGAACCCACCGTGCCAAGCCGCTGCGACGTTGTCGGGATGCCCTTCATGCAGGCTGGCGAGGGTCACCAGTTCTTCATCAAAGAGCGGTCGGCCTGCGAGCCAGTGACTGGCCACGAGGGCGCCCACGATTGCCGCGGCGCTCGAGCCGAGACCCACACCCACCGGAATCTGGTTGTGAATCTCCAGGTCAAACCCTCGCCTCTTGCCCCAGCTTTCGAGAGTCTCCCCGATGACGCGGGCAATGAGGTTATCGGAGTCGCCGGAAATCCGCTCGGGGTTTACCCCTGCGTAGTGGAGGGAAACCTTCCCGTCGCTGCGCGGTGTGATGTGGAGATCCAGGTAAAGGCTCAATGCCAGCGCGGCGCAATCGAAAAGGCAACCCAGGTTAGCGCAAGTTGCCGGCACTCGTATGCAGAATCGCTCATTCATGGCCAGGCCCGCTCCCCGAGCTACAGGGGTCATCATAATCGAGGGTTTCACCTGCCATCAAATCTTGCAACCTTTCACGCGGCCGGATCAATTCTGCCTTGCTACCCTGGACAAGGACTTCGGCGGGGCGTGGGCGAGTGTTGTAATTGGAGGAGAGCACGAAGCCGTAAGCGCCAGCGGTGAGGATGGCAAGAAACTCGCCGGGCTCGACGTCCGGCATTTCCCGATCCTGGGCGAAAAAATCGGCCGTTTCGCAAATCGGGCCCACCACGTCGGCTTTAAACCCATTCCCCTGATGGTGGCGAACAGGAATAATCTCGTGAAAAGAACCGTAAAGCGTGGGGCGCATCAAGTCATTCATTCCGGCGTCCACCACGATGAAGTTCTTCTGGCGGTTTCGCTTCACGTAAAGCACGCGGGTGAGCAGGATGCCCGCGTTGCCCACCAAGGCGCGGCCCGGTTCGAAGATCAGGCGGTACTTGGTGGCTCGCAGCCGCTCCGCGAGGCCGTGGCGCAGCACGTCAAAGTCGAGGGGCAGCTCATCCGCATAGCGGATTCCATATCCGCCGCCGAGGTCGAGGTATTCAACGCTCATGCCCTCGGCCTGAAGTTGCGCTGCCATGTCCAGGATTTCTTCCAGGGCCTCGAGGAAGGGCTCGACTTCGAGGATTTGCGATCCGATGTGGCAAGCCACGCCGTGAATTTTCAGATGGATGGAGCGATTGGCACGACGGTACAGATCCAGAGCTTCGTCCTTCGGGACGCCGAACTTGTGAATGATTTGGCCGGTGGAAATGTAAGGGTGGGTTCGCGCCTCGACCTCGGGGTTGACACGGATGGCGATGCGCGCAGGCCTCCCAAGCGAGCGGGCACGGCTTTCGATCAGTTCGAGCTCGCCTGCCGACTCGACATTGAACATCCCGATGCCGGCCGCGAGCCCGGCGTCAATTTCCCCCTCGGTCTTCCCCACCCCGGAAAAAACGATTTGGTCGGCGATCGCCCCGGCACGTAAAGCACGCGCCAGTTCTCCGCCCGAAACAACGTCAAAACCAGCCCCCGCCCGTCGGAGCAGATTGAGAATCCTCAGATTAGAATTGGCCTTAACGGAATAACAAATGAGGTTGGGCACCAGCGCCAAGCTTTGCTTGACACGTGCGAAATTGCCCAAGATGGCGGCCTGGCTGTAAACGTAGGCCGGCGTCCTAAAGCGCTCCGCAAGCGACTCGACGGGAACGTCTTCACACAGCAATTGCCCGGATTCGTAGCGAAAGGCTTCCATGCGTTGCTTCACCGAGGTCAGGAGTCCCGCCTAGGCGGGTCAGTTGTCAGTGGTCAGTAGTCAGTTGTCAGTGGTCTGCTTCCAGAAGAGCCGCAAGCCCGGAAACCGGGACCTGCGCTGCGCGCTCTGCCCACTGCCTTCTGCTTTCTACCTTTTGCCTTCTGCCGTCTGCCTTCCGTCCCCCCAACCTAGGGCCGTTAGCGGAGCCTGATCAGAACAATCGTCTGGTCGTCACGCGGCGGTCGACCTTGCTCAAACTCCCGCACTTCTTCGAAAAGAGTATCGATGATTTCCTGAGGGGAGCGATGAAAATTCTGGCGCAGCACATTCTCCATGCGACGCGGTCCGAACTCCTCATACTTGGTATTCGACGCCTCCACGATGCCGTCAGAAAACATCGCGAACAAATCCCCTGATTTAAGCTCCACCGACACTTCCTGGTATTCGGCGTGTTCCAGCAGGCCCAAGGGAATTCCCTCGGCGCGGATGGGCCGGCATTGACCTTTTCTCATCAGGAGGGGTAAAGGCATTCCCGCATTCGCGAGGCGCAGCGTCTTCGTGCGCGGCTCCCAAATGGCATAAGTCAGCGTAATGAAGTGACCTTCGATCTTACGTTCGAGAAGAATCAGGCTGAGCCTCCTCAGTAAATCGGGAGGGGAGAGCTTTTGGGGGGCCAGGCTGCGCAGGATGCCGCTGGCCATAGCTCCGTACAAGGCAGCAGGAGCGCCCTTGCCGCTCACATCGCCGACCGCCAGCACATGTCGGTCTTTTCCATAAGTCAGAAAATCGTAGAGGTCACCCCCCAATTCCCGAGCGGGCTGGAAGCGCAACGCCACTTCCATGCCAGGGATGTTGGGCGCAGTCCCCGGCATGAGATGCATCTGGATTTCCTGGGCGCGCTGCAGGTCGCGTTCAAGGCGCGCCTCGCTTCGTGCCACCCGTTCGTAGAGTCGGGCGTTTTCAATGGCAATGGCAATTTGCGGAGCGAGCGTGGAGAAAACGCGAACGTGCTCTTCCGAAAAGTAGTTCAACCGCAGGCTCTCGAGGTCCACAACGCCGATGACGCGGCCACGGTTGATGAGAGGGATCGCCAATTCTGAGCGTGCTTCAGGGTTGACGAGGACGTACCGGGGGTCTTTGGTGACATCGGGGACAACCACAGTCTGACGGAGGTCGGCGGCAGCGCCAATAATTCCCTGACCAAAGCGGACCGCTCCCCTCTCGGGCTCGTGCTCATCCTGTTTCAGAGAGATCACGGTATTGAAAGCCTGAGCTTGCTCGTCGGCCAGCAGGATGCTGAACCGGTGATAATCAACTAATCTCTTGGTCAACGTCCCGATCTTCCGCAACAGCTCGTTCAAGACCAGGACGGAGCTCATTTCACGGCTGATCTCGTTGAGCAATTGGAGAGCCCGTGCTTGCCGCACGCTGCGGCGATAGAGCCGGGCATTATCCAGCGCCATGGCCATACGGCTGGCGAGGAGTTCCAAAAGGTTGACGTGCGAATCGTTGAAGAAATCCGTCCAGGGCGCTTCCAGATCGATCACGCCAATGAGGCGGTTCTTGGTTATCAGCGGGACCGCCAACTCCGACCGCATGGGCAACAAGGACTGAATATAGCCGGGGTCCTTGAGCACGTCATTCACCAGGACGGAGCGGCGGGTCTGCGCCGCGCGCCCTACAATCCCTTCACCGACCTTGATCCGCACGTTCCGCACCAGCTCGTCCGGGTGGCCGATGCTGAAGCGAATGTGCAACTCCTGGGTTTTTTCGTTGAGTAGAAGGATGGCGAAGACCTCATAGTCGATGGCGCGTTTGACGATCTCTGCGATACGCTGCATCAACTCGTCAAGGTCAAGCGTAGAATTAATGCGCTCGGCGACCTCCACCGTCAGGGTAAGGAGTTCTGTCAGCTCGAGAGGCCTGGACGCGGATTGGGTTGCATCAGCCATAAAGACCAAAGGCAGCAGGTAACAGGGCGAATGCAAACGACTTGCGCGGCGACCTAGGGGAGAGCTGCCGGCTCCCTGCCTTCGCGCTTGAACTTCGCACTGGAAGGCCATTGTAGCATACGCGGTATAATAGCTTGCGATGTTGATTCTGGCGATTGATACCACAAGCGAAGTCGGAGGCGCGGCCATTTTTCGTGACCATGAATTTCTGGCGCGTGTCGCGAATGATGGTCCCGCCAACCGCTACTCCGTCAGCCTGTTCAGCATGGTGGACCAGGCAATCGAAGAAGCTAAGGCGCGGCACGGCGTGCCGTTACGAGGTCTGGCCGACATGGGGCTGATCGCGGTCGCCAACGGGCCGGGATCCTTCACAGGAATCCGCGTGGGTCTGGCCGCAGCACAAGGTTGGGCGAAGGCATTCGGGTTGCCGGTTCGCGGGGTTTCGGTACTGGAAGCCCTCGTCGACGCAGCTCAAATACGGACGGACTGGGCCATATCCATCCTCGATGCGCACCGGGGAGAGTTTTTTGTGGGACTTTTCCATCACCAACCCAAAGAGGAGACGGACTACCAACCATGCTACTTGCCCCCTGATGAGGGCAGGTTGCTTAAACCCGAAGAGCTGGGCCCCTTCCTCGCCAGTCGCCTGCCCGGAGCGGTGGGGGCAACGTGCGTGGTCAGGGAGCACGATCGGGCAGCTCTCACCCTTCGTGAAAACCTTTCCAGCTCATTCCAGTGGCAGGCGGTTACGGGGACGCTGGTCGAGGCTGTGGCGCGCCTTGGCTTCCGGGACTATCGGACGGGAAAACAGCAGGCAGCCAGCGACCTTGATGCCCATTACATTCGGCGGCCCGATGCGGAATTGTATTGGAAGGCGTAACCATGCGAATTCGTGAATTCTCTAACGAGGATCTTGCAGCAATCATGAGCATCCAAAGCAAGACCCCCCAAGCCGCCCAATGGACTCAGGCGGATTACGCAAGCTTGGCCGCCGACCCTTTGGGATTAATCCTGGTCGCCGAACTCGATACGGTGACTCCAGCCGTGATTGTGGGATTCGGGGCTTTCCACCGCGTCATCGACGAGGCAGAGGCTCAGGAATATGGCCGTCGATCCGGCTCATCAGCAGCAAGGCGCGGCACGGGAACTTCTCGCCGAAGGGCGCAGGCGACTGCTGGAGCAGGGTGCAAAGCAGATTTATCTGGAAGTGCGCGCCTCCAACCTCCCAGCCCAACGGCTCTACTATTCCGCCGGGTTCGGCTTACGCTACCGGCGAAGGGATTACTACCACGATCCGCGAGAAGATGGGTTGGTGTTGGTGCTAATTTCGGCTTGAATGGGCCTGTTTGGTGTGCTAGCCTGACTACAGTACCAAATCGAATGGGGAGGTGGCACACCCATGAGCACTCCTGCCGAGGCCATCCGGGAGGTTTTGATGGCCAACAACCCGGAATATCGAAGCCTTCGTGAAGAGCACATCCGCTACGGTTCCCAGCTCAACCAACTCGCGACAAAGGTCTTCCTTACGGAAGAAGAAAAGCTCGAAGAAGTGCGGCTGAAGAAGCTGAAACTGCGGGTGAAGGACCAGATGGAATTGCTGGTGCGGCAAGCACAGACAGTGCATTAACCGCCCCGCCCAGCTTGCGGATTGGTGGGAGGGGGTCCTGCGCCGGGCCGGCCAAGCCGACCCCCGTTGGAGTGTACCAAGAGGCGGCTCGATGAGGAAGCGAAGAGCCCCCGGGCTGATACGGAAAGATACATGGTGCAGGAGGGATATTGGTACGGTCTCCCGTTGGTGCTCATCTCCGGCGGTCTTCTCGGATTCTGGTTCCGGGAGCGAAGCCTTTTCCTTCTGATCTGCGCCGTCTTCTTTCTGGGCTTGGCCATCCTGGTTCTAAACTTTTTCCGTGATCCTGAGCGCCCGATCCCTACCCACGCCCAAGCCATCATTTCTCCCGCTGACGGTCGCATCGTGCGAGTCGTCCAGGAGAGCTACGAGGGCCGTGCGGTGTGCCGCGTCAGTATTTTCATGTCCCCTCTGGACGTACACATCAATCGGGCTCCCATTGCCGGCGTGATCAAGGAAGTCTCCTATCGAAAGGGTGCGTTTGGAGTGGCCATGGGGGAAGCGGCCTCGTTTGAAAACGAGCAAAACGTTTTCACCCTCGAGGGTGAGCAAGGCCGGATCGTGGTTAAGCAAATTGCTGGAATACTGGCGCGGCGAATTGTATTCTGGAAACGCCCGGGCGACTCCCTGGCGCGCGGAGAGCGCGTCGGGTTAATCAAGTTCGGGTCGCGTGTCGATGTTCTCATGGAACCGGATGTGACATTGAGAATCAAAGTCGGAGATCACGTCCGGGCAGGGAGCAGTATCCTTGGAACCAGCCACACCCAATCTGAGATTCAATAAGAAAGGCGCCATGAGGCGGGGCGTCTACATTCTGCCCGGCCTATTCACCGTAGGCACCTTAGTCTGCGGTTATTTCGCCATCCTGGCGGCGCTTCGAGGCTCTCTCGCCATGGCGGCAGGCGGGGTTGAGGGACTGAGCGCGATAGCGTTTGATAACGCGGCAAAGGCCATCGGGTGGGCAATTTTGTTTGACGGGCTCGACGGCCGAATTGCGCGGCTCACCCATTCCACATCCGCTTTTGGCCGGGAGTTCGATTCTCTGGCCGATGTCATTACTTTCGGTGTTGCCCCGGCCTTCCTGGCCTATGCCTGGGGCATCCGCGCCATAAGCGAGATGCCCGGACCGCCGTTAATCGAGCACCTGCGTCAACTGGGTTGGATCGCGACGTTCGCTTATGTGATATGCGGCGCGGCGCGCCTGGGGCGATTCAACATCGAAAGTGTAAAACCCACGGCTGACCGCCGGTATTTCGTAGGCATGCCGATCCCGGCCGCGGCGGGGACCATCGCCGCCATCATCCACTGGGAGAAAACACCGCTAGTGCAACGAGGTTACAGCTTGGGCTGGATGGCGGTCGTCGCCATTCTGGCGTTCTTGATGGTAAGTAGGATGCGTTATTACAGCTTTAAGACGCTGGACTTGCGCAGGCGTCGTTCTTACATTGCCATCATATTCCTGGGGCTTATCATCTGGGCCATTTGGGTATATTCAGAACCCGTCCTGCTGGCCATCGCCCTGACTTACGCCCTTTCAGGCATCATTCTGCGCATCACCTCGAAGTTTCGCCCCCATCCTCCGGCGCGGGAAGAGGTTCACGTAACATGAAAACCACCCAACAGGGATACCGGATCGCGGTGGTGGGCGCATCTTCGCTGCTGGGCAAAGAGCTTGTAAATGTGCTGGAGGAACACCACTTTCCCTTCTCCCGTCTGGTTACATTCTCGGACGACGAAGATGAACCCGAATTGCCTATCCTTGATTTGCGTGGGGGACCGATACCCTCGACTTTTGACGAGAATGTTACCGCCTCCGAGATTGATTTTGCCTTTATCGCGGCGCGCTCTCGCCAAATGCCTTCCTTCCTGGATCCCGCCCAAACTTCGGACTTGGCGCGGCCCGCTTGCTTGGTTATTGACCTCAGCAACGCAGCGCCCGGTGAAGAGGCGGCGGAACCACCAAACCCTTTCCCCCGGAAAGTGCTGAGCGTACCCTTCCTCGACCAGCTTTTCCCGGTTGGAAAAGCAGAGGAAGGCGGCGCCAGCCGGGTATATGTTTCTGCTAGTCCTGCCACGATCGTAATCAGCAGTTTGCTGTTGCGCTTGGGGGCGCGCTTCCCTTTGAAAAGCGCCGTTGCTCATATCTTCGTTCCGGTCTCCGAAATCGGGTCGCACGGGATTGATGAGCTTCAGAAGCAGACCGTAAACGTGCTCAGCTTCCAGAAGATTCCGCGCAAAGTTTTTGGCGCGCAGTTGGCCTTTAACTTACTGGCACGTCCGGGTGGCACGGGCGGAAGTGAACTGCTCGCTCTCGAGGATCGTCTCCGGAAGCAGCTCAAGGAATACTTGCAGGGGAGGGTTCCGCTGCCGGCTTTGCGCCTCTTTCAGGTTCCCGTGTTTCATTCGCTGGCGGTTTCCCTTTTCATTGAGACAGGCCAGCCCGTGGCGCCGGAAAAGGTCAGCGAAGCTTTACATGGAGAGCGTGTCCAAATGCGGCGCCGCTCACAGGACTCGCCTACCCCAGTCGAGGTTGCCGGCTCGGACAATATCCTGGTGGATAGTGTGACGGTTGATGCGGACCACCCGACCGGCCTCTGGATTTGGGCTGTCGCGGATAATCTCCGCCTTGCCGCCCTGAACGCAGTGGAAGTCGCGGTGAGTCTTCGCCACCGAATCACCTTATAAAATGCCCATGTGCACTGGTCATGAACGGTTCCGGCGGCTTTGCCTTTTGCTTCTTGCCTTGGGCGTAGTGACTTCCCTGCTTTCCTGCGGGTATCAGGTTGCCGGACGCGGAGAGCGCTTGCCCCCCGACATCAAAACCATCGCCGTTCCCATCTTCGTCAACCAATCTTCCACGTTTCGTATCGAACAGAAGCTTGCCGCCGCCGTCACCCGCGAGTTCATCGAACGCACAAAATATCGGATTACGCCAAACCCGGCGGCAGCCGATGCCGTCCTGAAGGGAACTGTCAAGGACGTGCGATCAGGTGTTATTACTTTTGACCTGACTACCGGGCGCGCCTCGTCGCTCCAGATCCAGGTCACGGCCGACGTCAAAATCGAAGATTTGCACAGCAAGAAGGTGGTTTATGCCAATCCGAACTTTGTCTTTCGGGAAGAGTATCAGGTGAGCCAGACCACTTCCGGACTCTTCGAAGAAGACCAAGCTGCGCTCGACCGCCTCTCCCGCGATGTCGCCCGCACCCTCGTCACCGAAGTCCTGGAGAACTTTTAGCCTGCTTCCATAGTCCATAGATATCGCAGATTACCCAGATGGTCTAATCCGTGAAATCCGCGTAATCTGCGGATCATTGCAGCTCGATCAGGCAGACCGAGCGCGGCCCCATCGGGATGTCCACGACATGGGGAAGTTGCACTTCATGCACCTCTTTCTGGTCGTCCAAGTATATGACCAACTTCTTGCTTCCCTGCCCCTCCAACTCCACGCGAGGGGACTCCGGCAAGTCAGCAACGTTGGCCAGCACCACGCCGATGCGCCCGTCCTCTGCTTGCCAAGTCGCCGACTGCACCAACGGTTCTCTGCCCCACCCGAAATCGCGTTCCGTAATTCCGCTGACGGTCCAAGGCCGCAGCATGCGTCCGTAGACCAGGTAATCGCGGGCTATGCCAGCTCGGAAATGATTGGTCCTCTTGGCCCAGTCGAGGATTGCAGCCTGGTCCGGTACGGCGCGGGTCCAGGTCTGGTCCCAATCGTACTCGATGCGCCCCTTGTCCCGGAGAGTGAAATCCACAATGTAGCCGGTCACCAGCGCCCTGGCCGCCGAAAGCCGCAGCGCCTCGTCATTGACTCGACTCGTATAGAAGCCCTCAAAACCGTTCCCGTATTCGTGATATAGAAACGAGTACAAAGGACATAATCCCACGCGAGCGTCCCAGGTCTGGAAGTCCTGAAGAAAGGTCTCCGGCGGGGCACCTTCGCAGGACATGGCAACATTAGGATTAACTGAACGTGCAATCTTATTATCTGATATTACCAGACTGCTGAATGCCTCGGCCATCCACGGCCCCGGGACAGGCGGATGGCCGTGGTGGGTCGAGTAGCAAACCGAGGGGCCGGGAGTCTGGTCGAACTGCTGGACCACGTCGGGCCCGAACTCCGCCATGCGGCGGGTCATTTCAAGGATCATCTGGCGGCCTTTCTCGGTTCCCGCGCAGGCCTCATAATTCCTTCTCCACGCCCACACATCTTCCAAGAAAGTCCCATCCCATTTGCGCGCCACGGCGTCCTCTCCCCCGTGCGAGCGGAAATAGGGCAGCCCGTCATAGTTTGTGTTTTTCTGCCAGGTCACCCAGCCAAGGCCGTCTCCATAGATGGCCGGATGCCAACCCCTTGCCTTCGCCTTGGCCATGAACTCCCGCACAGCCGCCTCTCCTCCCACCGGCGGATAGGCATCGGGCTGGACCCAGGGGCCGCCATGTTCCCAGTTAAAGACAATCGGCATCAGTGGGCTCTCGGTCGCCGCGGCGAGTTTATCCAAATAGGGCAGTGCATTCGTCAGGGGTGTGTATTCGGGGTTCTCCGCCGCCGGCGGGTCCCAGTCCCCCTGGCCTCGCATGGGGAAGGCGATCCCCAACGGAGAGTCAGTAAGCCACTTGGGCATGTCGCTCCTCTGGGCCAGCTTGGTTGCACAAAACGGCTGTCTCGAGGCCCAGTCCCGGTAGATTTCCGCTGCCGCATACCAGTCGCCCTGGAACGTGCCCAGCACCACGTTGTAAGGGAGTCTTGCCTCGCCGGGCCCACGCGTGCCTGGATAATGTCCGAGCCCCAGCGTGACCCCGTCACTCTCCATGAGAGGATCAATAAACTTGGGCAGTCCTTTCGGGTCGTCGCAGGCTACGTAGAGCCCGCCTGCGTCGTTGTAGTAGGCCATGAGCTGTGTCCTGGTCCACCGGCCGGAATAATTGTTAAAGCGCCAAACTTCCGCCCCATCCCGTTGGCCCACGGACATCGAGGGCGCCACCGGGCCCGCCAGCACCCCATCGGCGGTCGACGAAAGGATGTGGCTGAAGTCCTTATTCGCGGGGTTGTCGAAGGGCACTTGGATGACGGGAAATTGAATGTGCCCAATCCAGGACGTTGTCCCGTTATTCACTTCCAGGCTCCAATAGGTAAGCGTCTCCCGGGAGGGGCAGCGAATCGTGACGCGCGCATCCACGGGCAACTGGCCAATCTCCGTATACTCGATGGTGATTGTCTGCCCGTCCTGATTCCCGCTCTTGCTGATGCTCACCTGCTTGGCTTCTGAAGAGGTAACCGTCTTGAACTCGGATTGGTCGTTCATGAATTCGATCTTGAAGAGTGGCAAGCGGGCATGGCCGGGAATAAGTAATTCGCGGTCCGCGCCAAAAGTCGATCGGAAAGACGCGATGGCTCCTTTTTCCGAATCGATCAGCAGCCGGTATCCGCGGTTGATCACGATCAGCGGCGGCTTCGCCGGAGCCGCGCCTTGAGCCGCAGACCTTGCTGCAACTGCTCCCATCAGTAGAATTACGGACACCAAATATCGCAACAAAATTGAATCTAAAGATTGCCGGAATTTCATTCGTCACCCCTTCTTAAGCGTACTGCGAGAAATCTCGAAGCACGAAACTTGGTGTAAATGAGTCAAGTTCTGCGTCCAATCCTAAGGGAAGGGCGGGCTTCAGCCCCGCCCTTCCGGTTCCTAACGAGGCATGACTTATCGGTTTGAGGCCAAGCCTCACTAGTGTAGTGCCCCAGAAATAACTGGACAGCGCGCTCGACGTACACTGTCCCGTGTGCTCCGTGTTAGAGCTTTGCAGGCACGGAGGAGACGGAGGTCAAACTCGCACCGCCGCGTCGCCGATAACCCTTAGTTCGAGCCCCGTAAGCCAGGCCACTTTTTCTATCTTGCTCGAGATGTGGCCGATCCCCAGAGCGCAATGGTGCGTTGGCCCCTCGCTGCACCAGGCGTTGATGAAGGGCGCGGGCTCGAGCCCGAATCGCAGCCGGCTATTGGTGTTGCCGATTTTCAGCCGCTCCCCGGCCAGCGATTCACCTTCAGCCGCCAGGAACTTAAGCCGCCCATCATGCGTTTGTGTAACTGTCAGGATCGTGATGGGGCCTTTGCGGACGCTGGCTTCAACGCTAACGCCATGGCCGCTCTTGCCGTGATATAACCCCAGCCCCCGCAAAACCGGCCGACCCTCGGCAATGCCCAGGTGGAATGGTCCGTCGTGGCCCATGAGAATAAAGTGCTCGCGAAAATCCATGGCGTAAAGTTCGGTGTAGCTGCCTCCCGCACCCAGCAGGTCCATGATCTTCATGGCCTGGCAGTTTTTCAAATCGGCTTCTCCCGAACACGGAATTCCACGCGCCGTCAAAAGGGAACATCCTAGGATCAGGCTGGCCCCCAGCCGTTCGTAAAGGTTCCCTGCCACGCCGCGATAATAGTAAGTCAGACCATCCAGGTTGAAATCCTCCACCAGATGATCGAGACCCACCGCCACCCGGCAGGCCCAGTCCATCTCCTCCGGCGCGGGCTTCTTGGCCAAGGGGTCGGAAGGGCTGTCCTCGCTAATCTCGAAGATATTGCGTGTTTCCTCCGCCTTACGCTGCACCTCCGCTTCGCTCACCGCGCGCACGCGCGCCTCCAGATCGCACATTTCCAGAACCTCGAGGTGCGTTCCGAGCTGGGCGTGGTGCTGGGTGAAATCGCTGTACATGTCCAGCATGCCGGGATAGGGATGCCCAAGGAACCCCATGCGAGCCTTACGGAGATTGTGGGTCACCTTGGCCGCTTCACACCATTCCTGGATTTCCGCCCAGGCCAGTTCGCTGGGCTCGCGCACATCCGGCTCCGGCTCCAACATGCCGGTCACCTGCCGGAAGGGAATCGCGGAGCGGGCGAAGGCGCCGGAAATCTCCGGCACGCAGCAGGCGCAGCAGTTGGCCAGCCATTCGCCAGTGTCGGTGTGGGGATAATCCAACGCGGCCCGCGGCTGGAGATTCAGCACCACAACCGGAGCTTTCGACTGCTGTACCACCGGCAGCACCTGGGACGACGTCGCGTAAGTCCCCACGTAGCAGAAGACGAGATCGACGCCGGCACATAGAAAAGCCTGGGCTGCCTCTTCGGCCTTGGGCGCATCGTCCACGAGCCCGCCACTGATCACGGTGGCCCACTCCCCCAAGCGCCGTTCCACCTTCCGCTGGTAACCCTCCAGACGCTCTTTGAGCCCACCAAACTGCGGCCAGTAGGCCGCCAGTCCGATTCCGAATACTCCCACCTTGGCCTTTTCTCCGTGTCTCATCTTCACCTCCAATCACAGCATGCCAAAGAGCCCTGAAACTGTCATGCTGAAAATCGGCGCACCGCAACGGGTTAGTTGGAACGTTCAGCGTTCAGCCGTCAGTCCTCAGCTTTCAGCTAAGGAGCAGAACAATTCATAATTCGCAATTCCCCCCCCCGGGTCTTCGGTCGCCGCGGCGGCCGACGGTGAGAAGCAATTCGAATTCACTCTCCCCTCTCCCGCTTGGGGGAGAGGGTGGACCGCAACCGGCGCTTTCTCCAGCCGGGGCGGGCCGGGTGAGGGGGTCCGCCGGATCAAATTGCCCATCGATTTCCCGAAACCCATTAAGCGAACAGTATTGGGACTAGCCCCCAGCTCCGACCACGAGCTATCGCGGTAGGGATACCGGTCACCCGGTACCCCCCGCACGGATCCGTACGGGCGCTCATTAGCGCATACGGCTCTTAACTCGGATGCTGGGCGGCGAAGCGCACCAACGGCCAGGGATGCAGCACGCGCGGCACGGGCAGCCAGCGGACGGCAAGCTTACCGATGCGCTCCCAGTTGGGTCGATGGCGTTGGCTGCGCTGCCGCAGTTGGGTGCGCCACAGACGGATCAACCGAGCTCGAAAGGTGAGCAAGCTGTCGAGGTTGCCCGGTACCGCATAGTAGTTGAAAAAGCCTTGCACGACCGACCGAAGCCACTTGCCCGTGAGCGCCACCGCCTCGTGCCGGCGCTGCCGGAGTTGCGGCTTGAGTTCCCGCAGCTTCTTCCGCAGTCGCTTGCCGATGCTCCGACGCTTCACGGTAAAGTACCCCTTCCGGTTCTTCCCGCTGATATGCGTGAAGCCCAGAAAGTCGAACGTTTCCGGCTTACCTTCTCCGCGTCGTTCCCGGTTCAGCTCGGCGTATCGCCCGAACTCAATCCGGCGCGTTTTATCGGGATGCAGTTCCAGCCCAAACTTCCCCAGCCGCTCCCGGAGGTCCTCCAGAAAGCGGTCGGCTTCCCTCTGCGCCTGGAATCCCAGGACCGTATCGTCGGCATAGCGCACGACGACCACCTCTCCCCGCGCGTGCTTTTGGCGCCACGCATGCACCCAGAGGTCAAAGACGTAGTGCAGATAGAGGTTCGCCAGCAGGGGTGAAATCACCGCCCCTTGTGGCGTACCCTTCTCGCTCTCCGACCATTCGCCTTCCTCCATCACTCCGGCCTTCAACCCTTTCTGGATCAGCCGGAGAATCCGGCGGTCGGCAACCCGATGCTGCACGAACTTGAGCATCCATTCGTGGGAGATCGAATCGAAAAATCCCCGAATGTCGGCATCAAGAACGTAGTTCACGTGCTTCCGGGTGAGCGCCACCGAGAGCGCGTCCAGCGCTTGATGCTGGCTGCGCCCGGGTCGGAACCCGTACGAAAAGCCCAGAAAGTCTTCCTCGTAGATCGCATTGAGGATGGTGACCACGGCCTGTTGGACAACCTTGTCCTCCAGCGCCGCGATCCCCAGAGGGCGTTGCCGCCCGTCGTCCTTCCGGATGTACACTCTTCGCGAGGGATGCGCTCGATAAGCTCCCCGGTGGACCCGGCCGTGCAGATCGCTCAGTCGACCTTCCAGCCCGGTCTGATACTCCTGCCACGTCACGCCGTCCACCCCTGGTGCCGCCTTACGCTTCAGCGCGTAAAAGCTCTCCCGCCGCAGATCAACCGTTAAAGGGTGGAGCAGAGCCGTGAACTTCATCTTCTGGTGTTGCTTTGCGGCTTTCCGCACACCCGCCCACCCCTGGGACACGCGTGCTTCGCTCTGTGTCGGTGGCGTGCAGGACGGACGAGTGTTCTCCTTGTTCAAGGGCCTTCCCTCCCCATTCTCCGCCCACGCTCTTCCCTTGTTGTTCGAATGGCTCATCGGTACTATGCCCCGGTGTGACTCCTCCCCAACGTGCGTGCGGGTCGTCTGGCCTCAGCCTTCACCCGCCGGTCCCCACTTCGCGGGACATCGGGGAGGTCTCCCGGTTCTCGTGCAGAAAGTGTCTAGGCGTGTCTGGGGTCTTAGACTACGCAGGGCTGCCCCAAGGCTCGCACTAGCGCCTCGGGTCATGTGGCCTTCCGCCGTAGTTAGGACGTCGGCACCCTGATGGCGAATTTTCGGAGCTCCATACCCAGCCCACCTATTCCCCTGTTTATGCTTCACTGCATGCCTCGCGACATACCGCGCAAAACTCGGGGCCGAGTGGGTCGCTAATCCTTTCTCGTGAGAAATTTTCATTCTCTGCTTCCCGCCGGTTTATCCCGGCGCACAACCACCTTTCTTTTCAACACCATTCCCGCTCTAGAGGGCTAACAACCTTTGTTTTCATACACATTCCCGCTTGTTCCCAGATTCTCTACACCGGTCCTTTGTTTTCAATGACATTCCCGCGTCATTCTTTCATTTTTAAAGAATTCCTTTTCTCTTTCGACTCCGAGAATGAATTCGCTGTCCACCTGGAACCGCAAAGTTTTCCGGGCTTTTGCCCTCGCTTGCGACACTTCCCAAAGCTGATCGGGGTTCGCGCTGGCATTGCCGTCATGTCTACCCGGGAGGCCGTGATATCATTTATTTAGTAAACCCACTACCATAGCCTATCGTCTTGCGCTTGTCAAGAGACACGCTGCCCGCTTCGGTGGTGCGGAGGAACTCGCCCGCATTTCTCACCACGGGTTTGGAAGGGCGGGGGTGAACAGGCCGCGTCAGGGAAGGCACTGGGCGCCATGACAGCCTGTGCGGGCGCAGCCCGCCTCGGAGTGCGGCAGCAGCTGCCGCCTTTCGTGCTATAGCTCTTGCGCGATTGCGGTATGAAGCAAAGGCGCAAGGCGGTAGCTGCTGCTACCGCACTCAAAGGTCGGCTTCGCCGACATGAAGGGCGCCCACATCACACCCCGACCCGCAGAATACGTTTGGTTGCGGCCGAATGCCGCGCTGCGCTTCATTGCTTGATGACGGCGCCATCGTTTCGCCGGATTACTCCCCACCCGCCGTTGAGATGTTCCGGTCCGTCACGGAAGGGATGCTTGGCGGCCAGCTCCTCGTTTACCTCAATTCCCCACCCCGGCGCGTCGCTGGCCCACAAATAACCATCTTTATAAGCTGCGCAACCCGTGAAAATCTCGGCTTCCACACCCTGGATGACGCCGCCCTCCTGGATGCCAAAGTTGGTGCTGGCGAGATCCAAGTGCAATTGCGCGGTGTGGCCCACGGGCGAAACGTCTCCCGGGCCGTGCCAAGCAGTCTTGACCCCGAACTGTTCCGCAAGGATGGCTATCTTGCGAGCCGGCGTCAGACCTCCCGCTTGCGACAGGTGGACCCGAATGTAATCGATAAGGCGTTCGACAATCAACGGCTGCCACTCGTGCGGGCTATTAAATAGCTCACCCATGGCCAGCGAGGTTGCGCACTGTTGCCGGATCTGCCGGAAGTAGTCAATGTCCTCGGGTGAGAGCAAGTCTTCCAGATAGAACAGCCGGATCGGCTCCAGCTCCTTGGCGAATTGGACGGCTTGGTGCGGGCTCACGCGTTCATGCACGTCATGAATCAGGTCGATTTCTTCGCCCAACTGTTTCCGGCACTCTTCGAGCATTTGGCGCGTCCGGCGCATGTAAGGACCCGGCTCGAACACCGGGCCGGCGTGCAGGCTTTTCACTGGTGATGTGCCGCCACGCGGGCCATACGCGGCCATACCGGGCACGCCAATCTGAACTTTGATACATTGAAATCCCTTCTCCATGGATTGGCGGGCGCGATCGATGACCTCCGGGAATTCCATGCCGCCCACGGTGGCGTAGGTTACGGCCGCTTCGCGCGCCTTGCCGCCCAGCAACTGGTACACGGGCATGTTGGCCTGCCGGCCCTTGATGTCCCACAACGCCTCGTCAACCCCGCTGATTGCATTGTTGAGCACAGGGCCATTGCGCCAGTACGAACTGTTGTAGCAAGCCTGCCAGGCATCCTCGATGCGGTCAGCCGGCTTCCCGAGCAGGAGCGGCTTGAGATATTTTTCCACTGCCGGCCCCACCAAATCAGCGCGTTGGGTAAAGGTGGCGCAGCCGTAGCCGTAAAGGCCATCCTGATCGGTGAGGATCTTAACCACCACCAGGCGTACGCCGCCCGGCTGCGTGTTGATCACTTTGATATCCTTGATTATGGGTGACGGCAACCCGCGTACCG
Source organism: uncultured Acidobacteriota bacterium (assembly GCA_963832915.1). GTDB lineage: Bacteria > Acidobacteriota > Terriglobia > UBA7540 > UBA7540 > CAVROP01. The sequence goes on from CAWHWE010000014.1 coordinate 172,060, forward strand.
CGCGCCGTGCTTGCTCTTCTGCCGCAAGCCGCCGTGCCGGCACAGCCGCAGCGGCGGCTCCCGCCACAGCAATTCGAAAACATTCTCTTCTGTCCATCAAGGCCTCCACTTCCAGGCGCATACTTATACGTCCCCCGCGATGCTGTCAAGCACTTTCGCTAACGGGAGGCGCGAGCATAAGACCGAGCCGCGCTCCGCTCAATGCATGATAAACTCAACCTCGCGTCTTATCCCGAATTTATATGCAAGAACGAATTCCCCTTTTGGAGGGACTGCCATGAGAATTGATAGAGCCATTCGACCACTCGTTCTGTTTTCTATCGGTCTGGTTATATTCCTGACTGCCTGTGCACGAAAAGAAACCGCGTCCAAGCCCGGGCCGGCAGAAAAGGCGAAGGTCACCGTCAACTGGGACAAGGTGGTGACCGTCTCCAAATCCACGCCCACACTTCAAGTCGTCGTCAACCCTCCCTTGCGTCGGGGTTCACGAATTCACGATAGGGTCTTTCAAGCCTTGCACGAGCTTGGTGCTGACTACGTTCGCTACGTGCCCTGGTTGCCTTATCCCAAGCTGGGCGTCGCCGAACTCGAGCCTCCCCAGGACGGCAAGACCTCCTGGGACTTCTCTTTGATCGACCCCATGATGGAAGATTTGATGAATGCCACGGCCGGACACTCGGTGATTATCAACTTCAGCACCATTCCTCAGTGGATGTTCAAGACGGAGAAGCCGGTGCCTTATCCCGCCGATCCGGAGCAAGTGACCTGGGAGTACGAGAAAGGGACAGAGTTCCGGGATGCGAGCCTGAAGGAAGTGGCGGACTACTACGCACGCCTGGTGAGTTGGTACACGCAGGGCGGATTCACGGACGAATATGGAAAGCGGCATGAGTCCGGCCATCATTACAAGATCGATTACTGGGAGGTCCTCAACGAAATTGATGGCGAACACCAGATGACGCCTCAAACTTACACGCGCGTCTATGACGCCGTCGTGGAAGCCGTCCATCGCGCCGATCCGCAGATAAAGTTCGTAGGATTGGGACTGGGTGGTACGTCCAAGGACTATTTTGAGTATTTTCTGAACCACAAGAACCACAAACCCGGCATTCCCCTTTACATGATCTCCTACCATTTTTATGCCGTGCCGTCGTCTGATGAGACCGATGAAGTCATGCAATACACATATTGGGACAAGGCAGACCGCTTTCTTGGCGCGGTGGACTACATCCAAGGAATTCGGGCCCGGCTGTCGCCTGAAACGCAGACGGACGCGGACGAGCTTGGTTCGATTTCCGCTGATGACACGCTGCAGGGCCAACCTGGACACGTCATGAAGCCCATCCCTAACTCTTACTGGAACCTCTGCGGCGGGCTGTATGCCTACCTCTACACAGAGCTCGCCAAGCGAGGTGTGGAAGTTGCAGGCCAATCCCAGTTCGTGGGCTACCCCACTCAGTACCCCAGCGTTTCGCTGGTGGATTGGAACACCGGCCAGCCCAACGCGCGGCTCTGGGTGCTGAAACTGTTGGTCGACAACTTCGGGCCCGGCGATAAACTGGTTGGCACCGATCTCGACTCTCCCTACGTGTACGGGCAGGCCTTCGTCACGCGGCAGGGCCAGCGGAAACTGCTCCTGATTAACAAGCGGAACCGCGCCTTCGAAGTTTCCATTCCCGAATCGCAAGGCTCAGTAGTGTCGTACGTGGATCAATCAACCAGTTTTCAGCCGCCCGCTTCGGCCCCCATGGGCGAAAACCACCTGACCCTGAGCGGGTTTGAGGTCGCGGTTGTGAACCTATCAAAGTGACTGGCTCCAGGCAGGTAGCCATCACGGCCAGCCCTTTTCCTGACCGTGGGTCCTTGTCCAAGGAAGTGCCCACGGTCAATTACAAGACAATTGACCGTGGTCCGCTTTCGGCGAGCCTCCAAAACAAAACCGGAAATCACGGCTTAAGATCACTCTCCAGAATCTCCCGCCCGTTCGTCGGCTGAATCGGGCGAGCGTTGTCCGGATAGAATTTAGCGAAGGCGGCGACTTGCGTGACTGAGACCTCGACAGGTGTCTTCAACACATACCAGCTTACGCCCTCGCTACAAGGCGGAGTGGTAAGCGATCCGGCGAGTGAGTAGTAATTCTGGTTGGCCGGCAAAAGCTCGGCGATGTTGACCGTCACATCCGCCACTACCATTTCCTTGTGCGCTTCCTTTGGCAGGTGGTCCCAAAGTTTCTGGATGAAGGGGTTTTCGTTTCCGCTCTTCAGCAGGACGGCCACGACGGCAACGTTGCCGGCATGGTCTTTGTGGACCAAGTGAACTACCATCTCAAAATGTTTCCCGCCGATTTCCTCTTCGCTGGGCCTGTGGAAATGGAACTGAACGAGCCTGTACCTCTTTCCGCCGATCGTGATGGTGCTTCCGGGACCATAATTGATCTGGATTGTGTGACCGTTGTTGATGATTCTCAATGGAACAGGTTTGTAATCAAATTGAATCGGCGGCAAATCCGCTTTTCGCGCCTCCTCAATATTGACCGGAGATTGGCGCTTGCCGTCCTTGCAAAGCGCGAAGTGGGGATCGAGATCGCCCCAATGTGCCGGGCCTCCGGGCCCCGAATAACTCCAGTGGTGGGCTGGCGCCTTCGCCGCTATTTGGGCAAACGCCCGGTCGGCACAGATTGACGTACTCACTAGGGTGAAACCGAGGAACAGAAGTACAAGGCGCAAGCACCGAGTCATGGGCTCTCTCCTTCTCCTCATGGGGCATTAGCGTTGCATTCCGGGCACAACCAGTCAATTTTTTATCACATTCCAGTAATACTCCGCAAAGTTGACTGTTACAATCTCTGTCGAGTTCATCGTGACGCCTTAGGCACTGTAACTTGAACGTGCCTGCGCGATCGGAGGTGTTCGAAGCATGATTTGGCGTTATCTCATTGAAGGTCCGTGGATCGCCTTCGGCGCCTACTGGGCGGCAAGCGCCCTGAAGACGCGCAGGACCGTCAGCCAGGAATCCTTCGCTTCGCGTTGCGGCTTCCTCTTTCTGGAAATCCTTGGCTTTGTCTTGCTCTTCACCAGTATCGCGGAGATCGGCGCTCTTGGTCATCGCGTTGTCCACCAAACGTACGCTCTTGCCGTTACGGGGGTCGCGCTCACCTGGATCGGCATCGCTATCGCTTTGTGGGCCCGCCGGCACCTGGGACAGTATTGGAGCGCCAGAGTCACACTTAAAGAGGACCACCAGATCATCCGTACCGGGCCCTACGCTCATTTCCGGCATCCCATTTATTCCGGACTCGATCTGGCCGCGCTCGGCGGAGCTTTGGCGATTGACCGATGGCGATGCGTCGCGGGAGTCGGCTTGATTGTCTTGGGCTATTGGATGAAGGCGAGGAAAGAAGAATCCATGCTGGCCGCGCAATTCGGGGAAGCCTTCAAAGACCACTGCCGGCACACCGGTTTCCTGATTCCGAAGTTCTGGTAGTAGCGCAGACCTATTCTAGAGGTCCGCGGTTCGTCCCTGATTCACAACAAAAAGCCGCAGAGTTACAGAACAGGTCCGCGTTACGCCGCTCAGGCGGGAGGTGGAGGGTAATACGGAGTTACCCTCTATCTTCCTCCCACGCCTCCAGGGACCCTTGAAGGACGGCTTGAACGAAATAGGTCACTACCGTGAACGCCAAGCCGGCCAGCGCCACCGGACCAGCGGCAAAAGGCAGCGTCAGGAGGCACAGCGCGGTCGCGCAAACACAACCGGCCACGTGAGCCACGTCCGGCAAGATATCGTGCCAAACTGAGACTGGCTCGCGACGAAGTCTTTTCGCCAAGGAGGCGCGAAACGCCGCACTCAGAGGGGGTGTGGAAATCGCAGCCCTGAGTTGGAGATCCAACATGAATTGGGTTTCAGAGAAGCTCCGGCAGGCCTTGCAGCCTGCCATGTGAGCCTCCAGGTCAGGTGTGTTTGCACCCGGCCGGGTCTCCGCAAGAGACTCCAGAATTTGTTCCTGTGCTTCTCGGCAATCCATGGGTCTACTCCTTGATCATGGCGGCAAGGGCCAGACGCGCGCGATGCAGATGGCTCTTGACGGTGCCTTCGGGCAAATCCAACATCCGCGCCACTTCTTCTACACTCTTGTCTTGCAGGTAGAATAATGTAATTACGTCTCGTTGCACTTCGGGCAGCCGTTCGAGACATCGCTCCAATTCAATTCCACTCAATGCATCACTGCCCCCCGTTGCCTCGGCCGCGAGGGGTTCTGAGATCGAATCGAGTGGAAGCGTTTTCCGGCGGGCCTCCGAGCGAAGCGTCGAGAGGCATGTGTTTCTGGCGATCGTGTAGAGCCACGTGGAGGGGGCGGCGCGGCCGTCGTAGGCCGGTAAGACCTGCCAGAGCTTCAGGAATATGTCCTGCGTGACCTCTTCCGCTCTGCCCCGGTCCCTCATGAACATAAGAGCCATTCGAAACACCTTCACCTCGTAAAGGTCCAGAAGACGTTCGAACGCTTGCCGGCGCCGATGCTTTTGCAGCAGGGATTGAACGTCTTCATCCATCCAGACTTTTGTACTCCCGGCGTGTCGCGGCGGTTGCACAAGGAGAAATATTTTTCCGATTATTGCTTCCGTGCAACCGCCGGGGATGCCTCCGAGTATAAATGAGTGAAAGGAGGATGAACAAATGGAAATCGCGATTGTGCTGGTGGCAGGGATTGGTTATCTGGCGTTTCGCCAATGGTTGCAACACGACCGAAGAACGATGATTCACAGCGAACGGTTGGCAGCAATTGAAAAGGGCGTGGAATTACCTCCGCTTGAGCAAGAAGTCCGGCGAAGCAGTTGGAATGTCCAACGGCTTCTGCTGCTGGCTGGGCTCGTCTGGGTGTCGCTGGGTGTTGCGACTTTTGTAACGCTAAGCGCGCTGCTCGCTCACCCCGCACCGAGCACGCAAGGCATTCCGCAAGGGCTGCAATGGATCGGCTTGGCGCCAGTCTGTATCGGTTTGTCCCACCTGATTGTTTACCTGAACGGAAAAAGAAAGGAGAACTGAGCCGTCATGCAAAAGGAAAACAGCAGCAGGGGGAAGGTGATGTATGGGGCAAGGATCATTGCCTTCTTTTTGGTCGCCGGGGGTCTATTGGGCATCCTTGGCTCGGCTCAGATGGGTTTCCACTTCGCTCGGCAGCAGCAGATCCTGAGGGTGATATTTACGACCATCGGGATAGCGTTGTTTGTATGGAGCATACTGACGGGCGTCGATTTGTGGCGAGCAACGCCTCGCGGGTTCAAATGGGCCAAAATCATGGTTGCTCTGCAGGTTCCCGTGTTCTGTGTAGCTCGTTGCACGTATGAGTTTTCTACCCTTTTCAGCTTTCGTGCGATGATCGGCAATACGACCCATTACATCGGAGGCAACATCGGATCTTCCAGTAATCTCTACTGGTCGCCGCAATCTCCGGGCTTCATGTTTGGCATCAACTTGGTTGCCGCTGCTGTGCTCTTGTATTTGATCACCCGAGGATCTCAATCTCGTCCTACGGAGGTTCCTGGGCGGTGCGCGGGTCGTCGAGTGCATAACGAGCAAATGGCCATGCAAGAGCCGACAGCGCGGACATGACTCGAGGGCGATGCTGCGGCCGCGAGGGTCTGGCGCGCCGTTGGGGATGCCCCGGTTCTGGCGTTCTCCGAAATACTTATGGACAGGTCCAGGGGGTTCAGTAGAATTAAGCTATATGGTTTTGTTCAATCAAGCACCGGAGCCCACCCGCGAAACACGTTTGGGTACGGGACCCAAGCCCGCAGGCGGGAAGTCGGCCGTTTGGGGTTGGTTGCTCCTGGCGTTGATGGCGATCCTCGTCTTTTTCTTTGTGCGCGCCTTCAGGCGCTTTGGGACCGAAGTTGCGCGCCTGAGCCGGCAGACCGAAGAAATGAACGGGCGGTTAACTGAGATCGAGCAGCGATCACAAGCCGCGGCGCAGCAAGCGGCGCAGGCGGCGCAAAGTGCCCAGGCGGCTGCTCAGCAGAGGGACCAGGCGGAAAAGGCTCGAGCCCAATCCCAAAACGAAGCCCAGCAGGCGCAACAGCAGGCAGCGGCCGCCAAGCAGGCGGCGAGTCTGGCGGAGCAAAAGGCGGAGCAGTACCGGCAACAGCGCGAACAGGAACTCGCCCGCTTGCAGCAGGCCCTGGGACAGATCGCCGAGACGCGCCGCACGGCCATGGGTCTGGTGGTGACGCTAGGCAGCAACTCGATTCGGTTTGACTTTGACAAAGCCGACATCAAGCCGCAATACCGCGAGGTCCTGAGCCGGATCGCGGGTGTCTTGATGAGCGTGCGAGGATATTCGATTTACATTTACGGGTACACAGACGACATCGGCACCCAAGAGTACAATCTGAAGCTTTCCGAGAGGCGCGCCCAGGCCGTGCGCGATTACCTGTTACAGACGGGTCTCAATCCGAAGATTATTACCACCAAGGGCTATGGCAAGTCCGACCCCAGGGTTCCAGGCGACAACAGCGAGGCGCGCGCCACCAATCGACGAGTCGAGGTCGGCCTGGTGGATGCAACGCTTCATTTTGAGGGGTCTTCATATTGAGGGCGCCGGATACAAGCGCACAATCACACGCCCCCGCCTGGGTACGGTCATCCACCAAATGCGGAGCGCATACATCCAAAACAATGTATGCGCCACCCGCGTGAGGTAAGTTGGGTGGCCCATACCAACCAAATTTACCCTCGAAGGGGCGCCCTTTCATAATGCGTGGCTACCAGTTACCTTGCCCGTTTAATGATAGTGTGGATGGGTTCGCCGAGCAACACGTCCGCAGCCTCCATCCATGCTTCAGCGAGGGTGGGATGGGAGTGGACGGTTTGGGCGAGTTCGGTAGCAGTAAGCTCGGCGCGAATGGCGGTGGTGGCCTCTGCGATGAGGTCTGTGGCTTGGACGCCGACCACCTGGGCGCCTAGCAACTGGTCCGTCTTGGCATCTGCGACCCACTTCACAAAACCCGCCGGGTGGCCAATGGCCAGGCTTTTCCCCAGCGCTGCAAAGTTGAATTTCCCGGTCTTGACTTCCCTTCCCTGCTGCTTGGCTTCTTGCTCAGTCAGCCCAACCGCCCCAACTTCCGGCGAGGTGAAGATGCAGTAGGGAATGCACTTCTCATTCTTGCGCAAATGCCGCGTGCAGGCATTCTCCGCCGCCACGAGGCCTTGCGAGGTGGCCGCGTGAGCCAACTGCGGCCCTCCCGTAACGTCGCCAATGGCGTAAATGGTGGCCACCTGGGTTCTGGCGTGTTCGTCAACCTCGATGAAACCTTGCTGATTGGCCTTCAGCCCGGCGTTCTCAAGCTGTAGTTCTTGTGTTACCGGCTTACGCCCTAAGGCCGCCAGGAGCAAATCCGCCTCGATTGCTTCTCCCCCCACGGTTCCCCGCACCGCGTGCTCGTCTGCCGTGATGTTCTCGAGACTCTGGCCCGTGAGGATACGAATGCCCAAAGTCTTTTCCATCTGGCGCCGCAGTTCGCGCCTGACGTCGGCATCCAAGAGCGCCACGATATCCTCGAGAATCTCTACGAGGGTGACCTGAACGCCCAATTGGGCCAGCATGCAGGCGAATTCGCAGCCGATAACGCCGCCTCCCAGGACCAAGGCGCGCGCTGGGGCGGATTTCAAATCCAGGAACGCGCGGCTTTCCACCACCCGCTCATGCCGCGGCAGAAAACCGGGCATGGAGGACGTCGCGCCGGTGGCGATGATGGTCTTTTCGGTTCCGATGACCGTGTTTCCCGATTTCGACTTCACCACAATTCGCTTGCGGCTCTCAAACGACGCGGTCCCCTCAAAGACCTTCACGCCATTCGCTGCCAGCAGTTGTTTTACGCCGTTACGCAGGGTCCGGACCACTTGCTCCTTGCGCTCGGCCATGGCGCCGTAATCAAAGGAGGTTTTCTCGACCTGGAGACCCAAACTCGCCGAAGACTTCATTTGCGCGTAAAGGTCGGAAGTGTGGATAAATGCCTTGGAGGGAATGCAGCCCCAGTTCAGGCAGGTGCCGCCCAAGTATTCTCGCTCCACCAGGGCTACGGAAGCTCCCAGTTGCGCGGCCCGAATGGCGGCCGGGTACCCTCCCGGCCCGCCGCCGATTACCACTACGCCAAACGTTTCCACAGTGATATCTCCTCGAGTTTTTGTTTAATTGCGTTCGCGAATCGGGCGGCGGTGGCGCCATCGATAATACGGTGATCGGAAGACAGCGTCATCTTCATGATGTCTCGGACAACGATCTGGCCATCCTTGACCGCAGGTTGCTGGAGCGTACTCGACACGGCGAGGATGGCGCTTTCACCGGGGTTAATGATCGCGGTGAAGTTCTCGATATCCAGCATGCCCATGTTCGAGATGGTGAACGTGCTTCCGCCCATTTCATCGGGTGTAAGCTTGCCGGCGCGCGCCTTGGCCGCCAATTCGGAGGCGGAGTCGTGCAATTCCGCCAGGCTCAGTTCATCTGCGTCGCGGATCACCGGCACCACCAGCCCTTGTTCGAGGTTCACGGCCAGGCCCAGGTGAACCTTACTGTGCCAGCGAACATTCTTGCCGTCCGTGGTGCTGTTCACGATCGGGAACTCGACCAGACTGAGCGCCACAGCTTTCAAAACGAAATCGGTGACGGTGTAAGATGCCCCCTGTGCTTTAAGTTCAGAGCGGAAATTGACAAGCTCGGTCATATCCACAGCCACGGTGACAAAGAAGTGAGGGGTGGTTGTAAAACTCTCCGTCAGCCTTGACGCAATCACCTGCCGCATTCTGCTCATCGGTTGGGGCTTTTCAGCGATGGCTCTTTCGACCACCGCCACAGTGATGCGTCCCGGAGCGTTCTTGCCGCCCAGGGTGAGGATGTCGATGTTCTCCTTGGCCGCCAGTCGCTTGGCCGCGGGAGTGGTGCGGAGCTGGTAGTAGCCCTTGGACTCGAGATAGTTCTTTACGTCGCGCTCCACGATCCTGCCGTAGGGCCCCGTCCCGACGATTGGCGAGGGGTTGATGGCGGACTCCCTGGCAAGCCGGGCGGCGCGCGGGCTGATCCGGAACACTTCCGGGGCCGGTGGCAGTAGGGGCAACCCTTGTGGTTGCCCCTGGGCGGCCACAAGGGCCGCCCCTACGTGTGTGACCTGCGAAACCGGCCGCTCCAAACGCGGTTCGAGCATTCCTCGAGCGGATGACGGCGCAGGGGGTCGTGGGGCTTCTTTTGAAACGCTGGGAGCTTCCGGTTTTCGTGCCTCGGGCGCCGGGACTGTCACTTCCGGAATTGCTTCTCCGGGATCGCCCACAAAACCGACTGTGCTGTTAATGGGGACTGTGGTCCCTTCCTGAACTACGATCTTCAGCAGCGTTCCCTCGAAGAAGCTTTCCACCTCGAGCACGGCCTTGTCCGTCTCGATCTCAAAGAGGATGTCACCCCTGGCGACGGTGTCTCCCACCTTCTTCCGCCAGCGAACGAGCGTGCCCACTTCCTCAGATTGCCCCAACTTGGGCATGGTGATCGGTCGAACCATGATCGTGATCCTTTCTCTCCCGGAAGGGCGGGGTTTTAACCCCGCCAGCAAAGCCCTCACTCACCACTTCGTGGTCCCCCCCCGCCCGCTTGCGGGAGAGGGGCAAGGGGGTGAGGGCAGCGCCGGTAGCGGCGGGGTCAATACCCCGCCCTTCCCAATTCGTAGTGAGACACGCCTTCTACAGAATGGCCTTGGCGGCCTGGAAGATGTCATTGGCATTGGGAAGGAAAACAGCCTCGAGGACGTGCGATTGCGGGGCAATGCCGTCCTTGGCGCCCACTCGCATAATAGGAGCGTCGAGATAATCAAAGACGTTTTCCTGTATCGTGGCAACAATTTCGCCCATGAAACTGCCAATGGTTACCGATTGGCTGACTACCACGCAGCGCCCCGTCTTTTGCACGGAAGCGAGGATGGTTTCTTTGTCGAGCGGGATAAGGCTGCGAACGTCCACCACCTCGGCACTCACACCTAATTCCGCCTTCAGTCTTTCGGCGGCCTTGAGGGCGTCGGGAATCGCCGGCCCCCAGCCCACCAGCGTGATGTCGTTGCCCACGCGCTTGACGTCCGCGACGCCTAGTGGAACCAGATACTCTTCTTCCGGCACCACGCCTTTAACGCCGTACAGAAGTTGAGATTCAAGGAATAATATCGGGTTATTGTCGCGAATAGCGGACTTCATCATGCCCTTGGCGTCGTAAGGAGAGGCCGGATACACCACATATATGCCCGGAATATTTGCCACGCTCGATTCCAGGGTTTGTGAGTGTTGGCCACCGTATCCCTTTCCGCCACCGACTGAAGCGCGTATGACCAGTGGGACTTCAACCTGCGCACCCGACATGTAATGCCATTTGGCCGCCTGGTTGCAAACCTGATCGCCGGCCATCAGCAGGAAGTCCATATACATGAGCTCGGCAACGGGCCGCAGGCCGATCATGGCGGCGCCCACCGCCGTCCCGCAAATTGCCGCTTCGGAGATCGGCGTGTTGAAGACGCGGTCGCGGCCAAAAGTCTCAAGCAGGCCCTTGCTGAGCTTAAACGCTCCTCCATATTCAGCCACATCTTCGCCATAGAAGATGACGCGCGAGTCTCGTTTCATCTCCTCGATCAAGGCTTCCTTGATGGCATCACGATATGTAATCTCCCCGTTGGTCCTCTTAATCGGGGGGAGCTTCGATGATCTTCACTTTTCGATACTGGGGCGGAACCACCTCGACGCAGGTGTCCGTGTACATGTACTTGATCACATCCTTGGGATCGGGGTCAGCAGCCGCTGCCGCACGCCTGGCGGCGCGCGCATTGCGCTCACGGACGCTTGACTCGATGCCGGCCACGCCCGCTTCGTCCAGGACCTCACACTCCTGGAGTTGTTTGGCGAAAGTGGTGATGGGATCAACCGCCTTCCAGGCCGCTTCTTCCTCCCGCGTCCGGTACTCGTTGCGCGGATCACTCAATGAGTGGCCGTAATAGCGGTAGGTATTAACATCCAGGAAAACCGGGCCTTTTCCGTTGCGACACATCTCGGTAGCGCGCAGCATAGCGTCGCGAACCGCAAGCACGTCCATGCCGTTCACCACCTCGGCGTGCATGTTGCAGTCGGAAAAACCGGCCGCCCGCCGTGCCAGGTGCGCTACCCCCATCACTTCGTTGTCGGCGCGGCCCGTCATGCCATAGTGGTTGTTGAGCACGAAAAAGACAATGGGCACGCCGAAGCGGGAATCCCCGGCCAGTTCGTTGGTAAACTGAACTTGCGCGGCGAAATTCAGCGATTCGAGCACCACGCCGTTCGAGTAGGCCCCGTCGCCCGCAAAACAGCAGACCACAGCGCCGTTGCGCAGATACCGGCTTCCCACCGCCGCCCCGGTCGCGATCGGTACGCTGCCGCCCACGATAGCGTTTGCCCCCAGGTGGCCGACGGTGAAGTCGGCGATGTGCATGCTGCCGCCGCGCCCTTTGCAGTAACCGTCTTCCTTTCCGAAAAGCTCGGCGAGGGTGCGATAGACGTGCTCCTCTAGAGCTTCCTCGAGGAGTTCCGCGTGCGAGGCCGCTTTCGAGTCAGGGACGCGCTTGCGGAGTTGCTCGTCGTTCATGGCCCGGATGGCGAGACAGCCGCGCGCCAGGCTGTCGCCGTGGCCACGGTGCGTGCTGGTGATATAGTCCTTCAGGTTCAAGGCGCTGCATGCCCCCACGGAAGCGCCTTCCTGGCCGATCGAAACATGCGTCGGTCCCCGGTAATTGAAATCCTTTATGGGTTCGTACGCGCCGGACCGGAGCTTCACGATCATTTCTTCCATCTCGCGGGTCATCAGCATGTCCTCGAGGAGATCGCTGGCTGTCCTCGCTTCGATTCGGCCCGCGTCGAGTTCGGTTCGCAAATTTCCTTTGAACCGGTAACCGGAGATCTTGCCGCAATCCATTTCAAAAGGCCTGAAATCAGGTCTCAAATCACTCAGGTAACTTACGCTCATTTTTGCACTCTCCAATGCTGCTCCCCCGGAAGGCGTCGTGAAGTTATAGCCGTTCAATTCTCGAATCGTAACCCCCTCACCCCCGGCCCGCTCCCCCAAGGGGGAGCGGGGAGACTTGATTCGAGTCTTGTTGCCCTCGCCCCCTTGGGGGAGATGGTGTCCCGATCTGATCGGGACAGGTGAGAGGGTTGTTCAGCAACCCATGCGATGGTTATTTCGTGACGACTCCTAAGTTCGCACCACCTCAACGCCATTCTTGCGAAGTTGGCTGGCAAATTTACGGTCGATTTGTTTGTCCGTAATCAGCACTTGAACTTTTCTCAGTTGCCCCGCGCAGGCGAAGGAAACCTTGCCCACCTTGCTATGATCAGCCAAAAGGAAGACCTGCCGGGCATGCTGCATGACGAGTTCTTTGGTATAGGCTTCGCTCGGGTCGGTAGTAGTAAGCCCCTCTTCGAGAGTCAGACCGATCGTACCCATGAAGGCCTTATCAACGTGTACTTCATCCAGGGTCAGGCGAGTGAGCGGACCAACCAGGGTCTGGCTGAGCCGGCGGAATTCGCCACCAATCAATATCACCCGGGGGCCTTGGGCCGCCAGTTCAATGGCGGCGCGCAGGGAATTGGTAACCACGGTGAGGTTGGAGCGGTCTCGCACCAGCCGCGCCAATTCCAACACCGTACTGCCACCGTCGAGAAATATCGTATCGTTCGGCTTGATGAACTTCAGGGTAGCTTGAGCGATTCGTTGCTTCTCTCTGGCTGCAATTGAAGTCTTGTCGTCGAAGAGAGGCTCTTCCAGCCGGCTTTCGGTCCCTACCGCCCCGCCGTGCACGCGCCGCACCTCACCCAGGCTCTCCAGTTGGGCCAAGTCACGGCGAACTGTGGCCGAAGAGACCTCCAGTTGGCGGGACAGATCCTCGACACTTACTACGTGGTCCATCCTCAGGGTTTGCCGCAGCCGCTCGAGGCGTTTCGGGGCGAGTTCTCTTGGCTTGCCGGATTTCAATCTGTCACCGTGAACGCATATCTTGTCGTGCTGAGCCCACTCTGCGGGAAAACCCTCTCAGCAGCTTTCTCGGTCGAACACCATGTTTAATTCTGATTGATTATATGACAATCATGATCAAAATCAATCAAATTCTTTCGCACCCCGGGTAGCTCAGACATTGATGGATATGTACGCGCCGGTAGACCCGTCGGCTGAGGGACTACGCCCCGAATACCTGGGAAGCTTTTGGGCGGGCCAGTGGTCGCCGACATAACGGGTCCGCTGCGGCGGGTCGGCGCTACCCGCGAGGAGGATGGGATTCGTCGCAGGCCTCTTCTGCTCGGGCCGAATCATTGACCGTCCCTTCGTGGTGGGGGATGAGGAGGGAAGGAAGCAACCAACTGTCACCCGGCGAGCTTTGGGGCGCGAGGGAGCTAACGCATAGCTCGTCTGAGCCATCCCTTCAAATACGGAGAAAGATAATTGCCCTCGACGTTTTCCTCCCACAATGGGCCCAGGGAAAATTCATAGTTGACTCTCTGAATGCATACCCGATTGATAGACCCAACCTTAAGGGTCTGCCCTGAAACGGGAGCGCCAAAGAGAACCGCGTTTTTCCAACGGCCATGGTGACCGCTCGCGCACTCCATAGCGCTTGGGTACACCACCCCCTCGTAGCCCTGGGCCCTGGCCTTCGCAGCAAGTAGCTGTGTCAACTGATAGGAGTAGTCGTTCGGCTCAAACAGGCCGTGCATCGTTGCGAATGCTGACCGATCATGCCGAACATCGAGCTGGGTCAGATCAAGAACTCTAATGCGTCTTACGGGTACCAAGGTCGCGACGCAGACGCGGTTGTGGATTATGTCCGCAATACTTGGCTTGATTTCAATAAGGCAAGTCTCGATGTCGAAGGCTGCTGAGAGATTCTGTGAATCGGGACAGGCGAATCGGCCGGCGCGGGAAAGATCCAAAGGTGGGGAGTCGTATTCCGCAGGGTCAAGCGGTCGGCTTGGGCTGATCCTTGCGCGGAAGAGTTTTTGATCCGTTTCAATATGAGTGCCGGCTCCGGCGGCGATTAGCCTTTCCAAGGCGCTACGCAACTTCGCCACTGCGCTCTCGGGGGCCTCCTGGGGAGAGGTTCTCACCACCTCTTCAATATCCGAGCGAATCTCGGTATAACCCATTTCAAAGAGGCGCGGAGCGTGACGACTAACTTCCAAGCCTAATATTGAACGAAATGTTTGGCGGTCCTCCTCCGCAGTTGCCTCGAATTGGATATCGTCTCCCTCGTTCTTCCCCCAGGTGAACACGCGAGGCAGATAGACAGCGGGCCTCGAACCGTAAACATAAAACTCATCGAAGAGCTTGTGAACCCCGTCTCTATCCAGCTTTCGACCGGATGAGGCACCGCAATTGGTACAGGACTCATCAGACAAAATACCCAGCTTGTACGCCTCAACCCGAAGACCCTCATTTTTGAAGCATTCGCTGCAAAGCGGAAAGTCGCCGCTCATGGCTGCCCTCCCAGGAGAATGAAGGCAATAAATCGCGCTGTTGAGGTCTGGAAGCGTTGTCGGACCATCACCGAATTCCGCGCCGGCGACCCCAGTCGCGTTTGCCATTAGAATAGACCAAACTGCCCGCCTTTATCCCGCTAATTCCTCGTTCGAGGGTTCCGCAGACATTCCGCGGTTTGCCATCTTTGTGATCTGCCGGGCGGATCCCGTAGGTCCTGCTGCTAGGAGGGCAGCGCCACTCACGTGCAACGGGCCTCTCACCCGTTAAAACCTACGGGCATAATGCACGGTCGGGACGGTCGTGCTACAGCAGACGAACATTAGCAGCCGTCGAGGTGCGCTCTCTCTGCAATGAATCAGAACACGCCGCCACGTGCGGGCAGTTACAAGAAGGGGTTATCGACCTGTAGGGCGCCGAATCGCTGTCTATGCTGGAGGTCTTCGCTGTAAAGGAGACTGCATTGACCCTAAGACGCTCGTGTCGAGGAAGAATCTACCGTTCATTCATCTCGTCCCGGGCGAAGTGACGACCGGCCCGGACGTGACTGCGGCGTTTCATCAAGGAGTCCACCTCTTGTTCGCTCCGCGACTGCGCCGCGTAGTGTTGCAGCCATTCCCGAAAGGCCGCACTCAAGGTCCTGTGCTGGGTGCGGGCATCAGCCCGAGCCTGTTCAATTAAGTCCGCGTCCGCGCTCAGTGTCACTTTCTTCATACGGAAAAAGTCTACACGATTTATGCTAAGATCATGCGCTCTGCCGATTCCGTAGCGGCTCACGGGCATGAATCACACGTTGGCCTGCTTTGGGTAAATTCACGCCTCGACCTGAGCCCGAAAAGACATTTGCGAGGCATTGGCAGCGAAGGGAGAGCCTCATGCCTAATCATTCAGAGCTTAGTCGTCGTGATTTCCTGAAAGCGGGGGTCAGCAGCACGGCAGGGCTGGCGGCCATGGGCAGCGCCAGCTTTCTTTCCCGGCCCGAAAAGGTGCTTGGCGCGAACGACCGGGTAAGGATCGCCATCTGCGGATTGCACGGGCGCGGCGTGAGTCATTTGCAGAATTTCGCCCAGCTTCACAATGTCCAGATCGCTGCGGTCTGTGACATCGATGAGAACGTGATGCGCAAGCGCCTTGACGATATGGAGAAAATGGGGATTCCGAAGCCCGCCACCTTCATCGACGTCCGCAAGCTTTTGGAGGACAAGTCGATCGATGCCATTTCCATCGCCACACCCAACCACTGGCATTCCCTGATGGCGATCTGGGCCTGCCAGGCCGGCAAGGACGTGTACGTTGAGAAGCCGTGCTCGCACAATTTATGGGAAGGCAAGCAATTAGTGGCTGCTTCCCAGCGCTACAACCGCATCGTCCAACACGGCACCCAGATTCGTTCCGCCGCCGCTGTCCGCGAGGGAATTCAAAAGCTCCATAGCGGCCTCATTGGAGATGTCTACAAGGCTCGCGGGGTCTGTTTTAAGTGGCGCGACACCATCGGACGCGCACCGCTTGGGCCGGTTCCTGAGGGTGTACACTACGACCTGTGGACTGGCCCTGCGCCCCTGCACGATTTCACGCCCAATCGCTTTCACTACAAATGGCACTGGTTCTGGTGCTACGGCAACGGTGACTTGGGAAACCAGGGCGTGCATCAGGTTGACGTTGCCCGCTGGGGAATGGGTCTGGGATTCCCCAACAAGGTGAGCGCTCTCGGAGGCCATTTCATGTTCGAGGACGACCAGGAGACACCCAACGACGTGAGCTGTGCCTTCGAGTATGACCTGTCGGAAGGTAAGCGCAAGATGATAACCTTCGAGGTGCGGCACTGGATCACCAATCACGAAGCCGAAATCGGCACGCCCGTCTTGGGCACTCCGGAACGGAAACGCGCGCCTGGGCAGCCGGCGCTCGGACCGCTGGCCGGAAGCCACAACACGATCGGTGATATTTTTTACGGTTCGAAAGGCTACTTGGCCACCGGGGACGAGGACGCCGACACTTATAAGGTGTGGATGGGCGCGGATCAGGAACCCCAGCCCAGCGTTCACGCCGGGGCTGAGCTGGCTCACTTCGAAAACTTCATCGAGTGCGTGGCCAGCCGGAAGAAGGAAAACCTCAACGCACCGATTGAAGAAGGACACATGTCCTGTGCTTTGGTTCATCTGGCGAACGCTTCCTATCGCTTGGGCCGCACGCTGAATTTCAATCCCGAGACGCAACAGGTGATCGGTGACCCCGAGGCTGAGGATCTCCTGCGTGACGGTGACCGAGGGTATCGCGCGCCCTTTGCTGTCCCGGATGAAATCTGAGATGATTTAGCGTGGTGCGTGTGTCCCACCCGTGTGGGGCAGGCTCGATGGTGACCATCAAAAGAACCAACCGGGGGTAGTCATGAAACCGGCCTCGATAACTTCTTTTAAAGTCGGTACGCTCGCGGTAGAGGTTTATAAAGACCGCGAGACTTTGGGGGAGGCTGCGGCAGCCGTGGCGGCAGACCGGCTGCGTGATTTGGCGAGGCAGCACGAAAGCGTCGCGGTGATTTTTTCCACCGGCCAATCTCAACTCGCCACCCTGCGCGCGCTCACATCCATCCCTGACGTGCCCTGGAATCAAATTGTGGGCTTTCACATGGACGAGTACGTAGGGTTTTCGGATGACCACCGCGCCTCATTTCGGCGGTATCTTCGCGAGAATCTGACGAGCCGTGTCCAGTTGCGCCACTTCTACGAAATCGATGGCACGGAGGCCAACGCCCAAAAGACTTGCCGGGAGTACGCGAACCTGCTGCGGGCACACCGGCCCCTGCTCTGCCCGCTCGGTATCGGCGAAAACGGCCACTTGGCATTCAACGATCCGGCTGAGGCCCTTTTCGATGATCCGGTGGATCTCAAAGTCGTATCCCTGGATCGTGTTTGCCGGCGACAACAGGTTAATGAAGGCTGGTTTTCCGACCTCGCGGAGGTGCCGACAGAGGCGATCACGTTGACCATACCCACACTGTTTCGTGTGCCCCAGTTGATCCTTTCAATCCCGGGCCCGCGCAAGGCCCGGATCGTAAAAAGGACCTTGAACGACCCCATTTCGACCGCTTGTCCGGCAACGATCCTGCGCCAGCATTCAAATGCAACCCTGTTCCTGGACGTGGATTCGGCGGCGGAATTGACCCTCGACCTGCCATAGACGCCCCAGCAGTCGAGGATGTTCGCTGGATCAGTAACCCTAAGCTGGTAGGAAACCACAAACTGTGAAACCGCACAAGCGCCTTCGATGGTGGATTGCCTGGACCTTGTTCCTTTCCACGGTCATCAACTATATTAATCGTCAAACGTTTTCAGTTTTGGCGCCGGTCATCTCCCAACATTTTCATCTCAGCCACACCGAGCTGTCGTGGGTTTTTTCCGCGTTTCAAATATCCTACGCGGGGATGTGGCTGGTCGGCGGCATACTGCTCGACATTGTAGGCACACGCCTCGGATTAGCCCTTGCGGTCGTCTGGTGGTCGATTGTCAGCCTTCTGACGGGGTTTGCAAATTCGCTGTCTCAGTTCGCTGTGTTTCGATTCCTCCTCGGAATTGGAGAAGGATGTAACTGGCCGGGGGCCAATAAGGCTGTGGCCGAATGGTTCCCCGCGAAGGAGCGGGGGGTTGCGGTAGCCATCTTTGATAGCGGCTCGAGCGTCGGTGGCGCCTTGGCCGCCGTCATCGTGCCATGGGTGGCCATTGCACTGGGTTGGCGCTACGCGTTCGCTGTATCCGGCGTCCTGGGTTTACTCTGGCTGGCATTGTGGTTGCGCGTTTATTATCCCTTGAACCAGCACCCCAGCCTCACAAAAGAGGAGAAGGCTCTGATTGAATCGGGTCGTGACACCGCCACGGTGTCTGCCCAATCAGGTGCGGGCCGGTGGCTGAGCCTTCTTAAGGATAGAAACACCTGGGGCATCGTCCTGGGGCGCGCGCTCACTGACCCGATCTGGTGGTTCTACGTGTTTTGGCTCCCTCAATACCTAAGTGACGCCCGCGGCTTCAGCCTGAAACAGATCGCCGCTTTCGCCTGGATTCCTTTTGTCGCGGCAGATATTGGTAACTTCACGGGTGGGTTTGCCTCCGGGTTCCTGATTAAGCGTGGGATGTCGACCATACAAGCCCGGAAATGGGTGTGCGCAATCAGTTGTCTGCCGATTGTTGCCGGAATTCCGGCGGCCAGGACGCACAACGCCTATTGGGCCTTGGCTCTAATCGCCTTCGCAGTCTGGGGGTACGCTAGTTGGTCCACCATGGGCCTCACTTTTCCCTGCGACTTGTTTCCGCAAGACGTCGTGGCTTCTGTTACAGGGCTGAGCGGCCTTGGCGCCGGCCTAGCGGGCGCATTCTTCACCCTGGCAGTCGGAAAGCTCGTGGACCGATTCTCGTATTATCCGGCTTTCTTCGCTGCCGCCACGATTCCATTAATCGCTACCGCCTTCATCCTGATCCTCCTTCGCCCGGCTCAGTCGCATCGCCAAAACCACTTATAACATTGCACGACGTGCGCCCAGCGGGAGGATGAGTATTCAACAACTGCCATGCGACGGTGGATTAGTGGTGTCCGCCACCGGCGCCCCCACCTCCACCGCCGGAGACACCTCCGCCACCACCACCGGAGTGTGCTGCCCCGCCGCCGGAAGCGAATCCACTACCGCCACCGGAGTGTGCCCCGCCGCCACCGCTACTCGAGCTACCTCCTCCGCCGCCGGAATAGCTCACACCGCGCGAGCCGCCTCCGCCTTGTCCGTGAGACATGATGACGGCTCCTGACCCGCCCCCTGAACGCGACACGGTGGAGCCGGCCAAGGAACCGTTCTTGCCACTGGCGCCGCCATTCTTTCCCCCACTTCCTAAAGCACTCCCGCGGAACTCACCCGTTGACCCGCGCACCGGATAACGCCCCCCCAGGGTTACGCCTTCAATAGCGCGCAAGGGTTCACGGCCGAAATGGAGATGATGCTCCGCAAGCAGGGCACTCTCCTTTCCTGCATCGCCTCCCATCAGGATGGTCGAGGGCGCGGAAGCGTGGTGCGACGCGAAACCTGGTCTCCCTCCACCAGTCGGCGCGGGTGTGGGCAGCGCCGCCGCCGTCGCAGTATTGCTATTGGATGTGGTCTCCGCGCTCGTGGACCGCGGGACCGGTTCGAAGGGCGGGTGCTCAATCATGTTTGCCACCGTGAGCGGGATGTGGTTCACAATCTGGGGCGTAATCAACTGTCGATGCTGAACCACGCTGGTCGGAACCGTGACAATTCCCCTTGGGAATTGCCCTAGGACAGGAACAGGCCGTGGATGGCCACCCCTTGGTGGACGAGGCCTCGGATAACCAGCGCCCCCCTTTGGCGCCCAGCCGATCCATCCCGGTCCCGCAAACCAATTGACCCGCGAAGGCCCCCAGAGTCCGCAACCGAACATCGGGTCGATCCAATACCAGCCAAAGCTAAAGTCGAAGTCCCATCGGCCGCAGTGATAAGGCAGCCAGCCCCAGGGTTCAATGGAAATCCACGTCCAGCCGAGCCCCGGGTACCATTCCCACTGGCCATTGGTGTAGGGCGACCAGCCTGCCCGCGCGTAGGGCGACCAGCCGAATCTGCCACGGGGAAGCGCAATCCATTCGCCATAGGTGTTAAGCTCACTCCAGCCGTAGCGCGACCCATTGGGATGGACGGGCTCGTCTTTTTCCGTGAGCTGTACCTGCTTATCCCGTGCCTCCGTCCACTGATCCCAAGTGTCCTTGACAATTCCTTTCCCGGTGTTGAAAGCTAACTCAGTGCCACCGGATGTATGTTCCAGGATCTTGCCTTCGCCAAGTTTGGAAAACAAGGAAGAAGTTGCGACATCCACCAACCCATTGAAAACTTCCACGCGAAAGCGGTCCTGGTCCAGGTCCGTGCGGAATTCGCACTTACCATCTGCCGTCACTGTGGCGTCGCCAATCTTGACCTGATAAACATCGTCGTACGTGGACTTGAAGTGGATATTGCCATCCCGCTTTGCCGAGGATGGAGAGTTGTGCTCGGGCAGAAAGTGGAAAGTGGCATATCCCTGCTCAAACGTCATGCCGTTCAGCTTGTTGCCGCCGGCACCCAACGCCAGTTGATGGAAAAGCAGTTTGGAGAGCTCGCCTAAGCGCGCGGTGGAACCGTTTTCGAATTCCACTTCGGCATAACTGGCGCCGGAAGTGGAGATCTCGAAACCCTCCTGGATGGGCACGTTCATCATCGCCGGTTCCTCTTCCGCCGAACCAGGCCGCTTGACCATTACCGTACCACTCACGTAGCTCAAGCGCACCACCCGCGCGTGCGATTTCGCCACCGCCTCATCAGCGGATGGCTCATACTCCATGGACCTCCCCTTATCCAGGGTCAGGGAGCCGGAGTGGGCTGAGACTGTGATGGAGCCCGTCATCACGCGCGCCTGCATCTGCCCCTCGATGAAAGCCGTTTGGAATTTGGTCTTGCCAATGGGAGTCAAGGTGGCGTCAGCAATCTTCACCTTGTAAAGAGCCTGTCGTTCAGGGATGAAATAAAAATCGGCATATCCCTGTTCCAACGTGACGACGTTCAGTCTGTTTCCATCCGCATCCGTAGCTAATTGCGTGAAGGTGGCTTTGGTGAGTTCGCTCAGTTGAATCGTGGAGCCGTTTTCAAGCCTCACAGTCGCAAGGCCGTCACCCAATGTCTCCACTTCAAAGCCTTCCTTAATGGTTGTGTTAAGTTGTGCAGAGGCCTCTTCAGCTGAGCCTGGTTGCTTCACCGTCACTTTGCCGCTGACGGAACTCAGCCGCACCGTGCGTCCCTGAGAAGGGTTCTGTTGTTGGCTAAAGAGAGCTGCTGGCAGGAAGAGCAGCCCCGCGACCACAACCACGAGTACACGTCGTAGATGATCGTATCTCACGGCAGGCCTCCGGCGGGGATTTTACATCCAGCTTACATATCTTCTGACGAACCAGCTCACGATAAAGTTGCTGCTTTGAGGCCCTATTCAAAAAGATATATAGAACGGACAAAATGCTACCTGGAATCACAATGGGCCGCGCGCTCCGCAGGTTACGGGGGAATGCTGTTTCTCTACTCTTCTTCTTCCTCCGCGGAGGGCTTGTGCGCGGCGACGATCTTGTCGGCGATCGGTTGCGGGACGATTTCGTAGTGCGAGTACTCCATCGAGTAGGTCCCACGCCCTTGGGTCATGGAGGTGAGGTCGGAGGCATAAGTGAGCATTTCGGAGAGCGGCACCTGAGCCTTGATGGCAGTGGACCCGCCCTTGGGATCCATGCCCTGCACGCGCCCGCGGCGCCCATTAAGGTTTCCCATGATATCGCCGGCGTTATTCTCGGGAACAGTGATTTCCACATTCATTATCGGCTCTAGCAAGCAGGGCTTGGCCTGTTCCATACACTTCTTGAACCCCTTGGAGCCGGCGAGCTTGAAGGCGATTTCAGAGGAGTCCACGTCGTGATAGGAGCCGTCGAAGAGGATCACTCGGAAGTCCACCACGGGATAGCCGGCGAGATACCCTTTCGCGGCTGCCTCGACGATACCCTTCTCGACGGCGGGGATGAAGTTCCTGGGGATCGCGCCGCCAAAGATATCGTTCACAAACTCGAAGCCGGCGCCGCGCACCAGCGGTTCCACCTTGATCCAGCAGTCGCCGTACTGGCCGTGGCCGCCGGTCTGCTTCTTGTGCTTGCCCTGCGCTTCGGCTTTGCCGCGAATGGTCTCGCGGTAAGGGATCTTGGGTGCCTTGAGCGTGACATCGATGTTAAACCTGCGCTTGAGCTTGGAGACGGCCACTTCCACGTGCTGCTGGCCGGCGCCGGAAAGCAGGAACTCCTTGGTCTGCGGGTCACGTGAAAAGCGCAAGAGCAAATCTTCCTCGAGCATGCGATGGATGGCGGTGGAGAGCTTGTCCTCGTCGCCGCGCGACTTGGGTTCGATGGCAAACGAAATGGCGGGTTCGGCCAGCTTCAGCTTGGGGAAAACAATCGGCGCGCCTTTGTCACCCAGCGTATCTCCCGTCACAGTATCCTTCAGCTTGGCCACTTCCCCGATGTCCCCCGCATGGAGCTCGGCTACGGGCGTCTGCGTCTTGCCCTGAACCACCCCGATGTGCGAGAGGCGCTCGGTGCTGCCTCGGTCGAAGTTGGTGAGGTTGGCCTCGTTCTTCAGAACTCCCGACATCACCTTGAAGTAGCTCACGCGGCCGGCAAAGGGGTCTGCCACGGTTTTGAATACGAAGGCGGAAACCGGCTGGTCGTCGGCAATCTTGCGCTTTACAGGCTCGCCGCCCTCGTGGTCCAGGCCTTCCACCTCTTTCCGCCATAGGGGCGAAGGAAGGTAATCCACGATGAAGTTCAGCAAATTCTCGCTGCCCAGGTTGGGCAACGCGGCCGCAACGACCACAGGGTGGAGGCGTCTTTCGCAGACCGCGGCCCGCAGACCAGGGCCCAACTGCTCCTCTGGGAGGGTTCCTTTTTCAAAGAACTCTTCCATCAATTTGTCGTTACCCTCGGCCACCATTTCCACCAAGGCCTCATGCGCTTTGCTCGCTGCATCCTTCAGGTCAGCAGGAATCTCGACTTCCTTCGCCTTCCCGGACCCGTTGAAGTCGTAGAGATAGGCCTTCAATCGGACCAAGTCGATGACGCCGTGAAAATTCTTCTCTTCCCCGATGGGGAGCTGGACGGGAACCGCGCTCCGCCCGAAAGCGCCTTGCAGGGCTTCGAGAGTCCGCTCAAAGCTGGCGCGGTCGCGGTCCATCTGATTGATAACCAGGGCGCGCGGCAAGCTGTATTTCTCGCAGAAACCCCAGGATTTCTCCGTTTGCACTTCGATTCCCGCCACGGCATGAATGAGCAGCAGAGCGTTATCAGCCGCCAGAAGCGCCCCCTCCGTTTCGTGCATGAAGATGTTGTATCCGGGGGTGTCAATAAAGTTGATCTTGCTTCTGCCCCATTCCGCATAAGCGAGTCCGGCGGTGATGGAAAACTTGCGCTGGATCTCCTCCTCGTCGTAGTCGGTGATCGAGGTTCCGTCATCCACCTTTCCGAGGCGGTTCACCATGCCCGCCGCGTAAAGCAGCGCGGAAACAAGCTGGGTCTTACCGGTATCGCCGTGACCCACCAGTGCAACGTTGCGAATGTCTTGACCGTCGTAAATTCTCACCAGGAGCTCCTTGGGACTTTGGGACCGGCGCTAGGTGTGCCTTGCCGGCCGCGAAGCAAACCCACATCGTAGCACACCTTTTTCCACCACTTCAACGACCCTGTAACGAAACAGCCAAAAGATAGATCTTCCTGACGTTGATACCCCCAGCCCATTCCCGCGGGGAGAAAGTTCGTTTGCTTATTGCATCAAGCTCCAGCTCAAGCCAAAATAGTGCGGCGCAGAGTCCTGCCCGCGGGCTCTCCGATAAGGGAAATGGAAAGGCCGCCCGAACATGGGTGGCGCACCAAAAGCTGAAAGTCAAATGTCGAGCAGGGGCAACCCTGCAAGGCGCAGGTTGCGTTACAAGGGGGCGGCATGAGGCCAGCAACGAGTGTCTTGGGTTTAGTCATTGTGCTGGCCATTGTCTGGATGGTGGTCAAGACGCAGTTTACGCATGGCCCAACCGGAGGAGCCCCGCCCAAGCTGGTGATTGACGTGGTGGGTGTGAAGACCGATCTGTTGGCAATAGGGCAGGCGGAGCGTCTTTACCTGGCCAGCCACGGGTCCTACGCCAGCATCGACCAACTCCAGCAGGACGGGGCGCTCAATTTCTCCGGCGCCAACCGTCGGGGTTACAATTACACTGCTGATATCAACGACGGCCAGCATTTCAAGATCACGGCGGCGCCTACCGATCCCGCCAAGATAGGCTGGCCCACGCTCTCGATAGATGAGAATATGGAAATGACACAAAACTAGAACGAGGTGCCCCATGCGAGTAGAAGCTCGAGCGCCGGCAAGAGTAGATTTAGCGGGCGGCACAGTGGACATCTGGCCGCTCTACCTTTTTCATCCAGGGGCGCAGACGGTCAATATCGCCATCCGCTGTTATGCCTCCTGCGTGATTGAGACGCGGCCGGACCGGCAAATCGTCCTGACATCCCAGGACCAGGAAATTCGGGAGACCTTTGAGGACCTTACCGATCTGGTGCGCGGGAAGTCCCGACTACCTCTGGTTAGAGAGTTGGTAATCTTTTTCGAGCCGCACCGGGGGTTGAACATTGAGACCAGTTCGCAGGTTCCGGCCGGGGCCGGCCTGGGCGGTTCCTCGGCCCTTAACATCGCGCTCTGCGGAGGCTTGGCGCGCGTTACCGGCAAGCGCGTCACTCGCACCCAAATCCTCGAAATCGCGAAGAATGTCGAGGCCATCGTGATCCGCGTTCCCACCGGCTGGCAGGACTATTTCCCGGCGCTTTACGGCGGGGCAAACGTTGTCCACTTGGGACGCGACGGCGTGAAACGCGAAAAGCTGCCGGTTTTTGTTTCCGAACTCGAAAAACGCTTTCTCCTTTGTTACACGGGCCAACCTCGAGATTCCGCCATCAACAACTGGGAAGTGATGAAGTCGCACATCGACGGCGAGGAGCAAGTGCGTCGCAATTTCGACAAGATTACGACTATTGCCAACCAGATGCGAGAGGCCCTTCTGACTGGAGACTGGAAAGATGTGGCGGAATTGCTGGCTTTGGAGTGGGAAAACCGCAAACAGAATTTCAAGGGTATTTCCACACCCACTATCGACAGCATGATCGAGCAAACGCAAAAACATGGAACGGTCGCCGCCAAGGTCTGCGGGGCTGGGGGCGGAGGCTGCGTGGTCTTCATGGTCGAGCCCGGAACCAAGCCCGCAGTGGAGGATGCTCTGACTCAGATGGGCGGGCAGATAATCAACTTCGCCGTCTCGCGCACGGGCCTGGAAATCTGGGCTGACCAACCCGAGCGAGCTCAGGAGAACCCGGAGATGAACCTGACATGACGCTGGAAGACTTCTTCCTTTTTGATGGGAACCTCCGACCGGTCTGGCGATTCTTTCTTTCCCTCGTCTTGGTTTTCGTCAGTTATGGGGTTGCTTTTCTGCTGGCCGGAGGGGTTCGCCAGCTCATTCCGCTGTCTGGCGCGGTGTACGGGTCCTTCTTTCTCTTCGTGCTCGTGGCTCTGCTGGGGTCTTACAAGTTAATGACTCGGGTCTTTGAGCAGAAGCCCCTGGGTGTGGTCGGCTTGGCCTTTCATCCTTGCTGGGCGAAAGAACTGTGCGTGGGTCTGGGCATCGGCGGGATCATGATAGTCTCGGTGGGCGGAGCTGAAACGTTGTTGGGTCTGGCTCGCTTTGCCCGCAACCCACTACCGGCAAGGGCTGAGCTTGCTTACGGGAGCTATTTGTTCCTGCTTTTGTTAATCAGCGCCGCGGACGAGGAGTTGGTATTTCGAGGATATCCATTCCAGAAGCTTGTGGAGTCCTTGGGGCCGGCCGGCGCCGTCGCCGTGAGCTCGGCTTTCTTTGGCTTGGCCCATCTCGGTAACTTTCATCACACCTGGATTTCCACCGTCAATACCGCGCTGGTGGGCATTCCTCTCTCCATCGCCTATCTTCGCACACGTTCGCTATGGATACCGGTGGGAATGCACTTTATCTGGAACTACGTGCAGGGTTTCGTCTTTGGACTTCCGGTGAGCGGTCAAACGTTTTCTCCTAGTTTGCTCAAAGTGCAGGTTCACGGTTCCGCATGGCTGACCGGCTCCGCTTACGGGCCGGAGGGGGGTCTACTCTCCACCGTAGCAATCGTGGGGGCAGGAGTTTTCCTATTTTTTTCATCACGCATCAGAATAAGTGAGAAAATGAAGGAGTTGGTCTTCGGCCCGTCCACGGGTGCTGCCGCCAGCGCGGCCGTTTACATTTCGCCGGGACCTGATCCTGGAGAGGACGAACCGAGTTAGATGCGCAGCTTGTGCTTCTTGAAACCGGTTGAGGGCGCGGCGGGATTCTGGCTTCGCCGCCTGGCAAGGTTCTGTCTGACGTTAGCACTGGCGTCCTCCGGTTTCGCCAAGAATCAATCCGAACGCGAAACTCACATTCAGATTATTCGTGGGCTGATGCGAGAAGTTGCGGTAAGCAAAGTACCCCTGCCGCGAGGTGGGAAGGGGGTGCGAGTGGACTCCCAAGGCAAGCTGGACAAGGCCAACGCTGACTCTCAACTCAACTCCCAAGGCATGGCTATCAAGGCCGGCATGCCGGTGGAAATCAGCAAGATCACCTTCAAGTCCCACGAGATTGTGTTTGAGCTTAACGGCGGCGGGAAAAGGTCCAGCAAATGGTGGCAGCACATCGAGCTTGGGGCGTCAGTGGGGGCCGTTCCCATCGCCCAGGAAAACCCTGTGCAGTCTTTTGGCTCGTCGGTCAGGCTGGTGTTTCCCGGCAAGGTCCCCAAACTGAGCGTCGATCAGGTTAAGCAGGCTTTAGGAAATGTGCTCGATTTCAGCCGCCGCTCGCCTACCGCCCTCTATTCGCCGGAGGTGCCACCCAAGTTCAAAGAGGCCATCAAGAATCACCAGGTGGTCGTCGGCATGAACCGCGACGCCGTCCTCTCATCGAAGGGCCCGCCGGACCGCAGGGTGCGCGAGGAGCGCGATGGCGTCGAACAAGAGGATTGGATCTACGGATCCCCCCCTCACGTCCTCTTTGTTACCTTCGACGGGGACTCGGTAATCAAGGTGCAGCAGTACTAACCCTGTCAAGACATTTAAGAATTTACCCCGGGCGCCTCACCGGTTACACTTAACATGACTCTATGCGCTAACTTGACTTTGCTTTCGGTTGGAGTTTAGAGTTACGAATTATCCTTCTTGAGGACAAGGTGTCCCGAGGGGACGGGCTCTGTCGGTGGTGGATCTATCGGGAACCTGCCTGGGCGCAATCGTCGCCGTGCGCAGGCGGCAGATCGAGGAAGCGCGAGAGCGAAGGCCGCTCGAAACCCTGAAGCACGCCGTCCAGGCAAGGTCGGAAAGGCGTGACTTTGCCGCCGCGCTCTCCGGTGGGCCTTTGCGGGTTATCGCGGAACTGAAGCGCGCCTCACCTTCACGGGGAATACTCCGGCAGCAATACGGGTGTGAGGCAATCGCACAAAGCTACGAAGCCGCAGGCGCTTCAGCCCTTTCCGTCTTGACCGAAGAGCGCTACTTCCTTGGCTCGCTGCATGACCTGGAAACGGTTCGAGCCTCTGTCCGCTTGCCGGTTTTGCGCAAGGACTTCATCCTCGAGGACTACCAGATCTACGAATCTGTGGCGGCGGGGGCGGATGCGCTGTTGCTCATCGTGGCGGCGCTCTCCGATGAAAACCTGCAAAGGTCCTTGAAGCTTTGCCACACTCTGCGCATCGCCCCCTTGGTGGAGGTCCACGATGAGTCCGAACTGGAGCGGGCTCTTGGGGCTGGGGCCACAATCATCGGGGTTAACAATCGCGACCTCAAAACGCTCCAGGTGGACTTGGAAGTTTCGCTTCGCTTGCGCCCCGGAATTCCAGCGGGGAGTATCGCGGTAAGCGAGAGTGGAATCAAAACCTGGGAAGATCTGGGTCGCATTGCTGAAGCCGGCTACGACGCCGCCCTCATCGGAGAGAGATTCATGACCACGGCCGATCCTGGCGCGGCCTTGCGTGAAATGCTGGAAGGGATGAGGGCTCATTCCGCTTTCCAACCGTGAACCATGCCGACGCGCATCAAAATCTGCGGGCTCACGCGAATCGAGGATGCGCAACGGGCGGTCGATCTGGGAGCTGCGGCACTCGGATTCAACTTTTATCCGCCTTCCCCCAGGTACATTGAGCCGGAGCCTGCAAGAGCAATCATCCGGCGCTTGCCGCCCTTTGTCACCGCCTTGGGCGTTTTTGCGGATGAAACGGATGCCGGCCATGTGATTTCACTGGCAAGAGAGGCCGGCGCAACAGCCGTCCAGGTGCACGGCCCCAGGTTTCCGGCTTTGCACGAACTGCTTTCCGTCTTCACGCTAGTAGTTGCGGTGGCGGTTCGGGAAGGTTTCAAACCGGAGGAGCTTCGCAAAATCAAACCGAGCGCCTTCTTGCTCGATGCTTTTGATCCGGACCGGCTCGGCGGCACGGGGAGATCGTTTGACTGGAGCGTGGCGCGGGAAGCAAAGCAATATGGGCCGATCATCCTGGCCGGAGGACTGACGCCTGAGAACGTTGCCCAGGCTGTTCGAGAGGTCCGGCCTTTCGCCGTCGATGTGGCAAGCGGCGTGGAGTCTGCTCCGGGAATCAAGGACCCCGCCAAGCTGCGAGCTTTCTTTGCGGCGGTTGCGCAGGCGGACAAGGGGTGAATCTGGAGTGCGGCAGCTTGCTGCCGCTTTGAATCACTGGAAGCTTGCTTCCGGCAGCACCTCGAGGCGAAGCCTAGCCCGCGATTATGGATTGGAGATCAATGGAATTGGAACAGGGACAACCTAACGCCGTAGCACCCCCGTCCGGGCGGCATCCATGGCCGGACGCGCGCGGGCGGTTCGGGGAATTCGGCGGACGCTATGTGCCGGAGACCTTGATGCATCCGGTCGAGGAGCTGGAACAAGCCTTCGAAGCTGCCCGCGCCGATCCGAGCTTTAAGGCGGAGTTGGAACGCCTCCTGAAGGATTTTGCCGGCCGGCCCACACCGCTTTTCCACGGCCGGAGATTGACGGAGTATCTGGGCGGCGCGCAGATTTATTTCAAACGAGAAGACCTGCTGCACACCGGCGCGCACAAAATCAACAACTGTCTGGGGCAGGGATTGCTTGCGCAACGAATGGGCAAGACCCGGTTGGTGGCGGAGACAGGGGCGGGCCAGCACGGCGTGGCCACAGCCACAGTGGCGGCGCTTCTGGGCCTCGATTGCGTCGTGTACATGGGCGAAGAGGACATGGCTCGGCAAGCCCCCAATGTCTTCCGCATGCGCCTGCTGGGTGCGAGCGTGGTTGGAGTCTCCTCCGGCAGCAAGACACTCAAAGATGCTATTAGCGAGGCCATGCGCGATTGGGTGACGAACGTACAAGATACGCATTACCTGCTGGGCTCGGTGCTGGGGCCGCATCCCTACCCGCTCATGGTGCGCGAGTTTCAGCGGGTGATCGGGCAGGAGGCCCGCCGCCAGATTTTGGCGGAAACCAGCAGACTGCCGGACGCGCTTGTCGCCTGCGTGGGCGGTGGCAGCAACTCCATCGGCCTTTTTTATGATTTCATCCCTGACCGCGAAGTCAAAATGGTCGGCGTCGAGGCTGGAGGGCGTGGCCCGAACCTGGGCGACCACGCGGCGCGTTTTTCCGGGGGAAGCCCCGGAGTCCTCCAGGGCACTTACACCTACGTGCTTCAAGACTCGGACGGGTTGATTGCCGGCACGCACTCGGTATCTGCGGGGCTCGATTACGCCGCCGTTGGCCCGGAACACGCGGCGCTTTACCGGCAGGGCCGCGTGGAGTATACCCGCGTGAGCGACGAGGAAGCGCTCAATGCCGCTCAACTTCTTTCGCACCAGGAAGGTATAATTCCGGCGCTGGAATCCGCTCATGCGCTGGCGGAGATCATAAAGCGCGCACCAAAGATGCGCCGGGATGCAATCGTTGTGGTGAACCTTTCCGGGCGCGGGGACAAAGATCTGGGAATTTTTCAATCCAAGGGAGTGTTGTAATCGCTAGCCCTGCCAGCGTGTTACACTTGGGAGTGAGGTTTGCCAAATCATGAAAATCAAGGTTGTGCTCGAGCCGAGTGAAGAGGGTGGTTACACCACGTACGTTCCGTCTCTGCCAGGATGCATCAGCGAAGGCGAAGACGTCAAAGAGGCTCTGGCAAACATCTCTGAGGCTATTGAGCTCTATCTCGAGCCCACCGAGGATGACATGGTTTCATCGGCGCGCGCTCTGGTCGAAGAGATCGAGTTGTGAGCAAGGTTCCCAGCTTGCCTTACGACCGGGTTGTGCGAGCCTTACAACGAGACGGCTGGACCGTCGTGCGCCAACGAGGAAGTCACTTGCGGCTGCAAAGAAGAGTGGGAGATGAGCTGTTAAAGGTCACGATACCGGCGCATCGCCCGATTAAGCGTTCAACCCTGGCACACATTCTCAAGCAGGCTCGGCTAGACCCGGAAGCGTTTCTCCAACTTTTGTGAACGCAGCGGGTTTTATCCTCCCTCAATCTTGTCAGGCGGAGTGATAAGGACTTAGGATCTTTGAATCTGGGTGACCGCTGTGAGCCTTTATGTTGCCACACGAGACAGCAGAGCTTAGGATTCTCAGCCACGCACAGTCCGCAGGTGGGCGGACGGAGGACGCGATAGTTGGCCTAGCAAATATAGTGCGCCCTCAAGCATCAGGCCCGGGGCGCCAAGACCGGGAGTATGTCTTAGGTAGACTAGAGAGCCTCTACGAGCACGGCATGATACGGCTGCAAGTGTACGTTAAAGGGCAGCTCGTACCATACGAGGATGCGTTCCCCCAGCACCGACTCACTGAAGATGACTACTTTGATAGGAGCCTTTTTACAATCGATATAACGCCGGAAGGAGTCACCTACTTTGAGCAACTGGGCGCAGAGGAAAAGTCTGAGAATGAGAGCCGCATCAAGGACCCCATCGTCTTCATAAGCTGTGGGCAGTCTACCCCGGCGGAGATTAAGCTGGGTCAAGACCTGGAAGCTGCCGTGAACGGATTACCCGACTGCAAAGGGTACTTTGCCCAAAACCAAAGCTCCCTTGAAGCAGTGTCACAACATATTCTGGGTGCCCTTGATCGGGCGGTCGGGTTTGTTGCCGTATTGCATCCACGGGGAGAAGTCGTGACGCCGGGGACGCCACTCCCTGCTCAGGCCATGCACGTCCGTGGCTCGGTTTGGGTGGAGCAAGAGATTGCCATTGCGGCTTTCCTCGTGCATGTCCACCACAGGGAGATCCCAGCCCTCGTATATGCCCATGAAACGATAAAGCGCGAAGGGTTGCGCGATCAAGTGAAGCTCGAACTGCTTACGTTCAAAGAGGAGCAAGAGGTGCTGAAGCATTTCAGCGAGCGTTTACGAAGTGGGAAGTTCAAGCCGGCCAAAACCGAGCAAAAGGTCCAATGAACGCAGACACAGTTCCCAAAAGAGTAGTGCGTGCCTTCCGCGAGCTGCACGAGCGGCAGGCGAAGGGGTTGGTCGTGTACCTTACGGCGGGCGACCCCTCGCTCGATGCCACGGGTGACCTGCTCGCCGCCCTGGACGGCGCGGGGGTGGACGTAATTGAGCTGGGTGTTCCCTTTTCGGACCCGCTCGCCGATGGCCCTGTGATCCAAAGGGCTTCCGAGCGCGCCCTGAAGGCCGGGACCACGCTGCGGCGAATCCTGGAGCGGTTTCCAGGCTGGCGCGAATCCGTCCGAGCGCCCATTATTCTCTTCAGCTACTACAATCCTATTTTGCAGTACGGGTTGGTTAAATTTGCGCGGCATGCTGCTCAGGTTGGGGTGGACGGGGCGCTGGTGGTGGACCTGAGTCCGGAAGAGGCCTCGCCCTACGTGAGCGTCATGCGCGCACAAAATCTAGACACGATTTTCCTGGTCGCACCGACTTCGACGGACGCTCGCATCGAGCGGGCGTCGGAGCTTTCCACAGGTTTTCTTTATTTGGTTTCCCGCACCGGCGTGACGGGCGAGCGCAGCGAGATTTCCGCCAGCGTCCGGCCGCTGGTGGAAAGGACTCGGCAACACACTTCACTGCCCTTGGCGGTGGGTTTCGGCATTTCCGATCCCGCCCAAGTACGCGCGGTGCAGTCGGTTGCAGATGCGGCAGTGGTGGGCAGCGCGGTAGTGCACGCCATCGAAGAGCGGTACGCGAAAGAAGGGGCTGGGGCGATTGAGCGGTTCGCCCTCTGGCTCAAAGAGGGAACGGGGGAGAGGACTGCATGAGCGATCTCGAGGGCTGGCGCAAGCGAATT
Organism: uncultured Acidobacteriota bacterium; assembly: GCA_963832915.1. Lineage (GTDB taxonomy): Bacteria > Acidobacteriota > Terriglobia > UBA7540 > UBA7540 > CAVROP01. Next base: position 204,522 of record CAWHWE010000014.1, read on the forward strand.
GACGAGATCGATCAACAGCTCGTGAAGCTGTTGAATGAGCGCTCGCATTGCGCGGTGGAGATAGGTCACATCAAGAAAAAAATGAAGCTGCCCGCCTGGCATCCCGAGCGCGAGTCGGAAATACTGCGCAACGTTGTGAAATCTAATCCGGGGCCGCTGGGCGACGCGGCCATCCGCCGTCTCTTCGAGCGCATCATCGACGAAGCCCGGTCGCTGGAGCGTCATGCCATGGACAGCGGTGGTCTTCTGGAAAAGGAGTAACAGGCCATGGTCGTGGTGATGCAAGAGGGCGCGACGGAAGCCCAGATCCAAGGCGCCATCAACAAGCTGATGGAGATGGGGTTCGATATTCACCGCTCGACCGGAGCGCGTCAAACGGTTCTGGGCGCGGTGGGGGCCTTAGTCGATTTTGACACCCGCGACACCGAGCTCCTGGAGGGCGTGGAGGAGGTAGTGCGCATCACCGCCCCCTACAAGCTGGCCAGCCGCCATTTCCGCCCTGAGGGGTCCGTGGTTCAACTGGGGAAAGGCGTGGCCGTGGGGGGCGAGCAAGTAGTGATGATGGCCGGCCCGTGCAGCGTGGAAAGCGCCGAACAGATGGAAACCATTGCCGCTTTGGTGGCCAAGCAGGGAGTGCGCGTGCTCCGCGGCGGCGCGTTCAAGCCACGGACCTCACCTTACAGTTTCCAAGGACTGGGGAAGAAAGGGCTGCAACTGATGCGGGCCGCCGCCGATGCGCACGACATGCTGGTCGTCTCGGAAGTAATGGACCAAACCCAAATCCCCATGATGCTGGACTTTGTTGACGTGCTTCAGGTGGGGGCGCGCAACATGCAGAACTATAACTTGCTGAGGGAGGTGGGAAAAGTCTCAAAGCCTGTGCTGTTGAAACGCGGCATTTGCGCCACCCTGGAAGAGCTTCTGCTTTCCGCCGAGTACATCATGATGGGGGGAAATTACGAGGTCATCCTCTGCGAGCGCGGCATCCGCACCTTCGAGAGCTACACACGAAACACCCTGGATATCTCCGCCATCCCCGTCATCAAGAAACTCTCGCACCTGCCCATTATTGTCGATCCCTCACACGGCACCGGCCGGCGCGACAAAGTCCTGCCCATGGGGCGCGCGGCAGTGGCAGCGGGCGCGGATGGGTTGTTGATCGAAGTCCACGAGGATCCTGAAAAAGCTCTGAGCGACGGCGCCCAGTCGCTTTATCCCGCGCAGTTTGAGCAGTTGATGAAGGAATTGCGCATGATTGCTCCCGCGGTGGGAAGGACGATGTAGCAGGCCATGACAGGTGGAGTAATTCTGAATTATGAATGGTGAATTATGAATTGCATTCTTCACTGGGAACGACTGCCGCTGCCTTCTGCCTGCCGGGGAGGAAGAAGAGAGAATGCAAGCGACGGAGAGTCTGTAATTCATAATTCATCATTTCAATGGATATAAACTTTCGTCAAGTCTCGATTATTGGCCTGGGGCTGATCGGCGGGTCCTGGGGACTGGCTTTGAAGAAGCACGGCTTAGCAGTCCGCCGCACCGGCTTCGGGCGCGCCCCCACGGTTGCACGCGCGCTTGCGGTGGGTGCGGTGGACGAAGGGACGGACGACCTCGGCCGGGCCGTCCGGGATGCCGACCTGATCATCCTCGCCGCGCCGGTGGGCGCCATCCTGGATTGCATTCCCCGTCTAAAAGATGTGGCCTCATCGCGAGCGCTGGTGACTGATGTGGGGAGCACCAAACGGCTGATTTGCGAGCGCGCGCGGGAATCTCTCGTCGATGGACCATTGTTTTTGGGCGGGCATCCCCTGGCCGGGAAGGAACGGGCCGGTGTTGAAAATGCCGACGCCACACTTTTCACCAACGCTCGTTATGTCTTGACGCCGCTGGAAGGGGGACATCTCGAGGACCCTCGCGTCAAGGCCTTCATCTCCCTCGTCACGGCGATCGGCGCGCGCCCGCATATCATGGACCCTGCCCGTCACGACCGCGCCCTGGCCTTCCTGAGCCACCTTCCTCAGCTTCTTTCCTCTGCCCTGGCCAGCGTGATTGCCGAGGAGAGCCTCGAAGCGCGATTGCCGGTGGAGCTTGCGGCCTCTGGCTTCCGGGATGTGACGCGACTCGCGGAAAGCCCTTACTCCGTTTGGCGTGACATTTGCTTTACCAACATCGAGAATATCCAACAGGCGCTTGAAGCCTTGGTTGAAAAACTCGAGTTCATGAAGCGGCACTTGAGCGACAACGAACTGGAGCGCGAGTTCCAGCAAGCCTCGAAGCTGCGAGAGAAACTCCGGGAAGCCGCTTGAAGTTTCCCCCAGCACCCCTCATGCTTTCAGCATGCTGTTAGGACCAGCAGTTGGAGGTTGTAATGCTTAAGGATGTGATCCCCATTCTCGCTTCTACGCCGGATAAGCTGAAGCGAGAAATCGCCTCAATGTCCTCGCAGGAAATGAAGAGACGTCCTGCGGCAAACAAGTGGTCGGTCCAGGAAGTTCTTGCTCACCTGGATGACGTCGAAGAGCTCGGAATGCGGGCGCGCGTGGCGGCGATGATTGAAGCGGAGAACCCCATCCTCATTTCCTTCGACCAGGAGAAACGCGCGGAGGAGATGAAATACAATCGGGAAAATCCGATACAAAGTCTGGCCAGCTTTGCCCGGCAGCGCCAAGCGAATGTGAATTGGCTCAAGAAACTCAGGCCCGCTCAACTGAAGCGGAAAGGAAGGCATCAAAAAGTGGGCGATCTCTCCGTCGAGGAATTGGTGACGGAGTGGGCGTTCCATGACCTCGGGCACATCAAACAGATCCTCGAAATTAAGCGTTACGCGCTTTACCCGCGCATTGGGAATATGAGGGCTTTTTACAAGCTGGGCTAGAGGGCAGGAGTCAGCGGCCAAGCGGCGGAGCCATTAGACGGAGTCTTCACGGCCGCACCCGATTCCTCCCTGGGTGTGTAGAGACTGCACCACATCACGGGCGTCAGGTTTCAAGAATGCTCGGCTGGCTTTATCATTTCGAGGGGCGTATTCTTCACCTTGGATTGATTGCCCTCTGCATGGGGTCTGGATAAGACATCGCCACGGCCATCTCTCGGCCGCCTCGAAGGTGCGGTATGGAGATTAACAACATCGTGATCGTAAGTCTGGCTTCCCCAAAGGAGAAAATCTGGGGTCAACTGCTCGAACTCAACATCCAAGGCGTGACTCTGCGCGGGATTGAGATCAATTCCTTCGATGATTTCGTCCGCCAGATCGTCGCCCGGGAGGATTGCACCGTGGGCATGACCCAGGTTTTCTATCCTATGCACCGCGTGGAGCGGGTCGCGACTGATGAACCCTGCGGCGCGATTCCCTCGCTTTCGGAACGATTCCATAACCTGGTCGGGTTGAGCATCCAGGAATACCTGGGGATCGAGACGCCACAGGTCTGATAAGGCAGTTGACAGTCAACAGTTGACAGTTAAGGCCGAAGTCTGGCCGGGATCCGGGTGTGGCTTCTGAAGCCCCTGCGGCGCATAACAATCGTCCATGACCTTCAACCAAGTCCTCAAACGGCTCAAGTCCAAATCTGACCCGGCGGCGGTTCGCGGCATGGCGAGGTTCGGAATCACTGCTGCCACGGCCTACGGCTGGTCCGCTCCGGCGTTGAAGAAGTTTGCCAAAGAGATCGGCAAAGACCATGATTTGGCTCTGCGGTTGTGGTCCACGGGGATTCTCGATGCCCGGGCTCTCGCCGGTTTGATTGACGAGAAGGAAAAAGTTACGGAACTGCAGATGGAAGCGTGGGCAAGAGATTTCGATTCCTGGGCAGTGTGTGATGGGACTTGCCTGAACCTTTTCCGGTACACGCCTTTTGCCTACAAGAAATGTTGGGAGTGGAGCGAGCGGCAAGAGGAGTTCGTGAGAAGGGCGGCGTTCGCGCTCCTGGCGTGCTTGACTGTGAGTGATAAGGCGGCAAACGACCGAGTTTTCCTTCGCTTCCTGCCGCTCATCAAGAGGCAAGCCGTTGACGAGCGGAAATACGTGAAAAAGGCCCTGAATTGGGCGCTCCGCCAAATCGGTAAACGCAACCAAAAGCTCAACCAAGCCGCTGTCAAGGCCGCGCAGGAAATCCACGGATTGAATTCACCCGGCGCCCGTTGGATTGCCTCGGATGCGCTGCGGGAGCTGCGCAGTCCTGCGGTGCTGCGAAGATTGAAATCCTGAATGAGCCGGATCCGTCTTACGATGCGGGAAAACAATTGTGAATTATGAATGGTGAATCATGAATCGCCTTCTTCCTTCCCCCCCCCGCCGACTCCCCTCTGCGCAGTCCGCACTCCCTGCCTTCTGTTTCCTGGGGGCCGGGGGAGAACAGTAGGCAGTAATCAGTGGGCAGTAGGCAGCGGGCAATCCATAATTCACCATTCAGCATTTACAAATTAGATTATGGGGCGTATTGAGAACGTTACGTATGCTCGGTTAAGATTTGACACCCCCGAAACAGCTTAGCTATATTGTCTGGAAACCATGGCTTCTCGTACCCTGACGCCCGCCAACCAAATCACCATCCTGCGACTGGCCTTTATTCCGTTCTTCGCCATACTGGTCGTGGCTCAAAAGTACCGCGGCGCTCTCGCAGTATTGACAGCCGCTGCCCTGTCTGACGTGGTCAACGGGACGCTGGCGCGCCTGCTGAAGCAAGAGACTCCCTTGGGTGTGGCGCTCGACCCAATCGCCGATAAAGCCCTGATGACTACCGCGTATTTGACACTGGCCTTCCGCGACGCGCTGCCCTGGTGGTTGACGATCCTGGTGGTCGGCCGCGACGTCGGCATCATCATTACGGCGCTGCTGATTAGCCTGGTGGTTGGGTATCGCCCTTTTCGACCGACTATTTTGGGAAAGGCATCAACGTCCGCCCAGGTGGCGACCGTTTTTGCCGCAGTGAGCTTCCAGGCTCATGTACCGTTCGTGCAGGGGGGCTTGGTTCAAATCTGCGTCTACCTTGCGGCCGCGCTGACCGTTGCCTCCGGCATTCATTATGGGATTGTGGTCCGCAAACGCTATGAGCAGCATGCATCTGGGAACGATCCAAGATCTGAAAATGGAGGTATGAACCGTGGCAACCACTATATTTGAATACTATCACGAGAATCGTGACAGGTTTCTGCAAGGGTTAATAAGCCTGCTGAAGATTCCGAGCATCAGCACTCTGCCCGAGCACAGGCCGGACATCCGGCGCGCCGTCGAGTTTTTGGCGGGCGAATTTCGGGAAATGGGCATGAAAAACGTCGAAATCATCGAAGGCAAGAAAAACCAGCACCCGCTTCTTTATGCAGAATGGTTGGAGGCCCCTGGGAAGCCGACGCTGCTCCTTTACGGGCACTACGACGTCCAACCGCCCGACCCACTCGAGGAATGGGTGTCGCCGCCCTTCGAACCCGCCATCCGCAATGACAACCTCTATGCCCGTGGCGCCGTCGATGACAAAGGGCAGACCTATCTCCTGGTCAAAGCGGTGGAAGGATTCCTGATGACCGAAGGCAAGCTGCCGATCAACATCAAGTTCCTACTCGAGGGCGAAGAGGAAGTGGGCGGCGAGCACATCGAGGAATACGTGCCAGCCCATGCGGACCGGCTGAAAGCTGACGCGGCATTGGTCTGCGACACGGAAATGTTCGCGCCGGAACTGCCCACCATCACCACCGGCCTGCGCGGCCTCGTTTACACCGAACTGGAAGTGCGCGGCGCCGCCCACGACCTCCATTCCGGGGTGTACGGGGGGGCTGCTCCCAACCCGTTCCAGGCCCTGGCGGAGATGGTCAACAACCTCAAGGGGCCGGATGGAAGGATCAGAATTCCGGGATTTTACCAGCGCGTGAAAAAACCAAGCGCTAAGGAATTGGCTGCATGGGCGCGGTTACCCTTCAAAGAGAAAGAGTTCCTGCGAAAGGAAATCGGCGCCACCGCCTTGACCGGAGAGAAAGGCTACTCGGTGCTGGAACGTACTTGGGCCAGGCCGACGCTCGAAGTCCACGGCTTCCGAGGTGGCTTCACCGGCGAAGGCGCCAAGACGGTTATTCCGGCCGTGGGTGTGGCAAAAATCAGCATGCGACTGGTTCCGGACATGAACCCCAAAGAAGTGATCCGGCAATACACTGCCTACGTGAAAAAGATCACGCCTAAGGGCATCAAGACGTCGGTACGGGTGATCAGTTCCGCGCCCGCTTCTGTGGTGAGCACGGAAAGCCGTTGGATCGCCGCCGCGGCCGAGGCCATGGAACAGGTCTTCAAGAACAAGACGGTCTACATCCGCTCGGGCGGGTCCATCCCCATCGTGGGTGTTTTCCAGAAAAATCTGAAAATACCCAGTGTGATGATGGGCTTCGGTTTGCCGGACGACAACCTGCACGCCCCCAATGAGAAGTTCCACCTGCCCAATTTCTATCGCGGGATTGATGCGGTGGGGCGTTATCTCCAGTTGCTGGGGCAGTGAGGAAGGGCAGGCACGGCGCACACCCCACGCATGTCATCCTGAGGAGTCCCGCTCTTTGGGACGACGAAGGATCTCCGCAGTTGGCAGGGGACATTCACTGGTTGTCCGTTCAAAAAAAACTGCGGGGATTCTTCGGCCGCCAAAGAACGGGGCCTCAGAATGACATGGGGCCAGCTTTTTCATCCCCAAAGCGCCGATATTTGGCTGCACAGCTTTGTTCATACTGCGCCGGCTTTAGGGACTTATCGGCTGACCAAGGCGCTGCCCACCGACGAAGGCCGGTGGGCATCGTCCCCGCACGTCCTCGATAAATTCGTCCACCCGAGTGTAGCCCAACTCCTTAAAGCTCTTCCTACATCGGCCTTTCCACCAGGTCAGGTTTAGTTTTCCCGGTTTCTTGCGGAGGAGAATGGAGTTGTTGACGACCTGGAATTCCACTTCCGTTTCAGGCTTCAGCCCGAACCTCTCGCCAAGGTCTTTGGGTATGGTGACTTGACCGCGTTCGCCTATTTTCATATTTTGCAGCATGACTTGAAATGGATACAAATTCAAGACCGTTTGGATAATGGGCCATTTTCGATTTTATGCGGAATCTTGCCTATGCCGGAGTCGCGTCGCCTCAGGCTTGGCCCGTTTCCTCGGTCTCCTTCTTCAGCTTGGCCGACGCCCATTCCCAATTCCATGGAAAGGCGATCGTTTCGAGCGTGCGAATCTCCACATCTTCCGCAGTCCTGAATTCTTCTTGAAATCTCTTGGTAGCGGACTCCCGAATATACAAAAGAACCCGAAACTTGTTCCATGAACCGTCGATTATCCGCATTTGACGAAGCTGTTCTTTCAGTTTTGTCAGCCATTGGTGATCACGCCGCCTGACTTTGTTGAACAGGCCCCCCGGCCAATAGGCGCCGGTGACTTCGACAACCGAGACCGTGCGCTGCTCGAAATCCAAGGCGACGAAATCCGGACAACTCCACCCGCCATCAATTGAAAATTGAGGGCAGACAAAGGTGGTCCCGTTGTGCGTGAGATGCCACATGACCAGTTCCTCAAAGAGTCTCCATGGACTTGGCCTCCTTTTGCTGTTCCAATCGCGATGCTCATTATACCCGCTACACATTTACTGCCCAATGAAAGGAAGAAAATGGAAGTAGCCCACTGCCGCCGTTTGGGACCACCCTCTTTAGTGACGGGATTGCGGGTGCCTTTTCGCCAGGTCCGAGTTCACGTGCTTTCTTACGGTCGCATCGGGTCAATCATTTTCCAAGGTAAACGCCATCGTGTTATAGTGCCCACCTACTGATTCCTGAGCGGAGCGTACCCATGCCCGAATTCAAACCCTTCGTTCCCGCCGACTCGAAAGAGCCGGAGTTCACCCTCAAAGCGGTCCTGGCCGGGATCCTCATGGCTGCCATATTCGGCGCGGCAAACGCCTACTTGGGCATGAAGGCCGGCCAGACGGTGGCCGCCACGATTCCAGCGGCGGTGATTGCCATCGCGCTGTTTCGTTTGCCCTTCTTTCGCGGCGGCGTGCTGGAACAGAACCTTACGCGCACCGCCGCTTCGGTGGGTGAAGCGCTGGTGGCGGGGGCAATTTTCACCATCCCGGCCTTCATGATGGTCAACGTGGGTGGGCAGCGGCTTTGGACTGGCTTGCGCGGTCATTACTGGACCGGCACGTTCATTCTCTTTGCGGGCGGATTGCTGGGAGTGTTCTTCATTATCATCCTGCGGCGCCCCCTCTGCGTTGATTCACCTGACCTGCCTTTTCCTGAAAGCACAGCCAGCGCCGAGATTGTGAAAGCGGGCCAGCATGGCGCCACCGATGCCCCCAAATACATCTTCGGCGCCATGGGATTGGGCGCCCTCCTTCAGTTGCTCAAGGATGAAAAAGGCTTCCAGGTTTTCCGGGATTCAGTCAGTGGTTTCCTGAGATTCCCCAAATCCGTGGTCAACTATTTCGGATATCAGAAGGAACTCCTGGGCCAAGTGCCTTACACCGGAGGCATTGCCTACTCGACTCCATCTGCTTCCCCGGCGCTGATCGGCATTGGATACATCATCGGACCCCGGCTGGCGGCGATCAATTTCTCAGGGGGCGTCATCGCCTGGCTGGTGCTGATTCCGCTGGTTCTGTTCATCGATCCTGACCTGCCACGCCGCATCGGGGCGACGACCGGAGGCACGGCGCCCTGGGACCTGGCGAGCTATACCGTCTGGTACAACGTGGTTCGTCCTATCGCCGTGGGAGCCATGCTGGTGGGTGCGGTTTACACGCTCTATAGCATGCGGGAGTCAATTCTTACCTCCATCCGTGGGGCCTTTCATGTTTCCGCAGAGAGCAGCGAACACGCGGCAGCACGCACGCGGCTGGATATCGACATCCCCATCAAGTGGATCATCATCGCCATTGGCGGCCTCATCATCCCAATTACGATCATCTACAAATACTTCGCGCAGAACTGGGCCGCAGCCATCACGGCGGCGATTGTGATGACCTTGACCGGCTTTTTTCTTTCCGCCGTGGGCGGCTACCTGGTGGGGTTGGTGGGCTCCTCGAATCAGCCCGTCAGCGGTCTGACGCTTGCCGCCCTGGTTATCGCCGCGTTGATGATGGTGGCCATCGGAGTGAAAGGCCTGGGCGGAGTCGCCGCCGTGCTGGGTGTGGCCTCCGTGGTGTGCTGCGCGTGCTGTGTTTCCGGCAGCCTGATTCAGGATCTCAAGGCGGGATATCTGCTCGGCGGGACGCCCTGGAAGATGGAAATCGTCGAGGTGCTGAGCGTCACGGCCGTTTCCTTTTTCCTATTGCTGCCCATCATCGCGCTACACGAAGCGAATCTCGCCACCGGCGGCATCGGCGGCAAGTTGCTGCCCGCGCCACAAGCCGGCCTCATGGCCCAGCTCGCGCAGGGGATCGTGGGTGGACAAATGGCTTGGGGGTTGTTGCTGATGGGATGCTTCTTCGGCCTGGCGCTGGTGATGATTGGCGCGCCTTCTCCGATGCTCATCGCGGTAGGCATGTACCTGCCCCTCGAAACCACCGGGGCGATATTCGTGGGTGGCGTCTTGAAGTGGGCCGCCGACCAGTGGGCGGCGCGCAAGAAACTCCCCACGGAGGAAAAGGCGAAATTCGAGGAGCGAGGAACGCTGCTGGCCTCCGGATTTATCGCCGGCGAGGCCATCACGGGTATTCTGCTCGCCGCCCTGTTCCTGACCGGGGTCTCCTCCATCACCAAAGTCATCACCGGATTCGATGAGTTGCCGTTTCTAGCCAACTGGGGCGGGTGGATTTCACTCGTGGCGTTTGCCATCATCGCCTACATCTTGATTCATGTGCCCTTGCGGAAGTTGAGGAAAGAGGGTTGATTGGGTAGCGCGGACCTGTTCTCTAAGTCTGCGCTCAGAACTGACGCCTCACCCGTCCCGCTTCCCGATGAAGTGCATCGGGACAGTGGGCCACCCTCTCCCCAGAGGAGAGGGCAGTTTTGACTTCCATGCTCGCGCACCTTTTCGCTCATTCGTAATTTCCTTGTAATATATTGTGAGGTAAAATGCTCTGAGCTGTGGCTCTACAGAAAAACCGGCAGAGGCGCGCAAATCCGCCATTTATCTTTGCCGCCGATGACAATGCGGCGCGGGTGCAATAACACGCAGCGCGCAAAGAAAAAAGAGAGGAGGATTTATGACCAAGAATGAATATTACGAAGTTGTGATGGGAAACTACCAGCCAGTGGAGAAGCTAATCGGCATGATTCCGCCGGACAAACTCAACTGGAGGCCCGGTCCCACGTTCATGAGCGTTGGCCAGGCGATTTGCCACCTGAGCGATGGCTTTGGCGGCGGATTTGACATGATGCTCAGCGGCAAGTGGCCGTCCATGGAAGAAATGGGAGAGGGCATGAAGCTGGAAAACCTTCCTTCCTGTAGTCCCCAGGAGGCGCTGGACAAGCTCGAAAAGGACAAGAAGATTCTGCGCCAGGTTCTGGATGGCCTGAGCGATGAGGACTTCACCAACAAAGTCGTTACCGTGCCGTGGGGCATGACGGCCAAGGTGGAGCGCATGGCCATCTCCTTCCTCGAGCACTTCACCAACCACAAGATGCAACTGTTCACCTACCTGAAGCTGCTCGGCCTGCCCGTGAATACGGAAACGCTTTACGGAATGTAGGCAGCAGGCAGTGCGCAATTCGTAATCCGGAATTCCCGCAGCCGCAGGCGACTGTCACTTGCTCGTCCGCACGTCCCGCCGCGGCGGGCCACTCGTCACAACTCCTACGCCTGTGCCGGGATGTAGCCGATGGGCGCGCGGGAGATTTCCTCAACCGGCAGAACATCTATCAATTCGTAATCGCGTCTACCCAGCCCAAGCTGTTCCCCGTACTTTGTCACCAGGTATGGATCCTTGTGCGGGCCGTGCAGCCAGCGCAGTGGATGGCCTTGGCGCGTGTGGACTTCCATCGAAGTGGGGATGTTTTCCTCGATAAGGCACGTCCGTCCCGTGACATCCAACACGGCTTGGTCCAGCGCTACAATGTCGTCCGAGCCAAAGATTCCCGCGTCCGGGAGGATCGGCATGCTCGTAAACCCAAAGCAGTCACACACCGGCGTGATGTGAGTTGCCAGGACGATGTGCGTAGCCTTGCCCGGCGCAAAGGTGGAAAGTGTAATGCTGGCGCTGATGGCGCAGGCTTCCTGGAAGGTGTGGAAATTAACCGGATCAATCTTCAGGCTGCCGGGCGGGGCTGCCTGCACGCAGCGCCCGCATTGGTTACACTGCTCGATGTGTAGGTGCAGCTCAGTGGGATTGTCTTTGTCCTCGACAATGGCCTGATGCGGGCAGGCCTCGATGATGCGGCGGCGCGCTGCCTCGTCGGGGCATTGGTCGGCGAACCAGTAACGGTCAAAATGCATTGTGTCGTGCATCGCGCTGCGGGTCTGGCCGACCATGCAGCCCAGCGCCAGGTTCTTGAACGCCCCGCCGTACCCGCAGGTCGGATGTCCTTTAGCGTGCGCCAGGTTGATGAGGAACGTAGCATCCTGGATCAGCCCGCCGAGTTTCCACTCCTGGATGCTTTTGTATGGAAGCTTGTGAGCGTAAGAGTATTTCTCATCCGGCCCGCCTGCCGGGTACAACGGACAACCCAGCGTTTCCGAAGAATAACCGCGCTCTTCTGCGGCGCGGACATCCCCGCTCACGTCCGTGACGAAGGGCTTGCCGCCACCCTCCTTGACTGCCTGGGCTACCTTGCGCACAAAGAGCGGGTGCACCGTCGAGTAACCGATATTATTGCCGGTGTGCATCTTGATGGCAACCGTCTCTCCCTTGACCCGGTCGCGCACCCGCAGCCGCTCCAGGATCGAGTCGAGCTTGGCGGGTAGTGTTTCCTTAGCCTCCAGGCGAGCTTGGCGAGCGGAACCGAAGAAGACTTGACTCGGCATCGTATCTCCTCGAATTACAAAGTGACAGTAAGAGGCACCTCCTATGTCGAAGTGATTATACTCGCTCTCCGGTTTGCCGCGACGACGTGTCAATTCCTTCAACCAACCGCGGACGTCGAAACCAGGTCCTCACTACGCCGGAGGGGGGCAGCCCGACTGGCCAGACCTGCCCTCTAGTGGCAACTACCGACTGCCTTCTGCTTACTGTTTACTGCCTACTCCCCTTTGAGAGTGCGGTTTAAGAAGGCGAGCGTGCGGGCCCAGGCATCGTTGGCGGCGGCTTCACGGTATCCCAGCTTGTTGTTGGGATTCTCAAAAGCGTGGCCAGCACACCGCGCACCTCCAAAATGGACTTGACATCCCTGTAGTATAATGGGCGGTGGGCTTGATAAAGCGAATTTGAGTAGTGGTGTCGTCTTTGTGACATGGGCATTTTAGGCCGCAGTCATTCTCGCGAAAGCGGGAATCCATTCCGCAGGACCTTAAGAAATGAGCCCTCTAGGGACTGGATTCCCGCTTTCGCGGGAATGACTTGGCGTTTCGAAAGCGGAGCCCACTTCAAATGACACCCCTGCCCGATTTTGAGATGAGAAGGGTTTTCGGGAGCCGCTTGGTCCTTGCCGCCGCGACAGCGTTGCTGCCTTTCGAATCCAGTACGCCGGAGGTCACCAGCGTTGATCCCCCGCGCGCTGTTCCCAAGAGTGAAGCGAATCTGAAGATCAGGGGGAAGAACTTTGCTCAGGGGGCCAAGGTCAGCTTTTCAAACCCGGGGATACGAGTTCTGGAGACTACCGCGTCGACGACCACGGAGCTGACGGTCCGCATTCAAATCGCCGCGGATGCGCTCGCGGGAAGGACCAGCTTGTTTGTGGTGAATCCCGACGATAACGAGGCGGAAGCGCCCTTCGAGGTGGCGGGCGGGACCACCACGGCTGCCACTGTTTCTGGTCCGGCCAACTCGGCTGGAGAGCGGTTCGAAGTCTACAACCTGGGAGATGTCGCAAGCATTCTTCAGACCCGCAACAAGATCAAAGGCACGCTGATTGTAACGGGCCAGAAGCTCACTTACGAGGAGGCAGACAAGGAGGTGTTTTCAACTTCCCTCGCGGACATTAAAGAGGTTGGCGCAAATATCATTCCGGGCCTCAACTTCAACACGGGCACCTTCCACATCAATCTGACGTCCGGGAAAACCTACAATTTCATTGCCGGTTCGCTTCGTCCCGCAGACACTCAGTCCATTGTTTATTCCCTGCGCAAGATTATTCGCTAGCTTCGGTCATCGAGACGATTCGAGCCCGCCCTTCGGTTTCTTCGTCCGCCTTGACAAGGCGCAGGCCTGCGCCCAATAATCTGTGCACCCTCGGCACTGAGCGCCGCCAGGTTCGTTTTCGGCAGATGAAGCTTAGCCTTCAGATAGGCGCCAAGAAATACGATAATTTCTATCGCTGACGAGATGACCGCTAGTATTAACTGACTTTATTATTGTGGAGGTGTTTCATGCACGAACATCGACTATCCCGCCGCGAACTCCTTTTGACCGGCGGCGGCGCGGTGGGGCTCGCGATGCTGCCCGCTTGCACCGCCGGTAAGAAAGAACGACTCACCATCACTCAGGTGGACCTGCACAAGATTGTTGTCCCGATGAAGCCGGATATTACAGCAGATCCCGAACTGGCTGAATCCAGTCCCTTCGACGCAGTCCCGAAAATGGTCATGAAGATCCATACCGACTCCGGCATCACCGGCATCGGCGAAACCGGGCGCGGTGAGAAGTGGGAAGGGGTGGAGCGCAACGCCGAGTTCTTGAAGGGCAAAGCCGTCTTCGATTGCAACCTGACCAAGCTGGACCTGCCTGACCCCGCCGGTTACGCTGCTTTCGAGATGGCGCTCTACGACATTGTCGGAAAAGCGGTGGGCTGGCCGGTCTATCGCCTGCTGGGCGGGCTGGCGCAGCCCAAGGTGTTGGTTGGCTACTGGTGCGGCCGCAAGACGCCCGAAGGCATGAAGCGAGTCGCCGAGCGGGCCCTGGCCGGCAAGTTTAAGAACATCAAGACCAAGAACAAGCAGGGCGACCCCATAGTCGAAGCCATCGAGATGATCGCCAAGGTCGCCCCCGGCATAACGGTTATCCTGGACCCAAACACGCGCTACAACAGCCTCAAGGATTTCCTGGAAGTGGCGCTGAAGCTGGAAAAAATCGGCAACATGCTGGTGTATGAGGACCCGTTTGACAAGACGGATTATGAGGGCTACCGCAAACTGCGCAGCCAAGTGAAAACGCACGTCGCATTGCATTTGGGTGATACAAAGGCCATGATCAAAGGCATCTCGGAACAGGCCTGCTCAGCGTTCAACACCGGCGGCAACCCAGGCATGGCTAGTTTCGTCTCGAACTGCTATCTCGCCCAGGTTGAGGGCATGCCGGTGTGGCACGGCTCGGGCAACGATCTGGGGATCATCGACGCGGCCTACACCCACTCCTGCGCGGCGTCGCCCAACTGCACGCTGCCCAGCGACATCCTCGGCTTCTTGCGCGAGGACGACTTGGTGGTGAGCCCGATCGAGATCAAAGACAGCTACGCCATCGTCCCCGACCGGCCCGGCCTGGGTGTCGAGTTGGACGAAGACGCGGCGAAAAAATACCATACCACGGCGTGAACAACAAGTAACGCAAGCTCTCGTTTTTCAAAGACTCTGAGTGTTCGGGTAGTGGGTCAATCTGGAGTTGTAGCGCCGGGCTTTAGCCCGGCACGGCCCCAACATGCCGGTCCCGCCTTGCGGGATCGGCGCTACGCCAAATGCACCCGCTATTAGGGTTGGCTGTGCTTCTCGTTAAAGCAAAGTTTGTGATAAGCTTATCCTTCAACTCATCGCAGCGTATAGCACGAGGTGTTCCTGAATGAAACGATACGGCGAGCATCGTTTCCCCGGAAAACTCTTTGTGGTCGAAGGGATTGACGGCTCGGGCAAGTCCACCCAGTTGATGCTCCTGCACCAGTGGCTTCAGTCTGAAGGCTACGGGGTTGTCTTCAGCGAATGGAATTCCTCGCCGCTGGTCCGGGACACGACGAAGCGCGGGAAGAAGAGGCAAATGCTCACACCCGCTACTTTCTCTTTGATCCACGCCACTGACTTCGCGGATCGGATGGAGCACAACATCATCCCCCTGCTGAAAGCGGGGGCGGTGGTGCTTTGCGATCGCTATATATACACGGCCTTCGCCCGCGATGTGGTGCGGGGCATGGAGCGCAAGTGGGTGCGGGAGCTTTACAGCTTTGCGGTCAAGCCCACCGCGGCCTTCTATTTCCGCGTTCCCCTTGAAGTAGCCATGAAACGCATCCTGGAAGGGCGCAGCGGCGTGAAGTTCTATGAAGCCGGCATGGACCTTGGCTTGAACGAAGACCCGGAGAAGAGCTTTCATCTCTTTCAAGGGAAGATCCTGGAAGAGTACGAGAGCATGATCGCGGAATTCGACTTGACCACGGTGGACGCCACGCTTCCCATTGAAGACCAGCAGGTCCAGATGCGCCAGATTGTTAAGGCCAAGCTGACCCAGGCCAAGAGATTGAGGGTAGCCCCATGAGAGAAACTTATTCGGTGAGTCTGCCCAAAATGAATCTGGCGGAACTCACCGGGAGACTGATTGTAATTGAGGGCACCGACGGCGTTGGCCGTTCCACCCAGACCAAGCTGCTCCGACCCTGGCTCGAGCAGCAGGGACACGCCGTGCTGGATACCGGCATCAAGCGTTCCCAATTGGCGGCGAAGGGAATTCAGCAAGCCAAAGAGGGGCATACCCTGGGGCGCATTACCTTAAGCCTCTTTTACGCCACGGATTTTGCGGACCGACTCGAAAACGAGATCGTTCCTGCGCTACGCGCCGGATTTGTGGTTCTTACCGATCGCTATATCTATTCTCTGATGGCGCGAGCTATTGTGCGGGGCCTCGATCCAGCCTGGATCCATAATGTGCACAGCTTCGCGCTGAAGCCCGATGCTATTTTCTATTTGCGCATCGGCGTCGACGACCTGATTCCCCGCGTGGTCTTCTCCAACGGGTTTGACTATTGGGAATCCGGCATGGACCTCTACCCCAGCGAGGACATGTACGAAAGTTTCCGCAAGTACCAGACCGCCTTGCTCGCGCAATTCGATAAGATGGCGCAAGAATATGACTTCACCGTAATTGATGCTTCGCCGGATATCCACACGGTTTTTGAGCGGCTACGCTCGGGCATATCCCGCGTTCTGAAGGGTGAACCTCGGGAGCCGCTGTTTGCGGCGCCTGTGCCGGAGGTGGGCGTGCAGGAATCGGGCACTACTGAGGTTGTCAGCACGGGAAAAGCCAATCACCCGTGAGCAGAAAAATAGGCGAGTAGCCTTCAAGCGCGGACAGGGGCAGGCGCGACCGGGAGGCCCTCCGCCCAATTCTTGATCCGCTGATATTCGGCGGAGTCCAGCGTCATTTGGAAGTATTTTTCCCTGAATCCCCGCTTATTGGCGCGATTCCGCAAGATCAGTTTCCCCGTGGCCAGGGCGAGAGGCAATTGATCGCGCAAGAACTCCGGCTTGGCGATCATTTCAATTATCATTTCCTCCAACACTTCCATATCGTGCCAATCACCGAGATGCTGCTGGATTTTCTTTAGCCAGGTGAGCGCGCCCGAGCTGCCCGGGATCCCGAACTGATTTACAACTTCGAAAAGGTAACGGAGCCGCTTGGCGCAGATGCGCGCGGCGTGGATGGAGGGCGCGGTCGTTTCCTGGTGCGAAGAGGCAACCTGCTTTTCAAATTCTTTCCAGCCGTCTGCAAGCACTTGCGCAAGGCGCGCCGGGAAGGGTTCAAGGGCAGGCCGGTCAGGTTGAACCAAGGGATGCGAACCTTGGTCCTGGTCGGGCATGGGCCTGAGCCGGTCCAGAATCTCCTTGGCGCGCATGTAAAAGACGGCCAAATTCACCTTGCTCAGCTTGCGAATGGCCCTGGCGAAGCATTCGGACCGGCACTCCTGAAGATGCTGCGCCACAGCCGTCCAGGCTTCCCTGTTGGAGCAGCGGTTTCTTGCCAGACGTCCCTGCACCTGCTGGAGCAGGACGTCGCAATTTCGGACGTCCCCCAGCACCCGCCGGCATCGCCTGATCTTGCGTCTCAAGCGGCGGGCCTCGCGGGGCAGAGGTTTGGGAAAAATCAGGTCAAGCACTTGCTGCAAGCGCCGGCTGGCCACACGCATGTCGTGAATGTCGTCCGGGTCATCTCCCTTTAAAACCTTTGCCTCCAGGGCTACGAAGCGGTTGAGTTGCCGGAGGGCGAGCTTCCGGACTTTGCTCCATTCATTTGTCGGCGGGGTTTTCCCGGGACTCGTTGCCAACTCGTTGGCGATGCGAGCGGGATTATGCAGAGTATTCTCTTTCCGCTCTTCCATAGGAAAAGGCTCGAGCGGGTCGCAAGTCGAGGTAGTCTAGTCTCCCGGACTCCGCCAAAAGCCGTCCCCCTTGTGCTGAAATAAAGCCACGCCACTCGGCTTTTCTCTCAACAGTCTAAACTTAGTGCTGCCGAGTTACAAGCTATTGACGACTGGGTATTACCCACTAGCTGAGCTTGCGAAGCAGGCGCGGCGTCAACCACCACACGAGTTGGCCGGGGCTCTTGGGCGGAAACTCATCGAACCTAATCATGCAGCACCCGCCCTTCTTAAACGCCAGGTTAGCATGGGTGCCAGCGCCGATAAGCCGGGCGGCCAACTCGCTGAGGTCGGGTTCATGGCCGACCACAAGCACCCTCGTGCGGCTGGGGCGTTTGGCCAGAAAAGTGATCAAATCCTCGGGTGACCCGCCGGGCCGCATCGCCTCACAGACGTCAACGGGCGCGCTTGAAGTCAACGATTCGGCAATAATCCCCGCCGTCTCAAGCGCCCGGACCAGCGGGCTGGAAACAACCCAGTCCACTTCGAACCCCACCTGTTTCAGACCCTCGGCGATCTCCCGCATCCTTTCTTTGCCTTCCGGCACAAGCGGACGTTGCGCATCGTCCGAAAATCTCACACTGCCCCGCGTGACGGCGAGGCCGTGCCGCATGACGTAAAGCTCGTACCCGGTTTGAGCTTTCCCCTGAGGGGCTAGCGTAATGTTCTTTGGCATGTTGTAGTTTCCCGTTTGAACGGTTTCACCGTCTATAATAACAGAAAGGGCTCTACGGCGGGCCTCCGGCCTGCATCACGCGGGGCGCCCGGTACGGGCGCCGCTCAGAACATAGAAAGCTCGCCTGCCGCCGCCCGTCCCCGTAGTGACAAAGTCCACAACGCGGCAACCGGAATCAAAAGCGCGCCCGAACATGCGCCGCGTTTCCAGCCGCCACTGCCGCGCCAGCTTCAGAGCACGAACCCGCATTTCATCGGTATTGGTCGGAATCTCCAAGAGAAGCCGGGGCTCGGCGAAAGAAAAACTGATTTCCCGATTCACGATGAATCCATCTTTATTGCGGCGAGTTTCATTAATTCTGGGTAGCTCAAGGTTGAGAGGCCTGCACGAGGGGCTAGCCAGGCGAACTGCCACACGGGCGCTGCCGATTTGCCAATTCGCAACCAAGCGATCGCTTGGCAGGCTTTTCTCGAGCACGCTGGTGTAACGGCCGTAGCAGTCCGTAAGATACTCTTCCACTCGGGCGCCCAGACGCGCAATGTTCAAGGCTGCGTTGCGGCTTTGCAAGGGGTCATACGTCCAGCAGACGGACTTGATCCCCTCTTGAAGGGCTAATTTCCTGTGCGCGAGCTTTATCCTGAATCCCAGGCCCTTGTCCCGATGCCGTTTTTCCACCGCCAACATGTGCGACCAGTAAACCACCCGTCCCTGGTAGCGCCCCAGGAACGCATAAAGGAACCCCAGAAGCTTTCCTTCCGCGATGGCGCCCAACACCACGCCTCCGTACTTCTGCGTGACGCCGAGGACTTCACTGCTAACCCCCACGTTTCCCCAGACTCCCTTCTGGATCCTTTCACATTCCCGGTATTCGTAAAGGCTTCTTAGCCGTCTTATTTCGATTTCAGGCAAGTTTGATCCGCCACCTTGAGTCGCTTTCAACGCCAATTAAAATACCACGGCGGACGTGTGAGGTGAAAGAGCGCCATTTCGCAAAGGGCCTTTCATGGGGAACCAAAACGGATATGGGGAGCGGCCCTTCTGAAACCCTACTCCTCCGTAGCTCCCATTCGCTCCCACACTTCGTGGTAGAGCTTTATAGAGCCAGGCGCAAACCCGGCGTAGTGATTGTTGAAGAATCCCAGGATGCGAATGCCGCGCTTGAGCAGCTTGCGGATGATGGGAATCCAGGTTTCCATCTCGCGCGTCCGGTCAATGATAACCCTGTCCCATTGCTTAGTCTTCTCCTCGATCCCTTTTCGGTCGCCCAGCCACCTGAGGTAGGCAAAATCCGCGGTCACAACATCCTGCTTTGCAACTAACTGATCGACGGGCGTCATCCAGGGATGATCGATAAGTGCTAAAGCGATGTTCCTTGCTCGAAGTAGATCGATGAGGCGGTCATTTATCCAATATTTGTTCCGGAGCTCGACGGAGTAAGCATGGTCGCGGGGGAGATGGTCCACGAACTTGGTCAGCCGGGCAAGGAAATCCTGGACGTGTGGAAATGCCTGTTTATTGAAGTAGGGGAACTGCAGCAATAGGGGCCCAAGCTTGTCGCCAAGGAGCTCCATAGCCTTCAAGAATTCCGTGAGCTCTTGGGCACAATCAACCAGCACCTTCTCATGCGTGATCACCTGGGGGAATTTGGCAGCCACCAGGAAACCCGCAGGAGTACGCGCATACCAATTCCTAACGACCGCAGCGGGGGGAGTTCGATAGAACGTCGAGTCGACTTCAACTGTGTCGAAGTGTTTCGCATATTCAGAGATGAAGTCGGCAGAGGCGGTGCCCGGAGGATAGAAAACCCCTACCCAATCCTGGCTGGACCAGCTCGAGGTGCCAAGGCGCAGGTTTTGAATTTGAGGGTAATCCAACGCAGTCAAATCCCGTAGTACGAATTCGAGCCCGGCCACGCCGCCCGTTTCTCCGTGCCCTTCAACGGGGCTGGCCAAACTACTCTCCGCACATGCCCCGCTCGCGCGCGCCACATGTTCTGCATGGGTCAGCCTCGGAAGCAGAATCGGAGTGCGAGCCCTTCGCCACGGCGAATACAGAGACTAACTTGTCAACATTAGGGCTTTCACACTTCCCACAAAGCACGCTGCTGGCCGAGGAAATAATGATTTTCTCGAACTGGGTCCCGCAGTCCTGGCACTTGTATTCGAAGATCGGCATATCATTCACCCTCCTGCAATATAGCGGATGCCTCCCGACATTACAACGTGATTGCCGGGAAGGTAATGTCTCAGTTTGGAGTTGTAGCGGCGATCCTGCCTCTGCGGGATCGCCACGTGGCGGCGTCCCGCTAAGATCGGGACAGGTTCCGCCAACCCCTACGTCAAACTGAGACACTGCCCGATTTTGAAGAGCTTTGTCTTCCTGGTGAGAATCAGATCTTGGATATACCTGACGTCAAAGGTGTGCTTACCCTTGTACTCGATGCTATCCAGGCGGACTCCCTCCTCGCGTTCGAGCTTGAGGATGGCGAGAGCGATTGTTGAGTCGATATGACACTCCATGATGGTTACCAACCCTCCAGGATTCACACCCCCTTGCGAGTCGTGCAAATGTCTCGCGATTTCCTCCGAAATTGTGACAAAATCCGCGTTTATACGAGCTATAGAGTCCTTCACCAGACGCGGGACGGGCGATGTGGAACCGTCATCGAAAGCTACGCCGAACGCGGAGGACGACCCCGCAGTCTCAATGACTTTTTCCCGGAAGAACGAACGCAGTTGATCATCCAAAGGGCTCTCAACTTCGCTGTAGTTCGGCGCGCTGCTAGTATCGCGTCGGAGGTGCCGAGGCATCTTATGGATGATGAGACGATGTATTTGGAGGGAACCCAAGTCAGGTCGCATGTTGGCTGTCCAGTCCGTGAGTAGCGGGCCACAGTCAGGGCAGTTCTGACTGTAGGCTCTTCCTTCGGTGAGGAATCTTCCGGTCAATTGCAGCGGGCATGAGAAAAGCCCACGGGCATAAATGCACTGACCGTCGTTACCCGCTCAATCCTCGGTGTACCCCAAATGCGAGGCGGACGCTCTATGAGAACGGTGACAAGTGGCAAGTGGCGAGTGACGAGAAACAGGCAAAGTCCTTTGGCTGGCGATGCTGAGAACCCACCGAATGCGCCAGCCCGGGTGCCGAGCCGAGCCGGCCCATTTTCTATCGAGGCATTTCATCCCCTTCGCGGGGTGGTTTTCCGCGCCGGCGCCGCATGATTTTGTCGAAGGCCTTGAAGTCCGCTCTGGCTTTTCGACCCTCGAAGTACTCGGCAGTGCGCAGGGCCGAGACCTTTTCCGCCACCGCCGTGGCCACAAACTCGTTGATGCTAGTACATCGTCTAGATAGTTCTTTACATTATGTTGGTCTTCGAATATAGTGGGGGCATGGCAAGAGTCGCTGCCGCTATTTTGCTTAACCCGACGATGAAAGCTACGCTGGATCAGCTGGTGCGGTCGCCGTCCACACCGCAAGCTCTGGTGCAGCGAAGCCGGATTGTCTTGGCGGCCGCTGGCGGCAGGAGCAATCAGCAAATCGCTGGCGACCTTCAGTTGCCCGAGGTGACCATAAGTAAGTGGCGCCGGGGTTTTGCCCGCCAAGGGCTGGAAGGTCTCCAGGACGCACCGCGTTCCGGCCGACCGGTAAAACACGGTCCAGAAACCGTCCAGCGGGTGCAGAGCCGAGCCTGCCAACAACCGGAACACTATAGCCGCTGGAGTGTACGAACGCTGGCCAAGGACTTGCGGCTGCCGCCCAGCACGGTGCATCAGATTCTGGTGAATTCGCATCTGCAGCCCCATCGGATTCGTACCTTTACTTTTAGCCCAGACCCTGATTTTGAAGCCAAACTGCTGGACATCGTCGGTCTTTATTTGAACCCGCCGGAAAACGCGCTGGTGTTGTGTGTGGATGAAAAGACCGGCATCCAGGCACTGGACCGCACCCAGCCGCTGCTGCCCCTGAGCGCCCGTCAGCCACGTAGTTGGACCAATGAATATGTTCGTCATGGCACCCAGACCTTGCTGGCGGCTCTGGAGATTGCCAGCGGCCAAGTCGTGGCACAGGTCAAGCAACGTCGCACTTCCGTGAACTTCCTGCGCTTTCTCAAGGATGTCGTCCGAACTTTCCCGGAGCGCGAACTGCACATGGTTCTCGACAATCTCAACATTCACAAGAACGAAGCGGCGCAGCGCTGGTTGAAGCGGCATTCGCGTGTGCACTTTCATTACACGCCCACCCACGCTTCCTGGGTCAACATGGTGGAATGCTTCTTCAGCATCCTGGGCAAGCAAGCTTTGTCGCAAAGCGTTCACACCTCGAAACACCAATTGAAGGAATTCCTGTTGGACTACATTGCTCGCAACAATGAGAATCCCAGACCGTTCGTATGGACCAAGGGGCCGGAGAAACTTCAGCGCATTATCGAGGTGACCAAAGAATATCAAGCGATGCACCCTCGGAAACCAAGGAAACACAACCGAGATCGCAATAGTATAAAGAACTAACTGGACAATGTACTAGTTCTGTCCTCCCGGCTCAACCGCTGCACGGTTTCCTCGAGCGACCGTGGTAGTCGCAGGGGATAAGTTTGTGTGCCGCTCATGGCTTAATTCTCCGAATCGCCTCGCGCGGAAGCAAGATTTGCACTCCAAACTGCGCTGGAGCCGTACGATGATACCGCGGAAGCAGGCTTAACCTGAAATAATCCGGCGGACGTTTTTCAAGAGGACGAACAGGTGCATCGGGTCGGTCGGCGATGGGATGAAATCGAATTTCTGGTAGAAACCCCTGGCGGACTCGTCTTTGGCATGAACGGCCAAGGCGCGGATACCGGCAATGTCGGCCGCTTGGAGCGTGCGCTGCATCGCGTCTCTCAAAAGTCCCTTACCGATCCCCTGACCTTGCCAACGGCGGTAAACTGCCAGACGTGCCAGCAGCATGATGGGCATCGGATGGCGCGCCAAGCCCTTAGTTAAACGCTCTGGCGCTTGTTCGCGGGTCACATGGCCCACAGCGAGGGTATGGTATCCAACGACGGTTTCCGCCACAAGCCCAACGTACGTCTGCGCGGCGCCTGCCTGCTGGTTCTGCCAAGCGTAGCGCAACAGGTATCGGTTCAGTTCTTCCCGGCCGCAATCGAAGCCTTCGGTCCGGTGCTCGGGGCACAATTTTTCCACTCGCCGGTCAGCGCTCACAGATTGGACCCGGCATCAAAGAATCCCGGTTCTCTTAAGAGACGCTCCAGCCGAGGCAGAGGACGGGGGGGCGCATCGAGGGCAGCCAAGAATGCCTTCCACTGCACGTTATTCAGGCTGAAGATCCTTCGATCCGCCAGCGCCTCATCGGCACGCGCGAGCGCGCTCTCGAGCACGAATTCGCTGACGGAGCGACGGGAAGATGCCGCCGCTGCGCGGAGCGTCCGTTTGGCTTGGCGCGTAAGTCGCAGGTCGAGTTTTTCACTGCGCGTGGTTCTTGACCGCATGGCTCCTCCTTGTGATATTCAGATTATCGCTCTTGCCCGACAATGTCAAGACAACGGCAAGCGTAGCGCGGGCCTCTGCGGTGTGCGGTCCACGGCATTACGCACCCGCCTGCGCTCGCCTCCTGGCTGCTGTGGCTGGTGACGGCATGGCCGTCGTCGATATGCGCATGTTCGTGGGTGTTGATATGCGCATCCCGACCGGAGTCCAGCCGAATTTGCAGATATCCCTCCACGTCGATACTGGCGATCACGGATGGACCAACACGAAGGACTTCATGTTGCGCTATTGGGTTGACAGGGAGAGGCGGCAAAATTAGAGTGAGAACAGGAACCCAAGGGGAGCGCTACCTATGACCGGAATCCAGTTCGTAACCGATGGGAAGGGCCGCAAGACCGCGGTGCTTATCGACCTCAAGAAGCACCATGCGATTTGGGAGGACTTCTGGGATGGCCTCGTTTCCGAGTCGCGCCGCAAGGAAAAGGGCATTTCCTACGAGGAATACCGGGCCAAGCGATTAAAGGACAATCGTCAGCGCAGCTAAATAGACCCTCGAAATAAAGCCTTCTGCCGGGAAGGAACTGGACGCGCTGGACGACGCGCTGTTTGCCCGGATAAACCGCAAGATTCTGGGGCTTGCCGAGAACCCACGCTTGCCAGGATGCAAGAAGCTCAGAGGGTACAAAGACCACTGGCGTATCCGCGTGGGCGAGTGGCGCGTTTTGTACGTCGTTGACGATGCCGCTAAGCTCGTGAGTATTACCCGCGTCGCTCGCCGCAGAGAGGTCTACGAGTCGAACAGATTGCGGGCGGAACTCTTCCCCTTCCTAGAACCACCCGCGGTTTCCCACAGGTTATTCATGATACCCTCTACTTTTCCGCAAAGCCTTGCGGCCTAACGTAAACCCTCCCTGAAGTAGTTGACCCTGCCAACTTGGCTTGCACATTAGGACCAGTGGAAGCCCTGGGGGCAGGCAGGACGCGGATGATCGCCATCATTCCCGCGTCCTCATGCCCCAGAATGTGGCAATGGTAGACGAAATCCCCGATGTCTTTTCCGCGGAAGTCCATGCGAACTCTGACACTGGGGTACGGATGGCGAGGGTTCCCGTCCCAGTAGGGAATCTGGATCATATCCATGTACTGGCCTTGAATGGTCGCGTCCGGTTGGCTGCCATTGACCGCAAAATTATTTTGCGACAGCACCAGGAAGTGAATTTGATGGATGTGGAACGCGTGAACTTCTTGCGAGCGATTCTCGACCGTCCAATCTTCGACGGATCCTTGTGTGGTGACAATGGCGGGGGGATTATCAGGGCTAAACAACGTGGGTGTGGCGCCCTGCACGGTGATGTAGAAATTGGTGGGACTAAGCGGATCACTGGGATCGGAGAGCACCTCAGAAAAATAGAGCTTCCGTCTTGCCGTCACACGAGCAGTGGCGAGCCCTTCAAATCGCTGCGGCCACGCCGGCCCAACTGCGGTGGGCACTCTTTCGTCATTGTCCAATGCGGTCTGATGGTCCTGGTCTGGATCGATGACCTGAATGTTGGCCAGGGCGCGGGTGGGATCATTATCGCCATCCGGACCGGTGTTGATATCGAGCGTCACCAGTTGGGCGTCCTTCACCCCGGCGGGCGGCGCGGAAACAATGAACTCCGCTCGCGAAGCGGTGGGAATCAAAATGTCAATGGCGTCCACGGCTTTTCCATGGCGGGTGCCATCTTGTGAGCCAGTTGGGACGCCGTCGAGCGCCACGATCTTGAGTCCTTGCGGCTCGCCGTCGAACATTAGTTGCAGGTCAAGTTCCGTGTCGGCCGAGGCATTCACAACCCGCCAAAGCTGTTTCTCTCCCGGTAACATGTGGAGAATAGCGGGAGGGTAATTGGGAAAAGGAATTTGGATATTGTTCAACGTCAAATCCCAAGAAGGCACATTGTTGGGTCCACCAGGAGTGGGGTTCCCCGCCACATTCTGGTCCCGAACCACCAGGACGCGATGTCTCAGCCCGGCAACCGCGGGCTGGAAGTCCTGAATTCCCTCCACGATGATCGCCCCGGAGGCGCCTCCTTGCACCACGGCCTCGGCCAATCCGTGTATGTGTGGGTGGTACCAATACAATCCGGGGGCCTCATCAAGGGGGAAAGGGACATCGTAGTCGAAAGTCTCTCCGGAGTTGATGATAGTGTGTATCACTTCATCCTGACCGCAGGTGGGGGGGGTATTCGTGCCGTGGTAATGGATGTTGAGGGAAGACATGGTCATGACCTTGGCCCCGCAGTTGGGCGATGGGACCGACATCTCCACCGAGGATGCAGGCGTATTATTGGTTACATTGATAATCAGGTGATCGCCCGGAGAGACGTGCAGCGTGGGATTCTCCAAGCCGTCGGGCGTCATGAAGCAGAAGAGGGTTCTGCCGACGGAATCCGTGACAGTTTGATAACTGAAGTTGACGGTCAGCAGCCCATTCTGGCTGAACAAGGCCGGCGGGTTGTGAACGACGCTGCCTGCCGCCAAACGCGAGCAGGGATTCGCCACAGGGGAAACGGGCTGGGATCCGTTGGGCTCCGCGAATACACCTGCGGGCACGATAGCCCAGAAAATCAGACCCCATAGCAAACTCAAAGCGACCTTTCGCAATCTTGGGTCATTCATCGATTATCCTCCTTGCAGCCCAGTTGGCCAGCACTCCCATCAGCACCGCCGGGTGGCGCAGGCATGCAGCGGTTGGCATGTCTGCGGTGAAGCG
Organism: uncultured Acidobacteriota bacterium; assembly: GCA_963832915.1. Classification (GTDB taxonomy): domain Bacteria; phylum Acidobacteriota; class Terriglobia; order UBA7540; family UBA7540; genus CAVROP01. Next base: position 230,807 of record CAWHWE010000014.1, read on the forward strand.
GAGAGAGTGAAGGCGCAGAATTGATGGCAATATGGCTATGCCTATGGCTCAGGACGATTTGCAGACATCAAATAGAAGCTGTGAGAGAATTGCGTTTTGCCGTCGCGTCGTAGGGGTCCCGCAGGGGCGGGATGGTCGCTCCCGGCCTGGCGGGACGGCCACAAGGGCTACTCCTACAAAGCGATTCTTTCACAGCATCACAACCACGTCTGCGCCGCCCACGCAAAGCTGGTGATGAGTTCTTCTATTTTTAGTTATGCCCTTATGGCCGTCAGGTCTATCTACGTACTTTCAGCATTGATTTACTTGATTCGGATGTTGCGCGTCACATGATACCTGCGCATGACCATCCCCTTTATCTTGCCTTTCCGCTCAAAAACATGTCATTGGGTTCGCCTCAACACGTACGCTGGGGATGCCCTGCGACGAGCGTTTTCCCGGTACCACAAGACGGGTCCACGACGCGCTGGTGCGAAGCGGAGAGGCTGTCAAGGATGGCGACGTAAGAGCCAACGCACTCCTTCACGAATCGCGAAACAGCGCCCGGAAACCTTCCTGCTCAAAATGCCGGTCGTTGGTGAGAATCTCGGTCAGCCCTTCCTTGCGCATCGTCTGCATCGAAATACAATCGACCAGGCTGTACCCCTTATCGGGCCGGGCGCGATAGAGCTGCAGACCGGTCAGAAAGGATTCCCGGCTTTGCGGGATCACACGAATAACCGGATTCGCCAAGATGCCCTCAACGCTTTCGGCTGCTTCACGGCGGAGAGGCTCGGGCGCAGTCGAAAAAAACGTGAGGTATTCGGTTAACACTTCATCGGTAGTGACGATTTGCGATGCTGCGTGCTCGGTTGTGAGAGTCAATGCCCGCTGATGGGCGCTGTCGGTAAAATCCGCCAGCGCAATCCATTAAAACGTGTCGGCGAAAAGCGCGGTCATGCCTCTCTTTTGGGCCAGCCGTAGATGTAGTGATCGTGTTGGCTCGCGCTGTCCTTGGGCATGGTCGCCATGATTTCAGGCGGGACGTTGCGCATGCGGGCGAGAACGATGTCTGCCGCAGTTTGCAGGGGGCGCTCGGCAGACTGTTCCGCGCTGGCCACCTTATTGAGCCAGGCTTCGAGGGTAAGGCCCGCCGCCGCGGCTTTCGCTTTCAGCGCCGCCGCTTGCTCATCGGGAAGCTCGATCACCGTCATAAGAAATCTCCCCCGCCCCTACTAATAGCTTCGATCTTACTCCATTTAGGCTGTTTTGTCACTTTTGTCCCGCACTTCCAGCATTGATTTCCTTGATCCGGATTTTACGAGCAGTAATGTACACGTTGATGTACCCGACTCCGGGCTCCACTATTTGACCAGGAACCTCTCCAGACGCCCCCATACCATTCTGGAGCGCAAGGCGAAAAACAGCGAGCGCTTGCCGCTTGTTGGGGGCGAGCACGAGGATCGCCTCTACGTGTCGGGTTCGTCGGGCACGCCCAGCTTGGACAGACGATAACGGAATGCGTTACGGGAAAGGCCCAGCAGGCGCGCGGCTTGGCTCTTGTTGCCGTTGGCTCGCCGCAGGGCTTCTTTGATGATCTCATCCTCGTACTGCTCGAGCGTCATGCCGGGAGGCAGGAAAGGTCCGGAAGGGTCGCTGGCAGACATCCCGGGGCCGACGACCGCCCCGCCCGGGCCAACGTCCAGGCGGATGTCACCAACGTCCAGGCGGATGTCACCAACGTCCAGCATTGTGCCGCTCGAGAGCGCCACGGCGCGCTCAATGATGTTTTCGAGTTCCCGGATGTTTCCCGGCCAATGGAAATCCATCAGCGATCTCATAGCGGCGGGCGTGATGCTGGTGATGGGCTTTGCGGATTCGCGAGCCAAGCGCGCCAAAAAGTGGTCCACCAAGTACGGGATATCTTCCTTGTGCTCGCGCAACGGCGGGATACTGATCGGCACGACGTTCAAGCGGTAGTAGAGATCCTCTCGAAAGGTGCCCTGCTCGAGGGCGGCACGCAGGTCCTGGTTCGTAGCCGCGAGCACGCGCACGTCCACCTTCAGTGTTTTGGTGCCTCCCAGGCGCTCGAACTCACGCTCCTGGAGCACCCGCAGGAGCTTCACCTGGATGGCCCCAGGCACGTCGCCGATCTCGTCGAGAAAGATGGTGCCCTTGTCCGCGAGTTCGAATTTGCCGGGCTTCGCAGTCATCGCGCCGGTAAAAGCGCCCTTCTCGAATCCGAACAATTCGCTCTCCAGCAGGTTTTCCGGGATGGCGGTGCAATTGATCTTGATAAAGGGGCCTGAGGCGCGCCGCGAGTGCTGGTGGATGGCCCGTGCAATCATGTCTTTGCCCACGCCGCTCTCCCCGCCCAGCAGTACGGTGGAATTTGTGGGCGCCACTCGCTCGACAATGGCAAGCACTTCCTGCATCTTGGCGCTCAGGGCGACGATGTTCTCAAATCGGTAGCGCTCGCCCAGCGCCTCGCGCAAGTCGCGGTTCTCCTCGCGCAGGCGGCGGACGTCAAGCTCTTTGTGGATGATGAGCTTGATCTCCTCCATCGAGAAAGGCTTCAGCACATAGTCACTTGCACCAGCCTTCATCGCGTCGATGGCGGTTTCTACCGTGCCGTAGGCCGTCATCAGAATGACGGGGATCTGTGTGTTGGAGCGCTTCACGGATTGCAGGAACTCGAGTCCGTCCATATGGGGGAGTTTGAGGTCGGTCAGAACTAGGTCAACCTTTTCCTGGCGCAATAGTTTGAGTCCGGTCTCGGCATCCGGGGCCGCGAGCGTTGCGTACCCCTCCTCGGCCAGATTCAATTCCAGCAACCGCAACATTTTCGGTTCGTCTTCGACGATTAGAATTGTGGACATAAGAAGTCCTCAGGCGTCAGCTCTCAGCTTTCAGCAAAAAAAAGAGGAGCAGGCTTAGCTGGGTTCCGCTTTCAGGTCCGAAGGGCCGATAGAGATTAGCCCACGGCGTGGGCTAGTGTCTCTCGCCGCTCCGCGGCTCTCACGGTCTTTCAACTGTTCCGGCTGAAAGCTGAGAGCTGACCGCTGACAGCTTTTTCCGGCCCTACTCCGCTGGCAGGAACACCCGAAAGCATGCCCCTTTGCCCGGCTCGCTCGAAATCCGAATCCAGCCGCGATGGTCATCCACAATCTTGGAGACGAGCGAGAGCCCCAATCCCACCCCTTCTTTCTTGGTGGTGAAAAAGGGATTGAAGACCTGCTCCTGCAGCTCAGAGGGGATGCCGGGCCCGGTATCCTCGATATTGACCTCCACGCCGCGCCTGCCGTCAGAGTTCACAGCCGCAACCGTTACGGTCAGCCTGCCGCCGGTATTCGTCATTGCTTCATAGGCATTGAGCACGAGGTTAGTGAACGCCTGTTCGCAAAGGTCGGGATCGACGTTGATTTCCGGCAAGTTTTCAGAGTACTGCCGGGTGACCTCCACCTTTGCCCCCGGCCATCGCTCGCACGCCACTTTCAGAGCCCGGTCAAGGAAGGGCGGAATCTGGGCCAGCCTTCTTTCGAGTTTGAAAGGGCGCGCGAAGTTGAGGAAGCGGGTGACGATGGTGTTGAGCCGGTGCACCTCGCTGGAGATATATCCAGCCACTTCGGTGGTGACAGGGTCCGCCGACTGGAGCCGGCGAGTAAGCGTCTCCGCTGACCCTTTGATGACCGCCAAGGGATTGCGAATTTCGTGGGCCAAGCCTGCGGTGAGCTGGCCCAGAGCCGCCAGGCGCTCCGAGCGGCGAGCTTCTTCCTGCGCCTGCTCGAGACGGAGGTTGGTCTCCGCCAACTCCTCCGCCAGCAGGCGGTAGCGCTTCGCCTGCCGCCGATTCTCGTTTACGAAAGGGTTCACCACCACGGCTGCAAGGAAAAAGAAAATGTTCCGGAGGGCGAGTTCCTTGGCGCCCTCCGGCGGCAATTCGTAATCTCTTAATGCTGGAATCAAAAGAGAACAGTAAGCCGCCGAAGTAATGGCAGTCCAGATGAGCGTGCCGGTGCCCTCGAAGTACAAGGCTGCGGTCATGACGGGCAAGAAATAAATAAGGTAGTAGCTGCTGTTGAGCCCGCCAGTGTGCTGCATGAGCAGGGTGGCCAACAGTATCTTGATGATGACGCTATAATACTTTCGACTGGGCAGATCGATCAAAAAGCTCATGTGCGCGGCCGAGAGGGCCTTCACGATGACGCCATAAATCCTGTTGCCGGAGGGATTCCAAGTGAGAAAGCGATGTTCGAAAATCTGAAACAGGCCGATGGCCAGCAGGATCTCCTGCTTATGAACTTCGTAAATGGGGTCCATGAACGCAAGGCCGCCCAGAAAGACCAGCCAGAGAAGGTCCGTCCAAGCGAAAGTGTGGCGTTCTTGGTCTGCCATAGAGTTTGTTGATTAACCTTACAATGTAACACGAAGACGGTTGAGCGAGTAGATGCGGTGAAAACAATGAATCCGGCTAATTAAAATGGCCTTGAACGCGGAAGGCAGGTGGCGAGCCTTATCACATGCTGGCAATAAACTTAATTGATTTGACAAATTATCCGGTATTTTTTAGACTGACAGGTTTCGGCTTGGACCTCAGGAAAGGCTCTCAATAATCTCCAGTTTTGCTCCGCGGGGAGCGCCTATCCCGAAGCTAACTCAATCACAATAAGGAAGCACACTCATGCCAGGCATCGTTAAAGAGAGACTCTTCACCCCCGGGCCCACCCCCTTGCTCATGGAGGCGCAGGCGCGCGCGATGGTCGCTAACGTCCACCACCGCACCGAAACGTTTCGCCAGATCATGCGCGAAACCCTGGACCTCCTGAAGTACTATTTCAATACCCAGAACAACGTCCTGATACTGGCCAGTTCCGGCTCCGGGGCGATGGAAGGCTCCGTCTCGAACTTGGTGTCCCCCGGCGAGCGCGTTTTGGTGGGCACCGCCGGCAAATTCGGCGAGCGTTGGCTGGGCTTGGCCGAAGCTTATGGCATTGAGGCCGTCAAGGTCGAAGCCCCCTACGGCCACCCATTGAATGTCAGCGCGATCAAGGAACGGCTGGAGAAGGATGGCCCTTTCCGGGCTGTTTACGTTCAGGCCACCGAAACCTCAACCGCCGTGAGCCACGACGTGAAGGCGATCGGGGAGATCGTCAGGAACCACCCCGAGACCTGCCTGGTGGTCAACGCCATCACCGGCCTCGGCACCACGGACCTGCGCCCGGACGAGTGGGGCTTGGACATCGTGATTGGGGGGTCGCAAAAGGCCGTCATGATCGCTCCCGGCCTGGCCTTCGTCAGCGTGAGCGAAAAAGCCTGGAAGATGATCGCGAGCTCCAAACTTCCCCGCTACTATTTTGATTTCGCCAAGGAGCGGAAGAACCAGGCGAAAGGCGAGACGAGTTACACTCCCGCGACGACGCTCATCATCACCCTGCATGCAGCGCTCGAGTACATTAAGCGCCTGGGCCGGGAGAACCTGATCGCCAACGCCGCCCTGCTGGCGGAAGCCACGCGTGAGGCCGCCCAGACGCTGGGGCTCAAGTTATTCGCGGCCTCCTCCCCCGCCAACGCCGCCACCGCTGTCTGCGCGCCGGAGGGGATGGATTCAGGGGCCATCGTCAAGGAAATGCGCAGCCGCTTCGGCGCCGTCATTGCCAACGGCCAGGGCAGCATGAAAGGTAAGATCTTCCGTCTTGCGCACCTCGGCTATTACGATGTTCCCGAGCTGTTCGCTGCGGTGGCTGCTCTAGAGGTCGCACTGCTGAAGCTGGGACATAAGATTGAGCTGGGCAGCGGCGTCCGCGCCGCCCAAGAGGTGTACCTTCGCCGATCCGCGTAATCTTCTGTCCCTTTCCCGAGGACAAAAGACGGGAATCGGGTTTTGGCCCTCTCCCAGCGGCGAGGGTGGCCCGCGAACGCGATGCCCTTCATCGGGACGCGGGACGCGGGACGGGTGAGGGGTTACTTAGACGAAACCACTACATGGCTCGACGTTCAACCTTCGTTTTTCGAGTTGCCGAGCAGCTCGGAGAGTTTCTGGACCGCATATGAAAATCCTTATTGCAGACCAAGTTTCAGAGAGCGCGCTCGATGTTCTAAGGGCAGAGAAGTCCTGGGATGTGGTATTCCTTCCCAAGAAGGCAAATGCCACGGTAGCGGAAGAGATCCGGGACGCCGACGCCCTGGTGGTACGCAGTGCCACGAAAGTGACGGCCTCGTTGCTCGAGGGGGCCACGCGTTTGCGCGTTATCGGGCGTGCAGGCACAGGCGTGGACAACGTGGACCTCGACGCGGCGACCAAGAAGGGCATCGTGGTGATGAACACGCCGGGCGGCAATGCCGCCAGCGTGGCCGAGCACACCCTGGGATTGCTCCTTGCTCTGGCAAGGCGCATCCCGGAGGCTGACCACCTGCTCAAACAGGGCAAGTGGGAGAAGAAAAAGCTCACCGGAATCGAGCTGCGCTCGAAGACGCTGGGCTTGGTGGGCTTCGGCAACATCGGGCGCGAAGTGGCGCGCCTGGCGCAGGCTTTCGGCATGACGGTTCTCGCCTCAGACCCCTTTGTTTCTTCCCGGCTGGCGCAGGACCAGGGCGTCAAGCTGGTGTCCCTCGAGGAGTTGTTGCAGGAAAGCGACTTCCTGAGCCTGCATGCGGCGGCGACGGCGGAGACCAGTCACCTGCTCAACGCCAAAACGCTGGCTCTCGCCAAGCCCGGGGTGCGCGTCGTGAACTGCGCCCGCGGCGAGTTGCTCAAGGAGGCAGACTTGGTCGCGGCCCTGGAGAGCGGCCAGGTGGGGGGCGCCGGGCTGGATGTGTTTGAGACCGAGCCACCCAAAGACCCGCGCTTGGTGACCCACCCGCACGTCATCGCCACGCCACACATCGCGGGATCGACGGAAGAGGCGCAGGAAATTGTGGGCATCCGAATCGCGGAACAGGTCCGCGACTATCTCTTGCTGGGCGTGCCGCGCAACGCCGTCAATATGCCCACCATCTCACCTGAGGAGTATCAGAAGCTAGCGCCTTACCTCCAGCTCGGCGAAAACCTGGGCACTTTCCTGGCCCAAGTCGCCGGCGAGCGGATCAGTGAGGTCAGCATCAGCTACGATGGCGGGCTGGCGGAACTCAACACGCACCTGGTAAAGAACGCCGTACTGAAAGGCATCCTGAAGAAAGCGCTCTCCGAAAAGGTGAACATCGTCAATGCCGCAACCCTGGCGCAGGCGCGAGGCCTCGAGGTATTGGAGCTTCGCAGCGCCCGCCGCGCGGCATTCTCCCATTCGCTGGGAGTAGCCCTGCGCACAGAAACCGGGTCGGTGAGTGCGCTTGCCATGGTAGGCCTGCGCGGGAACTTGCGGATTCTGGGCATCAACGAGCTCGATATCGAAGCCCCACTCCAGGGTATTCACATCTACATTCGCAACCAGGACGTCGCGGGCGTCATCGGGCGCATCGGTACCATCCTGGGCGACCACAAAATCAACATCGCCAATTTCGCTCTCGGGCGGGAACTTCAGGGTGGCGAAGCGGTGGGGTTGGTGCAGGTCGATGACCACGTCCCCGACGAAGTCCTCGCTGAGATCCGCTCTATCCCGGCCATTCGAGTTGCACGGGTGGTCGAACTTTGAGGGTGAGTCAGTGGTCCGTGGTCAGTTGTCAGTCGTCCGTGTTCCGTGGTCCGTAGTCACAGTCATTCCCGCGAAAGCGGGAATCCACTTCGCATGGTCCGTCGCCAGCCTCGGACTTTCTACGAACCACTGACAACTGACCACTGAATACTGATGAACGCCTGGGTCTTCAAAATCAATACAAAACGCGGGTGGGAGTTTGATCAGTATTTCCGCTCTCGCGCTCGCGGCCCGTATGAACTGGGCGACGAAGGCTGGATCCGCAGCGCCTCGAGTCTGCGCTATATCCGTGAGGAAGTGAAGCGCGGCGACCTGTTCCTTTGCTACGAGGTGGACCGCAAGTGGGTTGTGGGGGTAGCGCGGGCGGTTTCGGACGGGCGCGACACCGGAATGGGCTCTCTACTCGATTTCTGCCCGCCCAGCCAAGCCGTGCGTCTGAAGAACCCCCTGGCGCGACATCCCGACCTCGATCATATCCTGGCTTTCAGCCCCCACCGCGGGCGGGGCACGGTCCAGAAGATCGACCGGGATGAATTCCTCCGCCTCCGTCGCATCATGCGGCGCAAGAACCCCGAGCAGGCGGAAGCTCTGCGACGGTTCCTGGGATGAGATTAGCTCGCAGCCATCCCGCCACGGCGGGTCAGCCTTTAGCCGAGCTGGTTGAACGCGAATTCGTAAGTTGAACCAGGTTTCTGGCTCCATGGAATGGAAAAACCCCTCACCCGCCCTCCTCCGTCGGGCACCCTCTCCCTTGGGGAGAGGGTGGCCCGCTGTCGGCGCTTTCATCGGCCGAAGCGGGCCGGGTGAGGGGTTAGTTCTTGAAAGGGATTAGTTCTTCTTGGACGATACAGCTTTCATTGACGCCGGCTATTTCTTGGGTTTATTTCGCCTGTGTCGTGACCCCAACAGACTCAGAACGCCGAAGGCAAAGATGCAAAACCAGAGGTCAACGAGCACAGGCAAGCCTGGGTTTGAGCCTGATCCCATTTGCGCGGCAGTTGGAAGCAGCGGTGAGAAAATGAAATAGAATGTGTTCCCGATGAGGATTGCGAGCAGGCAGAGGAACCACGTAATGCTCCGATGTGTATCTTCATCCGGGAGCATGTCCCCCACGTCCCGGCAAACCGCAGGGTCAACCCCCTTCGCCATGAACAGCGCGCCCCGGAGATTGCTCCATTGGCCGCGCCAATCCAAATGGGCACGCCCCAAGCTCTTACCGATGTCCGGGAGCTTTCCTGGGCCGAAGAGTATGAGAATAATGATCAGTATGAAGATTAGATGAGTCGGTTGGAACAGGCCTTCCATTTCATTCTCGCGCATTCGACGGAAGGCTCAAAGCGGACGCTATAGGATGCCATCTGCTTTGAGGCGTCGCTTCATTTCATCCAGACCAATGGCTTCTTCTTCCCGCCGCTCAGCAACGACGGCGAGGTCAAGCAAGTCCTCAAGGAGCTTCTTGTACCTGGTAACGGGAAGGATGACCGCCGTCTTTCTTCCCCCTTCGTCCACCAAGAATTGTCGCTTGAGTGCCCCTATAGCCAACCTCCTTTAATCCCCAAACCCGGTTTACAAGCGATTCATCACACTCGCCAAGTACCCCGCCCCGAAGCCGTTATCGATATTCACCACGCAGACATTGGGGGAGCAGCTATTGAGCATGCCGAGCAGCGCCGCGAGACCGCGGAAGCTGGCCCCATATCCCACGCTCGAGGGGACGGCGATGACGGGCGCGCTCACCATGCCGGCCACGACGCTGGGCAGCGCGCCTTCCATCCCCGCCACGCAAATAACGACGCGCCCTTCGCGCAGGTGCCGGCTCTCACCCAACAGCCGGTGGATGCCCGCCACACCCACGTCGTAGAGCGACTCGGCGCGATTCCCCATGATGTCGACGGTGACGAGCGCTTCTTCCGCAACCGGGATGTCGGAAGTACCCGCGCAAACCACCACGATTTTCCCTTTGCCTCGAATCTTGCGCTCGCGACGGAAGGTGATGGCCCCGCAGAGTTTGTGGAACTTCGCCGTCTTGTCCAGACCCCTCACGCGCTCAAACAGTTCTGCGTCGCCCCGTGTAATGAGGATGTTGTGCTGGTTCAGCAGCATCCGACGCACAATCCCCTCCACATGGGCGGGATCTTTGCCGCGCGCAAAGATCACTTCCGGGAATCCCTGGCGAAGGGATCGGTGATGATCGATCTTGGCATAACCCAGGTCTTCATAGGGCAGGTTGCGCAGGCGCTCGATCGCCGCTCCTACGCTTAGCTTCCCGCGCTTCACCTGCTGGAGCATTTGAGTGATTTCTTCTGGAGTCAATCTCTCCTCCTTTGCCTTCATTGGGCAGTAGGTGGAAATCGGTGGGTGGCAGGTGGTAGGTGGGGAAAAACTCCCCGAACTACCACCTACTGTCCACGACCTGATGTTCAAGTGGGACCGCCTTAACCCTCACATACCGCGCACTCCCTACCACCTACTGAGCGATGACGACTGATTGCTTATGGCCCGCACTAGTGCAAGAAACGGTGCACAACGACCTACACGATAAGTATATCAGGTGCAAGGCAGGCGCACACTTTCTTGACTTCCCGGAAGACACTCACTAACATCGCTTTGATGCTCCCCTCGGAACCTTCCCTCGCCAAAAGTGTGATCCTAGGTGTGACCGGCGCCAGTGGCGCCATTTTCGCCCGACGCATGCTCCAACTGCTTGAAGCCGATAATCGGGTCGGGAAAATACACCTCGTTATCTCCGGCAGCGGGTTGAAGGTAATGCGCGATGAGCTGGACCTGGATGTTTCACGATCCTCGGAAATCCCCTCAGCCCTTGCCGCGAAGGCCGTGGCCAAAACCGTTTACTTGCTGGACTCTGACATCGGCGCCAGCATCGCCAGTGGTTCATATCCCGTGCATGGCATGGTGGTGATCCCCTGCACCACCGGCTGTCTGGCGCAAATCGCCAACGGCATCTCGGAAACGCTCATCGAGCGCGCCGCAGACGTTTGCCTGAAGGAAGGCCGCAAGGTGGTGCTGGCGGTACGCGATACTCCCTTCAGCCGGATTCATCTCGAGAACATGTTGCGCGCCCAGGCTGCCGGCGCGGTGATTTTTCCCATCATCCCTTCTTTCTATCACCGGCCCAAAACTATCGACGATCTTGTCGTGCAATTCTGCTGCCGGGTGCTCGCGCTCCTGGGACTCGAACAGTTGAACCAATTCCGATGGATGGGGGAGAAGCTGGGGGCTGGGGGCTAGGAGCTGGGGGGGAGAAAGCAGTAGGCAGTAGGCAGTAGGCAGCGGGCGTAGCGCAGGCCCCGCTCTCTGGACCTGCAGTTCTTCAAAAGCAGGCAATGGGCAAAAGCAAGATGCGATAGAACAATTCTCCCCCCTCAGGTGCATTGATCTTCATCATCTTCCCCTGCGGCGAAGATTTCATAAGATCACCGCTTTGCCCAGAATGGCTGGAATTGCCGACTTTCCCTCCGCGGCGGGCCGATTGCCCCGTGGCGGGCTGTTGGAGATTGGAAGGAGTTGCCACGCCGCTTTTCAATCGGCAATCGGCAATGAGTCAATTCGCTCAGGTCGTGACGTGATGCTTCGGCTTTTCATTTTGCTGTTTTCGCTCGCTGGGCTCGCAGACGCCCTCTATTTCACCTTGGCGTATTACGGGCGCATCCGGAGGGCGCGCTGGGTGCCTGAAATCCTGTGCGCGAGGGAAGGTTCAAGCTGCGTCACCGTAGTGCGCACGCCCTACGCGCATGTGTTCGGCGTGCCCAATTCGCTTCTTGGGCTCGTCTATTATGTGCTCCTCATGGTCTGGATTACGTTCGTTCCTCGTTATGTGAGCATTTCAGGCCACGTCTTGAGGCCATTCGAAGCCCTGGGGCTTGTGTTGCTGGGCGCAAGCCTCTCCACCGTTGCGCTCGGCTTTTATCTGATTCATGCGCTTCGCCGGGTTCTGCACACTCACTGCGTGTTGTGCTACGCCGCGCATGCTATCAACATCATTCTTTTCGTGCTGTTGATTTTTGTTTCCTAATGCCAGGGAAAGGACTCTTATGCCAAAGCACGTGTTGCGTTATTTTGGTTTGGGATTGCTTACGCTCATCGCCTGCGCAACCCTAGCCGTGGCGCAGGAACTGAACCCAGTCCCCCTTCCGCCTCCGCAGACTTCCGGCGGCAGGCCATTGATGCAAGCCCTCAAGGATCGACAAACTTCGCGGGAGTTCAGCAGTCAAAAGCTTCCCGCGCAGGTGCTTTCAAATCTTCTCTGGGCGGCCTTCGGAGTGAACCGGCCAGACTCCGGCAAGCGCACCGCGCCCTCGTGCATGAATTGGCAGGAAATTGATATCTACGTGGCCGCACAGGACGGCCTTTACATCTACGATGCCAAAGCCGGCGCTTTGAAGCCGGTTTTGGCGCAGGATGTTCGCGGGGCAACAGGCCAACAATCTTTCGTTAAAGATGCGCCGGTTAACCTCGTCTATGTGGCCGATCTGGCAAAAACCGGAGGAGCGGGGGGCGAGGACCAAATCCTGTTCACGGGCGCCGACACGGGCTTCATCGCCCAAAACGTGTACCTTTTTTGCGCTTCCGAAGGACTGGCTGCGGTGGTGCGGGGCAGCGTCGATCGCAGGGCCCTGGCAAAACTGATGAAGCTTCGGCCCGACCAGAAGATCATCCTGGCACAGACCGTCGGATATCCGAAGAAGTAATCGCGAATACCAAAGTGGTGCAAGAAGAGCGGGAAGGAAGCAAGGCCGCGTCGAGTGTTGGGGAATTTCCGCCAGTAAGTCCTGGAGCACATTTCCGCCACGACAATCGGGTCCCTCTTCGATCCCTGCAATACACCCGTCGGGTGTATACTTGCAGCCGCCCAAGAGCCACAAGACAGAAAGGATGCAAACCAATGGCAGAAATCCGTGCAGCAGGAGAAGTTATGGACAAACGCCCGCTCTCCGCGGCAAGCTTTTTATCGCAGCGCCCCCAGCCGGGGAGCAATCTGGCTAGAACATGCGCTCTGATAGTCGCCTTATGCGGCTTGCTGTTTTATCTATCGCCTGCCCAGGCGCAAGAGGGCCAACAAAGGAACCCTTATCAACGCGAACTGTCACAGTTACATGCTATGTTCGCGCAGACGCTTCCCGATTGGGAGGCGCACCTGGACAACCTTCCCCATGGCGAGGACCCGAGCTTAAACGATGCTGATTGGTCGCCCGTCCGTATCTCTGATGAGTGGGGAAACGGCCCGGTGTGGTTCCGGCGCTGGGTGGAGATTCCACAGTCCATGGGAGGGTACGACATTCGGGGCGTACGTGTTCGGCTCGGTCTACGCGTGAGTGCGGAGGGCTCCTCTCAGGTGCGCGTCTTCTTCAATGGCGCACTCGCGGAGATGGCGGATGAGAACACCCAGCAACCCATTCTGCTTACCGAGAAGGCCGAGCCCGGTAAAAAGGTCCTGGTGGCCATCAATGTTCCCGCTGCTACAGGTCCGGCGCGTATCGAGAACGCCGAACTCCTGGTTGACTACCCGGCTGGCCGGCCTGATCCCGCCCTTATGTTCGAGGAGATCCGGTCAGCGCAGGCCATGATCGCAGGGTTCTCTGGCGGCCAATCGGAGAGAGCAAGACAATTCGACGACGCCGTCAAAGCCATCGACTTCGCTTCGCTCGTGCGTGGGGATCAGCAAGCTTTTGAGAACTCCCTGAAGGCGGCGCAGGAAAAACTTCAGCCCCTCGGTGACTGGGCAAAACAGTTTTCGGTCCGCGCGGTGGCCAACTCGCACATTGACATGGCCTGGCTCTGGCCCTGGACCGAGACGGTCGAGGTGGTGCGCAACACCTTCGGTACGGTACTGCAATTGATGCGTCAATATCCGGGCTTCATCTATGCGCAGTCAGCGGCGCAGGACTATGTCTGGATGGAGGAGAAGTATCCCGACCTATTCAAGGAGATTCAGCAAAGGGTGAAGGAGGGCCGGTGGGAGATTGTGGGAGGCATGTGGGTCGAGCCTGACCTCAACATGCCGTCGGGAGAGTCCCTGGTGCGGCAAATCCTGGTCGGCAAGCGTTACTTCCAGCAGAAGTTCGGAGTGGATGTGAGAATCGGCTGGAATCCGGATTCGTTTGGCTACAATTGGCAACTCCCGCAAATCTACAAGCGATCCGGTCTTGATTACTTTGTTACGCAAAAGATGTCCTGGAATGACACCACCAAGATCCCCTACAAGCTCTTCTGGTGGGAATCACCGGATGGCAGCCGGCTCCTTACCTATTTCCCGCACGACTACGTGAATCAAATTCAGCCGCTGCGCATCTCCGAAGATGTGGCGGAGTACGTTCCCAAGACGGGCTTGCCCGAGATCATGCATCTTTATGGGATCGGCGACCACGGAGGCGGCCCCACCCGCGCCATGCTTGACGCCGCCCGGCGCTGGCAGGACGGCCACAACATTTTTCCCCAACTGACCTTCGGCACCGCACAGTCCTTTTTCGACGATGTCGAGAAGAACATGGAGCATCTCAAGATCCCCGTCTGGAACAACGAACTCTACTTCCAGTACCACCGCGGGGTGATGACCACTCAGTCCGAAACCAAGAAACGCATCCGGCAAAGCGAAGAACTCCTGCTGAATGCCGAAAAGTTTTCTTCTCTGGCCCTGCTGGATGGGCAGCCGTATCCACAGGAAGAGTTTGAAAATGACTGGAAGAAAGTGCTGTTCGACCAATTCCACGACGTCATGCCGGGTTCAGGAATTGCCATCAACTACGTTGACGCTGCCCGCGATCTGGGCGTGGTGGGATTATCCGGCAACAAGATTCTCTCCACCTCGCTGAAGACTCTCGCGGCGCGCGTCAACACTGAGGGAGAGGGCGTTCCTGTGGTTCTCTTCAATCCACTCAGTTGGACTCGGACAGACGTCACGGAAGCCGAGGCACAGTTCCCGTCGAGCATTGGGCCGCAGAGCGGGATTGAGGTGCGTGACTCGGCCGGGGCCGTTCTTCCCTCCTCCGTATTTTCCCGCGACGACGCAACACATACCCTGAAGATCAGGTTTCTGGCCAAGTCGGTGCCCGCCATGGGGTATAAGGTCTTCCATCTCGTGCCGGTGGCGCGGCAACGATCTGCCAACACGACGCTGAAAGCCGGCGCGGAGGGGATGGAGAATGAATTTGTGAGCCTCAAAGTGGATTCCAAGACGGGGTGCATCACGAGCTTGATCAATAAGCGCGATGGCCAGGAAGCACTGGCGCCGGGAGCCTGTGGCAACCTCCTCCAGACCTTCGTGGACAAGCCGAAGGACTACGATGCCTGGAACATCGATGCCAATTTCGAGGACCACATGTGGGATCTGAGGGAGGCGGAGGAGGTGAAGCTGATTGAGAATACGCCGGTGCGAGCGGTGATTCGAGTGAAGAAGAAGTTCCAGAACTCAACGTTTGTCCAGGACATCTGCGTGTACCCAGGCGTGCCCCGAGTCGACGTCAACATGCAGGCCGACTGGCATGAAAAGCATATACTGCTGAAGGTGGCATTCCCGGTGAGCGTGCAAAGCAATCGCGCCACCTATGAAATTCCTTTCGGAAACATCCAGCGGCCGACCACCAGGAACACTCCCGAGGAAAGGGCCATGTTTGAAGTTCCGGCCCTGCGCTGGGGCGACCTCTCCGACACGAGCCACGGGTTCAGCTTGCTGAATGCGAGCAAGTATGGTTACGACGCCAAGGGAAACGTCATCCGCCTCTCCCTGCTGCGCTCGCCCGCCTGGCCTGACCCGCACGCCGACGAGGGCTTACACGAATTTACCTATGCCCTTTATCCGCACGCCGGCGACTGGAAAGTGGCGGAAACTGAACGCCGCGGCTTCGAGCTCAACTTCCCTCTCATTCCCGTCACCCCTTGCCCCCACCAGGGTGTGCTTCCCGCTTCCCATTCCTTCGCACAGATCGAACCTGGCAACGTGATTCTGACGGCCGTGAAAAAGGCTGAAGACGGCGCCGCGCTGGTATTCCGGTTCTTCGAGTTTGAAGGCAGAAGTAACTCCGTTCGTCTGCATTTCCCCGAAGCCGCCACGCAAGCCGCGCAAGTTAACCTGATGGAAAAGCAGGATGCTCCGCTCTCACTCCAGGACGGCGGGAAGGAGACCACAGTAACTGTCCACCCTTACGAGATCGTGACGGTTAAAGTCTGGTTCAGCAACTCCCAAAAGTAGCGCGGACCTGGTTTTTAAGGTCAGCGGCTTTTGCATTCCGCGAATCGGTTCATTGCCCTCTCCCCTGGGGGAGAGGGTGTCCCGCTGCCGGCGTTTTCACCAGCCGGAGCGGGACGGGTGAGGGGTCGGTTGCGCGGTTAGGAGGTATCAGACGTTTTTTCCTGAAAGCGCGGCTCACGTTCCGGATTTACCGCCTCATCAAGGAGCGCCGCCTCACCCAGGCGCAAGCCGGGGACATCCTCGGCATTCAGCGGCCCCGCGTGTCCACCTTGATGCATAACCGAGCCGGCGCCTTCTCCGTCGAGCGTCTTATGGATTTTCTCACCGCCCTTGGGCAAGACGTGGAGATTACGGTCCGACCCACGCGCAAGGAACACGGAGAGGTTTCCGTCGTGGTGTGACCCGGCGCCTCCCGCGCCAGGCCGCGCAAACAGCAGGGAATGAGTGTCCCCGCGTGCTATAATCTTTTTCAAGCCTGTTCTCTGCGGAGCTAAGGACCTCTGCCATGTTCGATTACATCAAGATTGAGGGATTTCGGAGCTTCAAAAGGGTCGAGCTGGAGATGCCACGTCTCGCCGTCCTGATCGGTCCGAATGGGGGCGGGAAGTCGAACTTCCTCGATTTGCTAATGCTGATGACTGAGGCCGGAGACGGGAAACTGGCCAACGGTGTACTTAACCGCAGTGGTTTTCCCAGCATTGCTTTTGGTTTCGACCCTTCACGGGAAGTACGCATCGAGTTGCGGCTCAAGGAGGTGATGCCCCGGTGGAAGTTAGGGCGAGTGCCGGGGCGCGACGACAAGGCCCTGGATGTCATATTCAAGATGGCTGCGCGCGACTATGGCTCTGTTGCTCAGGTTACAGAGGAGTTGGTAAGGCAGGAGTCGGCTATGGAGCCTTCGTTATCAGCCGACATAGTTAGCAGGGGCCCCGCAGGGGCGGTTTTCCGTGGGCCCGGCGAGTCGGGTGCGGTGACCGACCAGCGTAGAAATGTGTCTCCTACCGAACTCGCGATCTCCCAGGTCAAGGATCCTACCAAGTATCCTGCGGCGTCTGCAGTGTTGGATCAACTCGGAAGATGGACCTTTTATCGAGACATCGACGTGGGACCAGAGTCCCCGGTACGTCAGCCCGCGTTGCTCAGATCCGATATTCGACTCCTGCCAAACGGCAGCAACCTTTCCTCGGTGTTCCATGCAATCCAACAGGAGCATTCGAACGAATGGCCCGAGATCCTAGAAATCATGAACACCGCGTACCCGGATTTCGTGAAACTCAGTGTTCCAGCCGGGGGCGGCGACGGCAAAGTCATCCTTCGCTGGTTCGAACGGCTCTATGATAAGGAGGGAGTTTCTGCCAACCTTCTCTCGGACGGCACACTTAAACTCCTCTGTCTTATTGCGATTCTGATGAATCCTGACCCACCGCCCTTGATTTGCATCGACGAGCCGGAGCTTGGGCTCCATCCAGACTGGATCAAGTTAGTTGCTGAAATGATGCAGTCGGCAGCCGCGCGAACACAATTGATTGTCGCCACGCACTCCCCCCAGATCGTGGCGAGTCTTGATCCCGAGCAGGTGATCGTCGCCGAGAAGGAAAACGGTGAAACATCCCTGAGGCGTCTGGAAAGGCCAGACCTCGAAAAGTGGCTTAAGGATTTCAACCTCTCTGATTTATGGCTTGCCGGTCACTTCGGCGGGCGCCTCTAGAATCGCCGGGAAAATTCGTGAGCAAAATCGTTGTGCTGTGTGAAGGCGACACCGAAGAACTGGCAGTTCGGCATTTCATTGCCCGGCAGTGGGTAGCCGATGGTCTCGAGTCTGTCGGTCTGAAAAGCATTAATCTCGATGCTAAATTCGAAAAGCTGGGGATATTCGCCAGTGGTTACCTTGACGATCAAGAAGTGCTAGCCGTATTCACGTTAGTCGATCTCCAGGGAATGACCAAGGTAGCCCATCAACACGAAGACAGTTTGGAAACGAAGATTCAACGTGTCCGGGGTTGGTTGCGGGCGCAGGTCAATCATGCCCGTGCAAACTCGTTCTTTCCTCATGTATGTGTCCACCAGACGGAGGCGTGGATTTTAGCCGAGGGGCACGCACTAGCGGCGCGACTAGGAGACCCTAATATTAGGCCGGATTCCAATGCCGAGTTGAAGAACTTCCAAAATCCTCCTTCCGAACGTCTGAACGAACTCTTCCTACGAATCAAAAAACGGCGCTACCACAAGATAGGTGACGGTACCCCTCTCTTTAAAGCCGTTGAGTCCCAGCCCGTCTACAACTCCTGTCGATATTTCCGAGAGTTTTACGACGACTTGAAAGCTGTGGGAAATCGGTAGAGCGAGATGGCGCATCCATAAGGTTGCCAGCTTTTCAACTCCGCGGTTCTTCATTGTTTAGAATCGAAAAGTCCCTGAGCTAAACCAGTGGCTTGCCATGAACAAGTCAAATCAGCCGTTCACTGCGCGCTTTCCGGCGCCACGTTTTCGAGGGTCATGGGGACGTCGTCACTATCGGTCAATCGCACTCGCACTGAATTGGTATAGGTCTTCGGAAGGTCGAGCGGACGAGCGAGGGTTCCCCAAGCCAAATCAGGGTAGCCCCAGAGGTTATCAACGCTGAAGATGACCTGGCCCCCCGCGCCAACCTTTGCGCGCGCCGCCACCGTACCATCGGATTCCGCTCTCAGGCGGAGGTTCGTTCCCGACAAGACGCACGAAGCGTAGAAGACATTGGCCTTCAGGCTTCTGAAATCGTTGCTGCCGCGCCCGCCCGCGTCGTGGTTTCCAAAAAGGAAGAAGTCGCTCGAGTCTTCCGCCCAGGGGTGCGCAGGCTGCGCGCGGTATGTCTCGGTGGGGCCGCTCACCTTCATGGCAATGCCTTGGGGCCTGCCGATGTGGTCGGCGGGGTAAACCGACCATAGGGAATTTCTCTGCCAACTGAGGCGGTCCACGTCGTTCGAGAGCTCATAGGAAAGGCCAACTTCGCTGGCGTCTTTCGGCAGATCGAAGACCGTGTAGTGAGTGGTGATCAACCCGCGGCCATCAATTCTAATTTGAAACTCGGTCTTACCCCGCTCTTCACCGCCTCGGACGGCCATGTACCGTCCAGTGATATCAACCACGGCCTCGTCGGGGGTGGTGGAATAACTGAGCTTGGTCAGCCACCAAGGGGGGAGACTCACTGCGCCCAAATTCAGATACGGCCCGCCTTCCAGAAGTCGGCGTCCACGGAAGATTCCCTCACGGATCAGTCCTGTCTGCCTGCTGAAGGTAATGGCAAAGTCCGAGCCGACCACGCGGAGGGTGTTGCTATCGACGATCACCGCCGGCGCCGGACCCTGAACTTTGGCGAAAACCGGAGCCGGCCTGCCCAGCGGCAGATTGAATTCGTCCACCAGGATCCTGCCCGGGCGATAGAACTTCAGGTTCAGCACGTCGCCATTTCGCCAGGCGCGCGCAGGGAGGGTGAGCGTTCCCGTCTTGTGGGGCGGGAGGCTCGAAGGTGTGACTCGGCCGGAATCAGACCCTACGCTCCAGTCGAGGATAAGTTCATTCAAGTCCGTATGGTCAAACCGGTTCTGAACGGGGAGGGTCAGAGGCTTCCCCGGCCCTGGATTGGCGACCGGGCTGTCACTCATATGGATGGGCGAGTATGCCTTCTTGGCGAGCCAGTATTCCGGCTTGGGCCTCCGCCATCCGTCCACAATGCCCCATTCCCCGTAGCCTACGGGAGAGTCCGGCAGCATGAAAACTTCGTCAATCGCCCCCCAGATGCTGCCACCCAGGCAGCCCTCCGAGGCGAAGCAGTTGTCCCAGAAGCGCCGGATGCTCTCGCCCCAGAAATCCCGCACCCCGGGGTCGCGCTTCAAGGTCTCAACGTTGTAGCAGGAAACGTGTCCATACTCATCGTTCAATTTCGGCACGCCGGCGCTCTTCAAATCGCCATCGACTTTGGGATAGTGTTCACTCCAAATGTCGTAGCCGGCAGTTCCCGAAGGCACTGTTCCCGGATAGCTGAAAATCACCGGCCGGCTTGGGTCCTCGCGCTTCGCGTAGGCGTACTCCGCCGCGATGTTTGTTCCCCACCGGCTTTCGTTCCCCAGGGACCACATGAGCACCGAGGGGTGGCTCCGGTCCCGTTCAATCATCTCCGAAAACTGGTTCATGTATCTGGAGAGAAAATCCGCATCGGACTGGCTCGCGAGGCGCGCCACATCCGCATTCACGAAGCAGACGGCAGTCTCTTCCTCGACGTACACGCCATAGCGATCGCAGGCCTCCAGGAACTTCTCGGAGGGCGGGTAGTGGGAAGTCCTGACGAAATTCAGGTTCGCATCGCGGACCAGCAGCGCGTCCCGCTCATCAATCTCGGGCGTAGTCGACCTTCCGCGCAGGGGGTGGACGTCGTGCCGGCAGGCGCCGCGCAATTTCACTTCCTTGCCGTTGACGCAGAGCTTGTTCCCGCGGACCTCGATCTTGCGGAAGCCGATTCTCCTTTCCAGGGTTTCCACGGCCACGCCATCCACCACCAGCGTGGCTTCGAGCGTGTAAAGGTTCGGATGCTCGGCGTCCCATTTCCTGGGTGCTGGCACCGGAATGTCCAGACGAGCTTCTGTTTCCGCCGCCGTAAAGTTCATGGAGGCGGGCCGCAAGCTTACATGGTGGTTGTCAGGGTCCTTCAGTTGAAAGTCCATGGTGGCCTTCCGGGCTCCATGAAAAACCATCGAGGCTGTCACCTTGAGCGTGGCATCGCGATAGGCCGAGTCCAGGTCGGTTCCGATTTGCAGGCGGGTGGCATGGCTCGCGGGCAAGGCGACGAGTTTCACATCCCGCAAAATCCCGCCGATATGGTGCTTGGCGTAGTTGCTCTCGTAGGAGATTTCATCCGACCGGTCTGTAACGCCCACGGCGATCCACGCCACCTGGCCGGGCGTCACGCGGTCTGTTATATCGCACTCCCAGGAAGTAAAGCCTCCATGGTGTTCGCGCACCAGGGCTCCATTCACCCACACCCGGGCGTAGCTGTAAACGCCATCGAAGCGCAAGATAATTCGTTTGCCTTTGAAGTCGGGGGGAATCAATACCGACCGCTTATAAGGGTATTCCACGTCCGGACTGATCCCGAAACCCTGCATCACCAGTTCCCCTGGCACGCTGACCTCTGGCCACGCAGAGGGGTCCGCGCCGCTCAACCAGAATTCCGTGGGGGGAGAGAGGGTAAACTTCCAGGCGCCATTCAAGCTCAGCACAGCCTTCGACACTCCCTGGACCTGGATGGGAACGGGGACAAGTTGAGGTCTCGGCCATTCATCTGCGGCCAAGGCCCTGCACCATGCGGTGCAGGGCAAGGCAGGCAAATAGGAAATCAGCCAGATCAAGAAGACCGCAATGCAAACCCAAATCCTGCCGGAAGGCTCTTGCCTCTTCATCCAGGTAGTTTCGGCTTGAGCCGGGAAAACATCGCGCTGCGCTCCGGCGAGATCCTCGTACAGCCTTTCCGTAAATCGGTTCATATCGCGCCGCCTCCAGGGTGGGTGATTCTACCGCAACGGGCTGACGAGGCCAATAGACCGCTTTGCAGCGGAAGCGCATAAAAACCAATTTATGGGCCACCCGCGGGGGCGCGTTAGAAGACAAGGGCAATGAGCATAAAGCAGAAAGCAGAAAGCAGAAAGCAGAAGGCGGAAGGCACATGCTCTTCATTCTGACTAATCACTTCTGGCTCCCGCCTCTACAATCCCAGGCGGCGCAAACGGGGCACCGTCACGGCGTCTCCGTGACTGGCGCTTCAGGGGTCTTCAGCCATTCGAGCATGGCTGCGGGCGTCACGATCCGCGTGGCGCCGTGCCGTTTCAGGGCAAGCACACCCTTGCCTCCGGTGACGAGAAACGCGGCATCGCCGGCGGCGGCGAGCGCCAGCAGGAAGCTGTCGTTGGCGTCTCGCGCTGCGCCCGAAGACGGCGGCTTGGGGTAGCAGAGGGCCAGGTCGTGAAGGGTCGCGGCAAAAAGCTCTGCATCGCTTCTACGCAACCTTGCCCGGAAGAAAGGTCGCGCCAGGACTTCGCGGAGTTCTGCGAGGAGCTCGTCAGAGACGACCAGCGTGAACCGTTTGCGCTCCCAGGCGGCGAGCAGCTTGGCCGGCGCCCCACGGGGCGAGAGCTGGGCGGAGAGCAGAACGTTGGTGTCGAGGATGAGGCGCATCACGTCCGCTTGGCGCAGCGGCGGTATCGTTCTGCGCGGACGGCCTCGACCGCGTCGTCAATTTCCTTCTGGAGCTGGTCTTCGGGGATGTCGGCGAAACGCTCGCGTGCGGCGCGGACGGTCTGGTGAAAGACGCGCCAGCGGACGGCCTCCTCGATGAACTTGGAGAGAGCGCCCTTTTTCAGGCCCTGCGAGCCGAGGAAAGGGCGCAGCGTAAGATCGGTTTCCTTGGACCAAGTGATGGTCACCCGGGTCGTTTCTTGGGAATCGGACATGGAGCGCTCCTCAGCACATAAGCACATATCCGCTTATCAGCTTACACCACTAAGCGCCGTCCGCTAGGTACATAATAACGTCCTCTATGGGCCCGATGGGATGCGCGTGAGCCGCAGAGTGTCTGAAAAGCGAGACTCCCCGGCGCTTTCTGAATCTGGCGCGGGCAGGAGGCATACGACTTGCCATCTCCGAAGCCGTGATGGAAGAAACTTTGCGGGTGCTCAAGGCGAAGTTCCACTTGCCGGAAGACGCAACGGTGTCTTCGCCGCCTTGTGGGATTGCCTGGAGGCGCATACATAGAAACCAATGCATGCGCCACCCGCGTACAGTCTGATGTTTCTTACGGGCGGACACTCTCTCTTTAAGGCCTTATGGGACAAGGTTACGGTACTAGCCTTCGCAAGCCCACGTTCCTGAAGGTTACGCCTCCCAGTCTGTGAAAATCAGGCCCGCGACCCTCTCAAACTCGCCAGTGTTGTGCGTAACCAAGGTGAGGCCGTGCGCCACGGCGATTGCGGCGATCATCATGTCGTTCGCGCCGATCGGTGTGCCGGCAAGTTCCAGTTCGGCGCGAATGCGGCCGTACGCGTGCGCGCAGGAATCATCGAAGGGCAAGGACCTGAAAGGTGATACGAAGCTCGTAATATGCGCCAGTGTACGCGCGGGATCGCGAGTCCGCGCCGCTCCGTAGTACAGTTCGGCCTTGACGACGGAGCACAGAACAACATCTTCTGGGGCGGCGGATTCGAGACGGTTCCTGACCTGCTGAGAACGGCCGTTAAGGTAGCGAATGCAGGCATTCGTATCCAGGAGGTAGGTCAAAGTAGCTTCTCTCGCGCTTCGGGCTGGAGCTGGGGTGCGCGCACTAGCGGGTCCTCGGCGAGACACCCGAACGTCTTTTCGAAAAAGCCCTCCGGCCACGAGCCTATCGCAGGGCCTTCCTCGCGCGCGGCGCACACAGGCCGTACCACCACGAGAACGTCAACGTCGCTCTCAGGCAGCCCCGTGGGGATGGCTACCTGGAGGCTTCCGTCCGGCTTCACGCGGGCTTTCACGGAAAACGAAACCATCCTGTTCGCTCCTCCAGTTATCATACAGGGTCCGCGAGAGGCTTTCAATGGTACCCGGGGCCCGAACACGGCCGTGCGGCGATTCATGAGGGCACGCCCACCTTCGGCCGCTCGGCAAAGATCGTCAGTGCTTCTTCTAAATCAATCCCGTGACCGGCACGATTGGCTTCGGCCTATTTCGCATCTCACTCAAACTCGAGACTCATTCTGGGTAGGTGATATCACGGCTGCGACGTGGCCAAGCAGCGCGGCGTGCGGTCCCTCATCGCTGTGCCTATTCACTGGGGGGCGGCGTCAAGTCGCCCGCCGTCAGCCAATCGTCTCCCTGCAAATTAACGGAGCAGCCTGCGTTTTGGAGCCGGTGGGCCAAGTCTTTTCTCCTAGCCGTTGAGTTGTCCATACGGACCACGTGCTTGCCCGCTACGTCGCTGAAGGGACGGACTAGTCCGATCTGAACGAGCACTGTGTTGCCTGGGTGAAATGCAAACGCCATTCCCGCTTCGAACAGGACATTTGGACGAGCTTGGCCCGTCAGGGATTTCTCGTATGGAAGGTCGTCCCCCCTAACCAGGTCGGCCCGCAATCTTGCCTCGTCGTCCGGAGTCAGAAGGGCTATTGCTGTCTGGGCATGCTTGAATGCTGCATCGAGAATCTCTCCGATGTACGGGCTCGCTTTGCCGGTCAAAGCAATCGCGTGGCCCCATTCAATGGGATCCAATCCGATCGCACGCAGAAAATCAAAAATTCCCTTTCGGAGTCTCTCATCTCTTCCATGCACTACAAAAACTCGTCGCGCCCTTCCAATGGTTTCGGAATCACCCAGAGGGGGGGAGTCTGTTGTGCCAGACCCCGCCTCCACCGAGTCAGCTCTTGCAACCGCTGGCTCGGGGACCCTTAGCCGTCGGCTAAGCTCCGCGAGCCTTATGTGGTCCGATAGGGAATCGACGAACTCTGAACAACGGACCTGCAACTCCTCTTGCAGGGCTCCGGCGACAGACACGGGCACCCCGAAGGATTCCAGGAGACGGCCGAGCAACGAGGTCGCGCGGTTCTTCTGGTAGGTCCGAACAGATACCAGCTTCCTATTGAGGCACCTCGCGCGTTGGGATGTTACGCCGCCCTCGGCGGCTTCAAAGAGATGGATGAAGCTCTTTTCGAAAGTCCCTTTCACGCGAGCGAAACGCGCAGTGACTAAGCCCGCCAACTCGTGGGGTATGGCCTGAGACGGAACAACATTCCAACCTCCGAACTTCGCCCCGATTACCCTCCTCACGCTATCCCCCTCCACGATGTCGTCGTAGAGCCCCTTGACCGCTTGCTTGAACTTCAGGTCGCCCAACTCCACGAGCCGAAACAACTCATCCATCTCGCCGTTCCCCAATTTGGTCAGTCTGAGATCATAGAGCGCCCCTACCTTGCCGGCGGTACCGGAACGCACACCCGTCCCCTCGACTAGGCTATCTCGCGAGAGCGCCTCGAACATTGAATTCCACTCACCATCAGGGAGGCCTGCGTACTCAGGCAGAGCGGCCCTGAGTGCCTCCATGCTTATAGAGTCGAGAAAAGACCTGTGGAGCTGCTCAAGCACTTTGTCTCCCAGGTCTCGCTTATACATATGCTTCACCCTCGTTGCCGCCCCGGCCGTGCCTCCAATTTTGGAACCCTGGGACAATATCCCAGGAATTCTGGACGCAAGCGGCAGTTTGCTTCATTCTACGCCATTTGTTGCTAGGATGAAGCTGGGCTTTCATCCAACGCTACCTTACAGTCCCACAGATGCCGAGGGTCGATGATTTTGCGAAAGTGCTGTTCGGTCATCACCCAGTCCGCGGCGGCTCAGTTGGACCGCAAGGGGGCCTTACGCCGCCACTTTTTTGGCGAGACAAAACCGTTGCTAGCGGGCGAGCGGCAAAAGCAGGCAGCCACGGCACGAAAAATATCCGTTGCGGGGTGAGGCACAAATCGCTCCGTGATGTGTGCGATCGATAAGTAAGCCCAAGCGCAGACCTGCTTCCTCGACGGTCTGCGGTTCCTCCCCAGATTCGCGCTTTCAAATGCAAGGGCAAACCTGCAATCGTTAACCCGCAGCGGTGTATTGGTTGCGCCGCACTCATGCCGGAAACCTCGTTCACGCAAGACCATCTCCAGGCAGGGGAAATCTGCATCGCGTGAGCGGGCGCACCCTGACGAAAATTAACCGATCGGAAAGAAACACGCGATTCCGCAACGCTGGACGTCACGCCGCGAAAATTCAGCGCCGTCGGCGGGATGACCATTCATTAACTAAAACCTATCCGGCGGCTTGTAGCCCTCTGGTCTCAGCAAGTCCAATTGCACAGCGCCGCGCTGTGATGTAGATTCTCTCCATCCGACTGGTAAAGAAACTCGGGCTGGTCACCCGGCAGAAAATGCACAGGAGGCTTTCCTCCGGTAGAGACGAGATGGCGATCCAATCCGTAGAAAGAGATCTTCTGAGAGACCTTGCCTTAAGGGTGAGAGACATTGCCCAGAGTCCGGTGTGGCGAGAAAAAACCAAACTGTGGCTCGACAAGAACGCGCTCCGACATGTGAGGCCATTGATACTCTGTTCCCTGCCCGATCAAGCCTGGAACGAGATCATCCCGGAGCGCTCCCTGACCGTGCAAGACCCGCCTTTTCGAAAGTATGAGTGGGATCTGAAGAAGAGAATCTACCGATGGGAAAATCTGAAAGACGACGAAATTATTACCGACAGGCTCTACGTTCCGATCCAGTACAAACTGACGGACTGGATCGAGGGCCGTGTGAGGCCGTACAGTGAACAACCCAACCAAGCCGCCGAGTTTTGTCCCAGCATCATCGAATACACGGATCTGCGCAAGCTGAGATTTCCCGAACTCACCGTCGACTGGCAACGGAGCCAGGAGCACTACCAAGAAGTCCAGGATGTGTTTGGCGACGTTCTTCAGGTCATCCTCGGCGAGCCGTATTACGCCGGAACCGACGGCGAGGTCATGGGATGGGGCAACAGCCTCATCGATATCCTGTGCGAACTAAGGGGCATGGAGAACCTTTACCTCGACCTTCGCGTCGCCCCGGGTTTCGTTCACGAGTCGATGGAGTTTCTGTTGGCAGGAACGCTGAAATACCTGAGCGAGATGCAGAAGGAGAATCTTCTGCGCCTCAACAACAACGAGTTCATCCGGGCATCCAATACCCCTCTAGGATCGAATGGATTAGGGATGACGGACGAATTGCCAAGGGACGGCTTTAACCCGAATCATGTGACAACCGAACACCTTTGGGGCTATTTTCAGGCGCAGGAATTCACCGGCGTTTCTCCCGGCTTGCTGGAAGAGTTTGTCTTGCCCTATCAGGCCCGGATCGCAGCGTGGTTTGGTCTCAACTGTTATGGGTGCTGTGAGGCGAACGACAGGAAATGGGACAGGGTCCTTAAGAACATACCGCATCTCCGTGAGCTGTCAGTCAGTCATGCCTCGAATCTGGAGATCGCGGCGGAAAAGCTTGGACTTGATTACGTGTTTTCGTGGAAGCCGCATCCGGTAGAAACGATCACCTTGTTCGACGAAGACCGCATTCGGCGGGCGATGAGGAGGGCCTTCGACATTACGAGGGACTGTTGCATGGTAGTGTGCCTGAGGGACACGCAGACGTTGTTTGGCGAACCCGAGCGGGTTGCCAAATGGACACGCATCTCCCTCGAAGTTGCCAGCGAATATTCCTGAGAAGTGACCTGAAGGGCCCCCTCGGTGAAACTGCGGTTCGAAACTGTGGCCCACGCCTTCCGGCCACGTGCGCCGCAACGCTGTAATCATCGATAGTGATGCGGGCTACGAAATCCACATTTCCGGCTCTGCCACTTTCATAATGACTCCCAGACTTCCTGTCTCTTGACAAACGGAAAAGATAGGCTATATTAGTGGGCTTAGGCTATGCCGGGAGTCAAGGCAGCCTGGGAACACTTTGTTGGCATTCTCGGGGAGATGCCAAGTGCGACGAAAAGCCCGGATAGATTCCTACTCTCCCACGGCCAGTAAGTCTGAGCTTGGAAGGGAAAGAGAAAAGGAATTCTCAAAAATGAAAGAACGACGCGGGAATGTCTATGAAAAAAAAGGGCCGCCGTCGAAGACTGGGAGTAAAAGCGGGAATGTCATAGAAAATACAGGCACTTATGAGTCTAAACCGGGAATGTTGCTGAAAAGAAAGGAGGTTAGTAAACGGTTTGGGGTAGATGGTGGGTGGGTCCTCCCCACATACCACCTCACCAAGAGCACGGATCTCAGCGGCCTCTGGGTTGGGCCTTTTCTGACCACGACGGAAGCAGGGACGCTCTGGAGTGCGGCAGCTTGCTGCCGCTTTTCCCGCTCGGCGGGACCAGCTTGCTGGCCGTGCACAGGAGCGCAGTACTCAGATCAATGAAGCGCGAGCAAGCTCGCGGGAGAAAAGCGGCAGCAAGCTGCCGCACTCCAGAGCGCTTCACGCACCGTGGCCCGAGGTTCCTGTAATTATCACTCAGTATGAATTTCAAATTCTTCGTGCCGCGACAAGTAAATCAAAGCTGGCAGCGCAGCGGGCTGCCAGGAAAGAGTGATTGCCTTATCGGTTGCAAGCCGGAATTTTTCTGGTATGCTTACTGCCCGAAACGAGAGAGTTCTTGCTACTCCCGATAAAGCGAGGTGGAATGCCGTGTCAACGAGCATAACGAGACGAACTTTCATGGTGGGCGCGGCCACAGCGGCTGCGGCCCTGCGCGTGATGGGGGCCAACGACCGCCCCCGCTTGGGCATTATTGGCTCAGGCCAGCGTGGGACTTACCTGATGAAGCGCGCCAACGAGGTGGGTAATTTCGATTGGGTTGCGGTGTCGGACATCTGGGATGTGCGGCGCGGCCAGGGTGAAGATACTGCGGGGAAGAAAGTGGATAAGTATGCCGACTACCATCGACTGCTCGAGCGCAAGGATATCGACGGCGTCATCGTGGCAACTTTCGACCATGTCCATGCACAGATCGCAGTTGATGCCTGCAACGCCGGCAAGGACGTGTACGTGGAAAAGCCTATGACGTCGCTGCCGGAGCAAGGGCTGAAAGTGGTGAAGGCCGTGCGGGAGACCAACCGAATCGTCCAGGTGGGCACGCAACAGAG
Organism: uncultured Acidobacteriota bacterium; assembly: GCA_963832915.1. GTDB lineage: Bacteria > Acidobacteriota > Terriglobia > UBA7540 > UBA7540 > CAVROP01. Next base: position 259,314 of record CAWHWE010000014.1, read on the forward strand.
AAGCACGCCGCACTTCCTCGAGGCAAAGCAGAAGTTTTTTGACAGTGGACTGATCGGAAAAGTGAACATGGTGCGCACCATCTGGAACGCCAATGGCGGTTACTTGACGCCGGTGCCCAAGGGGTTCGAGCAAAAGCCGCCCGGACTCGATTGGGATGCCTGCCTTGCCTGGTTGCCCAAGATCCCCTGGGATGCCAAACGCTACTTCAACCGTTTTGCTTACTGGGACTTTTCCACGGGTGGGCAGACCGGCGGGCTCTTCGTACACATGGTGGACGTGGTGCATTGGTTCTTGAATATCCAGCGTCCTCTGACGGCGGTGGCGATGGGTGGCATTTACCTCTACGATGACGGGCGGGACACTGCGGACAACATCAACTTCGCGCTCGAGTATCCCGAGAAGCTGAACGTGACGTTCGAAGCGACGCTCACGGACATGATCCCTACGGGCGCGGCGGACATCGTGTTCATGGGCACAGGGGGCAGGCTCTCCATCTTCCGCTACGGCTACCGATTCATTCCCAGCAAAGAGAACGCCCAGCTCGGGGAAATTGTCAGCGGGCCGACGAACGACGCTCACATGGCGAACTGGTTGGAGTGCATGCGCACGCGCCAACAACCCAATGCCGACGTGGTCGCGGGGCATTACGGCGCCGTGGCCTGTCACATGGGGAATATCGCTTACAAACAAAAAAGCCAAGCGGTCTGGCAAAAGGAGTGGGAGGTATGAGCATTCAAGCCGGGGTCAACATGGAATTCATCCGGTCGCAAGACAAGCCTTTTGCCGAAGGGGTGGAGCGCGCCGCGCGGCTCGGCTATCGCTTCGTTGAGCCGATGGTGCACAACGGGCGCGAACTGCTCAGCGAAGCCGGCTACTTCCATTCTTTCTCTCTCGACGATGATCCGGGCGAAATGAAGGACATCCTGGACCAATATGAGGTCAGAGCCTCCGCCCTCAGCGCCCACTGTCCCCTGATGCGGCCGGAAATCAGCGTGCCTTACCTACAAAAGGCCATTCGGTTCGCAGCCGCCATGGGGGCGCCGGTGGTGAATACCGACGAGGGCATCCGCCCCTCCTGGGTGAGTGTGGACGAGGCGTTTTCGGTGATGAAATACACCCTCGCCACGGTCCTCCGCACGGCGGAACGATATGGGATTTACATCGGCATCGAACCGCACCAGAGCATTTCCAAGTCTACCCAGGGGTTGCTGCGAATCGCCACCCTGGTGAAGTCGCCGTACCTGCGTGTGAACTACGACACGGGGAACGCCTACCTGGGGGGCGAAGACGCTTACGAGGGCCTGCGGGCGGTCCGCCACCTGCTGGTGCACGTGCACGCCAAGGACATCGCCATCGAGCATTCGGAAGCGGAACGCGGAAAGGTGACCGGCACGCCGGTTGGATGCGCCTGTGGCGACGGTGTGATCGATTGGAAGAAGGTGGTCGGCATTCTGCGCGAATCAGATTTCAACGGCGTCCTATCGGTGGAGTGCGGCACCGAAGACCAAGCCCGCCGTAGCCTGGCGCATTTGAACGCTGTGCTTGCAACGTAGAGGCCGGCTTTAGCCGGGCAGTTCTTGCTTGCGGATTAGGCGACTTCAGAGACTTTTCGGGGCCTGTCCTCTCCCGAGGAGAGAGGGTGTCCCGCTGCCGGCGCTTTTAACAGCCCGTCAGCCGACGGGGACGGGTGAGGGGTCGGCGCTCTGCGACTTGTCTTTTAGCACCGTACGCAGGGGCGCATGGCCATGCCGGGCTGTCCAAATTAGCAGATCAAGCCCGTGCTCAGCGCGGCTATGCCGCCCGGACTTGCGGAAAGCCTTTGGCTTTCCGACCGATGTCGCACCCCTCGTTCTCCTCCGCGCAGGCTGGAAGGCTCAGCCTTCCAGCCTGCGCGGAGGAGGTTCTTCAAGATGCACGTCCTTCGGAAAGGCGGAGAAGCTGTGAAAAAATCAAGTTTTGCCATCGCGCCGTAGGGGCAACCCTTGTGGTTGCCCTAGGGCGGCCACAAGGGCCGCCCCTACAACGCGATTCTTTCACAGCTTCGGAGCCTTTCCGCAAGTCAGGCGGCAGAGCCGCAGGCTATCTTTGACGGGATCGCGCGTAATTTGCACAAGCCTGCATGGCCATGTGCCCCTACGTCGCACTAATCGAGGAATACATATGAAGCGTTATTCTTTAGCCAAAATGACAGTCCTGCTGGCAATCGTACTGCTCTGCTGCAAGGATGGCGCCGCGCAGGTGACGATTCCTTTCTTCAAGCCGGGAGCGGTTCGCGTCCTCATCCTTTCCGGGCGGAACAACCACGATTGGCGGACCACCACGCCCTTTTTGCGGAAGGCCCTTGTCGGGAGCGGGCGCTTTGACGTTCGGGTGGAAGAAGAGCCAATGGGAATCACAGAGGCGACGCTGGCCGCTTACGATGTCCTGGTGCTCGACTACGACGGCCCGCGCTGGGGAGAAGTAACCGAGAAGGCCGTCGAGAATTTCGTGAAATCGGGCAAAGGGCTGGTGGCCGTCCATGCGGCCAGTTACTCCTTCGCAGGTCTCGTAGTGCTGGGCGACAACCATCGGCCCATGGGATTCAAAGAGCCGCCCTGGCCGGAGTATCTGAAGATGATCGGTGGCTGGTGGACCGAAGGCCCGCCGAAGACAGCCCATGCGCCCAGGCACTGCTTTAGCGTGAAATTCGTGGACCGGGGGCACCCCATCACTCAAGGCATGAAGGAATCGTTCGTGGTCTCGGACGAGCTTTACCACAGCCACCAGATGTCACCTGATGCACACGTCCTGGCCACCGCTTTCGATGATCCCACGAACGGCGGCACGGGCAAGGACGAGCCGATGATTTGGACGGTCAATTACGGAAAGGGCCGAGTCATGTACACGGCGCTTGGCCACGACGTTGCCGCCATGCAGGAAACCGGCTTTGTAAATACGTTTCTACGAGGAACCGAATGGGCCGCCACCGGCAGTGTCACACTGCCTGCCGATGTGAGCGCAGCCAAGACAGGACCGAAGCCCCTGCGAGTGCTCGTGGTTACCGGAGGGCACGCGTATGCGACTACCTTCTATACTGTTTTCGAAGGCACGGATGACCTGCATTGGGACCATGCCCTTTCTAACCACGAGGCTTTCCGGAACGACATTCGCAGCCGCTACGACGCGCTGGTCCTCTACGATTTCTCCAGTGAAATAACCGAAGCCGAGAAGACTCACTTGCGCGATTTTGTCGAGAGCGGCAAGGGGATTGTGGTCCTCCATCATGCCATTGCGGATTACCCGTCCTGGGAGTGGTGGTACAAGGAGGTGGTGGGCGGCAAATACCTTACGAAGCCGGAAGGCGGCATGCCGGCCTCGACTTACAAGCACGATGAAGAACAGTGCATCAAAGTGGTCGCCAGGCACCCCATTACGGCGCGCCTGGGAACGCTTCACATGTGGGATGAAACCTACAAGGGAATGTGGATTTCGCCGGACGTCAAAGTGCTGCTCAGGACCGACAATCCCACCAGCGACGGTCCGGTGGCTTGGATTAGTCCTTATCCCAAATCCCGCGTGGTGTACATTGAGCTCGGCCACGGCGAGACGGCGCACCTGTACCCGGGCTACCGCATCCTTGTCCAGGACGCCATCCGCTGGAGCGCGGGAAGAATTGGGGACTGACCCGCGCCGGCCCGAATAACCACCCCGGCGTTTGGTGCGCCACCCGTCCTGAATCAGGAGGGGACTTAGCCGAAGAACTCCCCTCCTCAGATGAGGAGGGGTGGCGCGCCGAGCGCCGGGGTGGTGCTCTCACGTGAGTGATGTCGTAACCCGAGGTCGAGCCTCTGCCCGCGATACGAGCCTTTCAGAGTCGGAGCGTTGCGGAGTGGCCAACGTTTACCGGAGTCGGAGGGTGGAACTCATGCGCGCGAAACCGCAGCATTTTTCTTATACGTTTGTAACTCTGCTTGCTCTGTTCGTCCTGGCGGTGTGGCTTTCCTCCTGTGGCGCAGGCCCGAAGGTACAACAAGTGAAGCCGGAAATACCAGGACCTGAACAAACAGATCTTTTCATTGGTACCCAGGGAGACTATAACAGTTATCGTATTCCTGCTTTAGTTACCACCCAAAAGGGTACGGTTCTGGCTTTTGTGGAGGGCCGCAAAGACAGCGCGGCCGACCATGGCCACAACGAGATACTCTTGCGGCGGAGTCTCGATGGAGGCAAGACCTGGACCCCAGTCCAGATCGTGGCGAGCGATGGGACCAACGCGCTCAACAACCCCACCGCCGTCGTCGATCGCGCCACAGGCACCGTCTGGTTGTTGCTGATAAGGACGTCGACCAAGAAGTACAAGAATGACGATGCCGTCGCAAAAGCCCGGGGCCGGATCAGTGATATGTGGACGATGCACAGTAACGATGACGGTGCGACGTGGGCCGGCCCTGCCGACATCACCGCCTCGGTGAATCGCTCGGACTGGAACCGCGTCGTTCCCGGCCCGGGCGTCGGAATCCAACTGCGCAACGGACGCCTGGTGATCCCCTGCAACCACGTGATAGCGAATGTTGCGTTCAACCATGTGATTTACAGCGATGACCACGGAAAAACGTGGCGCTTGGGCGGTTCGACTGAGGGAAATACGGATGAGAACCAAATCGTAGAGCTGACGGACGGCTCGCTCCTGCTCAATATAAGGAACTACCGGGATAAGGGCCATCGGGGGCTCTCGACGAGCCAAGACGGCGGGCTTACCTGGTCAAAGATTACCAGCGATCCCACGCTTATTGAGCCGGTCTGCCAGGCGAGCTTCATTCGCTACACCGAATCTCCGCAATTCATGAAAAACCGCCTGCTTTTTTCCAACCCCGCCAGTGAAACGGAGCGAATCAAGTTGACCGTGCGGATGAGCTATGACGAGGGCAAGACGTGGCCCGTTGCCAAACTGCTTAACGCCGGCCCCTCGGGCTACTCTTGCTTGACCGTTCTTCCTGACATGACGATAGGGTGTCTTTACGAACGGGGAGAGCATTCCTCCATTGAGAAGGTCAGCTTTGCTCGTTTTTCGCTCGAGTGGCTCACCGACCGCGCGGATGCGCTGTAGAAAAGGGTCAACTTGTGCAGCAAGAAAACGGGCGGCTACGGGTGAATTTGCTCCTGGGAACCGTAACTAGTCGTGAAGGACGACACTCAGGAGGGAGCTGTGGACTTCCAACCCCCCGTTGTATTCAATGAAGCCGAGGGTCCTGAACTTATTCATAAAATGATTGACGCGCGCCCGGGTTGTGCCAACCATTTGCGCCAGATCTTCCTGACTGATCTTGGGGACTATCTTCTCCGGTTTACCTTCCTTTCCGAAATGGGAAAGCAAGAGCAGAATACGGGCCAGGCGTCTCTCACTGGAGTTGAAGAGCTGATCCACCAAGTCCTCTTCGTACCGGATATTCCGGGCAAGCAGGAACGACACGAAAAGCGATGAGAACTCGGGCTGCTGATGAACCAGGCGCATAATCGCTTGCTTTCCAACGCTCAAAAGGAGGCAATCGGAGACTGCAGAAGCACTCGCCATGCGACGAGGCTGACCCGCCAGACATCCCTCACCGAAGAAGCTCCCACTATCAAGAAGCGCTACGATTGCCTCTTTGCCCTCCTTGGAAAAGACGGTGAGCTTTACTCTCCCCTTCAGGATGTAGAAAACAGAGTCGGCGGGGTCGCCTTGCGAAAAGACAGTGCTCCGCCTCTTGTATTGGACGCGAACGCCTTCCGGCGCCACAAAATCAAGCAGCTTACGCGGATCCGAAAAATCAACGTTTTTGGTCTCCATAACAACCCTTCAGGGCGTCATGAGGCAACTTTGGATGGGAGTGTCAAGACTGTTTGATACCACATTTGCAATTCCGAAGTCAAGCGTCAAATCTGTCGTGTCGTCTCCGGAATCATATATCGATCCGTTTTACATTTCTCCGACTGAGGTACCAGCATGGGCTGTCGCCGAAGTGGGGAAACAGAGAGTGGACGCATACCTGGTTTTCCGGCTCGAGGAACATAAACTCGGTTTTTCGGTTCTTCATCCCGACCGCATAATAGCGCTGGACTTTCACCGTGCCGAACGGATTACGGGTCTTCGGGATCCTGCACCGGACTGCGAGATAGTCACCGAGGTACACAATGAACAACGACAGAAGTGCAACTAAGAGTATGCGTTTCATGTTCGATCTGCCTTCATCCGAGCCGGAAGTCGATTATTTCACAGCTCCTTTCGTCCTGGGGTAATTTCTTGCTTGACTGCCGGTGGGAATTCGAAATTGGCCGAGAGTAGCCTCGCCCGTGCAGCGGTCCGCACTTGTGACTTATGTCCTTTACCCACCGATATTTCCAATCTACCATGGGGATGGGGAATTGCTGGCGCCGTGGGGCGGCGAAACTGGGGCTTCGACTTCCAACTGCTGAGGAGAAGAAAAGGCAGGGTATGAGAAATGAGCGTTAGGGAACTGGTTCGACGGATATTTCTGATTGATCTCATCAAGGGCCTGCGGCTGACGTTTTCCTATCAGCGCCCCAGCGCCACCTGCACCGAACAGTACCCGCTGGAGCGCCCGGTGGTCGCGGAACGCTACCGGGGCGCCCCTCGCCTGAACAACCATCCGGAAACCGGCGAGACACTCTGCATCGCCTGCAACCTCTGCTCGATAGCATGTCCGGAGAACTTGATTGTGGTGGGATGGGCGCGGACCGAGGACCGCAAGAAGCGATTGACGACCTTCACCTATGACCTTTCACGCTGCATGTTCTGCGGGTTATGCGAGGACGCGTGCCCCGTGGACGCGCTGGAATTGACCCAGGACTTTGAGATAGCCCACTATTCACGGGAAGGAATGATCTGGGACCGGCAGGCCCTGGAAGAGGGCCCTCGCCCCACCCGATACGCGCGCTAGCGCCCAGCCTGTGAAGTTCGTCAAAGAAGCGGCAACGCGCAAGAGCGCCAAGCCCCAAAGAACGCAAACCCTCACGGGGCTACACCACGACCCTTGCTCCTCTTGGTGAAGTCCTCTCGCCACGGATACGGTTCGACCCGGCGCAAGTTCATTCACAGAGTGCGGCGGTCAACTTTCCCAGTGTTTGTGCGAGGAGCCGCGGGCCAGAACGGTGACTCGCGGCTGAATCGCTATTTCTTCTTGGGAGGCACCACGGCATCCTTAAATGCCTTGGCCAAGCGAAACTTGACGACTGTCTTTGCCGGAATGTTGATCGGCGCACCGGTTTGAGGATTACGACCCACACGAGCCTTTCGGTGTGCCTTAACCGCCTTGCCGATTCCAGGAACCACGAATTGCCCGCCGCCCTTGACTTCTTTCGTCGCCAAAGCAGCGAGGTGCTCCAGGACTGCGGCGGCAGCCTTCTTTTGAATCTCCGCCTTTTCTGCCAGATGTGCTACTACTTGTGATTTAGTCAACACTTTCGCCATATGCTGCTCCTCTCCTCTAATGAAAGTCTCCTAGGTTCCGTTTCATGGTGGCTAGGGGACACTGTAAGCAATAAGCTGGAACCTGTCAAGCGATTTTCGGCCCTCACCTCCGCCAAAGCCTGAAAAAACGCGCCTGCGGTCCAGCCCACAAGTGAATTCACCGCAACCTTCCCGGCGGTGCTGTCCTGATTTCGGGTTGAGCGCCGGTCCCGCGGGCGCTGGGCTGGCACTTGCCGCCCCAAAGGGCGGCGCTACGTTCAAATTAGACTTTCAGTTTATCTTCAGGTTTGTGGGGTTATGATAGGGGCATGCAATTGAGTTATTCCTGACTATGCGAGTGCTCATTATTGAAGACGAGAAAGGCATGGCGGAGCTCCTGAAGAAGGGGCTCGAGGAGGAGAACCATCGCATCGCTTTGGCGTTCGATGGCTTGGAAGGGTTGGAGCTGGCCAGAGTCTATGAATTTGATGTCATTGTGCTCGACCTCATGTTGCCTAAAGTGGATGGCTTTGAGGTCGCGCGGCGGCTCCGCCACTCCGGAAATCAGACTCCCATCCTGATATTGACCGCCCGTGACGCTGTGCCGGACATCGTCAAGGGGCTCGATCTGGGGGCGGACGACTACTTGACGAAGCCTTTTTCCTTCGAGGAATTCCTGGCGCGCCTGCGGACGGTAGCCCGGCGGGGTTCGGCTCCACGGCCCACACGCCTACAGGTGGCTGACCTAACGCTCGATCCTGCCTTGCGCCAGGCCATCCGAGGGGGCCGGGAAATCCGCCTTTCTCCGACTGAGTACCGCCTTTTGGAGTTGCTTATGCGGCGCCCGGGCCGGGTGGTATCCCGCACCGCAATTGTGGAAGCCGTTTGGGGACTCGAAAACGACATCGAGGAGAACACCCTGGATGCCTTTGTACGCTTGCTCCGGGGTAAAGTGGACAAGGGGTTCAGCCCTAAGCTGATTCAGACGGTGCGTGGAATTGGGTACTGCCTGAGGGGGAGTCCGAAGCCATGACCAGCCTTCCTCTTCGCATCCGGATTATGGCCTGGTATTTCGCCGTCCTGGTGACTGGCTTTTCCCTTTTTGGGGTCGTCGCATTCTATGGGATGCGAGGCAGCATTCTCGAAACCGTGGACGAGAACCTACAAGATCAGATTCAGGGAGTCCGTGAGCTGATCGAGCGAACAGCGTCTCAGGGAAGGGTTGAGCTGGGGCACGAACTCGACCGAGACGAAGAGATCCGGGCAGGAAGCGATCTCTTGCAAGTTTCAGACCCGGCGGGCAACTGGATCTATCGCTCCAAAACGATGACCCACTACGGCCCGGCGGCGCCAAGGGGGGACGGGACTTCGATCACCACACAGCAACCGAACGGCGTGCCCTTGCGGGTGCTGACGCTTCCAGTCCGGGCGGGGAGCGAAACCTATCTTGTGCAGCTTGCCTACCCTCTGGACGATTACAACGAGGCGCTGGACCGTTTCCGCCGGGTTCTATTTCTGTCTTCGCCGCTTCTTGTCTTGCTGGCGTCGGCTGGAGGCTACTGGCTGAGCCGGCGCGCTTTGGCGCCGGTGGATCAGATTACGCGCGAAGCTCGCAGCATCGGCGCTCAGAATCTCTCCCGCCGCCTGGTGGCGCCCCACACGAGAGACGAGCTGCAACGTTTATCGGAAACTCTAAACGGCATGCTGGAGCGGCTGGAGCAAGCGTTCCGGCGAATAACGCAATTCACCGCCGATGCTTCTCACGAGCTGCGCACTCCGGTGGCGCTTATGCGGACGCGGGCGGAGGTCGTCTTGCGAAGGCCCCGCTCCGAAGAGGAGTACCGCGAGACGTTGCGACAAATCCTGGAAGACCTGCAAAGGACTTCCTCCCTGATTGAAAACTTGATGCTGCTAGCCCGCGCTGACTCAGGGGCCGAAGCCCTCCAGCGCACCCCTATCAACGTGGTCGAATGCGTGGGCGAGGCTTGCCTCGAAGGACGAACCCTGGCGGAGACAAAACAGATTACTTTCCGCGAGGAGTTGCCGGCATCTCCCGTCTGGATAGAAGGCGATTCGAACTCGCTGCGAAGGTTGTTCCTGATTCTGCTCGACAACGCCGTGAAATTCACTACGCCCCAGGGCCGAATTACGGTTTCCCTGAGTTCAAGCGATGGATACGCTGTGACCGAGGTTCGAGACTCCGGAATCGGCATTGCCGCAGAGGACCTTCCCCACATCTTTGAACGCTTTTTCCGCGCCGACCGGGCACGCTCGCGCCAAACCGGAGGCGCAGGTTTGGGATTATCCATCGGGCATTGGATCGCCCAAGCCCACGGGGGAACAATCAGGGCTTTTAGCCAGCCGGGAGAGGGCTGCATGTTTCAGGTTCAAATCCCATTGGCGGGGGAAGGGGGAAAAGCAGTAGGCAGTAGTAC
>CAWHWE010000015.1:0-7470 GCA_963832915.1 uncultured Acidobacteriota bacterium
CCGGCGACCGGCCACAGAGTTTCGGCGGCTATGGAGTGGTCAAGATCCCGCAAATGCAAAAGTTGCTGAAATACATCTGCAACCACGGCTACGAGCATCACGTGGCCGTGAACCGCAGCCACTACGGGTGCGCCGTGGCTGAGGCCCTGAGCAATTACAAAGGCTGGGAGACGTATCACCACCAGCCCGACGCCTGCTGAAAGCGCATGGGGGCGGAATGAAGCAAGGCCAAAGGTGTATGAGGTGCGCCTCGCTTGATTTATGCCGCAGGCTGGCGCACACCCCGTTCTGTGGGGTCTGCGATCTCCCGAAGGGACTCTGTTCCGTCAGGGTTGGAATGCGGGTATGCTCTCCAGGGGAATTGCATACCCCCACGTGCAGGGGTCTGCGCCAGCCACCAGATGTGAACGTGAAAGTAACCCCTCACCTGGCTCTCCCGCGACTGCGGGTTCACCACCCTCTCCCCAGGGGAGAGGGCTTTTGATTTGTCCCTGGTGTCCAGCCGAAAATATGGTAACGATCAGCCACAAGGGCAAAGGACGTCACTCCGAATGACACTGCGACCCTCGCTTGACTTTCGCAATTAATGGTCATTATAATGTGACCATGAACATGCGAAGGTGGACATGAGATCGATGCCGGCGGGGGAGTTCAAGTCGCGCTGCTTGAAAGTCATGGACCAAGTTCGAGCTACGCGGCAGCCCGTGGTAATCACGAAGCGAGGGCGGCCGGTGGCCAAGCTGGTTCCACTGGACACGCACGGCGACGATATCTTTGCCTGTCTCAAAGGCGTGGTGGAGATCGTCGGGGACATCGGGTCTCCCCTCGCCTCATTGCTGCCACGGCGCGAGCTGAGGGGATGACATTGATAACCCGCGACCAGCGAATTCGCCAAAGCCCCCTTGTAAGGACACTCTGGTAGTCCCTGGGACCTGCTCTTCAAAACCTACCACCTATCACCCGCCAAGAAAGTCAACAGTCAACGGTCAACAGTCGAGGATTGGCTGTGACTCTTCCCCCCACTTACCACCCACCAGGACCTAACTAGCTATCTTTTCAATAATATTCCCGCTTTCAGCGCGTAACTACCTGTGTTTTCTATAACATTCCCGCTTTGCGACCGCCTGTGGAAGTCCGACCCTTTGTTTTCATAGACATTCCCGCGTCGATCCTTCATTTCTTGAAGTTGATAGTTTCTTTCTTTCCTTATAGGACATGACATTGTGTCTTATGACTGCCATCCACCGTATCCACAATTCATATTTCAGAATCTCTGCCGGCGGACATCATACGTCAACAAGTCTAGGCTACTACATCTCCACCTTCACGTCAAGAAAAAACCTCCGACGACGCGGAGACGGGGGGCTTGGCCGGAAAGCCAGAGAAGTTGTGAAAAGATCGTGTTGTAGGGGCGGCCCTTGTGGCCGCCCTAAGGCAACCACAAGGGCTAACCCTACGACGCGGCCCCAAAACGCGTTCTTTTCGCACCTTCAGAGGCTTTCCGCATCCGTCGGCTGACGGACGGAGCCCCGTTGGCCACTCGAAGAGTTCTCCAACTTGGACAGCCGTGCGTTTAATCCTGCCCTTACGCCCTCAGGGTCGAAGCGGCAGAGCGGGGTGAGAAATCCAGGCTGGCAATGATACAATTCAGCGCCGCAGCACGGCACGCAAGTTTGACGAGCCGAAACGTCTGTTCCTACTGAATCGGAGAAAGGCCGGAACCATGAGAGAGTTGAGCCGACGGGATTTCCTACATACCTTGGGCGCGGGCGGGGCGATGCTTGAGTTTTTTCCGCGCAGCATGAACCCAACCCCCGCTTCCGCGGCAGTCAAACCGATTTCGGGGAGCTGGTTTGAATTTCAACACCACGCCACTGTCGAAGGGGTGGATTGGAATCCCGCCTGTGCCTCCTTCACCTGCCGGCAGTGGGATGCCAAAATCAAAGAAATTGCTGACGTGGGGATGGAATACCTGGTGCTCATGGCGACCGCGCTCTATTTCCGATCATTTTTCCCTACGACGATTTTCCCGCAGTGGAAATTGGCGTGTCCTGACCCTCTGGAAGCGGTTCTTTCCGCGGCGGACAAGTACGGTGTGAAGTTCTTTATCGGGGGAGGCTTCTATGGCGATTGGCAGAGCGCCAATATCATTTCCGACCCCGAAGCCGCCAAGAAGCGGCTGCAGGCCATCGAGGAGGTCACCAAGCTTTACAGCCACCACCGAAGTTTCTACGGTTGGTATTGGCCGAACGAGGCTTTCATCAATCGGTATTATTCCGAGCAGTTCATTCAATACGTCAACGCCTGTTCGCGGCTGGCTCGCCAGTTGACGCCGCAAGCGCGCATTATGATCGCGCCTTATGGGACGCGGGTTGCCATCCCCGATGACAAATACGTGCGGCAGTTGGCTTCCTTGGATGTGGACATCGTCGCGTACCAGGACGAGGTCGGCGTCCGCAAGTCGAAGCCAGAGGAGACGTCAGCATTCTACGAGGGGCTGAGGAAGGCGCACGACCGTGCACAGAGAGCGGCCATCTGGGCGGATGTGGAGATCTTCGAGTTTGAGCGGAAGGTCTACGAGAGCGCCTTACTACCTGCCTCCTTTGAGCGCGTCCTCCGGCAGTTAGAGGCTGTCTCGCCGTGGGTTGATCAGATCCTGGTCTATCAATACCAGGGCATGATGAATAAGCCCGGTTCTGCGGCTTTTGCCGGATCTCCCCAATCAACCACGCTCTACACGGCGTACGTAAACTGGCTTAACACCCGCGAGCAAGGCGCGCGGTAAAAGAGGGTGCACGCCTCGGCCCCAGCATTCTCACGGCCTCAATCATCTTCATTACGTGTGGTGGGCGGGTCTGCGCCGCCCGGCCGGACGCGTTATATAAGAATTATTGCCTCGTTCCTATGCGGGTGTTATGATGGGCTGCGAGGTGAGGCCCCAATGGCCAAGGTGATGGTTTCTTTCCCCAGTCAGTTTCTCAAGAAGGTAGATCGGGCTGCACGGTCGCAGGGGCGATCGCGAAGTGGGCTGATCCGCGAGGCGCTGCGGGGCATGGTCGGAGAGAGCCGCGACCGCCAATCATGGAAGGAGGCGGTGGCGCCCTTGCGAGAGCTGGAGGAGCGCTGGGTGGGCCAGTGGGATTCGACTGACATCATCCGTTACTATCGCGATAACCGCTATGGGCGCAAAGATCGTCGTTGACACCTCGGTCCTCATCAAGTGGTTCAAGACGCGCGACGAAGAGCTACTGAAGGAAGCCAAACAGCTTCTCGAACAGGTTGAGCGGCGGCGTGTAGAGGTGCATGTCCCCGCCCTGCTTCTGTATGATGTAGGCAACATCCTGCTGCTTAAGACCCGCCTGAGGTTGACCGGCCTCGAAGCAGCCCTCGACGGCCTGGAGGGTCTCCCATTTGTGGTGGCCCCGCCGGCCACACCATTGCTAAAGCGCGCTGTCAGTTTAGGCCGCCAGTTTAACCTCACGTTTTACGACGCCTCCTTCCTGGCCCTGGCAGTTGAACTGGACTGCCCGTTTGTCACCGCCGACCGACGTCTCTTCGAGCATACGCATACGCTTCAGCGGGTGCGGCACCTCTCGCAGGTGGGCTCATTCTAATCACCGCTGCGCGCAGGTTAGCAGGGAGCCGGAAGGATACTTGGGAACATCCTGAAACGGCGGGGCTAAACAGGCTGCGGAAAAACTCTCCACGGGTGTCATCCTGAGCGTAGCGAAGGATCTCGCTCTGCGTGTCTTCTTGAAAGTGCACAGGGCCAGATGTCAACGCCGCCCTAAAAGGGAGCCATTTTCATCAGTCTGAAGGGAGCCGGGTTTGAGAGCCTCATCGGCGAGGACGCGGTACTACTCGATATCAGGTTTTAAACCGGGTCGGCCTGCATTGGCGGTCAGCGGACCGTTGCGGTCTGCTCGGCATGACAGCGTCGCCGAGTCCGGTATGCGTACAATAAATCCTTAAAAACCGTTCTTCCGGCTTTCCTCGATTTCGGCAGGCGTATACCCCTCCCACTCCCACGGCGTAACCGTGTCGCCCAGAATGGTCTCGAGCAGCGGCCGGAAGGCCAACTCGCCGTTGTCACTATTGGTCAGCAGAATCATGCACGATTTCTGGCGCTCGAAGCAGATCATGTAGTTTTGCGCACCATCGCCGTGGCCCTCTTTGAAGAAGGCAGGGCCAAAGCGCGTGTGAGTCAGAAGGCCCCACCCCACGCCATAGGCCAGTCCGACAGATCCTGCCTCTTTCCCCGTTCCGTCGTTCGGATGAGGAAACTCGTGCACGGTGTTGATGAGCAGTACGGGGCGAAGCATCTCGGCGCGGGTAGTCGGTTTAAGGATCCTGCCATCGAGCAATGCCGAGGCGAATTTGGCGAGATCGCCGGCACTCGAGGTCATGGATCCCGCCGCCCGCGCCGGAAAGCGCTTGGTCTCGGATCGGAATTTCTCGTTCAGGTCGTAACGGTCGGCGACATCGTCGGCAAATTCGGTACGATAGATCATGCCGGTGCGAGTCATTCCCAACGGATCAAAAAGGGCCTGCTGCATCAGTTGGTCGAGGGGCTTTCCCATCTTGTTTTCGATGAGGAACTGGACAAGATTGAAGCCCTCGCCGGAGTACAGGAACTGGGTTCCGGGTTTGAAGTGCAGGTGCATCTTTTTGTCCGGCTCCATGAAGGCGAAGTTCGCGAGACCCGATGAGTGGGAGAGCAGCATGCGCGCAGTGACCGTGGGCCATGCCGGATCGCGCACGAGTTCGGTGGCCGAGTCTTTATACGGCTCGTACGCGTTGAGCGGCTTTGGCAGTTGGCTGACAACGGGTTCGTCGAGGTCGAACTCACCTCGCTCCACAAGCTGCATCACGTAAGTGGAAAAAACGCTCTTGGTAATGGAAGCTGCCCAGGTCGTCGTCTCTTGGTCCATCCCGACCGGCGGATCTTTCCGCCGCATGCCGTAAGCCGCACTCCACACCAACCGCCCTTTGTTGAGAACGGCCAATTCCGCCCCGGTGACGCGTTCCGCTGCGAGCGTCTTACGGGCACATGCATCCGCGTCCCAAACCGAAATCTTCGACCCGTCGAGCCGGTGGATAACGCCGATGGTTTGAGGTTCAGCAGTCGATGCAAACAGGATCGGGAAAGCAAAAAGAGCCGCAGGGAAGCGCATCCGTTGATTCTATCCCGGATTTTCATTGTGGCTCCAGAACCGCTGCCAGATTCTTCTCCCGCAAGGCGGGATCAGAATGACAGTTTCGAAGAGTTTTTCCGCAGCCTGTAAAGCCCCGCCCTTCCCTGACGTAGTGAGAAATCCAGGTTAATGGTAGGCGGGTCTGCGCCACCCGCCGTCGCAGCACATTAGTCTACGGTTCTTACTTGCCGCCTACAACGTCGGACAACCCGTCGCGAAAGGTCCCGAAGAGCCTGTCGAACGGCAGTGTTGATTCACCATAGTTACATTCGAAGTAGCGGTGATGCAGGTAATGGAAGTAGGAACCCGCTGGCAATTTTCCGTTCAACAGCGGCCCCTCGAAGCCCGAGTGACCGCTCGCCGGCGTGAGGGCCGTGTGCTGGGCGTCGAACAGCAGGTGAATCGGGTGTGAGGGCACCACCCAATGGATCAGCACCACGCTGAAATATATGAGGTGCTCCACCGGATGCATCGAAATACCGGACCAAGGTCCCGGGTGAACGTTCTTGTGGTGCAAATAGTGAACGTATTTATACAGCGGCTTCCAATGAATGAGGCGATGGGTCCAGTAGAAATGGAATTCGCGCCAGATCGGAATCAAGCACAGCCAGACGGTGCAGTAAACGGGATGTTCGGTCCAACTCACGTAGGGAACATGATGGTTGGCCGCCGACCAGAAGTAGAACACCTCGTACGCGGTCCACACCGTGCAGCCGCTGGCGCAACTCCAAAAGATATTGTCGTAAAGTTGATTGCGGAACAGGAAATTGCGGTCGCCCACGCGCAACCAATGCGGGTCATACTTTCGCGCCATGCCCTCCACCTTAAAGGTGTACAGCAACAAGTGCCAGCCGCCAGCCAGCAGCCAGAGCAGGATGAGATTGCGGACGTACATCTGGCTGATCCAGCCCACTTTGAATTCCACACAACGAGACAGGGCCGGCTGGAGCCAGAGCCACGTCACAGTCGCGAGCAGCATGTAGAACGTATTCCACGGCCACAAGTAGCCGCCATAACCCAGAAGCCATTTCAGCGTTTCTAGCGGTCGCGGAGGCCAGCAGAACAGGGGCGCATATTTCACCGGATACGGCGGCCGCCACTCACCCTTCGCCGTGCGAAAGCCAAACTCCGGCTGCGTCGAATCGGTCATAGGATTATCCTTTGTGCGTGTCATCCAGCGGGTGGCGCATCTATACCCCACTTGGCGTGCAATCCGATCGCCGTGCAGTCAATCGGTAAGCACACGATCTTGAACAGGAACTTGGCTGCCATCCTTCATACACCCGATTAGCTGACAAAACAAGAGGCACGAATACGGGCGCGCAGGCCTTGCACTGCAAGGCCGCAATTTCTTGTTTTTTTAGCAAACATTTTGCGATTTGAGTGGGGTGACACCTCCTGTCCATTTATGACAAGTCATGGCCTAACCTTGCGCGAAGCGCCTTGGAGTGCGGTAGCAGCAGCTACCGCCTTTTTCGCTCTGGCTCTGGCGCGATTGCGGTATAAATCAACCGCGGAAGGCGGTAGCTGCTGCTACCGCACTCCACGGCCGGCTTCGCCGGCATGAAGGGCGCCCAAATCGAACTCGACTCATAAAAGACGCTCGGTCGCGGCTCCGCCGCCCTGCACTACAGGGGGGCTCCGTCATCGAAGGGATGTTCGAGCCGATCGACCTCCAGGGGATTTTCCCGCTGCCACCGAAGCATCGGAAACTCGACCACGGCCAGTCTTCCGGCCTTGACACCAGCCCTCTTTCCAAGGGATTGAAGTGCCTGTAACGCAAGGTGCCGTTGTATGGCTTCACCGTCCACGTGATCTCATCGAAATAGCGGGGTTGCCAATGGGCTCCTCGCGTGCCACGCCTCGAGTTTGTGCGCCACATCGATGCCACCTTTACCGCATCCATCACCTGTGGAAGAGTGTCATTTTCGGCGGGAACGATCAGGGCGTGCCAGTGGTCCGGCACAAATACGTACCCTGTGAGGAGGAACGCCCGGCGCGTGCGTACGCCCCTGGCCGCCTCCGCCAGGCAGGCAAAGCCCGCGTCAACAAGGGGCAGCCGTGTTCGCAAGAGGTTGCAGGTTACGAAGAAGATCTTTCCTGAGATGAGCAGCCGGCGCAAGCGCGACATAGGATGAATTGTAGCGCAAGGCCCGCTCTCCGGCCTTGCGGTACTTCCACCGCGCCGTGCTTTTGACGGCGCGGCCAAGAGGGATTCAAAATACCATGTTTGCCGTGTGGCCCATGAGAACCAGGTTTACCTTGTTTGCGGCGC